>CAVTZA010000023.1:0-79939 GCA_963739085.1 uncultured Actinomycetes bacterium | reverse complement strand
CACTAATCGGGCTCGTCGTGGCGATTGCGGCCGTCTCTGCCGCCTTCTCGCCCGGCAAGGCCGCGGACTTCTCGTGGCAGCTGAGCCCGACCGGATCGGCTGCGCGGCTGCGGGGGCTGTCGGCCGTCAGCGATTCCGTCGTCTGGACGAGCGGCAGCCTCGGAACTGTCCTGCGAACGACGAACGGCGGCTCCACCTGGCAGTCGGTCGGACCGCCCGGGACGGCAGCCCTGCAGTTCCGCGACATCGAGGCCTTCGACGCGAACAACGCGGTCATCCTCTCGATCGGCAACGGCACGGACTCGCGCGTCTACGTGACGAGCGACGGCGGCGCGACCTGGACGCTCGCGTTCGAGAACACCGATCCGAACGCCTTCTACGACTGCATGACGTTCTTCGACAAGAAGCACGGGCTCGCGCTGTCCGACCCCGTCGGCGGTAGGTTCCGGATCCTCTCCACGTCGGACGGCGGCAACAGCTGGGACGTCGTGGACGCCGACATGCCGCCCGCGCTGCCGGGTGAGTTCGCGTTTGCCGCGAGCGGCCAGTGCCTCACGTCGGCCGGCGGCCGCGACGCGTTCTTCGGCACCGGCGGCGACGTCGTTTCCCGCGTGTTCCGGTCGGACGACCGGGGCGAGACCTGGACGGTCAGCACGACGCCGGTCCGCAGCGGGCCGAGCGCCGGCATCTTCGCGCTCGCCTTCCGCGATCCGCGGCACGGGCTCGCGGTCGGCGGCGACTTCTTGACGCCGACGGTCGCCCCGGACGCGGCCGCGCTGAGCGACGACGGCGGCCGCAGCTGGGCGCTCGTCGACGACGCGCCGAACGAGTACCGCTCCGGCGCCGCGTGGGCGACCGGTCGCGTGGCGCTCGCGGTCGGGCCGAGCGGCAGCGACGTGAGCGCGGACGCGGGCGAGTCGTGGCAGCGGTTCGACGACGGCAGCTTCGACACGGTGGACTGCGCCGGCGGCTTCAAGTGCTGGGCGTCGGGCGAGCAGGGCCGCGTCGCCTTCCTCGTCCGCTAGCTCCTCCTCGCGACTCCCGTGATGTACGGCGCGCACGTGATCGTCAGCGCCGACGAGGAGTGGAACCCTCGGTCGAGCTCGGCGATCGTGAAGCCGGCGGACCGGATCGCGGCCTCGGTGTCGCGCGTCGTCTCGCAGCCGCCGAGCGCCCGCGTCCAGAACAGCCTGTCGGTGCCGCGCTGAATGCCGCGGAAGACAACGTTGCCGGAGCGGACGTGCTCCCAGAAGCGGAGCTCGCCGCCGGGTCGCAGGACGCGGCGAAGCTCCGCCAGCGCAGCGGCCGGGTCGGGGACGCTGCAGAGCAGCCCCATGACGACGGCGGCGTCGAAGCTCTCGTCCGGCGCCGGCAGCGCACCCGCGTCGCCGCCGACGAGCTCGATCGAGAAGGGCGCCGCTTCGGCCCGCGGCGCGGCGGTCGCACGGGCGGTCGGGTCCGGCTCGACCGCCAGCAGCCTCCGCACCTCCCGCGGGTAGTGCTCGAACGAGCGGCCGTCGCCGGAGCCGACCTCGATCACCTCGCCGCTCAGCCCCGCGAGCGCGCGACGGCGGATCTCCCGCGCGATCGGATCGGGGCGCCGCTGCTCGCGCCGCTCGAGGTAGCGGGCGAAGCGCGACTGCTGCGCCCCGTAGAGGGTCGACTCGCTCATGTCCGCGTCACGGTAGTCACCGGATCGCGGTCTGCGCCTACGATCCCGCGATGGTTCCCGAGGCAGGGCTGAAGGCGACCGAGAACCTCCCACGCCGCAGGCGGGTTGCGCGGTTGAGTTGGGTGGCCGTCGCGTTGATCGGCCTGACCGTGGTCCTGTTGCTGCTGGCCGTGTGGGTTGCGTTCCGGGACGAGCCGAAGGACATCGTCGGACAACTTCCTCTCGGTGCTGACGACAACGTTCCGTCCGTTTCGCTGATCCTCGCCGCCGGGGCGGCTGCGGCAGCGTTCCTCGTCGGGCTCGCTGCTCTACATGCGGCGGCCGCGATGCGGGTCCTGGCTCGGGACAGGCGGATTCCGCATTCCCTTTCACCGGAGATGCGCAAAGCGCGGGCCGTGCTGTTGACGCCGCTGGGCCCGTCGACGGTTCGGCTGGCCGACGAGCCGGAGGTTCCACCCAGCAAGCTGACGGACAGCGGGGATGTTGCGCGGGCGCGGTTGCGGCTGACGGTGCTGGTGCCGGCGTACAACGAGGCGCTTACGATCGAGGCGACGCTGGAGTCGTTGTGGCGACAGACCCGGCGTCCGGACAAGGTGGTTGTCGTGGCCGACAACTGCACGGACGACACGGCCGACCTGGCACGGGAACATGGCGCGGACGTCTACACGACGGTTGGCAACACCGAGAAGAAGGCCGGCGCGCTCAACCAGGCGCTGTCAGAGATGTTCCGTGACATCGATGCCCGCGATGTTGCAATGGTGATGGATGCCGACTCGGTCATTGTCCCCGGGTTCCTCGAGAAGGCGATGGGACTGCTCGAGTCGGACCCTGATCTGATGGCGGTCGGCGGCGTCTTCTACGGCGAAGGCAGCGCCGGTCTGGTTGGCCAGCTGCAGCGCAACGAGTTCACCCGCTATCAGCGTGACATCTCCCGTCGGAAGGGGAGGGTCTTTGTCCTGACCGGCACGGCGTCGTTGTTCCGCGCATATGCGCTGAAGGCGGTTGCCGACTCTCGCGGCGAGCTCCTTCCCGGCGATCCGGGTCAGGTCTACGACACGTTGGCGCTCACCGAGGACAACGAGATGACACTGTCGCTCAGGTCGTTAGGCGCGAAGTTGGTCTCGCCCATGGAGTGCCGGGTCGTTACCGAGGTGATGCCGACCTGGCGGGCGCTCTGGCGGCAGCGGATGCGCTGGCAGCGCGGCGCACTGGAGAACATCGGGGCGTACGGCCTCACCCGTGCCACGCTGCGCTATTGGCTGCAGCAGATCGCAATCGGCTACGGGACGCTGGCGCTGAACGCCTACTTGCTGCTGCTGCTGATCACGCTGCTCGCGGCCGACAGTTTCCAGTTCGTCTGGTTCTGGGTGGGCATCGGCTTGATCTTCGTGATCGAGCGCGTGGTCACCGTCTGGGCGGTCGGCTGGCGGGGTAGAGCGATAGCGCTTCCACTGGTGATCGAGATCGCATACGACGTGGTACTCCAGGCCGTCTACGTCAAGTCCCTTCTCGACATTGCCACCGGCCGCGCTGCCGGATGGAACTACGTCCCCCGCGAGGCGGCTCCCGGTGGGGCGGTAAACCAGTGACGATCCTGGGTGGAATCCTGTTGCCGGCGGAGGTCCTCCACTCGCAACTGTTCCAAGCCCTCGCCGCTTTCGTCGCGATCAACACCCTCATCTACGCCACACTGAGCCTCGCGAAGCTCATCCCTCGGCGACGTGCGTGAGCGCGTTGTGCCGCATGTCGGCGTCACCGTAGTGGGGACGCCTACTATCCCGCGATGGTTCCCGAGGGCGAGCTGAAGGAGACCGAAGCGGGGTTGGTTCCCGCCGGCGAGGGCTGGTTCGTCATGAACGCTCGCGACGCGCGCTGGTTCGACAAGCCCGGCCAGGGGCACAGCGTGCCGCTCACGGGTTACGACGAGTACGAGGCCGAGACGTTCTTCCCCATGCTCGGGATGGCGATCCGCGTCGTGAGCCCCGGCGAGCCGACCGGGACGTACCACTGGGAGACCGAGCAGGAGGACTTCCTCGTCCTCTCGGGCGAGGCCGTGCTGATCGTCGAGGGGCAGGAGCGCCGGCTGAAGCAATGGGACTTCGTGCATTGCCCGCCCGGGACGAAGCACGCGTTCGCCGGAGCCGGCGACGGGCCGTGCGTGCTGCTCTGCGCGAGCTCGCGACAGTTCCAGAAGGACGGGCCGTGGGGCTTCTCCTGCGCCGACGAGACGGCCGCGAAATACAACGCGAGCTCGCCCGAGGACACGCAGGACGGGGACGTCGCCGACGCCCGCTTCGCGCCGCAGCGGGCCACGCGGTATCCGGGCGGCCTGCTGCCGAACTAGGTTAGGGTCGGCGCGTTCCGAACGGGAGGAGGAGCCCGATGCCGTCGCGAGCCGTCCGTCTTGTCGCGTTGTTGTCCCTGCTGTTCGCGTTCGGTGCCCTGGCACCAGCTGCGGTCGGCGCGGACCGGTACGTCGCCCTCGGCGACAGCTTCTCGTCGGGGGTGGGCACCGGCAGCTACACGCTGTCGAGCTCCTGCCGCCGCGGCGTCTTCGCCTACCCGTGGCTCGTCGCCCAGCAGCTCGCGATCCCTTCGCCGACGTTCGTCGCCTGCTCGGGAGCGACGACCGGCGACCTGATGGCGAACCAGATCGGCTCCGTGACGGCGGACACGACGATCGTCACCGTGACGATCGGCGGCAACGACATCGGGTTCTCCGACCTGATCGTCCAGTGCACGCTCGCCAACTGCTCGTCCGCGCTCGACAGCACGCGCGCCGGCCTGGAGACTTTTCTAGGGCCGCGGTTGACGACCACGTACTCGGCGATCCGCAGCCGCGCGATGAGCGCGACGGCGATCGTGCTCGGCTACCCACGGATGTTCTCGACCGCGGGCTGTTTCGGCACGCTCGGCATCTCGTCCACCGAGCGCACGAAGGCGAACCAGCTCGCCGACGCGCTCGATGAGCTGAGCGCGCGGCGCGCGGGCCTGGCCGGTCTGATCTACCGGAGCGCGAAGACGCCGTTCACCGGCCACGCGGTCTGCTCGTCGAGCTCCTGGCTCAACGGCCTCAACCTCTTCAACACCGGCGAGAGCTACCACCCGAACCGGAACGGCCACAGCCTCGGGTACGCCCCGCTCGTGCGCTCCGCCCTCCCCTAGCCACGTTCGCTGCGGACAGCGCCGAAGTTGCGGATTGCGGCACCGTGAGCCGAGCCGCAAGCTCTGGTGGTGGACGACGCCCTCATTCACCGAGCTGAAGTGATCGCCCTACTATTCAACGTGAGCGACATTGCGGACACGCTCTCGCGGATCGAAAGACTGCTGGAGGAGGACGATGGCGAAGAAGAAGCTGACGAAGGCTGAGCGCGAAGAGCGGGAGGCGCACCACAAGCGGGTCCTCGCCAACGCGCAGCGAACGCGCGAGCTTGCCGAGCGGGCACAGGCAGAGCTCGACCGACGAAGCTCCTGAGCCGGGGCTTCCTCGCCGATCAGAGGACGATCAGCGAGACCGCCACGAACTGCAGGACCGCGGCAGCCACGACGAGCACGTGGAAGACCTCGTGGTAGCCGAAGATCGCGGGGAACGGGTCGGGCCGGTGCAGGCTGTAGACGACCGCGCCGAGCGTGTAGAGGAGGCCGCCGATGATCACGAGCACCGCGGCCCCGATCCCGAGGCTCGAGAAGAGCTGCGGCGCGGCGATCACGCCGACCCAGCCGACGGCCAGGTAGGCGATCGCCCCGGCCCACGTCGGCGCGTCGATCCAGCAGAGGTTGATCGCGAGCCCGAGCACGGCCCCGGCCCAGACCGTCACCAGCACGACCGCGGCCAGCGTTCCGTGGAACGCCAGCAGCGCGAACGGCGTGTAGGTGCCCGCGATGAAGAGGAAGATCGTCGAGTGGTCGAGCCGGCGCGCCCACGCCCGTCGCGCCGGCGTGCGCCAGTCGACGCGGTGGTAGACGGCGCTCGCGCCGAACATGGCCGCGAGCGCTGCGACGTAGACCCAGGTGGCGAACCGCTCGCGTAACCCGTCGGCGAGCGCGACCAGCACCACGCCCGCGGCAACCGCGGCGAAGAACGCCCACTGGTGGAAGACACCACGGAGGCGCGGCTTGGGAAACGCCACGTCCATGCGAGCCATTGTCGCAGGCAGTATGCGAGACCTCGTGAGCGTTGCCAAGGTCATCCGCACGATCCGCGGCGACATCGCCCCGGCCGAGCTGGGGCCGTGCGACGCGCACGAGCACCTCTTCCTCGTCACCCCCGCCCAGCCGGGCGACGAGTACGACGACGTCGACAAGGCGATCGAGGAGGCGCGGACGCTCGCGGCGGCAGGCGCACGCGCGCTCGTCGACTGGACGCCGATCGGGCTCGGCCGCGACCTCGACGGGCTGCAGGCCGTCTCGGAGGCGGCGAACCTCCACGTGGTTGCAGCGACCGGGCTGCACCGCGACGTCCACTACGCCGCCGACGACCCGCTGCGCGACGGAGAGCGAGGACGCGCTCGCCGAACGCTTCGCCGCCGACCTCGAGCGCTGCGGGATCATCAAGGTCGGGGCGAGCTACCACGTGATCAAGCCCTTCGAGGCCAAGGCGTTCGCCGCGGCGGCGGGCGCGCACGCGCGGGTCGGAGCGCCGGTCTGCGTCCACACCGAGCACGGCACGATGGGGCTCTCCATCGTCGAGCGGCTCGGCGCGCTCGGGGTCGAGCCGTCGAGCGTCGTCCTCGCCCACCTCGACCGCAATCCCGACCCGGGCGAGCATGCCGAGACCGCCGCCACGGGCGCATGGCTCCAGCTCGACGGGCCGGGGCGCACGAAGTACTGGCCGGACTCGACGATCCTCGGGCTGATCGCCGACCTCGCCGAGCGAGGGCACGCCGACCGGCTGCTCGTCGGCGGCGACACCGGCCGGCGCTCGATGTTCCGGGCCTACGGCGGCGGGCCAGGGCTCGACTACGTGTTCGCGCGCTTCAAGCCGCGGCTCGAACGCGAGCTCGGGCGTGAGCTCTCGGAGCAGATCTTCGTGGCGAACCCGGCGCGCGCGTTCGCCTTCGCAGCCAAGTAACAGTCTGTTACAAGGCCGTCCCTGCCGCGTGACCAGGCGCTTCTTGTTGCTAGTAACAGTCTGTTACTAGGCCTCAGAGCGACGCCCGAACCCGCCGCGCGCCCTCGACCATGTTCGCGAGCTTCTGCTGCGCCGCCCAGCGCGCGGTCTGCGAGAGGCCGCAGTCGGGGCTGACGCTGAGCCGCTCGGGCGCGACGTAGCGGAGGCAGGCGCGGATCCGCTCCTCGACGTCGGCCGGGGTCTCGACGTAGTAGCTCTTGACGTCGATCACGCCGATGCCGACGTCGTGGCGCTCGCCGATCGCCTCGATCAGCTCGAGCTCGGCGAACTCGCGGCTCGCCATCTCGAGGTGGAGCTCGTCCGCTTTCAGCTCGAGGAAGGCCGGGAACATCGGCGCGTAGCGGCGCTTCCCGACGGCCCGGCCCTTGTAGTTGCCGAAGCAGAGGTGGGTGCCGAGGTAGGCGCGGCCGGCGACCGTCTCGACCGTGCGGTTGAACACGTCGACGAGGCGCTCGGGATCCTCGCGGTGGGCGTAGCAGCTCATCGAGGGCTCGTCGACGGTGACGACCCCGCAGCCCGCCTCGACGAGCGCCTCCAGCTCGGCGCGCACGACCGGGAGCAGCGCCTCGGTGACCGCCCAGCGGTCGGGGTGGTCGTCGTTCGGCTCGATGCGGCCCGCCAGCGTGTACGGCCCGGGAACGCTGGCCTTCAGCTGCGTGCCCTCCGGCGCGAGCGAGCGCAGGCGCTCCCACTCGGCGACCACGCCCAGTCCGCGCGGTGCGCCCAGCTCCCCGACGATCCGGTGGCGGCCGCGCTGGTCGTGCGCCGGCGGGCCGAACCTGCGGCGCGGCTCGTCGTCGAGCTCGAGCCCGTCGAGGAAGGCGTAGAACGACAGGTTGAAGTCGAAGCGCGTCTGCTCGCCGTCGGTGATGACGTCGAGGCCGGCCCGAAGCTGGTCGCCGACGGCCGCCCAGACGGCGTCGCGGGTCGCCTCCTCGCGGTCGTCGGGGCCGAGCTCGGCGAGATGCTCGCCGGCCAGCTCGAGCCAGCCCGGGAAGGGATAGCTGCCGATCACCGTGGTGCGGATGGGCTCGTGCGGCACGGCTGGTCAGCCTACGGCGATTCCACCGCGGAGGACTCGTGTGACGCGCACGTCCTCGTCGAGGACGACCACGTCCGCCCGCGCGCCGGGCTCGAGCACGCCCACGTCCGTGCGGCCCAGGATCCGGGCGGGCACCGCGCTGCCGGCGTCCACCGCCTCGGCGAGCGGCACGCCGAGCCGGACGAGCCGCCGGACGGCCTCGGGCACGGTGCTCGTCCCGCCCGCGAGCATGCCGTCCGGCGCGCGCGAGACGCCGCCGTCGACCTCCACCTGCGTACCGCCGAGCCGGAACCCTCCGTCGCCGAGACCGCCGGCAGCGATCAGGTCGCTGACGACCGCGAGCCGGCCGCGGGCGGCCCGCCAGGCGAACAGGACTGCGTCGTCGGCGACGTGGACGCCGTCGCAGATCACCTGCACGAGCACGTCCTCGCGCGCGAGGGCGGCGCCCGCGAGGCCGGGATCGCGATGCGTGAAGCGGCCCATGACGTTGAAGACGTGCGTGACCGTCCGCGCGCCGCGATCGAAGGCCGCGTGGGCGGTGGCGGCGTCGGCCGCGGAGTGGCCGAGTGAGGCGACGATGCCGCGCCGACCCAGCTCGTCGACGAGCTCGAGCGCACCGGGGAGCTCGGGCGCGAGCGTCATCGTGCGGACGCGGCCGGCGGTCGTGAAGGCATCGAGCAGCTCCAGGTCGGGCTCGCGGAGGCATTCCGGCGGGTGCGCGCCGGGCAGCGCGAGGAAGGGCCCTTCGAGGTGGACGTCCAGGTCGATCGCACGCAGGGCGCGCAGCGTCTCGTCGGGCTCGGCGGAGATGAGCGTCGGCTGCCACGTCGTGACGCCGAGCTCCGCGAGCATCGCGTCCACCTCTCGCCAGCGCTCGGGCTCCCCGAGCAGGTCGATGCCGCCGTAGCCGTTCACCTGCAGGTCGACGAAGCCCGGCGCCGCCACCCCGGTTCCGCCGCCGTCGAGGCCGACCGCGTCGACGACCCCGTCGCGGATCTCGACGTCCCCGGGGACGAGCTTCCCTCGAACCACCGCGGCCTCGACGCCGAGCCTCACCAGTAGCTCGCTCGCCTAGTCGAGTGACGCGGCTCGGGCGGCGGCGACGGCTTCGAGTCGGGAATGGACGCCGAGGGCCCGAAAGAGACGGCGGATGTGGTTCCTGACCGTCTCCGTGCTCAGGTGGAGCTCGGCGGCGATCTGCTTCGTCGAGCGGCCCTGCTCCAGAAGACGAAGCACCTCGACCTGACGGGGAGTGAGATGCGGGTGTGGCGCTGTGGCTGTGTCGTCGGGGCGCTCCTCGAACAATCCGAAGACACCGATCACCCGTTCACCGTTCATCAGCGGCACCGAGCTGATCTCCACGGGGACCCGCGTGCCGGCGGTCGAAACCAAGACGGCGGGCGCATCGGTGGCCGGGGAGGTGCCGAGCACCTTCCGGGAGAACAGCTCGCGGGCGCGCCGGCTGTCCTCGGGCGCGACGACGGAGGTGAACTGACGCCCGCGAACGTCGCCGACAAGACGCTCGGCAGCCGCATTGATCCAGCGGACGACTCCCGTCGTGTCGAGGACGTAGCTCGGGACGCCGACGCGGTCCAGAGCCTGCTGGACGTCCCCGCCGATTACCGGGCGGGTGGCCATCACGGAAGTGTGGCTGATCCGCACGCCGAGCGTCATTGTTGAGCTCTCGCACAGCGAGGCCCGCCGGAGCGGGCCTCGGTTGCGGATCGAAAACGACTAGCGCCCCCGGCTGCGTAAGCCGGGGGGCGCTGTGGTGGGGGTTGGTTGCTGTGGTGCGGGGTTGGATCAGACGGCCGGGATGACCACCGGGGTGTTCGGCAGGTCGATGCCGTTGACCTTGAGGCCACCGGTGATCGTGACGGTCTTGCCGAACAGGTCGCCCTGTCCGAGGTTCATGTACGATGAACGCAGCCCTCGGGCACGGTACCGTCGCGGAGCGTCGCGCTGCCGGTGGCGGTGAAGCCGCTGGTCTGGCCGGTCAGGTTGAAGCCGGTGATCTGCTTGCCGTTGCCGGCGTTGAGCACCGGCGTGGCCGTGACCGTGGTCGTGCCGGGCTGGAAGATGATCCGGTGGCCGACCTCAGCGTCGATGCCGCCGTTGCACGTTGAAGCAGGACATCGTGTAGTCGGCGATGACCTTCTCGGCGCTAGCGGTGAACTTGAGCGAGCCAGCGCCCTTGTCGAACGTCGGCGTTGTTCCAGCCGAGCGCGGACTGAACGTCGCCCTTGCCGACGGAGCCGACGCCGTTGTCGCGACGGCGACGCTGGCGATGGCGGCGGTCGGGATGGCGAGCGCCGCGAGAGAGGCGGCGATGATGATGAGCTTGCGCATTACTTACCTCCGGTGTTTGCGAGGTAATCACTGCGATCACCTCATCCCTGACAGCGTGCCCTTCCCTCACCCTCGCCGGCTGGACCCAACTGGGTCCATTCCTCGGCATGTTCGCGACCGCGGCAGCTTATTGCCCTCCCGTCTAGACAGCTATACAGTCACGGCGTGTCCGCCGCCTTCGACGTGAGCGACCGGCGCGTGGTGGTCACCGGCGCTTCGAGCGGCATCGGCGAGGGGATCGCGCGGGCGTTCGCCCGAGCCGGCGCGCGCGTCGCGGGCATCTCGCTCGACGGCGACCCGCCGACCGAGGGCATCTTCGTGCACGGGGACACCGGCGACCGCGAGGCGGTCGAGGCGCTCGCGGACCGCGTGGTGGACGCGTGGGGCGGCATCGACGTGTGGGTGAACAACGCGGCGCGGCTGATGGTCCGCCCCATCGTCGAGACGAGCGACGAGGACTGGCATGGGCTCCTCGCCGGGAACCTGCACGGCTATTTCTACGGCGCCCGGGCCGCGGCGCGCCAGATGCTGAAACAGGGCAGCGGCCGGATCGTGAACATCAGCTCCGCCTCCGACGTGCTCGCCGTGCCCGGCCTCGGCGCATACACCGCGGCCAAGGGCGCGATCGTGGGCCTGACGAAGGTGCTCGCGCTCGAGCTCGCGCCGGCCGGCATCACCGTCAACGCGGTCGCGCCCGGGGCCGTCGAGACGCCCCTCAACGCGAACGCCTACACGCCCGAGGTCCGCCGCAACTACGAGGAGCGCATCGCGCTCGGCCGGATCGGCAGCGCCGAGGAGATCGCCGACGTCGTCCTCTTCCTCGCCTCCGACGCCGCCCGCTACGTCACCGGCCAGGAGCTGATCGTCGACGGCGGCCTCACGATCAACGGCGCCGTCGGCCACGCTCGTGACTGAGTTCGTCCCGCGCTACTTCGAGATCGAGCAGTCGCTGCGGACGCGCGTGGCCCGGCTCGAGCCGCACGCGCCGCTGCCGTCGGAGTCGCAGCTCTGCGCGGAGTTCAACGTCTCCCGCATGACCGCGCGGGCGGCGGTGCAGCGCCTCGTCCAGGACGGCCTCGTCTATCGGGTGCCCGGCCGCGGCACCTTCGTCGCCGCCGAGCGCGCGAACCGCACGGCGGGCCACGTGCTCTCGTTCTCGGACGAGATGCGCCGCCAGGGCCGCGTCCCGACCTCCCGGGTCCTCGAGCGGCAGGAGCGGCGGGCCACCGAGGAGGAGGAGCGCCGGCTCGGCGTCGGCGACGTCGTCGTGCTGCGCCGCGTCCGGCTGGCGGACGGCAAGCCGCTGGCGGTCGAGCGGGCGGTGTTCCCGGCGGCGCGCGTCGGCGACGCGCTCGACGCCGACCTCGAGCGCGCATCGCTCTTCGAGACGCTCGCGTCGGCCGGACTGGTGCCGAGCCGCGGCCGTGCCACTCTCGCAGCGGAGGCCGCGACGGCGGAGGACGCGCGCTACCTGCGGGTCCGGAAGGGCGCTCCGCTGCTCGTCGAGCGCCGGTTGATCCACGACCAGGACGGCAAGCCGCTCGAGTGGACCGAGAGCCGGTACGTGGGATCGCGGTACACGATCGACGTCGACTTCGACGTGGAGCTGCCCGGGACGTGACGCTCGAGACGCGACTCGGCCACCTCGACCAGGTCGCGCTCGCCAGCGACCGTCCGGCGATCGACGTTCGTGTTCGTCACGGCATCGAGCTCCGCGTCCACCCGCGCCGCGGCCTGGACGTCGGCGCCGCCTGGTTTCGCGGCATTCCGCTCGCGTGGATCGGGCCGGCCGGCGAGGGCGGCTCCGACGCGGGCGACTGGCGGGCCGCCTGGGGCGGCGGCCTCGTCACGACGTGCGGCCTCGACAACGTCGGCGCAGCCTCCGAGGGCGTCGGGCTGCACGGCACCTACACGTTCCTGGAGGCGCGCGAGGTGGCCGTCGAGCGCTCGCCGGACGAAGTCGATCGTCCGCGCGACGGTCGAGGACCCGCGCGGGCTGCGGGTGGAGCGCACGATCCGGACGACGGCGGGCGGGGCGGGTCGAGCTGACCGACCGCACGACGAACGTCGCCGAGCAGGCGCTCGAGGCGCCGCTCCTCTACCACGTCAACCTCGGCTGGCCGCTGTGGGACGACGGCGCCCGCGTCGAGAGCGACGCCGACGAGGTGCGGCCGCGGGACGACGACGCGGCCGCGGCCGACTGGACGACGGCGCCGCCCGAGCCGGTCGACGCCCCCGAGCGCGTGTGGGAGCACCTCGGCGCCACGGGCGCAAGCGTCGTCAACGAGCGCCTCGGGCTCCGCGTCCGCGTGAGCTCGAACCTCCCGCGCCTCTGGCAGTGGATCGACCCGGCGCCGGGCGTCTACGCGCTCGGGCTCGAGCCGGCGAACTGCTCGGTGCTCGGGCGCGCGCACGATCGCGCGCGAGGGCCGGCTGCCGTTCCTCGAACCGGGCGCGGAGCGAACCACGACAATCGCCGTCACGGCGGAGGAGGTGACGTGAGGAACCTGACGGATCTGCGTGCCGGCGTCGTCGGCACGGGCTTCATCGGCGCAGTCCACGTGGAGGCGCTGCGACGGCTGGGCGTGGAGGTCGTCGGCATCGTCGGCTCGTCGCCCGAGCGCGCGCGGGCCAAGGGCCTCGCGCCGGTCGTCGACGGCTACGAAGCGCTGCTCGCGGACGAGCGGGTGGACGTCGTGCACCTGACCACGCCGAACCACCTCCATCACCAGCAGGTCAAGCAGGCGCTCGAGGCGGGCAAGCACATCGTCTGCGAGAAGCCGCTCGCGCTCACCTCGGAGCAGTCGGCCGAGCTGCTCGAGCTCGCCGAGGCCGGCGGGCTCGTGCACTGCACGAACTTCAACATCCGCTTCTACCCGCAGGTGCAGCAGGCGCGCGCGCTCGTCGCCGCCGGCGCGCTCGGCCGGGTCTGGAACGTGCACGGCGGCTACCTCCAGGACTGGCTGCTCCTGCCCACGGACTGGAACTGGCGGCTCGAGCCGGAGAAGGGCGGGTCGCTGCGGGCGGTCGCCGACATCGGCTCGCACTGGCTCGACCTCGTGCAGTTCGTGACCGGGCTGCGCGTGAGCTCGCTGCTCGCCGACCTCGCGACCGCGATCCCCGTGCGCCGACGGCCGACGCAGGAGATCGAGACGTTCGCCTCCGCCGACGACGTCGAGCGCGTGGACGCCGAGATGACGACGGAGGACTTCGCGCACATCCTCCTGCGGTTCGAGGACGGGACGCGCGGGTCGCTCGTCGTGTCGCAGGTGAGCGCGGGTCGCAAGAACTCGCTCCGCTTCGAGGTGGACGGCTCGAGAGGGCGCGATCGCCTGGGACTCCGAGCGCAACGAGGAGCTCTGGCTCGGCCACCGCGGCGCGCCCAACGAGCTGCTCGCGCGCGACCCCGCGCTCCTCATGCCGGAGGCCGCCGCGCGGACGGGCCTCCCCGGCGGGCACGCGGAGGGCTTCGCCGAGACCTTCAAGGAGCTCTACCGGGCCGTCTACACGGCCGTCGCCGCCGGCGGCCCGCCCGACGACGCCCGACTATCCGACCTTCGCCGACGGCCACCGGGAGAACGTGCTCGGTGACGCCGTCGCGCTCAGCAACCGTGAACGACGATGGGTGGAGGTGACCACGTGAAGCTCGGCCTTCTGACCGCGGCCTTTCCCGACCTCACGCTGGAGCAGGTGGCCGAATGGGCCGCCGGCGAGGGCTTCCAGGCACTGGAGGTCGCCTGCTGGCCCTCCGGCGGCGGCGAGCGGCGCCGCTACGCGGGCGTCACCCACGTCGACGTCGAGTCGTTCGACCCCGACGAGGTGCACGAGACGATGAGCCGGCACGGGCTCACGATCTCCTCGCTCGCCTACTACCCGAACAACCTCCACCCCGACGACACGCATCGCGAGGAGGTGAACGGCCACCTGCGGAAGGTGATCGACGCCGCGCAGCGGCTCGGCGTCGGCATCGTCGGCACGTTCGCCGGCAACGACAAGGACCGCCCGCTGCCCGAGAACCTCGAGCGCTTCCGGCAGATCTGGCCGCCGCTCGTCGACTACGCCGGCGAGCGCGGCGTGAAGATCGCGATCGAGAACTGCCCGATGATCTTCAGCTACGACGAGTGGCCCGGCGGCACCAACCTCGCGTACGCGCCGGCGATCTGGGACGAGATGTTCTCGGCCATTCCCGCCGACAACTTCGGGCTCAACCTCGACCCCTCGCACCTCGTCTGGCTGATGATCGACTACGAGCGCGTCGTCTACGACTACGCCGACCGCATCTTCCACGCGCACGCGAAGGACCTCGAGGTGCGCCCGGACGGCCTCTACCGCCACGGCACGCTCTCGAGCGGGATCGGCTGGCAGGTCCCGCGCCTGCCCGGGCTCGGCGAGGTGCGGTGGGATCGCTTCGTCGCAGCGCTGTACGCGGTCGGCTACGACCACGTGCTCTCGATCGAGCACGAGGACCGGCGCTTCGAGGGCGAGGAGGAGCTCGTCAAGCGCGGCTTCCTGCTCGCGCGCGACGTGCTGAAGCCCTACGTGGTCTGAGGGTCGAGCACGAATTTGATCCCCTCGGCCGCGCGGGTGGCGGCGAAGGCGCGCTCCCACTCGCGCAAGGGGACGACCTCGGTGAGCAAGCGGCTCGAGCTCGACGCGGCGCTCGGTCACGAGCTCCAGCGCCTTCGCCCACGACGAGGGCGTGCTCGCGAAGCCCGACGTGATCGTGAGCTCGTGGAAGCAGACGAGGTCGAACGGCAGCGAGACCCGCTTGCCCGCCAGGCCGATCTGGACGTAGCGCGCCGCCACGGCGGGCGGCCGCCAGCCCGCTCGCCATCCCCGCCTCGCTGCCCGAGCACTCGACCACCACGTCGGCCTCGACCGGCGGATCCTCTGTCGTGCTCGCCTCGAGCCCGAGCTCGCGTGCGAGGGCGAGCCTCCGCTCGTCGCGCGGCGTGCCGCGCACGTGGACGCGGCCGCCCGAGGCGCGCGCGACCTGCGCGGCCAGCAACCCGACCGGCCCGGGCCCGGTGACGAGCACGTCGTCGCCGGCCCGGACCGCGGGTTCCGGCTCGAGGAGCGAGTGGCAGACGCACGCGAGCGGCTCGCAGAGCGTGGCGGTCGCGCCGTCGAGCCAGTCCGGCAGGCGGTGCAGGTTCGTGAGCGGGACGTGGAGGCGAGGCGCGAACGCGCCGTCGACGTGCGTGCCGATCGAGCGCCGCTCGGCGCAGAGGTTGACGCGGCCGGCGAGGCAGTGTGCGCAGTGACCGCAGGTCGAGAAGTAGGTCTCGCTCGCGACGCGGGCGCCGAGCCAGGAGTCGTCCACGCCGTCCCCTAGCTCGGCCACCGACCCGGCCACTTCGTGGCCCATCGTCACGGGCGTGACGGTCTCGTACTCGCCGTCGGCGATGTGCAGATCGGTCCCGCAGATGCCGGCGCCGATGACGTCGAGCACCACGTGGCGCGGATCCGGCCGTGGCTCGGGCCGCTCGCTCAGGCCGACGCTGCCCGCGCCCGGCGCGAGCTTGGTGAGGCCGATCACTCGGCGCTGGAGACGCGGGCGTAGATCGCCGTCAGCGCGATGATGATCGCGCCGTAGATCACCTGGCGCTGCCACTCGTCGGCGTTGAGCAGCGTCAGCAGCGACCCGAGCACGGTGAGGATGAGCACGCCCACGATCGTCCCGCTGTAGCTCCCCCACCCGCCGAAGATCGAGGTGCCGCCGATCACGACCGCCGCCACCGACTGCAGCAAGTACGGGGACGCGAGCCCGAGGTCGGGGTTGTTCGTGAAGCCGACGAGCAGCAGCCCGCCGATCGCGCTGAACAGCCCGCAGAGCGCGTAGGCGACCACGAGCACCTGCCAGACACGCACGCCCACGAGCCGGGCCGCGACGTCGTTGTCGCCGACCGCGTAGAGCATCCGTCCGTACCCGGTGTAGCGGAGCCCGAGGATGATCATCGCGGCGATCACGACCCACAGGATCAGGTTGGCCGGCAGGTAGTCGAAGAAGCGGTCGGAGCCAAGCGTCGCGACGAGGTGGGGCACAACCTTCTCGAACGACCGCCCGGCATAGATGGACAGCAGTCCGAAGGTCACGGAGGACGTGCCCAGGGTCATGATCAGCGGATTGACGCGGAAGATGCCGATGCCGATCCCGTTGGCGAGGCCGATCCCGAGGCCAACGAGCAGCCCGGCCACGATGCCCTGGGTCGTGCCGTTCCCGCCCTGCCACGAGGTGGCGAAGGCGGCCGCCGTTGCGGTGAGCGCGACCGAGAGGTCGACGCCGCCGGTGAGCATGACGAGCGTCTGCCCGGCCGCGATCATGCCGAGCGGCGCCGCGACGAGGAACGTCGTCGACAGCTGGTTCCAGGTGATGAACGGCTCGCCCGCGTCGTGCCGGTTGACGACGTCGGTGAGGATGAACAGCAGCACGAGCACGCCGACGAGCACGACGACGGGGTTGTCGACCAGGAAGCGCTGCGCGGTGCGCAGGCGGCTCTCGGGGCCGACGGCGTCCGGGACGACGGTCATGCCCTCGTCTTCCTGGTGAGCAGGCCGCCGATGATCACGACGAAGATGATCAGCAGTCCCTGGTAGACGTTGGCGTAGTTCGGGTCGGTGCCGCGGAGCAGCAGGATGATCTTCGAGAGCGTGAGCACGTACGCGGCCGCGATCACGCCGATCAGGCCGCCGACGCCGCCGAGCAGCGAAACGCCGCCGAGCACGACGGCCGCCACGCTGTTGAGGGTGTACGTCGAGCCCGAGTTCGGGTCGCCGATCCCCGACGAGGCCGAGAGAGCGAGACCCGCGAGACCCGTGAAGACGCCCGCGAGCAGGTACGCGCCGACCCGGGTCCGCGCGACGTTGATGCCGCTCAGATAGGCCGAGTTCCGGTTCGAGCCGACCGCGTAGATGGCCAGGCCCGGACGCAGCCAGCGCAACGGCACCCACACGAGGAGCAGGGCCGCGAACACGGCGACGCCCGCGTTCGGGATGCCCGTGCGTGCCGACGTCGCCCAGCGCCAGGTTCGAGTAGTCGAGCGGGACGCCGCCGCCCGGGATCTCCAGGATCCAGAGCGCGACCCCCTGCCAGACGAAGAGCATGCCGAGCGTCACGACGATGTCCGGGATCCGGGTCACCGTGATGATCAGGCCGGTGAACGCGCTCGCGAGCATCGCGAGGACGATCAGCAGGAGCGAGAACGCGAGCGCCTGGCGGAAGCTCATGTCGACCATCTCGCGCGCGGAGAGCGCGTTGATCACGCCCATGAGCGAGCCGATCGACAGGTCGATGCCGCCGGAGATGACGATCACCGCCTGAGCCATCGCCGCAAAGCAGAGCGGTAGCGCATCGATCGCGAGCGACTGCAGGTCGAACTTGAAGTCCTGGCTGGACAGCGAGCGCCAGTACGGCACCATCGCGAACAGGACGAGCCAGACGGCGATCGTCCAGCCGTGCAGCCGGAGCGCGCGCCGCCACGGCTTCGCGCCGCGAAACTCGAGCGCCGGCGCTGAGGCGGAGGCCGTGCTCATGCCACCGCCTCGTCGAGGTGGAGCCCGTGCATCGCCTGGAGCAGCGTCGCCTCGTCGGCGGCGGCGCCGGACAGCTCTGCCGTCACGCGTCCGCCGTACACGGTGAGGACGCGGTCGCAGACCAGCGGGAACTCGGCCAGCTCCGAGCTGAAGAAGAGGATCGCGGCGCCGTCGTTCGCGAGCTCGCGGAGCAGCGCGTAGACCTGGCGTTTCGTGCCGACGTCGATCCCACGCGTCGGGTCGTTGCAGAGCAGGACCGCGAATCCGGAGGCGATCCAGCGCGCGATCGTGACCTTCTGCTGGTTGCCGCCCGAGAGCCGCCGGACCTGCCGGGCCGCGCGCATGTCGATCTGGAGCGCGTCGACCGCCCGGCGAACGCGCCGGCCCTCCTCGCGCATGTTGATCGGGCCCCAGCGGAGCGGCGTGTTGTAGAGCGGCGCCGCCACGTTCTCGCGGACCGACCGCTGCGGCAGCAGGGCCAGCAGGCGGTCGGGCGGCACGAGCACGACGTTCCGGCGGACGGCGTCGTACGGGTGCCGCGGCCGGAACGGCTTGTCGTCGACCAGGACCTCGCCCCCCTCGGCCTTCCGCTGTCCGGCGAGGGCCTCGAACAGCTCGTCCTGGCCCTGGCCCTCGAGCGCGGCCACGCCGAGCACCTCGCCCTTGCGCAGCCTGAACGAGATGCCCTGCACGCCGCCGACACGGAGGTCGTCGACGCTGAGCACGGTCGCCGCCTCTTCCGCCGCCGCCTCTTCCTCCGGCAACTCGGCCGTCTCGACCTTCGCGGCCGCCGCCTCGGCGCGCGCGGCCTCCGGCCCGAGCATCGTCTCGACGATCTGCGCCTCGCCGCCCTCGCGGGGCAACATCGTCCCGACGTCGTGGCCGTCGCGGAGGATCGTCGCGCGGTCGCACATGACGATCACCTCTGCGAGGCGGTGGGTGATGAACAGGACCGAGCGGCCGCGTTCCCGCCGCTCGCGCATGACCGCGAAGACGCGCTCGGCCAGGTCCGAGGGCAGGGCGGCCGTGATCTCATCGAGGATCAGGAGCTGCGGGTCGTGGGTGAGCGCACGCGCGAGGTCGAGCATGCGCAGGATCGGGAGCGGCAGGTCGCCGACGAGCTCGCGGAAGCTGACCTTCAGTGCCATCGACTCGAGCTGCTCGCGCACCGCGTCCACGGACGAGCCGGTCAGGCGAAGGTTCTGCGCGACGCTCAGGTCGGGGACGAGCGCCGGATCCTGGAAGACGGGCGACAGCCCGAGCCGGGCTGCGTGCGTCGGCGATCGGGGGCGGGCCTTCCGCCCGGCGACCGAGATCGTGCCGGCATCAGGCCGGATCACGCCGGTGAGGCACTTCACGAGCGTGCTCTTGCCGGCGCCGTTCGCGCCGAGCAAAGCGTGCACCTCACCCGCGGTCACGGACAGGTCGGCCGACCGGAGCGCGACGACCGGCCCGTAGTGCTTGGCGACTCCGCGTGCCTCGAGGAGCGGCGCCGCCTCGTCGCTCACATGCTCTCCGAAGAGTGGGAGGGGGCGGCGAACCGCCGCCCCCTCTCCGGACTGCTGCTTCGGCCTAGGGGCCCTTGCACGCCTTGTACTGAGACAGGCTGTACGTCGTCCACGGCGAGATCTGGAGCTGTGCGCTCGCGTCCGCCGCGGCGCCCGGCTGGGCGAAGCGGTTGATCTTGGCCTTGTCCGCAGGCCACGTCCATACGTCCGGCTTCAGCTTGACCCACTTCGGCACGGACTGCTTGTTCAGCGCCTTCAGCGCCACCGACACGCCCACGCCGCCGATCGACGACGGGTTGGTCACGGCCGCACCCTGGAAGCCCGGGTAGCGGCCCTTGACCTGCCGGATGAAGCCGAAGTTGTCGGCGCCCACGACCGGAACGTACTTCTTCTTCGCGGTCTTGAACGCGTTGACCACCGTGTAGTCGATGCCGGAGGTCCAGACCCCGTCGACCTTCGTGCCGGAGTTCAGGAGGTCGAGCATCTGCTTCCCGCCCGGGGCGAACTGCCACCCGGTGAAGACCGACTTCACGACCTTGATGTTCGGGTACTTCTTCTTCGCCTGCAGGAAGCCCTTGTGCCGATCGGTGTCGGCCGGCACTCCGGCGATGCCCCGCATCTCGACGACGTTGCCGCGGCCGCCGATCTTCTTGAACAGCCACTCGGCGCCGAGCCGCCCGTACGCGACCTGGTCGTTCGTCGCGTTGTAGACGCCCGGAGCGTTCACGTACTGGTCGATGAAGACCACCGTGATGCCGCGGGCCCGCGCCTGCGCCGCAATCGGCTTGAGCGCGTTCGCATTCGACGGGTTGATGATGATCGCGTTGACGCCCGCGGAGATCATCGTGCGGATGTCGGCGATCTGGCCCGCCGTGTCCGTCTGGCGGTGGGCGATCCGGAGGTCGGACACCTGCCCGCTCTTCAGAGCCTGCGCCTTGATCGAGCAGATCATCCCCTCGCGCCAGCCGTTGCCGACCAGCGTGTTGGAGATGCCGAGCGTGTACTTCGTCTGCGTGCTCGTCGCGTTACCGCTGGTCGCGAACCCCGCCAACAGCACGGCGAGGCCGGCGACCATCGCGACGGCCAGCGCCCGGGGACGCCATCGGCCGTCAAGAACGCGAGCTTTCATATTTGCCCTCCTTCTCGTATGCGCACCTTGCGCAGAACAGGGATCTAGCTAACACCGATTCGACGAATCCGTGCAAGCTGGATCTGTCTTGCCGCGGCATCAGTGGGGAGCCGCCACCACGTGTCCACCGTTGGGACGTCCCGACGTCGAGCCACTGCCGTAGGTGCGTCGCCCTGAACAGCTCGTCGGTCACGATCGCCGCCGCGCCGACGACGCCCGCGCGATCGCCGAGCTCCGACCGCTTGACGACGAGCTCCCGCGTCGCCAGCGGCAGCGAGCGCCGGTAAACGGTCTCGCGGATCGTCGCGAGCAGCTGGTCGCCCGCACCCGCGACGCCGCCGCCGATGACGATCAGCGACGGGTTGAAGAAGTTCACGACGCTCGCGAGCATGTGCCCGACCAGCCGCCCCGCATTCGTGAGCAGCTCGACGCAGGTCGGGTCGCCGTGGCTTGCGCCGCTGGCCACGTCCGCCGCCGTCGAGCGAGCCCTTCTCCTCCAGGAGCCTCCGAAGGAACGGGCTGCGATCCTGTCGTGCAACCGACTCGGCATCGCGGCCCAGTGCTCCTCCTCCGGCGAGCGCCTCCAGGCAGCCGATGTTGCCGCACCGACACACGACCGCCGGGTCGTCGGTGATCTGGATGTGTCCGACGTCGCCGGCACAGCCCTGGGCCCCGCGGTGCAGCCTCCCATTCACGACGATCCCCGCGCCGATGCCGGTCCCGATCTTGACGAACACCACGTTGTCGTGGCCCCGCGCGATCCCGGCCCGACGCTCGCCGACGGCCATCACGTTGACGTCGTTGTCGACCCACACGGGAACCTGGTAGTGGGCAAACCGCTCGCGAACCGAGTAGCGGTCCCAGCCGGGCATGATCGGCGGCGCGATCGGCTTACCGGTGTCGAACTCGACCGGGCCCGGCACCCCAATGCCGATCCCCCAAAGGGAGCCTGGCCTCGACTCGGCGCCGAGGCTCCCGGCGAAGAGCGCCTCGACGCGGGCGAGGACGCTCTCCGGGCCGGCCGCGATGTCGCACGGCTCCTGGACGTGGGCGAGGATCGACCCGGACAGGTCGGCCACGGCGACGTCCATGCTCGTCGCGCCGAGATCCGCCACCAGCAGGTGGCCGGCGTCGGCGCGGAAGCGGACGAGGCGCGGGGCACGCCCACCCGTGGACGCACCCAGATCGCCCTCCGCGAGCACGCCGTACTCGATCAGCTCGCCGACCCGCTGCGTCACGACGGCACGGCTGAGCCCCGTCGCGTGCACCAGGCCGGCTCGCGTCGAAGAACCGTGCGTTCGGACGTGATCGAGCACGCTGACGATCCCCTGAAGGCGTTCTTCGGCCGGGGCGATCGGTCCGCGTCATCGCAGCCGCCAGTCTACGCCGATGTCGCCATCTTTTGCATCTCGCCGACCAAACTTCTTGCGTTATCGACGCAAACTTTGCTTTACCAGCTAGCAACTTATCCAGTCGTCAGGCAGAAGATGTCGTAGAGTCCCGCGGCAATGAGCTCGGTCATCGGCGCAGGCAATGCGCTGGGCCGTGCGGCAGGTGAATCGATCTCTGCGGCCGCACCGACGCCGAACGCCCGCCGCCAGACGCTCGACATCACTCATGGGGGAGGTTCTCAGTGACGTCCGCAAGCCGGACAACCGTCCTGCGCTGGCTCGTGCCGGCCGTTCTCGCGCTTGCCTTGCCTGCTGCCGCTGCGCCCGCTCCGCCGGCGAGCAGCTCGAAGCCTTCGTATCGCGTGTTCGTCTTCACGAAGGCTGCAGCCGGGAGCCACGCCTCGACGAAGGACGGGGTGGCGGCGATCCGCGAACTCGGCAAGGCCAACAACTTCGCCGTCGAGGCGAGCGACCAGGCGGACAAGTTCGACACGGTCAAGCAGCTCGAGCGCTACCGCGCGGTCGTGTTCCTGAACACGACGGGCGACGTGCTGACCAATCCGCAGCAGGCCAACTTCGAGCAGTACTTCAAGAACGGGGGCGGCTTCTTCGGCATCCACGCGGCGATCAACGCCGAGCCGAACTGGCAGTTCCTGAGCGACCTGCTCGGCGCGCGCGCGACCGGAGAGACCGCCGCGCAGCAGGCGACGGTCAAGGTCGCCGATCGCGTCCATCCCGCAACGAAGGACCTCCCCGAGTACTGGACGCGAACCGACCGCTGGTTCAACTTCGACAAGAACGTTCGCGGGTCCTCGCACGTCCTCGCCACGGTCGTCGAGAAGCCGTTCGACATCCAGCCGTCGGGCGCAACGCTCCCCGCCATCACCGGCGGCACGATGGGCTTCGACCACCCCGTCGCGTGGTGCCGGGACTTCAAGGGCGGACGCTCGTTCTACACGGCCGGCGGCGATACGACGGCCTCGTTCTCCGAGCCCGCATTCCAGACGCACCTGCTCCGTGCGCTCGAGTGGGCGGCCGGCGTGGCTCCCGGCGATTGCGGCGCCACCGTGCTGTCGAACTACGAGATGCGGATACTGGCGACCAACCCGGGCGGCCTCGGCGAGCCGATGGGCTTCGAGGTCCTGCCCGACGGCCGCATCCTCGAGACCGCCCGCAGCGGTGATCTGCGGCTCGTCGACCCGGCGGGCGGGACGTCGACGATCGTCAACCACTTCGACGTCTACACGAACAGCGAGGACGGGCTCCAGGGCGTCGCGATCGACAAGGACTTCGCGACGAACAAGTGGGTCTACGTCTACTACGCGCCGACGAACATGGACCCGCCCTACCCGCCGACGACCCCGGAAGGGAACGCGCCGACGACGCCGAGCGCCGACCCGAGCGTCTGGGACGTCTGGAAGGGCTACTTCCAGCTCAGCCGCTTCAAGTTCGTCGAGCAGCCGACGCCGCACCTGGACTTCGCGACCGAACAGAAGATCCTGAAGGTCGGGGTCAACCGCGGCGCCTGCTGCCACGTGGCGGGCGAGATCCGGTTCGACTCGCAGAACAACCTCTGGATGGTCACGGGCGACGACACGCCCGCCGGCGGCGGCAACTCCGGCGGGTTCTCGCCCTTCAACGACATGCTCACGAACGAAAACCAGACGGTCGCCGTGTCGGCGACCGGGGGCACGTTCACCCTGACGTTCGACGGCCAGACGACTGCTCCCATCGCCGTGCCGATCTCGAACACGGATCTCGAGCAGAAGCTCGAGGCCCTCGCCAACATCGACGACGTCGCCGTGACGGGGACGAACACGCGCACCGTCAACTTCCGCGGGTCGCTCTCGGAGACGAACGTCCCACAGATGACGGCCGACAGCCCCGCCGTCACGGTCGCGACCACGCAAGAGGGCGCGCTCTTCAACGTGCCCTGGGTCGACGCGCGGCGCTCCGCGCTCAACACGAACGACCTGCGCGGCAAGGTCCTCCGCATCCACGTGCAGCCCGACGGCTCGTACACGATTCCGTCCGGCAACCTGTTCCCGCCCGGCACGGCCGGCACACGGCCCGAGATCTACGCGATGGGCTTCCGGAACCCGTTCCGGCTCAACCTCGACGGCAACGACGTGGCGTATGTCACCGACTACTCGCCCGACTCGCGGGTGCCGGAGAACCTGCGCGGCCCCGCCGGCGCCGGGCGGATCGAGATCATCCGCCGCCCGTCCAACTACGGGTGGCCGCTCTGCTACTCGCCGAAGCTGCCGTACTACACGTGGAACTTCAACACGGCGCAGACTCTCGACAGCCCGCCGAAGCCGTTCGAGTGCGACAACGCAAGCCGCGGGACCGAGAACACCTCGCGCTGGAACACGGGTAACCAGTTCGCGCCGCCGATCGCGCAACCGGACGTCTGGTACTCCTTCCAGGACAACAACGCGCCGCCCGGCGGCCCGCTCGGTACGCCGTGCTTCGCCTACTACAACGGCTCGGGCGCCACCTCGTGTCCACAGCTCTTCCCGGAGTTCGGCCCCGGCGGCGGCGTCGGTCCACACGGAGCGGTGCCGTACGAGTACGACCCCGTCAACCCGAGCGCGACGAAGTTCCCTGCGTACTTCGGCGGCGCGTTCATCTTCTCCGAGTTCACCCGCGACTACCTGCGCGAGGTCCGGCTCGACTCGCAGGGGAAGATCTTCAAGATCAGCGAGACGCTCAACTGCGGCGAGCAGCCGCAGCCGTTCTTCTGCGACGCGCCGATGGACAGCAAGTTCGGCCCGGACGGCAACTTCTACCTGCTCACGTACGGCGACGGCTTCTTCCGGGCGAACCCGGACGCCAAGCTCGTCAGGTTCAGCTACGTCAAGGGCACGCGTGCGCCGACGGCAGTCGCATCGGCGACGCCGTCGTCCGGGCAGGCGCCGCTGACCGTGAACTTCTCGAGCGCCGGCTCCTCGGATCCGGATCCGAACGAGTCGATCACGTTCGCCTGGGACTTCCAGAACGACGGCACGGTCGATTCGCTCGATCCGAGCCCGACCTTCACGTACACGACGGTGGGCGACTACACGGCCAAGCTGACGGTGGCGAACTCGAGCGGCAAATCCGCCGTCGCAACGGTGAAGATCACCGTCGGCAACACGGCGCCGAAGGTGACGATCGCGACGCCGGTCGCCGGCGGCTTCTTCTCCTTCGGGGACAAGATCCCCTGGAGCGTCACCGTCACCGACCCGGAGGACTCGACGATCGACTGCACCAGGGTGCAGCTGACCTTCGTCCTCGTCCATGACACGCACGGCCACGCGGGGGCGACGCAGACCGGCTGCTCCGGCGTCTACCAGACGGATCCCGCCGACGCGATGCACGCCGGCGGCTACGTCGCGGGCGGGCTCAGCGCGTCGTACACCGACAGCGGCGGCCTCTCGTCGACGGAGCAGATCGTCCTCCAGCAAAAGCATCAGGAGGCGGAGGTCCTGACGACTAGCGGGACGACGGTCGGCTTCACCGCCGACGGCAACGGCGTCCAGGTGCAGAGCATCGACCCCGGCGACTGGATCGCGCTCGGCGGGCCGTCGCTCGACCCGGTGAACTTCCTCAACATGGACTCGGGCTCGTTCCGCGTTCAGGCCGCGGGGACGGCCGGAAACCCGAGGGCTGCCGTGGAGCTTCGGTTCGACGCGCCGGACGGCCCGCTCGCCGCGACGATCGGGATCAACAGCACGGGCAACGTCTACGCGACCCAGACCACGGCGGTCGGCTACCCGCCGGGGACGCACAAGCTGTACCTCGTGTTCCGCTCGATCCCGGGCGGTCCCACGACCAACTTGTTCAACCTCAACTGGTTCGAGTTCGGCGGTCAGGGGATCTCCACTCCGTAGGCCGCGAGGGCAACGACGCCTCGAACGAGGCGGAGAAGGGAGGAGGCACGTGACGAAGGAAGAGACACTCAGCCGTAGGAAGTTCCTCGGCACGGCCGCGGCAGGGGCTGCAGGCATAACCGTCCTCGGCTCGTGGGCGCCGCAGGCGTTCAGCGGCCCGAACGGAACGGGTGAACGGCTCGTCCCGCCCGGCAAGTCGAGCGTCCAGCAGTTCTCGATCCGCGACGCGATCACGAGGCTGAACGGCTCGGTGACGGGTCGCCTGGGCGGCCCGACCTTCCCCGAGGACCCGAACGACCTCGGCCCGCTCGAGCCGCTGCCCGGCGGGTTCGCCGCGGTGTTCGAGTACCTGGCGTCGGTCGGCTACCGGGGAATCGAGTTCTTCAGCTTCAACCAGGGCGCCAACGGCCCGATCACGATCCCGGAGATCCGCACCGCGCTCGACAACGCGGGGCTCGCGTCCACCGGCACGCACACGGGCGGCCTGGCGACGATGGTGGATCCGACGACGCGCCAGGCGCAGATCGACATCGCCCACACCCTCGGCCACACGATGATCGGCACGGCCGGCGACCCGGTCGGCGGCGCGGCGGCGAATCTCCTCGCGAACTGGCAGACCGCGGCGGCGAACTACAACACCGTCGGCGCTGCCCTCGCGGCCGAGGGGATGCGGTACTACCTGCACCCCGAGCAGAACAACTTCATGTTCTTCAACGACCCGGCGCATCCGGAGCTGTCCACCGTCCACCGGCTCGACTGGTTCACGGAGAACACGGATCCGAGCGTGGTGTGGTTCGAGCCCGACATCTTCCACGCCTATTCCGGCCGGGCGCGCTTCCCGGGGCCGACGGCAGCGACGATCTTCGACCTCCCGGGCTGGTTCTTCCGCAACCAGAAACGGCTCCTCGCCTGGCACATCAAGGACGGCAGCAGGCTCGTCCCGCAGCCGGCGCCCCCGGCGAACCCGTTCACGCAGACCGTCCAGCGAACGCCGACGTTCGTGGACGCCATCTATTCGCTCGAGGGCTCGATCGGCCAGGGCTATCCGGTCGACCCGGACCCGGCCGTGATCGGCTTCAAGCGGCTCTTCGACGAGATCGGAGCGAAGGGCTCGCGGTTCTACATCGTCGAGAGCGACAGCGGGCCCGGCCCGGCCAGCGATCCCGGCCGGTCGCTGCGCCACGCCAAGATCAGCCTCCAGAACCTGCTCGGGCTGCGGGGCGGCGGGAAGGGACATCCGCACAGCACCGTGGTCGACGACGCACCGCTCGAGAGCGAGGCGCAGGTCACTGGCTAGACATCGGCTCGCAGCCGTCGCCGTGCTCGTCGCGCTCGCTGCGCCGGGGAGCGCGCTCGGGCACGGCGACCCTGCGAGCCACTACCTCGAGGCCGAGCTGCTGTACCCGGCCTTCGCAAGCCGGCCGTCCCAGGCAGTCGAGCTCGAGCTGCTGGGCGTCCTCCAGGCATCGGAGCGGCGCGGTTACCCGATCAAGGTCGCGCTGGTCGCGACGGAGGACGACCTCACCGACGACCCCCAGATGCTGCGGCGGCCGCAGCGGTACGCGGAGTTCGTGAGCGGCGAGCTCGGCAGCACGCTGCGGGGGCCGGTCCTGATCGTCACGCCGTTCGGCTTCGGCATATCGGGCCCGGACCTGACGCGCGCGGAGGCCCGCTCGCTCGCACAGGGCCTCGACCCGCCGCAGGGCCGGCAGGGCGATGCGCTCGCGCGGGCGGCGATCGCCGGAGCCCGTCAGCTCGCCCGGGCCGGCGGGCATCCGTTGCCGGCAGACATCCCGCCCGCGCCCGTGCTGGGCTCGGAGCCGAGCAGCGCCGGCTCAGGCTCGACCGACCTGATCAGGGTCGCCGTGCTCTTCGGCGTCACGTTTCTCGTTCTCTGGCTGTCGTTCGAGCTGTGGACGAGGCGAGCACCGCGGCGAGACGCCTCGCGTGCTCGGCATACGCCTCGTCGAACAGCTGACGCGACCGTTCCGCCCCGACGAGCGCAGCGCTCGTCAGAACCGGAGTCATCGCGCCACGTTCGACGAGCAGCGCCGCCGTCCGCGCCTTGAGCTCGTTCGCGATCGCGACGGCGGCGATGCTGGAGCCTGGCCCCACCGGGGTGTCGAGGCCGTCGATCGGCACCAGCGCGTCGCCCGGAGGGGTGCAGAGGTCGACGACGACGTCCGCGTGATCGAGCAGCCGAGTGCCGGACGAGTGCCCGGAAGAGCCGCTAAGCGAATGCTCCACCGATGTGACGGCGATCACCGGCAGGCCGCGCCGGCGCGCACCCTGCGCCATCTCGATCGGGACGGCCGAGAGCCCGCTGACGCTGAAGACGATCATCGCGTCGGGCGGTTCGAGCCGGAAGTTCTCGAGGATGGTCTCGGCGAGCCCTTCGACGCGCTCGATGAACATCGCCTGGCGCTGGCCGTTGGCGCCGACGACCTGCGTGTGGAAGGTCAGCGACAGCTCGACGATCGGGTTGAAGCCCGGATACGAGCCGTAGCGCGGGAACAGCTCCTCGACCGGGATGCGCGAGTGGCCGCTGCCGAACGCGTGGACGAGCCCGCCGGGCGCGATCGCGTCCGCGCACAGCCCGGCGGCCGCGGCGAGCGCGTCGGCCTGCGTCTCCTCGATCCGCCGCAGCAGCTCGCCCGCGGCCTCGATGAACCGGCTCGCCTGTTTCCTCGCGTCGATCGGGGTAGATTCCGCTTCCATCAACCTGTATAGACGTTTAGACAAGCTGGGACGCTACTGAGCGTCCGGAAAGGCGTCAAGCCGAGGAGGCGAGGCATGAGCGGGCACAAGGTGACGATGCTCGGAACGGGCCTGATCGGGCACTTCTACACCCAGACCCTCCACGGAAAGCGGACCCGCGACCGGGTCGAGCTGGTCTACTCGCGCTCGCCCGAGCGGGCCGAGGCCTTCGCCGAGCAGCTCGGCGTCCCGCGCCGGACGACGGATCTCGAGGAGGCCGTCGCAGATCCGGACACGGACACCGTCGTCATCGGCCTCCCCAACCACCTGCACGAGGAGACGGTCGAGCTCTGCGCGCGTCACGGGAAGAGCGTGCTCTGCACGAAGCCGCTCGCCCGCAACGCGGACGAGGCGAAGCGGATCCTCGACACCGTCGAGCAGGCCGGCGTCTTCGCCGGCTACCTCGAGGACCTCGTCTACACGCCGAAGACGCTCAAGGCCGTCCAGGCCGTCCGCGCCGGCCAGATCGGCGACGTCACCTGGGCGCGCTCCCGCGAGACGCACCCCGGCCCGCACAGCGCATGGTTCTGGGACGCCAAGCAGGCGGGCGGCGGCGCGATCGTCGACCTCGGCTGCCACTGCATCGAGATCGTCCGCAACTTCGTGGGCAAGGAGAACCGGCCCGTCGAGGTGATGTGCTGGCTGGACACGCTCGTCCACCCGATCGAGGCCGAGGACAACGCGATCGCGCTGATCAAGTTCGAGAGCGGCGCCATCGGCCAGTTCGAGGTCTCGTGGACCTTCCGCGGCGGCATGGACCTCCGCGACGAGGTCGCCGGCACCGAGGGGACGATCTGGACGAACCACTTCCTGCGCACCGGCTTCGACCTGTTCTCCTCGGGCGAGGGCGCCGGCTACGTCGCCGAGAAGGCGGAGACGACGAGCGGCTGGATGTTTCCGGTCGGCGACGAGCTGGCCGAGCTCGGCTACGTCGACATGTTCGCCGACATGTTCGACGCCATGGACGAGGGCCGCCAGCCGATGGAGACCTTCTACGACGGCTACGTCGTCAACGCGGTGATGGACGCGTGCTACCGGTCGGCCGAGTCGCGCGCCTGGGAGCCCGTGCAGCTCGAGGACTGGCGCGGAGGCGAGACCGGGCGGATCTCGCGCGCGCGGCGGGAGTGGGACGGCAAGACGCTGATCAAGCAGGAGCAGATGCCCGACGGCCGGCTCAAGCTCATCGTCAAGGACGAGGCCACCGGCGAGTTCGCCGACGTCGTCACCGAGGGCGAGCCGGTCTCTCCCTGACCGCTGCCACCAGCCTTCGGGCCTCCGCGCCGACATCGTCGGCGCCCGTGAGTGCCGAGCCCACGCCGACCGCGGCCGCGCCGGCATCGAGGAAGGCGGCCGCGTTCGAGGCGTCGACGCCGCCGGTGACGAGCAGCTCCACGCCCGCGAGCGGCGCGAGCAGGTCACGCACGTAGGCGGGCCCGACGGCTCCGGCCGGGAACAGCTTCACGAGCTCGACGCCGAGCGCGCACGCGGCCTCGACCTCGGTCGGCGTCAGCGTTCCGGGAATGGCAGGCACGCCGTGGCGGCCGCACGCCTCCACCATCTCCACGACGAGGCCCGGCGCGACGCAGGCCTCCGCCCCGGCCGAGATCGCCGCCTCGGCGTCGGCCGCGGTTCGGACCGTCCCGGCGAGCACGGTCACGTCGCCTCTCGCGCGCAGGCGCTCGATGATGCCGAGCGCGTCGTCCGAGTCCAGCGTGATCTCCACGACTCCGATGCCGGCGGCGACGAGCTCCTCGACGACGGCTACGGGCTCCCGGACGCGCCGTAGAACGGCGACGAGCCGCTGGGCGCGGATACCATCGACCGCCGTTTCCATGAGCGTCATCATCACCGCGCGCGCATGACCTCCGCCGTCGTCACCGGCTCAGCCGGCGGGATCGGCTCGGCCGCCGTGAGCGCGCTCGAGGGCGCCGGCTTCTCGGTCACCGGGCTCGAAGCCGAGGAGGATCCCGCAGCGGTCTTCGCCGGGCTCGACCGCCTCGACGTGCTCGTCTGCGCCCACGGGGTGAGCGGCCGCAGCCTCGGCGACGGGCCCGTCGATACATGCACGGAGGAAGCGTGGGACGCCGTGCTCGGAACGAATCTCGCGCGCCACCTTCCTCCAGTGCAAGCACGCGATCCCGTTGCTCCGCGCCGCCGGAGGGGGAGCGATCGTCGTGGTCTCTTCTGTGCTCGGGCTCGTGGGCGGCGACGAGGATTTCGCCACCCACGCCTACGCGGCCTCGAAGGCCGGCCTGATAGGACTGACGCGCGCGATGGCGGTCACGTACGCCGAGGAGGGAATCCGCTGCAACGTCGTCTGCCCGGGCCTGATCGACACGCCGATGAGCCGGCGCGTGCAGGAGGACGCCCGGCTCCGCGCCCGCCTGCCCGAGCTGCAGCCGCTGACCGGCGACTTCGGCAAGCCCGAGGACGTGGCCCAGGCGGTCGTCTACCTCGCGACGGCGCCGTTCGTCACAGGCGCAGTCCTGACCGTCGACGGAGGCTGGACGGCGCAATGAGGTCGGCCCTCGTCGCAGTCGTCGTCCTGCTCGCGGCGCTCGCGGGCTCGGCCGACGCGGGCTCGCTGCGCACGTTCTCGGTCCCGCAGGCGAAGTCGGCGTTCCGGGCCCAGACCGGCCTGCGCCTGGTCGACTTCCGTGCCGCCTCGACGCCGGACGCCAAGTCGCTCCAGACGCGGCCTGCCCGCACCGCGCGGTTCGGCATCTTCCAGCTCTTCGTGCTCAACCCGCGCAAGCTGAAGCAGATGCGCCGTACCTTCACCCACGGCGTCAAGCCGGACCGGCGGGGGATCAGCTGGGTGCCCGACCGGGCCGGAGGCTGGATCGCAGTGACCGTCTACGACCGGAACCTGCTCGTGGCATGGTTCCCGCCCGGCGGGTCGCGCGGCGTCGACGCGACCTGGTCGCGCCTGCACAGCGCCGTGCGCGCGTTCGCGCCCGCGGTTCGCTAGCCGGCGGTAGCTTCGGCCCTGGCTTCGGCAGCCGTGGCCGCGAGACCGAGGTTCACGCCGGTCTTCGGGTCGAAGTAGTGGAAGTGCGACGGATCGACCGCGACACGAAGGCCTTCGCCGGCCCGGGCGCGGCTACGGACATCGACCCGCGCGTTGAAGACGGCGCGGTCGCCTCCGAGCGTCAATTCCTCGTCCTCCTCCTCCCTGGTCTCACGCACCTCGTCGCTGTCCACCCGCGGCGCGTCGACCGGGAAGATCGCATGGGTGTCCGAGCCCAGCTCCTCGATCACGGCGACCTCGACATCGAGCACCGGCAGCGCGGGATCGGCGAATGCAGCGTCCTCGAACGCTTCCGGCCTGATCCCGAGGATCACGCGGCCACTCGGCCGCTCGACGTCTGTCGGTACCGGGACGCGGAATCCGGCGAACTCCACCCTGCCGTTCTCGATCGTCGCCTCGACCAGGTTCATCGACGGAGAGCCGATGAAGGCCGCGACGAAGAGCGTCTCGGGGTGGCGGTAGAGGCCCTGCGGGGTATCCACCTGCCGGATGCGGCCGTCGCGCATCACGGCGACCCGCTGGCCGAGCGTCATCGCCTCGACCTGGTCGTGCGTGACGTAGATCGTCGTCGTGCCGATGCTCGCGTGCAGGGACGACAGCTCGGCGCGCACGCTCACCCGTAGCTTGGCGTCGAGGTTCGAGAGCGGCTCGTCCATGAGGAACGCCTGTGGCTCGCGGATCAACGCGCGCCCCATCGCCACACGCTGGCGCTGTCCGCCGGAGAGCTGCGCGGGTCGCCGATCGAGCAGCTCCTCGAGGCGCAGCTTCCGAGCGACGTGCTCCACGCGTTCCTTCATCTCACGCTTGCCGACGCGCCGCACCTTGAGCCCGTAGCCGAGGTTCTGGCGGACGCTCATGTGCGGGTAGAGCGCGTAGCTCTGGAAGACCATCGCGACGTCGCGCTTGCGCGGCGCGAGGTCGGTCACCTCCTTGCCGCCGATCAGGATCCGGCCCTCGCTGATCTCCTCGAGGCCGGCGACCAGACGCAACAGGGTGGTCTTGCCGCAGCCGGAGGGGCCGACGAGCACCATGAACTCGCCGTCCTCGATCTCGAGCGACACGTCGTCCACGGCGGCGAAGCCGTTCGGGAAGCGCTTGCTGACGCGCTCGAGCTCGATGCCCGCCATCAGGCCGCCACCCGTTCCTTGCCGCGGACGAACACGGCCCGCAGCTCGAGGCGGTCGTCCAGGATCAGCACGTCGGCCGGGGCGCCCGGCTCGAGGCGGCCGAGTCGCTGCCCGGCGATGCGAGCCGGCACGGTGCTCGCCGCCCTCACGGCCTCCGTGAGCGGCGCGCCCAATGCGTGGAGGTTGCGGACGGCCTCGAGCATCGTCAGCACACTGCCTGCAAGGACACCGTCCGCGCGGCGCGCGATCCCGTCCCGCACCTCGACGTCGACGCTGCCCAGGCGGTAGCTGCCGTCGCCGATGCCGGTCGCGGAGACGGCGTCGGTGACGAGGGCAACGCGTCCCCGGGCCGCCCGCCATGCGACCTGCGCCACCTCGTCGGCCAGGTGGTGCCCGTCGACGATCAGCTGCACGATGACATCGTCCCTTGCGAGCGCCGCGCCTGCGATGCCCGGGTCGCGGTGCCCGAACGGGCGCATCGCGTTGAAGAGGTGGGTCACGGTTCGCGCTCCGCGGTCGAAGGCCGCGTGGGCCTCGGCTGCGGTCGCGTTCGAGTGCCCGAGCGAGACGACGACGCCGCGCTCGCGCAGGACGTCGATGGCCTCGAGCGCACCCGGCAGCTCGGGCGCCAGCGTCATCTGCGCCACGGGGCCGGCATCGAGCAGCCGGTCGAGCAGCGCGAGGTCGGGGTCGCGCCGGTCGCGCGCCGGATGCACGCCGAGCGCCTGCGGTGAGACGAACGGGCCCTCGAGGTGGGCGCCGAGGATCCGCGGGCCGACGTCGCCGTCGGCCGGCAGCTCGTGCAGCGCGGCGACGAGCTCGTCCTCGCCCGCGGTGATCATCGTCGGCTGGAACGCGGTCACGCCGGTCTCTAGCAGCGCCTCACCCGCCAGCACGTAGCCGGCTGTGTCCGCGGCGGAGAAGTCGACGCCGGCGAACCCGTTCACCTGCAGGTCGACGAAGCCGGGGACCGCGATGCCGGCGCCGCGCTTTCCCAGCGCGACATCGCCGATCACGCCGTCGACCAGCTCGAGGTCGCCCGGGACGAGCGTCCCGTCGACGAGCGCGGCCTCGACGCCGAGCCTCATCCCGCGAGGCTCCGGCGGACCACGCCGCCGTTTTTGTCGAGCCGCTCTCGCGCGGTCGCGGCGTCGACGCCGGCGAGCAGCGAGACGATCGCGACCTTGACGTTGCCGCCGGCCGCCTCCAGCGCCGCGTCGACTTCGTCGTCGGCCGCGCCCGTGGCGAGCTCGACCGTCCGCCGGGCCCGCGCCCGCAGCTTCGCGTTGCCTGCCACCAGGTCCACCATGAGATTCCCGTAGGTCTTCCCCAGCCGGACCATCGTCACGGTCGAGATCGTGTTCAGCACGAGCTTCTGGGCCGTTCCCGCCTTCATGCGGGTGGAGCCGGCGATCACCTCGGGCCCGACCACGATCGTCACGGCATGGTCTACGGCGTGCGCGAGCGGCGCCTCGGGAACACAAACGACGCCCACGGTGAGCGCCCCGGTCTCGCGGACGGCGTCCAACGCGCCCAGTATGTAGGGAGTCCGGCCGCTGGCCGACAGCGCGACGACCGCATCGAGCGGTCCGACCTGGACACGGCCAACCGCTTCGGCGCCCGCATCTCCGTCGTCCTCGACCGGCTCGTCCTCGGCGACCACCGCGACGACACGGCCCGGTGCGACGCCGAAGGTCGCCGGGCACTCGGAGGCGTCGACCGCCGCCAGGCGCCCGGACGTGCCGGCGCCCACGTAGACGAGCCGGCCGCCGCGCTCCAGCCGCTCGACGATCGCCTCGATGGCCACGCTCAGCGGCTCGGCGGCTGCGTGCACCGCGCCGGCCACGGTGGCGTCCTCGGCGTTGATGAGCTCGACCAGCTCGCGCGTGGAACGGAGATCGAGGTCCGTGGCCGCCTCGAGATGTCGCTCTGTGACGGGCTCCTCCGCGCGGGCGTCCACAGTCATGACGGGCTAGTGTAGTACCGGTCCGTGGCAAACACAACAGATTGGTATTGACCAGTCGCCACGGCGCGGATACGATCGCTCCGTGAGCACCGCCCAGCGCACGACGAAGCAGAGTCAGACGCGCGATCGGGTAGTCGACCTGATCGAAGGGTTGGGCGTGGGCGAGGCGATTCCTTCGGAGCGGCAGCTGAGCGTCGACCTCCACGTCTCGCGCTTGACCGTGCGGGCAGCCATCGACGAGCTCGTCCGCGAGGGACTCCTCGACCGCCGACGAGGCAGCGGCACGTTCGTGCGCGAGCCCAAGATCGCGCAGGAGCTGACGATGACCTCGTTCAGCGAGGAGATGCGCCGCCGCGGCATGCGGCCCGGCAGCAAGACGCTCTCGCTGAGCACGACATTGGCGGACGCCTACCTGGGTCGCTGCCTCCACGTCTCGCCGTCGGAGCGAATCGTCGTCGCGAAGCGGCTTCGGCTCGCGGACGGGGAGACGATGGCGATCGAGACGCTCCACGTCCCGGAGTCGCGCGTTCCTGGGCTCACCCCCAAGGATCTGGACCAGGGCTCGTTCTACGAGCTCCTGGAGCAGCGCTACGGCATCACGATCGTCGGCGGCATCCAGACGATCGAGCCGACGGTCACCAACGAGGAGGACTCCGGCGCGCTGGGCGTGCCGCTGCACTCCCCCGCCTTCCTGTTCGAACGGACGACACGCGCGCAGACCGGCGACATCGTCGAGTTCGTCCAATCGACCTACCGCGGCGACCGGTACCGGCTCGTCACCGAGCTCAACCGCAAGGAGCGCTCGGGTCAGACGCCGGTCTTCCAGCCGCGGGACGGGCTCGGCCGCCGGTGACGGAGACGGTCGCCGGCTCGCAGCTCCTGGGCGAGATCAGGGAGCAGCCGGCGGCGATCCTGCGCCTGGCCGAAGAGTGGCCGGCATACGAAGCCGTGGCCCGCCGGATGCGCGACTACGGGCCCGGCCCGGTGCGGCTCGTCGGCCACGGCTCGTCGGACAACGCGGCCTCGTACGGCGTCTACGCCTTCGGCCTCCTTCCCGGCTGGACGGCGTTGCGCGACTCGATCTCGCTCTCGGTCTACTACGGCGCCGAGCTCGACTTCTCGCGCTCCTGCGTGGTCGCGCTGTCGCAGTCGGGGCGCACCCCCGACGTCGTCGACTACACGGAGCGGGCGCGGCGGCAAGGCGCCCTCACGATCGCCCTGACGAACGACCCCGACTCGGCGCTCGCCGGCGCCTGCGAGCTCGTCCTGCCCCTCGCCGCAGGGCCCGAGCACGCGATCGCCGCCACCAAGACGTACACCACGCAGGTCGCGGCACTCGCCCTCCTTGCCGGCTGTGCGGCCGACGACGGGGCGCGCGTTGCGAGCGGAATCCGTGAGGTCGCGGAGCTCATGGCCGGCGTGATCCCGGCGCTCGAGCCACGCGTCCGCGAGATGGTCGCCTCGCTCGCCTTCGTCGGGCGGATGTTCGTGATCGGTCGCGGTCCCGAGTTCGCGACCGCGCGCGAGATCTCGCTCAAGCTGCTCGAGACCTGCAGGGTCGCGGCTGAGCCGCTGACCGCCACCGATTTCGCCCACGGCCCCGTCGCCGCGCTGGACGGGCTCTTTCCCGTCTGGGCGGTTGCGGCCGACGACGCGGGCCTGCCTGCGGTGCGCGAAGCTGCCGAGCTCGCGCGGGCCAAGGGCGCGACGCTGATCGCGAGTGGTACCGCCGCGCGCTCGCTCGAGGGCGCAGCCCACGTCCTACCGGTTCCCGCGCCTTCGATCGGTCTGCTGGCGCCGCTTCTCTCGATCCTCCCCGGGCAGCTGCTCGCATGGGCGCTCGCTCAGGCGAAAGGGCTCGATCCCGACCGCCCGGCCGGATTGAGCAAGGTCACTCTGGCGCGGTAGCGCCACCTTGGTCTAGACCATTGGTGTCGGCGGTTCGTTAAGCAAATAGCCGCTAGGTGACTGGCATTCAGCGACTCGTTCACCAGACCTTGACAACACCGGTTCGGTGTGCGAGCCTCCGCCTGGAGTGAAGTGGTACATACCAATCAGCGACCGGCGCGTCTCGCGCGCCACCGCTCGGAGGAGGCATCTATGAGACTACGAGTAGTCGCAGCCGCCGTGGTCTGCGCCTCGCTGGCGTTCGGCGTTTCGACTGCGAGCGGGGTCCCGGCGCGCTCTGCGTCGCCCCACGCGGCGCAGGCGACGACACTGCGCGTCTGGTTGCAGGTCGACGCCCAGCAGAACTGGGAAGGCGCGGTGAATGCCGCGAGCAACAAGTTCGAGGCCAGCCATCCCGGCACGAACGTCAAGGTCGAGTACCAGACCTGGAACGACCACCTGACGAAGTTCGACGCGTCGCTCGCGGGCAACAACGCCCCCGACGTGATCGAGCTCGGCAACACCGAGATGACGAAGTACATGGCCGCGGGGGCCTTCGCCGACATCACCTCGTCGAAGCGGAGCATCCCGAACTCGGCCACCTGGCTGAAGGGCCTGACCGAGTCGGCCACGTACAAGGGCAAGCTCTACGGCGTCCCGTACTACGCGGGCGCACGCGGCGTGATCTACCGGACCGACCAGTACAAGGCCGCCGGCATCAAGGGCACGCCGAAGAGCCTCGATCAGTTCCAGACCGACCTGGGCAAGCTCCAGAAGAAGTTCGGCAAGGATCGCCGCTACTCGGCGCTCTACTTCCCGGGTCAGTACTGGCTCGCGTCGATGTCGTTCGTCTACGACTACGGCGGCCAGATCGCCACGTTCAAGAACGGCAAGTGGAAGGGCACGCTGGACTCGCCGCAGGCGATCCAGGCGCTGACCCGCCTCAAGAAGATCGTGCGCTCGTACTCGCGTGCGAACAAGACCGGCGACGAGGCCAACCCTGCCCAGGCGCTCGTCTTCGCCAAGGGCAAGGTCGGCTCGATCATCGCCAACGGTTGGGAGTGGGGCTACGCCCTGAACAAGGACACGGGCAACCCGAACCTGGCCGACTCGATCGGCGCCTACCCGATGCCGAGCCACACGGCGGGCAAGTACATGCCGACGTTCCTGGGCGGCTCCGACCTGGCGGTCCCGGTCACCAGCCGGAACAAGCAGCTGGCGGTCGACTGGCTCAAGGAGTTCACCAGCACCGACCTGATGCGCTACATGGCGACCGTGGGCAAGGTCCTGCCGAACACGACCTCGCTCGCCAACGTGCACAAGACGAACAAGCAGATCGCGCCGTTCGCCAAGGCGTCCGCCGCGAGCTGGTTCGTCCCCGCAGCGCCGAACTGGGTCAACGTCGAGAACAAGCGGATCATCCGCAACATGCTGGTTCGGATCTTCTCCGGGCGTCACAGCGTCGCCTCGGAGGCGAAGAAGGCAAGCCAGGAGATCACGAGCGAGCTCAATCGAGGTAGTTGAGCCCGCTCTAAGGCACGAGCGAGACTCGCGGCGTGAGCCAAGCTCCCTCTGCCCCCACGACAGTGGCCGTCGGGCCGGCGATCGCGCCGGCCCGGCGGCCTCGTCGTCTCGGCCTGCGGATCAGCCGCGGCCTCGTCCCTTATCTCCTCCTCGCCCCGGCCGTCGCGGTCATCGCGGCGGTCCTCGCATATCCGCTCTACCTGCTCGGGGCGCTGTCGTTCCAGCAGTACGGGCTCTTCGAGCTGATCCGCCACCAGGGCAAGTGGATCGGGGTGGACAACTACTCGACGATCCTCCACGACGCGCAGTTCTGGCACGTCCTGCTGCGAACGTTCGTGTTCACCGCCCTCTGCGTCACCTTCACGATGGTGTTCGGGACGCTCTTCGCGCTGCTGCTCGTGCGCCTCGGCGGCTTCATGCGCCTCCTGCTCACGAGCGGGCTCGTGCTCGTCTGGTCGATGCCCGTCGTGGTCGCCGTGAACATCTGGATCTGGATGTTCGACTTCGAGTTCGGCGTCGTGAACTACCTGCTCACCGAGCTCCACATCGGCGACTACGTCCACCACGACTGGTTCGAGAACTCACGGACGGGGTTCATCATCATCGGCGCGATCGTGGTCTGGGGCGCGATCCCCTTCGTCACGATCACGCTCTTCGCCGGGCTCACGCAGGTACCGAATGAGCTGGTGGAGGCGGCGTCGCTGGACGGCGCCGGGCCGCTGCGCATCTTCCGGGACATCATCGTCCCGGTCCTCAAGCCGATCTTCGTGATCCTGATCAGCCTCTCGATCATCTGGGACTTCCAGGTGTTCAACCAGGTCTGGATCGCGCGCGGCGGGCAGCCCGCGGAGGAGTACTTCCTGATGGCGATCTACGCCTTCGTGGCCTCGTTCCGCATCCAGCAGTACGGGCTGGGCTCGGCGATCGCGGTCGTGATGGTGCTCGTCATGCTCGTCGTGACGTTCGTCTACATCCGCGAGATGGTCCGCATCGGGGAGACGCGATGAGACCGAGGCGCAAGCGGCTGCGGCGCGTCGGGATCAACCTGCTCGGCCTGCTCGTGTTCGTCGTGATGGTCTTCCCCGTCTACTGGATGGTCTCGACGGCGTTCAAGCGACCGATCGACATCCTCAATTTCTCGCCCGACTTCGTGCCCTCGCCGGCCACGCTGTCGAACTTCGACAACGCCATCAACCGGCCGCACTTCTGGTCGAGCGTCCGCAACAGCCTGATCGTCGTCGTCGCGGTGACCGCGCTGTCGATGGTGCTCGCGTTCCTCGCGGCGCTCGCCCTGGCGAAATTCCGCTTCCGCGGCCGCGCGGCGTTCATCGTCCTGATCATCGGCGTGCAGATGGTGCCGCTGAACGCGCTCATCATCCCGCTCTACATCCTGCTCAGCCGCGCCGGCGAGGTCGACAAGCTGACCGGCGTGATCCTCACCTACCTGACCTTCGTGCTGCCGTTCTGCGTCTGGACCCTGCGCGGCTTCATGCTCGGCGTGCCGCGCGAGCTCGAGGAGGCGGCGATGGTCGACGGCTCCACGCGCTTCGGTGCGTTCGTCCGGATCCTGCTGCCCCTCGTCGCGCCGGGCCTGGTGGCGACGTCGATCTTCGCCTTCATCCAGGTCTGGAACGAGTTCATCATCGCCTACGTCCTGTTGCAGAGCCAGGAGAAGCAGACGCTCACCGTGTGGCTCGCCTCGTTCACCACGCTGCGCGGCACCGAGTGGGGCCCGCTGATGGCCGCGGCCAGCCTGACCGCGCTGCCGGTCGTCGGCTTCTTCCTGCTCGTCCACCGGCGCGTCGCCTTCGGCCTGACCGCCGGCGCCGTCCGCGGATGACCCGCGATCAGCTCGCCGCCCGCTGCCTGCTGCCCGGGTTCGCCGGCCTGCAGGCGCCGGACGACCTCCTGAGCTGGGTCGAGCGCGGGCTCGGCGGCGTCGTGCTCTTCGGCCGCAATATCCGCGACGCCGACCAGGTGGCCGCCTTGACGGCTCGGTTGCGCGAGGCGAGCCCCACCCTCGTGGTCGCAACCGACGAGGAAGGCGGCGACGTCACACGGCTCGAGGCCGCGTCCGGGAGCTCGTCCCCCGGCAACCTCGCGCTCGGCGTCGTCGACGACGTCGGCCTCACCCGCGAGGTCTATGCCGCCATCGGCCGCGACCTCGCCTCGCTTGGTGTGAACCTCGACTTCGCGCCCGTCGCCGACGTCAACACCAACCCGGACAACCCGGTGATCGGTGTCCGCTCGTTCGGTTCCGACGCGGAGCTCGTAGCCCGCCACGTCTCGGCGGCGGTCGAGGGCTTGCAGAGCGCCGGGGTGAGCGCCTGCGCGAAGCACTTCCCCGGGCACGGCGACACGAGCGCCGACTCGCACCTCGAGCTGCCCGTGTCGCGCGGCGACCTCGACGCCCACCTGCTTCCGTTCCGCGCGGCGGTCGCCGCCGGGGCCCACGCGGTGATGACCGCGCACGTCGTCGTCCCTTCGCTCGGCGGCGACCCCGCGACGGTCAATCCCGCCGCCGTTCGGCTCCTCCGGGACGAGCTCGGGTTCGAAGGGCCGATCGTCAGCGACGCGCTGGACATGCGGGCCGTCGCCGCCACAATCGGCGTCGAGGAGGCAGCTGTGCGCTCGCTCGCCGCCGGGGTGGACGCCCTCTGCCTCGGCCACGACCTCCCGGTCGAGCCGGTGCACGCGGCCGTGGTCGCGGCGGTCGAGTCGGGGCGGCTCACCGAGGAGCGCCTGAGCGAGGCTTCGGGGCGGCTCGAGCGGCTGGGGACTTTCGCCGCGGCGGGCGCCGGCGCGGGGCGCGCCGCCGGCTCGGTGGCCGCGCGCCGGGCCTTGCGGGCCTCCGGCGCCTTCGCGTTGCCCTCGGGCCCCGTCGTGGTCGAGCTCGTGCCGACCGCCAACATCGCCGCCGGCCCGAACGCGAACGGCCTGGGCGACGCGTTGCGGCGGCGGCTGCCGGATACCGAGGTGATCCGCCTGCGCGAGGGCGACGAGCCGACCAAGCTCGACTCCAGGCCGCTGGTCGTCGTCCTCCGTGACGGCGGCCGCCACGCCTGGCAGCGGCGGCTGGCCGCCGAGCTTGTGGCCCGCCGACCGGATGCGGTGGTCGTCGAGACCGGCCTGCCGGGCTGGCTCCCCGAGGGAACGGCCGGAGTCGTCGAGACGTTCGGCGCCGGACGCGCCAACCTCGAGGCGGCGGCGGCTGTCCTCACGGGCGACTAGGCCCTCCCTACTCCTCGAGGTCCTCGAGGACGATCCCGTAGAGGACGCTGTCCACCCACTCGCCGTGGCGGTGGTACGCCTTCCGCCGGACTCCCTCGCGAACCCATCCCGCCCGCTCGGCGTGCGCGTGGGCGCGGTCGTTGAAGCCGTAGATCTCCATCTGCAGCCGGTGGTAGCCGAGCTCGAGCAGGAGGTGGCGTTGGAACTGCCGGGCCGCCTCGTCCGCGACCCGCCGGCCGCGGTAGTCGGGGTGCACGGCGAGCCCACCGAGGTTGGCGATACGGCTCCGCCGGTTCGCTACCTCGAAGCCCATCGTCCCGGCCCGCTCGCCGTCGACCTCGATCACGTAGCGGCCGAAGTCCTCGGGCTCCGCCAGCGAGCGCTCGAGCTCGGCCCGTAGGCCCTCGCGGTCGCGCGTCCGGACGGCGGCCAGGAAGGGCTCGACCTCGTCGTGCGAGAGCAGCTCCTCGAAGAAGTCGAGATCGTCGAGCTGGGCGCGCCGGATCGAGACGGTCACGGCGCATGCACGGCCGCGGGCTCGCGTCGGCGCGCCGGCCGGAGCAACCCCGACCCGAGCGCCACCCCGAGCAGCACGAGCACGAGCCCTACCAGCGCAGAGATCGTCAGCGGCTCGTCCAGGAACACGACCCCGAGTAGCAGAGCCATCACGGGTAGGAGGTAGGTGACGAACGAGGCTTTCGCCGAGCCGTGGTTCTCCAGCAGGACGTAATAAACGAATTGACCGGCCGCCATCCCACCGACCCCGAGCGCGGCGACCGAGACCCAGAGCTCCCAGCCGGGGAATTGCGCCGGGGCTTCGGCGAGCCCGAGCGGAAGGAGCACGGCGCCGCCGACGAGCGTCGAGCCGGTGGCGAGCACGAGCGGGTGCGTGTCCTCCACGTGGGTCTGGGCGTACAGCGCTCCACTCGCATACATGACCGCTGCGGCCACGACGGCGAGGGTGCCCGCAACCGCAGGCAACCCACCGCCGGGGTTGGCGCCGGCGAGCACGCCTACGCCGAGGATGCCGGCGACGATCCCTGCGACGCGTGTGCCGGTCGCACGTTCGCTCGGCAGGAAGCGGATCGCCAATAACGCCACGAAGATCGGCATCGAAGCGTTCGCGATGGCGGCGACCCCCGAGTCGATGTGAGTCTGCCCCCAGGCGATCAGCGTGAACGGGATCGCCGCATTGATCGTCCCGAGGACGACGAGCGGCTTCCAAGCCGAACGCAGGCGCTCGCCCCCGTTGCGGACGCCGAACGCGATTGCCATGGCGGGAAGCAACACCAACGCCGCCGAGAGCAGCCGCAGCATGATGAGGGTCGCCGGCTCGACCTCGCGAAGGCCGATCTCGATGAACAGGAACGACGAGCCCCAGAGCCCGGTCAGCAGCAGGAGTAGCGGCACGTAGCGGTGCGTCACGAGGCTGAACGTACCTGTCAGGAGCCGGCGCTAGACTCGGTCCCCTGACGAGGGTCGCGGTACCCCTGCATCGCGAACTCGGGCTCACCGACGGTGAGTTCGATCGCATCACCGAGCTGCTTGGCCGCGGTCCGAACGACTTCGAGCTCGCCGTGTTCTCGCTGCTGTGGTCGGAGCACTGCGGGTACAAGCACTCCGCCCCCCTGCTCAGGCGCCTGCCCTCGGCCGGGGAGCGTGTCCTCCAGGGGCCCGGCGAGAACGCAGGCGTCGTCGACCTCGGCGAGGGCCTCGCCGTCGCCTTCAAGGTCGAGAGCCACAACCACCCCTCCGCCGTCGAGCCGTTCCAGGGCGCCGCGACCGGCGTCGGCGGAATTCTCCGCGACATCGTCGCGATGGGAGCGCGCCCGATCGCGCTCCTCGACGGGCTCCGTTTCGGCGCGCCCGACTGGGCCTTCGAGCAGGCCGTCTCGGGGATCAGCCATTACGGCAACTGCGTCGGTGTCCCGACCGTCGGCGGCGAGGCCGTCTTCGACTCCGCCTACGGCGGCAACTGCCTGGTCAATGCGATGTGCGTCGGCCTCACCGCCTCCGGCCTGGTTACACGCGCGCGCGCACGCGGGACCGGCAACCCGATCCTGCTGTACGGCTCCACGACCGGCCGCGACGGCATCGGCGGCGCGAGCGTCCTCGCGAGCCAGGAGCTGGGCGAGGAGGACGCGGACAAGCGGCCCTCCGTTCAGATCGGCGACCCGTTCGTGGGCAAGAAGCTGATCGAGGCGAGCCTGGAGCTCGTCGAGGGCGGGCTGGTCGTCTCCCTGCAGGACTGCGGGGCCGCCGGCCTCGCGTCGTCGCTGTCCGAGATGGCCGGCGACGGCGCCGGCGTCGACGTCGAGCTCGACCGCGTGCCGCTGCGGGAGGAGCTCGAGCCCTGGGAGATCATGATCTCCGAGAGCCAGGAACGGATGGTCGCGGTGGTCGAGCCCGAGCGGCTCGCCGAGGCCGAGGCCGTCTGCCGCAAGTGGGAGCTGGCGCACGCCGTGATCGGCGAGGTGACCGACTCCGGCGAGCTGCGCGCCTTCCACGACGGCGAGCTCGTCGGCGCGATCCAGGCGAGCTTCCTGACCGACGAGTGCCCCCGCTACGACGTCGAGCGGCGACCCACGGTGCCGGCTCCCGCGCACGTCGAGCCGGACGGCCGGCATCGCTCGTGGATCTACGAGCGCTACGACCAGCTCGTCGGCTCGCGGACCGTCCGCCGGCCAGGGCTCGACGCGGCAGTGCTGTGGCTCCGCCCCTCGGTGCGCGGCCTCGCGGTGTCGCTCGACGGCCCCCCGCTCGGCGAGCGCGACCCCTTCCGCGCCGGCGCGCTCGCCGTGCTCGGCGCGGCGCGGAACGTCGCCTGCGCCGGCGGCGAGCCGCTCGCGCTCACGGACTGCCTCAACTTCGGCAACCCCGAGAAGCCCGAGGTCGGCTGGGAGCTGGAGCAGGCGATCGAGGGGATCGCGCAGGCGGCGGAAGCGCTCGGCATCCCGGTCGTGTCGGGCAACGTCTCGCTCTACAACGACACCGACGGCCGCTCGATCCCGCCGACGCCGGTGGTCGGCTGCGTCGGCCTCGTCCCGGATGTCCGTGCCGTCCCGCAGAAGTGGCGTAGCGGAGACGTCGTGGCCGTGCTCCGGGGCACAAGTAACAGTCTGTTACTTGCCGAGGAGGCCCGCCTGATACGGACGATCTGGGAGGCGGCGCCGCGCCTCTCGCTCGTGCACGACGTCGGGACGAGCGGCGTGCGCGGCGCGATCGCCGAGATGGCCGCCTGGAGCGGCGTCGACGCGGAGGTCGGCGACCCGGGCGACGACGTCCGCTTCGTCCTCGCCGCGGCACCGGACGAGCTGCCCGACTGGGCCGAGCCGATCGGGACGGTGCGCTGATGTGCGGCGTCTTCGGGATCCGCTCTCCCGATCGCGACGTCGCGCGCGTGGCCTTCTTCGGCCTGTTCGCACTGCAGCACCGCGGCCAGGAGTCGGCGGGGATCGCCGTGTCCGACGGGGGTCGGGTGACGGCGATGCGGGACATGGGCCTCGTCTCGCAGGTCTTCGACGAGCGCAAGCTCCAGGGCTTGCAGGGCGAGATCGCGATCGGGCACACGCGCTACTCGACCACCGGTTCGACGCACTGGGCGAACGCGCAGCCGCTCGTTCACCAGGGCCGCGCCCGCACGGTCGCCCTCGGCCACAACGGCAACATCACGAACGCGGCCGAGCTCCGCGCCGAGCTCGCCGAAGAGGGCGTGCGCCTTCGCTCCAGCTCCGACACGGAGGTGATCGCCGGACTGCTGGCCAACGACGAGGCGCCGCCCGAGCAGGCGGTGGCGAACGCGATGCCGCGGCTCGAGGGGGCGTATACCGTCGTGGCGATCGCCGACGGAAAGCTCATCGCCTTCCGCGACCCGCACGGCTTCCGGCCGCTGGCGCTCGGGCGGCTCGACGGCGACTGGGTCGTCGCGTCCGAGACCTGCTCGCTCGATCTCGTCGGCGCCACGGCGGAGCGCGAGGTGCGGCCCGGAGAGCTCGTGGTCGTCGACGACGAGGGCTGCCGCGTGACCGAGGCCGCGCCGCAGGCGAACGGCGGCGACCTCTGCATCTTCGAGTTCTTCTACCTCGCCCGGCCCGACTCGCGGCTCGCCGGAGTCGAGATGCACAACGCGCGCGTCCGCATGGGCGAGCGCCTGGCCAAGGAGGCGCCGGTCGAGGCCGACCTCGTCATGCCGATTCCCGACTCGGGCACGCCCGCGGCGATCGGGTTCGCGCGGGCGCTGCAGATCCCCTTCAGCGAAGGCCTGATCAAGAACCGCTACGTCGGCCGCACGTTCATCCAGCCGGACCAGGCCCTCCGCGAGCAGGGGATCCAGCTCAAGTTCAACCCGCTCGCCGAGGTGCGCGGACGCCGTGTCGTCGTGGTCGACGACTCGATCGTGCGCGGCTCGACGACCCGCCAGATCGTCGCGATGCTGTTCGAGGCGGGCGCGCTCGAGGTGCACGTACGCGTGTCGTCGCCGCCGATCGTCTCGCCGTGCTTCTACGGGATCGACTTCGCCGACCCGGAGCAGCTGGTCGCGGCCGGCAAGGACGTCGAGGGCGTGCGCGCCGCGATCGGCGCGACCTCGCTCGCCTACCTCTCGCTCGACGGGCTCCAGGCGGCCACCCGGCGGCCGGCGTCGAGCTTCTGCCGCGCGTGCCTGACGCGCGAGTACCCGACGCGCGTCCCGCTCGAGCGCCGCCTGGACAAGACCCGCTTCGAGGTCGTCAGGAGGGCCTGACAGAACCTCCTACTGCTCGAGCACGCGGCTAGCCTTCGCGACCCCGCGGCTGATCAGGTAGGCCGCGGTCGTCCAGAGGAAGAAGGTCATCCAGTCGTTCGCCGTGAGGCTGTCCGTGATCCAGCAGACGAGCCAGGCGACGATCAGGGCCAGCAGCCAGATGCCGAGCTCGGCGTTGCCCGGAATCGGCAGGCGGGCGATGTCGCTGACGTTGACCGTGTACTGGGACGCACTCGGCTGCACGGTGGTCGGCTGCTCCTCGGGAGGCGGCGTGGTGGCCATGAGGCTCCTTTCGTCAGGCGGCGTGTGCCGGAACGTGGACGAGCTCGAGCTTCAGCCCGTCGGGGTCGTAGAAGAAGACGGCGTAGTATCCCGGCTCGTACCAGTAGGGCCGCGGCTCGCTCTCGATGCGGACTTCGCGGGCGCGCATCCACTCGGCGCGCTCGTCGACCGCGGCGCGAGAGCCGACCTCGAACGCGATGTGGTGGAGACCGACGCGGTAACGGTCGTAGGCGCCCTCGGACGCCGTCGTCGCCTCCCGCAGGCCGAGCGAGCTCCCGGGGCCGGTGAGGTAGTGGATCGTCTCGCCGCGCTCGCCCTCGACCTCGCCGTGCCCATGCCAGCCGATCGGCCCGAGCAGCTCCCGGTAGAACGGCAGGCTGCGCTCGATCGACGAGACGACGATGTCCAGGTGGTGGATACCGGTTGAGCGCACCTTGCGGTGCCCCCGGGTTCAGCGTCGGTGAAGGAGTTCCTCTCCTCTGCCGTATCTGACGGCCCTGCTCGCGGTGCTCGGATCCACGCCCTGCTCGACGAGCTGCTGGCGCAGCTCGCTCTCCGCGCCCCAACGCAGGAACAGCCATGCGATCGCGCCGAGGGTGACGATCGAGCCGTAGATCATCATCACCGTCCCGGCGAGCGCCTGGTCGCGGACCGGCGAGAGCCCGTAGAGCCGGGAGCCGTCGTCGTAGACGCCGTAGATCGGCGAACCCGCCCAGATGAAGACGTTGCCGAGCACGGTCTCGAGCAGGCGGACGGAGACGATGTAGCCCAACTTCGCCGTGGTCCCGAACCATGCCGGGCCGGGGAGCACCTCGATCACCGCCGCCCACATCAGCGCTCCCGCAGTGAAGAAGCAGAGATGCTCGAGCGCGTGGATGCCGTCGTGCCGCACTGCGCCGTCGTACAGGAAGGGCAGGTGCCAGATGTAGAGGTTGAGCGTCCAGAGCGGCAACGCCACCAGCGGGTGGGCCAGGAACTTGAGCGCGGCGATCGGCCTGAGTGCGAGCAGCGGCCGCAGCAACGGGCCTGTGAGGCCGAGCACGAACAGGAGCGGGGCGAGGTCGCCCAGCAGGATGTGCTGGATCATGTGGAAGCTGAAGAGCTCGTCGGCGCGGTAGTCCATGGGCGGTGAGAGCGCGACCGCGAAGGCCACGAGCGAGCCCGCGAACGAGGCGATGCGCCAACCCGCAACAGGCGTCCCGCGGCGGCGGAGCGTTCGCGCGCGCAGCCCGTACATGACGGCCGCGACCAGTGGAAGCGCGAGCTGGGCCACAGGACGAGTGTAGGACTGGTTTCGGGATGGGGCCTCGCCGCAGGGGTGCGATGGGTGGTGCGAGGCAAGGACGCAGGGAGCGTCCGTGTAACTGAGACGCGTAGCGTGGGGCGACCGAGGACGCAGCCTCGCGCCGTCCAGCGCGGCCCTGCGGCACAGCGGCCCATCGCGAAGCCAGTCCCTACCGGACGGCCGTCGTGCTTCCCCACTAGACTCGCGCGCGGTGGCGGAGGCTCGGACGTACGAGTCGGCCGGGGTCTCGATCGCGAAGGGCGAGGCGGTCGTCGAACGCCTACGGGCAGCCGTCGAGTCGACCGGAACGACGGGCTTCGGCGCGTTCGCGGGGCTCTGCCGGCTGGACGACGGGCGCATCCTCGCCGCCTCCACCGACAGCGTCGGCACGAAGCTGATCCTCGCGCGTGCGCGCGGGAAGCTGAAGGCCTGCGGCGCCGACCTTGCCGCACACTGCATCAACGACGTCCTCACGACAGGAGCCGAGCCGCTCTTCCTGCTCGACTACGTCGCCGCCGGCGCGATCGACCTGGAGGAGGTCGCCGAGCTCGTCGAGGGCGCCGCGGAGATCTGCCGAGCCGCAGGCTGCATGCTCCTGGGCGGCGAGACCGCAGAGCTCCCCGACATCTACCGCGACCGCGAGCTCGACTTCGCGGGCACGTGCGTCGGCATCGTCGACCCGGAGCTCCTCGTCGACGGCTCGAGGGTCGAGGCGGGCGACGTCGTGCTCGGGCTGCCCTCCGCGGGGGTGCACGCGAACGGCTTCACGCTCGTCCGCCGGCTGCTCGAGTCCGACGACTACGACGGCCCGGACCTGCTCGCTCCGACGCGGCTCTACCTGGAGGAGGTCCGCGCATTGCGCTCGCGGGCCGACGTCCGTGCGCTCGCCCACGTGACCGGCGGAGGGATCCTCGGCAACCTCTCGCGCGTCCTGTCCGACGGGCTCGAGGCCCAGCTCGACTGGGACGCCTGGGAGCGGCCTCCGGTCTTCGGCTGGCTCGCGCAGCACGTCGAGGAGGACGAGCTTCGGCGCGTGTTCAACCTCGGCATCGGCTACGCGGCCGTCGTGCCCGAGCGCGACGCCGGCAACGGACTACGGATCGGGCGCATCGTCGCTGCGTGATCGGGGTGCTCGTCAGTGGGGAGGGAACGAACCTCCAGGCGCTCCTGGACGCGGGGCTTCCGGTCGTCGCGGTGGCCTCGAACCGGGCCGGCGCACACGCGCTCGCGCGGGCCGAGCGCGCAGGGGTGCCCGCGGCGGTCTTCGAGCTGGACGCTTACCCCGGGCGGGACGAGCGCGATGCCGCGATGGCCGACTGGCTCGCCGGCCACGACGTCGAGCTCGTCGTCTGCGCCGGGTACATGCACCTGCTGCGGCCGAGCTTCCTCGACCGCTTCGCGGGCCGCATCATCAACACGCACTCGGCACCCCTGCCGGCCTTCCCGGGCGCGCACCCGATCGAGGACGTGCTCGCGGCCGGCGTGCCGGAGACGGCGGCGACAGTGCACTACGTCGACGAGGGGATCGACACGGGCGCCGTCATCCAGGCGGAAGCCGTCCCGGTGCGCGACGGCGATACGGTCGAGTCGCTGCGCGAGCGCGTGCAGGCGGTCGAGCACCGGCTCCTCCCCACCGTCGTCAGGGAGCTGATCTCGGCGTGATCGGCCGCGCGCTGATCTCGGCCTACGACAAGGCCGGGCTGGACGAGCTCGGACCGGGCCTCGCCGAGCTCGGCGTGGAGCTCGTCGCCAGCGACGGCACGGCCGCGTTCCTGGAGAGCCTCGGCCTCGAGGTCACCCGCGTGGACGAGCTGACCGAGGTCCCCGAGCTCCTCGGCGGGCGGGTGAAGACGCTCCACCCGAACATCCACGCCGGGATCCTCGCGCGCCACGACCACCCGGACGACCTGGAGGCCCTCGATCGCCGCGGGATCAGGCCGTTCGGGCTCGTCTGCGTGAACCTCTACCCGTTCACGCAGATCGTCGGCCGGTACGGCGTCCGCGAGGAGGAGGCCGTGGAGATGATCGACATCGGCGGGCCGTCGATGCTGCGCGGCGCGGCCAAGAATTTCGCGCACGTGATCCCGCTCTGCCGCCGCGAGCGCTTCGGCGAGGTGCTGCGGCAGCTCCGCGAGGACGGCGCCGTGTCGCTCGGCACGCGTCGCGAGTTGGCCGCCGAGGCATTCTCGGCGACCGCAGCCTTCGAGGCGGCGATCGCGGCGTGGTTCTCCGACGTCGAGGTGTTCCCGGACCGCTTCGTTCCGAGCTTCGTCAAGGTCGCCGAGCTGCCCTACGGCGAGAACCCGCACCAGCGCGGCGCCTTCTACGCGGAGGCGAACGCGCGGCGGCACGTGCTGTCGCGGGTGGAGCAGGTACACGGGAGGGAGCTCTCGTTCAACAACCTCAACGACCTCTCGGCTGCGCGGTCGCTGCTGCTCGAGTTCACGCTGCCGGCGTGCGCGATCGTGAAGCACGCGAACCCGTGCGGTGTCGCCCTCGGCGGCTCGATCGAGGAGGCGTACGAGCACGCGCTGGCCTCCGACCCGCAGTCGGCGTACGGCGGCATCGTCGCGCTGAACCGACCGGTCGCCGGCGAGCTCGGGGAGCGGATCGCGGAGCAGTTCGTCGAGGTGCTGGCGGCGCCGGGGTTCGAGGAGCGCGCGCTCGACGCGTTACGGGAGAAGCCGGCGACGCGCATCCTGGTCGACCGTGAGCGGCGGCGGTTCGACGCCGGAGAGCGGGACTACAAGCGCGTCCTCGGCGGGCTGCTCGTGCAGGACCGCGACTGGAGCGTCGAGGACCGGCAGGGCATGGAGGCCGTGTCCGGCTCGCCGGACGAGACGGTCTGGGGCGACTTGCTCTTCGCGTGGCGGGTGTGCAAGCACGTGAGCTCGAACGCGATCGTGCTGGTGAAGGGGTTGCGCACGATCGGGATCGGCGCAGGGCAGATGAGCCGCGTGGACGCGGTGCGACTGGCAGTCGAGAAGGCGCGCGAGCTCGGCCACTCGCTCGAGGGTGCCTCGCTGGCGTCGGACGCGTTCTTCCCCTTCGCCGACGGCCCGAAGGCCGCGCTCGACGCGGGCGTGGCGGCGATCATCCAGCCGGGCGGCTCGAAGCGCGACGAGGAGGTGGTGGCCGCGGTGCGCGAGGCGGGCGCCGCGATGGTCTTCACCCACCGCCGTCATTTCAGACACTGACCGTTCCGGCCATGCGATGAGCCCCGTCGCTGGGCTTCCCCCCGGGGGCCCCCTCATGTTCCTCCCCCGCGTGTGAGCCTAGTTCGGACGGACGCACGGATGGTTACGGCTTCGTGCCGGATCTGTGACGGCGACTAAGCTTGCGCGGTGTCGCGGCGCGAGTACCCGACCCTTCTCGACCTCGTCGGAAACACGCCGCTCGTCCGGCTCCAGAAGGTCGCGCAGAGCGTCGAGCCCACCGTCGTCGCCAAGCTCGAGTACATGAACCCGGGCGGCTCCGTGAAGGACCGGATCGGCATGCGCATGATCGAGAAGGCCGAGCGCGAGGGGAAGCTCAGGCCGGGCGGCACGATCGTCGAGCCGACCTCGGGAAACACGGGCGTGGGCCTCGCCATCGCGGCGGCGATCAAGGGCTACCGCTGCATCTTCGTGATGCCCGACAAGATGAGCCAGGAGAAGATCTCGCTGCTCCGCGCGTACGGCGCCGAGGTCGTGATCTGCCCCACCGCCGTCCCGCCGGAGTCGGCCGAGAGCTACTACAACGTCTCCGACCGCCTGGCCGAGGAGATCCCGGGCGCCTACAAGCCCGACCAGTACTCCAACGACGCCAATCCGGACACGCACTACGCGACCACCGGCCCGGAGATCTGGGAGCAGACGGGCGGAGAGATCGACGCCTTCGTCATCTCGGTCGGGACGGGTGGGACGATCTCGGGCACCGCGCGCTACCTGAAGGAGCAGAAGCCAGAGCTGCTCGTGGTCGGCGCCGACCCGGAGGGCTCGATCTACAGCTCGCCCGAGGTGCACACCTACCTCGTCGAGGGCATCGGCGAGGACTTCTGGCCGCAGACGTACGACCCGACCCTGGTGGACGAGTACGTCACGGTCTCCGACCGCGACTCCTTCCTCACCGCCCGCGCGCTCGCGCGCGAGGAGGGGTTGCTCGTCGGCGGCTCGGGCGGGACAGCGGTGTTCGCAGCGCTCAGGGTGGCCGAGCGGTTCGGCGCCGACGCCACGATCGTCACCCTGATCCCCGACGGCGGCCGCGCCTACCTCTCCAAGTTCTACGACGACAACTGGATGCTCGAGTACGGGTTCCTCGAGCGCCGCGCCCCGGTGCCGACCGTCGCCGAGGTGCTTCGCTCGAAGCACACTGAGGAGCCCGGCCTCCCCGAGCTCGTAACAATCGAGTCCCATCAGAAGGTGGGCCAGGCGATCGACCTGATGCAGCGCTACTCCATCTCCCAGCTCCCCGTCGTCCGCCACGAGCCCGCCGAGTCGCTTGCCGACATCGTCGGCTCGCTGCAGGAGCGCGGCCTGCTCGACCGCGTCTTCAAGAACCCCGACGCGCTCAACGAGGACGTCGCCGCCGCGATGCAGCCGCCCCTCGCCGCCGTCGACTCCGATGAGACGGTGGACACGGTCTTCTCGGCCCTCACGAACGGCAGCCCCGCCGTTGTGGTGGCCAGCGCCGGCAAGCCGGCGGGCATGCTCACCCGCTCCGACCTGCTCGAGTACCTCGCTCATCACCGCGACGCGACCTAGCGGCGAGCGGTACCTGGAGCTGGTGCTCCGCTTCGCCCGGCTCCAGCCGGAGCTGATCGACAGCTACTGCGGGCCTGACGAGCTCAGGGCCCAGGTCGAAGCCGAACCGCCGCCGACCTACGAGCGGATCGCCGGGCAGGCGGCGGAGCTCAACGCCGAGGTTGCCTCGGAGGAGCGGGACGGCCGGCGCCGCAGCTGGCTCGCCGCGCAGCTGACCGGGCTGGAGACGGCCTGCCGCTGGTTCGCGGGCGAGGAGATCCCCTACGCCGAGCAGGTCCGCCTCGCCCACCAGGTCGAGGCGAAGGTCGTGCCCGAGGAGGAGTTCGCCGCCGCCCACGCACGGCTCGAGGAGGTGCTGCCCGGCGACGGCCCGCTCCGCGAGCGCTTCCGCGTCTGGCACGAGTCGCAGCTCGTCGCACCCGAGCTCGTCGGTCCGGGCCTCGAGGCGCTCGCCGCGGAGCTGCGCGACCGCACCGCGGCGATCGTCGACCTGCCGGACGGCGACGACGTCGAGTTCGAGCTCGTGACCGACAAGCCGTGGTCGGGGTTCTGCGACTACCTGGGCGACCTGCGCACGCGGGTCTCGGTCAACGTGGACCTGCCGATCCCGGCCGGACAGCTGTTCGAGCTCGTGACCCACGAGGTCTATCCCGGCCACCACACCGAGCACCTCTGCAAGGAGCCGCTGATCGCCGAGCAGGGTCGCGACGAGCTCGCCGTGTACCTGTTCACGTCGCCGCAGGCGGTCGTGACCGAGGGCATCGCCAAGATCGCGCACGAGGCGCTCCTGGGCGAGGAGGCCGACCGTGTGGGAGCCGAGATCCTGCGCGGCGTCGGGATCGCCTACGACGCCGAGACGGGCGCAGTGGTCCGCGGTGTCCAGGAGGCCCTGGACTCGGTCGGCACCAACCTCGTCCAGCTGCTCGCCGAGGATCGCATCGCGCCCGATGAGGCCCGGCCGTACATGCGCCGCTGGCTGATCGACCCCGACGAGGTCGTCGACAAGGCGCTCAGGTTCTACCTCGACGATCCCTGGCCGCCGTACGGCATCTGCTACCCGGCCGGCACGGCCCTCGCGCGCCGCTTCGTCGGCGGCGATCCAACCCGGTTCCGTCGCCTGCTCGCCGAGCAGCTCACGCCGGACGACCTGGCCGCGTGACCCGGATTTCGCTCGCCGAGGCCCGCCGGCTCGCCGTCGCCGGGCAGCTGCTCGACGAACCGCGGCCACGCTCGATCCTCGAGGTCGTCGAGTGGCTCGGGAGCCTGCAGATGGACCCGACGAGCGCGGTCGAGCGCAGCGAGCGCCTCGTCCTCTGGAGCCGGCTGGGCGGCTACGACCTCGCCGAGCTCGACCGGCTGCGCTGGGAGACGCGCGAGCTGTTCGACTACTGGGCCCACATCGTCCCGGCCGCCGACTACGCGATCCACCGCGGGACGATGCGACGCTACCCCCGGGGCGCCTACGCGCGCTCGAACTACATCCACGAGTGGCTCGCGGCCAACGCGGGCTTCCGGCGTTACATCCTCCGCGAGCTGCGCCGGCGCGGGCCGCTCCGCTCGAGAGACCTCGAGGACCGGGCCGAGCTGCCCTGGAAGACGGGCGGCTGGAACGACGGGAAGAGCCTCGGGATCATGCTCGAGACGCTCTGGGACGGCGGCAAGATCGGCATCGCCCGCCGCGACGGGAACGAGCGGCTGTGGGATCTCGCCGAGCGCGTCTTCCCCACGGACCAGCCGAGGCTCGCGGCCGGCGAGGTCGCCCGCCGCGTGCTCGACCGGCAACTGCGCAGGCTCGGCGTGGCGCGCGCCAAGGAGCTCGGCCGCGTCTTCGACGGCTGGGTGCCCGGCCGCGAGCGGGCGCTGAAAGCGCTGATCCGTGAGCGCCGCTTCCTCCCCGTGGAGGTCGAGGGCCTGGCAGGCGGACATCTGGCCCACGCCGAACTGCTCGAGCGCGGTCCGGGCGAGCCGCGATCGACCCTGCTCTCGCCGTTCGACAGGCTCGTCTACGACCGCGACCGCACCGAGGAGCTGTTCGGCTTCCGCTACCGGCTCGAGATCTACGTGCCGAAGGCCAAGCGCGAGTACGGCTACTTCGTGCTCCCGTTCCTGCACGGCCACGAGCTCGTCGGCCGCATCGACCCGCTGTTCGACCGCAAGACCGGCGTCCTGACCGTGAACGCCGTCCACTGGGAGCCGAGCGCGCCGAAGAGCGCGAAGCCGGCGCTGAAGGCCGCCGTGCGCGAGCTTGCGGACTGGCTCGGCGCGGGCGAGATCGCCTACGCCAGGCCGACGTAGACGAAGCCGACCGCGCGGATCTCGCCCGCCGCGATCAGACGTCGTTCCTCGTCCGCGTCGCCCTCGCCTGGCTCGTACTCGGCGAGGTACGGCCCGAGCTCGAACGTCCGCTCCTCGAACGCTCCGCCGAGCGCGGCGCGCAGCGCCTCGAAGCCATGCAGGTCGTCGTGCGAGGCCCGCCACTCGGCGAGGCCGCCCTCGCGTCCCCGCCTCGCGTAGTCCCAGCGCGCGGTCGGCTCGTCCACGAGATCCCACGCGAACTCGCGCACCACGAACGGGGAGCCGGGCCGCAGCAGCGAGTGCACCTTGGCGATCACGACGTCCAGATCGTGGACGTGGTGCAACGAGAGCGAGGCGAGGGCGGCCTCGAACGGCCCCTCGTCGCCGAGCTCCTCGATCCTCGTCCGCCGGAAGATCGCGCCTTCGGGCGCATCGGGGTCGACGGCGACCACGTCGTAGCCGTCCCCTGCGAGCTCGCGGGCAAGCTCGCCGCTCCCGCAGCCGACCTCGAGCACCCGTGCGGGCGGAGGCGGCAGCTCGCGGCGGATGAGCGCGTTTCGATTCACGGCCTGCAGCCTAGAATTCCTGCATGGCCAGAGTGCTCGCCCTCGGCGCACTCGTGGTTGCCTTGCTCGGCGCCGGCGTCGCAGGCGGCCGGCCGGTCACAGCGCAGAGGTGTGCGTACGTCGTCCGCTACGACGGCGGCGACTACCACTACGCGGCGGCCGGGGTCGCCCGCGGAGCCCGCGTGGGTCGCGGCGTGAGACCGGGGTGCAGCGACACCGGCGGCCCGCCGCCTCCGGACAGAGCCGTGGCCGTCTTCCGCTACGGCACGGCCAGCCCACGCGTGGCCTTGACCGTGTCGGAGTCGGGGCAGAACCTGCTCGTCGCCGTTCCGGGTCGGTGTGCCGGCTTCGGCTTCGGGGCCGGCTACCGCCGCTGCCTCCAGACCGAGGTGCGGTTTCGCGGGCGCGGGTACACGGCCCTTCGGGGCCGCGCTCTCCCGCGCGGGCCGGCGCTCGGACGCGGCTTCGTGGCGCTCCGAGGTATCGATCCGCGGATCGCGCTCGCACGCCGCGGACGGCCGCTCGACGTGCTCGTCGCCCACCGTCGCTGCGAGCTCCCAGCGTTCAGCACGCTGTTCATGCGCTGCCTCCGTGCGCCGCTCTGGCTCGACATCACGCCCTAGCGGCAAGCTCCGCACCGTGACGGTCGAGCGCCCCGGAGCGCTGTCAAGAGCGTTCGCCTACGCCTCTTCCTCGCACCGGACGCAGACGCCGACGCGATCAGCACGCCGACCGACGAGCGGCTGACTCCGGCCGGCGTGCTCGACCTCGACGCAAAGGGGCGGGGCTCGGGCCGGATCGCGATCGTCGACTCCGTCGACTCCGGGAGCTACGCCGTCATGGCCGAGCTGCCCGGCGGACGAATGGCGCCCGTCGGCGCGCTGTACGCGTGGAAGACGCCGCGGCGCGACTGACCGGCGTCTCTAGAATCGCGCGCATGGACTTCGAGACCCGCGCCATCCACGAGGGACAGGAGCCGGACCCCGCGACGGGGGCGATGGTCCCGCCCATCTACCAGACCTCGACGTACGTCCAGGAGGAGGTCGGCGTCAACAAGGGCTACGACTACTCGCGCGTCGGCAATCCCACGAGGACGGCGCTGCAGGTCTGCCTCGCCTCGCTAGAGAACGCCGAGCACGGAGTCTCCTACTCCTCCGGGATCGGTGCGACCACCACCCTGATGCACCTCGTCAACCCCGGCGAGCGGGTGGTCGCGGTGAACGACGTCTACGGCGGCGTCTACCGCATGTTCTCCCAGATCTACGAGCCAAAGGGCTACGCCTTCGAGTTCGTCCCTGCGGAGGAGATCAACACCAACCTGGCCGCTCACCTCGACGAGCGCACGCGGATCGTCTGGCTCGAGACGCCGACGAACCCGATGCTGAACATCGTCGACATCAGAGCGGCGGCCGAAGCGGCGCACCAGGTCGGCGCGATCGTCGTCGTCGACAACACCTTCGCCTCGCCGTACCTGCAGCGCCCGCTCGACCTGGGCGCGGACGTGGTGCTGCACTCGACGACGAAGTACATCGGCGGCCACTCGGACATCATCGGGGGCTTCGTCGCGACGAACGACCCGACCATCGCCGAGCGCCTGCTCTTCCTGCAGAAGTCGCTCGGCGCCGTGCCCGGCCCGTTCGACTGCTGGCTGGCGCTGCGAGGCGTCAAGACGCTCGCCCTGCGCATGCGCGCCCACACCGACAACGCCAAGAAGGTGGCCGCGTTCCTCGCCGAGCACGCGACCGTCGAGCGCGTCCTCTACCCCGGGCTGCCCTCGCATCCCGGCCATGAGATCGCAGCACGGCAGATGGACGACTTCGGCGGCATGGTCTCGTTTCTCGTCGAGACGGAGGAGGAGGCGGTGGCGCTCGTCGCTCGGACGAAGGTCTTCAAGCTCGCCGAGAGCCTCGGCGGCGTCGAGAGCATGATCGAGCACCCGGCGCGAATGACGCACGCGTCGACGGCCGATTCCGCCTTCGCGGCGCCCAAGAATCTCATCCGCCTGTCGGTGGGGATCGAGTCCGCGGACGACCTCGTGGCGGATCTCGAGGCCGCGCTCGTCCCTGCACGCACAGCCGCCGGCGCCTAGCGAAGCCCGGTATCGCATGCTCAATTAGACTCGCCGCTCCATGTAATCGTGGGGAGGGAGGGGCGCCGCCGTGCCTCGAATTCGTCTTTGCATTCTCATCGCGCTCGCCCTGGTCGCGGTACCGCTGACCGCGGCCTCGCCGGCGAGCGCCGACATCGGCCCGCCGTGGTGCGGCACGCCGATACCCGACGGGACCGCGGCCCTGCCCGACGGCTCGTCGCCCACGGATCCTGTGGGCAGCTTCCCGCACATCCCGTGGTATGCGATCGGCTGCACGCTCGACTCGATCGCCGCCCGGAGCGACGGTCGTATGTCCGTCCAGGTCACGGGCCAGTCCGCCAACGGCTTCGACCTCTATGCGGTCACGATCAACGCGCTCGACACGGGCGCTCAGCAGCGCGACTACGCGCACTGGAAGAACATGCGCAAGTGGGCGCTGACCGAGCCGGCCAAGGCGCAGAGCTTCTTGGCGCAGCACGGGGCCAACTTCAAGATCCCGATCTTCATCCAGGCCGGGATCCACGGCAACGAATCCGAGGGAATCGACGCCGACATGCGCCTGATCGAGCGGCTCGCGACGACGCCGTACGGGACCGACCCGTTCGTGGACGACGTGCTCGATCACTCGATCGTGATCTTCAACGTGATCCACAACCCCGACGGCCACATCCTCAACCAGCGTGCGAACGGCAACAACTTCGACCTCAACCGCGACTGGCTGACGCAGTCGCAGCCCGAGACGAAGGCCACGGTGCCGCTGATCCAGAAATGGCTATCGCCCGAGCTGCTCGACCAGCACGGCTACGTCACACCGACGCTGATCGAGGCGACGACGAAGCCGCACAACCCGGGCATCGAGTACGACTTCTGGCTCAAGTGGAACCAGGCGCGCATCGACGCGAACGAGGCGGCGATGAACGCGATCGGGCTCGGTGTCACCCGCCCGATCAACGACTGGTGCCCGGAGGCCGAGCCCGCCAACCCGAACGGCTTCTGTGACGACGGCGTCACGCTCCCCGGGCCGGCTGACGGCCGAGGGCTGGGACGACTGGGGCCCGTTCTACACGCCGATGTACTCCCAGCTCGTCGGCCTGAACGGCTCGACGGTCGAGATGTGCAACAGCACCGGCAACGCGTGTGGCGTCCCCGGGAGCACGACGCACGCCAAGGGCCGCATCGGCTCGCGGACTGCGCAGGCCACGGTGGCCGTCTCGACGCTCGAGTTCGACATCGCGAACCGCGAGGAGCTCTGGCACGACCAGCTCGAGATCTACCGCCGCGGCGTCACCGGGGCTGCCCGCCCGCCGTGCTGCCCGCCGCCGTTCGACGTGGCCAACAACTGGATGCACGAGTACCCCGAGGCCTACGTCATCCCGGTCGGCACCGGCCAGCGGAGCGACGCCGAGGCGAAGCGCCTCGTCGAGTGGCTCTTCTTCAACGGCATCCGGGTCTGGGAGCTCAAGAAGAGCGCGTCCTTCCAGGGCCAGACGTTCGACGCGGGCACCTACGTCGTCTTCATGAACCAGGCGCTGCGCGGCCTCGCCGACACGGCGCTCGGGATCGGCGTGGACGTGTCCAACTCGATCAGCCAGCTCTACGCTCCTCCGGGCGCCTGGAGCCACGGCTACCTCTGGGGCGCCGACATCGCGGTCGTCCCGAACGGGGCGACCTTCAACGCGATGACTCGGGAGATCAGCGAGCCCAACGCCGTCCCCGGCGGGGTCGTCGGGAAGGGCAAGGCCTCGCCCGCGGACCGCTACGTCCTCGAGCTGGACTCGGCGACCGCCGTCCGCACGCTCAACGCGCTGCTGAGTGACGGCATCACCGCACAGCTCGCCACGACGGCCTTCGGCTCGCATCCCGCCGGGACGGTCGTGTTCGCCGGCGACGACGCCACCCGTGCAGGCCCTCGACCAGGCCGGCAGGCGCAACGGGATCACCTTCGCCAAGGAGTCGTCGGCCGGGCTGCCGGCGCTCGAGGCGATCGACCGCGTCCCGCGGATCGCGGCGCTCACGACGCAGGCGATCAACCAGGACATCTGGTCGCTCCGGAACCTCGGCTTCACCGTCGACGGGGTCTCGACGGCGACGCTGAACACCGCGACGACCGATCCGCTCCTGAACTACGACCTGGTGTTCAACACCGCTGCCTATCCGTCCGCGGCCAACCCGACCGCCCGCACCCGGCTGACCAACTTCTTCGCCCGGGGCGGCGGCTACATCGGCGCCGGAGCCAACGGAGCCAACTTCCTGACCGCTGGATCGCAGGTCTCAGGCCTCACCGCGCTCAGTCGCGGCGGGCTCGGCCGCAGCGGCATCGTCTACTGGACGAACACCGGCAGCGCGAGCAGCCCGATTGTCGGCGCCTACCCCGGCCAGGACACGGCGATCATGGATCCACCGACGTGGTTCACCGGGGTACCTCCGAGCCTGACCGTGGACGCGCGCTTGCCGTTCACGAACTTCTTCGCCGCGGGACTCTGGAAGCCCGACGCGGAGTCCGCGACGGCGCCGGGCTCGCCGGTGATCGCGCACGGCACGAACACGGCCGGGACTTCCCGCCTGACCGTGTTCGCCATGAACCCGCTGTACCGGGCCGATCCGGAGCGCGAGTGGCCCGCGATCAGCTCGGCCGCCTACTGGGCCGACCAGTAGCAGCTCGCATCGAGTGGGGGCGGGCGATCCCGCCCCCACTCGTACGATGCGCGGCATGAGCGTCGAGCCGCTCGACCTGCTGCACCTCGGCCACGAGCGCGTGATCGGGTGCTACCTGCTCGAGACCGACGACGGGCCGGCGCTGTTCGACTGCGGGCCGGCGTCGTGCGCCGGCACGCTGAAGCAGCGCCTTGACGGAGCGGGGCCTCGCGCTCACCGACGTGCGGCACCTGCTGCTCTCGCACATCCACCTCGACCACGCGGGCGCGACCGGCGTGCTCGTCCGCGAGCACCCCGGCCTTCAGGTGCACGTCTCCGAGATCGGGGCGCCGCACCTGGTCGACCCCGGCAAGCTGATCGCGAGCGCACGGCGGCTGTACGGGGACGACCTCGAGCGGCTTGTGGGGCGAGATCGTGCCCGTGCCCGAGGCCAATGTCCACGTCGTCGGGTCGCGCGTCGTCGGGCTCGAGTGCTTCCCGACGCCGGGCCACGCGAGCCATCACGTCTGCTACCTGGCCGCGGATGGGACCCTGTACGCGGGCGACGCAGCCGGGGTACGGATCGCGCCGGCGACCTCCGTGCTGCCGCCGACGCCGCCGCCCGACCTGGACGTCGAGGGCTGGCACGCCACCATCGCCGAGCTTCGGCGGCGGACGCCCGAGCGGCTCGCGCTGATCCACTTCGGCGTGGCCGGCGACGTCGGCCGGCACCTCGACGAGCTCGACCACCGCCTGGACGGGTGGCTCGAGCGCGTCGCCGGGGGCGCCTCCGAGGACGAGTTCGTGGCGGCGGCCGTCGCCGACCTACGGGCGGCGGATGCGGATGCGGTCGACGTGTACACGCAGGCGATGCCACTCGAGCAGTCGTACGCAGGTTTGAGGCGCTACGTCGACAAGCGTGCCGAGGCCGCGTAGGGGTCTCGGGCCGCTCGCCCGGCGCGAGTTCCGCCTCCTCTTCCTCGCCCGCGGGATTTCGTTCTTCGGCAGCGCGATCGCGCCGGTCGCAATCGCGTTCGCCGTCCTCGACCTGACCGGGTCGGCGTCCGACCTCGGGCTCGTGCTGGCGGCCCGGATGGTGCCGCAGCTCGTCTTCATGCTCATCGGCGGCGTCTGGGCGGACCGCCTGCCGCGCAACCTCGTGATGGTCGCCTCGGACGTGCTCATGGGCAGTTCGCAGGCGGTCACCGCAGTCTTGCTGCTCACCGGGAACGCCGAGCTCTGGCACCTGGTCGTCCTGCAGGCGGTGGGCGGGACGGCGATGGCGTTCTTCTTCCCTGCCTCGACCGGCCTCGTCCCGCAGACCGTCGAGCCGCCCTTGCTCCAGCAGGCGAATGCATTGCTGCGGATGGCGCTCAACGTGGCGTCGATCGGCGGCGCCGCCCTCGGCGGTGTGCTCGTGGCCGCCGTCGGGGCCGGCTGGGCGATCGCGATCGACTCCGGGACCTTCTTCGCGAGCGCCGTCTGCCTCGCGCTGATGCGCGTGATTCCGGGCGAGCGGCTCGAGGCGCCGAACTTCCTGGCCGAGCTCCGCGAGGGCTGGCGCGAGTTCGTCTCCCGGACATGGCTCTGGGTGATCGTCGTCGCGTTCGGGTTCCTCAACGCCGCCGAGACCGGTGCGCTGAACGTACTCGGACCGGTCGTCGCGAAGGAGGAGCTCGGCGGGGCCGCCGCCTACGGGGCGATCTTCGCGGTCGAGGCGCTGGGGCTCATGCTCGGCGCCGTGCTGGCGCTCCGCTTCAAGCCGGCGCGGCCGCTCTTCGTCGGGTGCGCCGCGATCCTCGCAATGCCGCCCCTGCTCATCCTGCTCGCGCTCGGCGCGCCGCTGCCGGTGATCCTGCTCGCGGCGCTCGTGATGGGGCTCGGCGTCGAGGTGTTCGGGATCTTCTGGGACACCTCGCTCCAGCAGCATGTGCCCGAGCAGGCGCTCTCGCGGGTGAGCTCCTACGACGCGCTCGGCTCGTTCATCTTCATCCCGCTCGGCCAGCTCGCTGCCGGCCCGATCTCCGACGCGATCGGCGTGGACGAGACGCTGTACCTGGCGGCAGGAATCGTCACGATGTCCGTCCTCGCCATGCTCGCGACGCCTGACATCCGCCACCTCCGGCGGGTCGAAGCGGTCCCTTCCCCTGTGGGCGCATCGTGACGCTCTTGTGACGATGCCTGGCACCGCGCAACGCGGCCTGTCCGCGAGCGGACCAGTGGAGGGGTCTGGGGGAACCGGGAGCTTCCCCCAGCGCTAGGCCTTAACGCCCCGCTGTGGACGGTCCGCGACGCTTTCGTGCGGGTGCCTGGCACCACGCGAAGCGCCGGATTCACGGAATCGGTCGAGCGAAGGCACAGCGCTGGGGAAGAAACAGAGCGCGCGACGTTGAGAAGATAGGGCCCGTATGCACATGGCCGAACAGGTGGAGCTCGCGAGCTGGGCCGAGCTGTGGGACGCGGCGCCGCCGGACCTTGCCGCGCGCCACGGCATCGCGTGCACGAGGATCGGCGGCGCGCTCTGCACGGCGGTCGGGGGGCAGGAGTCGACGATGCTCAACCGAGTCGTCGGGCTCGGCCTCGACCAGCCGGCGTCGGCGACCGACCTGGAGGCGATCGAGGCCTTCTTCGACGCGCACGGCCGCCGCTTCTACGTCTCGCTGAACCCGAACGCGAAGCCCTCGGATCTCCCGGCACAGCTCGAGCAGCGGCGCTTCGAACGCGGGTACACGTGGATGAAGTTCATGCGCGGCAGCGAGGAGCCGCCGCAGACGGAGACGAACCTCCGGATCGAGCAGGTCGGCCCCGAGCACGGGACCGACTTCGGCGAGGTCGTCGCCGCCGGGTACGAGCTCGAGCCGTTCACGGTGCCGTGGTTCGCCGAGCTCCCGCGCACGAGCTGGCGCTGCTACCTCGCCTACGACGGAGACGAGCCCGCCGGCGCGGGCGCCCTCTACGTCCACGACGGCGCGGGCTACCTCTGCTTCGCGGCGACGCGCCCCGAGCACCGGCGCAAGGGCAGCCAGAGCGCGCTGCTCGGGCGGCGCATCCAGGACGCGCTCGAGTCCGGCTGCTCCAAGCTCTTCACAGAGACCGGCGAGCGGATCCCGCTGAAGCCGAGCAACTCGTACCGCAACATCCTCCGCTTCGGCTTCGCGGAGGCGTACCTGCGACCGAACTACCTCTCGCCGGAGACGGCGGAGGCGCGCTCGACCGCTTCGCGGTAGGCGTCCAGGTAGTCGCCCACCATCCGCTCGGGCGCGAAGCGCCCCTCGACGTACCGGCGGCACTCGAGCGGGTCGAGCCCATCGGCGAGCTCCAACGCGGCGGGCATCTCGCGGTAGTTGTCGACGATCAACCCGCTGCGGCCGTGCTCGATCACCTCGGGAACCGCCCCGTGCCGGGTCGCGATCACCGGCGTGCCGCACGCCATCGACTCGATCATCACGAGGCCGAACGGCTCCTCCCACTCGATCGGGAACAGCGTCGCCCGCGCGTCCTGGAGCAGCTCCACCTTCGTGCCGTGCGGAACCTCTCCCAGCCACTCGATGGTGGCGCCGAGGTGCGGCTCGACGAACTCGGCGAAGTACTGCTCCTCCTTCGGCTCGCGCTTCTTGCCCGCCATCTTCAGCGGCAGGCCGAGCTCCATCGCCACGGCGATCGCCCGGTGCGCGCCCTTGTCGGGGCTCATCCGCCCGAGAAAGAGCAGGTACTCGCCGGGGTGCGGCTTGCAGGGGTAGAGCGAAAGGTCGAGCGCGTTCGGGATGTTCGCGGCCCAGGGCAGCTCGGGCGCGGGACGGCGCTGGTTGAGCGAGATCGAGATCAGGCCGACGTTCGGCGCGATCTCCTGGATCGAGCGGTACATGTCGCCGGCCTCGCCGTCGAGCGGACCGTGGACCGTGTGGAGCACAGGTGTCTCGAGCGCACCGGCGAGCGCCGCCGCGGGCATCCCCGAGTGGTCGTTGATCACGTCGAAATCGTTCGCACGCGTGTAACACGAGAGCGTGTGCCGGAGCTCGGGGATCGTCCGGCCGATCAGCTCGCTCGGCGCGCGCGGGAAGACCGAATCGAGGTGCGCCTTGGTGAGCGAGTCGCCTGAGGCGAAGAGTGTCACCTCGTGCCCTGCGTCGACGAGGCCGTCGGCGAGCAAGGAGACGATCAGCTCGATGCCGCCGTAACCGGTCGGCGGCACTGCGAACCAGACAGGACTGAGGACGGCGATTCTCATGCGGGTGTCACCGTTACCTGCCCATTCTCGACCGACACGTCCCATGCGCGCTCGAACGCCCTGATGCCGGTCAGCCTGATCGAGTCCGCCCAGATAGGGAGGTCCGGCGCGTTCGTGCGTAGCTGGTGGCGGCCGCGGTCCACCTCGAGCCCCAGCAGCAGCTGGAGCAGCAGCACGGGCGTCCCCGCCGCCCAGGCCTGTGGCCGCGCCGCGGTCGGGTAGCGGACCGGGAAGGGCGTGTCCGCGCGCGGCATGCCCGCGAAGACCTCCGGCAGCTGGTGGTCGAAGTGGCGCGAGGCGGCGAGCATCCGCCGCACGATGCGGTGCAGCTCGCTCCAACGCTGGTAGCGCGCGAGCCCGGCCGCGCACAGCGAGTTGTCGTGGGGCCACACCGTCCCGTTGTGGTACGAGAGCGGGTTGTAGGCCGCGTCGCCCTTCGACATCGTGCGTACGCCCCACCCGGACCACAGCGCCTCGCCCATCAGACAGTCCACGACCTGCTCGACCCGCTCGTCGGGGACGATCCCGCTCCAGAGCAGGTGGCCGATGTTGGAGGTCAGTGAGTCGATGGGCTGCTTGTCCCGGTCGAGCCCGAGCGCGTAGTAGCCGGGCTCACACCAGAAGGCCTCGTCGAAGCGCTTCTTGAGCTCGGCCGCCTCGCGCTCCAGCCGCTCGGCGAGCGCCCGGTCGCGCCACACCTCGCGCGCAAGCTCCGCCGCCCGCACCTTCGCGTCGTACACGTAGCCCTGCACCTCGCACGGCGCGATCGGCGATTCGGCGATGCGGCCGTCGGCGAAGCGCATCGAGTCGCCGCTGTCCTTCCAGGACTGGTTGTCGAGGCCGCCCGGGCTCCGCTTCTTGTACTCGACGAAGCCGTCCCCGTCGCGGTCGCCCCACTCGTCGATCCACGCGAGCGCCTTCAGCGCCGGCTCTCGGAAGCCGCGAACGAGCGCGGCGTCGTCGGTCCAGCGCCAGACCTCGGACAGCAGGATCAGGTAGAGCGGCGTGGCGTCGAGCGTGCCGTAGTACCTCTCGAACCAGCGCCTGGCGGCCTTGCCGTGCCGCACCTCGTGGACGATCTTGCCGGGCTCGGCGTCGAGCTCCGGAACGTCCTCGGTCGCCTGCAGGTTCGCGAGCACCTCGAGGGCGCTACGCGCGAGCTCCGGCCCGAAGAGCAGCGTCTGCAGGCACGTGATCAGCGTGTCGCGGCCGAACACGGTCATGAACCAGGGCATGCCTGCCGCGGGCAGGGAGCCGAGCCCGTTGCGGATCCGCAGCGACGCCAGGTCGGCGATCGAGCGGTTGAAGGAGTGGTGGAGGTCGTCCCAGCCCGTGCGGAGCTGCGGCACGCGCAGCTTCCACGCCGCGAGCGATTCGCGCACATGGACGAGCTCCTCGCCGAAGCGCCGCTCCACGACCTTCGGCGCCTCCTGGTCGCCGTCGAGGTCCGCGTTGACGTCGATCCGGACGCTCCACTCGGCCCGCGCCTCCAAGGTGACGTGCCAGCGGATCGTCGAGCCGTCCACGGTGCCCGGCCGGGAGAGGATCACCTGCGTCCTCGCCCCGCTGTCCGGGTCGACGAAGACGAACTGGTTGTTCTCCGCGTCGAAGGTGGGCTCGACGAGCGGCGGCAGCGGCGCCGCCGCCTCGGGGTCGCCGAGCGCGAAGTCGTAGTCCTTGACGGAGAAGATGTCCGCGAAGTCGCTACCGAAGCGCAGGCCGACCTCGAACGCGACCGGCTCCATCGCATGGTTCACGAGCGTCAGCCCATCCTGCATGCCGTCGCCGACGAAGCGCTCCCGCGCGATCGACAGGACGTCCAGCGGGAGTGAGCTGGTCCGCGGATTGCGCAGGTAGAACGCGGCCGAGAAGTACTCGACCTGGTCGGAGGACAGGAGCAGCGGCGCCTGGCCGTCGATCGTCAGCTCGTAGAGCGAGAGGAAGCGGACGTCCTTGGCGAAGAAGCCGCTCGTCGGCCAGCCGAAGTCGCCGAGGTGGTCGCAGACACAGAATGTCGATCCTTCGAGGATCGTCAGAGACACGGCTACGCGTCCGTGGTGCGCAGGATCCGACCGCCGCTCGACTGGGCCAACGCCTTGACGACGAGCTCGTCGACGTTGACGTGCGGCGGCCGTGTGAGCGCGAAGACGATGCACTCGGCGATGTCGCCCGGGCGCATCGCGTCGACCCCCTCGTAGACGGCCGTCGCCTGCTCCTCGTCACCACGGAAGCGCACGCGGGAGAAGTTCGTCTCGACGAGGCCCGGATCCACCGTCGTGATCCGAATCGGCTGCCCGAGCAGATCCTCCCGAAGGGCGTACGTGAACCCGCGGACCGCGAACTTCGACGCCACGTACAGCGCCGCGTTGGGGTAGGCCTGGCGGCCGGCGATCGAGCCGATCAAGACGATGTGCCCGCCCTCACGGAGGTGCGGAAGGCAGAGCCGCGTCATCCTGATCAGGCCGTTCACGTTCGTCTCCATGACGACGCGCTCGTCGTCCTCGGTCGAGTCGGTGAAGGGGTCGCGCCCGAGAGCCAGCCCGGCACCGTTCACGAGGATGTCCAGCCCCTCGAGCTCGTCGACCGCGCGCGCGACGAACGCGGCACAGCTCTGCGGGTCGGTGACGTCGAGGGGGAGCCCGATCGCGCCCCCGCCGACCTGGTCGAGCCGGTCGACGCGCCGCGCGCCCGCGACGACCCGTACTCCCTCGGCGACGAGCGCCTGCGCGGTGGCGAGGCCGATCCCGCTCGAGGCCCCTGTGACGATGGCGGTCTTCCCGTCCAGCGACGGCACGGTGCGAGCTTAGAGCTTCCAACGTGATGTGGCCTCGTTGCCGGGGTGCGATGGGTGGTGCGAGGCAAGGACGCAGGGAGCGTTCGTATGCGGAGCTATACGGGCGCGACAGGACGCCGCCTCGCGCCGCCCAGCGCGGCCCGGCGACTCAGCGCCTCATTGCGTTGGGAGCTCTGACCCAAGGGAGAGCGGCGTCGAAACGTAGGCCCGATCTCGAGGAGCGTCTCCGAGCCGGCGAGCTCGACCTGGAGGGTCGTATGGTCGAGGCCGAAGCGCGTGTGCAGGACCTGCTCGAGCTCCAGTCGGACCGCGCGGAAGTCGGAGTCGGGCTCGACGAGGACGTGGGCGGCGAGCGCTGGAAACCCGGAGGTGATGGTCCAGATGTGCAGGTCGTGCACCTGCACGACGCCCTCGACCGCGGCGAGCGCGTGCCCCACCTCGACCGCGTCGATCCCCGCAGGGGTCTCTTCCAGCAGGATCGCGACCGACTCGCGCAGGATCCGCCACGAGCTGGCGAGGACGAGCACGCCGATCGCCATCGCCGCGACGGGGTCGGCGTACTCCCAGCCCGTTGTGAGCACGACCAGGCCGGCGATGATCACGCCGACCGAGCCGAGCAGGTCGGCGAGCACATGGAGGAGCGCCGCCCGGAGGTTGAGGCTCTCGCCGCCGGCCCGCGCCAGGACCGAGGCCGCGGCGGCGTTGACGGCGAGGCCGGCGATGCCGACGGCCAGGATCCAGCCTCCGGGCACCTGGGGCGGATCGTCGAGCCTGCCGATCGCCGCGATGAAGATCCAGATCGACACGGCGACGAGCGCGATGCCGTTCGCCAGCGCCGCGAGGATCTCCGCGCGCCGGAACCCGAAGCTCCGCTGCGGCGTTGCGGGACGAACGGCGAGCCACGAAGCCAGGAAGGCGAGCGCGAGCGAGCCGGTGTCCGAGAGCATGTGCGCCGCGTCCGCGAGCACGGCGAGCGACCCGGCCAGCAGGCCCGCCACGACCTCGACGATGAAGAAGCCGGCGATCAGCGCGAGCGCCACGCCGAGCGCTTTACGGTCGGCGGCCGCGCGCGCCTCGACGCCGTGCGAGTGGCCCGGTTGCGCCTGCATGAAGGTCAGGTTAAGTGTTGCCGACGAGAAAACCATTCCGGCTGAGCGCCCGTCTAAGCTGACGACGAATGGCGACTGTTTCCGAGCAGCTGTCGACCATCGCCCCGGCCGGGGAGGCGTCGAAAGCGCTCGCGAGCCAGTGGCGGCGGCTGATCCGCGCCGCGACGCTCATCGCGATCCTCACGAGCCCGCTGCCGTTCCTGTGGCTCTACGTCCAGCGCGACTGGCCGCTCGGCTGGGCGATCGTCGTCACCTTCCTGCTCGTCATCGCCTACCGCGGCCTGCTGGACGTCGTCCTGCGGCGCCTGATCCCGTGGCCGAGCCTGTTCGGCCAGGACGAGCAACAGCTACGGGACGAGGACGTCGTCAACCGCCGCCGTGCCTGGTACTGGAGCCGCAAGTGGCACGTCGCGTACCTGATCGCCCTCTTCATCACGATCGTCTACGTCATCCAGCTGCTCATACCGGGCGGCGAGCACACCTGGTGGGGCACCGCGGTCGGGATCGTCGAGGGCGCGATCGAATACATGTCGAACCCGCAGATCCTGATCTACGCGATCATCTTCCCGCTTCTCTTCGTCTTCAACTTCCTGATCCTGATGGGCCCCCTGATGCTCATGGGGATCACGCAGATCCAGTCCTACGAGCCCGGCGACGCGGACTGGGGCGTGAAGCTCGAGGACGTCCGCGGCCAGGCCGAGGCGAAGGAGGAAGTCCGCAAGATCGTCTCGCTCTGGCAGTCCGGCGAGGCCTTCGAGAAGGCGGGCGGCAAGCGCGAGCGAGGCATCCTCTTCCTCGGCCCACCGGGCACCGGCAAGACGATGCTCTCGAAGGCGATCGCGACCGGGTTCAACTGCCCGTTCGTCTCGATCCCGGGCTCCGGGTTCCGCAGGCGTTCATGGGCATGGACGCGGTGATCGTCCGCTACCTCGCCTGGAAGGCGAAGCGGCTCGCGCGCAAGTGGGGCGGCCAGTGCATCGTCTTCATCGACGAGATCGACGCCGTCGGCATGCGGCGGCAGAGCCTCGGCCCCGCCGCCGGCGCCACGCCGCTTCCGGCGACGCGTTTCGAGGAGCTCGCTTTCTACGGCCCGTACGGCTCGCTCACGCCGAGCGGCGACCTGATCCTCGAGACCAGGGCTTGGCGCGAGCGGCTCTTCGAAGCGCGCGCGCCCGAGCGGGCGCAGACGTTCCTGGCGGCCTCGGGATCGTGAACCAGTTCCCGGTGCCCGGCGGGATGGGCGGCGGGGGCCAGCTGGCCCTCAACCAGCTGCTCGTCGTCATGGACGGCATCGGCAACCCGCCCTACTTCAAGAAGCTCCGGACCAACCGCTTCAACACGTTCCTCGACGCGACTTACGTGATCCCGCGTCGCGATCGGGAAGTTCTCGCTGCGGCGGCCGCCGCCGAAGCCGCGGAGCGAGCAGATCTACTTCATCGGCGCCTGCAACGTGCCGATCGAGTCGCTCGACCCGGCGCTCACGCGCCCGGGCCGGCTCGGCCGCCACGTCTGGTTCCGCACGCCGACCAAGCAGGACCGGCTCGACATCTTCGACCTCTACATCGACAAGGTGTCCCACAGCGAGGACCTCGACGAGTCGCAGCCGCCGCGACGAGATCGCGCGGGTCACCAACGGCTACTCGCCGGCGATGATCGAGCAGGTGTGCTCGATGGCACTGACGATCGCGCATCACGACGGGCGGCCGGGGTTCGAGTTCGACGACCTGTTCGAGGCGATGACGACGGTCGAGTCCGGCACCGCGATCAACATCGAGTACGTGCCGGACGAGACGCGAGCCGTCGCCATCCACGAGGCCGGCCACGCGGTCGCCAGCCACGTTTACATGAAGGACATCGAGTCGACGCGGCTCTCGATCCGCATGCGCGGGCAGTCGCTCGGGCACCACCAGGCGCTCGAGAAGGAGGAGCGCTTCTCGAAGTGGCGCTCCGAGCAGGTGGCGGCGCTCGATCTGGACGCTCGGCGCGATGGCCGCCGAGCGCGTCTTCTACGACGAGAACTCGACGGGGTCGGCGGCGACGTGCAGAGCGCGACCGCACGGGCGGCCTTCATGGTCGGTGTCTCCGCGATGGGGCCTGAGCGGGTCGAGCTGAACGGCGGCTTCAACGACGACGAAGAGCGCAAGGAAGCGCGCGACGAGATCCTGAAGCGCTTCGAGGAGATCGGACGTCAGATCATGAATCGAACCGGCTCCCACGACCCGGTCTCCGGAGTCGCTCGGCGACCCGGACAAGCGGAAGGCCGCCGCGCAGATCCTTGGCCAGGCCTACGTCAAGGCCCACAACCTGATCCTGCAGAACAAAGAGGCCGTCTCCCACATCGCCGACGTCGTCGTCGCGCGCCGCGAGATCTACGGCGACGAGCTCCTCGACCTGCTGAAGAACGCGAAGCTGACCGAGCCCGAGATCGACTACACCGAGGAGAAGGTATGGCCCAGGCTGTAGAGCCGATCGCCGAGGGCCCGGGCGGCAGGCGCCCGAACGGGGAGCCGCGGCAGAAGGGCGAGCTCGAGCCGCTGGCCGTCACCGCCGAGCGCGTGCAGACGGCCGAGCGCCCGAAAGAAGCGGCGGTCTACCCCGGCCGCTTCATGCTCGGCTACCTGATGATCGTCCTCTTCTTCGGCGCGCTGATCGCCGCCGCGGCGGTGGTCTGGAGTCACCAGTCGTCCGGATCGGATTCAGCAGACACGAACTGGTCCTTCTTCAAGCCGACCGCCGACTCGGAAGCGCAGCGGACACGCGAGATCTCGCGCTTCGTCGGGACGCGCTACCAGACGAGCCGCGGCCGGCAGCTCGTGCGTATTCTCGGCGGCCCGCCCGCCGTCCAGGACGCGCCCGTCGTGCAGTTCATGGTCCGGGACCCTGTCGGCGGCTCGCCGGAGGAGACGATCGGCGCCAACAAGGCGATCATGTTCATCCTTTGCGGCACGGGCACGGACTGCGCGCTTCCGGCGGCCGCGTCGTCCGACGCCGACCTGCGGCTCGTCCGCCGCGAGGCGCTCGAGCTCGCGCTCTACATGATGAAGTACAACGACGTCGATCCGGTCGTCGTGCTCCTGCCGCCCGGCCCCGCGGGCGACCCCGGCGGCGCCCTTCTCTTCCGCCGCAAGGACCTCGAGTCTCACCTCGGCAACCCGCTATCGCAGACCCTTGCCGTCGACAAGCCCCCGACCCCAACCGGCATCACCGACCTCGAGGCTGCGACGGTGGACTACCTGACGCTCACGCGGAAGTTCGCCTACACGTTCCAGTCGCTCCAGGGTGGAGTCGCCCGGATGATGCTCAACCCCGATCGCCCCAGCCAGTAGACGGATCCCACTAGCGCGGCGTTCACAGAAACGCCACAATGCCCGTCTCAGCCGCAACGGCGCGGCTAGGAGGAAAGGGGGAGCGTGGCCGAAGTCACCTTCGACGGGGTCAGCAAGATCTACCCCGACGGCACGCGCGCGGTCAACGAGATCGACCTCGAGATCCTGGACGGCGAGTTCATGGTCCTCGTCGGCCCCTCGGGATGCGGCAAGACGACCGCCCTGCGCATGGTCGCCGGACTCGAAGACATCTCCGAAGGTCAGCTCAAGATCGGGGAGCGAGTCGTCAACGAGTTGGCGCCGCGCGACCGGGACATCGCGATGGTGTTCCAGAGCTACGCGCTCTACCCGCATCTGACCGTCTACGACAACATCGCCTTCAGCCTGCGCCTGCGCAAGACCCCGAAGGCCGAGATCGACACGCGCGTCCAGGAGGCGGCGCGGATCCTCGGGCTCGAGCAGTTCCTGGACCGCAAGCCGCGCGCGCTGTCGGGCGGCCAGCGCCAGCGCGTCGCCATGGGCCGCGCGATCGTGCGGCAGCCGCAGGCGTTCCTGATGGACGAGCCGCTCTCGAACCTGGATGCGAAGCTCCGGGTGCAGATGCGCGCCGAGATCTCCGGGATCCAGCGCAATCTCAAGACGACGACGATCTACGTCACGCACGACCAGGTCGAGGCGATGACCATGGGCGACCGCGTCGCCGTCATCCGCAAGGGCGAGCTCCAGCAGGTCGACTCGCCACAGGAGCTGTACGACCACCCGGTCAACCTCTTCGTGGGCGGCTTCATCGGCAGTCCGGCGATGAACCTGGTGGAGGCGACGCTCGAGGGTGCGAACGGCGGGCTCGCCGTGCAGGCGGGCGAGCAGCGGATCGAGCTGGACGAGGAGACGCTGAAGGAGCGCCCCGCGCTGAAGGCCTACGAGGGCCGCCAGGTCGTGCTCGGGATCCGGCCCGAGGATCTCGAGGACGCGGAGCTCGAACAGATCGGGCCGAACGACCAGCGCGTACGCGCCCGGGTCGAGCTACGCGAGGCGCTCGGCTCCGAGATCCTGGTGCACTTCACGGTGAAGGCACGGCCGGCCGTGACGGAGGACGTGCGCGAGCTGGCCCGCGACGTGGGCGACGAGAGCGCCGTCGACGCGCGCGCGGACGATACGCACACGACGCTGGTAGGGCGCTTCGGCCCGAGGAGCCAGGTCAGAGTGGGCGATGTTATGGAGGTCGCTGTCGACACGCGCTCGCTCCACTTCTTCGATCCCGACAGCGGGATCGCCATTTACAAGGAGCAAGATTCCACGAAAGGAGCTGGAACATGAGGAGATTCCGGTTGGGGCTGGCGCTTGCCGCGATCGCGGCCGCCGTCGTCTTCGCGCTCGTCGCCTGCGGCGGCGACGACGAAGGCGATGAGGCCAGCGGCGGAGGCGGCGGCGGCACCGTCTCGGTGCTCTCGCTGTGGGGCGGCAGCGAGAAGGAGGCCTTCGACAAGGTGCTCGCCAAGTTCACGGCAGACACCGGAATCAAGACCCAGTACGAGACGGCGCGCGACTTCCTGCCCGTCATCCGGTCGCGCCTCGCGGCCGGCAACCCGCCGAACATGGCGATCGTGCCGCGCCCGGGCATCGTCAAGGAACTGGCGGGCGACGGATCGCTGAAGTCGCTCGACGACCTCGACATCGACGCGGACAAGGTCAACGAGAACTACAGCAAGGCCTGGACCGACTTGACCACGTTCGACGACGAGACGTGGGGGATCGTGGCCAAGGCGAACTCGAAGAGCACGGTCTGGTACGACCCCGCACGGCTGAAGTCGACACCGCCGACCACCTGGAACGGCCTCCTCGCGCTGACGCAGAAGCTCAAGAGCGAGGGCAAGACGCCGTGGGCGGTCGGAGCCGGTGACGGCTGGCCGCTGACGGACTGGTTCGAGAGCATCTACCTCTACCAGTCGGGCCCCGAGAAGTACCAGCAGCTGTTCGACGGCGACATCCCCTTCAACGACCAGTCGGTCAAGGACGCTCTCACCGAGATGTTCAAGGTGCTGGACAACCAGAACCTCCCCGGCGGCGTCGAGGGGGCGCTCGCCACGCCGTTCACCGACTCGATCGGGCAGGTCTTCGGGACGAAGCCGAAGGCCGAGCTGTACTACGAGGGCGGCTTCGTCGGCGGCATCGCCACCGGCCAGGTCAACCCCAAGCTCGTGCCCGGGAAGACGATCGACTTCTTCCAGTTCCCGAAGTTCAACGACCAGATCGGCACCCCGCTCCTGGGCGCGGGTGACGTCGCAGTCGCGTTCGACGACAACGAGAACACCTCGAAGCTGATGGAGTTCCTCGCGGGCTCGGAGGCGGGTAGCACGTGGGTCTCGACCGGGGCGATCGTCTCGCCGAACAAGTCGGTCGACCTCTCCGTCTACCCGAACGACCTCGTGCGCAAGGAGGCAGAGCAGGTCCAGAACGCCGAGGTGTTCAGGTTCGACGGTTCCGATCTCCTCCCGGGCGCGCTCGGCACGGAGTGGCCGACCGTCCTCCAGGGGATCATGAAGAACCCGTCCGGCATGAACTCGGCGCTGGACGACTTCCAGAACACGGCGTCCAACGAGTTCGCCTCGCAGTAGGAGGCGCTGACCACGTCCGCAGCACAGGAAACAGTCGCCGGTGGGGCCCCGCCCCGCCGGCGGCTGCCCGCCTTCATGAGCCGACCAGGGGTGGCAGGCCGCGCTGTTCATCGCGCCGGCCGTCATCCTGCTGACCGTCCTGCTGGTCTACCCGGTGCTCTGGACGATCAGGCTGTCGTTCGACACCGGCCGCGGCCTCGAGCCCCGCAAGTGGGTCGGCCTCGACAACTACCAGCGGCTGTTCACAGAGGACAAGAGGTTCCTCGACCTGACGAAGTTCCCGCCGGAGGGCGCGCTGGCGAACAACGTCCTCTGGCTCGTGCTGTACACGTCGCTCTGTCTGATCATGGGGCTCCTGATCGCCGTACTGGCGACTCGCGTGCGCTACGAGAGCGTGATCAAGTCGATCATCTTCGTTCCGATGGCCATCTCCGCGGTCGCGGTCGGCCTGATCTGGAAGTTCGTCTACAGCAACGACACCGACATCGGCGTCGTCAACGCGGTACGCCATGGCTTATGGGGAGCCGACCCGATCCCGTTCCTCGGCCGTGAGGACACGGTCAACTACGCGATCATCTTCGCCTACGTCTGGGCGTCGGCCGGCTTCGCGATGGTGGTGCTGTCCGCGGCGCTGAAGGGCATCTCGCAGGAGATCATCGAGGCCGCCCGCACCGACGGCGCGAGCGAGTGGGCGGTCTTCCGGCGGATTCAGCTCCCCTTGCTGGCGCTCCCGATCTCCGTCGTCACCGTCTGGCTGATGATCAACGTGATCAAGCTCTTCGACATCATCTACATCATGACCGCGGGCGGCCCGAACGGGAAAAGCCAGGTCATCGGCTACATGATGTACGACCAGACCTTCCAGGGCGGGAAGGGCGGCTACGGCTCCGCGATCGCCGTCGTGATGCTCTTACTGATCATCCCGATCATGGCGTTCAACATCAAACGCTTCCGGAGCCAGGCGATCCAGGGATGACCACCCAGGCTGCCGAGCTCGTCCGCCCGAAGTCGTCGACGCTGGCCGGCCGGATCGTCGAGTTCATCTCGAAGACGCCGGTTCACATCGCGCTGATCTTCCTCGCGGTGCTCTGGCTGGTGCCGTCCGTCGGGCTGCTGATCACGTCGTTCCGGACCCGGTCGGACATCGCGAACACGGGCTGGTGGGAGTCGCTGTCGACGCTCAACTTCACGCTCGACAACTACGACCAGGTGCTCCGTGGCGCGGACATGGGCTCGAGCTTCGTCAACAGCCTCCTCATCAGCGTCCCGGCAACGATCATCCCGCTCTTCCTCGGCGCCCTGGCGGCCTTCGCGCTGTCCTGGATCCGCTTCCCGTTCCGGGACACGATCTTCCTCGGCGATCGTGGCGCTGATGGTCGTGCCGATCCAGATGTCGCTCGTGCCGGTGCTGATCTTCTTCCGCAACATGGGCGACTTCCTCGCCGACGACAAGGCGCTGATCACGGGCTCGTACGTCGGCATCTGGCTCGCGCACTCGGCGTTCGCGCTGCCGTTCTGCATCTTCCTGCTGCGCAACTTCTTCATCACGCTGCCGCGCGACCTGATCGAGGCCGCGCGCGTGGACGGCGCGTCGAACTTCCGCATCTTCTGGAAGGTCGTCCTGCCGCTGTCGGTGCCGGCGCTCGCCTCGTTCGCGATCTTCCAGTTCCTGTGGGTCTGGAACGACCTGCTCATGGCGCTCGTGTTCGTGCAGGAGTCGTCGCTGCTGCCGCTCACGGTCCGGATCAGTCAGGTGCAGTCGACCTACGGCGTCGAGTGGCACCTGCTCTCGGCGGGCGCGTTCGTGCTGATGGCGGTGCCGCTGATCGTCTTCTTCAGCCTGCAGCGGTACTTCGTCCAGGGCCTGCTGGCCGGCTCCGTCAAGTAAGTAGAGCCACCCCCTCGTACGCCGCGCCTTGAACGGGGGAGGGAGGGCGCGCGCCCCGAAGTCCCGTGGAGCGCCGCCGTGAGCCGGCGGCGCTCCACGAGCAGCTATTACGAGGCGGGCGTCATCCGCCGTCGACCGGCGACGACGAACGCAGCACCCGTGATGGCAAGTGCGAGCGCAGCACCGATGCCCGCCGTCGTGCTCGCGCTCGGCGCGGAGATCGAGATCCCGCTGTCCGCCGCTGCCAGCTCGGTCGGGGCCGGTGAAGCCATCGAGACCGCCCGATCATCAGGGCTCACCGACGCACCACCAGCGGCCGCAGCATCAGGCGTCAACGTGCCGTGGCTGAGATACGGAATCTCGGACGCGGCAAGCTCAGACGCCGCAGCCGTGTCCGGAGCCGCCATCGACACCGCCCGATCATCCGGGCTCACCGACGCCCAACACACGCTCACGCACGCCGCAGCCTCCGGCGTCAACGTGCCGTGGCTGAGATACGGAATCTCCGACGCGGCAAGCTCAGACGCCGCAGCCGTGTCCGGAGCCGCCATCGACACCGCCCGATCATCCGGGCTCACCGACGCACCAGCCGCCGCAGCCTCCGGCGTCAACGTGCCGTGGCTGAGATACGGGATCTCGGACGCGGCAAGCTCAGACGCCGCAGCCGTGTCCGGAGCCGCCATCGACACCGCCCGATCATCAGGGCTCACCGACGCAGCAGTAGCGGCAGCCTCCGGCGTCAGAATGCCGTGGCTGAGATACGGGATCTCGGACGCGGCAAGCTCAGACGCCGCAGCCGTATCCGGAGCCGCCATCGACACCGCCCGATCATCAGGGCTCACCGACGCAGCAAGCCCAGCAGCCTCCGGCGTCAACGTGCCGTGGCTGAGATACGGAATCTCGACCTGGCCGACGCTGGTCGCCTTCGACACCGCGCGGTCATCGGGGCTGGGCTGAGCCTGAGCCGAGGTGGCCGCTGCGCCGGTCGCCGCCACGGCGGCGACAGCGAGCACGAGGGCCTTCTCGCGGATCCCGTGCGCCTCGACGTCGGCCTCCATCGCCTGCTGGATCGCGTCTCGGTCGAAGGTCAGGACGATCTGGTCGCCCTCGCTCTGGCGGAGGAGCTCCTCGAGATCGTTTCTCTCCCAGGCGACGACGAGGTTCCGCGTCTCGGCGGCGTCCCCGTTCGAGAAGCGCGTCACGTCCAGGATCAGGTCCGGCGGCGAGTCGGTGGCCCGGAGTGCCTCGGCTACCTCCTCGCGCGTCACGGACGTAGTGAGACCGTCCGTCACTTGCGGCGCGGTCACAAGCGCCGCTCGTGCGCTCAACTCTTGCATAGCACTCCTTTCCTTGGCACGCAACGCCGCGGTTGGCGCCGCCTATCACTACTCAAGACGCGCCGATCGCCACCGATCTTCCCATACTTCGTCGCTTTTGCAACCAATCCGGCTCGAAAACCAGCAAGATCGTCGCCGACGACCGTATTCAGGCTCCTTGCAGCGCTGCCCTCACCAAGTTCTGAAAGTGACGTAGCCCTTCCTCGCGCCCGGGCACGAGCAGCCCGCGGTCGAGCCGGCCCGACCGTAGCCCCAGCTGTACGGACTCACAGAGCTCCGTGTCCTCCCGCTGCACCTGGTCGACGAATGCCACGAACTCGTCGGCCTCCTCGTCCGAGACCTCCTCGGCGAGGAAGTACTCGTAGAGCACCAGCGTCCGATCGGTCGCCAGCGGCGCGAACAGGTTGAGCGAGACGTTGCCCGGGCCGGGGTAGGCGTTGAGCGTGAAGTTGGGCCAGAGGTACGCGTACAGGCCCTCGCCCTCTTCGCGAGCGGGCGTGCGCTGCAGCGAGAAGGTCGGGTAGGTGCTGAGCGTGTAGTCGTCGACGTCGAAAGCCTTGCTGAACCCCGGGTGCGCGACCGGGCAGTGGTAGCACTCGAGGTAGTTGTCCACGACGAGCTTCCAGTTCGCCTCGATCTCGTAGCTCGCCGTGCGCCGCGGGCGGATTCGCTCCAGCGGCACGGCGCCCTCGGCGACGATCGCCGGAAGCTCGCCGAGCGCCTCAGCGAGCGGCGGGGCGTCCGGGTCCGGGTTGACGAAGACGAACGGGCCCCAGACCCCGACCGCCGCCCGGGGCAGGGCCACGTCGTCGAGCTCGAGCTCCTGGGTGCCCGGCGCTGCGCGCAGCCGCCCGTCGAGCCCGTACGTCCAGGCGTGGTAGTGGCACTGCAGCGAGCGCCGGCGCCCGTTCCGATCGCGGGCGACGACGGCGCCGCGGTGCCGGCAGACGTTGACGAACGCGTTCAGCTCGCCTTCCTCGTCCCGGGTCACGACGATCGGTATGCGACCCGGCTCGCGTGGTCAGAAACGTCCCGGGCTCCGCGACGAGCTCGGCAGGCCCCGCGTACTGCCAGGACCGGTCGAAGACGCGCTCGAGCTCGAGGTCGAGCGTGCCCGGCTCGACATACCAGTCGGACGGGAGTGTGCGCGCGGGCTTCACGGAGCAGGCGAGATCGTGCCACTCACCACGCAGGAGCCGACGACGGAGTCGAACTCGACCGCGTAAACCAGCGTCGCCACCGTCGCCGAGGGCGCCGTGAAGACGAGCGTCCCCGTCACCTCGCTCTTTGCAGCTCCGGGGTAGAGGCTCGCGACGTCGCCGTTGTCGAAGTCCGGATCGGTGACGAAGAAGGGCGTGATCGTGGCGCGGTTGTCGAGCCCGGAGAGCACGAGCTGCCCGTCGTTCGCCGTCGAGCGGATACGGGCCTGGAAGGGGTTGCACGAGGCCTCGAGCACGAAGCCCTGCCCGGTGAAGAACGTCTGCAGTGCAGAGGAGTCGGCGGCCGCCCGGTAGAGCGCCTTCGTCGCGCCCGACGGCCCGGTGGCGCCGACCTGGCCGGCGGGGCCCATCGGCCCGGTGAAGCCCCGTGCGCCTCTGAAACCGCGCGGCCCGCGTGGCCCTCGTGGGCCGCGCAACGGCTTCTTCGCGGCGTCCTTCGCGTTCGCGGCAGGGCGCGCCTGGTCGGCTCCGGAGCCGGTCGCGGCGACGAGCAGGACGCCGACCAGGGCCCCGACGGCGAGAAGCAGGAGACGGGCGACGACGGATTTCATCCAATTCCTCCTATGGACGGTGACTTGCGTATCTTGCGCACCGTGAGCGACGGCACCAAACAGTGGACGTTCAGGTACCGCGCCCACAACCGGATGCCGAGGCCGGCGATCGTGCTCGTCCCCGCCCGATACGGGCCGCAGAACCCGCCGCCGCCGCTCCCGGTCGTGATCTCCCCGCACGGCCGCGGCGTCCGCGCCGCCGGAAACGCCGGGCTGTGGGGAAACCTGCCTGGAGCCGGCGACTTCGTCGTCATCTGCCCCGGCGGGATGGGCCGGCGGCTGCCGTTGCACTCCTGGGGCTACCGCGGGCAGATCTCCGACCTCGCCCGCATGCCCGGGATCGCCAAGGCTGGGCTCCCCTGGATCCGTTTCGACATGAAGCGCGTGTACGCCCTCGGCGGGAGCATGGGCGGGCAGGAGACGCTGCTGCTACTCGGCCAGTACCCGCAGGTGCTTGCCGGCGCGGTGGCGATGGACTCGGTGACGAACTTCCACCGCCGCTACGGCGACTTCGGGCTCGCCCCGAAGACACGGGGCCTACAGACGCTCGCGCGCCTCGAGGTCGGCGGCACGCCGAAGACGAACCCGACCGGCTACGTGCTGCGCAGCCCGACCCACTGGCTCGAGCAGATCGCGAAGTCGGGCAAGCCGCTGCAGCTCTGGTGGAGCCTCGCCGACCAGATCGTGCTCGACCAGGTGCACCAGTCCGGGCACTTCTACGAGCAGCTCAAGAAGCTCCGGCCGAAAGGCCCGGTCAAGGCCGTGACCGGGCACTGGCTCCACTCGCAGCAGATGCGGACGCAGATGCCCGAGGCGCTGCGCTTCCTCGGCCTGCTGGACTAGCGGGCGAGCGCCGCTAGGGGCCTTCGTCCCAGGTGGCCTGCTGGCGCTTGTCGTAGATGTATGCGACCAGCACGATCACCCCGATGAAGAAGACCATCGCGCCGAACGCTCCCCAGGCGGCGTAGGCCAGATCCAGCACCAGCAAGACCACCCAGAGCGCCAGGCCGATGAGGATGACCCCACCCATCAGCTTGAGCCAGAAGCCCCAACCCAATTCCATGGGGACGATCCAACACCACCG
>CAVTZA010000022.1:0-154287 GCA_963739085.1 uncultured Actinomycetes bacterium | reverse complement strand
GGACGACTGAGCCCCCTCACCGCCGGGCCGGCAGGAGCATCCGCAGGTCCTCGATCGTGTCGGCCTCGTCGGCGCTCTTATCCGGCCGGTAACGCTTCACGCGCGCGAAGCGGAGCGCCACGCCGCCCTTGTAGCGGGTCGAGGCCTGGACGCCGTCGAGCGCGATCTCGATCACGAGCTCCGGCCGGACGAGCACCGCGATTCCCTTTCGCTCGACCTCGCGTGCGAGCAGCGCCTCGGTCTGCCAGGTCAGCAGCTCGTCGGTCAGCCCCTTGAAGCACTTGCCGACCATGACGAAGCCCCCGTTCGCCTCGTCGCGGGCGCCGAGGTGCAGGTTCGACAGCCAGCCCTGCCTGCGGCCGTGACCCCACTCCGCGCCGAGCACGACGAGGTCGTAGGTCCGCACCGGCTTGACCTTGCGCCAGGCCTTGCCGCGACGCCCCGCGGCGTAGGTGGAGGCTGCGTCCTTCACGACGATCCCCTCGTGCCCGGCACGCAAGGCCTCCTCCAGCACCCGCTCCGCGGTGGCCGGATCCGAGGTGAGCTCGCCGGGGATCCTGAGCCGGGGCGCCAACTCCTCGAGCCTCGCGGCGCGGCGCTCGAGCGGCGTGTCGAGCAGGTCCTCGCCGTCGACGTGCAGCACGTCGAAGAGGAACGTGGTCACGCCTTCGAGCGGTGCGTCGCCGTCGATCTGCGAGACCGTGTCCTGGAAAGCCGCCGGTCCCTCCTCGCCCATCCACAGCGCCTCGCCGTCGAAGACGGCCCGGGTCACGGGGAGGCCACGGACCGCATCGGCGATCCCGGGAAGCGCATCGGTGATGTCGTTGAGGTTCCGCGTGTAGATCCGAACCTCGTCGCCGTCGCGATGAATCTGGATGCGGATCCCGTCGAGCTTCCATTCGACCGACGCGCGCTCGAAACCCGCGACGGCATCGCCCGCGCTCTCGGCCGTCGACGCAAGCATCGGCAGGATCGGGCGGAAGAGCTCGAAGCCGACGCCGCGAAGCCCCTCCTCCCCGCTCGACATCGCGATCTCCGCGGTCCGTGTGAGGTCGCCGGAGAGCATGAGCGCCCGGCGGGCGAGCTCACCAGGGACGCCGGCGGCCTTCGCGACCGCATCGGTCATCACACCCGCGAGAGCGCCCTGCCTGAGCCCGCCCGTGAAGAGCCGCTTGACGAAGTCGGCCTCGTCCTCCGTCGCCCTGGACAGCAGGGTCTCGAGGATTTCGCGGCGGCGGGCGGCCGACCCGCTGCCCGTGGTCTCGAGCACCTTGGCGATGGCGTCGTCGAGGTCGGCGATCTCGAGGGTCGGCTCCTCGGCTGAAGCGACTTCGAGCCCGTAGATGGTGGAGTAGCCGACGCCGACCCGGCCCTGTCTCGGCACCCCGGTGAGAAAGCCGACCGCGATCGGCACTTCGGTCACGTCGAGCCGGCGCAGGAGGTCGGCGAGGATCGTGACCTTGAGCGACCGTGAGGGCGTTTCGGTCACGGCCTTCGAAGCGGAGACGACGTCGGCGAGAAGCGTCATGACTGCCGTTAGCTAAGCACCGACGGGCAGGCATACTCGGCGCACGTGAGCGACGCTGTCCTGATTCCGCCCGCAGGCGGCGAGATCATCGGCGACTCCGCCGACCGGCGGGTCGAGATTCTCTCCGACGACGAGACCCTGCACTCCACGTGGTCGCGGTTCGCAGCCGGCCGCGAGGGCGCCGACCTGCACGTCCACCGCCGGCACACCGACATGTTCTACGTGCTCGACGGCGAGCTCACGGTGAGGCTCGGCACCGACGGAGAGACCGCGGCCGTGCCGGCTGGAACCCTCGCCCGCGTGCCGCCGCTCGTGGTCCACGGCTTTCGCAACGCGAGCTCGGCCGAGATGCGCTACCTCAACTTCCACGCGCCGGGACGAGGGTTCGCCGACTACATGCGCTCGATCCGCGACGGACGGCCGATCACGTACGACCAGCACCCTCCGCCGGCCGACGGCGGACGGCCGACGACCGACGCCGTGGTCGGAGGCGTCGAGACGGTGGCCGACGGCGTCGATCTGCTCGCCGACATCGACGAGGTCGGGATCGCCGAGATCCGGAGCGAACCGGCCGAAACGCCGCCGCCGGCTCACCTCCATTCCGAACACGTGGAGTCGTTCTACGTCCTCGAGGGCGCGCTGACGTTCACGGTGAACGGGAGCGAACTCCAGGCCGGCGCGGGGACGTGGATCCAGATACCGGCCGGCGTCGCGCACACGTTCGCGCCCAGCGGGAACGCGCCCGCCCGCTATCTCGACGTCCACACGCCGAGCTGCGGCTTCGGCGCGTTCGTCCGCGCTTTGAACCGGGCGCAGACCGACGAGGAGCGAGCAGCAGCGAGGGCGGCCTTCGACCAGGTCTGAGATGCGGCACAATCGCGCAAGTGGCCTCGTACGCGGTCAACGAGCGCGCCGTCGCGCGGGCGCGGCGCCTGATCCGTGCTCGCCAGTACGTGCTGAACAGCGACTGGGGCGACGCTCAGCCGAAGGCGGAACAAGAGAACGCCTTCCTCGAGGCGCACTCCTGGAGCGACTACTCGGAGTGGCACCTCGGCCTCACCGAGGGCGCCTGCCGACGAGACCAAGGCCCGCTACGCGTTCGTCTACGGCGACTTCCGGCGCCTGCACCGCACGGGGTTGATCGCCTGCCACTATCGAGCCGCCGAGTGGCGGCACAAGGAGATCGAGCTCGCGGCTCACGAGCTGCTGCAGCTGCTGGATCGATCGACCGCCTGAGGCCCTGATCGACGCCGGGCTAGTTCGACCGGAGGTACTGGACGAGATCTGCCTTTTCCCGGGCGCTGAGCCCGAGACCGAAGCAGCCGTCGTAGTGGTCGACGACGGCATCCAGGGTGGGAAAGCGTCCGTCGTGCCAGAAGCCGCCCTTGCTGTGCGCGAAAAGCCCCTTGAGCGGAGTCGTGCGGTAGCGACCGTCGGGCGAGCGATTGGCCTGGAACGCGTCGGTGCAGATCTCCGCCGGCGCATGCAGGTTCCAGCCCGGCTCGGTGAAGAGCGGAAGAACGTGGCAGTTCGCGCACGTGCCCTTCCCGGTGAAGATGCGCTTGCCGCGCTTCGCAGCGGCCGCGTCGAAACTCGCCGCGGGCGGCTTGGGCGCTACGAGCCCGAGCTGGTACGCGTGGAGAGCGGCCAGCTTCGGTGTGATCAGATCGGGTGTGTTGCGGACGTCGGAGAACCCCGCCCTCGCGGCGACGGGGAACTTCACGGGGTCGTTCAGGCGGGGATCGAAGAAGGTGCCCTGGCCGTGCATCTCCAGGTTGGCGACGAACGCGTTCCAGTACGTGACCGAGCCCCAACCGGTGTAGGTGTGGAGGTTGACGCCGGCAAGGCCGAAAGCAGGCGGAATCAGCGTTGCCGCCGACTTCCCGTCCGGACGGAAGCCTTTGCCGTCGAGGAAGAGCTCGGCATCGAACTTCCCGGGCCCCCAGGCGCCGAGGACTGCGTTGACGGTCGCTTCGTCGACCTGCAGCAGATCTGTGATCGGCTGCTTGTTCGGGGCGAGCGAGATGACCGCGCCCACGTTGAGGTCGCGGTTCGGCCAGCCGTCGAGCCGTCGCCCGATGCCGGGCGCGAACGAATCGTCGACGATCGAGTGGCAGGAGGCGCAGGTGAGCCCGACCGAACGCAGCGTTCCATCGTGCGCGAAGAAGCCCTTCAGCCCGACGACGGCGTTCAGCTCGAGCAACTTGAGCGTCGTTGCGGGATCGTCGAGATCGACCCGCCCTGCGGCGAGTGCCCGCTTGAGCGAGTGCGGCAGCGCCTCCGAGTCGACCTTGAGCCCGACCGCGAGCGCGGTCTTGGGGCTCACGCCGGGTCCGACACCGCCAAGCGCCTCCCCTTCGATCGCGCGGTGCAGCTGCAGGGCGTCACCCCAGAAGGCTTCGTCGCCAAAGGTGTCGAAGCGGAAGATCTCCCGGCCCTGCTCGAACAGTTGCTGGGCTGATTTCTGGTTCTGCTCGTCCGGATCGGCGCTTCGCCCCGCACTCACCGCGCCCACGGTTCCGTTGACGATGACGAAGCCGAGATAGAGGACCAGCGCAACTCCCCCGAGCATCGCCAACCTGCCGAGCGCCTTGCCGATCAGGTCCATCTCCGCGCCGCCTCTCGTCCGGTCGGCCAGATCGTAGGAGGCCGGCGTCGAGGCGCTATGTGATCGCTGTCACACCTCGCGCGGTGAGATCAGCAGGCGATACGTATGGCCGCGCCGGGCAACGAAGCCCGCTCGCTGCAGTTCGTCGAGCGCACGTGTCACGGTCTCCCGCGAAGATCCGATCATCTCGGCGAGCACCGTGTGGCTGACGGGGAATTCGATGCGAATTCCGTCGCGACCGACGCGGCCGTAGCTCCTAGCCAGCTGGAACAGCTTCAGGCGCACCCGTTCGACGTGGCGCGCGTTGGCGAAGTTCCCCATTGCCTCTTGCTCCTGTCGAAGCGTCGTGGCCACCTGGTCGAACAGCGTTCGCGCGGCAGTAGGAAGCAGCAGGAGCTGTTCGAGCGCCTCCTGTGGAATCGCGATCAGCCGGGAGTCCACCAACCCGAACAGGACCTCCGCTTGCGTGGGCGGTAGCAAGATCCGTCCGGGCCCGGCGTCGCACGTGATGATCGAACGTGTTCCGTGTGGCAGCGGGACCCGGAGCACGCTGAAACCCTCGTCGACGAGCACAAGCGACGGCGGCCGGGAGCGACGAGCTGAAGTAGGGCTCGCCGGCCGAGACGGAAACGGTCGGACAAGCGGCCAGGATCTCTGTCGCCTCGGCCGCATCGTGGGGAGTGAGCCCCTCGAGCAGACGAGTGAGGCCATGACCGCATTCGTGCACGACTCCTTGGTGTTGGTGTGCAGAGCGCCCTTACGTTCGCGACTCGCGGCGGGCGCCCGCTGGTCGGCGGGCGCCCGCAGCGTTCGTCACTTCGGGCTCGGGAAGCTGACCACGCTTCGGTTGCCGTCGCGATCGACGGCGCGAACGCCGAAGAGGAAGTTGTCCTTGGTGACTCCCACGACCGTGTGGCTCGTGACGTTGCCGACCCTGATCACGTGCGACCAGGTCGGTTCGGTGGTGTCGCGGTAGACGATCTCGTAGCCCGCCAGGTCGGGCTCGGAGTTCGGCTGCCATTCGAGCTGGGTGTCGACCGACAACGTCGAGGCCTCGACCTTGACGTCCTTCGGCGCAGCCGGCCCGTTCGCGAGCGCGGCGAGCGTCGCGCCGTTGATCCTGGTGACGCCCCTGACGTAGTCGAAGTCGACGAACTCCGGCAGGTCGCCGAACTGGACGCCGTTTTCGACCCGGACGTTCTGATGCTCGTGCCGGAAGTCCTCGTTCGGCTCGGTGAACCGGTCGGCGGGGTAGCGCCTGTCGAGGAACGGCACGTGGTCGCTCGACCGCAGGAAGCGGTCGCGCCGGTAGATGATCCAGACGTTCATGTTCGGGACCGCCCGCTCTGCCTGCTCCTCGACGAAGCGCGCGAGCTGCCTGGCCGGCGAGTCGTTCTCGGAGCCCATCGTCCGCCGGAGCGACGCCTCGGCGGCCGTCTCGTTCGAGGGCGGGCCTTCGGCGAAGAGCCGAACGTCGGTCCTGTCCCGCTCGCCGTTCTCGCCGAGCGAGCTGCCGATGATGTCGTTCGAGAACATCCCGGCGATGTTCAGCCCCTGCTGCTTCGCCTGCTCGGCGAAGAAAGTCGAGCCGAACAGTCCCTGCTCCTCGCCGGCGAAGGCGACGAACTTGATCGTCGCGTCGAACTCGTGCGTCGCCATCACGCGGGCCAGCTCGAGGACGGCTGCGACACCCGAGGCGTCGTCGCCTGCGCCGGGCGCGTCGCACACCGCGTCGTTGACGTCCGTGCAGCGCGAGTCGTAGTGCCCGCTGACGAGATAGATCCGATCGGCCGACTCGGCCTGAGTCCCACGCAGGGTCGCGATCACGTTCGTGATCGGCGTCGCCACCGGCACCCGCGGCGGCGCCGGCGGCTGAATGAACGTCTGCTTCTCGACGGTCATCCGGCCGCCCGACTGCGCTGCGGCCTGCTGGAACTGGTCGAAGATCCAGTCGCGCGCCGCACCGATTCCGCGGTTCGGATCGGTCTGCGACGAGAGCGTGTGCCTCGTCCCGAAGGCGGCCAGGGTGCGGATCGAGCTCTCGATTCTCTGCGCGCTGATGTCGTGCAGCATCTGACGGACCTCAGGCGAGACCGGAGGCCCTTGCCCGTCGTCGCCCTGTGCGGGCCTCGTCGCGACGGCCGCCGCGGAGGCGGCTGCGACGATGCCGATGCAGAGGAGCGCGAGGACGATGGAGCGCGGCTTCTTCATGCTTCTCCCCTCTCACGAGGAATCGGGTCGCCCTCGCCCATACCCGACGCGGCGCGATCCGACGCCTTGTTCGAAATCAGGTGTCCCCTGACCCGCCGGCCGTTCGTCTCAGAGGCGACCATCCAACGAAGGAGGAGCCATGAAGTACCTCATGCTGATCCACCAGAGCGACGCGCCGACCCCGCGTGACCCGGAGGCGTGGGCCACGCTGTCCGAGGACGAGCAGCAGGCCGTCTACGCCGACTACCAGGCGATCAACCAGACCCCGGGCGTCACTCCCGGACTGGGGCTGGACGACCCCGCCACCGCGACGACCGTGCGCGTGGAGGACGGCAGGACGCTGACCACGGACGGCCCGTTCGTCGCCGTCAAGGAGGCGCTCGGCGGCTACCTCGTCTTCGAGGCCGATGACCTCGACGCCGCGATCCAGCTCGCCGCGCGCATCCCGGCGGCCCGCCTGGGCGGCGCGATCGAGGTCCGCCCGGTCGTGGAGTATTGACGGCTCTCGACGACGTCTTCCGCGACGAGTGGGGCCGCGTCCTCGCCGCACTGATCGGCTTCCTCGGCGACTTCGACCTCGCCGAGGAAGCCGCCCAGGACGCGTTCGCGATCGCCGCGGAGCGCTGGCCGCGGCGAAGGGACACCGGACAACCCGCGCGCATGGCTCGTGACCACCGCCCGCAACCGTGCGATCGACCGCATCCGCCGCGATCGCACGCTCGCCGCCAAGACCCGACTCCTCGAGGTACCCGAAGCCGTGGAGGATGAGCTGAAACTAGGAGCCGTAGACTTCCCGACGAGCGGCTGGAGCTGCTCTTCACCTGCTGCCATCCGGCGCTCGCGCTCGACGCGCAGGTGGCGCTCACGCTCCGGACGCTCGGCGGGCTGAGCACGGAGGACATCGCCCGCGCGTTCCTCGTTCCCGAGGAGACGATGAAGAAGCGGCTCGTCCGCGCGAAGCACAAGATCAAGGCCGCCGGGATCCCGTTCCGCGTCCCTCCGGCGCACCTGCTCCCCGACCGGCTGGCGGCGGTGCTCGCCGTCGTCTACCTGATCTTCAACGAGGGCTACGGCGGCCGCGGCGAGCTGGCCGGCGAGGCGATCCGGCTCGGCCGCGCGCTCGTGGAGCTGATGCCCGACGAGCCCGAGGTGCACGGGCTGCTGGCGCTGATGCTGATCAACGACGCGCGCCGCGATGCTCGCTTCGTGGACGGCACCGTCGTCCTCCTGCGAGACCAGGACCGATCGCTCTGGGACCTCGAGCAGATCGAGGAGGGCCGCGCGCTGCTCGACCGGGCGATCGCGCTGGGAGGCCGCGGCCCGTACGAGCTCCAGGCGGCGATCGCAGCGCTGCATTCCGACGATCCCCAGGACTGGCCCCAGCTCGCGGCGCTGTACGGCGAGCTCGCGCGAGTCACGGGCTCGCCGGTCGTCGAGCTGAACCAGGCGGCAGCCGTCGCCGAGACGGGCGACGTCGAGGGCGCGCTCGCGCTGGTGGAGCGCCTCGAGCTCGAGCAGTACCACTACCTGCACTCCACGAGAGCCGAGCTGCTACGCCGGCTCGACCGTCTGGAAGACGCGCGCGAGGCGTACGGCCGTGCGCTCGAGCTCGTCCACTCGGACGCCGAGCGGCGCTTTCTCGAGCGGAGGTTGGCCGAGCTCCAGGGCTGAATCGCGCGCGCCGCGAGCGTCGCCAGGGTGGCCGCTGTCGCCATAGTTCAGGGCGTGCCCCGGGAGACGCGCTACGCGAAGAACGGTGACGTCAACATCGCCTACCAGGTCATGGGCGAGGGGCCGCTCGACGTCGTCTTCGTCCACGGCTGGGTGCAGAGCTTCGACGCCGCCACGGAGATCGAGCCGATCGAGCGTTTCTACCAGCGGCTCGCGTCGTTCTCGCGCCTGATCCTCTTCGACAAGCGGGGGATCGGGCTCTCCGACCGGGTCCAGCCCGACGACCTCCCGTCGCTCGAGACCCGCATGGACGACATGCGCGCCGTCATGGACGACATCGGCGTGGAGAGCGCCGCCGTCCTGGGCCACTCCGAGGGCGGGGCGATGTGCGCGCTGTTCGCGGCCACCTACCCCGAGCGGACCAGGGCGCTCGTGATGGTGGGCAGCGCGGCAAGGACTCGCTGGGCGCCGGACTACCCGATCGGCGCGCCGGACGAGGAGATCGAGGACCTGGAGCGCTCGATCCTCGAAGGCTGGGGAACCGACCTCATCCGGACCTTGCTGCATCAACTGGCGCCCTCGATCGCGGACGACGAAGAGCTCGTCCAGGCTCACACGCGGGCTGCGCTCCGCGCGGCTAGCCCGGGAGCCGCGGCGACGCTCACGCGCATGAGCGCGATGATCGACATCCGCCACGTCTTGCCCGCCATCCGCGTGCCGACGCTCGTGCTCCACCGCTCCGACGAGGTCCTCGCGGAGCCCAGTCGCTTCATCGGCGAGCGGATCGCCGGCGCGAAGATCGTCGAGCTGCCGGGCGCCGACCACATGCCCTGGTTCGGCGACGAGGACGCTTGCCCTAGACGAGATCGAGGAGTTCCTCACCGGCGTCCGGCCGCACCCGGTGCTCGACCGCGTGCTCGCGACGGTGCTCTTCACCGACATCGTCGGCTCCACCGAGCTCGCCGCCGACCTCGGCGACCGGCGCTGGCGCGACCTGCTCGAGCAGCACAACACGGTCGTCCGCCGGGAGCTCGACCGCTTCCGCGGACGCGAGCTGAGCACCGCCGGCGACGGCTTCCTCGCGACGTTCGACGGTCCGGCACGGGCGGTCGCGTGCGCGTGCTCGATCCGGGACGCCGCCCGCTCGCTCGGGCCTCCAGATCCGCTTCGGGCTCCACACGGGCGAGCTCGAGCTGGTCGGGACCGACATCCGCGGCATCGCCGTCCACACGGGCGCGCGAGTGGCCGCCCTGGCCGGCGCCGGCGAGGTCCTCGCCTCGAGCACGGTCAAGGACCTGGTCGCCGGCTCGGGCCTCGAGTTCGAGGACCGCGGGTCGCACCAGCTCAAGGGCGTGCCCGGCGAGTGGCGCCTGTACGCCGTCGCCGGCGCCTGACGGCTTCGGAGGCGTGAGGACTGTGAGTGACCCTCGCTTGACATATTCCTATATCGGAATATAATCCCGCCCATGGCACGAGCAGCGACCACGACGGATGCGTTCAACGCGATCGCGGAGCCTCGGCGACGGCAGATCCTCGACGCCCTCGCCGGCGGCGAGCGGCCGGTGAACGACCTCGTGCTCGAGCTCGGGCTTGCTCAGCCACAGGTGTCCAAGCACCTGCGGGTGCTCAGAGAAGTGGGGGCGGTCGACGTGCGCGAGGAAGGACGGCAGCGGATGTACCGGCTGAACGGACACGCGCTCAAGCCCATCCACGACTGGGTGAAGTCCTACGAGCGCTCCTGGTCGGAGCAGTTCGAGCAACTGGATGTCGTACTGGAAGAGCTCAAGCAGAAGGAGGAACGAGATGGCAGTCAGTAGCCAGACAGCAAGCGTGACCTTGCCCACCGACGAGCAGATCCTGATCACGCGGGAGTTCGATGCCCCCAAGCACCTCGTCTACAAGGCGTACACCACGCCGGAGCTGGTCAAGCGGTGGTGGCATGCGAACCGGGGCCAGATGACGATCGCCGAGATCGACCTGCGCGTCGGCGGCAAGTGGCGCTCCGTCGCCAAGTCGGACGACGGGCAGGAGGTCGCCTTCCACGGCGAGTACCGCGAGATCGTCCCGAACGAGCGGATCGTGTCGACCGAGGCGTTCGAGGGCGTCCCCGATCCAGACGCGAATGCAACGCTCAACACCGTGACGCTCACCGAGAAGGAGGGGCGCACGACACTGACGATCCTCGTCGAGGCACCGAGCAAGGAGATCCGCGACGCGATCATCGAGTCGGGGATGGAGGCAGGCCTGCAGGACGCGCTCGACCTGCTCGAGCAGGTCGCAGTCTCGATCGGCTGAGCAAGACGACGACACGGGCCACCGGGTGTGCCTCCGGTGGCCCGGCGTCCTAGCGAACGAGCGTCCCGTCGGGTCGCACGACCAGCCAGAGCCCGCCGAACTCGCTGACGTTCTGGCACAGCACCTGACCGGGCCCCTCGTGCGCGTAGAAGTAGAGCGGCCAACCGCGGTACGTGTACTGGCGACGTCCGTCGCTCCTCCGTGTCGTGCCGATCAGCGACTTCCTCACCCCCGCGCCGGCGCGGACGACGGTGCCCTTCGCGAAGTAGACCGGCCATGCCTTGGCGCAGGCGCCGTAGCAGCGGCTCGGGCCTCCGCGCCGGTCGCGCGTGAAGGCGTAGAGCACCTGGCCACGGCCGTCGAAGAGGATGCGGCCGTAGCGCGTCGAGCGAACCTTCAATGTTTGCGTCGCGGCAGGCGCCGCGCTCGCCTCGCCGCCCCGTCGGCGGCACGAACGAGGCCCGCGAAGACCAAGAGGGACGTTGCCGCGAGGATGACTACGAGGATCGGTTTCATCAGCCTGCCGACCATAGACACGGTTCCTTGCGATTCATTACGCGGGGCTGAATCTTAGTCTGCTACCGTACTAACTAGTCCGCTACCAGACTAGATTGGAGGCAGCTATGGAAAGCCGCACCGTCACCGCCGTCATCGATGCGCCGAAGGGCGAGGTGTTCGCCTATCTGGCGCAGATCGACAACCTGCCGCGCTGGGCGACGGAGTTCGCCCGCGAGCTGAAACACGAGGACGGCAAGACCAAGGTCGTCAACGGCCTCGGTGAGTTCTACTTCGAGATCGACGCCGACCCGGAGACGGGCGTGATCGACATGTACGCCGGCCCGACCGAAGACGCGCTGGCGCTCTTCCCCACCCGCGTCGTCGAGTTGCCCGGCAGCGCGGAGCGCCTACACGTTCACGATGTTCCAGGCGCCGGAGATGCCGGACGAGCTATTCGCGTCACAGCACGAAGCCCTCCTGCGCGAGTTCGAGAACATCCGGCGGGAGTTCTCCTGAACCGCGACGACCTGGGCTTCCTGCTGGCGAAGGCGACGCAGCGCTGGAACGAGCTGCTCGCCGAGCGGTTCGCCGCCGCCGGCTACCCCGAAGTCCGCCCGTCGTACGGTTCGGTGCTGATTCCGCTGTTCGAGGAGGACGGCCTGCGCATGGGCGAGCTCGCCGAGCGCTCGCACCTGAGCAAGCAGACGATGACGGAGCTCGTTCGCCGGCTCGAGCGAGACGGCCTCGTCGAGCGCCGCGCCGACCCACGCGACGGGCGGGCGTCGCTGATCTTCCTGACCGCTCGAAGCCGCGCGTTCCAGCCCGTCGCAGAGGCCGTCCTCGGCGAGCTCGACCGTTTGACCCGGCGTCAGCTAACCGACGACCGGATCGAACAGCTCAAGACCGAGCTCAGGCAGCTGGTTGGTCTAGACGCCGACTAGAGCGCGGATTCGCGTTGGGATTCCGTTGCGTCGCGCCCCTGTGGGGGTACAAGAGAGGTGTGCGAGCGAGCGCCGAAATGGCGTGGTCGAGGAGGGTGTCGTTCTCGCGTGCAGCGGCGCTCGCGGTGGTGCTCGTCGGCGTGCTCGCGCTCGCTTTTGTACTCGTGTATCGCTCGCTTCAGGGTGAGCGCCACTGGGTATTAGCCGTCTCGACAGATCCGATTGCGCTCTACGTCGTGGAGAACGGGAAGGTCGAGGAGCGCAGATCGGGTGTTGGGCCGGCGTGGTCGCCCGACGGGAAACGATTGGCCTACAAGGGCGACTTCGACGGCAGGATCTGGGTCGACGACCGCCCCTTCGCGCTCGACGTTGGCATTGAAGGCGAAGTGCAGTGGACGCCGGACGGCCGATCGTTGCTGTTCGAGGGCAACGGCATTCGGCTCCTGGACGTGAGGACGGGAGCGGATCGACTCGTGGCTCCGGGCACGTTGCCTGCCTTGTCGCCGGACGGCGAAACGGTGGCGTACCTCCGTTATACGCGGACGAAGCGCACCAGGCAGCGCGTTGAGTCGAGGCTCCAACTCGTGCCTCTCACGGGGGGCACGCCTCGCATCGTCGCGAGGACGCGCGGCCCTGAGTACGGGCCACATTTCGAGTCGCGCCCGCAGTGGCTCCCCGATGGGACCGCTGTCGTGATCGCTCGACGGGTCGCCGAGAGGGGAGCGTGGGCGATCGAGCTCGTGCGACTCGACGGCCGCAGACGCGTCCTCGCGCCCCGAGCAAGCCCCGACTTCACTCTGTCGCTTGACGGTCGCTCTCTCGTCTACCTGCGGGGCCACACACTCGTCGTGGCGAAACGAGGCGGACGCGAGAAGATCTACCCGCTGCGCGACCTGATCCCGAAGCGCTATTCCGCAGTGGTCGAGTACGACGGCTTCAGCTGGTCGCCTGACGGCCGCGAGGTCGCCTTCTCGGTCGGAGGCGCCGACCTGGCCTCCCCGGGCTCCGACATGCTCCTCCGCGTCTACGCCCTCGACGTCGCCACCGGCAAGATCCGCCGACTCGCCGAGATCCACGACGCCTCTGGCGCACAGCTCGCCTGGAATCCGCACCCGCAGTGCGTAGCCGACGGGCAACCCCAACGCGAATCCGTGCTTCAGACGACTACTAGTACTCGTCGTGGCGGCGCCACCACTCGTACGGCTTCGTCTGTGGGTAGCCCTCGGGTGAGTCCTCCCACTCCTCCTGCCGACCGAGCGGCGTCAGGTCGAGGAACGTCCAGACGCTGCCGAGCGCTTCGACGCCTCGGCTCGTCGTGAAGTAGGTGCGGAAGACGTCGTCGCCCTCGCGCACGAAGACGCTGAGGCCGAAGTTCTCGCCGTCCTGGTACGCGCCGACCTGTGGTTCCTCCGGCGAGGTGCCGAAGTCGACGCCGAAGTCGCCCCCGAACCAGGAGTACCAGGGGATCGTCCAGCCCATCCGCTTCCGGTACGCCTCGATCTTGTCGATCGGCGCCCGCGAGACGAGCGCGAAGGACAGGTCGCGGGCGTGCATGTGGGCGAGGTGGCCGACCTGGTCGGTGAACATCGAGCAGCCGTCGCAGCCCGCGTCCTGGTTGGGGCCGAACATGAAGTGGTAGACGATCAGCTGGCTGCGCCCCTCGAAGAGGTCGAGCAGCGTCGCCTTGGCCGTTCGGGCCGTCGAAGACGTACTCCTTCTCGATCCGGACCCGAGGCAGCCGGCGCCGCTCGGCGGCGAGTGCGTCTCGTGCCCGCGTCTGGTCCTTCTCCTTCGCGCGGACGCTCGCGAGCGCCGCATCCCACTCCTCCTTCGAGACGACCGGCGGAAGATCCATGCGCTACCTCTCGATCAATTCGGGTACTCGTCGTGGCGACGCGGCCAGCCCTCGGGGTCGGCGCCGCGGCCCTTCGGCGCGCGGTCGAGCAATTGCCACGTGGCGTTGAGGACGTCCGTGCCGCGATCGTAGGTCGAGTACGTGTGGTAGACGACGCCGTCCTCGAGCGCGAAGGCGCTCAGGCCGTGGAGCTCTTCGCAGCGGAGGTCGATCTCGTCGGCATGCTTCGGAGTCCCGAAGTTGAAGCCCTTCCCGGTTCTTCGCTCCTCTTCGGTGAAGGCGCCGAAGTCGAGGTTGAAGTCGCTGCCGTCGTACGAGACCCACGGAAAGCTCCAGCCCATGCGCTCCCTGTAGGCCTTCAGCCGGTCGAGCGGCGCGTGGGACACGGCCACGAACGTCACGCCGCGGTGCGGGAGATGGACGGCCGCGCCGTCGAGCGAGTCGGCCGTGAACGAGCAGCCGGGACACCCGACCTCGGGCCAGCCTTCGACGGTCGGGCCGAACATGAAGTGGTAGACGAGCAGCTGCGACCGACCGTCGAAGAGGTCGGCCAGCGTCTTCGTCCCCTCCTCGGTCTCGAAGCGGTACTCCTTCTCGATCGGCACCCACGGGAGTTCCGCGCGCTGACGCGCGAGCTCGTCGCTCCGCCGGGTCAGCTCCTTCTCGCGCTCGAGCAGCTCGACCCGGGCCGCCAGCCACTCCTCGCGCGTTCCGATCCTGGTCACGACTGCATCTCCATCTCCATCGGCGCCATCTGGCCCGGCTCGGTGAGCCCCGGCACGCTCGCCGGAGCGATCGCAACCCAGAGGCCGAGCACCACCAGGGCAGGCGCAAGCACCCGCGACAGCCGCAAGCCCTGCGGCAGCACCTTCTCGGCGAAGATCGCCGCCGCGACGACGGCCATCCAGAACAGGCTCATCACGCCGACGGCGAAGAGCACGAGCATGAGCCCTCCGGAGCAGCCGACGCAGTCGAGGCCGTGCGCGAGCCCGCTTCGGAGAGCGCCGGTGTCCTCCGGGAACATGCGGCAGCGGCGCAGGCTGCGCCGCTTGAACGGCGTGAGCTCGTAGAGGCCGGCGGCGACGATCACGACGCCCGCGGCGTACGGCCCGGCCTCGTCCCACGCGAGCCAGCCGGTGTCGAACGACGCGACGAGCCTGTAGACGGCGTAAACGGCGAGGCCGTACGCCGTCCAGACGCCGAGATAGCCAACGCCGAAAAGGAGCGTGGGCACGCGCCGCGCAAGCCAAGCCACGTGCGGCAGCACCGTCGGCAGCATCATCGCCGCGGTCATCGTCACCCAGATCCCGAGGTACCAGCCGAGGCCGCCGAGGTCGGTCCCCGGGCCTTCGTCCATGCCGCGCATCCGCTCGAACGTGATCACCCAAGCGACCGCTGCGGCGCCGAGGAGGAGCACGGATGTTCGTAGCGCGAGACTGTTCATCGTCCGATCTCTTCGACCTCCGAGGTTACGTCGTACGTTGGTAAGACCGCCGAGCGGTCGAAAACTCATCGCCGCGACTGGCGCCGGCCTTGGGTGGGTAAGCAAAGCGCATGCCCAAAGAGACCGAGGTGCGCGACCTGCTGGGCCAGGAGCTGGCGGAGCTTGCCGGCGCGGATGTCGAGCGATGGCTGAAGAGCGGAGCCGCGCGCCGTGGGACGGAGAGCGGGGCCCGCTTAGGCGCGCGTTTCACCAAGGTCGACCACTTCGCGCTGGAGCTCGATCTGCCCGAGGCGCCGGATGCGGCACTCAGCAGGGCCAGTGAGATTCTGAGCGAGGAGGGCGAGCTCCACGATCTCGGTGAGGGCGCGGGCGCAGCGCCGGCCGTCTCCGCGATCGTGCCCTCGGGCTGGTGGAACATGAACCCGGCTCTGGTGACGGTGGCGGCCGCGCCGGAGGAACAGGGCACCCGCGTCCGGATCGGCGCCTACGCGCTCGAGGGACTGCTCAAGCAGCGCGCGGCGCGGAAGGCAGCAACCCGTGTCGCCGAGTTGCTGGACGCCGCAAGCCGATAAAGACACCCCGTCAGGCTGGTCACGCGAAGCACCGGGGGCGCCGAATCAGCGGATCACGCCGGGCACGACGATGATTCCGAAGCGCTCCTCCGCCTCGCGGATCAGCTCGTCGGGAATCGGGCCGCTCGCCTCGACCGCCCGGTCGGCCTCTCCGGCGACGCCGAACAGTGCGATCCCTAGGAGTGAGCCGGATGGATCGTGCCTGAGCCGGTAACGGATGCCTGCGAAGCCCGCGCCGTCGAACGCCTCCGCCCAGCGCCGGCAGAGCTCGTAGTCGTCGCTCGCACCGATCTCGAGTGTGATCCCGAACCGCCTCGCCGCTTTGACCGTGCAGTCGGCGAGCCGCAGGCGCGCCTGGGCCCGGAGCGTCGCAAGCGCGCGGTCCGCCACCGTCGAGGCGTGCACGACGCGCGGGTCGAGAAACGCCTCGACGAAGGCCCCGAGCGGTTCCTCCGCGAGATAGCAAGTGCCCTGTCCCGGCTCGAGATCGAAGCGGCCGCTTCCGTCCGAGCTGAACCACCATGGGTTGAGCACGCGACGATGGATCCGCGCCAGGCGCCGACTCGGCCGCAGGTCGTAGACCGGGAAGCCGGAGAGGTCGCCCGGCTCTCGCAGCGGGCTCAGCGAGCCAGCGGCGCCGCGCTACGGCGGGCCGCCTCGATCAGCGGCCGGTCTGCCCTGCGCTCTCGTAGCCAATCGGCCGGCGTCAGCCCCTCGAGTAGCGGCTGCGGCTCGCAGAACCATGAGGCGGCCGTATACGGATCGACGCTCGCCACTTTGAAGTGCCCGATTGCGGGCGGTACTGCCGAGTAGGTGCGGCCCTGCTCCAGATCGAACTGAAACGCGGGAAACATCGGTCGTCCGCCCTGTGTGGCGAGCGCCAGCAGCCGCCCCCTCTTCGCTAGATCATGGACAGCCTGACGGCTCTTCAACCCGAGCAGCTCCTGGACTTCGTCGCGGCTTAGCAGCCGCCCGAGCCGTTCTCGCCAGATCAGATCGGAGGCGGCCAGCAGCGCCCCGCGGCGGCCGAGCTCGTCGGCGTCGAAGCCCTCCTCCTTGCCGTTCAGCCCGAGCGCGTCGAGAGCCGCTACGAACGCACGGCCCGCCTCTGCTGTTGCACTGCCCATTGAATGCCAGGGTACTGCGTCAGGACCGTCACGTCAAGACCGTCAAGGTGTTCTTGACGTTCTTGACAGACGCTCAGGGTCGCGCCGCGCCGTCGCCGACTAGACCCCCAGCGCGGAGAGCAGGACGAGGACGACCGTCGTCACGGCGAGCACCCCGTGCAGGGCCACGACCGGGACCGGGAAGTGCTGCTCGGCGGGCTCGGCGGACTCGGTCACCGCTCCCGCAGCGGCGCCCAACTGGCGACGCCGCCACCAGATCGCGAACATCGTCCAACCCAGGACGGCGACGACGAGGAGGAGCGCGAACGCGATCCACGCGAGCGTGTCACTGCCGTTGACGACGTACACGATCCAGAGCACGAGGCCGATTGCCGCCAGCCCGAAGTGGCTGAGGATCAGCGCCGGCCGGATCCGCCCGCCTTCGCTCTGCTGCATTCCGCCGCGGCTGACCCAGATCGCGAGCAGGACGAACCCTCCGCCGGCGGTGACGATCCAGCTGATGAGTGCGGCCCATTCCATCTCGACGCCTCCTTTTTGGGCCTTGCGAAGCGGCGGATCTTAGGCGAGCGATGTTCACTCGCGCGGAGGTAAGGGAACCTTCGTGACGGGCACTAAGCAAGCGGCAGGAGGATTCGTATGAAGCTCACCTATCTCCTCAAGGGCCTACCGGGACACCCGCTGCACCCGCCGCTCACGGACGCGACGATCGGGGCCTACACACTCGCGACCGCGTTCGGAGTCCTCAGCGTGCTCGGCGTCTCGGAGCACAACACGGCCACCGCGTGGTGGCTCGCGCTCATCCTGGGTCTCGTCGTCACCGTTCCGACCGCGCTGACGGGGTTGATCGAGTGGCTCTCCATCACCTGGGGCAGCCCGGTCTGGCGGACGGCGACGGTGCACATGTTCGCGATGCTCACCGCGACGGTCTTCTTCCTGCTCGCTGCGATCTTCGGGCACGGCGGCTACGTCGACGGGGAGGTGACGACCGGATCGCTGCTGCTCACGCTCGTCGGCTTCGGCACGCTCACACTCGGCGGCTGGCTCGGCGGCACGATCGTGTTCGTGCACGGGATGCGCGTCCTGAACCTCATCGATGAGCCCGCAGCACGCGCGTCCGCGCCGGTCCCTACGCCTGAGAAGAAGTCGGCGGCCGCGGACTGACGAGAGCCGCCCCTCCCCTACTCGGGAGTGGGCCGAGGAACGGTCGGCGCTCTCGGTCGTTGAGCCACGGCCGTACAGCGCCGACGGGAATCGAACCCGCATCTCCGACCGTTCCTCAATCGGCCACTAGTGGTTCGCGCACACCCGCCGGCGCGGATCACGTGACCAGTGTCCCTGCGAATCTGGCAATGCAAGATCTGACCCCAGCTCCTGCCTAGGCGCACCCCTCGTCGAGCCGGACCGCTCGTCGCTCGCCGAACGCGATCTGCGTCACACGCTGGCGTGGCCCGACGTCGAAGCGCAGCTCCCAGTGCGGCGCCCGCGAGCGGCGCAGGAAGTACTGCCGACCGCCGTGGACATAGCGGTCGGGCCGCGAGGGGAGCGTTCCATAGGCGTTGCGCAGCTCTGCCAGCGTCGACCCGACTCCGACGCCCTTGCCGCTCACCGCGCCACGGCGGAGGAAGACCGCGCCCAAGCGGTCACGGGGCATGAAGAGTGCGTATCCGCGTAGCCCGGCCCGCTCGATCGGGGCCTGCCCGCAGTCCGGCCGCACCTCGTAGCTCGCCCGCAGACGAAGCCCCCAGCGTTGAGCGACCTGCGCCGCGAGTCATTCCGGGCCGAGCGCCGCCGACCCCGTCCAGCGTCACGCGCACGGGGACACCGATCGCGGCCCCGGCGGCGGTCGCGAGCGCGAGCGCGACCGCGAAGACGCCAAGCGCTCGCGCGGCGCCGCTCAGCCGCGCACCGCGCCGGCTCGCTCGAGCTCCAGCTGGCGGAGCTCGATGCGCCGGATCTTCCCGGTCAGCGTCTTGGGCAGGTCGTCGACGAACTCGATCCGCCGCGGATAGGCATACGCGGACAGCCGCTGGCGGACGAACGCCTTGATTTCGTCGGCGAGCTCGTCGGACGGCTCGTGGTCGGCCGCGAGAACGATGAACGCCTTGACCACGTTGCCGCGCAGCTCGTCGGGCGAGGCCACGGCCGCCGCCTCGCGCACCGCCGGGTGCTCGAGACACACGGACTCGACCTCGAAGGGGCCGACGCGGTAGCCCGCCGCGATGATCACGTCGTCGGCACGCCCCTCGTACCAGACGTACCCGTCTTCGTCCTGGCTCGCCGCGTCCTTGGTGTGGAACCACTCGCCGCCGAACACCTCTTCGGTGTCCTCCGGCCGGTTCCAGTAGCCGAGCGGGTAGTGCGGGTTGGTGCGGGCGCGGAGGCAGATCTCGCCGCGCTCGCCCTGGGCGACGGGGCGCTCGTCCTCGTCGAGGATCTGGACGTCCCAGCCGGGCATCGGCTTGCCCATCGAGCCCTCGCGGACATTCATGAACGGGTAGTTCCCGACGAGCGGATACGACTCCGTCAGCCCGTAGTAGTCGAGCACGGTCACGCCGTATTGCTCCCGGAACCAGCGGATCGCCTCCGGGTTCAGCGGCTCGCCCGCCGAGCAGACGCGCCGGAACCTCTGCGGATACCGCGTCCCTGCATCTTCGATCGCCATCATCGCCCGCATCGCCGTCGGCGTCGTGAAGACGTTCGTCACCTGGTGGCGGCTGAGGAAGTCCAGCTGCCGGTGCGGGTCGAAGCCGGCCTCGCGCCGGTAGACGTACTGCACGGCGCCGAGCCGCCAAGGGCCGAGCAGGGGCGCGATACCGGCCGCCCACGCCCACTCGCCCATGCCGTGGAACCGCTCGCCGTCAGCGACCTCGTGGCTGTACACGAACTCCTCGTGGCCGAGGATGTAGCGGTGGGCATGGACGATGCCCTTTGCGAGCCCGGTCGTGCCGGACGTGTAGTAGAGCTGCGCCGGATCCTCGGCCGAGGTGTCGCCCGGAACGGGCTCGGTCGAGGCGCCGGCGAGAGTGTCGAAGTCGAGGACGAGGATCCGCGCCTCCGCCTCGGCGAAGCGCGGGGCGTTGTCCGCATCCGTGACCACGAGCTTCGCGCCCGAGTCCGAAAGGCGATGGCGAATCGAGTCGTCGCCGTAGAGCACCGACATCGAGAGCAGGATCGCGCCGAGCTTCCAGACGCCGAAGAAGATCGCCGCGGTCTCCGCCGTCGGCGGCAGCACGACCGCCACGCGGTCGCCGCGCTCGACCCCCAGGTCGCGAAGCACGTGGGCGGCCTGGTTCGCGAGATCCTGGAGCTCTCCCCACACCAGCTCGCGATAGGAGCCGTCGAAGCTCTCCCACACCATCGCGAGCTTGTCGCGAGGGTGCTTGTCGCAGACGTCGGACGCGATGTTGTAGCGCGCCGGCACGTCCCAGCGATGCTCTGCGCAAGCCTGCTCGTACGACGTGGAACTCATGAGCGTGAGGAGCAGGATGCCACCGTTCCGGGCACGTCACAACCGCCATGCGGTACCGCATTACCACCGCGCACGGTCGCGAGGCCGACGCGACGTGCTTGACGCTTGACCACCGCGAGGAGCCACGGCCCGCGCGGCTACTGCGTTTCGTCCGAGGGAGCAGCCAATCGCTTGACTTGCCGGGTGGCCCGCGCTGCTCCCTGCAGGCGAAAGGAGCCGCGGGCGGCGCTGCGGCGGAGTGCGACTCATGGCGACCGGCGGCCGGGTGGTCTGTCGATCGCCGCGATCGGGTCGCTTGAGCTGATGCGGTGTGAGGGAGAGGATGCGGCTCTAGAGGCGGACCGGAGGGCCGCGGCGATGCCCAGAGTGACTGTCAACGGGACCGAGCTGTATTACGAGATCCGGGGTGCAGGGCCGCCGGTGCTGTTGATCATGGGAGCGACGGGAGATGGCGGCCACTTCGACGCGCTGGCGGACGTGCTGGCCGACGAGTTCACGCTCGTCAGCTATGACCGGCGCGGCAACGGGCGCAGTCCCACTCCGGACGGCTGGGAGACGACCTCGCCGGAGGAGCAGGCCGATGATGCGGCGGGCCTGTTGGATGCGCTCGGGACCGGGCCTGCGGCGGTGTTCGGCACGAGCAGCGGCGGTGTCTTTGCGCTGTGTCTGATGGTTCGTTATCCGGGATCGGTGCGCGGGGCGATTCTGCACGAGCCGGGCTTGTATGCCCTGGTCGACGACTTCGACGCCGTTCGAGCCCCGTTGAGGACGGTGGTTCAGAAGGCAATGGCGGCCGGTGGGCCGCCTGCTGCCGTGGAGCGCTTCTGGTGCTACGTGGCCGGCGACGACGGCTGGAGCCGGCTATCGCCGGCGCTTCGTGAGCGCCTGCGCGCCACCGCCGGCACGTTGTTCGAGGTCGAGCTTGGGACGTACGAGCTGTACCTCCCCAGCCAGCAGGCGCTGGCCGCGCTGTCCGCTCCCGTGCGCCTGCTCATCAGCGAAGACGGCCTGCCCTTCTCCCCCGAGATCACCGGTCGGCTCGGCCAGCGGCTGGGCGTGGATGTCACCACCATCCCGGGCACGCACGCGGCATACCACGACCATCCTCGGGAACTCGCGGAGTTCATCCGGCCGTTCCTTCGTGAGGTCAGCGGGGTGCGGGCCTGACGCGTTGTTGCCGCGCCGGGGCTGCGCTGTCGGCAAGGACGACCAACAGAAGCGTCACTCGGCCAAACCCGTCGCATCCGATGCTTAGGCACGACGTCGACTCGTGCGAGCTTGCCATCGGACGGAGCTTCGAGCACCGTCGCTCTCGCAACGAGGCAAAGGCAGCAGCGACGGGCTGACTGCTCCTATTCCATGCAAAGCAGGAGCAGCGGGGCCAGGCCAAAAGTGCGGATGACCACCGCTTGGGTCGAAGCGGCAATCCTGCCCGGTATCGTCGTCCGTCGTGACGCACGTCGTGATCCTTGGCGCCGGCTTCGCCGGACTGGAGCTGGCGACGTGCCTCTCCGAATCCCTCGCGGGCGACGTCCGCACGACGCTCATCGACCAGAACGAGTCGTTCACCTTCGGCTTCTCCAAGCTGGACGTCCTGTTCGGCCGGAAGGCGACGGCCGACGTCCAGCTGCGCTACGAGGACATCTCCAAGGAGGGCGTCGAGTTCCGCCGCGAGCGGGTGAGCTCGATCGACCCGGAGCAACGGAGAGTGACGACGGACGCGGCCACGTACGAGGCCGACATCCTCGTCGTGGCGCTCGGGGCGGACTACGACTTCGCCGCGACCCCCGGCTTCGCAGAGGGCGGCGTCGAGTACTACTCGGTCGCCGGAGCAGAGCGCATGCGCGACGTGCTCTCGGACTTCGACTCGGGGAGGATCCTGATCGGGATCCTGGGTCACCCGTTCAAGTGCCCGCCGGCGCCGTTCGAGGGTGCGCTGCTGCTGCACGACCACTTCGTCGAGCGCGGCCTCAGGGATGCGGTCGAGATTCGCGTCGTCGGCCCGATGGCGGCGCCGGTTCCGATCACGAAGGAGCTCTCCCAGAGCTTCCTCGACGCCCTGGCCGAGCGCGGCATCGAGTACGTGGGGAACCAGCAGATCGTGGAGCTCGACACGGGTAACGGCGAGGCCCGGCTCGCGAGCGGCGGGGGCATCCCCTACGACCTGTTCGTCGGCATCCCCGTGCACCGCGCGCCTCGCGTGGTCGAGAGCTGCGGGCTCGCCGTCGACGGCTGGGTGCCGGTCGAGAAGACCAACCTGGCGACCCGCTTTCCGAACGTCTACGCCGTCGGGGACATCACCGCGCTGCCGATGGCGAAGGCCGGTGCGTTCGCCGAGGCAGCCGCCCGTGTCGTGGCGGACGACATCGCCGCTCGCCTCCGCGGCGGGACGCTTCAGCGCCCGTACGAGGGCGCGGGCTCGTGTTACCTCGAGTTCGGCGGCGGGCTGGTCGGGAAGGTCGAGGCCAACTTCCTCGGCGGACCGACGCCCACGGCGCGGCTCGTGGGACCGTCTCGAGAGCTCGCCGCCGACAAGGTGGCATTCGCGTCGACGCGGCAGGAGCGCTGGTTCGGCTCCTGATCGCTTCGAACCTTCACCACCTCAAGACCACGAATCTCGATGGCGGCTGTGGCATTTCGCCCACAATGGCCGGCAGATGAAGCTTCCCCTCACCGGCGGTTGCAATTGCGGCGCAGTCCGGTACGAGGTCACCGAGCCGCTCGTCCGCGCGAGCTACTGCCACTGCAAGCGCTGTCAGCGGCGGAGCGGTACGGCCGCGTCCGCACAGGCGCACCCGGCTCCGGGTGCCTTCCGGATCGTCGCGGGAGAGGACGTGCTGCGAATGTGGAAGCCGCCCGACGGCGGCGAGAAATGGTTCTGCGGCCGCTGCGGGTCCGCGATCTACGGCTCCAACCCGAGCCACCCCGAGTCGGTCGGCATCCGGCTGGGGACGTTCGACGACGATCCCGGCGTTCGTCCGACGGTGCGGCAGTTCGTCGCGTACGCCGCCCCCTGGGAGCCGCTCCCCGAGGACGGTCTGCCCCGATTCGCAGAGAGCCGCCACGCACCCGGCGCACGCCCGCTCTGACTCGCGCGACCCGAGCCTAGGAGGCTGAGATGGGAGTGCCTGGCCCTGTTCACCCGGAGGTCAAGACACAGATCGTGTTCGTCGGGAGCGCCAAGGACGACCTCCTGACGATGGTGGTCGACCAGAAGGCGTTCGCCGTTGACACGTTCCCGACGGGCGGGCTGTTCGAGCTCACCAGAGACGGCGTGCCGGTCTGGGTGAACGTCACGAACGTGCTCTACATGGAGCCGATCAAGGAGGTGGACTGACCCGGACGGCGTCGGCATCCTTGACGGCATGCCGAGGGCCGCCGACCGGTCTCCGGAGCTCGAGACGCCGCTCCTCGAGCGGGAGAGCGAGTTGGCCGCGCTCACCGCGCTCGTCGCAGGGGCGGCCCTAGGTGAGGGCGGCGCGGCAATCGTCGACGGGCCGGCCGGCATCGGCAAGACCCGACTCCTGCAGGCGGCCGTTGCCGCCGCCGAGGCGGCAGACGTCCGACCGCTCAGCGCCCGGTCGAGCGAGCTCGAGCGAGGGTTCCCCTTCGGCGTCGTCCGCCAGCTGCTCGAGCCCGCGGTGCTCTCGGCCGCGCCGGCCGAGCGCGACCAGCTCCTCTCCGGTGCAGCGCGGCACGCCGCGCCGGTTCTCGACGTCGGCACGGAGGTCGACGTCGACCGGTATGCGGCGGTCCACGGCCTCTACTGGCTCGTCGCGAACCTGGCGGCACACGAGCCGCTGCTGCTCACCGTCGACGACGCCCAGTCGGCGGACGAGCCCTCCCTGCAATTCGTTACGTACCTCTGCCGGCGCCTCGACGCGCTCCCGGTCGCCGTCGTGCTCGCAGTGCGTGCAGCCGAGGGCAGCCGGGAGCCGCTCCACGCGCTCGGCGCCGAGCCGGGCGTCCTCCGGCTCCGGCCGGAACCGCTGAGCGCTGCCGGGGTCGCCACACTCCTGGGCGCTGCGCTCGACGAGCCTCCGGACACTGTGTTCGCCGAGGCCTGCCGGGCGAACACCGTCGGCAACCCGTTCCTCCTGACCGAGCTGGCGCGCGATCTGGCGCGGACGGACGTGCGACCGCGCGCCGACGAGGTTGCAGCCGCCGGACGGCTGGTACCCGAACGGGTCGGCGAGGCGATGCGCGCCCGCCTCGAGCGGCTGTCTCCCGCTGCGCAGGCTCTCGCGCGTGCCCTGGTCGTGCTCGGCGAGGAGACGCTTCCCGTCGTCGGCGCAGTGGCCGGCCTCGACGCGGACGCGGCGGCGGGCGCCGCAGTCGAGCTGACGGCGGTCGATCTCGTCGAGAAGTCCGAGCGGCTTCGCTTCCGTCACCCCCTCGTGCAGGCCGCACTGGAGGCCGATCTGACGCTCACCGAGCGGGAGCGCGCGCACGCGCGCGCCGCTCGTCGACTCGCCGAGTTCGGCGCGTCCGAGCGCCAGATCGTCGCGCACCTGCTGGCAAGCAGCGGCGGCGACGCCGACCCGTGGGCCGTCGAGCGCCTGCGGGCCGCGGCCCGCTCGGCACGCGCACAGGAGCTGCCGAGCAGGCGGTCGCGGAGCTCCGCCGGGCTCTGGCCGAGCCGCCGGCGAGCGAGCAGCGCGCGAGCATCCTTCGTGAGCTGGGAGAGGCCGAGCTGGCCGCGATGCTCCCGGAGGCCGCCGAGCACCTGGGCGCGGCACTCGGGGAGACCGATGCGACGGCAGCCCGGGCGGACGTCGCGCTCGAGCTCGCGATCGCCCTCTACTACGGCGACCGCGCGGCCGAGGCAGTGGACGTGCTCGTTGCTGCCGTGGCGGAGCTCGACCATCAACCGGGCCACCGCGAGCAGAGGCTCCGTCTCGAGACCTACTTGGCGGCGAGCCCGTACCTTGTCGCCGCCGGCGAGGGCCGCGCTCGTCTCCGGCGGCTCGCGTCCCGGGTAGCGGGCGAGACGCCTGCGAGCGCTTCGTGCAGGCGGTCGCCGCCTTCGAGAAACCGGGAGAGACGGCAGATGGCCTCGCGCGCGCCGCCGGTCTGCTTGCGGCCGCCGCCTCGGAGTCGTCCTTGCTCCATCCCGCCGAAGAGGTCGAAAGCGTGCTCGGGTATGTCCACGCCGCGTCCCGACGCCGCGGGCGCAGTCGTCGACCGCATGCTGTCCGCGGCTCGAACGGCCGGCTCTCCAGCACGTCATGCCGTCGCCGTCGGCGCGCGCGGTGTGGTCGCGACCGACGTCGGCGAGCTCCGTGCGGCCGAAGCCGATCTCCGCACCTGCATCGCGACCCTCGCCGCGCTGGGGCCCGGCCCGGTTGCCCCCGCCGTCGGGTTCCTCGTCCAGGTGCTCGCCGAACGCGGCTCGGTCGCCGAGGCCCAGGAGCTGCTCGTCGAACACGACCTCGACGGAGAGCTCTCGGAGCTGGAGCTCCTGAACCCGGTCCTGTTCGGGCGCGGAGTGCTCCGGCGGCCCAGGGCCGCCCCGACGCGGCGGCCGAGGACTTCCTGCGAGCTCGGGCGCCGCTATCGGCGCTGGGAGGTCCGTCGTCCCAGCCCGCCTTGGCGGTCCGCCGCAGCGCTTGCGCTGTTCGCGGGCGGCCGGCGCGACCAGGCGCATGAGCTGGCCGTGCAAGAGCTCGAGCTTGCGCGCGCGTGGGGCACGGCCAAGGCGATCGCTGTCGCGCTCCGCGCCTGCGCCTTGATCGAGGAGGGCGAGGCTCGCTTGTCGAAGCTGGCGGAGGCCGCGGGCCGGCTCGAAGACACGCCCTGGCGGCTCGAGCGGCCCGAAGCTTCGAGCTCGGCGCGGCGCTCCGCGCGGCGGCCGGCGCCGGGACGCGCGAGCCGCACTTTCAGCCGCGATGGACGAGGCTCACGCGTGCGGAGCGGAACCGCTCGCGGTGCGCGCCGCCGACGAGCTGCGGGCGACCGGCGCCCGACCGCGGCGGCGGGCCCTCCGCGGTATCGAGGCCCTCACTCCCAGCGAGGCGCGTGTCGCGGAGCTCGCCGCCTCGGGCCGAAGCAACCGCGAGATCGCGCAGGACCTCTTCGTGACGCTCGCGACCGTCGAGACCCACCTGACCCGCGTCTACCGCAAGGTGGGAGTCGACGGCCGCGAGCGCCTGGCCGCGACGCTGGCCGCCCCGGACAGCGGCTGACTGTCAGCCGCCGAAGGGCGGCTCGCGCCGGCAAACCGTGCCGGCGCGGGCAGGGAGAGCTCCTCGAGGTAGGCGAAGATCGCCTGGACGATGCACGGGTTGAAGCTCGTGAGCACGTCGTGACCATCGCCGCGGAACGTCAGCAACCTGGCGTTGCCGAGGTCGTCCGTCAACCGCTGCGCCCACGCGAACGGCGTGAACGTGTCGTACGTGGTGCCGATCACGAGCGCCGGGGTCGCGCCCGGGGCGTGCTCGAACGGCCCGCGATAGGCGTCGGCGGACCGGACCGGCAACATGCCCAGCGCGAGCTCGCCGTACCCGCTGTTGAAGAACGTGCGCGGGAAGAGGCTCGCCGAATGACGTCCCGCCTCGACGAACGGCGCGACCGCGTCCGGATAGCGCTGGTCGGAAGCGAGCGTGACCCAGCTGACGTCCGTGAAGGGCGCATCGCCGTCCGGCGTCCGGTGGTAGGCCCGGTCTGCCAGATCACGCAGACCGCTCCCGTCACCCTGTTGCGCCTTGGCCAACGCGGCGGCGAATCCGGGCCAGTCCAGCGGGCTCAGGTTGGCCTGCATCGTCGCGACGCGCAGGTCGTCTCCGTCCACCGGCCGTGGGTCGGCCGCCTGCGGAGCCGGGATCGGCGACTCATCCAGTCGCGCGGCCAGCTCGTCGAACGCGTCCTCGGGATCGTCGCCGCCGAACCCGCAGGCTTCCTGGTGCGCCGCGCAGGCCGTAAAGAAGCGCTGCAGTCCGCGCTCCAGGCCGGCCGACTGCTCGCGGATCGCCTCGAACGGGCGATTTACCCACGTCGTCACGTCCATGGGAGCGGTGAGCAACAGGCACGCGCCCGACCGGGGAAGAGGCTTGCGTAGGTCGCGCCCACCATGGTGCCGTACGAGTTGCCCACGTAGGTGAGCTTCTCGTCGCCGACTGCTGCGCGGAGCAGATCGAGGTCGCGAGCCATGTCGGCGGAGCTCATGTGCGCGAGCAGCTCGCCGTTCCGCGCCTCGCACCGCCGCACGTACGCCCGCATGCGTCGACGAAGGCCTGCTTGTCGAGCGTCTCCGGCCTCGGGAAGGGCTGGGAGTAGAGACCCAGACGCTCGGGATCCGCGTCGCAGTCGAAGGCCGGGCGGCTGGCACCGACGCCCCGGGTGTCGACGCCGACGAAGTCGAAGCGCCGGGTGATGAGCTGCAGTGCCGCGGGCGGCGCGGTGCGGACGAAGTCGACACCCTTCCCACCGGAGCCGCCGGGATCGGCGAAGAGCGAGCCGATCCTCCGGCTCGGGTCGGCGGCCGGAGCGCGGATCAGCGCGAGCTCGATCGTCCTGCCGCGCGGGGAGTCGTAGTCGAGCGGGACCTTGGCGGTGGCGCACTGGAAACCGCCGTCGCAGTCGCGCCAGTCGAGCTTCGGGATCGGCGCTCCGCCCTTTCCGGCCACGGACGCGGCCGGAAGCGACGCTGAGCGGGCGGGTGAGCCGGCGCCGATCGCCGCGATGACTGCGACGGTGGCGAGGGCAATTAAGACGAGTGACCTCATCGGGGGTCCTCCTTGGTTGGGAACTCCCACGTTGCGCGGCAGGCGGGTCTGTTCGCGTCAGGGGTCGACCCTGATCTTTTGCCGGGGTCAGCGTCCGCTGCGCGTGGCTGCCGTGATTGCGAGCGCGGAGCCGACGGCGAAGAGGGCGCCGGCAACGAGCAGTCCGATGCCGATCCAGAGGATCGAGTCCAGCTCGGCGCCGATGCTCAGCTCCGCGGAGACCCCGCGCGACGCGTCCTCGTTCATCACGACCGCCCGCCAGTCCCCGTCCTCCGGCTCCCATTCGAGCGTCCGCTCGCCGGCACCCGCCGTCGACGCGACCCAGAACGTCTCGTTGCCCGGCCGGGCCGTCGGCGCGCCGCCCGAACGCCGCGAGTACTCGGGGTCACCGCTGTTGTCGAGGTCGTCGACCTCGTCGCGCTCGACGCCTCCGAGGTACCGCGTGACGTCGTCGGCCGGCCCGATCCCGACGAACACCGGCCGGTCGCTCTCGCTGCGGATCCGGACCGTGCCGAGGAACTTGTCGAGCGCCCACTCGCCTCCGTCGGCGTCGATGTCGGCGCTCTCGGACACGATCGCGTACGTCGGCGTCGAGAAGTCCTGCGTCGGTGACATGAGGAACCCGTCGTCGTCTCGTTGCGTCTGGTCGACGGCGACGAGCGCGCAGCCGCCGACGAGGAGCCCGAGCGCGAGCAGGCCCGCGATCGTGCCGACGACCACGAGCGCGATTCGTCCACCGGTCCAGCCTCTGCGGGCAGGAGGCTCGGCCGGCCGCACCCGGCTCGCCGGCGACGGGTACGGGCGCCTCCGCGACCGCGAAGGTCGGCTCCGCGAACGCCGGCGCCGGGTCGGTGCCTCCCTGGTCGAGCCGGAACGGCGGGTACTCGTCGCGCATGAGCAGCACGTATGCGGCGACGCGCGCGACCCACCGGTCGAGCCCGACGGCGAGGTCGAAGAGCCCGCCCGGATACCGCGTGGTGAAGAGCAGCGCCACACCGGCGAAGAGCACGAGGATGCCGATCAGCCCGGTTTCGAAGCCGATGCCCCAGAACCAGTCGTCGACCTGGGCCGCCGCGTAGCTGCCGCCTCCCAGGAAGATTCCCGTGACGATGTACTGCGGGATGGCGAGGAGCCACCACTTCACCAGCACGAGGCCGCGGGAGAGCTGCTCCGGGTAGGCGACCTCCAGGCGCGCCGGGTAGTCGGGCACGTCGTCGAGCGTGAACGGCGGATAGCGATCGGTGCCCAGCGCGCCGTAGGAGTAGAACGCGACCCGCCACGTCCAGCGGAGAACGCCGACGTTGAAGTCGAAGATGCCTCGCGGGTAGCGGCCGGTGAAGAGGATCGCGAAGAACGCGACGATCGTCAGCACGAGCAGCGTCAGCCAGAGGAACGCAAGCACGATGTAGTGCGGGATCGCGAGGAACCACTTCACGAGCCAGAGCCAGCGGCTCAGGCCGGTGTCCAGCTGTCCCTCGATGCGGACTGGATACGGCTGCGGTCCGTCCACGCGCTGGCGCGACCCTAGGGGATCAGGCGTCCCGACGCGAGGCGTGCTCTTGTCTGCCGTGATCGAGGGGTCCGGCCACGCCGCGTCGGGATCGTCTCGTTAGCGGAACGCGCGCACCTTGACGCCCAGGACCTCCTCGAGCTCGACCCACGCGCGGTCTGCGGTCATCACAGGCAGGTCGAGTCGACGCCCAAGCGCAAGGCAGATGCGATCGCCCAGGCCGAGTCCGTGTTCCTTCGTGGCCGGACGCATCTCGGCGATTGTGATCGCGTCCTGAGCTGTCACGGGTTCTACCTCGAGGAGGCCGCCAAGGATTCCCTTCACTTCTAGATCGCGGGCGACTTCGCTGGGATCGCCGCCCCGTTCGGCGACCTTCGACAGAGCCTCGGCGAGGTTGCCGGAACTAATCGCGCCCGAGTTCGCGAGCATCTGCTCGACCTCTGCCGCACCCTCCTCGTCGAGCAAGAGGGCAAGGAGGCCCGATGCGTCGAGTACGAAGGTGCTCAACGCCCGGTGACGTGCCTATCAGCTCTGGCCTCCCGCTCGGCCTCTTCGCGGCGATCCTCGATCAGTTCCGTCGTAAGGTCGGCGCCGGGTGCGAGGTCGCGGAGCAGGCCACGCGCAGATCGTGCAACTTCCGCAGCTGTGCGCACCTCGAACATCTCGCCGTTCTCGTCGAGGTCCAGCGCGAGAAGGTCTCCTCGCTTCACGCCCATTGACCGGCGGACTTCCGCAGGGATGACAAGCCGGCCTCGCTCACCCAGGTGGACCGTGAAACGTCTGTGGGCCATATCAAGAGTGTGCCACATTAAGTGATGCTCCCGCAAGTGGGCCGAACTAGGCGACCGATGCCAACGGCCTTGTCCGTTCCCGCGTGAGCTAGTTGAAGGGGCGACGCTTACCGCAAGAGCCCGGTAAGGTGGCGGATGTGGCAATGCAAGACCTGACCCCGGTCCCGGCGATGCGCCGCGCGCCGTCGACACGGTTACGGCCGGCTGCGACGACCGATCAGGCATCGAAGCTGCGCGCCGCCGCAATGCGCATCGGCGCCGTCATCGGCTTCTAGACGCGAAGAGGCTGCGGAGGAGCGGAAAACCGCCCCTCCGCAGCCCGCGCGATTAGGGCGCGACGCAGCTGGTGAATCCGGTTTGTGCCGAGAGCAGAGCGGTTCCGCCGACGCCGAAAGTGCCCGACGTGCTGGTGTTCTGGCTGTTCGTCAAGTTCTCGACGGTAGGCGTTCCGGTCGGGGACGGGGTCAGGCCTTCGATGCCGAAGGTGTTGATGGTCGGGTCGGTGCCTTGCTTGCGCAGGTTGATGCCCGGCGAGGTCGTGCTGGTGGCGGTGTTGGTGCTGCCGGCGGTGGTGTTGCCGCTGAGCTCCAGGCAGAGGGTCGTGTCACCCGCGGCCGAGCCGGAGTCGGCGCGGATCCCTGCGCGTGCGGCGTTGGTCGTGATCGGGGCGGCCACGGTGTTGTTCAGGACCTTCGCCGTCATCGTGCTGCCCGAGGCACGCACGATCGGGAAGATCCCGGGCCCGTCGGTGCCCATCACGTTGTTGTTGGAGATCGTCGTCGTGTGGGTACCGGCCCCGAGATTGTTGGGGTCGTCGGTGCCGACGGCGATCCCGGCGCAGCCGACAGCGCTGTTGGCGTTGATGAAGTTGTTGTTGACGGTCGAGGTCATCGTCACCGGGCCGTCGACCTGCATCTCGATCGCGATGCAGTCGATGTTGCGCAGCCGATTCGCCGCCGTGCCGTTGTTGGAGACGTTGAAGTTGCCCTGACCCCCGTTCCCGGAGACGCCGCCGGTGAAGAACCGGTCGGGCTGGTTGCCGATGCCGGCGTTGCCGCCGTTCATGGAGTTGCCCGTGATCGCGATCACGTTCGTCGCGCTGCCGGCGGTGCCCGCGCTGCCCGTCGGCGCGCCCGCGTTGGGGTTGCCGGCCCGCACCTGCACGCCGACCCCGGCGCGGAAGTCGACGATCGTGTTGTTGGCGACCGTCGCCTTCGTGAGGTTGGCCGCCGACGCCGCCAGGCCGCTGCCGATCAGCGTGATCGCCGAACCCGGCGTAGCGACATCGCCGGTATCCGAGAGCGCGTTATTGGAGATGTTGGCGTCGCTGATCGTGCCGGCCCAGTTCTCGATGTCGACGCCCTCGGCCTCCGTCTGACTGATCACGTTGTTGGTGATCGTCACCGCGCCCGTCAGGTTCGGGGTACTCGTAAGGCTGTCGTCGAAAGTGATGCTGTTCTCGTCCGACGCGTCACCGGCGCCGGTGATCGTGCCGTCGGTGAAGCTGAAACCCGTCACCTGAGTGCCGTTGACGCCGCTGTCACCCGTGTTCGACAGCCGCATGTTCCGAAACGACGGGCCGGTCGTGTTAGTCAGCGAGATCCCGGCACCGGTCGTGTTCTGGATCGTGCCGCCCGAGAAATCCCCGCCCTGCGCCGTCGAGCCCGCACCGGTCACCGTCAGGCCCGTCGAACCAGTGTTGCTCAGCACGATCCCATTCGCCGGCCCGTTCGCCGCCGTGCCGGCCGAGATGCTGCGGAAGGTCAGACCGCTCGCCCCGATCGTCGTGTCCGGCGACGTTCAGCGCCGTGCCCGTCGTCGTGGCGAGCGTGTTCGCCGCCGCCCGTGACGCTGACCGTGCCGCCGTTGACGGCGGTGTAGCCGGGGTTGGCGCCGGTCGAGAGGACGAGACCGCCTGAGAAAGTGACCGTGCCGTTGTCGTTGTTGTCGAGGTTGACGCCGGTGCCGCCGGTGCTGGTGACCTGGCCGGTGAACTGGACGAGGCCGGGGGTGCCGGTATTGCGGTTGGTGACCTCGACCGTCCGGCCAGACGCGTTCGAGATCGTGCCGGCGTAGCTGAAGGCTCCGCTGCCAGTGTCGATGTCGACTGCGGCGGTGGTGGTGGCGGCGATCGTGGCTCCGGCGGGAATGGAGACGTTGGCAGCGGTGTTGGTGAGGCTTATGCCGGTGCCGGCGCCGTTCTTGTCCAGGTCGCTGAGGGTGACGCTGCCGGCGACATTGTTCAGGTTGAGCGCGGTACCCGTCGTGGTCGTGATCGAGGTCTGGGCGACGTCGATGTTCGTGAGGCCGCCGGAGCCGGTCAGGGCTGTCGAAGCACCGGTCGACAGCGCGAGCCCGCGCAGCAGCGCCGTGTTCGCGAGCGCCACGGTGCCCTGGACGGTTGCCGTCCCGGTTGCGACCGCCGGCCGCGCGATCGTGCCCGTTGGCGGGCTGATCGCCGAATAGCAGGTCGAAGGTCGCGCTGCCGGTCGTCCCTTGCCCGACCAGCTTCTCATTCGTGTTCAGCGTGATCCCGTTCGCGTACGTCCCCGAGTAGAGGAAGATCGACTGGTTGGCGGCGTCGACGGTGTCCACCTTCGCGATCGTCTGCGAACGGCGCGGCCAGCGTGCCCTTGCCGGTGGTGTCATTGCCGGCCGCCGCATTCGACGAACCAGATCGCCGGGCCGGAGATGTTCAGGGTGATCGTCTGCGGGTCGCTGGTGGCGGCGGGGCCGGGGTTGCCGCTGTCGGTGATCGTGTAGTTGATCGTCAGCGAGCCGGTGGCGCCGCCAGGCGGGTCGACGTCGACAGTCCCGTTCGCCGCATTGACGTTGCTGATCGTGCAGCCCGCGCAGGTGCCGCTGCCGACGGTGACGCTCGCGAGCGTGAACGACGGGGTGTAGCCGGCGTCGCCGGAGTCGGGGTCGGTGGCGCCGTCGAGGAGCCCGGTGAGGTTGCGCTGCATGTTCGTCTGCACGGTGAAGCTCTTCGCCGTGGCGACCGGCTTGTCGTTGACGGCGCTGACCGTGATGCCGACGGTGTCGGTGTCCGACTTGGCGCCGCCGGTGCCGGTGTTGCCCTGATCGTTGGTCACGACCGTGAGCGTCTCGGTGCCGCGGGTGGAGTTCCAGTTCGCCGTGCCCCTGTACGCGAGGCCGTTCAGCGCCGCGTTCACCTGGGTGAGCGTGCCGGTGATCTGCGCGCTCGCCGTCCCCGAGCCGGTGATCGTGGCCCCGGAGCCGCTGGCGGGCGTGATCGTCCCGTTCATTGCGGAGACGGTCGTTTGGACGTTGGCTGCGCCCGCGTCGACATCTGCGACGCTGAGCCCGGTGAAGCTCAGGTTGGTGTCCTCGTTGACCGTCTGCGCGCTCGGCACGGTGTTCACCGGCGCCTCGTTCACGTTGATGATCGTGATCGTGAAGACCTTCTCGAAGGTCAGCGAGCCGCTGTCGGTGCTGCGGACGCGGATCGAGTAGCTCGACTTCGCCTCGAAGTTGAAGACGGCGTTCGTCCTGCAGGCTCGTAGCCGGAGATCGTGAACGAGGCGTTGTCGGTCGAGCCGGTCCCGGCGACGAGGCTGTACGCGAAGGTGTCGCCGGCGTCCGGATCGCGGACGAGAGCGTGCCGACCGTCGGTTCCCGAGGCCTCGTTCTCGGCCACGCTCGAGCTGCTGAGCGCGATGTCGGTCGGCGCCTCGTTGACGTTCGTGACCGTGATCGTGAACTCCTTCTCGAAGGTCAGCAGGCCGTTGTCGGTCGCGCGCACGCGGATCGAGTAGCTCGACTTCGCCTCGAAGTTGAAGACGGCATTCGTCCGCAGGCCGGTGCCGACGATCGCGAAGGAGCCGTTGTCGGTCGAGCCGGTGCCTGCGACCAGGGTGAAGGTGTGCGTGTCCGCGGCCTCGGGGTCAGTGGCCGACAGCGTGCCGACGGTCGTCCCCGAAGCCTGGTTCTCGGCCACGCTCGAGCTCGCTGAGCGCGATGTCGGTCGGCGCCTCGTTGACGTTCGTGACCGAGATCGTGAACTGCCTTCTCGAACGTCAGCAGGCCGTTGTCGGTCGCGCGCACGCGGATCGAGTAGCTCGACTTCGCCTCGAAGTTGAAGACGGCGTTCGTCTGCAGGCTCGTCCCCGACGATCGTGAACGACCCGTTGTCGGTCGACCCTGTGCCGGCCACCAGGCTGAAGCTGTGCGTGTTGGCCGCGTCGGGATCCGTGGCCGAAAGCGTGCCGACGGTCGTCCCGGACGCCTGGTTCTCGGCCACGCTGGTGCTCGACAGCCCGATGTCGGTCGGCGCCTCGTTGACGTTGCTGACGGTGATCGTGAACACCTTCTCGAACGTCAGCGAGCCGCTGTCGGTGCTGCGGACGCGGATCGAGTAGCTCGACTTCGCCTCGAAGTCGAAGACCGCATTCGTCTGCAGGCTGTCGCCGACGATCGTGAACGAGCCGTTGTCGGTCGAGCCCGTCCCGGCGACCAGCGTGTAGGTGTGCGTGTCGCCGGCGTCCGGGTCCGTCGTCGAAAGCGTCCCGACGGTGGTTCCCGAAGCCTGGTTCTCGGCGACGCGTGCTGCTCGAGAGCGCGATGTCGGTCGGATCCTCGTTGACGTTCGTGACCGTGATCGTGAAGACCTTTTCGAAGGTCAGCAGGCCGTTGTCGGTCGCGCGAACGCGGATCGAGTAGCTCGACTTCGCCTCGAAGTTGAAGACGGCGTTCGTCTGCAGGCCGGTGCCGACGATCGTGAACGAGCCGTTGTCGGTCGAGCCCGTCCCGGCGACCAGGCTGAAGCTGTGCGTGTCGCCGGCTTCCGGGTCGATCGCCGACAGCGTGCCGACCGTCGTTCCGGACGCCTGATTCTCGGCCACGCTGGAGCTGCTGAGCGCGATGTCGGTCGGCGCCTCGTTGACGTTGCTGACCGAGATCGTGAACGCCTTCTCGAACGTGAGCAGGCCGTTGTCGGTCGCGCGCACGCGGATCGAGTAGCTGTTCTTCGCCTCGAAATCGAACACGGCGTTCGTCACAGGGTCGAACCGACGATCGCGAAGGAGGCGTTGTCCGCCGAGCCCGGTCCCGCTGACGAGCTGAAGCTGTGCGTGTCGGCCGGCGTCGGGATCGGTGGCCGACAGCGTGCCGACCGTCGTCCCCGAGGCCTGGTTCTCCGCGACGGTCGAGCTCGGCCAGCCCGATGTCGGTCGGCGCCTCGTTGACGTTGCTGACCGAGATCGTGAACACCTTCTCGAACGTCAGCCCGCCGCTGTCGGTGCTGCGGACGCGGATCGAGTAGCTCGACTTCGCCTCGAAGTCGAACACGTCGTCCGTCTGCAGGCTCGTCCCGGTGATCGCGAACGAGCCGTTGTCCGCGTCGCCGCGTGCCCGCGACGAGCTCGTACGAATGCGTGTCGCCCGCGTCCGGGATCGACCGACGAGAGCGTCCCGACGGTCGTGCCGGAGGCCTGGTTCTCGGCGACCGTCGAGCTCGAGAGCGCGATGTCGGTCGGACCCTCGTTGACGTTGGTGACGGTGACCGTGAACTCCTTCTCGGTCGCCAGCGCCCCGGCGTCGGTGCTGCGAACGCGGATCGAGTAGCTGGACTTCGCCTCGAAGTTGAAGACGGCGTCCGTCTCCAGGCTCGCCCCCGTGATCGTGAACGAGCCGTTGTCCGTATCGCCGCTGCCCGCGACGAGCTGTAGGAGTGCGTGTCGCCCGCGTCGGGATCGGCCGAGGAGAGCGTCCCGACCGTCGTGCCGGCGGCCTGGTTCTCGGGCACGCTCGAGCTCGAGAGCGCGATGTCGGTCGGCGCCTCGTTGACGCCGGTCGCCGTGATCGTGAACTCCTTCTCGAACGAGCGCGCCGTGCTGTCCGTCGTCTGCACGCGAATGGAGTAGGACGACCTGGCGTCTGCGTCGAGCACCGCGTCCGTCTCAAGCGTGTCCCCGACGATCCGGAACGAGCCGTTGTCGGCCGAGCCCGTCCCGGCTACGAGCGAGTAGCTGAACGTGTCGCCCGCGTCGGGATCGGTCGTGGTCAGCATGCCCACCGTCGTACCTGCCGGCTCGTTCTCCGGCACGCTCGAACTCGACAGCGACACGTCCGTCGGCGCCGAGCCCGACGGGGCCGGCGGTGCGGGCGGGGCCGGCGGTGCCGGCGGTGTCGGCGGGGTCGGCGGGGCCGGTGGGGCCGGCGACGCGGGAGGAGCAACCGGCGACGGAGGCGTCCCCGGAGCAGGCTCAACCGGGCGGGTCACGTTCTCGCAGCCCGCCCCGACGGTGTCGCCGCTGTCGGCGAGCGCGCTGTCGCCTTCACCAAGCCCGCAGAAGACCTCGTCGGAGAACGCAGCCGAGTCGCGCGCATCGAGTCGGTCGGCGCCGGCGCCGCCCATGAGGCGGTCGTCGCCGGCGCCGGCGCGCACGCGGTCATTGCCGCGATAGCCGTGGAGCCAGTTCTCTCGCGCGTTCCCCTGCAACGAGTCGTTGCCCGAGCCGCCGCGCAGGTTCTCGACGTCGCCGCGGATCTCGTCACCCTCGCCCTTGCCGCCGTCGGCAGCGCCGCCGATCGACAACGTCACCGCCTCGTCGGAGTTCAGGTAGTCGGCCAGGTCGGAGCCAGGCCCGCCCCGGAACACGTCGGCGCCCACGCCGCCGCGCAGGTTGTCGTTCCCGCCGCCACCGTCGAGGACATCGTCGCCGCCGTCTGCGACGAGACGATCGTTGTCGCCCCCGCCGAAAAGCCGGTCATCACCGGTGCCCCCGAGCAGGCGATCGTCGCCGGGGCCGCCCCGGATGACGTCGTCCCCGCCGAAGCCGCAGATGACGTCGTCGCCGAGCGTGCCCGCGAGCACGTCGGCACCCGGCGTCCCATCGATCGTGCAGTCGTTCTCGGCCGGCGCGCGCGCCAGGGCGCAGCCGACAGCTGGCCCGCGAGCAGCACCGCGCACACCAGCACGCAAGGGCGACAAGAATGAGCGTCGGGCCTGCTTATGGCTATGCGTCCCCCCGTGCAGGTCAACGCCTCCCCGTTGGGCGCGGAGCCTGGCCGCAGACGGATCACAGGAGCGCACCCGTCCGTCTTCAGTCTCCTCCAACGGAGTGACGTTTACAAGAGTCGCGTGCATGCGGAGTGCCTCCCAAGATCGCATTTCTGCCTTGCCCAAGTGGATCAGCGGCCGCTGACGTTCCGCTGACATCTCGCTGACGCCCGCTCCGGGCGCAGGCTGTGGTATCAACGGCATAGCGAGCGAGGATCAGTACGACGCGACAGGGGCCCCGAGGCGCGCAGGGAGTGCGCTACGCGTAGCTGCCCCGGCGCTCATCGAAGGTCGCTAGCCGCCTTCTGGCTCGGCATCCGCCGCTCGAGATCGCCGCTTCCTACGCTGCTTACGACGAACGCGCTGGACACGCCCGATAGTGGGGCTGATCTCGCCTCCTTCCGTACAGCCGGCGATTCGTGAGCTGCTTCCGGCGCGCGGGGAGGTCTGGTGGTGTGAGGTCCCGAGGTAGCCGTCGCCCGTTGTGGTGCTGCCCGAAGGGATACCACCGTCGCCGCTCCCGGATCGGGTCAGGCGCCGCGGCCGGAGGTGCAGCTTCCGGTGCCGGGACTGATTCAGTGCCCGCCGCAGTCCTCGTTCGGTGACAGCTGCCGGTGGCTACGCTCGTCGTCGGCTCGGCCGGCGTAGCCGGGCATGCGTCAGGTCTCGCGCGCCGAGGCGCGGCGCACTGCGGATGCTGCCCCGCCCGCACTGCTGGCTGCACAGGAGAGCGTGCACGGTGCTTGTTCGGTCTCCTCGCGTATCGAGCCTGCCGAGGTCGAGGCAGGCCGACCGGATCGGCCGCGACGGATCCGATGTCGGCCAGCACCGAGGAGGTCGTTGCGGGCTGTAGGTGTTCGCCGCTGTTTCCGTCGGACGGTCGCATCGTGGGTCGATGCGTACTCGGCGCGAAGACGTTCGCCGGCGGTCGTTCCGGACGAAGACTATTGTCCTCGATCAGGGTCGCGTGTCAGCGCCGACCGGCGCCGCCGCACCGGTGATGATGCCGAGCTTCGATGCTGCCGTGATGTTGACGCCGGCAGCCGTCGACGCCGGTCGGCGACGGTGGCCAGTGATGGTCGCAGTTGCCATCGCCCTCGCGCACGTGGATGCCGTAGGGGTTGCGCAGGATCGTGTTGGTTGGAGCGCGTTGATCGTGCCGGGGCCGTTCCCGGTGACCCGGACGCCAAGTCCGCCGTCGCCGAGCCCGAGAACGGGCGCGAGGGGTCGCCGATGTAGTTGCCCGTCACCGTGACGGCGAGGGTGGAGCGGTGTCGACGATCGTGAAGTTGAGGCGGTCGCCGACCGTGGTTCTTCGTCAGACGTGGTGTTCGCTGATGTTGATCGTGCAGCCGCCGCTGTTCGGTCGGCGTCGATCGACGTGAGGTCCCCTTCGTCACCCCACTGCCGACGGCGCCCGTGGATGCGTCGTTGTTGGAGACGTTCAGGCGTCATTCGATCGCCTACCGGGGCGGACCCGGAACGTATGGTCGGACGCGGATGTTGCGCTGCCAATTCGCCGTGAGAGTTCCTCGATTCTCAATGATCGTCGTTGCGTCTCCGTCAGGATCGTGCTGTTCGTGATGGCGCCGCCGCCGAACAGTTACGCCTCAATCCCGTCCGGTGCGTTGCCGTTGCCGAGGAGGCTGGAAACGAGGGCGAAATCGTGACCCGGCTGCCGTCGATGCCGTCGTCGCCCGCGTTCGCTGACTCGCACCCTCGTCAACGACACCTGCGCGTGTGGCCGAGACTCGACGCCCGTCGCCCGGCGGCCGGAGCAGTCGAGCTCCCGGCGCCGACCGTGTCCGGGACGTGCCGCCCGAACAGTCGACCCGCCGCGCGCATGTCGAGCGCCGTTTACCAGTGACAGTCAGGCCGCCGAGACCGCCGGTGCTGTTGAGGATCGATGCCGCTTGTTGCTCCGTTCGACGAGATGCTGCGGAAGGTCAGACCGCTCGCGCCGATCGTCGTGCTGGCGACGTTCAGCGCGGTTCCCTCGTCGTGGTGAGGGTGTTCGCCGAGCCGGTGACGTTGACCGTGCCGCCACCGCTCGCCGCGAACGCGGCGTTGGTGCCGGTGCTCGCGGTGATGCCGCCGCTGAAGTTGATCGTCGCTCCCGTGTTCGAGCCCAGGTTGATTCCGCTGCCGGTGTCCGTGACGGCGCCGCTGAAGGTGGCCGTGCCGCCGGTGCGGTTGGTGACCTCGACTGACCGGCCTGCGCCCGACGTGCTGATCGGGCCGCTGTAGCTGAAGCTGCCGCTGCCGCCGTTGATGTCGACGCCGCGCATCGTCGCGTCGCGATCGAGCCGCCGCTGGCCGTGAAGGTGCTGGTGCCGAGCGTGTCGAGCAGGATTCCGTCCGCGGCCCCGTTGGTGGAGATGCTCGAGAACGAGTAGCTGCCGACGGCGTTGTTCAGGTTCACGGCCGTCCCTGTCGTGGTCGTCACCGACGTCTGCGAGACGTCGATGTCGCTGAGGCCGCCGGCGCCTGTCAGGCCGTCGCCGCCGGTCGACAGCGCGAGCCCACGCAGCAGCGCCGTGTTCGCCAGCGTCACCGTGCCCTGCACGGTTGCGGTGCCGGTCGCGATCGCCGGCCGGGCGATAGTCCCTGTGGGCGGCGTGATCGCGAACAGCAGGTCGAAGCTCGCGGGGCCGGTCGCTCCCTGCCCGACCAGCTTCTCGCTGGTGTTGAGCGTGATCCCGTTCGCGTACGCGCCCGAGTAGAGGAAGATCGACTGGTTGGCGGCGTCGACGGTGTCGACCCTGGCGATCGTCTTGAACGGCTCGGCCAGCGTGCCGTTGCCGGTCGTGTCGTTACCGCCCGCGGCGTTGACGAACCAGATCACCGGCCCGGCGACGTTGACAGTCACCGTGGTCGCGGCGCTGCCAGCCCCGGCGCCGGGTTGCCGCTGTCGCACACGCGTGTACGTGAACGTCACGGGCCGGTCGCGCCCGGCGGCGGGTCGAAGTCGAAGGTCCCGGTCGCGGCGTTCGTCACCGTCGACGGTGCCGCCGGCCGGGTCGTGGCCCCGAGTCGTGCCGCGCTGAAGCTCGCCGTGTAGCCGCCGTCGCCGGTGTCCGGGTCGCTGGCGCCGGTGAGCAGCCCGGTCAACCCGGATCTTCATGTTCGCCTGCGCCGCGTACGTCTTAGTCGTCGCGGTCGGCGCGTCGTTGACGGCGCTGACGGAGATGCCGACGCTGTCGCTGTCCGAGAGCGGGCCGCCGGTGCCGGTGTTGCCCTGGTCGTTGGTGACGACGGCGAGCGATCTCGGCGCCGCGGGTCGAGTTGTAGTTCGAGCTGCCGCGGTATTTGAGGCCTACCAGCGCGGCGTTGAGGTTGGCGATCGTCCCGGTGATGTGCACGACCGCGGTGCCGTTGGCGGTGCCGTCGACGAAGGTCAGGCCGGCCGTCGTGGCAAGGGTCAGCGTCCCGTGCGCGACGTCGAGCGAGAGCTTCACGTTCGTCGAGGTCCCGTCGGGTCGGCGACCGAGATCGCCGCTCCGGCTGAGAACGTGAGGTCGGTGTCCTCGTTCACGGTCTGCGCGCCCGGGACGGTGTTCACCGGCGCCTCGTTCACGTTGGTGACCGAGATCGTGAACACCTTCTCGAAGAATGCGCCCGCGTCGGTGGTGCGGACGCGGATCGAGTAGCTCGACTTCGTCTCGAAGTCGAAGGCGGCGTTCGTCTTCAGGCTCGTGCCCGTGATCGTGAACGACGCGTTGTCGGTCGAGCCCGTTCCCGCGACCAGGCTGTAGCTCTGCGTGTCGCCGACGTCGGGGTCGGCCGTCGACAACGTGCCGACCGTCGTCCCCAAGGCCTGGTTCTCGGCGCACGCTGGAGCTTGAGAGCGCGATGTCGGTCGGTACCTCGTTGACGTTGGTGACCGAGATTGTGAACACCTTCTCGAACGTCAACGCGCCGTTGTCGGTCGCGCGGACGCGGATCGAGTAGCTCGACTTCGCCTCGAAGTTGAAGACCGCGTTCGTCCTCAACTGGTGCCCACGATCGTGAACGAGCCGTTGTCGGTCGAGCCGGTGCCCGGCCACGAGGCTGAAGCTGTGCGCGTCGGCGGCGTCGGGGTCCGTGGCGGAGAGCGTCCCGACGGTTGTCGCCACGGGCTGGTTCTCGGCGACGCTCGAACCCGTCAGGCCGATGTCAGTCGGCGCCTCGTTGACGTTGGTGACAGTGATCGTGAACACCTTCTCGAACGTCAATGCGCCGGCGTCGCTTGCGCGCACGCGGATCGAGTAGCTCGACTTCGCCTCGAAATTGAACACGGCGTTCGTCTCAGGCTGGTGCCCGCGATCGTGAACGAGCCGTTGTCGGTGGAGCCGGTGCCGGCCACGAGGCTGAAGGTGTGCGTGTCGGCGGCGTCGGGGTCAGTTGCCGACAGGGTGCCGACCGTCGTCCCTGAGGCCTGGTTCTCGGCCACGCTCGAGTCGCTGAGCGCGATGTCGGTCGGTGCCTCGTTGAGGTTGCTGACCGAGATCGTGAACACCTTCTCGAACGTCAGCGCGCCGCTGTCCGTCGTGCGCACCCGGATCGAGTAGCTCGACTTCGCCTCGAAGTTGAACACTGCGTTCGTCTGGAGGATCGCGCCCATGATCGTGAAGGAGGCGTTGTCCGTCGAGCCGGTGCCCGCGACGAGGCTGTACCCGAACGTGTCGCCCGCGTCGACATCGGTCGTCGACAGCGTGCCGACCGTCGTTCCCACGGCCTGGTTCTCCGGGACGCTGCTCGGTCGACAGGGCGATGTCGGTCGGCCCCTCATTGACGTTGCTCACCGTGATCGTGAACACCTTCTCGAACGTCAGCGCGCCACTGTCCGTCGTCCGTACGCGAATCGAGTAGCTCGACTTCGCCTCGAAATTGAAGACCGCGCTCGTCTGCAGAGTCGAGCCCGTGATCGTGAACGAGCCGTTGTCCGTGTCGCCGGCGCCCGCGACCAGCGCAAACGAGTGGGTGTCGCCGGCATCCGGATCGGTCGCTGACAGCGCGCCCACCGTCGTCCCCACCGCCTGGTTCTCGGGCACGCTCGAGCTGGAGAGCCCGATGTCCGTCGGCGCGTCATTAGTAGGCGTCGTCGTGATCGTGAACGCCTTCTCGAAGAAGCGCGTCGTGCTGTCGGTCGACCGCACGCGAATGGCGTAGGACGTCCGGGCGTCGGCGTCGAGTACGGCGTTCGTCTCCAGCATGCTTCCGGTGATCCCGAACGATGCGTTGTCGTCCGAGCCCGTCCCGGCGACGAGCGAGTACGTGTGCGTGTCGCCCGGATCGGGATCGGTCGTCGACAGCGTCCCCACCGGCGTGCCCACCGGCAGGTTCTCGGCCAGCGTCGCGTTTCAGAGCGCGATGTCCGTCGGCTCCGAACCCGGCGGGGAGGTGGCGGAGGTGGTGGAGGTGGCGGCGGTGGTGGAGGTGGCGGAGCCGGCGGAGCCGGAGGCGGCGGCGCGGGAGGCGCGGAGACGGGGGCTGAGGCGCCGGCGGAGGCGGCGGAGGCAGGCTCGTCAGCACCGACGTCCGCCGCGTCGACGTACGACAGTTGTTCCGTTCCTTCGTCTCGCGGACGAGCCGAGTGTCGTCGGCGCAGACGATCACGAACCACTGGCCTAGCGTCGCCTCGGGATGCACGAACGTCCCCTTGCGCCGTGCCGACTTACCCGGCTTGAGCCGCGCTATCGACGACGCGGGCGCGAGGCGGAGGTCGCCCTTGCCCTTGCGTCGAGTCGCGCGATAGGTATGCCGCTGCCTTCGATGCCCGCGCGCCGCGCTTGCCGACGTTGACGACCCTGAAGCTCGCCGTCAGCGTCCCCCTCGGCGCCACCGTCGCCGGCGAACTCGTCAGCGATCGCACGACGAGATCCGGCCTGGGCGTAGCCGCGCCCGTCCGCGCCGAAGCGGAGGCGGCGACCAGGAGCACAGTCGCGAGCAACGCGATGACGGATGTGCGTGCCGAGGGTCGAGCGGCCACCACCCCCCCCCCCCCACACACACCCAAACACACCCCCCGGAGGGGTCGGATATGGCGCATCAACGGCCACCTTTCTGGGTTGAGGTTCGAACGCCGCGGCTGAGGCGGACGCTGACTTTTGCTCCACGCGGCAGCACCCGGCCTGGGCGCGCGCTCTGCGCGAGCACGCGTCCGGGTCGCACGCGGGCCGAATAGGCGCGCGTGACGATGCCGAGCCTGCAGCCCTTCGCAGCCAGTAGCCGTCGCGCCTGCGGCAGCGTCTTGCCCTTGACGTTCGGGACGACGCACCGTGCCTGTGAAGGCGGAGGCGGAGGCGGGGGCGCGGGGGTGGGGGCCCGGGAGGCGGAGGCGCTGGCGGCGGCGGAGCCGGGGGCTGAGGCGCTGGCTGCGGCGGAGCCGGGGCTGGGCTGAGGCGGAGCCGGGGGCTGAGGCGCGGGCGGCGGCGGTCCCGGCGGGGGAGGAGACGGCGGCGACTCGATCGTCCATTCGGCCTCGGCCGGCGTCGGGTCGGTGTTGCTCGCCGCGTCGGTTGCTCGTACGCGGAACTTGTGCGCGCCGAGCTCCAGTCCCGTGTACTCCTTCGGCGAGCTGCACGGGCTCCAGAGCGCGCCGTCGAGCTCGCACTCGAACGTGCTCGCCTCGTTCGCCGAGAACTCGAACGTCGCCTCGGTCGCCGTCGTCGTGGCGGGCGGGCCCGAATCGATCGTCGTCTCCGGTGGGTCGGGGTCCGGCGGAGGGGGCGGCGGAGGAGGGCGGGGGCGGCGGCGTGGCGGCGGCGGGCGGCGGCGGCGGAGGCGGCCCGTCGAGCGTCGACTTCGCGTTCAGCCGGCCGCCGGAGACGGTCTGCCGAACGCAGCCGCGGCCTCGACCCCTGCGAGGATCGCGGCCTTGACGGCCGCCACGACGACGCCGTCCGATTCCACTTCGCCGGAAAGCGGGCGAAGTACAGGGCGGCGACCCCGGCCACGTGCGGCGCCGCCATCGAGGTACCGCTGAGCCAGGCATAGAGCTCCCCGGCCGGCTCGAGGCAGCGGAAGGCGACGTCGTCGACGTACGCGCCGTCGGCAACGCCCGTGGCATCGCTGCCGAAGGCGAAGCGGAACAGCAGAGCGCTCGTGCCGTCGAACGCCGACAGATCGTCGAACAGCGACACGAAGCCGCCGGTCTTGCCGCTCCAGGCGGACAGCGTCGTCGGGGTGCCGGTGGTCGACGCCTGAACGACCAGGCCGTCGTTCGGCGCGATGGCGTCCAGGCTCAGCTGGTACTCGACACGGCAGCCGCGGCGGCCGGCCAGGCTCAGCGCCCCGTTGCGCTGGAACGTGTTCTGGGTGTTGTTCGCGTAGTTGCCGGCCGGGGAGTCTGAGGCGCTCCCGTTCGAGGCGCTCGGACGCTCGGCTCGCCCCCAGGTGTTGGGGGTGCCGCCCGCCGTCCACCCCGTGATGGTCGGGTCGAAGGTCGCGATCGGGGTGACCAGCGAGCGGGTCGGGTAGGTGCTGCGAATTTCGGTACCCGGGGCGAAGAGGTGGACGGACTCCGTCCCGTGGTTCGAGAAGCCCGACATCCCGTCGCGGGGATCGCTCGAGCCGACGCACACGATGTTGGGGAGCACAGCGAACGGCGAGTCGGGCCCGTCGTACTCGCACGGGAACTCGCTGAAAGCGCCGTCGAGATCGAGGCCGTCGTTCCCCGCCGCGACGACGTGCAAGACGCCCGGACACGCCGCGAACGCGTCGTACAGCAGCTGGCTCGCGCCCGAGCCGCCCCAGCTGTCGTTGGTGACGTGCGCACCGTTCGCGCACGCGTAGGCAACAGCCTGCGCGAGGCCGCTGTTCGTTCCGTCGCCGTGCGCATCCAGCCCCCGGACGGGCATGATCGCGACGTCCCAGTTGACGCCGGTGATCCCCTTTGCGTTGTTCCCCTCCGCGCCGATCGTCCCGGCGACGTGGGTGCCGTGGCCTTCGAAGTCGAGCGGCTCGGCGTCGTTCTGGACGAAGTCCCAGCCGCGGACGTCGTCGATGTAGCCGTTCGCGTCGTCGTCGATGCCGTTGCCGGCGATCTCGTCGGTATTGCTCCAGATGTTCCCGTCGAGGTCGGGATGGTCGTACGCGACGCCCGAATCGATCACCGCCACGACGACGTCCGGGCTGCCGGTCGTCTCGTCCCAGGCCTCCGGCGCGTCGATGTCGGCGTCGGCCGTGGTTCCGGGCAGCTCGCCGGTGTTGTTCAGGCCCCATAGGTTCCCGAACTCGGTGTCGTTCGGGATCGACGCGGCGCGATAGATGTAGTTCGGCTCGGCGTAGAGAACGTCCGAGCGCGCGCTCAGCTCGGCGACGGCCTCGGGGACCGTCTGACCCTGCTTCAGCTCGGCGACGTAGGCGTTGCTTAGGTCCAGCGGCTCCAACGAGACGGCGTCGACACCGACCGCCGCGATCTGGAGCTCGGTCACGCTCGGGCGGCTGGCGAACTTGACGATTACCTCGCCGGGACGTACGCGCCGTCGGGGCTCAGGTTGGGGTAACCGGCCAGAGGGCGAAGCGAGGCCGACGCGTCGGTGACGCCGAAGGCGCCCGCCACGATCAGCAGCAGTGATCAGCAGGCGCCTGACGGCACCGCCGCCTGTGCCGGCGGCACCGGTGCCGGTGGGGAGCGCGGCACCGGTGCAAGGGAAGGCGCCGGCGGGGGGAGGGGACAAGGCGGGCGGTCTCACTGCTCGGAGTGGATCAGGAGGCGCTGACCTGTCGCTGACATCTCGCTGACGTGCAGATGCGTGCGGTTAGCGGCGGTCTCCCTGGCGCGAGCTGAAGTCGAGGAGCCGGTCGCTGCCGGGCGCGGCCGTGAAACGGTCGGCACCACGACCGCCGCGGAGGATGTCGTCGCCTGCGCCGCCGAACAGCCGGTCGGCGCCCCAGCCGCCGCGCAGCACGTCGTCGCCGTCCCCGCCGCGAAGGACGTCGTTGCCGGCGCCGCCCAGCAGCACGTCGTTGCCGACGCCGCCCTCGATGCGGTCGGAGCCCGCGCCGCCGCAGATCAGGTCGTTGCCGCCCGCACCTCTGAGGGTGTCGCGACCGCCGCGCCCGAAGATCAGATCCGGGCCTTCGGTGCCGGCGATCGTCTCGCCGCGGGTGGTTCCCACGACGACGGCGATCGTGGTCGACGCCGACTTCGAGCCGTCGGAAACGGCCACGTTCAGCGTCGCCCGAGCGGGGCGGTGCAGCCCCGAGATCCTGAGCGTGCGGTCCGAGCCCGAGCCGCCGGCCACCACGCCGATCCCGGCCGATGCCGACTGCGACAGCGTCAGCGCGGAGCTCGCGTCGTCGACGTCGCTCAGGGCCAGGCGTAGGGTCCCGCTCGCGCCGCCGCACTCGAGCGCCCGCGCGACCCCGATCGTCGGGGCGTCGTCGACCGGCTTGATGTCGATCGTGAGCGTCGCCCGCGAGATGTCAGAACCGCCGTTCACGATCCCGCCGTCGTCGACCAACGCGACGTCGATCGTCGCGCGGCCGTTCGCGTTCGGGGCCGGAACGAACGTCAGCTGACCAACGCGCGAGATCGAAGGAGCGACGCTGAACAGCGCGCTGTCCCCGCCGAGCACGAAACGGACCAGCTGGCCGGCCTCGTCGGCGGGGCCGGCGCCGACGGCCGAGGCCCACGACGCGCTGTACGCGCCGGAGTCCTCGTCCACCGACACCTCGCCGCCGGGCGAGAAGGCCGGCGCGTCGTTCACGGCGGCGACCCTGACCGTGACGGTTGCGGGATTGGCGGTCACGCCGTCCGCGGAGGCCGTGTAGGCGAAGGTGTCGATGCCGTTGAAGTCGGCCGGCGGGGCGTACCTGAACGACCCATCGCCGGCCGAGGTGACCGTTCCGCCGCGGGCCGACGTCGGTTCGGTCGCCGCGATCGTCACCGGCGTCCCGGAAGGGATCACGTCGTTGACAGTGACCGGGATCACGGCAGGCGTGTCTTCGAGCGCGGGGGCGTCGTCGTCGACCGTGAGCACCGACGACACCAGCCATGAGAACGCGGCGGACGGGGCCTCGACGTTGCCGACACGATCCGAGGCGCGCACCTCGAACGCGTGGCGACCCGGGAGCAGCCCTGCGAGCTCGACCGGGCTCGCGCACGGCGCGAACGCGGCCTCGTCGAGGCGGCACTCCGTCCCGGCGACCTCGGAGCCGCCGCTGTCAACCGCCTCGAAGACGAAGGTCGCGTCCTTCTTCAGGGTCTTCGGATCGGGGCGGCCGCTGATCGTCGTCTTCGGCGCGGTCAGGTCGACCGTCCAGGTCGCGCTCGCGGGCGAGGCGTCGACGTTGCCCGCCTCGTCGAGCGCGCGCACCTCGAACGTGTGCTCGCCGGCCGCCAGATCGGAGAACGTCTCGCCGATGCTCCCGCAAGCAGCGAACGTCGCGTCGTCGAGCCGACACTCGTAGCCGCGGACCGCTGTGCCGCCGAGCGCGTCGCCGCTGTAGCCCAGGCTCGCCGAGGTGGACGAGGTGACCGCATCGGGCCCGGAGTCCACGCTCGTGTCGGGCGAGACGGTGTCCACCGTCCACGTCCAGCTCACCGGCGAGCCGTCCTCGTTCGAGGCGACGTCGACCGCGCGCGCGTCGAACGTGTGCATGCCGTCGGCCAGGTCCGAATAGGCCTTGCTGTCGGCCGGGCACTCCGCGAACGCGGTGCCGTCGAGGCGACACTCGACGACGTCGACGCCCGACAGCGCATCCTCGCCGCGGTAGCCGAAGGCCGCAGTGGCGACGTTCACCGCGGCAGGCGGCTTCCCGGCGAGCTCGGTCGTGGGGTTCGTCTTGTCGAGCCTGACCGTCACCGACTCCGACCCGTCGAGCACGGCCTTGTTGCCCGCGGCGTCGATGCAGTCGCCGGTCGGCTCGACGATCCGCTCGGGCGTTTCATCGGTGATCACGACGTCCGGCCAGCCGGCCACGACACCCGCCTGCACGTCTCCGCCGTCCCTGCAGGAGAAGGCGACGGACACGTCGCTGTTGTTCCAGCCGACGCCGTTCGGCGCCGGGTCGGTCACCGAGCCGTCGAGCGCCGGCGGTGTCCAGTCCAGCTTGACGGGAACGGTCACCGGCGACGCGGCGTGACCGGCGACGTCCGTGCAGCCGCCGGATGTGAAGTCGGTCCCGGCGGTCTCCGCGTCGACCGAGCCGCCGCCCGTGGCCGCGGTATCTACGCCCGACCCGGGAGCCGGGTCGTCACACGCGAACGTGACCGTCGTTTCGGCGTTGCTCCAGCCCTGGTCGTTCGGGCGCGGGGAGACGGTCGGAACCGCCACCGGGAGTTGCGAGTCGATCTTGAACCCGGTCGCAAAGCTCCCGGACGTGTTCCCGGCCTCGTCGGTCGCGCGGCAGTCGGCGTCGTGGACGCCCTCTCCCGTGACCGAGGAGGACATCGCGCTGCCGAACACGCTCCACGGCGACCACAACGCAGCCGTGTTCGCGTCCGAGCAGAACAGACGCGTCACCGAGCTCCCCGGCTGCGGATCGCTCGCCGTGACGCCGAGCACGATCGGGCTCGTCCTCCACCAGCCTGCGAGGCCATCCGGCACGCCGGGTGAGAAGGCGATCGTCGGCGGCGTCCTGTCGACGATGCACTCGACCGGGTAGTTCACCTGCGGCAGCGTTGGGTCGCTCGTGTTGATGCTCAGCGTCGCCCGGAACAGGCCCTCGGCCGGGCTCGAGCAAGCGACGTAGAAGATCGACGTCGTCTCGATCCCGAGCGAGCGCGGGAACCGATACGGCCGAGCCAGCGGCCCCGGCTCAGCGTCCAGCAGCGAGAACACCGCAGCGCCCGGGCCGGTGAACGAGGCGCCGCCCAGCGTCAAGGGCGAGACCCCCTTGTTCGTGATCGTGACCGTGTTGAACCTCTCGGTGCCGGGCCCGATCCCCGTTCCGGGGTCCGGGTTCGCGACGGCGACCGGTACACAAGCCTCCGCGCCCGTATCGATGCGCAGGGCGAGCGTCTTCGGGTTGAACGCCGCCTGCCACGCGGCGTCGTCCAGGCTCTCGAGCACCTCCGCCGTGTCGTCTGTCCAGTCGCTCCACCCGACCTCGTCCTCCGCCGCCATCACGGCCCAGTACTTCGTGCCGGCCTTCAGCTCCGGCGCCGGGCTGAGGGTGCCGCACTCCTGTTGGATGACCGGCTGCGTGACGGCGATCTTCGGGTTCGTACCGCCGGTCAGCTGCACGTCGAATGCGGTAACGGTGCCCTGACGCTGGATCCTGAAGATCGCGACGTCCTCCGGGAGGCGGGCGAGGCCCCCCGTCATGAAAGTGGGCGGTCTCCCGACCGAATCGATGGCACCGAAGTTTCTCATCCTCTGCTGCAGCGCGCACGGCGCCAGCCCCGACGGGTCGTCGCACCGGTCGCTTTTCGGCCAATGGACGAGAAACGCGTCGAACGGGATCGGCTTTGTCTCCTGCGTACGCTCGGCGTCCTGATACCGGAGCCTGAACGTCCCGCCGGTGGGGTGGCCGGTGATCTGCAGCCGCCAGGCTCCCTCCGCGTCCTCGAGCAGGTAGAAGCCCATGGTGCCCAGGTCCTGACCGCTCGGTTTGCCCCCGCCGTCGGATTGGATCGAGACCTGCCCGATGTTGGCGCAGCCCGTGCCCGTACTGCCGCCGATGACGCAGCGTCCGCGCATGCTGAGCAGCTGCGCCTTGCCGGAGACCGTCGGCGTGAACGCCATCGCGGCGCGGAAGGTGCCGAAGTCCGTCGGCCCGACCGGAACCGAGTTGATGCCCGTCGCCGTGGGAGCCGGCGTGGTCATGGTCGTGAACAGCGTCGTCAGCGTCCCCTGCGCCGGTGCTGCAGCGGGCGCGGCGCCCATCGCGAGCAGCAGGATGGCGGTCAGCAGGCCGAGCAGCGCGGCGCGGGCCGCGGGCCGAGATCCGGCTGTCGTGGTGTGGGCGAAGCGGGAGCGGCGCATGCTGTGTTCCTCCGTGCGGGTGAGTCGGTGACGTGTGGGAAGAGACCAGGAGGCGCTGACCGATCGCTGACATCTCGCTGACGTCAGGGCGGTTAGCGGCGACGGTCTCCCTGGCGCGAGCTGAAGTCGAGGAGCCGGTCGCTGCCGGGCGCGGCCGTGAAACGGTCGGGGCCTCGGCCGCCGCGGAGGATGTCGTCACCGGCGCCGCCGAACAGGCGGTCGGCGCCCCAGCCGCCGCGCAAGACATCGTCGCCGTCGCCGCCCCGAAGGACGTCGTTGCCGGCGCCGCCGAGCAGCACGTCCTCGCCTGGGCCGCCCTCGATCTGATCCGAGCCGGCGCCGCCGCAGATCAGGTCGTTGCCGCCGCGGCCCTGGATGCTGTCGCGGCCGCCGCGCCCCAGGATCAGGTCCGGGCGGTCGGTCCCGGCGATCGTTTCACTGCGGTTGGTTCCGACGGCGATCGCAACTGCGGTCGACGCGGAGAGGGAGCCGTCTGAGACGGCGACCGTCAGCGTCGCCCGGACGCGGTGCCGCAGCCCCGTGAGCGTCAGGACCCGGTCGGAGCCCGTGCCGGTTGCGACGAGGCCGATCCGCGCGCCCGAGGCGGACTGAGCGAGCGCGAGTCCGGAGCCGGCGTCGTCGACGTCGTTCAGACGCACGTGCAGGAATCCGCCGGCGCCGCCACATTGCAGCGCGCGGGCGACGACGATCGTGGGGCCGTCGTTGACCGGCTTGATCGTGATCGTCACGGCCGCGGGATGGGTCGTCACGCCGTCCGCCGAGGCCGTGTAGGTGAAGGTGTCGACGCCGTTGAAGTCGGCCGGCGGGACGTACCTGAACGACCCCTCGCCGGCGGCGGTGACCGTTCCGCCGCGGGCCGAGGTCGGCCCGGCCACGATCGTCGTTCCGGCCGGGAGCACGTCGTTGCCGGCGACCGGGATCACGGCGGGCGTGTCCTCGAGAGTCGAGGCCTCGTCGCCGACGACGAGGAGCGACGACACCAGCCACGAGAACGCGGCGGGCTCGGCCTCGACGTTGCCGACCCGATCGGAGGCGCGTACCTCGAACGCGTGGCGACCAGGGAGCAACCCCGCGAGCTCGACCGGGCTCGTGCACGGCGCGAACGCAGCGTCGTCGAGGCGGCACTCCGTCCCGGCGACCACGGACCCGCCGCCGTCGACGGCGTCGAAGAGGAACGTCGCGCGCCGGGCGAAGGTCTCCGGATCGGGGCGGCCGGTAATCGTCGTCGTCGGTGCGGTCAGGTCGACCGTCCACGTCACCCTCGCGGGCGAGGCGTCGACGTTCCCCGCCTCGTCCACCGCTCGCACCTCGAAGCTGTGCTCGCCGGCGGCCAGGCCGGAGAACGTCTCGCCGCTGCTCCCGCAAGCCGCAAACGCGGCGTCGTCGAGGCGGCACTCGTAGCCGCGGAGCGCAGTGCCGCCGAGCGCGTCGCCGCTGTACCCCAGGCTCGCAGAGGTGGACGAAGTGACCTCGTCCGGCGCGGAGTCCACGCTCGTGTCGGGCGGCGTCGTGTCGATGGTCCAGGGGAAGCTCGCCGGTGTCGCGTCTGCGTTGCCGGCACCGTCGACTGCGCGAACCTGGAGCGTGTGCTGGCCGTCGCTCAGGGAGCTGTAACTGTGCGGGCTCGCACAGGCGGAAAAACCGCCGCCGTCGAGCTGGCACTCGAACCCCGCCAGACCGCTGCCGCCGGCATCGGTACCGCTGAACGTAAAGCTCGCAGCCGAGGAACTGCTCGGATTCGACGGTCCGCCGTCGATCGCGGTGTCGGGAGGCGTGTTGTCCACGTCATCGTTCTGGAGCGTGCCCTGGCCCTGCCCGTCGGTGACGTTTGCCCCGACGACGTTGGTGACGTTGACGAAGAACGTTTCGTTGGGCTCGATCACCGTGTCGCCGTTGGCCGCGACGGTGAAGGTGTACGTCGAGCTGCCTGCCGGGATCGTCTGACCGGTCAGCAATCCCGCGACGTAATCGTTGTCTTCGCTTGCCGGATTGTCGTCTTGCGCAGTGCCGTCGGCCGTAGCGATATCGAACGTCGCGCCGCCCGGGCCGGCGGGAACTGACAGGCTGACAGTGAAAGCAAGCGAGGTCGAACCAGAGTTGCCCTCGTTCCCAGAGACATCGCTGATGGTCAGGTTCGGCAGTGATACGGATCCGTGAGGCGTGACGGAAAAATCGTCGATGGACAGCCCGTGATCTGCGCCGGTGTGGTCCGGATCGGACCAGCGGAGCATCATCTCGGTCCCATTGGGGATGCTCAACCCGGAGACGGAAAAGCTCTTGGTCGCGCGGTTGGCGGCCAGGTTGCCGTTCAAAGCGCCTGCCGCGCCACCGGTGATCGGGCTCGTGAAGTCGAGGGCCGGGACACCTACCCCGGCCGATTGGAACTCGGCGAGCGAGCCGGTGACGGTCGGGCTCCCTACGAGATACGAGTAAGTGACGGTCTGTGCCGCTGCTGCGCTGTTGCGCCATTGCTCGCCGGTGTAGGAAACGTCCAGCGAGGTGATGGTGGCGCCGGTGTTGTTCTGGAGGCGCACCCCCCAGAACATGTTGCCGATCGCCGCATTGCCTGACCCTAGTGAGCCAAGAGCACGATCCGTCGCTGTACCTGTACCGAAGCTGTAGAGATTTCCGGCGTTGCTGCTGCCGTCGTTCGCCACCATGGTGGTGCCGGTTCCTGTGCGCGCGTGGAACCAGCCCGGAATAGTCGAGTTATTGGTCCACGTCGCCGACCCGCTCGCGGGCAGCGTGTCGAAGCTCTGCGTGTATGGCGTACCCGAGGTTGTGAGGCTGACCTGCGCCCCCGCGGCTCGCGTCATCAAGGCGCCGAGCATCAGGGCGACTATGAGAGCTGCCAGGAGGTGTCTCATCAGGCCGCCTCGCCGAAGATGTCGGGCACGTCGGGGCGTGCGAATGGATGCCAGTAGGCGTCGAGGGCCTGGGCGCGCGTGTCGGTGGTGATCTCGGCGAGCGTCTCGCCGACGGCGTTCTCCAAAACCACGACGTACTGCTGAGTGGCCGGGCCGACGGACAGGTAGAGCGCGACCGTGCCGCCGCCGATGCTCCGGGCGTCGACCTCGGTCATCCTGGCCGGGAGGTCCGCGGCGGGGACGGCGGGCCAGACTCCGGCGGCCGCGTCGACGTGAGCCTCGACCGCCCCGCGCTCGTCGGCGGCTGCGAACGCCGGAAGGATGAGGATGGAGTGGGAGAGGGACATCGAGCGACCTCCTCGCGGTGTGCCTTGGTTGCTGGGTACGAGGAGACCAGGAGGCGCTGACCTCACGCTGACGCCTCGCTGACGCCTGGAGGTCAGCGGGCTAAGATCGACCGACGACCACTGGGGGAGCTGGTCTGCACCAAACCGCCACTGAGGGTGCGTTCGTGCTGGAGGCGAAGCTGCTCGCGCCTGCGCCGAAGCCGGGGTGGGTCGAGCGGCCGGAACTCGTTTACGAGCTCGAGCGCGCCACCGGCGCACTCCTGACCGTGGTCTCCGCGCCGGTCGGCTCGGGAAAGTCGACGCTGCTCGCACAGTGGGTGACGGCGGCAGCCGGCCGCGACGTCGCCTGGTTGACGCTGGACGCGGGTGACAACAGCCCCGTCGTCTTCTGGCTCTACGTCGTCTCGGCGCTCCGGACCGCTCGGCCCGGCTTCGGCGAGCACGTGCTACGGCGCGTCCAGGCCCCCGGAGTCGTCGTCGCCGACGACGTCCTGCCACTGCTGGCAGATGCGGCCGGGGAGCTCGACGGCGTCACTCTCGTGCTCGACGACTTCCACACGATCGACGACGCCGACGTGCAGCAGGGTCTGCTCTACCTGATCGAGCGGCTGCCTCCCGGGGCCCGGGTCGTGATCGCGAGTCAGCTGGGCCCGCCGCCCGTGCTCGAGCCGCTCCGCTCGCAAGGCCAGCTGCGCGAGATCCGCGACCTCGCGCTCTCGGCCGCCCAGACGGCCGAACTGCTCGGAACGGTGCTGGGAGTCGAGCTCGAGCCGGACGACGTGCGCGACGTCCACGACTGGACGGAGGGTTGGGTTGCCGGCGTGCAGCTGGCCGCCCTCTCTGCGAGCGGCCGAGCGAACTCGGTCGGCTTCCTCAACGACCTTCCCATCAACGCCCAGAACGTCGTCGACTACGTCTGGGACGAGGTCCTCGCCCGTCAGCGCCCGGAAGTGCGCCGTTTCCTCGCGGAGATCTCGATCCTCGATCGCTTCTCCGCTCCCCTCTGCACGGCGGTCACCGGGCGGGACGATGCGGAGCGACTCCTGGCGGAGCTCGAGCGCTCGAATGCCTTCCTCGTGACAGTTGACGCGAGCACCCGCTGGTACCGCTTCCACCAGGTCTTTCGCGACGTGCTCGCCCGCGAGCTCGCCGCCCTCGCGCCGATCGAGCTGAACCACTTGCACCGACGGGCGAGCGAGTGGTACGCGGGTGAGGGATTCCGCGTCGAGGGCATCGAGCACGCCGTCGTCGCCGGAGACGTTTCGTACGCCTCCGACCAGCTGGCCCGGAGCTGGGTCTCGCTCTACAGCGAGGGTCACGGCTTCAGAATCCTCGACTGGTTCGACCGTCTGCCGCCCGAGGCGCTGACCTCGGATGCACGTCTCGCGCTCATCGCGGCGAGCATGGACCGGTCTCTCGGCCGCCGGGACGAGGTCGAGCGCTGGCTCGCCGTGGTCGAGGCCGTGGCGCCGGAGGGAGACCGTCTTCCGGGCTTCGACTACACGACGGCGGCATCGGTGGCGATCGCGCGGAGCATGCTCGACCTCGCCTCCGGCGACGCAGCCCGTGCCCTCGAGGAGGCTAGACGCGCAGAGGCGGCCGAGACCGACGCGGACGGGCTCGGGCGTGCCGTCGCGTCCTTCTTCGTCGGGATCGTCCTCTTCTTCGCCGACGACGAGGCGGCGGAGGCGCTCCTGCAGGGGTTCGTCTCCCATCCGCTCACGGGCGACCAGCATGCGCGGGCCTATGCTGCTCTGGCCTTCCTCGCGTACATCGCGCTCGATCGGGGCGAGGTCGGCGACGCGGTCACGCTGGCGAACGAGGCGTTCGAGCGCGCCAGCACGCACGGCCTCGACGAGTATCCGACGACCTCGCTCGCGCGTGGCGCGCTCGGCGCGGCTTTGCTCGCGAGCGGCGGTCTCGACGCCGCCGAGGAGCACCTCGAGCAGGCGGTGACCCTCGCACGCCGCGGAGGGGAGGGCTGCGACATCGCCCTCGCCCAGGTCCAGCTCGCGCGCCTGCGTCTGCATCAGGGAGACCGAGACGCGACGGCGCACGCTCTCGCCTCCGCGCGGGAGGCGCTCGACGTGCCCGGCCTGCCTCGCATCACGCGGATCGAGCACGAGCTGTCGGCGGCGCTGGGACCCATTGCGGACGACGGCGCTCCGTCCTCGGAGGAGCTGACCGATGCGGAGCTTCGCGTCCTCCGGCTCCTTCCGCACGAGCTCACGTACGAGCAGATCGCGGGCCGCTTGTACCTCTCGAGGGACACGCTCGAGATGCATACCCGGAACGTCAGGCGCAAGCTCGGAGTGGCAAGCCGAGGCGAAGCCGTCGCGGCGGCGCGTCAGCGCGGGCTGCTGTGAGCCACGACCACGGCGGACCTGCTGAGCCTGCGTGCGAGGGCATCCTCGGCGGATAGCGCGCAACCCTCGCGGAAGCGAGCCGCGAACTCCTCCGCGCCGAGGGAGTCCCGCGCGCCCGCGAGCGCCCGATCCTGCATCGCGGTCACCGACTCCCAGGGCGGCGCGCCGATCCGTCGGTGGATCGCCGCCGAGGCGCCCGCGAGGAGCGCCGCCTCCTCGGGCCGCTCTTCGAGCGCCGCGAGTGTCGAAAGGCCCGCGAGGGCCTCGCCGACGTTGAACTGATCGTCGACCTGGCGAGCGAGCCTGAGGCAATCCTCGAAGCCGTTCGCGGCTTCGTCGTCGTTGCGCGGACGAGCTGGAGCCACGCGTGATCGATGAGCGGCTCGACGAGCCGACGGTCGTCTCCGTGGCGGCGACGAAGCTCGAGCGCCTCCGAGAGACGCCGATCCGACGAGTCGAGCCGACCGTGGACCATGTCGTACCAACCTTGCTCCGCGAGGGCGGTCGCCGCGCCGTAGGGATCGCGCGACGACCGGTAGAGGACGAGTGCCTCCCCGGCCAGCGCCGCCGCGCGCTCCCATGCCTGAGCGCGCTCGCAGGCGCCGGCCTGCACGAGGAGCGCGTCGGCGACGAGGATGGGGTCTCCCACCTCCCGGGCCGCCGCGACGGCCAGCTCGCAACGCGCCGCAGCGTCCGGGGCAGCGACGAGCACTGCGCGGCGCCCCTGGGCGGTGAGCGCCGCCACCTCGACGGAGCGGACCTCTGCCTGGCGCGCCGCGGCCGCCGCCGCATCCAGACGGGACTCGGCATAGCTGAATCGGCCCTGGGAGAGGGCAAGTTGTCCGTCCCAATAGAGCGCCTCGGCGCGGCGCGGCGCAGCTGCCTTCGACTCTGCCAGGCCCTGCGCCAGCCAGCCGCGGACCTCGTTCGCGTGGGCGTCCCACGGGAGCGCTTGCGCGAAGGCGATCGCGATGCGCAAAGCCTCGTCCACCGCTCCCGCCCGCATCAGCCGCTCGAACGCGAGCCTGATGTTGCCCCGCTCCTCGGCGAGGCGATCGAGCCATTCGCGTCGATCGGTTCGCGCTGCCTGCGCCGCGGCGTTCTCGCAGAAGCCGAGGAAGTAGTCCGCGTGCCGACGCTCGAGCCCGCGAAGCTCGTTCACCTCGGCTGCCCGCTCGAGGGCGAACTCGCGCACGGTGTCGAGCATCCTGAAGCGCGGCTGGGCATCCCTACCCGAGTCGGTGCGAAGCAGCGACGACTTGTCCACGAGCGAGGCGACGACCTCTTCCAGGCTGCCGCCCGGCTCTCCGTCGTAGACCGCCCGCGCAGCTTCGAGCGCCGCGCCACCCTCGAACAGCGTCAGCCGGCCGAGGAGAAGGCGCTCGAACGGCTCCAGCGCCTCCCAGGACCACTCGAGCGTCGCGCGCAGCGAGCGCTGACGGGCAGGAAGGTCGCGCGGCCCGCCGGTCAGCAGCTCGAGCCGGCCCTCGAGCCGCTGGAGCAAAGCGCGGGGCCCGAGCAGCCGTGCCCGGTCGGCCGCGAGCTCGATCGCGAGGGGGAGGCCGTCCAGCCGAGCCACGATCGCACCGACGATCTCGTCGTCGGCCTCGATGTCCCACTCCGGGCTGGCTGCCTCGGCCCGCGCCACGAGCAGCGCGCCCGCGTTCGGCGCGGAGAGTGGCTGCACCCGGTAGATGCGCTCGGCCGTGAGCCGAAGCGGCGCACGGCCCGTGGTCAGCACCGTCAGGTTGGGCACAGAGGCGAGCAGCTCGCCGACCTGCCCTGCATCGTCGAGGAAGCGGTCGAAGCCGTCGAGGACGAGCAGGGTCGCCGCTCCGCGCGTCGTGCGGTTCAGGCTCTCGCCGAGCTCGGCAGCTGTCGAGGCGACCACGTCCAGCGCGGCGGCGGCCTCGGGGACGAGGACGCCCGCGTCTTCGACGCCGTCGAGGTTCACGTGCACCGCGCCGCCGGGGAAGCGCTGCGCGACCGAACGACCAGCCTCCATCGCCACGCGCGTCTTGCCGACGCCGCCCGGACCGACGAGCGTCAGCAGCCGCATGACCGGCCGCAGTCAGAGCCTCGCCGATCTCCGCCACCTCGTGGTCGCGCCCGATCGTCTCGTTGGCGGCCGCGGGCAGCTTGGCCGGCAGCACCGGCTCAGGCCGGTCGGCCATCAGCTCGGGGTCGTGCGCCAGGATCATGCGCTCGAGCCGGCGCAGCTCGGGCCCGGGCTCGATTCCGAGCTCCTCCACGAGCAGCTCGCGGGCGGCGCGCATCGTGTCCAGGGCCTCCGCCTGACGGCCGGTTCGGTAGAGCGCGATCATCAGCTGCCCGCGCAACCGTTCACGCAACGGGTGCTCCGCGACGAGCGCGTGGAGCTCGCCGACGAGATCGGCGTCGCGCCCCTCGGCGAGCTCGGCGGCGAGCCGTTCCTCGATCGCCTCCGCGCGCAGCTCGCTCAGGCGCGCGATCTCCGGCTGGGCGAACTCGTCGAAGCGATGCTCGTCCAGCGGCGGCCCCGCCACAGGTCCAGCGCCTCCCGAAGGTCTGCGGCGGCGCGAGCGGGCTCATCGCGGCCGAGCTCCACGCGCGCCCGCTTCAGCAACTCCTCGAAGCGGCGGGAGTCGATCGCGTTCGGGTCGATCTCCAGCACGTAACCCGTAGTCTATGGCGCAGCGGCGCCCCATCGCCCAGACGGCGGCGGAGTCGCGAGATCTGCTTCTGCAGCGCCTGCACCGAGCCGCTGGGCTGCTCGTCTCCCCAGAAGCGCCTCCGCGAGGGCATCCGCCGAGACCGGATTCGGAGCGTGGAGAGCAAGCACGACGAACAGTGTCCGCTGCTTCGCGCCGTCGAACCGAACAGGCACCCTGGAGACCTCAACCTCGAGAGAGCCGAGCATCCTGACCTCGATCTCCCAGCTCACGGGCTCCCCACCCCGCTACCGACGGCCCGTCAATGGTAGCCCGTTTCAAAGCGAGTACTCCGTCGCCTTACCTAGGTACGCCCGCACGCGAAGATCGGTAGTCGCTGCCGATGACGTGTGGGCAGGCCGCCTACGCCCTGATTCACCCTCGCGGCCGAGCAACTCGTCGACACAGCGCGACTTCCACGCCGTGCCGCCCGGTCCTCGTGCGGCTGTCCGACAGGAAGCCGACGCCCACCAGAGCTTCGCCCGCCTGGAGGAGCACCTCAGGACACTGGTTTGAGCCCTAAGGCGACGAGCCCTCGGGAAGGAAGTAGCCGAGGATGCGCACCGGGCCGGCGTCGGCGGGCACGTCGTCGGGGGTGCGATTGAGGTAGGGCTCGAGCATCCGCTCCAGCTCCTCCTGGACAGAGCGGAGCTCGTCCGCGGTGATCGTCAGCCGCGCATTGAACAGGCCGGCGGCTCGAGCCCAGTCCACGTCCAGCGTCGGCTCCCGCTCGTCGACCCAGCGCCTCGGCAGGTCGAGGTAGTGGAGCAGCATCACGTTGCTCAGCCGCCTGGCGGCGTCCTGGCCGTCCGCGTCGTCGGGGATCTCGAAGAAGACGCCCTTGCCCACCGCCCGCCACCGCTCGCCTTCGCGCTCGACGAAGCCGTGGCGCTCGAGCGCCGAGAGGTGCTCCTCCGCCCCGGGCACCTCGAGCGCCACCGCGGTGGCCGGCCCTTCGCGGCGCACGCGGTCCAGCAGGGAGAGACGGACGGGGTCGGCCAGCGCGAGCATCGCCTCCGGCTCGGTGAGCACGAGATCGCCGACCGCGTTCAGCTCGGGCATGGCACGCGAGTCTAGGAGGTTGGCGGGATGTCGCTCGTTGCCGGGGTGCGATGGTCGTTCCGAGGCAAGGACGCAGGGAGTGTCCGTGTATCTGGACGCGTAGCGTGGGCGCGACCGAGGACGCGGCCTCGGGGCGAGCAGCGCGGCCCGGCGACACAGCCGTCATCTCGCCAAGCCCTCCTACAAATGCGAACATATGTTCGTGGGGAGCGAGGCCACGATCCTCCACGCCGACGCCGATTCGTTCTTCGCGTCCGTCGAGCAGCGCGACGATCCCAGCCTGCGGGGGCAGCCCGTGATCGTCGGGGCCGGCGTGGTGATCGCCGCGAGCTACGAGGCCAAGGCCCACGGGATCTACACGCCGATGGGCGGAGCGCTCGCCCGCCGCCTTTGCCCGGACGCGGTGGTGGTCTCGCCGCGGATGTCGGCGTACTCCGAGGCCAGCAAGGCCATGTTCGAGGTGTTCGAGGACACGGCACCGCTCGTCGAGGGCCTGTCGATCGACGAGGCGTTCCTCGACGTCCGCGGCGTCAGGCGCCTCTCGGGCACACCGCCCGAGATCGCGGTCCGGCTGCGACATGCCGTCCGCGAGCGGGTCGGCCTGCCGGTCACGGTCGGCGTGGCGAGGACGAAGTTCCTCGCCAAGGTGGCGAGCGGGGTGGCGAAGCCCGACGGACTGCTCGTCGTCCCGCCCGAGCGCGAACTGGCCTTCCTCCACGCGCTTCCGATCGAGCGGCTCTGGGGCGTGGGCCGCGTGACCTCCGCCAAGCTGCGGGCCCGGGGAATCACGACCGTGGGGCAGGTCGCGCAGGTGGGCGAGGAGGCGCTGGTCGCCATGCTCGGGAAGGCCGTCGGCCGGCAGCTGCACGCGCTCGCCCACAACCGCGACCCGCGGCCGGTGCAGGTGCGGCGCCGCCGCGGCTCGATCGGCTCGCAGCACGCCATGGGCCGCAGGCCCAAGACCCTCGCGGACATCGACGCATCGCTCGTGGCGGTGGTCGACCGCGTCACCAGGCGGATGCGCGACGCCGGCCGGATCGGCCGCACGGTCGTCCTGCGCCTGCGGTTCGACGACTTCTCGCGGGCGACGAGGTCGCACACGCTGCCGCGGCCGACTTCGAACACGGAGACCGTCCTCGCCACCGCCCGCGGGCTCCTCGCCGCGTCCGTCCCGATGATCGAGCAGCGGGGCCTCACGCTCGTCGGGTTGGCCGTCGCGAACCTCGACGACGTGAACAGGCTCCAGCTCACCCTGCCGCTCGACGCCTACAGCGACGGCGCGCTCGATGCGGCGCTCGACGCCGTGCGCGAGCGGTTCGGGGTCGACGCAGTGACGCGCGCGGTGCTGCTCGGCCGCAATCAGGGGTTCTCGATGCCGCTGCTCCCGGACTGAGAGACTGCCGGTCATGGCGGATCCGACGGCGGCGGCTCGGGTCGTAATCGAGGCGAACCGCTACATGACGCTCGGCACCGCCGACGCGGACGGCGTGCCGTGGGTGTCGCCCGTCTGGTTCGCGACCGTCGACTACCGCGAGTTCTACTGGGTCTCCTCGCCCGAGGCCAGGCACTCGCGCAACCTGGCGTCGCGGCCGCAGCTGAGCATCGTCATCTTCGACTCGCGGGTCGCGCCGGGGGCGGCCGAGGCCGTGTACATGTCGGCCGCCGCAGCGCAAGTGGCCGACGATCTCGATGAGGGCCTGGCCGTCTTCAACGCCCGCGGCGAGGCCCAGGGGCTCCGTGCCTGGACGCGGGACGACGTCCAGCCGCCGGCGAAGCACCGTCTGTATCGCGCGGTGGCGGGCGAGCAGTTCGTGCTCGGGCCTCGCGACGAGCGCATTCCTCTCGCCGCCGGCGCTAAATCGCGGGAATCCCGGGACGACACCGCTCGTTCCAAGTCGGCGAGTGGCCAGGCCAGTCGGGATCCTCTACGAGCATCCACAGTGGTTCGCGCCTCTGTTCGCCGAGCTCGAGCGCCGGGAAATCCCGTTCGAGCGCATTTACGCCGACAGCCTCGTCTTCGATCCAGCCGACCTCGAGCCGCGCCACTCGCTCGTCGTCAACCGGATGAGCCCTTCGGCATGGACGCGCGGCCACGAGCGCGCGCTCTTCTCGACGCTGCACTACCTCGACTACCTGGAACGGACGGGGACGCCCGTGCTGAACGGCCGCGATGCGTACCTCGTCGAGCTCTCGAAGGCACGCCAGCTTTCCTTGCTTGCGAGCCTCGGCATCGAGCACCCGCGCACGCGCGTGATCGACGACCCGGCCCGCGCGGCGGAGGCTGCACGCGACCTCGAGTTCCCGGTGGTCGTCAAGCCGAACGTCGGTGGCAGCGGCGCCGGGATCACCTCGTACGGCTCGCTCGACGAGCTGGCTGCCGCAGATGTGGAGCTCGGCGTGGACGGCACGGCGCTCGTCCAGGAGCAGCTCCCGGCCGAGGGCGACGCCGTCGTGCGCATCGAGATCCTCGGCGGCCGCTTCCTCTACGCGATCCGGCTGCTGCTGATGCCGGGCAGCTTCAACCTCTGCCCCGCCGACTACTGCGAGCTGCCGGGAATTGCCGACGGCGTCTCCGGCCGCGGGCTCCCGATCGAGGGCTTCGACCCGCCCGGCGAGGCGGTCGACGACGCCCTGCGGATCGCCGCCGCCGCGGGACTCGATCTCGGCGGCGTCGAGTACCTCGTGAATGCGAGGACGGGGAAGCCGACCTTCTACGACGTGAATGCGCTCTCGAACTTCGTCGCGAACGCACCCGAGGTGATCGGGTTCGATCCGTTCGTCGACCTGGTCGACCTCATCGCCGAACGCGCCGGCTTGCTGACTGCAGTCTCCTAGAACTAGCGGCGCGCGTTATCGGTGCGAGAACCGTCGTCGCTCATGCCGCGGTGGCATCCTAGGCGGCGATGGGCGAGCCGATCGCCGACCTGCGCGACGTCCAACCGGCGCTCATCACGCTGCACAAGGCGCTCCTCGACGCCGAGCGCCGCCAGGTCGAGGGCGTCCACGGGCGGCTCTCCGGGCCCGAGTTCCTGCAGCTGATCTCGGACCCGGAGCGGTACGGCTGGCTGAGGCCGTTCTCGCACCTGATCCTCGCGGTCGACGACGTGCTCGAGCCGAAGGGCGACGAGCCGCCGCCCCCGCCGGAGGAGGTGTTGGCCAACGCCCGTGCCCTGCTCGCTCCGCCGCAGGACGACTCGGCGTTCGGCCGCCGTTACATCGCGCTCATGCAGCGCGACCCCACGCTGGTCATGGCTCATGCGCCGGTCGTGAAGCTGCTCGGAACCGGCGTCGGCCCTGCGGAGTAACAGCAGTGTGACTCGGCACGCGCTCGTTCTCGCCTTGCTCGCCCTCGCGGTCGCGCTGCCGGTGACGTCGTTCGCCGCCGGTACCAGCCCGACGAAGCTCCACGGCAACAACTTCTACGCCAACTGCCGCTTCAGCCACACGTCGAACGACGACCCGATCGTCTATCCGGGAGAGCCGGGTAGGTCGCATGCGCACACGTTCTTCGGCAACCGCTCGACCGACGCCGAGTCCACCCCCGCGAGCCTGCGGGCCGCCCGCACGACGTGCAGGCCGCGCGCCGACAAGGCCGCGTACTGGGTGCCGACGCTGTATCAGGACGGGCGCGAGGTCAGGCCTGCGAAGGGGCAGTTCTACTACAACCTCCGCGGCTACGACCAAATGCGGGCCTTTCCAGCGGGATTGAAGATGATCGCCGGGGACGCGCACGCACACCATCCGCAGAGCACGCAGATCGTGTACTGGACGTGCGGCGGCTCCACGGGTGTTCGGCTCCAGCGGTCGACCACGGTGCCTGCCGGCTGCCCGGTCGTTCGCAGGAGCTTCCGGTCCTTCAGGAAGAAATGCCCGACTTGCCCGGTCGAGCGGAGGACTTACCCGGCGAGGATCAAGACGTTCGTCGAGCTCCACGTGAACTTCCCGGACTGCTGGGACGGCAAGCGACTCGACAGCCCGGACCACCACAGCCACATGGCGCACAGCCGGGACTACGTATGCCCGGCCTCACACCCGGTGAAGGTGCCGCTGATCCGGCTCCTCATCCGCTACCCGATCACCGACGGGCACGGACTGACGCTCGCCTCGGGCGGCCAGCTCACCGGGCACGCGGACTTCCTCAACGCGTGGGACCAGCGGACGCTCGAGCGACTCGTCGACGACTGCTTCCACGACCGCCCCTGCGATCCGAGCCGCTAGCCCTCGTGGGCCAGCTGATGGCGGACGCGGTCGCGGTCGGCCGCGTACCGGATCGCCTCGTAGGTGATGAGCGCCGAGAGCACCACGGCCAGCAGCACGACGGTGACGAGCGAGGGGAGCTCGACTGCAACCGGGATCAGCGCGACGAGGACGACCGCTACGACCAGTCGGCGGCGGTTCAGGCTGTGCACGTTGCGCAGCCGGAACGCGACGTGTGAGAGCAGATAGAGCGAGGTCCCGCCGAGGAGCGCGGCCGCGGGCACGAGCTTCAGCGGCTCGCCGACGTCGGCGATCGTCTTCTTCAGGCCGAGGGCCACGAGCACGATCCCGGCCACCATCGGCAGGTGGAGGTACGAGTACGAGTCGCGCGCCAGCTCGTTCTGCTCCTTCCCGGCGCGGCGTCTGCGAGAGGCGTCGCTCGGCGACGAGCGCGACCACGTCGAAGTAGAGCCACCAGAGGGCCGCGGCCACGGCCATGCCGGCGACCGCCGCCGCGACCACGCCGGCGCCGATGCCGACCTCCGCGCCCACGCCGATCGCGACGATCGACTCGCCGATCGCGATGAGCACGATCAGGCCGTGCCGCTCGGCGAAGTGGCTCGGCGCGAGCCGCCAGCCCTCGGCGCCGAAGAAGTACGGCTCGGAGAAATCGAGCACGATGGCCAGCGCCCAGAGCGCGCCTTGCTGCCAGCCGTCCGCCGCCGCCGCCGCGATCAGCAGGCCGACCCCGACGGCCGTCCCCCCTCCGAGCCCGATGACCGACCGGCGCAGCATCGGGTCGTCCTGGCTCGCGAGCACGAAGAGCCCGATGTGGGCGACGCGCACGGCCCCGTAGGCGCAGGCGAAGAGGAGCGCCGTGTCGTCGAACGCGTCCGGGACGCTGAGCGCCGCGACGAGGAACGCGGCCATCGCGGCGAAGAAGACGAGCCGCACAGCGCCCTCCTCGGGATCGACCACACTGGTCAGCCACGCGTAGGCGCCCCACGACCACCAGAGCACGGCCAGCACGGCGAGGCCCTTGGCGAGCCCTGTCCACGTCGGCTCGGAGGCCATCAGCGCCGTGCACTGGGTGATAGCCAGCACGTAGACGAGGTCGAAGAAGAGCTCGAGCGGCGTGACGCGCTCCTCCTGGCGGAGGACGGGCGAGAAACGCCGCGACGAGACGGTCGTCACGCTCACGCGGCGATTCTCGCAGTCGCGCTCTAGCGGTCGCCGAGGGCGAGCAGGACGGTCAAACACGCAAAGAGCCAGGCGGCACCGACGCACAACCCCGCGAGGACGTCCGACAGGTAGTGCGCGCCGAGGTAGAGCCGGCTGAAGCCGACGAGCGCGATCAATGCAGGCGTCGCCACAAGGACCGCAACTCGGAGCGGCCCGGCGGTGCGCCGCGCCGCGAGGTAGGCCAGCGCGCCGAGGATCGCAGTCGAGCCGGCCGCGTGGCCGCTGGGGAACGAGTAGGTGTCGAGGTGGACGAACGCGAGCTCGGGCCGGGGTCGGTGGAAGGCGAGCTTGAGCACGCCGTTCACGAGCTCGACTCCGAGCGCGACCGCTCCCAGGAAGACGGCGTCGTTCACCGCGCCGCGACGGAGCAGGAACAGGCCGACCACCGCCGTGACCGCAGCGAGGGTGGCCACGTTCCCGGCCAGGGTGACGACGTCGAAGACGGAGACGAGCGTCTGGCTCGAGTGCGTGTGCAGCCACCGGGCGAGCTCCACGTCCCAGCGGACGATCGGGTCGCCGGTGAGGTAGTCCTCGGCGACGTGCGCGAAGGCGAAGAGGCTCGCGAGGAAGAGCCCTGTGGTCAGAGCGGCCCAGCGCCAGCGGGGCTCGCCTCGATGCTCCCACACGGCGTCGGCGAACCGGCGGGCCCGGTGTGCCCGGGGCTCGGCGCGCGGCTGGACTGCGTACGACCTGTCCACCGTCTCCACGCTAGTGACGGTTTTTGAAGATCGTGTGGAGGGCCCGGCCGTGCGGCCGGGCCCTCCGAGACCTCGCTAGAGCGACGCCACGCCGCGGCAGCTCTGCGCGCCCGAGCGTCCGGTCGCGACGACGGTGCCGCCGGGGCCGGCGGCGAGCTTCCGCGCGGTGAACGAGCCGCTCGGCGCGAGAGTCCTCTTGACTCCGCGGAACACGACGCGCCCGTTCCGCTTCAGCACCACGTTCCAGCGCCTGCCGACGACGTTCTGGTCGACCTCGAACTCGATCTCGAGCCGGCCGTCGTCGTTCTTGAGCTTCAGCTTCCAGGTCGCCGGACCGGAGCACTTGCCGCTCCTGATGACCCGCGGGCCGCTCTTCTCGGGCGCGGCCGAGGCCGCGGAGACGGAGACGGCGGCGAGCGCCACGACGCAGATGAACAACATTTTTCGCATCGGAGTCCTTTCGTCGACTGCCCGACCCACGCTAGAAGCGGCCGGGTAAAGCGCGGGCCGATCGCGGCAAGGCCTTAGCAAAGACCTCGTTAAGTCGACTCAGGCGGCCGGCTGGCGGGCGTCGAGGCGCGCCTCGAGGCACTCGCCGACGTCCGCTGCGATCCGGATCAGCGCGTTCGCAGCCTCGCTCGTGGTGCGCTCCGAGTGCCACGCCACCGCGATCTGCCGTGGCGGAATCAGGTCGCCCAGCTCGATCACGACCGTGCTCGGGTCGTCGTAGTTCACGCTGAGCCGCGGCATGAAGGCGACCCCGAGGCCGGCCGCCGCGTGGCCCTGGACGGCCTCGTTGTAGTCGGACATGAGCACGACGTTCGCGTCCATGCCCACGGCCTGGAGCTGACCGATCACCGAATCGATGCGCTTGCAGGCCCGGAAGCAGATGAGCGGCAGCCGGGCGAAGTCGATGAGCGAAGCAGGCGGGCACACGCGGGCCTGCTCCGAGCCGGCCTGCACGACGAGGACGTAGGGGTCGCTGAGCACATGCCTGGTCTCGAACGGCCCGTCGGGGAGCGGAAGGTCGACGAACGCGAGGTCGAGGCCGCCGCGCTCGAGCGCGCGGAGGAAATCGAGGTCGTGCAGCGCCTCGGCGAGCTCGACCTCGACGTCGGGGAAGCTCCCGACGAAGCGCGACATGATCGCGGGCAGGAGCCTCGTGCTGACGCTCTCGTAGGCGCCGATGCGGAGCGGCCCGGCGGTTCCGCGCGTCAGGGCATCGATGTCGTGCTTGGCCGCGCCCACGCGCGCCTGGATCGCGGTTGCATGCGCGAGCAGCTTGTTCCCGGCGACGGAGAGGCCGAGGGTCTTGCGGCCGTGGACCCGCTCGACGACTCGGACGCCGACGATCCGCTCGAGGCTCGCGATCTGCTGGCTGATCGCCGACTGCGTGTAGCCGAGCTTGCGCGCGGCGCCGTTGAACGAGCCCTCGTCTGCGACCGCCTTGAGCGCCGCCAGATGGCGGAACTCGAGGCCGAGCCACGCGTCGGAGGCGCCGCTCGCGCCGACAGGATCCGGCTGGCCACCCCTCCCCTCGATGCCGTCTTCCCGGACGAACACGTGGGCCATCCTTTCCCGATCATCGTGTGCCCCGAACTCCCGGGCACACTCGCTATGACGTCGGGAGATGTTCGAAGATTGTTAAGGGAAGATTGGGCTGTTCCAGCCCCGACGTTCCCTCCCCGCCTTGTGCGCCGTCGGCCCACGGCGCACAAGGCAGAACGGAAGGAGTCTCGCCTCGGAGTGTGGGGCAAGCGCACACGTCTGCGCAAATGGAAGTCCTACTGAACCAATCAGGCTCGGTAATAGACTGCGCATAATGCGTGACGCGCGTTCGACGGGCATTTACGCGAAAAGTTAGAGCCGCCGGCACTTATTCCTAACACTGTTCAGCCGGCAACGATTCCTAAACAAGACTCACCAGATACACGCGAAGCCGTCTTAGTGCTCGACGCGAATCACACGCGTCTCGGTCAGGAATGGTCACTGACCTGTAAATCGGAAAGGAGCAGCATGCACAGACGGCTGATGCTCTCCATCGCCATGCTGGCGATCGGAGCGGGCCTGCTCGCCGCGACGGCCCCCGCCGGCCCGTCGGGCGCGAGCTCGCCCACGGCATCGAGCGGGCCGGCGCAGAAGGGCGGTACCTTCAGGTACAGCCTGGATACCGACATCGACTACGTCGACCCGGCGCTCGCGTACTACAACCTCTCGTGGCAGATCGAGTATGCGACGACCGCGATGCTCATGACCTATCCGGACGCTCCGGCCCCGCGCGGGTCGCGGCTGGTTCCGGAGGTCGCGGCAGGCTTCCCGAAGATCTCCAGCAACGGGAGGACCTACACGTTCACGCTGAAGAAGACGTACAAGTTCAGCAACGGCAAGACGGTCACGGCCGCCAACTACGCGGCTGCGATCAACCGCAACCTCAACCCGAAGATGGCCTCCCCGGCCCAGCCGTTCATCGAGGACATCGTCGGTGCCTCCGCCGTCATCGACGGCAAGGCCACCAAGGCCTCGGGCGTCAAGGTGCTGTCGCCGTACAAGCTGCAGATCACGCTCACCAAGCGTGCGCCTGACCTGCTCTCGCGGCTGGCGATGCCCTTCTTCGCGCCGATCCCGACGAACATGCCGATCAACGCCGACGGCGTGGGGGCTCCGATCCTCGGAACCGGCCCGTACTACATCTCCAAGTGGGAGCCGAAGCGATCGATCACGCTGCTGCGGAACCCGCACTACAAGGGCCCGCGTCCGCACAACGTCAACCGCATCCAGTACGACATCGGCCTGCCGCTCCAGACGATCCGGCTGAACATCGAGTCGAACGCGACCGACTTCGGCCCCGTCCCGCCGGCGGCGCATGCGGAGCTGGGTCAGAAGTACGGCGTCCGCAAGAGCTCGCCCGGGCCAGTACTTCGTCAACCCGTCGGCTGCCTTCCGCTACCTGGCGATGAACCACGACCGGCCGCTCTTCGGCGGCTCCGGTCTGGGGAACGTCGGGCTGAAGAAGGCCGTCAACAACGCGATCGACCGGATCGCGATGATCAACCAGCGCGGTGCGTACGCGGGCGTCATCAACGACCAGTACATGCCGCCGAGCATGCGTGGGTTCAAGAACGCGGCGATCTACCCGGCACGGCCGAACGTCGCCCGCGCTCGCTCGCTCGCACAGGGCAACCTGCGCGGCGGCAAGGGCGTCTTCTACACCTGCAACACGGGGCCGTGCATCCCGACGGCTCGAGATCGTGCAGGACAACCTGAAGGCGATCGGTCTCGACCTGGAGATCAAGCCCTTCCCGCGTGCCGTGCAGTTCACCAAGTCGGGCACTCGCGGCGAGCCCTTCGACATGAGCCTCGAGGGCTGGCACATGGATTACTTCGATCCGTACGACTTCATGTTCCTGCTCGACGGTTCGACGATCCGCCCGGCCAACAACAGCAACTACTCCTACTTCAACAATGCCCAGTACAACCGCAAGATCGCGGCTGCGGCCAGCCTCGTCGGCCAGGCCCGCTACCGCGCCTTCGGTTCCCTGGACGTGGATCTCGCGAAGAACGCGGCTCCGCTGGCGTCGTACATCACCGACAACCAGCGGTACCTCGTCTCGAAGTCGACCGGCTGCTTCTTCTACCAGCCGGTGTACGAGCTCGACATCGCGTCGATCTGCAAGAAGTAAGACCTCCCTGTCGGAGGCACGAAGAGGGCGCCCGAAAGGGCGCCCTCTTCATTCAGGTCCGGAGGTATTCGCTGGCGCTTAAGCGGCGCCGGCCAGCTCGCGGCGGCCCAGCGGCTTCGAGTCCAGCAGCCGCTCCAGGTGGGCGAGCCCGCTCGCCTCGAGCTGACGGATGCGCTCGCGGGTGAGCCCGAGCTCGCGCCCGATCTGGTCGAGGCTCGCGCCGTCAGAGTCCTCACCGAAGCCGAAGCGCAGCTCGATCACGCGCCGTTCGCGCTCGGGCAGGAGCGAGATCGCCGCGCGGACGCGATCGTGCTCGTGGGAGATCTCCACGACCTCCAGCGGGTCCGCAGCGGTGCGGTCGGCGTGCAGGTCGGCCAGCTCGCCGTCGCCGTCGCCGATCGTCTGATTGAGGGAGACTGACGCCTCGACCGCCTCGAGGGCCTCGTGGACATGGCGAATGTGGAGCTCCGTCACCGACGCGAGCTCCTCAGTCGTGGGCGTGCGGCCGTGCGCGGTCTCGAACTGCTGGCGGGCGCGGCGAAGCTTGTGCCGCCGCTCCACGACGTGCACGGGCACGCGGATCGTCACGCCCTGGTTGGCGACCGCGCGCTGGCAGGCCTGCCGGATCCACCAGGTCGCGTAGGTCGAGAACTTGTAGCCCTTGCGCCAGTCGAACTTCTCGACGGCACGGTTGAGGCCGATGACCCCGTCCTGGATCAGGTCCAGCAGGGGCAGGTCGTGGCCGCGGTAGCGCTTCGCGATCGACACGACGAGGCGGAGGTTCGAGTTGACCATCCGCTCCTTGGCGGCCAGGTCGCCGCGCTCGACGCGCTTCGCCAGCGCGACCTCCTCGGCAGCGGTGAGCAGCGGATACTGGCCGATGCCGTTGAGGAAGAGCTGCAGGCTCTCGGTCGTGCCGTGGTGGTGCGAAGGCGTGAGGTCGAGCTCGGGCTCGGGCGCGTCCGCCTCGATCTCGACGTCGGCCTCGACGAGAGCAGCACGCAGCGCCTCACCGGCCTCGTCGTCGAGGTCGTGCTCCACGTGCAAGGCCTCGAGCTCTGCGGTCTTCACGGTGCCGCGCTCCCGCGCCTCCTCCACGAAGGCGTGCAGCGCATCCAGATTCAGGTCATCGCCGTTCAGGGCGAGATTCGTCAGCATTCAGTACCTCTCGGGAGTCGGTGCAAAGGCGCGCGCTCGCGCGGGTCGCGCCGGTCTTTGTAGGTCATACCGTCTTCGGGCGCTCGCGGCTCAGTCCCCGGGCCACATCCGAACCGAACCTTTACATCGCGCTTACATCTTCACAGGTACTCAACGCGGCTACCCGGAAAGGCGGTACAGGACGCCGTTCGTGTTGTCGGCGAGCCACACGACCGAGCCTCCGTCGGCCAGCCCGTGCACGTCGAGGCGTCCGCCGGCTGTGGAGATCGTCGTCGCCGCGCGGGTCGCGGGGTCGACGCGGACGACGGCGGCGAGCCTGGGGAAGCCCGTCTGCGTCGCCTCGCTCGCGCGCGCGGCAACCCAGAGAGCGCCGGCGTGCTCGATCACGTCGATGCCCCCGGCCGGGCCGAGCCCGACCGTGGCGACGGCAGCGCCGGTCGCCGGATCGACCTGGATCAGACCGGTGCCGCGGCCCGTGATCCACAGCCAGCCCGCGGCCCACGCCATCCGCTCCGGGGCGTCGCCCGGAATGACTGCGAGCGTCCTGGCGGTCGCCGCCCGCGTGTCGATCTTCACGAGCTTCAGGTCGCGATGGTTGATGACCCAGCAGTCGGCGCCCTGGAACACGAGATCGGCCGCCCCGTCCCCGACGGGGATCCGCGCCACGACTTGTAGCGTGCCCGGGTCGATCTTCAGGACCTCGCCCGCGCCGTCGTCCACGGACCAGACCGAGCCGGCTCCGATCCAGAGGTTGTACGGCCGCGCAACCCCGAGGACGTTGCGGGCGGCGATGCGATTCGTCCTCGGGTCGATCCGGTAGAGCGTTCCGGGTGGGCCGTCGAGCGCCCAGATCGATCCGAGCCCGGCGACGACGGCGATCGGAGTGCTCCCGGGCAGCGCGATCGTCGCGCGCACCGCTCCCGTGGCCGCGTCGACGCGTTGGAGCATGCCGCTCTCCTTGCAGGCCACCCAGACGGCCCCGCCGTCGACCGCGACCGTCATCGTCGGCCAGAACGGCCCCGCGCCCGCGCACACCCTGAAGGCGGCGACGCCGGGCAGGCGAGAGACGGGAGGACTCGCTACGGAGAGGGTGCCGCGGCCCAGGCTCGCGCGGCCGGAGCGGACGTCGTAGCGCCAGCGACCGGGCGCACGGAGCACCGCGGTGACCCGATACCTGCCGCGGCCCGCAGAACGGGCGGTCACGGCGACGCGGCGGCCCGGCCGTGTGAAGAGCACGCGTAGCCGGAGCCCGCTCGCCGGCTTTCCCTTGCGCCGGGCGGTGACGGTCGCGACGAACGGCTTGCCGGCCACCGGTGCGCCCTGAACGCGCAGGCTCGCCTTGACCGGGGACGCAGTCGGCGCGGTCGCCGCAGGGAGGGCGAGCACGCCGGCGAGGAGCCAGGGGAGCGCGGTCATCCTGATCTGGTCTACACCGGCCGAGCCGCTGCGCGATCCCTACCGGAGCGAACGCGCGAGCTCGAGCGCCTCGGCGCGGGACAGCTCGCCCTCGAGCCGGAACATCGTCACACGCTCGGCCCAGACCAGCGCCGGCGCGGAGAGGTAGAAGCGCTCCTCGTACATCGCCCCGTCCGGCCCGTTGTAGTGGAACGCGTGCGCCTCCGGCACCCAGTAGCCGACGCCGAACCCGAGACTGACCGGCTCCGCGGCGGTCCCGTGCGGGAGCACCTTCAGGAAGCCGTAGCGCGCGCCCCGCCACTGGCTCAGGAGCAGCCGTGGCCGCCCGGGTGAGCCGTACACCGACGTGACCATCACGACTGCCCTGGGCGACCGGCGGACGTAGACCGCGGTGGGGGCTCCGAGACGGTTCTCCGGCAGCACTCGCACGTGGAAGGGCGCGATCGCCCGCGCCTGCTCGAGCGTGACGCGCTCGCCGAAGTCGGGCCGGCGCCGGTAGTCGACCGGCGGCAGCTCCTCGCGCTGCTCGATCGTCACGCCGCCGATGCGGAGCCAGGACGAGAGAGCCGAGCGGGCGGACGGCGACGCGAGGGCCGCGAACGTGACCGCGGCGACGATCACGGCCGCGATCAGCACCAGGTTCCGGCGGCTGCGGCGGCGTGCGAGCGAGCTCTCGACGCGGACGTGGAGTGCGGGCGTCGGCGGGAAGACCTCGTCCGGGTCGGCGACGAGCAGTAGGTTCTCGAGGCGGCTCATGCGCTCAGCTCCATGTCGACGCGCAGCCGCGCGAGCGCCCGTGACAGACGCGATTTCACGGTGCCGACCGGCAGGTCGAGGGCGACCGAGAGCTCCTCGTCGGTGAGCCCGGCGAAGAACTTCGCGATCACGACGAGCTGCTCCTCGACGCGGAGACGAGCGACCGCGCGAAGCAGGTCCGATCGGGACTCGGCGATCGAGAAGGGATCGTCGGGCGGCTGGGCCGCGCCGCCCGACGATCCCTCCACGAGTCGTAGGAAGACCTTGTCGCGACGCCCGCGGGCGCGGCGGCGGTTGCGCGCGTCGTTGGCCACGATCTGGAGCAACCAGGGCCGGAACGGGCGCCGCTGGTCGAACCGGTCGAGGGCGGCGTGCGCCTTGAGGAACCCGTCCTGCGCGGACTCCTCGGCATCGGCGGCCGAGCCGGTGATGAGGTACGCGATCCGGAAAGCGGTGTCCTGATGCATGCGGACCAGCTCTGCATACGCTGCGAGGTCTCCCTTACGCGCGTTCGCGACCAGGGTCGCCTCTGACGGTGGCCGGCCCTCCACGTCTGTCTCTTCTACACCGCCGGGGCTTGGACCGTTCCTCACAATTTCGTAACGAACGGCACCCAGACTTTCCGCCCGATCGGAGACAGACGAAGGAAGGAGAAGGCATGAGAAAGCTCGTCTTGGCCTCGTTCCTCGGAGTCGCGCTGATAGTCACGATCGCGGCCACCGCGGCAGTGGCGCACGACGACAACGGCAAGGGCAAGGCCCGCCTGGACAGCTACCAGGAGGCGCCGCTGACCCTGTCCACGACGGGAACCGGCTCGTTCCGCATCCGCGTGCGCTCGGATGGGCTGCATTACAAGCTGAGCTACAAGGATCTGTCGGCGAACGTGACGCAGGCGCACATCCACCTCGGCCGGACCGGCCTCGCCGGCGGCATCGTCGCCTTCCTCTGCGGCCCGCAGCCGGCGGCAGGCGACAAGCCCGTCTGCCCCGCGACCTCGGGCACGGTCGAGGGCGTGATCGACATGGCAGACATCATCGCCGGAGCAGCCGGTCAGGGCATCGCGGCCGGCGAGCTCGCCGAAGTGATCAAGGCCCTACGCAAGGGCGCCATCTACGCGAACGTCCACACGACGGCGTTCCCGGGCGGCGAGATCCGCGGCCAGGTCGGCAACGACGGTCGCGACCGCAAGGGCGACCACAAGAAGCGCTAACCGGTTACGAGTTCGGCGCGAGAACGGGAGCCCGCCAAGCGGGCTCCCGTAGCGTTTCCGACTGCAAGTAGCGGTCGGTCGACGCCGGATTCGCCGGGCCTGCCCTGAAGCCCAGGGCGGGCTCGGCGCTCGCTACACGAGCCGTCGCTCGAGGTACGCGGCCAGCCGCGTGAGCGGGAACGAGATGCAGAAGAAGATCACGAGCACGATCGCGTAGATCTGGAGCGCGTAGATCTCGCCCTCGCCGACCGGGGGCGGCGCCGCCAGCCGCTCGACCTGGCGCTTGCCTGACTCGAGCAGCTCCAGCGCACCGATCAGGGCTGCGAGCGTCGAGTTCTGGAGCACGTTGACGAGCAGGCTCACCATCGGCGGCAGCAGCCGACGGCGCGCCTGCGGGAGGATCACGTAGGCGTGGCGGCCGACCCAGCCGAAGCCGAGCGCCGCGGACGCCTCGTGCTGCTCGCGCGGGATCGACTCGACCGCTCCGCGCGTCGCCTCGGCGACCTGCGCGCTGCCCCAGAGCGACAGCCCGAGCGCGGCCGCCTGGAACGCGCTGAAGCGGATGCCCAGCGACGGGAGCGCGAAGAAGATCAGGAAGATGGTCACGACGATCGGGAGCCCGCGCCAGATCTCGATGTAGAGGCGGATGACCGCACGCAAGGGCCAGAACCGGATCGTCATCAGCGTCCCGAGCAGCACGCCGACAATCGCGCTCGCGATGACGGACTCGCCGGCGATGATCAGGGTGCCGCGCAGCCCCTCGGTGATCATGTAGTCGAGGACGGGCCGGAGCCAGTCGGGAGGGTTCACGTCGCCTCCTTGGGGAGCCGCAGATGCGCCTCGACCAGACGGATCATGATCGAGAGCGCCCAGACGACCGCGAGGTAGCTCAGGGCCAGGACCGTGTAGATCTCGAGCGGCTGGAAGAGGATGCTGTCGAGGTTGTAGGCCGTGTTCGTCAGCTCGGCAAAGCCGATGGCCGGCCCCAGGATCGCGGTGTTCTTCAGGATCGAGACGTAGGTGTTGATCGACGAGGGCAGCGCGATCCGGCCGCCGATCGGGAGCGTCACGTTTAAGAAGGTCGCGAGCCGGCCGAAGCCGAGCGCGAAGCCCGCCTCGCGGTAGCGGAACGGCACCGCCTGGAATCCGGCGCGGAAGTTCTCGATGTTGAACGCGCCGCCCCAGAGCATCACGCAGAACCAGGCGGTGGTGAAGGGCTCGAGGCGGATGCCGAGCTGGGGCAGGCCGAAGAAGATGAAGAACACCTGCACGAGGAAGGGCGTGTTGCGGATCACCTCGACGTAGATCGCCGCCACCTGGCTGACGACGGGCACGCGATGGGCCCGCGCGGCGCCGAGAACGACTCCGATCACGAGCGCTCCCGCAATCGCGATGGCGGAGACCTCGAGCGTGTTCTTGAGCCCCTCGATCCACTCCTCGCGGTTGTCGAGGACGACGCCCCAGTCGAAGTCGAAGGCGAGGGGGATCATCGGGACGGGAGGGAGGTAGGGGCGGCCGCAAACGACCGCCCCCGCCTAGCCAGTTACGGACAGAGCTTGGACGGGTCGCTAACGGTGGGGTACACGATCCGCTTGCCCTTTGGCCTCGGCACGTTGGTCAGGAATTCCTTCCAGAACCGCCGCGGGGCATTTTTCTTCAGGATCGTCGCGAACTCGTCGTTCTTCTTCATCAACCGAACGGCTGCGTCGACCCAGGCCTTCATTTCCGTCTCGCCTTGCCTGATCCCGATTCCCCACGGGAGGTTCAGGAACTTCTGCGACGTGAGCTTCAGCTGCGGGTCGTTAGCCGCGATGCCCAGCAAGAGCGCATCGTCGAACATGAAGGTGTCCGCCCGCCGGTCCTTGAGTGCCAGCGTCGACGACGTGGTCGAGTCGAGGACGAGCAGGTTCGTGTCCTTGAAGCAGTTCCGTATCCAGCTGTCGTAGATCGACCCTCGGGTCGTGACGACCGTCTTGCCTGCGAGCGCGCCCAGATTCGAGATGTTGGTGTCGTTCCGGACTAGCAGTCGGCCCGTGGCGTCGTAGTACGGAATCGAGAAATCGATCTGCTGGTCACGTGCCAGCGTGTAGGTCAGCGTAGAGATGATGATGTCCACGCGCTTGGACATCAGCGCCGGGATACGGCTGGGCGTCGTTACACACTCCATCGAGACTCGCGTCGACTTGCCAAACGCCAGCTGTGCGAAGCGCCTCGCCACGTCGACGTCATAGCCGCCCTTCTTGCCGTCGGCCCCGATGTAGCCGAACGGCGGGAAGTCGCACTTCACGCCGATGCGCCAGCGTTTGCGTTCCTTCACCTCGGTCGGCAAAGCGGGCAGCTTCGCCGCGGCCGAGGCCTCCTCGCGGCTCGCGCCGCTCCACGGTGCTGCGATCCCCCAAGCCGCGAATGCCGCCGCGACCAGGCCCGCGAGCGCGAGCACCACCAGGAAACGTCTCATTCACTCCCTCCCTCATCGATGGCCAATTCCTCAACAGACTCGAGCTCGTCCAGCGAGCCCGCCAGCGTCAACGTGCGGCGGAGGAAGCGCCGCGTCCGCTCCTCGCGCGGGTTCGACAGCACCTCTGCCGGCTTCCCCTCCTCGACGATCCGTCCCTCGTCCATGAAGATCAGGTGGTCGCCGACCTCCCGCGCGAACTGCATCTCGTGCGTGACGACGAGCATCGTCATCCCGAGATCACGCGAGAGATCGCGCATGACGAGCAGCACCTCGCCGACGAGCTCCGGGTCGAGGGCCGACGTGACCTCGTCGAACAGCATCACGTGCGGATCCATCATCAGCGCGCGCGCGATCGCGACCCGCTGCTGCTGGCCGCCCGAGAGCTGGTGCGGATAGCTCCGCTCCTTTTCGGGCAGCCCCACCCGCTCGAGCAGCTCTCGGGCGCGCAAGGCCGCCTCCTTGCGCGGGACGTGCCGCACCCGCCGTGCAGCGAGGGTGAGGTTGTCGATCACGCGCAGGTGCGGGAACAGGTTGAACTGCTGGAACACGATCCCGATTCGCTGGCGGATCGCGTTGCGGTTCACTCCCTTGCCGGTGATCTCCTCGCCTTCGAGGAAGATTCGCCCCGAGTCGACCGGCTCGAGCAGGTTGACGGTGCGGAGCAGCGTGCTCTTACCGCTCCCGCTCGGCCCGATGATCGTGAGGACGTCGCCCGCGGCGACACTGACGTCGATTCCGTCGAGCACGAGGTTGTCGCCAAAGCTCTTGCGCACGCCCTCGAGACGGACCACAGGCGTCGTAGCCGACTCGGATGCCGGTACCGCGTTCACGACAGTCCTTATACGGCTTTTCCGCGGTTCGATCAACGTTCGTACGCACGGCTCGGCGGGCGTGAAGCACTCTGCTAGCGTGACTCCGTGGCCGAGAACTACGATGTCGTCTGCCCTCACTGCAAGAAGGCCTTCAAGGGCGAGCTCATCGAGGGCGACACACCCGCGAACCGCGGGTTCAAGTGCCCGCACTGCCGGCTCTTCGCGCCGTACGAGCGCATGAAGACGCCGCCCGATTCGAGCGCTGCGGCGGCCTCGGCGTAATCGTCGTCAGCTCGCGCCGCGAAGGCCCTGGGCCTCGGGCAGCGACTCCAACCGCTTGAGCGTGTTGTTCTCGATCTGACGGATCCGCTCGCGCGTGACGCCGAAGGCCCGGCCGACCTCCTCGAGCGTGCACGGCTGGTCGCCGAGCAGCCCGAAACGCAGCTCGATGACCCGGCGCTCGCGGTCGGGCAGCGAGTCGAGGGCCTTCTTGATGTCCTCGCGGCGGAGCGAGAGCGACGCGGTGTCGAAGGGCGACTCGGCCTGCTCGTCCTGGACGAAGTCGCCGAGCTCGGACTCCTCCTCCTCGCCGATCGGCTTCTCGAGCGAGACCGGGAGCTGCGCCATGCGCAGGATCTCCCGCACCTCCTCGGTGGTCATCTCGAGCTCGTTCGCGATCTCGTCGGGCCGCGGCTCGCGGCCGAGGCGCTGCACGAGCTGGCGCTCGATGTGCACGACCTTGTTGAGCTTCTCGACCATGTGCACCGGGATGCGGATCGTGCGCGCCTTGTCGGCGATGGCGCGGGTGACCGCCTGGCGGATCCACCACGTGGCGTAGGTCGAGAACTTGTAGCCCTTGCGGTAGTCGAACTTCTCCACCGCGCGGATGAGGCCGAGCGAGCCTTCCTGGATCAGGTCCAGGAAGGAGAGGCCGCGACCGAGGTAGCTCTTGGCAATCGAGACGACGAGGCGCAGGTTGGCCTCGATCATCTGGGTCTTGGCGCTCATGTCGCCGCGCTCGATCCGCTTCGCCAGGTAGACCTCCTGGTCGGCGGTCAGCAGCGGCACCTTGCCGATCTCGCGCAGGTAGAGCCGGAGCGAGTCGAGCGAGGGCTCGACGGTCAGGTCGAGCTTGGGCCCCTTCTGCTCCTCCTCCTCGGCGAGCGAAGGCTGTTCGTGCGGGGGATGCTTGAACTTCTCGCCCTCCATGAGCTCGATCGAGTGGTCGATGAGGTACGTGTAGAAGTCCTCGATCTGCTCCTTGGTGAGATCGACCTCCTCGAGGCCGGCGACGATCTCGTCGTACGTGAGGAAACCCTTCTCTTGTCCGTCCTGAACGAGCTTGTGAAGCTCTTCAACGTCTGGAAGAGAGATATCGACGGTGAGCATTGACCTCCGACTTTCTCTGCGCTGGGGTGGACTGGGAAAAGACCTACCTGAGACGCACAAAGAGCCGGTACATGCCGCCCCCGGCTCACCTTCGCGGAGCGGATACTAGCGTCGTTCTTCACACATCGGAAACATTTCTTCATCGGGCGGCAATGAGCTCTCCTACACGCTCCGCCCTGGAGTTCTCGACGCTGACAACCGCGAAGTCCGGCGGCAGGGCATGTCCGAGACGGCCGAGGAAAGCGGCAAGCGCCGGGCGAAGCGCCCTGGCCGCTCCGTCCTCGGCCTTGAGGGCAACGCCGAGATCGTCCCCGGCCGCGCACATCAGGCCCTCCGCACCGCCCTTGGCGATCCAGCCCGGAAGCGCGCGCATCAGCATCGTGTCCGCCGCCCGCGGGCCGCGGATGAGGTCGGGGTGGGCGCGCATGGCGCTCGTGATGCGGTCGCCGGCGTCGAGCTCCTCGAGTGTCGCGAAGGCGTGGGCCATCGCGTGTAGGGGCAGCGCGAACGTGACGACGCCGCAGCCGTCGATCGCGGTCTCGAGCTCCTGCCGGCCGGTGTCGCGGCGAATCTCATCGAGCAGCTCGCGCTGGAGGGGGTGCTCCGACGAGGCGGTAGCCCTCGGTCGGCCAGCCTCGGGCACGGCAGACGGCGAGCATCCCCGCGTGCTTGCCGGAGCAGTTGTGGTTGATGCGGCGCGGCGGGTCTCCTTCGGCTCCGCACTCGAGCTCGTCCTCCCGCGCGTGCGCGCGCGCGAGAAGCGCTTCTGCCGCTCTGACCTGGTCTCTGTCGGCCAGGTGCGAGGCGCACGCGATCGCGAGCTCGCGGTCGGGCAGGTCCGGATAAGCCCGGGCGAGCGGGAGCGCCTGGAGCGGCTTCGCCGAGGAGCGCATGAACGTGACGAGGTCGGGGTCGCCCGCTTCAGCGACCAGCTCGCCGTTACGGACGGCGGCCGCGTGCACGCGATGGACGGACTCCACCGTGTCGCCTCGGCGGACCAGTACGCTGATCGGCGGCTCCATCTGCGCGGGAGGTTACGTGCCCGAACTACCAGAGGTTGAGGCGCTTCGGCGGTCGCTGGACGACCCGGTGTCGGCGTCCCCGATCGTCAAGGCCGGGCCCGCGCACATCGCGACGCTGAAGACGTTCGACCCGCCGCTGCACGTGCTCGAGGGCCGGCGGTTCTCCGGCGCCGAGCGCCGGGGCAAGCGCCTGCTGTTCCCGACCGAGGACGGCGAGCTCGTGCTGCTGCTCCACATGATGAGCGCGGGCCGGATCAAGTACCTGAAGTCAGGCGAGAAGGGGCCGAAGACGCCGGCGTTCCAGCTCGAGTTCCAGGGCGGCGGACGGCTCGTGATGACCGAGGGCGGCGCCAAGAAACGGGCGGGTGCCTGGCTGCTCTCGCCCGAGGCAGCCGAAGAGGCGAATGCGCACCTGGGGCCCGAGGCGCTCGGGCTCGGCGTCGAGCGGCTCGGCGAGATCCTGGCGAGCGACTCGCGGCGCCTGCACTCGCTGCTGCGCGACCAGCGCCTGCTCGCCGGGATCGGCCGGGCGTGGGCGAACGAGATTCTGAACGTGGCCGGGCTCTCGCCGTTCGCGCTCTCGACCCAGCTGACCTCGGAGGAGGTCGAGCGGCTGTCGGCGGCGATCGACTCGGAGCTGACGCGCGGGCTCGAGGGACGCGAGCGCGGCGCGGGCGACAAGGCGCTCTATCTCGTGCACCGGCGCCTCGGCGAGCCGTGCCCGCGCTGCGGAACCCCACTCGCGCAGGTCGATTACGACGAGCACACGGTCTACTACTGCCCGACGTGCCAAACAGGCGGCCGGATGCTCAAGGACCGGCGCCTCTCGCGCCTCTTGCGCTGACAGCCGCCGCGCGACTTCCGCGACGTTCCCGTGATCCTTTCGTGCGGGTGCCTGGCACCGGCCGTGAGGCGGCCGGTCCGCGAAGCGGACCAGTGGAGGGGTCCGGGGGGACCGGGAGTTCGCGCAGCGCCGGCACGACGCAAGCGTGTGGATCGTTCGCGACGTTTTCGTGCGCATGCCTGGCACCGGCAGGCGGCGGCCCGCCGTCAGCCGTGCGGTGCGACCACCGCGTTCTCGTACGCGAAGACGACCGCCTGGACACGGTCGCGGAGGCTCAGCTTCATGAGGATCCTGGCGACGTGCGTCTTCACCGTCGCGTCGCTCACGTAGAGCTCCTTCGCGATCTCGGCGTTCGAGAGCCCGCGGGCGATCAGCTTGAGGACCTCGAGCTCGCGATCGGTGAGCTGCTCGAGCTCGGGCGCAGGCGGACGCGCCGAATCCGGTGGACGGCGGACGAATTCCTCCACCACCCGCCTCGTCACCGACGGAGCGAGCAGCGCGTCGCCGGAGGCGACCGAGCGGATTCCGACCACGAGCTGCTCGGGCGGAACGTCCTTGAGCAGGAAGCCGCTGGCACCGGCGCGCAGCGCCTCGTAGACGTACTCGTCCATGTCGAAGGTGGTCAGCATCACCACCTTCGCCTCGGTGCCCTCGTCGGCCAGCAGCCGGCGGGCGGCCTCGATGCCGTCGAGCTCGGGCATGCGCACGTCCATGAGGACGACGTCGGGGCGGGTGCGCCGCGCCTCGAAGAGGGCCTCGGCGCCGTCGGCGGCCTCGCCGACGACCTCGAGGTCCTTCTCCGCCTCGAGGATCATCCGGAAGCCCGTCCGCACGAGCGCCTGGTCGTCTGCGATCAGCACCCGGATGCACGGCGCCGCCGGCCGCCGCTCGGTCGCGAGCAGCTCGTAGATCCGCACGGGCCGGTCGAAGTCCTTGAGCGTCCGCTCACCGAGATCGTTGAGAGTCATGCCGACCGCCTCGGGCTCGTGGTCGTCGAGCAGCGCGCAGGTGGCCTGGGAGACGAGCACCTGACCGCCCTCGCCGGCTCCGCAGATCCGCGCGGCCCGGTGGACGGAGAGCCCGACGTAGCGCCCGTCCGAGACCGACACCGGTCCCGTGTGGATGCCGATGCGGACGCGCACCTCGGCGTCGGCCGGCCACTCGTGCGCTGCCAGCGCGCGCTGCGCGGATGCAGCCGCGGCGACCGCGGCGCCGGGATCCGTGAACGCGACGAAGAAGGAGTCGCCCTCGGTCGCGACCTCGTGGCCACCGTGCTCCGAGAACGCCGCGCGCAGCAGCCGGTGATGGTCGTCGAGCACGTCCGCATAGCGCTCGCGCAGGCGCCGAAGCAGCGACGTCGAGCCTTCGATGTCGCTGAACAGGAACGTGACGGTCCCGCCCGGGAGCTCGGTCACACTGCCTCCAGCGGAAGCCTCGCGCGCAGACGAAAGCCGCCTTCCGGCCGGGGTGCGGCCTCGAGCTCGCCGCCGTAGACGGCAACCCGCTCGCGCATCCCGACGAGCCCGTGGCCGCCGCCGCTCCCGTCGCCGCCGCCGGTTCCGTTGTCGGCCACCTGAAGCTCGATCTCGCCGTCGCCGTAGCGGACGAGCACCTTCGCCTGGTCGGCGCGCGCGTGCTTGAGCGCATTCGTGAGCCCTTCCTGCACGAGCCGGTAGGCGGTCAGGTCCAGACCGGCCGGCAGCGGCACCGCGTCGCCCTCGACGGTCAGCTCGACCGCAAGCCCCGACTCGCGCACGTGCGCGACGAGCTTGTCGAGGTGCTCGAGGCTCGGCTGCGGAGCCAGAGCAGGCGCCTCCTCGGGACGCCGCAAAACACCCACCAACCGCCGCATCTCGGCGAGCGCCTGACGCCCGGTCTGCTCGACCACCTCGAGCGCCTCGCGCTCCCTCTCCTGCTCGGGGAGCAGCAGCCGCCGGACGGCGGAGGCCTGAACGGTCATGACGCTGACGCTGTGACCGACGACGTCGTGCAGCTCGCGGGCCAGCCGCGCACGCTCCTCGGCGACGGCCTCACGTGCGCGCTCTTCCCGTTCCCGCTCGAGCCGCCTCGCCTTCTCCTTTGCATGCTCGGCTTCCTGCAGCTTGCGGCCCACGCCGAAACCGGCGAGCCACAGCACCGAGAACAGCAACGCAACGCCGAGCCAATCGTCGAGCGTCTGCTTCGGGTCGTTGTGCGTGACGACGCCACTGGCGACGAGCAGGATCGCGAGACCCGCAACCGCCTGCCGCCAGTTGGGCAGCAGCCCGAATAGGAACGCCGACGCCATCACGGTGAAGAAGATTCCAGCGGTGAACGTCGTGACATCACCGTCGACGAACGAGGACAGCGAACCGATGAAGAACACCGCCGCCGGAGCTCCGAAGGGATAACGCCGGTAGCCGAGCAGCGGGAGAATCGTCGCCAGGGTCAGGACGATCAGGATCCAGAGCGCGCTCTGCGGGGCGTCGTCGTCGTTTCGCCTGACGACGAGCTCGACGACGGCCCGATCGCGCACGCGATCACGAAGGCGTCGAACCAGTACCGGCGTCCCAGCGCGAGAAGCCGTGTCCATGCCCTTGAACGTAGACCAGTCCATCGTGAGCCGCATCGGCCGCGCGGCCGATCTGAAGATCATCCTCCAGGACGACCCGAAATCACAACGCGGCCGACGACGCGGCGAGGCCGGCCTCCTAGCGTGAGCGGCACCGATGCAGCTCACGAAAGGAGCACCCGAAATGTCCACCGCCCTCCCCGCGCTCTCGGACGAGCGCGTCCTCTTCGACCACGTCTCCCCGGTCGTGTCAGCGTCGGAACTGACCCGGCGCTACGGCCAGGGTGAGACGGCAGTCGACGCGCTCCGCGGAGTCTCGCTCGAGATCGGCCGCGGGCACCTGACGGCCGTCATGGGCTCGTCGGGATCGGGCAAGTCGACGCTGATGCACATCCTCGCCGGCCTCGACCGCCCGACCAGCGGCAGCGTCCGCATCGACGGCACCGACATCGCGAAGCTCGGCGACAACGCGCTGACCAAGCTCCGCCGCCGCCACATCGGCTTCGTCTTCCAGTTCTTCAACCTGCTGCCGATGCTGACCGCCGAGGAGAACATCGCGCTGCCGCTGTCGCTCGCGGGCAAGAAGCCCAAGGACGGCTGGCTCGACGAGGTGATCGCGGCCGTCGGGCTCGACGAGCGGCGCCGCCACCGGCCCTCGGAGCTCTCCGGCGGGCAGCAGCAGCGCGTCGCGGTCGCGCGGGCGCATGGTCTCGCGGCCGACCGTCGTGTTCGCCGACGAGCCGACGGGCAACCTCGATTCGAAGACCAGCGAGGAGATCCTCGAGCTCCTCCGCGCGTCCGTCGACCGGTACGGCCAGACGACGGTGATGGTCACGCACGAGCCGCGGGCGGCGACGATCGCCGACCGCATCCTCTTCCTCGCCGACGGCCGAATCGCCAAGGAGCTCGGCCGCTCGTCGCAGTCCGAGGTGCTCGCGGCGCTGGAGGAGGTGACAGGATCGTGACGCGCTTCACGCTCAAGGGGGTCGTCTCCCGCAAGCTCCGCGCGACCCTGACGGCGATCGCGATCGTCCTCGGCGTCGCGATGGTCAGCGGCACGTTCATGCTGACCGACACGATGCAGAAGGCCTTCGACCAGGTCTTCGCGAGCTCGTACAAGCAGACCGACGCCGTGCTCAGCGGCCGCAAGGTCGTCGAGTGGTCGCAGTCCGGCAAGCCGACCGTGCCCGAGAGCACGCTGGCGCGCGTCCGGGAGCTGCCGCAGGTGGCGGCCGCGTCGGGCTCGATCGTCGACCTCTCCGGCGACGTCGACCTCGTGAAGCTCGTCGACAAGCAGGGCGAGCCGATCCAGGCGCAGCCGTCGTTCGGCTTCGGCGTGGACCCAGGGCAACCTCGCTTCAACCCGTTCGAGCTCGCGGACGGCCGCTGGGCACGGTCCGGCGACGAGGTCGTGCTCGACGCCGGGACCGCCTCCAAGCACGACTTCCATGTCGGTGACCTCGCGCGGGTCGCGGGCGACGGTCCGGCGATCGCCTACCGGCTGGTCGGCATCGCCCGGTTCGGCGAAGTCGACTCGATCGGCAGCGCTGCGATCGCCGTGTTCGACGTCCCGACCGCCCAGCAGATCCACCACAAGCAGGGCTTCGACACGATTTCGGTCACGGCCAAGGACGGCGTCTCGCAGGCCGAGTTGATGCGGAGCCTCGAACGGATCGCGCCGCCCAAGGTCGTCGTCCACACCGGCGCCGAGCAGGCAGCAGAGGACGGCAAGGGCGTCAACGAGTTCCTCAAGTACATCCGCTGGATGCTGCTCGGGTTCGGCGGCGTCTCGCTGTTCGTCGGCGCGTTCGTGATCTTCAACACGCTCTCGATCACGGTGGCCCAGCGGACACGGGAGCTTGCGACGCTACGGACCCTCGGCGCCTCCCGCCGGCAGGTCCTGCGGGCGGTCGTGCTCGAGGGCCTCGTGATCGGCGTCGTCGCCTCGCTCGCCGGGCTCGCGGCCGGTTTCGGGCTCGCGAAGGGCCTGAGCGCACTGCTCGATGCCGTCGGCGCGTCCCTGCCGAGCGTGAACATGGTTGTGCAGCCCCGCACCGTGGTGGTCTCGCTCGTGCTCGGGATCGGCATCACGCTGATCGCGAGCGTCGTCCCGGCCATCCGCGCCACGCGGATCCCCGCGATCTCGGCGGTGCGGGAAGGAGCGGTGGCCGCACGGGCGTGCATCTCGGGCCGCACGACCGCGGCCGCGGTCGGCGTCGTCGCCGCAGCGGCCGGCGCGCTCGTCTACGGGACCCTCGCCCACGAGGTTCCCGCCGGTGCGCGGGTCGCGGCACTCGTGTTCGGCGCCATCGGGTTGTTCGTCGGCATGGCGATGCTGGCGCCGCGGCTGGTGCGGCCGCTCACCGCAGTCGTGGGCCTTCCCTCGGCGCGCTTCGGCGGCACCGCGGGGAGGCTCGCCCGGGACAACGCCTTGCGCAACCCGGGCCGGACGGCCTCGACAGCCGCTGCGCTGATGATCGGGCTGACACTCGTCACGTTCGTCGCCGTGCTCGCCCGCGGGCTGCTCGACTCCGACCAGGCCGCAGTCCGCGCCCAGCTCGACGACGTAACGCACGTCGTCACCCCACAGGGCGACGGCGACAGCACGATGCCGGTCGCGGTCGGCGACGCAATCGCGAGCGCACGCGGTGTGAGCGTCTCGTCGAGTGTCCGCACCGACATGGTGAGCGTCGACGGCAGCGAGGAGGTCGTGTCGGGCATCGACCCGGCCACGATCGGCCGCGTGTACCGGTTCGAGTGGAAGGACGGCTCGGACGCGGCGCTGGCGTCACTCGCGCGCGGCGGGGCGATCGTCGACGAGTCGATCGCCAAGGCTCAGCACCTCGGGGTCGGCGGTCGGCTCGAGCTCCGCACTGCGGCCGATCGGCCGCTCGCCATGACCGTCAAGGGCGTGTACTCCCCGTCGAAGTTCGACCCGTTGCTGGGCGGCGTGATCGTCTCGCAGCAGAAGTTCGACGCAAGCTTCCCGCGACCGGGGGACGCGCTCACGTTCGTGCGCGCACGGTCGGCCGCGCCGGTCGAGCAGGCGATCGCCGCGTACCCGGACGCAGCCGTCAAGACCGAGGACGCGTTCGTGGGCGAGCGGTCTGCCGACCTGAACGCCACGCTCGGCATCCTCTACGCGCTGCTCGGGCTGTCGGTGGTCGTCAGCCTGCTCGGGATGATCAACACCCTCGTCCTGGCCGTGTTCGAGCGGACGAGGGAGCTCGGGATGCTGCGAGCTGTCGGCATGACCCGCCGCCAGGTGCGGCGGATGATCAGGCACGAGGCGGTCGTGATCGCGCTGATCGGGGCCGGTATCGGGCTTCCGCTCGGCGTCGGCCTCGCCGCACTGGTGATCCGGTCGCTGTCGCAGTTCGACGTCGGCTTCTCGCTACCGGTCGGGACGCTGGCGGTGTTCACCGTCGTCGCGATCGTGGCCGGCCTGCTCGCGGCGCTCCTCCCCGCGCGACGGGCTTCCCGCCTGAACGTGCTGCACGCCCTGCAGTACGAGTAGGCGCTCGCGGAGGGGCGGCTCTCATCGAGCCGCCCCCTCCGCGTTACGATCGCAGCCGAGATGGCCGCAAGCCGCGCACCCGAGCCCGCACTGACACAGTCGTGGCTCGCCTCCAGGCTCGGAACGCAGCCCGCCAAGATCGCCGCCATGCGCCGGTCAGGAGAGTTGATCGGCGTGCCGGCGGACGACGGCGGCGTCATCTATCCGAGCTGGCAGTTCGGCCTCGACAGCAAGCCGCTCCCCGTCGTGCGGCGCCTGCGCGCCGCCGCCGGGCGGGCCGGAATCGACGAGCGGCGGCTGAACGAGCTCCTGACGATGCGCTCGGGCCTCACGAGCAGCCACCGCCTCGCGGACGCGCTCGGCACGAAGGCCGACGACGAAATCGTCGCCGCGATCGAGCGCTCCCAGTAACTAGGACGCGTAGCGTGGCAGACGCACGACGAGCGTCTCGCCCTCGAGCTCCGTCGAGCCGCCGAGCGCGTCGACCACCCGCCTCCCCACGGCTGCGCCGAGGTCGCGCGGGTCCTCGGCCATGACGATCGGGGCCGCTCCGGAAACAACGGGGTCGATCCGTAGCTCAGGCCCGTCAGCGGCGATCCGCACACGCTCGAGGCCGCCGTGGCGGAGGGCACAGAGGGCGAGCCCATAGACCGCCTGCTGGGCAGGCTCGGGATCGATCGAGACAGCTCCGCCCTTGCCCACGACGTCTGTGCGCCCGTCACCGAGCCGCCCGGCCGCGGCCCTGGCCAGCTGGAGTGAGTCGGACTCGATCGGCGTCGGGTCGTAGCGGCCGCCCTCGATGCGGGCGAGCAGCCCGAGCGAGTCGAGCAGCTCCGAGAGCTCCGCCGAGGCAGACAACATCATCTCGATGTACCGGTCGGCCGGCGGGGCGATGTCGTCCAGCCGAGCAAGCGTGTGTGCGAACCCGGACACGGTCGCGAGCGGCGTGCGGAGATCGTGGCACGCGAGCGAGACGAGGCGGGGGAAGACGGCGTCCTCTGCCATGAGCTCCGTTTAGTACGTGGCCTCGTCGTCGGGGTGCGATGGGCGGTGCGAGGCAAGGACGCAGGGAGCGTTCGTATCCGAAGGCATACGGGCGCGACTGAGGACGCCGCCTCGCGCCGTCCAGCGCGGCCCGACGGCACAGGCCTCGTGCTGAAGGGAGCTCACAACTGCCACACTATCCCGCGTGATGGACAAGACGGAGCCGGTACTCGACCACGACCTCCAGGCCTCCGAGCCGGACGTTCGGCTCGGCCTTTCGCGTGCGGGAGTCACCGGGGTCAACAAGGCGATCCGGATCCGCTACGGCGACACGGAGAAGCTGATCGCGGCGGAGATCGAGTGCACGGTCGACCTCGACCCGGCCCAGAAGGGCGTCCACATGTCGCGGTTCCCGGAGCTCTTCGCCGAGGCGATCGACGAGGTCGTGATCGGGGAGGCGTTGCTCGTGGAGACGCTTGCCGACCACATCGCGCGGCACATCGTCGAGCGCCAGCGCGCGCTCCGCGCCGAGGTCAAGATCGTCGCGCGCTACCCGCTCGAGCGCAGCACGCCCGTCACCGGGCTGCCGACGCAGGAGATGGTCGGGCTGATCGGGATCGCCGCCGCGTCCGAGCGCGCCGTGCGACGGATCGTCGGCGTGGAGGCGATCGGCATCAACGCGTGCCCCTGCGCCCAGGGCCTCATGCGCGGGCGCGCGAGCGAGCGGCTGCTCGAGGCCGGTTTCGACGGCGACGACGTCGACCGCATCCTCGAGCTCGTCCCGCTCGCGACCCACAACCAGCGTGGACGCGGGACGCTCTACGTCGGCAGCGACCTGCCGGTCAACGCGGAGCAGCTGGTCGCGATCGTCGAGAGCTCGATGAGCTCACCGGTGTACGAGCTGCTCAAGCGCCCGGACGAGCTCTTCGTCGTCGAGCACGCCCACCTGCAGCCGCGCTTCGTGGAGGACTCCGTCCGGCTCGCGCTGAAGGGCGTGATCGACCGCTACCCGAGCCTCGAGGACGACGACTTCCTCTTCTCGCGCCAGGTCAACCTCGAGACGATCCACGCGCACGACGTGCTCGCAGAGCGTCACGGCACCGTCGGCGAGCTCCGGGACGAGCTGGCCACCGGTGAGCCGCGCGCCCGCCACACCGATCTAGCGCGCTGGCTGGCCGCGTAGCCGCCGCAGGTCGAAGCGGGTCTCGGTGCCCGCCCGCAGGCGCGCGAGGTTCGGTCGGTGGAGGAGCAGGACGCCGACGGCGGCGAACGCGATGAACGCGACGACCGGCCAGGGCTCTCCGAGCGCGACCGCGACGAACGGCAACGCTGCCGCGGCGGCCATGGAGGCGAGCGAGGCGTAGCGGAAGAGCGCGAAGACGGCGATCCAGATGAGGGCTGCCGCCAGCCCGACGAGCGGCGCGAGCGCGAAGAGGGCGCCGCCGCACGTCGCGACCATCTTCCCGCCGCGCTGGAAGCGCATGAACAGCGGCCGCCAGTGGCCGAGCATCGCGGCTCCGCCCGTCAGCGCGCCGGCGAGCGGCCCGGCGACCTCGGCGGCGACGAGCGTCGGCACGAAGCCCTTGGCGACGTCGAGCACGATCACGGCGGCGCCGAGGCGGGCGCCGAAGTTCCGAGTGACGTTCGAGGCGCCGATGTTGCCGCTCCCGAACCGGCGGATGTCGCTGCCCTTGAAGACCCGGACGAGCCAGTAGCCGAACGGGAGGCTGCCGGCCAGGTAGCCGGCCAGGACGAAGAGTGCGGTTTCTATCGCAGCGTGATCTCGTACTTCGCGACCCAGTCGTTCACGGTCGCCCAGTCGAGATTGTTCAGGAAGGCGTCGATGTACGACGCCCGGTCGGTCTGGAAGTCCATGAAGTACGCATGCTCGTAGACGTCCAGCGCGACGAATGGGGTGGCGTTCCAGATCGGGTACGTGTTCTGGGTGTCGCCGATGTAGTTGAAGAGCCGGCCTTCGTCCCAGTCGTAGGCGGTCCAGGCCCAGCCCCTGCCGGCCATGCCGGTCGCCTTCAGGTCGGCGGCCCACGCCGAGGCGGAGCCGAAGTCGCGCTCGACGAGCTGCCCGAAGAGGCCGTCCGGGTCGCCGCCCTCGCCGCCGAGGTGCTCGAAGTAGATCTCGTGGTTCTTGATCCCGCCGATCGCGAAGGACAGCTCGACCTTGAGCCCGCGCACTTCCGAATAGACCTGGTTCGCGGCAGACAGGTCGACGTCGCCGAGCTTCTTCAGGATCTCGTTCCGTTTCGCGACGTAGCCCTGGTAGAGCTTGTAGTGGGCTTCGACGGCCTCACGCGAGATGCCGTCGAGCTCGAGCAGCTCGGGCTTGAGCTCGCGCGCCGTGATCTCCTCGAACTTGTAGAGCAGCGTCGCCAAGGCGGTCTCCCTTCGTGGAAAGAAAAGGCCGGGAGGAGCATAACTGCGCTCCTCCCGGCCGAGACCGCGACGTCAGCCCTATTTCGTGCGGTAGTTGATCGTCTTGCTGTACGCGCCGAGGTAGCCGACGCCCGCCTGGTTCACCGACATGGCGATGCGCAGGTGGGACATGCCCTTCGGCAGCTTCAGCTTGAAGCGCTGGGCCCCCGACGAGTTGAGCACGACCTTCCTCAGGCTGACCCACTGCCCGAAGGCGTTGAGCCGCTGCACGGTGACCGCGCGACGCGAGAACTTCCGCGCGCCCACGGTCTTGACTACCCACCACGAGCCGATCTTCCGCAGGCTGATGCTCGGGGCGACCCCGATCGTCGCCACGGGCGACTCGAGGTTCCTCCAGCGCGCCTTGTAGAAGGTGAGCACGTCGGGCCTGGTGGCGTAGGTCCACGCACCGCCGGTGCCGGTCAGCACCGTGGCGACGAGCGCAAAGGATGCCTGGCCGTACGGCTGCGCGTAGATCTGCACCGACTCGTTGGCCGCCTGGTTGGAGACGGCGCCCGAGAGCGTGATGCCTTGGCCGAACGTGACGATCGGCGTGTTGGCGCCGAGCGAGACCGACGGCGGCGGGCCCTTCACGACCACCGCACCCTTCTCGGTGGGCTTCACGCCGTCGTGGTAGCGGTAGGTGCCGCCCTGGTTGAACGTGCGGGTGTACGTCTGGCCGGGCCGCAGGATCGGTGAGGCGAACAGCCCGCGATCGGAGACGACCTGGTGGTTGACTGTGTCGGCGTTGGTCCACTTCACCGAGTCGCCGCTGTTGATGTTCACGTTGGCCGGCCGGAAGCCGGCCGCCCTGATCGAGACGTCTTTCGTGGCGGCCAGCGCGGGCCCCGCAGTGGCGAGCGCCAGAACCGCCGGTACGAGCGCAATGAGTCGTCGCATCTGTCAGGTACCTCCTTGTCGATCCGCGACGTGGAGAAGTGTCCCCTCTTCCGACGCTCGTGACGCTCCGATTTCCTGCCTATTTACAGAAGACTTACCGCGCGCATACCTTGCACCCATGCAATCCGCCCGGAACGGCCTTGCGTAAAGAGGAGGGAGTGGATTACGCGGCTCGGCTACCCGGGTTGCGCCCGGCGGCGGAAGCGGCCACCATGCCTCGCGTGTCGGAGAGGGTCAGTGACGGCGACCTGATCCAACGGGTCGGCTCTGGCGACCGCACCGCTTTCGAGGCGCTCTATCGGCGCTTTGCGCGCCCGGTCCTCGGGCTGGCGCTGCGCCGCCTCGGCGACCGCGGCCGGGCGGAGGACGCCCTCCAGGAGACCTTCACGTCGGTGTGGCGCTCGGCGTCGACGTACAGGCCCGAGCGCGGCCCCGGCGCGCCCTGGCTCTACGCCGTCGCCCGCAACGCGATCGTCGACCGCGGCCGCAGCCGGGCCGAGGCGCCCGCCGACCCGCCTGAAGAGGAGGCGGTCGACCCGGGCCCGCCGGAGCAGGCGGAGGCGGCCTGGGTGTCGTGGCGCGTCCACAGCGCGCTCGAGGAGCTCCCGGAGCACGAGCGCACGGTGCTCGAGCTCGCCTACTGGAGCGGGCTCTCGCAGAGCGAGGTCGCTACGTTCCTCGACATTCCGCTCGGTACCGTCAAGACGCGGACCCGTAGCGCGCTCGCGCGCCTCGCGGTCCTCCTAGAGGAGGAGCTGAGCTGAAGCGTCAGCCACCCGAACTGCACGACCTCGTCGGCGACGACGTCCCGCCGGACGAGCTCGAGCGCCTCGGCAAGGTGCACGACCTGCTCCTCCGTGCCGGCCCTCCGCCCGAGCTCCCGACCGAGCTGGCCGAGCCGCCGGAGCAAGGCGCGACGGTGTCGCTCCTGCCCAAGCACCGCTGGCGGGCGGTGGCCGCGCTCGCAGCCGCGTTCGTGCTCGCCGCGTTCGGCGCCGGCTGGCTCGTCGCCTCGACCCGCGACTCGGGCGCCGAGTCCTTCCCGACGATCGAGTTCCGCGTGCCGATGCAGGGGACGAACGCCGCGCCCCATGCCGTCGCCTCGATCGCCGTCGGCGAGCGGGACGTTGCGGGCAACTGGCCGATGGCCATGACCGTGCGGGGGCTCCCGAACCTCCCGGTGGGCCAGAGCTACGAGCTCTGGTTGACGAAGGGCGGCAAGCTCACCGAGTCCTGCGGCACGTTCCGCACGCACGGCGACTCGGTCGTCTTCCTGAACGCGCCCTTCCTGCTCAAGGGCAAGGGCTGGGCGGTCACGCGCCAGGGCAGCAGGGTGCTGCTCCTGCGGACGACGACGATCTAGGGGCGGTGCTCAGGGTGCGACGCGGCCGTTCGCGACGAACGCGTCGTACGTGACCGGCATCTGCTGCTGGAAGAAAGCCTCGACCGCGTCGGCGTAGCGGCGGATCTCCCGCTGGGCGCTTTCGGCCGCGCGCAGCGAGACGAAGTTCATGAGCGACCGCGCGTTGACCGTCCAGAAGAACTCCGTGTACGCGCCGACGGGCAGCACCGAGCGGGCAAGCTCGCGGGCCACCCCCTGCTCGACGAGCCGCTGGTAGGTCTCGTAAGCGGTCTCGTAGACGGCGCGCAACTCCTCGCGGGTCGTCTCGGCGAGCTCCGGATCGACCGGCTCGAACGAGTACGCGCCGGGCTTGCCGACCTGCGAGCGCACGTCCTCGGGCTCGGGAACGTAGAAGTCGTCCGTCGCGCGGGCGTAGCGCATCGAGAACTCGTTGAACGAGCCCACGCGGTGCCTGAACCACTCGCGCGCCACGAAGATCGGGCAACGCACGTGGAAGCGGAACGCGTTGTGCTCGAAGGGCGTGCCGTGGCGATCCCGCATGAGGAAGCGGATCAGGCCCTCGTCGGACTCGTCCATCTCCGTCTTGCGGCGGGCGAAGCTGACGCGGGCGCCGTTCACGACCGAGAGGTCGTCGGCCAGCGCTCCGTCGAGCCGGACGAAGCCGTGGTCGAGGACCTGGATCGTGTCTTGCGGTATCACCTGCTCTGTGACCGCCACTCGGCCGAGTGTAACGAGGGCATATGTCGGCGCCTCCGGCTTCTCCTATCCCGAGTGGCGCGGCTCGTTCTACCCGGCGGACGCGAAGCCGCCGGAGTTCCTCGGCCACTACGCGAAGCGGCTGGGAGCGGTCGAGCTCAACAACACCTTCTACCGCCTCCCGGCCGAAGAGCAGTTCCGCCGCTGGGCGGAGGCGACGCCCAAGGACTTCCGCTTCGCCGTCAAGGCGCCGCGGTCGATCTCGTTCTTCGGCCGCCTCGATCAGCTCGGAACCCTCGCCGAGCGGCTCGCGGTGCTCGGCCCCCGCCTCGGCCCGCTGCTCGTCCGCGCGCGCGACGACCGTCCGCGGGACGACGGCTTCCTGCAGCTGCTGCTCGAGTCGCTCGACCCCTCGTTCCTCGTCGCGCTCGACCTCCGGCACCCGACCTGGGACGGCGTCGAGGCCGGCCTCCCGCAGAACGCGGTGCGCGTCAACCAGCTGGCCGGCGACGCCTCCTTCCGCTACCTCCGCTTCTCCGACCACCCGTACTCCGACGAAGAGCTCGCGTCTGCTGCCGAGACGGTTCGCTCACTCGGCGTGGAGACGTACTGCATGTTCGCGCGCGGGGAGGCCGAGGACCACTCGCCCGCGGGCGAGCCGACGGCCGTGGCAGGGGGCGCCGAGCGGTTCGCTGCCGCGAGGGTGCCTGCTGCAGGACCCGCAGCTCATGTGCAGGCGCCAGACGCTGGTGCCGCGGTACGCGGGCACCCAGACGTCGCCATAGCCGACGGTGGCGACGAACGGCGCGGCGCCGGCCGGGATCGCGTCGACCACCTGGTTCGTGGCGGGGTCGATGCGGTGGACGACGTTGAGCGACAGGTTCGGGATCCAGACCAGGCCGTCCGGGCCGATCGCGCCGTCGACCGGCGTGCCGCCGACCTGGATCCTCGCCACGACCTGATTCGTCGCCGTGCTGATCCGGGACACCGTCCCCTGCGGGTGCGCAGCCCACACATCGGCCTCGGTGGCGGCGAGCCAGGCGGGCGCCGCGAGACCGGTGTCGATCGCGACGAAGCGGTTCGTCGCCGGGTCGATTCGAAAGATCGTCTCGCCGGCGCTGTTCCCGACCCAGACCGAGCCGGCGGCGAAGGCGAAGCCCGACGGCCCGTCGCCGGTCTCGATCCGCTTGATCACCCGGTTCGTCCGCGGGTTGATGCGCGAGACCCGGCCGACCCCGTTGTCGGACGACCAGACCGATCCTCCCGCGAAGAGCACGTCGAAGGGCGAGCTCCCGACGCGGATCCGTGCCGCCACCTTGCGCTTGCGCGGGTTGATCTTCACGACCCGGTTCGTGCCGTACTCGTTCACCCAGACCGCGCCGGCGCCGGTCACGATCCCGCAGGGTGCGCTGCCCACCTTGATCGGCTTGCCCAGAGCACGGTTGGTCGTCGGGCTGACCACGCGGACCGTCCCGTTCCCGTAGTTCGTGACCCAGACGGCGCCGAAGCCGGCGACCGCCGCGCACGGCTGCTTGCCCACCGAGATCTTGGCCACGACCTGAACGGGCGCTGCCGCATGGCCCGCCGCCCCCGCGAGCGGAAACGCGAGGGCGATCAGGGACGAGAACAGCAGAAGGCGACGCATGAGCTTCCTTTCGCAGAAACTACGAGGTCGTACGAGAAGCTACACGTTCGTAGTATCTGCGTCCAGCGCCGAACGGGCCGCCGTCTCGAGCGTTCCGAGGGCACTCATCAGCTCCTCGAACGAGAGGTCGCTGGCGGCCATCAGCGCGTCGGCCTCGATCCGCAGGCGCGGGCCGACTCGCCCGACGAGCGCGAGGCCCTCCTCGGTCGCCTCGAGCAGGTACGAACGGCCGTCCTCGGGGTTCGGCAGCCGCCGCGCGAGACCCCGGTCGAGGAACCTCGCCACATAGACCGAGATCGTCGTCGGCGGGATGCCGAGCGCGGTCGCGAGCTCGGTCGGCGCGATCGGCCCGAGACCGACGATGCCGCTGAACACGCCGTATTCGTCCGGGGAGACGTCCTCACCCTCGAGCGCCCGCGCGACGAGACGGCGCATCGAATGGCCGACACGAAAGAAGCGGAAAAGGACGTTGTCGTGTCGGAACGGGGTCTCGCCCACGTCCCCAACTATCGCCGTTTCGGCGACGTCCTCGGGGGTACCGGAGGCGAAACGACGTCCGAGGAGGAGATCGAAATGGCTGAACTGACTGTGCTCGACGCGAAGATCGCAGAGGTGCTCGGCCTCGCGCAGGCCGCACAGGGCGCTATAGACAAGGTTTCGAAGCTGGTCGACGACGAGGCGCTCCTGTCGCAGCTCGAGCAGGTGAAGCAGGAGGCGGCCGAGACCGAGGAGCGCACGACGCAGCTCGTCGAGAATCTGGACGGCAAGAAGACGGCGGTCCTCGAGAAGGCACGCGAGACCAAGCATGAGGCGACCGAGATGATGTCGACCTACCTCGGCGAGGACGCCGACGCTCTCGACGGCTTCGAGTTCCTGACGATGGCGGAGGCGGCCGAGGTCGGGCACTGGAAGGTCGTCGGCAAGCTCAACGAGAAGGCCGGCAACAGCGAGCTACGACAGATCGTCGAGTGGGTGACGCCGATTCAGCAGCGACACTTCGAGCAGGCGCTCGACGGGTCGCTCCGGCTCGCAGCCGAGGAGGATCCCGACGAGCCGGAGAGCTAGCCGGCGCGGATGACGAGGCGGGTGTCGCGCGAGAGCCTCTCGCGTTCGAAGCCGCCGAAGCACTCGACCTGGTCGAAGCCGGCTCCGGACACGAGCCGTGCCAGTTCGGTCGCCGTGTAGAGGCGCATCCGATACGTGAGTTGGTGCCGCCGGCCGCCGGCCTCGACCAGCCCGTGCTCGACCTCGATCTCTCCGGAGACGGGTCGAACTCCCGTTTCTCGATCCGCGTATCGGCGCCCAGCTCTTCCCAGTCGCGCTCGCGGAAGATCGCCATGATCCGGTCGCGGTGCTGCGTCTCGATCACGAGCGCCCCGCCGGGCCGCAGCACGCGCCTGAACTCCGTGAGGGTCGCGCGGTCGCCCTCCTCGCCGCGATAGCCGAGCGAGGAGAAGAGGTTGAGCACGGCGTCGAAGGAGCCGTCCTCGAACGGCAGCTCCCGATGGTCGGCCTGAACCCAGCGGGGCCACTCCCCTGCACCCGAGCGGCGGCGCGCCGCGTCGAGCAGCGCGGGCGAGCGGTCCGCGCCCGTGACCCGGAAGCCGGCCTCCGCGAGCGCGATCGAATGACGCCCGTAGCCGCACGGCGCGTCGAGCACCTCGGCGGGCGGGTCGACCTCGGCCAGGCCCGCCGCAGCGAGCGCGTCCTCGGCGGGGTCGCCGGGCTCGTGACCCGCGTACGTGCGCAGGTAGAGCTCGTCGAAGAGCTCGTCCCAGGTCTCGTCGGTCGTCAACTGACCCGCTTCAGCAGACCGAGGGCCCGCTGGTCCCAGGCGACCCGGTGGGTGACTCCGGCGCCGTTGACGCTGCGGCCGCGGTTCGCGAGGTACCAGTCGTACGTCTCGATGAGCGCCTGGGCGTTCGAGAGTTGCGGGCTCCAGCCGAGCAGGCGCTCGGCCCTGGAGATGTCCACGAAGGAGTCCCGATGCGCGGTCTTGTAGTGCCACTCGGCGAGCGGCGAGAGGCGGGCGAGCTCCAGGCCCCGCAGCACCAGCTCCGCCGGCCGGGCCGGAACGGGCGTCACGCGGCTGGACGAACCGGCGTGGGCGATGAGCTCCTCGAGATCGTCGCGCACGGTGCCGAAGTCGCGGGCGCCGACGTTCACGGTCACGCCGGCCGCGTCGGCCTCCGCCGAGCGCACGACCGCATCGACGAGGTCCTCGACGGCGAGCAGCTGGTAGCGGTTGCGTCCGTCGCCGAGGACGTAGATCCGCCGGCCCTCGCGGATCCAGTCGAAGAGAATCTCGAAGACGCCGAGGCGTTCCGGGCCGATGAAGGTCTTCGGCCGCAGGACGACCACGTCGAGCCCCCGCCGGCCGAACTCGCTGGTGACGCGCTCGGCGTCGATCTTCGACTCGCCGTAGTGGCCGACGCCGACGAGCGGATCGTCCTCCTCGATCGGGTGCTTCTCGGGGATGCCGTAGACGGCGGTCGAGGAGATCAGGAGCACGCGCCGCACACCCGCTTCGCGGGCCGCCGCGAGCAGCGTCGCCGTCCCTCCGACGTTGACGGAGCGGATCGCCTCACGGGAGCCCAGGATCGGCAGCGCCGCGGCTGCGTGGACGAGCACGTCCGCCCCGGCGGACAGGCGCGCCGAGGCGACGGGGTCGCGGACGTCGCCGCGGAGCTCGTCGACCGAGGACTCGAGCTCGGCGTCGCCGAGCGGCGCGAGGTCGAGCGTGCGGACGGCGTGGCCGTCGGTCAGCAGCCTGCGCGCTAGGTGCAGGCCGAGAAAGCCCGCGCCGCCGGAGATCGCCCAGAGCACGCGCGGAGCGTATCGACGGCTACTCGTACTGCAGCGCTTCGAGCACGTTCAGGCGCGACGCGCGCCGTGCCGGGAGGATCGCCGCGATCACGCCTACGATCACCGAGACGATCGCGAAGACGATCAGCGGCGTCAGCGGAATCGCGTACTCGACCTCGAACTGCGAGAGCGCCTTCGTCACGAGCGCGGCGAGGAACATGCCCAGCGGCAGGCCCAGCGCGGCGCCGATGAGCGCCGTGATCACGCTCTCATGGCGCACCATCCGCCGCACCTGGAGCCGGGTCATCCCGACCGCGCGCAGCATCCCGAGCTCCCGCGTGCGCTCGAAGACGCTGAGGACGAGCGTATTGATCATCCCGAAGATGCTCACGATCACCGAGAGGGCGAGCAGGACGTACAGCGACGTCAGGAAGTCGTTGAAGTCCTGGTCCTGGTCGGTGATCCACTCGCCGCGCGTCTGCAGCTTCGCGTCGGGGAAGGATGCGAGCGCCGACTCCAACTCACTGCGGTTGCCGCCGTTCACGAAGGTGAACTGGTTGCGCGGCCGCTCGTAGAGCTTGTCGAAGGTCGCCTTGGGGATCGAGACCGTGCCGAGGATCGGGTAGAAGGGCGGCGGCTTGTAGATGCCGACGACACGTACGGGCATCCGCTCGCCGCTCGGCACGGCCAGCGAGAACACGTCGCCGAGCGCGAGGTGTTTGTCCTCGGCGAAGTCCTTGTCGACGATCCCTCCGTTTTCGCCCATGTCGGCCAGCACCGCATCCGAGCCCTCGACCCAGTCGAAGGTGTAGGCCTGCGTGATCGTGTCCGGCTCGATTCCCGTGAGGTAGCGGTCGGAGCCCCCGACGGTGGCGAGGTCGGAGCGAACGTCGGTCACGAGCGGGAGGTCGACCTTGTCGAGCGAGTCGCCGGCGGCCGCGACGAACGGCGTGAAGCCGTCCTGCGAGGTGACGATCCACTCCGCCTTCACCTGATCCTCGATCGCGCCGCGGTTCGACTGCTTCATCCCTTCCGCGAGGACGGCGACGAAGCTGACGAGCGCGATGCCGATCATGAGCGCGGCGGCGGTCGCAGCGGTGCGACCAGGGTTGCGCCGCGAGTTCTCGCGCGAGAGACCGGACGTAGCCCTGTCCGGGCGGATGCTCGGGAACTCCCTCGGCTCAGCGCCGCTCCGCAACGCCCGCACGATGAAGAAGACGGCGATCGCGAGCGCGATCGCGCCCAGGATGACCGCGACGACGGGCGGCATCATCGCCAGGGCGAGCACCGGGAGGCCGACCCAGAAGAGCGCCCCGACGATGCCCGCCGCCAGCCGGCGGCCGATCGGCGCCTGCCGGGCGAAGAGCCCATAGGAGAGGAACCAGGTCAGCAGCGCGACCGGGTAGAACAGGACGGACAGCACGACCATGAGCCACTTCGCGAGCGGCGAGAGCGCGGACGCAAGCGGCGGGACTGCCTTCGGCGAGATCATCGCCACGCCGACGAAGAGCGTCAGCACGCCGGCCGCGATTGCGAGCAGGCGCGTCACCGTGTCGACGTCGTCCACGAACATCGAGTAGCCGAGCAGCGCCACCGAGATCGCGATCACGACGAGCGCGATGTAGGGAACGAACCGCGCGAAGCGTCCGCGCGGAAGGGTGGCTCCCTCGCGAACGGCCGAGATCGGCGGGACCCTCGTCGCACGGAGCGCGGGGAAGAGCCCGGCGAGCATCGTGACGATGATGCCGACGGCCAGGCTGACGAGGACCGTGCGCCACGAGAAGATGAGCCCGGCCGTGGGCAAGCCGCCGCCGAGCGCGTCGAAGAGGGCGTTGAGGCCCTTCGCGAGCAGCACCCCGAGCGCGAGACCGGTGAGCGAGGCGATCACGCCGATCACGAGCGCCTCGAGGAGAACGGAGAGCCGGACCTGGCGGCGGGAGGCGCCGAGCGTCCGCAGCGTGGCGAGCTCGCGCGTCCGCTGCGCGACCGTGATCGACATGGTGTTGAAGATCACGAAGGCGCCGACGAACAGCGCGATGGCGGCGAACGAAAGCAGGAAGTACCTGATGATCTTCATGAACTGGCCGACCTCGGAGCTGTCCTCACTCGCCTGCGCGTCACCGGTGCGGACGGTCACGTTCTCGGAGACGGCGTCGTCGATCCGACCGACGAGCGTCTCGGGGCTCACGCCGTTGGCCGCCGCGGCCTGAATCGCGTCGTACGACCCCTTGCGGTCGAACAGGCGCTGCGCCGTCGGGATGTCGAAGACCGCGAACGTCGCGGTGCCCAGCGAGTCGACGTCGCCGTACCGGGCGAGGCCCACCACCTTGAAGGACTCGACCGGGCCGAGCGAGGCGACCTTGACGGTGTCGCCGACCTTGTAGTTCTGGTCGTCGGCGGTGTTGACGTCGATCACGACCTCGTCGGGTGCGGCCGCCCAGCGCCCCTCGAGCAGGTTGAGCGGATTGAACCGAGCCGCCTCGGGCCGTGTGTCGAGGCCGAAGCCGAAGGTCGGCGCGCCTTCGCCGCTGATCGCCTTGCCCTTGCGGTCGAGGATCTTGGCCGACGACTCGTCGATCACGAAGCCCGCCGCGGCGTCGACGCCGTCGACCTGCTTGACCTGGTCGAGGACGCTCGCCGGGACCGGCGGCGTCTCGGTGGAGTCGCCCTGGTAGCTGATCCCCGTGTCGGGGCCGGTGACGACCGCGTCCGTGTCGGCGTAGGACTCCTCGAAGATCTGGTTGAACGCGGAGTCGATCGTGTCCGTGAGGACGAACGTGCCGCTCACCATCGCCACGCCGAGGACGATCGCGAGCGCCGTCAGGAAGGCACGGAGCTTCCGCCCGAGGAGGCCTCTCAACGCGACCCGCGTCAAGTGCGGACCTCCTCCATCGTCTGGAGGATGTCGTGCTCGTTGGAGCGCCCGAGCTCCTTGACGATCAGTCCGTCGGCCAGGAACAGGACGCGGTCGGCGATCGCGGCGGCCCGCGCCTCGTGCGTGACCATCACCATCGTCTGGCCGAAGCCGCGCACCGACTCCTGCAGCAGCTCGAGGATCTCACCGCCCGTCTTGGAGTCGAGGTTGCCGGTCGGCTCGTCCGCGAAGACGACGGTCGGCCTCGAGACGAGCGCCCGCGCGATCGCGACGCGCTGCTGCTGGCCGCCGGAGAGCTCCGAGGGCCGGTGCGAGAGCCGGTCGTCGAGGCCGACGCGCTTCATCAGCTCCGCGAACTCGCCGGCATCGGGCTTACGCCCGGCAATCGTCAGCGGCAGGAGGACGTTCTCCTCCGCCGTGAGCATCGGCAGCAGGTTGAAGAACTGGAAGACGAAGCCGATGTGCTTGCGGCGGATGCGCGTGACCTCGTTGTCGGACAGCTGTCCGAGCCGGGTGCCGGCGATCGTGACGTAGCCGCTCGTCGGCCGGTCGAGCGCGGCCAGGATGTGCATCAGGGTCGACTTGCCCGAGCCCGACGGGCCCATGATCGCCGTCAGCTGCCCGGGCTGGATCTCCAGTGAGATCCCCCGCAGCGCGTCGACGGCAGTCTCCCCCTCGCCGTAGCGGCGGGTCAGCTCGACCGCCGAGAGGACCGGGCCTGTGGCCTCGGCCTCCACGGCGTGAGCGGCAGGGACTGCGAACTCCATTGGGATCCTCTCTTCTTCGCCAAGTTAGTACGTACTAAGCTGGCCAAGCTAGAGGAAACGGGCCGAAAGGTCAAGGCCCTTTTCAGGTTTTCGCGCGATATTCGCTTTAGGAGGGTTTGGCGGAATATCGCTCGTTGCCGGGGTGCGATGGTCGTTCCGAGGCAAGGACGCAGGGAGCGTCCGTGTAGCTGGGACGCGTAGCGTGGGCGCGACCGAGGACGCGGCCTCGGGGCGAGCAGCGCGGCCCGGCGGCACAGCCGTTCTTTCGCCAAGCCCTCCTACGCGAAGCGGACGCGGTCGCCGACCGCGAGGCCACGGCGCTCGCACTCCCCGGCCGGAAGCTCGAGCACGGCCTTGGCGCCGCGCTTGCCGGAGAACCGCCAGGGCGTAGTCCTCGGAGCCTGCGCTACACGCCGGGGCCTGGGCCCCCGGCGCCGGCCTTCCCGTCTTCCTTTCCCGACTCGGTCCGCAGGCCGCGCGAACCGCGTCGGACCTGTCTTCACAGCGCCCTCGGCAGCCGCTCTCGGAACATCGTCTACCGGAACCGTCGGGCCCGGCCGTGTGTGTGGGCGAATCGTCACACTCTCGGCACACACGCCATGGCCCAATCGGCCGTAGCGAGGGGCCAGGCCCCTGGACATGGCCATCCGGGGCGCGTGTGGATCAAGAGACACGCTTTCGGCACACGATCTCCGGATCGCCGCCTCGCCGTCTGCGCCCGCGCCGGCGTCTGGGCAGAGATAAGGGCCCGCTCGAGCCGCCTTCCGCGTCCTATGGCTTCTACGCGAGGAAGACCGCGGTCGTCGCGGTGAAGCCGTGCAGGAAGGCCCGGCCGCCCACCGGACCGATCTCGCCGCCGCAGAAGAAGCCGGCCAGCGACGGCGAGCCGACCGCCTGGGCAACGATGCGGGCGTCGTGGTCGGGCTCGTCGAACATGTTCGAGCCACGGCCGTTGCAGGTGAAGAGCAATGCGCCGGTCGCCGTCTCGCCCGCCAGTCCTTCGGCCAGCGACACGCGCAGGTCCTCGTCGGCCGAGGCTGCGTCGCGGACGTGGAAGCGCAGCGTCTGGCCGACCCTCACCTCGTCGCCGACGGCGATCGCGCCCGAGTCCTCGTCGGCGCCCAGCAGCGCGCGAACGAGGTAGTCGCCACGCCCGTAGTCCGAGCGATTCTCGTCGATGACGAGCCCGACCAGCAGGCCGTTGGCAGCCTGCCGCAACCGCTCCGGCGGCAGCGACGCGAGATCTGCCTTCAGCCGCTCGAGCGCCGGCTCGCCTGCGAGCTCGAAGACCACGTTGCCCTCTGCGTGGGTGACGACGGCGTCGCGTCCGATCGGCGCGCAGCCCTGCGAGACGATCGTCCGGACGGGTATGCCCGAGACGGCGGCGCCGACCACGCCGGCCGCGTGATGCTCGTCGTCGACGATCAGGACCTGCGCTCCGGGCGACCCGGCCCCTGCCGCGATGCCGCCCACGACTGGCAGTCCCGCGTGCTCCTCGTTCAGCAGGCGCAGGAACGACCCGGCCGGGAACGTGAACGGGTCGACGAGCATCGTCACGAGCGAGGGCTCCTCGTCGAAGTCCGGGAAGCCGGACACGGCGAGCCCTTCCTCAGCGGGAATCGCCTCGAGGTGGAAGGTCTCGATCCGGGCCCCGGGTAACGCGCCGGCCCAGAGGGCCAGGCCGGAGCCGCCCTCCAGCTCGCGCATCCCGCCGACGACGCCCTCCGCGACACAACCGAGCAGCGCGCCCGCCCCGAGCTCTTCGCGGACGACTGCGGCCGCGATCTCGACCTCGGCCAGATGCGAGGCCGAGACAAAGAGGAAGACCAGCTCGGGAGCCGAGCCGTCGAGTGTCGCGCGGACCTGCCGCACGGCCTCGACCGCAGCGTCCTCGGCGGCCGGAGCCGTCGAGAGCCCGGTCGCGATCCGGCTCGTGGCCGTGCGCCGCTCCATCGGTCCAGTGTAGGCACGCGCCGGTCGACCCCGTAAGAAGTTCGTTAGCAGCCCTTTTTCATTCGAGGAATCCCCCGTACCATCCGAAGCCAGATACATGTCGCTGCTGCGGGCCCCCCTGCTCCTCGCCGTCCTCGCCTCTCTCGCCGCGCTCGCGCCCGGGGCCGCGTCCGGTTCGCGCTACCTCCAGGTCGGGCTCACCGACCACGCGGCGGCGCTGAACTCCGACCCGAAGTTCTTCAGCACGCTCGGGCAGCTGCACCCGGAAGTGCTGCGCGTGAACCTCTACTGGGGCGGGCCACTCGGCGTCGCCCGGCGAAAGCCTCTCAACGGCGCCGATCCCGGCGATCCCGCCTACGACTGGCGGCGGTACGACCGCGTCGTCCTCAACGCGGCGCGCCTGCGCATCCGCATCGCTTTCTCGATCTTCGGCACTCCCGAGTGGGCCAATCGAGGCCGGGGCCGCAACCGCCCGCCCGACAACATGGTGCACCTGGAGAAGTTCGCGTATGCCGCGGCCGCCCGCTACAGCGGCACGTGGCAGCGCAGTGAGGACGACCGCCTGATGCCGCCGGTCCGCCTGTGGATCGCCTGGAACGAGCCGAACTTGAACCTCGGTCTCGTGCCGCAGTTCCGCAAGGTCAAGGGCAAGTGGCAGATCCAGAGCGCGAAGGACTACGCGCGGATCTGCAACGCCATCTATGACGGCGTCCACGTCACGGCCCTCACCGCCCAGAAGGTCGCCTGCGGCGTCACCGCTCCCCGCGGGAACAACGCGCCGAAGCAACGGCGGCCGTCGGTCTCGCCGCTCGCGTTCCTGCGTGCGATGAAGCGCTACGGCGTACGCGACTTCGACGCCTACGCGCACCAGCCGTACTACGGCGCGCCGCGCGAGACCCCGAGCACGCCCCCGAAGGCGCGCACCGCGGTCACGCTCGGGAACATCGACCGGCTGATCAAGGAGGTCACCCTCCTCTACGGCCCGAAGCGCATCTGGCTGACGGAGTACGGCTACCAGACGAGGCCCCCCGATCTCGCGTTCGGCGTCACGTGGGCCCAGCAGGCGACGTACCTCGCCCAGGCGTACAAGATCGCCCGCGCCAACCCGCGCATCGACATGCTGCTCTGGTTCCTGCTCCGCGACGAGGATCGCCTCGACGGCTGGCAGTCGGGCCTGCTCAGCGTCACGGGACAGCGCAAGCCGTCGTTCGAGGCGTTCAGGCGGATGCCCCGCCTCGCCGAGCCGTTCGTCTTCGACGAGAACGACGGCTACAGCTCGCTGCCGCTCGCGTTCTCCGGCGACTGATCCACGCCCCAGCCGGCGTTTGCCGAGACCTCCATGTAGTAGGTACCGTTTTTGTAGTTACTACCCTTGTTGAATGGAGATGAGGCTTTGAGCAAGCTACTGCTCGTACCACTGGACGACCTCGTCGTCTTCCCGAGCATGGACGTCACCCTCACGGTCGAGGTGGGCGACGAGGATCGCGTGCTCCTCGTGCCGAGGCACGACAGCGAGTACGCCAAGGTGGGCACCGTCGCCGAGGTCGGCGACCGGATCCGCCTGCCCGGAGGCGGTCGCGCCGTTGCGCTGACGGGCCTCCATCGCGGCGTCATCGGCTCCGCCGCCACGGACGCCGCCGGCCAACTGCGCGTAGAGGTCGAGGAGCGGCCCGACGAGACGCCGGCGCCCTCGAAGACGCGCGAGCTCGAGCGCGAGTACCGCGCGGTCGTCGAGGAGATCCTCGAGCTCCGCGGCGACGACGGCCGCGTCTCTGCGTTCGTGCGCGCGATCGCAGAGCCGGGCGCGCTCGCGGACACCTCCGGCTACGCGCCCGACCTGAGCTTCGAGCAGAAGGTCGAGTTGCTCGAGACCGTCGACGTGATCGAGCGGCTCGAGCTCGCTCTGCGGCTCCAGCGTGAGCGGCTCGCCGAGCTGCAGGTCCGCAAGCGCATCCGCGACGACGTCGAGGACGACGCGCAGCGGCAGCAGCGCGAGTACGTGCTGCGCAAGCAGATGGAGTCGATCCGCAAGGAGCTCGGCGAGGACGACGCGTCCGTTGTCGAGGAGTACCGGACGAAGATCGACGAGGCCGGCATGCCGGACAACGTCCGCGAGCAGGCCGAGCGCGAGCTCGGCCGGTTGGAGCGGATGGGCGAGGCGAGCGGCGAAGCGTCGATGATCCGGTCGTACCTCGACTGGCTCACCTCGGTGCCGTGGTCGAAGCGCTCCGAGGAACGGCTCGACCCCGCGCACGCGCGCGAGGTGCTCGATACCGACCACGCGGGCCTCGAGGACGTCAAGGACCGCATCGTCGAGTACCTGGCCGTGCGCAAGCTGCGCCAGGACCGCGGGATCAAGGAGGACAAGCGCTCCGGCGCGATCCTGACGCTGATCGGGCCGCCCGGAACGGGCAAGACCTCGATCGGCGAGTCGGTCGCCCGCGCGCTCGGCCGTGAGTTCGTGCGCATGTCGCTCGGCGGCATCCGCGACGAGGCCGAGATCCGCGGCCACCGCCGCACCTACATCGGCTCGCTGCCGGGCCGCCTCGTGCGCGCCCTGCGCGACGCGGGGACGATGAACCCGGTGATCATGCTCGACGAGGTCGACAAGGTCGGCGCCGATTGGCGCGGCGACCCGTCGGCCGCGCTGCTCGAGGTGCTCGACCCGGCGCAGAACCACTCGTTCCGCGACCACTACCTCGACGTCGAGCTCGACCTGTCCGAGGTGTTCTTCATCGCCACCGGCAACCTGGCCGAGACGATCCCCGGCCCGCTGCTCGACCGCATGGAGGTCATCCGCTTCGACGGCTACACCGTCGACGAGAAGGTCGCGATCGCCCGCGGCTACCTCTGGCCGCGCCAGCGCGAGCGCAACGGCCTGCTCTCCGACGAAGTCGAAGTCGCGGACGACGTGCTCAAGACGATCGTCTCCGAGTACACGCGCGAGGCCGGCGTCCGCCAGCTCGAGCGCGAGCTCGGGACGACGCTGCGGAAGACCGCCACGCGAATCGCGTCCGGCAAGGTGGAGCCGCCGGTGGCCGTCGACCTGGAGGTCGTGCGCGACGCGCTCGGCCGCCAGAAGTTCTTCCAGGAGGCAGCCGAGCGGACCGCGATCCCGGGCGTGGCCACCGGTCTCGCCGTCACGGGCACGGGCGGCGACGTCCTCTTCGTCGAGGCCACGGCGATGGACGGCGAGCGGGACGGGCTCGTCCTGACCGGCCAGCTGGGCGACGTGATGAAGGAGTCGGCGCGCATCGCGCTCTCCTACGTCCGTGGGCACGCCGAGGAGCTCGGCATCCCGGCGTCGGCGTTCGAGAACCGGTCGTTCCACGTGCACGTGCCCGCGGGTGCGATCCCGAAGGACGGCCCGAGCGCGGGGATCACGATGACGACCGCGCTGGCGTCGCTGCTCACCGGCCGGCCGGTCCGGCACACGGTCGCGATGACCGGTGAGGTCACGCTCCAGGGCCGCGTGCTTCCGATCGGCGGGCTGAAGCAGAAGGTGCTGGCCGCGCACGCGGCAGGCCTGACCGACGTGATCCTGCCCGAGCGGAACCGCGCCGACCTGGACGACGTCCCGGCCGACGTCCGGGAGGAGCTCAGCTTCCACCCGGTCATGAGCCTCGGCGAGGTGCTCGAGCTCGCGCTCGAGCCCACGGGTCAGGGCCTTGCAGCGGTGTCGTAAGTGCGAGCCGATGCCCGAGGAGGTCCGCCGGGCGGCGGGCCTCCTCGAGCGTCGCTGGCTCCTGTCGGTGCTCTATGCGGCGCACTCGGGCGCGCTCCGCTTCAACGAGTTCAAGCAGATCCTGGGTGAGGTACCGCCGCGGACGCTCGCCCAGCGGCTGAGCGAGCTGGAGGAAGCCGGACTCCTCGACCGCATGGTGATCGACGCCCGGCCGCCCCGGGTCGAGTACCGCCTGACGCGGAAGGGCCGGGAGTTCGGCTCGGTCGTGCGGGCGCTGTCCCAGCTCGCCTAGACGCCGTCGGCGTAGACCAGCGTCCGGCTGAGCCGTGTCTGGGGTCAGACCCTCGACGTGGCCCAAAAGGCGAGGCCGCGTCGCGGTGGATCAGCGTTCGTGTGCGTTATGGCGGGACCTGCCACGGCCCGGAAGGGCGTGTCTGGGGTCAGACCCGGCGCTAGCGCCTGGCCGCGAAGCGGACCGGGGAAGGGGTCTGGGGAAACCGGGAGGTTTCCCATGCGCCCCCGGAGACACGCTACAGCTCGCGGATGACCCGGCAGGGCGAGCCCGCCGCCACGACTCGCGCCGGGATGTCCTTCACGACGACGCTGCCGGCGCCGATGACCGCGTCGTCGCCGATCGTCACGCCCGGGCCGACGATCGCGCCGCCGCCGATCCAGACGTTCCGCCCGACGACGATCGGCTGCGCCAGCTCCCAGCCCGTCGCGCGCTCCTGGGGATCGACCGGATGCGTCGCCGCGCACAGCTGCACCGCCGGCCCGAGCTTCGTCAGCGACCCCACTTCGACGCGTGCGCAGTCGAGGACGATGCAGCCGAAGTTGAAGTAGACGCCGTCGCCGAGCGCGATGTTCGAGCCGTAGTCGCAGTGGAACGGCGGCTCCAGCCAGACGTCATCGCCGAGCTCGCCGATCAGCTCGCCGAGCAGCGCGCGCCATTCGTCGGCGGCAGCACCCGGAGGCAACCCGTTGTAGCGCTGCGTCAGCTCGCGGGCCAGCCGGCGCGCCGCCACGAGCTCGGGGTCGGAGGCGAGGTAGAGCTCACCGGCGAGCATGCGCTCGCGCTGAGTGGCCTCGGCCATTCGGAGGGTCCTAGGCGGCGAGCATCTTGCGCAGGACGAACGGGAGGATTCCGCCGTGGCGCAGATACTCGCGTTCGCGCGGCGTGTCCAGCCGCAGGCGCGCGCGGAACTCCTTGTCGTCGGCGCGAACCGTCACCTCGTGCGCCTCGCCGTTCTCGACCCCGCTGATCGAGAACGCCTCGCGGCCGGTGAGCCCGAGCGACTCGCGCCCTTCGCCGTCCATGAACTGCAGCGGGAGGATCCCCATCATCAGCAGGTTCGACCGGTGGATCCGCTCGTACGTCTCGGCGATCACCGCGCGGACGCCGAGCAGCTTCGGCCCCTTGGCCGCCCAGTCGCGTGACGAGCCCGAGCCGTACTCCTGGCCTGCGATGACGATCAGCGGCGTCTCCTCGGCGAGGTAACGCTGCGCCGCGTCGTAGATCGTCATCTCCTCGCCGCTCGGAACGTGCACGGTCCACGTCCCCTCGCTCCCGGGCACCATCAGGTTGCGGAGCCGCACGTTGGCGAACGTGCCGCGAACCATGACCTCGTGGTTCCCGCGGCGAGCCCCGTACGAGTTGAACTTCGACCGCTCGACACCGTGCTCGATCAGGTACTCGCCCGCGGGCGAGTCCGGCTTGATCGACCCCGCCGGCGAGATGTGGTCGGTGGTGACCGAGTCGCCGAGCACGACGAGGCAGCGCGCGCCGGCGATGTCGTCGACCGTCGCGGTGTCGCGTGACATGCCCTCGAAGTACGGCGGCAGGCGGACGTACGTCGAGGCCTCGTCCCACTGGTACAGGTCGCCGTCGGGCACCGGCAGCGCCCGCCAGCGCTCGTCGCCGGTGAAGACGTCGGCGTACGTGCGCTTGAACATCTCGTCCTGGACGGACGCCGCGATCGTGTCCTGCACCTCGCGCGCGCTCGGCCAGAGGTCGCGGAGGTAGACGTCCTCGCCGTCCGAGCCCTGCCCGATCGGCTCCTCGACGAGGTCGACGTCCATCCGGCCCGCGAGCGCATAAGCGACGACGAGCGGCGGCGAGGCGAGGTAGTTCGCCTTCACCTCCGGGTGGATGCGCGCCTCGAAGTTGCGGTTGCCCGAGAGCACCGAGCAGACGACGAGATCGCCCTCGGCGACCGCCTGGGAGATCTCGCCCGGGAGCGGCCCGGAGTTCCCGATGCAGGTCGTGCACCCGTAGCCGACCGTATGGAAGCCGAGCTGCTCGAGGTAGGACGTCAGGCCTGCACGCTCGTAGTACTCGGTGACGACCTTGGAGCCCGGCGCGAGCGACGACTTCACCCACGGCTTGCGCTCGAGGCCGCGCTCGACGGCGTTCCTCGCCAGCAGCCCGGCGGCGATCATCACGGCGGGGTTCGAGGTGTTCGTGCAGCTCGTGATCGCGGCGATCACCACCGAGCCGTGCTCCAGCTCGAACTCCTGACCCTCGTAGCGCACGGCGACCGGCTTCGCACGCTCGGCGACGGCGGTAACGGACGCGGCCGGCAGCGCCTCGGGAGCGTGCGACTCGGCCGTGTGTGCGGGCTGCTGTGTGACGGTCGGATCGCTTGCCGGGAAAGTGTCCGCGAGCGCCTCGTCCTGGCCGGTGTCGTTGTAGTCGACGCCGAAGCTGCCGAGCGACTCGAGGAAGGACTCCTTGGCCGAGGACAGCGGCACGCGGTCCTGCGGGCGACGCGGCCCTGCGAGCGAGGGCTCGACGTCGCCCAGATCGAGCTCGAGCACCTCCGAGTAAATCGGCTCCTCGCCGGAGTCGTGGAACAGGCCCTGCTCCTTGCAATAGGCCTCGACCAGCGCGATTCGCTCGGGCGGCCTGCCGGTCATGCGGAGGTAGTCCAGCGTGGCCTCGTCCACGGGGAAGAAGCCGCACGTCGCCCCGTACTCGGGCGACATGTTCCCGATCGTGGCCCGGTCGGCGAGCGGCAGCCCCGCGAGGCCCTTGCCGAAGTACTCGACGAACTTCCCAACCACCCCGGCCGACCGCAGGATCTGCGTGACCGTCAGGACGAGGTCGGTCGCGGTCGCGCCCTCGCGGAGCTCGCCGGTGAAGCGGAACCCGACCACCTGCGGGACGAGCATCGAGATCGCCTCGCCGAGCATGGCGGCCTCGGCCTCGATTCCCCCGACGCCCCAGCCGAGCACGCCGAGGCCGTTCACCATCGTCGTGTGCGAGTCGGTGCCGACGAGGGTGTCCGGGAAGGCCCAGCCGTCGCGTGACTCGATCACGCGCGCGAGGAACTCGAGATTGACCTGGTGGACGATCCCTGTGTTGGGCGGGACGACCTGGAAGTTGGCGAACCCCTGCTGGCCCCAGCGCAGGAACGCGTAGCGCTCGCCGTTCCGCGCGTAGTCCTGCTCGACGTTCTTCGGGAGCGCCGCTTTGCTGGCGAAGGCGTCCACCTGCACCGAGTGGTCGATGACGAGCTCGGCCGGGTAGAGCGGGTTGATCCTGCCGGGATCGCCGCCGAGATCGCGCATCGCGTCGCGCATGGCGGCGAGGTCGACGACGGCCGGCACGCCCGTGAAGTCCTGGAGCAGCACGCGCGCGGGCGTGAACGAGATCTCGCGCGTCGGCTCGTCGGGGGCGACCCAGGTCGCCACCGCCTCCACCTCCTCGGCGGCGGTGCGGCCCTCGGCCTCCGCGCGGAGCACGTTCTCGAGCAGGATCCGCAGCGTGTAGGGCAGGCGGAAGACATCGAACTGCTCCTGCAGAGCATCCAGCCGGACGATCTCGAAGCTTCGGTCGCCGACGGCGAGCGTCGAGCGGGCTCCGAAGCTGTTCGGGGCGGCCATACGACGCAGGCTATCGGGTCAGAGCCGCGCTCCGACGACGCCCTCTTGACCTACATAGCGACCCTGCTATCATAGCAAGCGTGAGATATCAGGACCGAGGCGCATTCGAGCGGCTCCGGGAGCGGATCGCAGGTGCCGAGAACGGCTGGTTCTTCTCGCAGATCGCCGACCGCGTCGCCGCCCGCCGCCAGGAGCTCGGTCTCTCACAACGGCAGCTCGCCGAGCTGACCGGCACCACCCAGTCCGCGATCGCCCGGCTCGAAGCCGGCGGCCGGCCCCCGCGCATCGACACGCTCCTGAAGATCGCCGAGGCGCTCGACTGCGACCTCGTCGTCGACTTGCGCGCGCGGGGCGGGCCGGAGTCGCCGAGGAGGAACACGGCATGACCGTTCTCGACCGCATCGACGATCTCCAGCTGCGCCTGCAGGGCCTCGAGCGTGAGCTCCATGAGCTCCGCGCAGAGGTCGTCGCCGGCGCCCCCGCTCCGACACCGCCCCCGACCCCGCGCGTCGCACAGCAGCGGGCAGCACCGACGGCGCCTCGGACGCCGACCCCGCCGCGCCGCAGGGAGCCGTCCGTCTGGCAGCGCGAGCTGCCTCGCGTCGAGCTCTCCGAGCTGCTCGGCGCCCGGGCGCTGGCCTGGGCCGGCGGGATCGTGACGCTCCTCGGCGTCGTCTTCTTCTTCGTCCTCGCAGTCAACCGCGGCTGGATCGGCCCGGAGGAGCGCGTCGCCCTCGGGGCGCTCGCCTCGCTGCTCGTGCTCGCGGGCGGCCTTGTGATGAAGCATCGCTACGGCGCGCTGTACTCGGCGCTCGCCGCCGTCGGCGCGGGCATCGCCGGGGGTTACGCGACGCTACTTGCCGCCGCCGCACTCTACGACCTCGTGCCGGACCTGGCCGCGCTCGCCGTCGCGGCTGGCATTGCCGCCGTCGGGACCGCGATCTCGCTCGCCTGGAAGTCCGAGATCGTTGCGGCGCTCGGCCTTGTCGGCGCGACGCTCGTGCCGGTCGCGGCCGTCCTCGACGGCGGCCTCACCGCGCTCGGCACGACCTTCGCGGGGCTCATGTTCGCCGCTGCCGCCGTCGTGGCAATCCGTCAGAGGTGGGACGTCCTGCTCGCCGCGGCGGGGATCGCAGTCGTGCCTCAAGCGGCCTGGCTCGTGCTCGACACGGATGAGACCGCGCGGACCGTCGTCGCCGCAACCGCGTTCGTCTGGCTGCTCGTCCTCGGTGCCGGGCTCGCCCGCTACGACGCCCGTGACCGGTCGCTGTCGATCAGCTTCGTCCTGGCCTCCGCCCTGCTCTCGGGGACGGCCGCCCGTGTGCTCTTCGGCGGCGAGCTCCACGGTCTCGACAAGGAGGGAATCGCCCTCGCCTCCGTGGCGCTGACGTACCTGACGCTCGCGGCGACGTGGTTCCGCCGAGATCGCGACCTCTCGGCGCTGCTCGGAGGGCTCGGCCTGGCCGTCGGCGCCGTCGCGACCGCAGCACTGCTCGGCGGCGGAACGCTCGCGGTCGCGATGGGCGCGCAGGCCGCGCTGCTTGCGTGGCTCTCCTACCGCATCGCCGAGCCCCGCTACGCGCTCGCCTCCCTCGGCTACCTCGTGCTCGCCGTAGGGCACGCGGTGGTCATCGACGCGCCGCCGATCCGCCTGTTCTCCTCCGCCGAGCACCCGGCCGAGAACGCGCTCCAGGTGGCAGCCGTCGGAGTCGCCGCGCTCGGCGTCGCCTACTTCGCGCGCCGCTGGCAGCTGCCACGGCCGGCGGCGGGCGCGTGGCAGCAGCTGCTCGTCGGACCTGCTCTCGCCCGTACCGGCGGCAGGCCTGATCACGGGCGCGACGCTGCTCGTCCACGCAGCCTCGCTCGCGCTGCTCGAAGCGGGCGTCGCCTGGGCTTCGTTCGACTGGGGCCAGGTTGCGGTCACCGCGCTCTGGGGCCTCGTCGCCGCGGCCGCGATCGTCGCGGGCCGCCGCCTGAAGCTGCGGAGCGCTACGGGCTCGTGGTGCTGGCGGCGGCGCTCGTCAAGGTGACGGTGAACGACGCCCTCCGGCTCGACGCCGACCAGGCGGGCATCGCCGCGCTCGCGCTCGGCGGCTCCATCCTTGCCGCGGGCATGCTCGGCCGCGCGCGTCTCGGCGTCGGTCTCGTGCCGCTGGCGGCCGTGGTGGCCGGCTCCGGTGCGGTGGCGATCGGGAACACGACGACCCAGGAAGGCTTCGGCCTCCTGGCCGTCGCGGCGCCGTTCGCGGGCCTCGCCGCCGCCCGCTTCCGCGACCGGGCCCGCGCCACGGCTCTCTGGGGCTCGTCGCTCGCACTTGCGCTCGTCGCGTCGCCGCTTCTGCTCGAGCACACCGAGCTCGTCGCCGCGTGGGCGGTGGGAGCCGTCGTGCTCGCGGCCCTCGCCGAGCTGACGAAGGAGCGGCGCCTGCAGCTCGGGGCCTACACGCTGGCCGGGCTCGCGCTCGGCTACACGCTGACTGAGCTCGCTCCGCCCGCCGACCTGCTGGCCCGGACGACGACACCCGCCGACGGCGTTCCCGCACTCCTACTCGCTCTCGGCGCGCTCGTGGGCGTGACGTGGCGGATCTGGGAGGCGCCCGCGCGCGACGAGCTCGACACGACTCTCGCCGAGGCGCAGCGCGAGCTTCGCCGCTATGGGGCCGGAGCCGCCGGCGTGCTCGCGGTGTACGCAGGCTCGCTCGGGCTGCTCGCTCTCTCGCAGGAGCTTGGCGGGAGCGTGACCACCGCGTTCCAGCGCGGCCACACGGCGGTCAGCGCTTTCTGGGGGACGATCGGCCTCGTCGCGCTCTACCTCGGACTGACGCGTGCGTCGTCGACGCTGCGGCTCGCCGGCTTCGCGCTCTTCGGTGTGAGCCTCGCCAAGATCTTCGTCTACGACCTCCAGGACGCTGAGCTCGGTCACGCGCGCGCTGTCGTTCCTCGCAGTGGGCGCCGTGCTCCTGCTCGCCGGGTTCTTCTACCAGCGCCTCGCCGGGGTTGCCCCTCGCGAGAACGGCGCCACCTAGCGCAAGCGGTGAGTCGTCAGTCGGTCAGGCGGCGGGGGCAGCCGTCGGAGCCGCCGCGGGAGCCTTGCCTTCCCAGTAGCGGTTGAGCGCCCCCTGCACCTTGACGAACCACACGATCGCCGGGATCACGAGGACCGCGCCCGGGAAGAGCCACAGTCCCGTCCAGCCGGTGAACGGCGGCTCCTGCCCGTCCTTCTTGTACATCTTCCCGATCTCCGACGGGATCACGAACGCCATCACCGGGTTGATGACGAGCCAGATGACGAGGCCGAGCACTCCGCCGAGGCCCTCGGCCGTGTGCTGCTTCATCTCCTCCATGGTCTTGTAGGCCCAGTACAGGCTGTAGATGCTGAACGTGATGATGTACAGCAGGATCCCGAAGCCGATCCCGCGCGGCTGGCCGAGCGGACCAGTGTTTCCGGATGTGCTCATCGTCCCTCCCTCGCCATGGTCGGCGTGACTGAACCACGTTCCCGATTCCGGGTCAACCACTCCGGCCAGAACGCACGCCCCGGCCTTGCACGCCCATGGCCACCGGCCTAGGGTCGAATGCATGCGCGGTCGCGAGCTCGACGCCGAACGCTCCGAGGCGCCCCACAAGCGCGCTTCGCCCGCGGCGGGCAACGACCAGGCCGTGCTCGCGCTCCAGCGACAGGCCGGCAACACCGCGGTCACGCGGATGCTGCAGCGCGACGATGCGCCGCCGCTGACCTTCGTGCGGCCCGGGTCGCCGCTCAGCATGCGCCCCACCACGAGCCCATTCGACTACTCGCAGGTCGTGCTCCCGCCGGGCCACGGCGAGGCAGTCAGCGCCGTCGTCGAGTGGTTCGGGAAGTCCGCGGCCGAGATCACGAGCGGCCGGTCGGCCGGCTTCCTGCTGGCCGTCCCCGAGCTGGTCAAGTGGGCCCGCGGGCTGCCGATCCAGGTCGAGGGCAAGGCGGGCAAGGTCGGCGATCACATGAGCCCCGGCGAGGTCGAGACCCTGCTCCGCGACGAGGCCAAGCGGCGGGGAGTCCGCCTGCTCGAGCATCGGTCGCTGACCGACAAGAGCGGCGCCCGCTCCGAGCTGGCCGCGATCATGGAGAACCTCGGCCGGATCCCGACCCAGCTCGAGCTGGGCGGCGACTCCGCGAAGCTCACCCTGTCGATCGCGGGCAAGGCGACGGGAGAGCTCTCGCTCGGCAAGGGCGGCAAGCTCGAGGCCGAAGGCTCCGCCGAGGGCGGAGAGCTGACCTACGCGGCCCCGGGCGGCAAGGGGAAGATCACGGGCCGCGCCGGTCCCGAGGGCGGCGGCGGCTCGCTCGAGCTGCCGGGCGGAAAGGTGAGCATCGACGTCACCGACTCGAAGGTGAAGGCGGAGGTCAAGGCGGGCGAGCTGCTCACGGTCAAGGGGAGCGCCGGGACGGAGAAGGACGGCAGCTTCGCCTGGCGGGCGGACATCCAGATCGGGACGCTCGGCAAGATCATCACGATCGAGGAGATGGCGAAGCTGATGATCGGCGCCCAGGACACCTTCGGAAAGGCCGCCGGCGACCTGTCCAAGGGCCTCAGCGTCGACAAGGCGAAGGAGCACGGCAGCGCCGTGAAGGACGCCGTCAAGGACGTCGTCGAAAAGGCCGAGAAGAGCGCGAAGCAGGGGAAGAAGGGCGGCTGGGGTGTCGGCGGCTCGCTCTCGGGCACGGACAAGGGCGGCTGGGCCGCCTCCGTGACGCTGACCTGGGCCTGGTGATGGACCGAGGCGGCCGGACGAGAAGCCCGGCCGCCTCGATTGCCAGTGAGCGAGCTAGCGCCTGACCAGGGCGGTCCGGCTGAAGCCCTGGAGGTAGCCCGGAGCCGAGGGCACGAGCACGCGGATGCGCGCCGTGCGCGGCAGCTGGGCAGTGAAGCGGGCCGCGCTGCCCCGGCCCAGGCGGACGCGCCGCACCTTCACCCAGGAGCCGCCCCTGAGCCGCTGAATCGTCACGCGCTTGCCCCGGTACGAGCGAAGCGCCGTCACCTTCGTGTAGAAGCGGCCGATCCTCGCGTTCAGCACGCGGAGCTGCACCCCCGGGCGCACGTAGACGATCGGCGATTGCGTGCTCACGATGTTGCCCGACTCGGCCGTGTACTCGGTACGAATGCGCGGCCGCACGACGAGGCTCCATGTGCCGTCGAAGTCGGTGACCACCGTCGTCCTCGTCTCGATGCCGAGGTACGGCTTGGCGACGACGACGACCTGCCGGCCGGCGCGGGGCTCACCGGCGACGTTGCCCGACAGCTCGACCCCACCGCCGAGCGTCACCGTGCGCTGCGTCGCCACGATCGTCACGGCGCGGCCGCCGGTGCGGCGAACGTTGACCATGCCTTTCTGGGTGGTCTTGAGCTGGTCGTGGTAGCCGAAGGTCCCCGCGCGCGCGAACGTGAAGGTCCACGTCTCGCCGGGCCCGATCGACGGCGAGGTGAAGGTGCCGCCGTCGGCGACCAGCTGGCGCTTGACCAGATCGTTGTTCGTCCACGTCACCTCGTCGCCCGCCCCCACGGTCACCTGGGCAGGCTCGAAACCGCCGGACGTGATCTTGACCGGCGTCGCCGCGACGGCCGGGTTGGCGAACGCCAGCGCGAGCGGCACGAGCACTAGGAATAAGAGCTTTCGCATCAGTCTGAACCCCCTTCGTTGTCCGAGGTTCAGGTACCCGGGGTCCACAGCCTGTAGGCCGCTCCCGACCGGGTTTCACAAAACGCTTACGCCGGCTCGCGCAGGCCTCCCCACGAGCCGCGTCACTAGACATCGGGCGCCCAAAGTGATACGCGATAGCAACGGACCGCATTTACTGCGGCGCAGCGATCTTCAGCCCCCTGTCGTCGCGGTCCCCGAAGGAAAGGCGCCGCAATGCCTCAGCATTACGACTCCCAAGCGGGCGCGTACGTCAACGTGGACGACGAAGGCGTCGTCCGCGGCCTGCTGCAGGAGGAACCTGCCGTCAGCGACGCGTCGAGCGCCCGCGAGGCCGCCGACCAGTACCTGAAGGAGCACAGCGAGCTCCTCGGGGTCGCCCCGGCCGAGGTCGCGAACCTCGAGCTCACCCGGGAGGCCACGCCCGTCGCCGCGGGCAGCCAGTTCCGTTTACGCGGCGAGAAGACCCAGTTCGACACCACGACCGTGACCTACGACCAGACGATGTACGGACTGCCCGTCTGGGAGGCCGGCGTGTCGGTGCACGTGAAGGATGGGCCCTTCCGCGTGATCGGCGCCGACACCACGCGCCATCCCGACGTCACGGCCACGAAGGGCGAGGCCGACCTCCAGGAGGACCTGAGGGACGTCGACCGCCTCGACGAGAAGATCGACGAAAAGCGGCTCACGGAGATCCTCGGGCTGACGAAGACCTCCGACCTGTACGACCTCGACTCCTTGAAGGTCGAGGATGCCGAGCTCGTCGTCTACCGCTACGAGGCGGCGAAGCGCGAGCCGCCGGTCGAGGACGAGAGCAGCGAGCACGACCATCCGCGGCTGCCGCTCCCCGAGCTGCCGGCCTCGATCGTCGAGGGCGAGCACTACATCTCGGCGGTGGTGAACTTCCAGCTCGGCACGCCACAGTTCCCGATCCTGTACTGGCGGGCGATCATCGACGTCAAGACCGGGGCGGCCCTTCGCATCCAGCCGTTCGTCGACGGGGTCAACGGCCTCGTCTTCGCGAGCGACCCGATCAGCACTTCACCATCGGGCCCGCCCCCGAGCGCGGCAGCGACGGCGCTCAACGCGAAGCGCGTCAGCGTGACGCTCCAGGGCCTGATCGCGCCGGTCAACAACGTCCAGACGCTGAGCGGCAACATCGTCATCCTCTCGGACGTCGAGACGCCGGTCATCGCCGCACCGACGCAGCCGAGCGGCACCAACTTCGACTACGACGCGAGGACGGACAGCTTCGCCGCCGTCAACGCGTACTACCACTCCGACCGCTTCTTCCGGCTCGTCGAGAGCCTCGGGTTCCCGCTGGCGACGTACTTCGGGCCGACGCCGTTCCCGACCCCGACCGATCACCGCGGCATGGGGACGACGATCAACGCCCACTGCCTCGGACTTCCGGGCGGCATCGGGATCCTGCAGACGACGTACGCGCTCGCCGACCTCGGTGACACGGCGCACCCGATCGGCATCGCCTGCGACTGGCGCGTCGTGCTCCACGAGCTCGGCGGGCACGGGATCCTGTATCCGCACGTCCACGGCCCCAACTTCGGCTTCTCCCACAGCGCCGGAGACAGCTTCGCGGCCATCCTCAACGACGCGGGCAGCGCAGCTCCCGACCGGTTCCTCACCTTCCCGTGGGTGTCGATCGGACGCCGGCACGACCGCCCCGTCGCCGGCGGCTGGGCGTGGGGCGGCGTCAACGACGTCAACGGCTACAGCTCGGAGCAGATCCTGTCCACGTCGCACTTCCGGATCTACCGCTCGATCGGCGGCGACGCAGCGCTTCCGAACGGCATGGGCTACCGCCAGTTCGCCGCCCGGTTCACGGCGTACCTGATCCTGCGCGCGATCGGGAGCCTCACTCCGGCGACGAACCCCGGGAACGTCGCGGGCTACGCCAACGCGCTGCTCACGGCGGACCTCGGCGACTGGACGACCGAGGGCCACGTCGGCGGCGCCTACGGCAAGGTCATCCGCTGGGCGTTCGAGAAGCAGGGGCTCTTCCAGCCGCCGGGCGCGCCGACCCCGGTGATCCAGGAAGGAGCGCCGCCGGCCGTCGACGTGTACATCGAGGACGGACGCCACGGCGAGTACCAGTTCCAGCCCGTGCACTGGGACTGCCACGCGATCTGGAACCGCCGACACGCGGACGGCGGCACGACGCACGAGGACCCGGTCGTCGGGGTCACCAACTACGCGTACGTGAAGATCAAGAACCGCGGCACGCAGCCGGCGAACAACGTGATCGTGAAGGCGTACTCCGCCGATCCCGCCGCCGGCCTCGTCTACCCGGCCGACTGGAAGCCGATGGCGACACCTCAGCTGTCGGCGCCGGCGGTGCCGGGCAACAACGCGGTCGAGATCATGGTCGGCCCGTTCAAGTGGAAGCCGTCCGCGGTCGGGCACCAGTGCATGTTCATGGTCGTCTCCGCGACCGGCGACCCGAGCAACGTCAGCAACCTCACCGCGGGCGAGTCGATCCCGGAGTGGCGGCTGGTGCCGCACGACAACAACATCGGCCAGCGGAACGTGACGCCGATCGCGTTCATCAAGATCGACGAGCTGATCAAGGCGTTCTCGGAGCTGCGCTTCACGCTCAAGAACCCCCTGCGGGTCTCGGCCAAGATGCTGCTGAGCCCGAAGCTGCCGAAGACGCTCACGAGCCGCAAGTGGAAGCTCGAGTTCACGAACGCCGGCGGAGCCACGCCGAAGCTCGGAGCCGGGAAGACCATCCCGATCACGATGAAGCTCGTGCCCGGCGAGCCGTTCACGGCCGCCGACCTGGCGAAGGAGAAGAGCCCCGCGATCCGCATCGAGGCGTACGCCAACGGGATCATCGTCGGCGGCATGACCTACGAGCTCGCGGCGAAGAAGGGCTAGCTGACGAAGACACGGAGCGCCGGGCCTTTGCCCGGCGCTCTGCGTGCCGTTGCGAGAATCCGGGGATGCAGCGCGTCCTTTCCCCCGTGCTCGTCGGCCGTCAGGCCGAGCTGTCGCGCCTGGAAGACGCGCTCCTCTCGGCCAACCGCGGCGACGGGCGCTTCGTGCTCCTCGCAGGCGAGGCCGGGATCGGGAAGACGCGCCTCGCGACCGAGCTGCGGAGGAGGGCGCAAAAGCTCGGCTGCGCCGTACTGTGGGGCAGCTGCTCGGAGATCGAGCTCTCGCTCCCCTACCTGCCGTTCGTCGAGGCGATCGGGAACAACCTCGGCGAACGCGACCTCGATCGTGTGCGGACCGAGCTCGGTCCGGCGACCGCCGTGCTCGCGCAGCTGTTCCCGCAGCTGGGCAACGGCAGTGAACCGTCCCCGACCGCAGATCCGGAGCAGGCGAAGCTGCGCATGTTCGAGGCGGTGGTCACGCTGCTCGAGCGGTGGGCTCGCGAACGGGGCCTGCTGATCGTCGTCGACGACGTCCACTGGGCGGACAGCTCCACCCGGCACCTGCTCGACTACGTCGCCCGCCGGCTCACGCGCGGCCGTGTGATGGTGCTCGCGACCTATCGCAGCGACGAGCTCACCCGGCTCCACCCGTTGACGCGGATGGTGCAGGTATGGCAGCGGGCCGGCCTCGCCGAGGTCGTTGCCGTCGATGCGATGTCGGCGGCGCAGGTGGCCGAGATGATCGCGGCCGTCCTCGACGCCGAGGACGTGAGCCCTGAGCTCGCGGCGCTCGTCCACAGCCGCTCCGATGGCAACCCGTTCGTGCTCGAGGAGCTGCTCCGGGAAGCGCTCGACCGGGGCGACCTGGTGCGCACGAACGCCGGTTGGCAGCGAGGGCCGCTCGACTCCCTGCAGCTGCCCGAGACCGTGCGCGAGGCCGTGCTCCTCCGGGTCGGGCGGCTCGACCCTGTCGAGGTCGACGTGCTGCGGACGGCGGCCGTCCTCGGCCGCTCGTTCGAGTACAAGCTGCTCACCGACGTGGCCGAGGCGGACGAAACCGCCGTCCTCGCCGCACTCGAGGCCGCCGTGGGACAGCAACTCCTCGACGAGGTTGCGGGCGCGAACGGCCGCTACGGCTGGCGTCACGCCCTCACCCAGGAGGCGATCGCCGACGACACCGTCCTGCCGAAGCGGCAGTCGATCCACTCCCGCGCCGCCGACGTGCTCGCGAGCACCGGCGGCAGCGCGATGGCTGTCGCCGGCCATCTCCTCAGCGCGGGACGCGCGAACGAGGCCGCCGGCGCCTGCTTCCAGGCGGCGGAGGAAGCCGAGCGCTCGGTCGCGTTCCGGGAGGCCGCCGAGCTGCTCGAGCACGTCCTGCCGCACGTCTCCGACCAGCGCGAGCGGGCGTTGCTCCTGGCTCGGATCGGCAAGCTGCGCTGGTACAACGGCGAGCCGGCGGCCGGCGAGCAGCTCCTGGCGGAAGCGGTCCGGCACCTGGACGAGCTCGGGCTCGAGGTCGAGGCCGCACGAGCGCGCAACCACCTCGGCCGCTGCCAGTGGGAGCTCGACCAGTCCGAGGCGGCCATGGAGCAGTTCGAGCGGGCCCGAGCGATCCTCGAACGAGAAGGGCCTTCGGCCGACCTCGCGCTCGCGTACCTCCGGCTCGCCGGGATCCACGCGTTCGAGCTCGAGTACGCGGAGTGCCGGGTTGCTGCGGAGCGCGCGGTCGAGATCGCCGAGCAGGCCTCGGCCGACTTCGAACGGGTGTGGGCGCTCCAGCACGTCGCGATCGGCTGGTACGGGACAGCGCACGAGTTTGCCCTGCTCGACCGCGTCTTCGAGGAGGCGTTGGCCAAGGGCTACGTGATCATCGCGTCGAACGCGGTGTACAACGAGCTCTGGGACCGCGTTCACAGCCTGGCCGGCGGGCTCGAGCAGGCGCTGGAGAAGCGCGAGCGCACGACCTTCCACATGTGGGCGACGGCGGGCGGCGAGATCGTGAAGAGCTGGGCCCTGATCGAGCTCGGCTCCCCGAGGGAGGCGCTCGAGCAGGCGCGTCAGGCGACCGCACGACACGAGGACCTCGGCGCGACGAAGTTCCAGTGGCGCGCGCGTTTGGCCGCGACGGAGGCGTTGGTCGAGCTCGGAAGGACGGCGGAAGCCGAGGCCGAGCTGCCGCCGCCTTCTCCGGCCAACGACCTCCAGGACATCGTCTACGACACTCCCGCGCGCGTGCGCGTCGCTCTCGCGCTCGAGCCGACGTGAGGAGGCGCTCGAGCTGGGGCGGCGGGTGGCGGCGCACGATCCCGTGCTGATCTTCCCGAAGACCGTGTCGATGGGGGTGGAGGCGCTCATCGCCGGCGGCGCCGTCGACGAGGCCTCGGCACTCCTGCGCCGAGCCAAGGGGGCGTCCACCGATCTAGGGGAGGCGGCGTTTGCGCTGTCGGAAGGCCGGATCCTGCTCGCTTCGGGCGACCCCGTCGGCGCCCGGGAACCGCTCACGCGCGCGCTCGCCGGGCTGGAGCGCTCGGAGCTCTGCCTCTGGGCGTGGCAGGCCCGCACGCTCGTCGCAGAGGCGGCCGCGAAGGCCGGGGACGAGGAAACGGCGCTCGAGCTGCTCACGTCCTCCATTCGGGACGCCCACAAGGCCGGCGCCGCGCGCATTCGGGACGAGGCACGTGCCACGGCCGCGCGCCTCGGCCTGGACGTCCCCGACTTCGTGGACGAGCCCGACACCGAGGCCGCCGAGCCCATCGTGCTGCCCGCCGGCGAACGGCTGGTGACCTCGATGTTCGCGGACGTGCGCGGCTACACGCCGATGGCGTCGACGAGCCCGCCGGAGGAGCTCGCCGACCGGATGCTCACGCTGCACCGCTGGGCGGCGTCGGAGGTCGGCCGCCGCAGCGGCATCGTCGACAAGTTCGCGGGCGACGCCGTCATGGCGACGTTCAACGTCGCCGGCTTGCGCATGGATCACGCGGTGCTCGCGCTCGAGGCCGCCCTGGCGCTCAGGGACAAGGCCGCACTGATGGACCTCCCGGTCGGGATCGGCATCGCCGTCGGCCCGGCGGTCGTCTCGCGCGCCGTCGACGACACCAACGTCAGCGTGCTCGGAGCGGCGACGAACCTGGCTGCGCGCCTCCAGCAGGCCGCGGCCGGCGGCGAGATCCTGCTCAGCGACGAAGCGTTCCGCCGCGTCGCGCCCTGGATGGACGAGCGCGGCCTCAGCGCCGACGAGCAACGGCTCGAGCTCAAGGGCTTCGAGGGCACACAGCCCGCCTTTCGCCTGGCCGCCGCCGCGCCGAGTTGACCGACGGCTGGCTCGACCCGTCGGAGCTCCGCATCGGGCTCGGCTGCATGCGGCTGTCGACGGACGAGGATCACGACGAGGACCGCGCGATCGCGACGATCGCAGCCGCCGCCGAAGCCGGCCTGACCGTCTTCGACACCGCGCGCTCGTACGGTGACAACGAGCGGCTGGTCGCCCGTGCCCTCCGCGCTGCCGGCGCGGCGGAGCGGGCGCGCATCGTGACCAAGGGCGGGATGAGGCGCGAGGGCGGCGCGTGGGTTCCGGACGGCCGGGCGAAGGCGATTCAGGCCGACTGCGAGGCGAGTCTCGACGCGCTCGCCGGCCTGCCGATCGACCTCTATCTGACTCACGCGCCCGACCCGCGAACGCCCGTGGCGAACCTCCGTCCGGGCGCTCGCCCGCCTCGCCGACGACGGCATCGTGCGGCGCGTGGGCGTCGCCAACGTCAACCGGCGCCAGCTGGACGAGGCGCTCGAGCTCGCGCCGATCGCCGCCGTCCAGGTCGCGCTCAGCGTCTTCGACGACACTGCCGTCCGCGGCGGCGTGGTCGAGCGGTGCGAGCAGGCGGGCGTCGCCGTCATCGCGCACTCGCCGCTCGGCGGGCCGCGACGCGCCTCACGCGTGAACCGACGGCCGGACCTCGTGGAGATCGCCGAGAAGCACGGCGCAACCCCGGCCGAGGCGGCGCTCGCCTGGCTCCTCGAGCTCTCGCCGGTGATCGTCCCGATCCCCGGCGCCCGACGGCCCGAGACGGCTCGCTCGGCAGCACGAGCGGCGGGCATCCGGCTCGAACCGCGCCGGAAGCCGGTTGCCGCCGCGCCGGTGAAGGAAGAAGGCAACGTCGTTCTCGTCATGGGCATCCCCGGAGCGGGCAAGACCCGGATCGCCGAGGAGTACGTCGCGCGCGGGTACCTCCGGCTCAACCGCGACGAGCGGGGAGGCACTCTGCGCGAGATCGCCGCGGCTCTCGATGATGAGCTGGCGTCCGGCGCTCGCCAGATCGTCCTCGACAACACGTACCTCACGCGCGCGTCACGCAATTACGTGATCGAGGCGGCGGGCCGACATGGCGTTGCCGCCCGGTGCGTCTGGCTCGACACGCCGCTCGCCCAGGCGCAGGTCAACCTCGTCGAGCGCCTGCTGGGCCGTGTCGGCTCCCTCCCGACCCCCGAGGCGCTGAAGGAGCTGGCCAAGCGCGAGCCCGGCGTCCACGTCCCGACGACCCAGATGCGCTCCCTCCGCGAGCTCGAGCCGCCGTCGACGGACGAAGGGCTGGCGAGCGTGGAACAGGTGCCGTTCGAGCGCACCCCATCCTCCCCGCCCGGCCGCGTCGGCGTCTTCGTCGGAGCGGCCGCGTTGCGGCAGCCCGGCTGGGAACGCGCCGTCGAGGAAGGCGAGCCGAGCGCACCGCACCTCGTCTTCGACTGGAGCCCCGACGGAACCGTCGATGCGCTGGCGGCCGCCGCCGCACGCCTTGCGGCGGTCGTGACCGGGCCGGTCGAGAGCGCGCTGTGCCCGCACGCCGCCGGCCCGCCGCGCTGCTGGTGCCGTCCGCCGCTTCCCGGCCTACCGCTCGCGTTCGCCCACACGCACGGCATCGACGTCGCGCGCTCGCTCCTGATCGGCACCTCGCCGGCCCACAAGACGCTCGCAACCACGCTCGGCGCCCGCTTCGTTCAGGTATGACCTCGCGTCGCGGCTAACGTGAGCGCGACGACCGAAGGGAGGCAAAGATGGAGACGCAGAACCCGCCGGCGCTCGTGGACGAACTGCTGCAGCGGATCGGACGGACTGTGGGCGACGGAGCGAAGGTCTCGACAATCTTCGGCGAGCCCATCGAGCGCGACGGCATCACGGTAATCCCGGTCGCGCGGGCCCGCTTCGGCTTTGGCGGAGGTGGAGGCGGCGCCTACGAGCCGGACGGAGGTTCCGGCGGCGGAGGCGGAGGCGGCGGAATGGTGAGCCCGGTCGGCTACATCGAGGTGCGCGACCGCACGGCAGAGTTCAAGCGGATCTCGAGCCCTATGGACCTGGTCGCGTTCGCCGTCGCAGGATCGCTCGCAGTGCTCGCCCTCAAGCGACTCCTGCGCGACTAGATCGCCGCGTCCGATTCAGCCGGGCTCTAGGCTGCCGGCGTGCCCGAAAGCCTCGCCGTTGCAGTGGGCGCGCTGCGCGTGGAGCCCGGTGCGCCGGCCCGGATTCGCGAGCGAGATCCGCGGGACACCCTCGGGTTGGACAAGGCGACGGGCAAGGAGCTGCTCGGCACGCTGCACGAGCGGCTCGCGGTGCTCCAACAGCGGCTTTTCGCCGAGGCGGACCGGAGCATCCTGCTCGTCCTCCAAGGGCTCGACGCCTCCGGAAAGGATGGAGTGATCCGGTCGGTCTTCACCGGTCTCAACCCGTTGAGCTGCCGCGCTGTCGCGTTCAAGGCGCCGTCGATGAACGAGCTCGCCCGCGACTACCTCTGGCGCGTCCATGCCGTGGTGCCTGCTCGCGGCGAGATCGGCATCTTCAACCGCTCGCACTACGAAGACGTGGTCACCGTCCGGGTGAGGGGGCTCGCACCCGAGGCCGTCTGGCGGCGTCGCCCGAGCCACATCCGCGAATGGGAGCGGCTGCTCAGCGACGAGGGGACGACGCTCGTGAAGGTCTACCTCAACGTCTCCAAGGACGAGCAGCGCACGCGCCTGCAGAAGCGAATCGACAACCCCGAGAAACGCTGGAAGTTCCAGCTCGACGATCTCGACACGCGCAGGCAGTTCGAGGACTTCGTCGACGCGTACGAGGACGCGCTCACGGAGACATCCACAGAGTGGGCACCGTGGCACGTCGTCCCCGCCGATCGCAAGTGGGTGAAGGCCGTCGCGGTCGCTCAACTGCTCGTCGATGCACTCGAGCGGATCGACCCTCAGCTCCCTCCAGCGGATCCGGCCATCGAGGGTCTCAGGGTCGAGTAGCGCGGACGTACCAAACTTGTGTCGCGAGGTACAACCTGGTACCTTGCTCCGCATAGTAGATGACGCAGCACAGGCTCCACTGCTCGCTCAGATGCGCCGGGGAACGCTCCAGTACTGCGTCCTGGCGCTCCTCGAGAGCGAGCAGCGCTACGGCTTCGACCTCGTCCGCGGACTTGCCGAGATCGACGGCATGGTGACCAGCGAAGGGACGATCTACCCGCTGCTCAGCCGACTCCGGCGGGACGGCCTGGTCGAGTCGACCTGGAGAGAGTCGCCCTCAGGCCCCCCGCGGCGCTACTACCGCATCACCGAGGCAGGTAGGGGCGCGCTCGGCGCGTTCAGGCAGGAGTGGAGCCGTTTTCGAGCTGCGGTCGACAGCGTCGTGGAAGGGAGTGACGGCAAATGAAGCCCGCCGGCGATCGCCTCGTCCAGCGGTACCTGAAGAGCCTGGAGCGGAACCTCCGCGATCTCCCACACGCCCGCAGGCACGAGATCGTCGACGAGATCGAGAGCCACATCGCCGAGGCGCGGGCAGGGGTCGACGGCGACGACGAAGCCGAGGTCCGCACGATCCTCGACCGACTCGGCGACCCGGCCGACATCGCATCCGATGCCCGCGCACGGTTCGGCCTCGCGCCGCGCAAGAGTGGCATCCTCGAAGTCTTCGCCCTGATCGGGCTCCTGGTCGGCGGACTGATCATCCCCGTAGTCGGCTGGTTCGTCGGGGTCGCGCTGCTCTGGGGATCGAGAGCATGGACCACACGCGAGAAGCTGCTCGGGACGCTGGTGGTCCCGGGCGGCCTCGCAACCTCGTTCTTCCTACTCGTGTACGGCACGTCCGCAGAGGGCTGCTCGGGGCAGATCAACCCCGTTACCGGCCAAGTCCAAGAGACCTGTGGCGATGGAGGTCCGTCGTCTGGCAATTGCTCGCCCTGGGCTTTCTCCTCTTCATGTTCGTAGCCCCTGTGGTGACGACCGCGTATCTCGATCTCAGACTCAGGCGGCCGGCGCGTTCGAGAGTGGCGCCGCTCTCGCGCTAACGGACCTCGACAGGACCCGCCGCGATCTCCTTTACTTCGTCGTGCCGTCAACGCTGCGGCAAGGAGGCTGGAGTCATGAGATTCCTGTTCGCCGCGCTGCTTGCGTGTGTGCTCGCAGCAGCGCCTTCGGCCGCGGGTGGAATCCACGCGGCCAAGGAGCCCATTGCCGGTTCCTACATCGTCGTGTTCAAGTCCGGCTCGGTACGAGCCGCCGCCGCTCCCGCGTCGCAGCGGCCGCTCGTCGGAGTCGCCGCCAGAGACCTCGCGCAGGACCAGGGCGGCAACGTCACCCACGTCTACCAACACGCGCTGAAGGGCTTCTCCGCGCGCTTGACGCCCGCGGGCGCCGCGGCGCTGACCCGCGACCCAAGCGTCGCCTACGTCGAGCCCGACCAGGTCGTGCACGCAGTCGAGACCCAATCGCCCGCGACGTGGGGGTTGGACCGGATCGACCAACGCGATCTGCCGCTGAACAACAGCTACACCTACAACCAGACGGGCGCAGGCGTTCACGCGTACATCATCGACACCGGCATCCGGGCGACCCACCAGCAGTTCGCCCTCAGGATGGGAAACGGCGCCGGGTTCGTCAGTGACGGGAACGGCACGAACGACTGCAACGGCCACGGGACTCACGTCGCAGGTACGACCGGCGGCTCGACCTACGGCGTGGCCAAGCAAGTGACGCTCCATGCCGTGCGCGTCCTGAACTGCCAGGGCTCCGGATCGACCTCGGGCGTGATCGCAGGCGTCGACTGGGTCACGGCCAACCACGCCTCTCCCGCCGTGGCGAACATGAGCCTCGGCGGCGGAATCAGCACGTCGCTCGACACCGCAGTCACCAACTCGATCAACTCCGGTGTCAGCTACGCGATCGCCGCCGGCAACTCGAATGCCAACGCGTGTAACTCCTCGCCGGCACGTGTCGGTATCGCGAACACGGTCGGAGCGACCACGAGCACCGATGCGCGATCCTCGTTCTCGAACTTCGGGACGTGCGTCGACATCTTTGCGCCGGGCTCGAGCATCACCTCGGCCTGGAACACCAGCGACACCGCGACGAACACCATCAGCGGGACGTCGATGGCGACGCCGCACGTCGCGGGCGCGATCGCGCTCTACCTGCAGACCCCCTCGAGCGACTCGCCGGCGGCCGTGACTCAGGCGCTCGTCGACAACGCGACGACGGGTCGCGTCTCGAACCCCGGCAGCGGCTCCCCCAACCGGCTCCTGTACTCGATCTTCGGCGGCTCGCCGCCGCCACCACCTCCACCGCCGCCTCCGCCGCCTCCCCCGCCGCCGCCACCACCGCCACCGCCCGGCGGCCAGCTGATCGCCAACGGCGGGTTCGAGGGATCGGCGGCGCCGTGGACGCTCTCGGGAGACGCCTACTGGTCGACCGGTGCATATCCGCACTCGGGGACCGGCTACAGCATCCTCGGGGCGTTCAACAACGCCAGCGGCAGCGAGTACCAGACGGTGAGCATCCCGGCTGCCCATCCGGCGAACTACACCTTCTGGCTCAACGTGACGACGAGCGAGTCCGGCTCGATCGTCTACGACCGCCTCTTCGCCGAGGTGCGAAGCACGGCGGGCGCACTCCTCTCGACGCTCGCGACGTACAGCAACGTCAACGGGACGACCGCGGGCAACTACTCCCAGAAGTCGCTCAGCCTGGTGCCCTGGCGCGGTCAGACCGTGCGCGTTCAGTTCCGGGCCACGACCGACTTCAGCCTGCCGACCAGCTTCCGAATCGACGACGTCTCATTGCAGTAGCACGAGCGGGGCGGGCGGCGCGGTGCCGCCCGCCCGCTGTTTCAGGCGATCCGCTTCGCGGACGCGACGACCCGGGCGAAGGCGGGAGCAGGAAGGTGCGGTCCCGTGACCGTGACCTTGACGGCGCCCCTCGGCCCAGCGATGCAGCGCCATGCCTCCCGGCCGTTCGAGTAGACCCGGTTTCCGTCGTACTGGTACTCCTTCGACTTCCCCTGGCTGCAGCGCGCGAGCGGGAGCCTGAAGGGCGCGACGGTGAAGTAGAGCGGATGCGTCCCGGGCGCGAAGCGCAGGTCGGCGAAGCGGATGTGGAGGGTCTTGGCCGCCTTCGCGAAGCTCCAGATGCGGAACCGGTAATGGCCCCCCGAAACGAGGCGGGTCGGGACGTACGCCTCGGCACCCGCCGTTGTCCGGATCTTCGCCTGGGCCGAGACCGGAACGGCGGGAGTCGTTGCACCGGCAGCCGTCCCGGCGGAGACGGCGATAACCGCCGCGAGCAGCGGTAGCAGTGCTTTCCGGACCGCGACCACGAGCTTCATGACAGCAGGACCTGAGTGGTCGGGCCATCCGCCGATGGGTCGAGCCCGGGAATGATCCGGCGGCCCTACTGCCCGGGCGCCGGCTCGGCCTGCTTGCAGCCGGGCTCGTGCTGCTCGGCGAGCCGGAGCAGGAGCGCGTGCAGCTGGCGGCGCTCCTGGTCGTCGAGCGGGCCGAGGAACTCGTCGTCGAGCTGCTGTGACAGCGCGCGCATCTTCTTGAGCGTGCGCTTGCCCTCGGGCGTCAGGCGCACGACGTGTCGGCGACGGTCCTTCGGGTCGCGGCGGCGCTCGACGAGCTCACGCTCCTCGAGGTCGTCCAGCAGCCCGACGAGCTGGCCGCGGTCGTACCCCAGCGCGTCCGCGATCGAGCCCTGTGTCTCGGGTGCACCCTCGTCCAAGACGAGAAGGACGGCGTAGTGATAGGGGTGCAGGCCGGTGCGCTCGTATGCCTGCATGGCCCGTTCCTTGGCCGCGAACCCGAGCCGCTTCAGCAGGAACGCAGGCGAGTCGATCAGCTCCTGCGGCAGACGCGCAGGAACTGTCGAGGTGATCTTCGGGGCTGTGACACTCATTGTGTCGAAAGTGTAGCGCACTCAAGCGTTGGCTTCGTGTATAGTTGTGTCTGTCAACAATCTTGGAGGTCAACGACGTGCCCTTCGCCGCAAACCCCGCTCACAGACGCTGGCTCATCCTCGCCGTCATGGTCGTGGCGCAGTTCATGGTCATCCTCGACGTCGCAGTGGTGGTCGTCGCACTCCCGGCGATCAAGGAGGATCTGGGGTTCTCGGAGACGAGCCTGCAGTGGGTGGTGACCGCCTACTCGATCCTGTTCGCGGGCGCCCTGCTGCTGGGCGGCCGACTCGCCGACCTGCTCGGTCGGAGGCGACTACTCGTGGTCGGAGTCCTTCTGTTCACGGTGAGCTCGCTGCTCTCGGGGCTCGCCTGGTCCGAGTCGACGCTGATCGCCGGACGAGCACTTCAGGGCCTCGGCGGCGCACTGCTGTCACCGGCCGCGCTCGCGATCATCATCACGACCTTTACCGAGGGACGTGAGCGGAACCAGGCTCTCGGGATCTGGGGCACGGCCGCCGCCGCCGGCGGCTCGGTCGGCGTGCTGCTCGGCGGAGTGCTCACGAACTACGCCGGCTGGCCGTGGATCTTCTTCGTCAACCTTCCGGTCGGAGCGCTCGTCCTCGCCGCAGCGCTGGTGCTGCTCGACGAGAGCCGCGGCGCGATCGCGCACCGGCACTTCGACTTCCCTGGCGCCGCGTCGATCACCGCCGGGCTGATGCTCCTGATCTACGCGCTCACCTACGCCGGTGAGCACGCCTGGGCGAGCGTGACCACGATCGGCCTGCTCGCCGCATCGGCCGCCCTCGTTGCCGCGTTCTTCGTGATCGAATGGCGCTCACCGGCGCCGCTGCTGCCGCTGCGGCTCCTCCGTCTGCGCACGCTCGCGGCCGCCAACGCCACCATGGTCACGGTCGGCGCACTCGCGTTCGGCAACTTCTTCCTGGTGACGCTGTATCTGCAGGACGTGCTGCGCTACTCGGCGATCGCGACGGGTGTCGCCTTCATCGCGATCACGCTGACGATCGGCACCTTCTCGAACGTCGGGCAGGCCCTGACGAGCCGACTCGGGCCGCGCCGGGTGCTGACCACGGGACTCGTCCTCGCCGCGGCAGCCGACCTGCTCTACGCACGCATGCCCGCAGACGGGCACTACTTCTGGGATGTCTTCCCGGCGTTGCTGGTCGGCGGGGTCGGCCTCGGCCTCTCGTTCGTGCCGGTCACGATCGCCGCGCTCCAGGGCGTCCAGCCTTCGGACGCCGGCGTCGCGTCCGGCCTGATCAACACGACCCGCCAGGTCGGCGGAGCGGTAGGGATCGCCGCCGTCACGACGATCGCCGCGACGGTCACGAGCAACGCGCTGGCCAATCCGTCCGAGGCAAGCACTGCCGCGCTCACCGACGGCTACCAGGCGAGCTTCTACACGCTCGCCGCGGTTGCCCTGGCCGGGGCGGCGATCGCGGCGACCATGCTGCGCGCGCCGAGGCCGGAGCTCGTCAGCGAGCCGATCGCGGACGACGCGCCCTTCGAAGACCCGGTCTTCGAATCCGAAGCCGCCTGAGGAGAGAGTCCAGCCGGATCGTTGTGGTTGTACGAGTTGTGGAGCACTTCGTAGTCGTGCGCGTCGGGAAGCCTGCGGCCGATCATGTTGCCGGTGCGCATGCAGGTCACCGCGGACAAGGCTCGGTCATCGAGCCCGATGCTGTGCCCCATCTCGTGACACACCAGCTCGCGCCGGTCGTCGGCGTTCCTCGAATCGCACTGGCGGTCGATGCGGATGTTCACGTCCGTGGTGAAGTGCCCACTCGCGCCGGAGGGGATCGCCGTCAGTCCAAAGGGGGGCGAACAGCCGGCCTCGAGGTCGGCCTCGCGCACCGTCACGCAGTGCGACGACGAACAGAGCCGGACGTGTAGACCGCGTCGAGCCGCGTCTCCTTGTCCCACTCGATTGCCGAGGAGAACACGGGCCACTCGGCGCCCGTCTGGTCTTGCCAGTACATGTAGCCGCGCGGGAAGCCGGGGTCGTTGTCGCGCCAGTGCAGGCGGTCGCCGTCGGCCTGGGTCAGGGCGTGCGAGGCGAGGCCGGCGGCTGTGGCTCCGAAGAGGACGAAGACGCCGAAGAGGAAAGCTACGAGGCTCGAGCGGCGGATGTAGCGGCTCATTTGACCCCTCACTCGCTGTGGTTGTTGGCCGCCTTGGGACCGCGCACGGGCTTGCCGCCGACCGCCGGTACGTCCCCCTCGCAGAGTGTCTCGGTACGCGCGGCCGTGTTCTTCTTGGCCACGTACGTCACCTTGGCGCAGTAACCGCCGCCCCGCGCTTTCACGGCGGTCGCGTCGGTGATCTCGGCGCCCTCCGCGCACGGGAGCTGCACGGTCAGGTCAACGCCCTTGCCGAGGACGACCCCCGGGCAGACGGTCCCGTCTTCGGTGGCGGACGGCTCGCTCTGCGGGTCCGGGAGCCGCACTGGGGCGCCTTCCTCGGGAACCAGATCGCAGGGGCCGAACGGGATGCCCGCCTTCTTCAACCGGTTGGCACTTGCCTCGTCCGGGCACGGCGGCGCGATCTCACCCGGCTTGCCGCTCGCGGCGCTGGCGATCTCCTTGGGGGTCATGCCCGGGTGGTACACCTGATCGCGTGTCAGCGGATCCGATGTATCGATGACGACCGCAAACGCCGTCCCGATGATGGCGCCCGCAGCGGCGACCGCGAGGGTGAGAAGCAACAGGCGACGGCGCTTCCTGTTCATGGCGGAACCCTCCGACGTTTAATGCCGCGGGCCGAGCATAACCGACTTCCTCCGTCTGTGCTCCACGAATTTCGAGCTGGATGGCCCAGACTTGTCGATCACGCCGTCGTTCCGTAGCGGAGGTACACGACACCGCTGCCGAAGCGCCGCTCGTCGACGCAGCTCGAGCTCCGATACGGACACCGGCGGGAAGGAACGGCTTCCCGCCTCCGACCGCAATCGGTGCGACGAACAGGTGCACCTCGTCGACCAGGCCGGCCCTGAAGGCGGCGGCGGCGAGGTCCGGCCCACCCACGCTGAGATCGCGCTCGGCCGCTGTCTTCAGCCTCCGGACCTCCTCGGGGTCGAAGTCCCGCTCGATCCTCGTCCTGGCGCTCGACACCGCCTCCAACGTCCTCGAGTACACGATCTTCTCGGCGTCCCGCCAGATCTCCGCGAAGTCCTGGATGTACGGCGGCTGGTCGTCGAGGTCGATGCTCTCCCAGTAGACGAGCACCTCGTACATCCGGCGCCCGAGGAGGAACGTGCCCACCGACCGCTCGAGGTCGTTGACGAACGTGTGCACCTCCTCGTCCGGCTCGGCCCAGTCGAACTTCCCCTCCGCGTCCTCGACGTAGCCGTCGAGCGAGGCGAAGCGCCGAGTAGATCAGCCTGGCGATGACCGACCTTCCTCGAGCGTCAGTCGGGGTACTCGTCCTTTCGCCAGGTGCGGGGCTCGTCGGGCTGCTTTTTCGGCGTTCGTTCGAGCAGGAATCCCCAGTACGGGGCGACGAACGGGTCTGGTGCCGCCACCATGTAGGTGTGGTAGACGGTGCCGTTCTCCCGCGCGAACGCGATCCAGCTCGGGTTCTCGCGTAGCCCGACTTTTAGCTCGGCCCCAACTCTGGCCGCGCCCACTCGTCGAGCCAGTCGGGCGGGTTCTCGACCAATCTCCTGCACCTCGGGGATCTGCTCCGCCTGCTCCTCGGTCAGCGCGAGGCCGAAGTCGAACGCGAATTCGGTGTCGTAGGTGGAGACGTAGGGGAACTCCCAGCCCATCCGCTGCTTGTAGGCGGTCAGCCGTTCGATCGGTGCCCGCGAGAAGCAGATCAGAGTCACGTCGCGGTGGTTGAGGTGGACGAGCGAACCGTCGAGGCCGTCCGCGAGGCTGGTGCAGCCGGGGCAGGCGCCGTTGGAGTAGTCCGGCCCGAACATGACGTTGTAGGCGAGGAGCTGTGAGCGGCCGTCGAACAGCTCCGCCAGGCTCTTCTTGCCCTCCTGCGTGTCGAACTCGTACTCCTTCTCGACCGGCACCCAGGGCAGCTCGAGCCGCTTCTTCTTGACCTCCTCGTTTTGCTGCGCCTGCTCGGCCTCGAGCTTCGCGAGCTCGTCCCGGGCCGCCTGCCATTCCTCGCGGGTTCCGATTCTGTGCTCGGGCATCCTCGTTTCCTCCTCCTGACCTTAGGCGGCTCACAATGCCAGCCGAGCCACCCCTCGGGTCGGACGCTACTGGGTCACAGGTAAGACGCTCGTCCAGCCCCAAACTCATCGCGAAGCGATTCGTGACGGTGGGGCACTAGCGGTCGAGCCTCGCCCCGAAGTCGCGTCTCATGTCGTCGCGCCGCTCGCATGCTGCCGCTTGGCGGCCCGCAGCCGCCGGTTGACGCTCCGGAACGCCTCGCGGTCGGGCAGTCCGAGGACGGCTTCACGGAGAGGAAAGTCCGTGGGGGCGACCGGCACGCGCAACACGGGTCGTACCGGGACGGCGCTGACCCACTCTTGCCCCCACTCGCGGCGGAAGCTGTCGCGCGGGAGCGCGTAGACGGAGCCTTGCGTCCAAGCGTTCGGGATCGAGGGGTCGCCGCAGATTGCGAACATGTAGAAGCGGCGCAGGCGTGGCGGTCTGCCGAGATGCGCGCAGGCCGTGAAGACACCGCCGATGCGGGCGCGCGCGATCGTGGCGTAGAACAGCGGCCAGATGCCGTCCGAGCATGCGACGACGGCGAGCAGCTGAGTGTCGTAGTCACGCGCGGGCCGGGGCTCGAGCACCTGCAGCGCCGGGTCGTTCGATCCGTGCAGGAGCAGCCCGTGCTCGAGGACGAGGTGTGTCAGCAGCTCGTGCACGGGATACGGGCATGTCTTCGGATCGAGGACGCCGTCGCTCCGGAGGGCGGCGGCGATCATCGCATCGAATGCCTCCCTTCGGCCGCCGCCTGCCGCGATCGGTGGGCCCTCGGTGGCTCCGCCGACGTCGATGCCGAGCCGCTCGCCGAGGAGCCAGGCGCCCACGCCGAGCGACCGCATCGCCTGAAGCCGAAGACGGCCGCGCCAAGGGCCTGTGCGCGTTGGCCCGCTCAGGCGTCCGCCTCGCGGAGTGCTGTGTGCGCCGGCGCGTTCGGGGTGTCGTCCGAGAGCTTGCGAATCGCGTACCAGATCGACCAGGCGACGAGCCCGAGCATCACCGGCGTGCCCGTGAGGAACCCGACGACGACGAGAGCGCCGACGCCGCCGTGAAGGAGGGCCAGGAGCCGGAGCCCGCTGCGGCCGAGGAGGTAGAGGCCCCAGACGACCGACTCGAAGCCGTAGACCCGCTTGAACTGTTTCGTTCGACGGAACTCGGGAGGAAACGGGTACCACGCGCACGCGAGCGCTCCGGCGAGCGGGCGGCCCGCTGCGGCCGAGCCGAGGAACGCCACAGCCCAGACCGCGCCCGCGACGACCGGGGTCGCGAGGTAGACGGTGGCGCTCGCGGTGAGCAGCCCGACGGCGGACTGGACCGCGACGAACAGGAGCGTCAGCCGGACGAGCAGGCCGTCGCGACCGGCGCGTCGCTCGTAGCCGTAGAGGAAGAGCGAGACGAGGGCGGCGGCGGCGATCCCCGCGGCGGTGCCGGAGAGCCGCCAGCCCGCATAGAACGCGGCGAGCGGGAGGAAGCCCTCGCGCAGGAAGCCCGGCAGCCCCTGCGCCAAGACCGAGGTGAACGACGGCGCCGCTAGGCCGTCTTGGCTGTTTCCGCTTCCAGCCGTTCCAGCTGTTCCGTGCACCAGCGCGTCTCCCATTCGGTGTAGGCGAGCCCCAGCGGAGGACGAGATCGACGAACGGCGGATCCTCACCCGGTCTCGCATCGATCTCCCGCAATCTGTCGAGCACGCCCTGGAACCCGTGCCGCCGGCCCTCGATCAGCCCGAGCGCGTCCTCGTGCGGAAGCGCGTCCGCGAAAAACAACCGGAGCAGCGACTCGTCGCGGAGCTCGACCATGACGTCCCTCCCGCGCAGCCACGTCAGAGCTCGTCACGCCCTGCCTGCGTCAGCCTGTAGACACGCCGGGGCCGCGCGCCGTTCGGAGCGTCCTCGCCTTCGATCAGCCCGTCGCGCTCGAGCCGGCGCAACTCCGGATAGATCTGGCCGTAGCTCGCCGCCCAGAAGAACCGCGTCGAACGGTCCACGGTTGCCTTGATCTCGTACCCGGAGCGCGGGCCGAGCGAGATAAGCCCGAGGATGACCGGTGTGACCGCGTTCTGGGCCGTGTGTACTCGCATGGTCAGGTAGCGCCGTCCCCAGTCGATCGCTCCACTGACCGGAGCGCCGACAGCGGGTAGCGGCGCGTCGACGCCGAGCGTGTGCCAAACGGCTCCGTCCTTGTCCTTGGCGACGTTCGTGATCGCCACCGACCTCTCCTCGAGAGTGAGCTCACCGGTGTCGTGAGGCTGGCCGCCGCCCGTCGGAAAGAACAACGTCCGGTCGAGGGCCAGCGCATTCGCCTCCTGGTCGACGGCGGTGACGACCGCGTCGAACTCCCGCCGGTACGCGTCATCGAGATAGAGGAGCTCGGCGACGCTCACCCGACGCCCCTCACGCCGTCGTGCGATAGCGGAGGTACACGACACCGCTGCCGAAGCGCCGCTCGTCGACGCAGCTCGAGCTCGATACGGAGACCGGCGGGGAGAAACGGCTTCCCGCCTCCGACCGCAATCGGTGCGACGAACAGGTGCACCTCGTCGACCAGGCCGGCCCTGAAGGCGGCGGCAGCGAGGTCCGGACCACCCACGCTGAGATCGCGTTCGGCCGCTGCCTTCAGCCTGCCGGACCTCCTCGGGGTCGAAGTCCCGCTCGATCCTCGTCCTGGCGCTCGACGCCGCCCCCAACGTCCTCGAGTAGACGATCTTCTCGGCGTCCCGCCAGATCTCCGCGAAGTCCCGGATGTACGGCGGCTGGTCGTCGAGGTCGATGGTCTCCCAGTAGACGAGCACCTCGTACATCCGGCGCCCGAGGAGGAACGTGCCCACCGACCGCTCGAGGTCGTTGACGAAGGTGTGCACCTCCTCGTCCGGCTCGGCCCAGTCGAACTTCCCCTCCGCGTCCTCGACGTAGCCGTCGAGCGAGGCGAAGGCCGAGTAGATCAGCCTGGCGATGACCGACCTTCCTCGAGCGTCAGTCGGGGTACTCGTCCTTTCGCCAGGTGCGGGGCTCGTCGGGCTGCTTTTTCGGCGTTCGTTCGAGCAGGAATCCCCAGTACGGGGCGACGAACGGGTCTGGTGCCGCCACCATGTAGGTGTGGTAGACGGTGCCGTTCTCCCGCGCGAACGCGATCCAGCTCGGGTTCTCGCGTAGCCCGACTTTTAGCTCGGCCCCGACTTGGCCCGCCCACTCGTCGAGCCAGTCGGGCGGGTTCTCGACCAATTCCTGCACCTCGGGGATCTGCTCCGCCTGCTCCTCGGTGAGCGCGAGGCCGAAGTCGAACGCGAATTCGGTGTTGTAGGTGGAGACGTAGGGGAACTCCCAGCCCATCCGCTGCTTGTAGGCGGTCAGCCGTTCGATCGGTGCCCGCGAGAAGCAGATCAGAGTCACGTCGCGGTGGTTGAGGTGGACGAGCGAACCGTCGAGGCCGTCCGCGAGGCTGGTGCAGCCGGGGCAAGCGCCGTTGGAGTAGTCCGGCCCGAACATGACGTTGTAGGCGAGAAGCTGTGAGCGGCCGTCGAACAGCTCCGCCAGGCTCTTCTTGCCTTCCTCCGTGTCGAACTCGTACTCCTTCTCGACCGGCACCCAGGGCAGCTCGAGCCGCTTCTTCTTGACCTCCTCGTTTTGCTGCGCCTGCTCGGCCTCGAGCTTCGCGAGCTCGTCGCGGGCCGCCTGCCATTCCTCGCGGGTTCCGATTGTGTGCTCGGGCATCCTGTTTCCTCCTCCTGACCTTAGGCGGCTCACAATGCCAGCCGAGCCACGCTGGGGTCGGACGCTACTGCGGTCACTGGTAAGACGCTCGTCCGGCCGCAAACTCATCGCGAAGCGATTCGTGACGGTGGGGCACTAGCGGTCGAGCCTCGCCCGAGGTCGCGTCTCATGTCGTCGCCGCTCGCATGCTGCCGCTTGGCGGCCCGCAGCCGCCGGTTGACGCTCCGGAACGCCTCACGGTCGGGCAGTCCGAGGACGGCTTCACGGAGAGGAAAGTCCGTGGGGGCGACCGGCACGCGCAACACGGGTCGTACCGGGACGGCGCTGACCCACTCTTGCCCCCACTCGCGGCGGAAGCTGTCGCGCGGGAGCACGTAGACGGAGCCTTGCGTCCAAGCGTTCGGGATCGAGGGGTCGCCGCAGATTGCGAACATGTAGAAGCGGCGCAGGCGTGGCGGTCTGCCGAGATGCGCGCAGGCCGTGAAGACACCGCCGATGCGGGCGCGCGCGATCGTGGCGTAGAACAGCGGCCAGATGCCGTCCGAGCATGCGACGACGGCGAGCAGCTGAGTGTCGTAGTCACGCGCGGGCCGGGGCTCGAGCACCTGCAGCGCCGCGTCGTTCGATCCGTGCAGGAGCAGCCCGTGCTCGAGGACGAGGTGTGTCAGCAGCTCGTGCACGGGATACGGGCATGTCTTCGGATCGAGGACGCCGTCGCTCCGGAGGGCGGCGGCGATCATCGCATCGAATGCCTCCCTTCGGCCGCCGCCTGCCGCGATCGGTGGGCCCTCGGTGGCTCCGCCGACGTCGATGCCGAGCCGCTCGCCGAGGAGCCAGGCGCCCACGCCGAGCGACCGCATCGCGTGAAGCCGAAGACGACCGCGCCAAGGGCCTGTGCGCGTTGGCCCGCTCAGGCGTCCGCCTCGCGGAGTGCTGTGTGCGCCGGCGCGTTCGGGGTGTCGTCCGAGAGCTTGCGAATCGCGTACCAGATCGACCAGGCGACGAGCCCGAGCATCACCGGCGTGCCCGTGAGGAACCCGACGACGACGAGGGCGCCGACGCCGCCGTGAAGGAGGGCCAGGAGCCGGAGCCCGCTGCGGCCGAGGAGGTAGAGGCCCCAGACGACCGACTCGAAGCCGTAGACCCGCTTGAACTGTTTCGTTCGACGGTACTCGGGAGGAAACGGGTACCACGCGCACGCGAGCGCTCCGGCGAGCGGGCGGCCCGCTGCGGCCGAGCCGAGGAACGCCACAGCCCAGACCGCGCCCGCGACGACCGGGGTCGCGAGGTAGACGGTGGCGCTCGCGGTGAGCAGCCCGACGGCGGACTGGACCGCGACGAACAGGAGCGTCAGCCGGACGAGCAGGCCGTCGCGACCGGCGCGTCGCTCGTAGCCGTAGAGGAAGAGCGAGACGAGGGCGGCGGCGGCGATCCCCGCGGCGGTGCCGGAGAGCCGCCAGCCCGCATAGAACGCGGCGAGCGGAAGGAAGCCCTCGCGCAGGAAGCCCGGCAGCCCCTGCGCCAAGACCGAGGTGAACGACGGCGCCGCTAGGCCGTCTTGGCTGTTTCCGCTTCCAGCCGTTCCAGCTGTTCCGTGCACCAGCGCGTCTCCCATTCGGTGTAGGCGAGGCCCCAGCGGAGGACGAGATCGACGAACGGCGGATCCTCACCCGGTCTCGCATCGATCTCCCGCAATCTGTCGAGCACGCCCTGGAACCCGTGCCGCCGGCCCTCGATCAGCCCGAGCGCGTCCTCGTGCGGAAGCGCGTCCGCGAAAAACAACCGGAGCAGCGACTCGTCGCGGAGCTCGACCATGACGTCCCTCCCGCGCAGCCACGTCAAGAGCTCGTCACGCCCTGCCTGCGTCAGCCTGTAGACACGCCGGGGCCGCGCGCCGTTCGGAGCGTCCTCGCCTTCGATCAGGCCGTCGCGCTCGAGCCGGCGCAACTCCGGATAGATCTGGCCGTAGCTCGCCGCCCAGAAGAACCGCGTCGAACGGTCGACGGTTGCCTTGATCTCGTACCCGGAGCGCGGGCCGAGCGAGAGAAGCCCGAGGATGACCGGTGTGACCGCGTTCGCCATTTCCAGCGACAGGATATATCACAGCGATATATCTTGCAACTCGATCTTCACGTTCACCCCGCGTAGGCCCCGGCCACCAGTAGCGGGCGTTGCCTGGTCAGGCGCGAAGGCGGCGCGGGGAACGACGTCGCGCGCAGAACGGCGCAACCGGACGACACTTGCCAGTGGCGTCCGGTTGGTGCCGCTAGTTTCGGTCTCCGAGCCCTACGGGCACGTGACCTCGGGATTCCAGTCGGCGAACATCCCCGCGGGGTTGTTCATCCAGATCCAGGCGTGCATGAGGTAGAAGGCCGGCCCTGGGGGTGGGACGAGGATGTGCATGTCCATCCCGAGCACCTTGGGCGGCGGCGCGCCCGCGGGCACGCCGGGCGGATTGGACTGCGGGCCTCGGACGATCCACTCGACGGCGGCGAGCTTCAGTCCCCCGTCGGGCGCAGGCGCGTAGACGAGTGCCTCGGGCCTGAGGGGATCGACCGCGAGGTCGTCCATCAGCTCCGCGTTGATGTAGTGGTAGCCCATCGCACCTGCCGTCGGGTGCGCGACGCAGCCGGTGATGATCCTGACGCCGGATCCGTTCACCCACCCGAGCTCGTACCCGGCCGCGATCGCCTCCTCAACCCGGTGGAACCGGGCAGTCGCCGCGCGCACCTGCGCGAGCTCGCGCTCGAGACCCGCGGCGTGGACGGCGTGGGCGGCGTGATCGTGCAGCGCCGCTTCCTCCTCGGCGGACGCCACCGCGGGGATGAGCGCCACCGCCGCGACTGCGAGCACCGCCAGACCGAGGCCGAGCGGGAGCTTCCACCGTGACCGTGAACTGGTCTGCATCTGCATCGTTCGTTACTCCTTTCCGGACGAGACGGCCTCGACAATCCGGAGGGGCCTGAGCTCCGCGAGCTGTGCCGCGAGAGCCGCGTCCCGGCTCGACGGCGCGTCGAACACGAAGAAGCAAATCTCGTCTTCGGGAACGTGGATGGTGTGGTCGAAGCGGACGCCCGTTCCTCTCCGCGTCAGCTCCTCGGCTGCCGAGCGCGCCCGCCGTTCGCACGATGTCCGTTCCCCTGCGCCGCCGCGGGGGAGGAACGTCTCGACGAGGTAGTTCGGCACACCGCCAACGCTACGGCGGTGCCCGCGCGGTGGAAACGTCAGAACTTCTGAACTTTGCGCGGCAGGCGCCGGATGTTACTGCGGGCGACCAGCATGGCAACTCGCCGGCAGACGCCAGGCTTTGCAGGGATGCAGGTCAGCCGGGTCGCCCCGCCGCCCGCCCGCAGGCACGGGCTGCGCGGAGGGTGAGCGGTGCCCACCCTCCGCCTGCTCCTAGAAAGGACAGGTGCCGGGGTCTGCTTCGTCGATTCGCCTCGTTGCACGCCTCGGAGTGAACGAGACGACGACGGTCACGAGGTCGACGCGGCCTTCGTTTCGCACGATGTGGACGGCAAGGCCCCGGTCCACGAACGTCGACCCCGCCCGAACCCTGTGTGGCCGGCACTTCGGATCGGCGCCGAGGTAGAACGTCGCCGTGCCCGACTTGACGATCACGAAGCTGGGCCCGGGATGGCTGTGCCACCCGAACGATCCGCCCGGCGCGATCCTGTTCGAGAGGACGTGGAGGTCCGAAGCTCCGCTGATGTTCATCTTCGCCGTCCACGCACCGATCTTGCCGCTGGTCGCAAAGGAGCTCAGCTTTCCGACGCCGTACTCGGTCGGGGTCACTCCAGTCGGTGGTGTTGCCAGGACAGCTCCGGCGAACACGGCAATCCCTCCGACGACGACGAGCAACGCCAGGATCAATCTCGCTTTCATCTCTCCTCCATTCCGGACGAGCCTGCCTCGACACGCGTTCGACTCTACGCCGCTTTCCTTTGATCACGAAACGTCAGAACGGCTGAACTTTTCCCGCGCGACGAGGCGGTCAGTTGGCTCGCGCGCGAGCTCGGTACGCGACCGGACGCCGAGCTTGGCGTAGACGTGGGACAGGTGACTGGCGACCGTCCGCTCGGTGAGGAACAGGGCGGCCGCGACCTCGCGGTTCGTGCGACCTTCTGCAACCAGTACGGCGACGCGTCGCTCGGCGGACGTCAACCCCTCCTCGCGCCTGCGGCCGCCGATGCGCCCAAGCTCGCCGCGAGCCTTCTCGGCCCAGTTCGCAGCCCCGAGCTGCTCGAAGCCGTCGAGCGCGGCCTGGATCGCCTCGCGGGCGTCTCGCTTCTTCCGTGCCCTCCTCCGGACGACGCCGAGCCCGAGCAGCGCCCGAGCTTTGCCGAAGGGATCCCCGACGGCCTCGTGCTGCTCAACGGCCTGTTCGAGGAGGGAGCCGGCGCAGGGAACGTCGGCCTCAGCGGCGGCGACCAGACCGCGGCATCGAGTCACGTGCGCCAGGACCCAGTCCCGGGCCACCCGCACGGCGTCCGCCTCCCAGACATCGACGACTCGGACGGCTTCGTCGATCCGACCGTCCTCGAGCAGCATCTCGGCGTGGTCGGCCGTCCACCAGCGGACACTCGGCTCGCCCCACCCGAGCTCCAAAGCGCGCCGGTCGGCCTCCTCCAACCATTCCTTGGCTGCGGACGGATTTCTGCTCCGCAGGGCGACGATCCCGAGGACCGCCATGAGCTGGACGGGGCGTCCGACGAATTGCTCCCGAGCGAGGTCGAGGCCTCGTTCGGAGTGCTCCCGGGCGAGGTCGAGTTGTCCGCGATGGAGGGCGATGACCGCAGTCGGCAGCTGGTCCTGCGGCATCTCCAGCCCGTACTGGACAGAGATGTCGCGGGCGCGAGCTGCGTACTCGGCACCGAGCACCCAACGTCCAGCCCAGAACTCGATCCAGGCAAGACCCCAGAGTGCGCGGGAACTCCTCGGCTCGTCTCGGTCGCGCCACTGCTCGTATTCCTGCCCGAGTAAAGCGCGGGCCTCGTGCCTCTTCGGAAGGGGCGCGAGGGTGTTCACGACGGCCAGAGTCGCCTCCCGCACCAGCAATTCACCGCCGACAGCGCTCGGGAAGTCGCCGACCCGCGCCGGAAGGTCCTCCGGTGCTACCGCTTCGCCGGCGAACCAAGTGAGGATGGCTTGCATCGCGCGGGCCCGCCCGCGCAGCTGATCGTCGTCGAGCTCGTCGGCAAGCTCGAGCGCTCGTCGTGCATGGTCGAACCCTCGCTTGGAGCCCGTCCACGCGAGCCGACAGTGGATGACAGAGCGAAGCGCTGGGTTCGAAGCCGCCTCGCGCAGGGCATCCTCGAGGAGTGGGAGGGAATCACGTTCGCTCCCGAGCTCCGCAAGGAGGACAAGAGCCTCGGCGCGCACGGAGCCAGCTCGTGTCTCCGCGAGGAGGTCCCTCAGAATCGTGCGGGCGCGCGTCCATTCCCCCGCGCTGCGGTGCGCACGGGCCGCGGCGAGCGCACGGCGATATCGGTCGACGTCGGCAACGGGCGGCGTGAGCCGAAGCGCGTGCTCCGCGAGTTCGGCAGCTGCGATCGGGGCGCCGCGGGTGCCAGCGAGGGCCGCCGTGTCCTCGAGGACAACGGCGACCTCGGCGTTCGGGCCCTTTGTCGAAAGCGCGAGGTGGCGGGCGCGGTCGAGTGGATCCGGGACGACCAGCGCCAGGCGTCCGTGTGCACGCCGTCGCTCGTGCGCTGGTGCGCCGTGGTAGACGAGTGATGCGAGAAGCGGATGCGTGAAGCGAGCCGTCCCGCCCGTCCACTCGATCACCCGCGCGGCCACGGCGCCATGGACCGTCGACTCCGTGACGTCCAGACTCGCCAAGACCTCGGCGGATGGACGGCCGACGGCCGCTGCCAGCAGCAGCGACTCTCGCGTTGCCGACGGCAGCGCGTCGAGGCGGGCGCGCACCAATCCCTCCAGCGTCTCGGGGACGCGAAGGGGCTCCGCGGGGTCGACGTCCGCGCCCAGAGCCCTTGCGAGCTCGAGCGCGTAGAAGGGGTTCCCGCCAGACGTCTCGTGCACCCGCAAGAGCGTCGGTCGTGCGAGTTTGAGTTGGAGGTGCGCTTGGAGGAGCTGGTGAATGGCCCCGAGGCTGAGCGGGCCGACGTGCAGACGTTCTCGTCCGCCAGCCGGGACCGCCTCCGCGAGCTCCGGCCTCTCAGCACCATCGCCGAGGCGAGCGGAGAGCAAGAGGAGAATCGGCTGCTCGTCCAGGCGCCGGAACGCGAAGGCGAGCGCGCTCGCCGAGGAGGGATCGAGCCACTGGACATCGTCGATGGCTACGACGACGGTCCGTTCGGCAGCCAGAACCTCAAGCGCGCTGCGGACGGCGACGCCGAGGGTGCGCGGATCGAAGCCGTCAGGCTCGTCCTCGACGAGGAGCGCGATCTCGAGAGCCCGTCGTCTCGGTGGGGACAACGCGGGCAGAACGTCATCGAGCACACCCTCGAACAGGTCGCCGAGCACCACAGTGGCAAGTCCCTGCTCCGCCTCGGCGGGCCGCGATGACAAGACGCGCAGTCCTCGCTCACTCGCGGTCTCGACGCCTGCAAGCCAGAGCGTCGACTTTCCGATCCCCGCCTCGCCCTCGAGCACGAGCACGAGGGGCCCTCCGGCGGGACGCTCGAGGAACGCGTGTAGGGAGGCGAGCTCCAACTCCCTGCCCACGATGTCGACGGCCATCCCACCAACAATGAACCGGCGCCTCGCCTGCTGCAACGGACGAAGCCGACGCCCGGACTCGAACCTGGGACCGCTTCATTACGAGCGTTGATTGCGTGTCGCCCCAGGTCGCGCCTGGTTGCGCGAAGTCCTATGGCGCCGAGTAATCAGCTCGTACCCGCCGCGGCCGAAGACCGCGAACGGCAAACACGTAGGCCCCGCGTAGACCCTTGGCTCCAGGCGAAGGACGACTCCGCGGGCCACAAGCTCGTCGTCACCAACGGACCGATCAATCTCGTCGCCGCGACGCGGACTCTTCACGTGCACGCTGCCGGTCGCGCTCCGGCTGGCGACGCCTGGACGACCGGCCGACGTGATCATCGCCGAGCGCGGCGGACAGGGGCGCGGCGGCCGGCGCCGACCTGAGCCGCTTCCGCGACACGCTCGACCGATCCTCTACGGCGTGAAAGCTCGCGCGCGACGCGGCGACGAAGCGCATCTCTCGCCTCGAACTCAAGCTCCACCACTCAGGCTTCGCGCCGACCCACGTCTCCGCGACGAGCATCGAGGTGCACGGACCGGTTTCGAACCAGACGGCGCTCGTCCGCGTCTACGGGGTCGCGATCCTCGACCCGGGCGACGTCGTCGTCGACGGCTGAGAGGAGGGCGGGCCTGAAGGCCCGCCCTCCGCGTCTTCAGCTCAACGCAGCAGGTACTCGAGCGACCTGCGCAGCACCGTGCTCCGCGCTCCCGGAGTTGCGATGCCCTCGATCCCGAAGCCCATGTAGAGCGTGTCGGGCGTCGCCACGACGGCCCCCTCGGGGAAGCCGGCCGCGGTCGCGCGCGTCCAGTTGTTCGCGTTCGGCGAGCTGCCGGGCGGCGGGCCGGTCGCGGCCCAGCCGTCGAGGCTCGTCTCGAAGGACGTGGTCTCGCCGGTCGACAGCGTGACGTCGTCGACGAACGCACCGAGGCCCTGCACCGACCAGTCGCTCGCGTAAGCGATCGAGATCTCCACCTGCTTGCCCGCATACGCGCCGAGGTCGATCGACCACTGCTCCCAACCCGCGGAGCGGCCGCTCGCCGCGTTCCAGACACCGGTCGTGCCCGTCGGCGTGCACGCGCCCGTGCCGTCGAACGTCTGGTAGTGGTCGAGCCACGGATGGAGCTCACGCCAGCCGGCCGGGCAGCTCGCCAGGTCGGGATCGTTCGGCCCCGTGCTCTGGCTCGTGTGCCCGTTCGCGTCCGGCAGCGTCGTCCAGTCGTCCTGGCCCACCGTGTGCGCCTCGACGAACGTGAAGTCCCAGTCGGGCTCCGTGTCGCGCGAGATCCAGAACGAGAGGTTGGCGCCGCCGGCGGGGACGCTGATGGTCCGCGTCAGGCGCTTGTAGCTGATGTCCGCGATGTTCGAGTACGCGTAGTACGTGCCCGTGTGCGGGTCGAACGGCCCGCCCGGCCGCACGTACTTCGCCGCGACCCAACTGTCGAACTGCGGGAACTGCGCCTTCGGCAGGATCCCGCTCGTCGCGATGAACGACGCCGAGGCGTCCTGGTTGTTCGCCCCCGGTGCGCCGAACGACCAGCTGAGCGAGTTGAACGGATTGTCGACGCCGATCACGTCGTAGAGCGTGCCCTTGGCCGTCGTCCCCGCGTCCTCGTTGTAGAGGTATGCGCCGAGGTAGTACTGCAGGAAGTCGTCCGATAGGCCCTGGCAGCCGTCGGCGGCGCTGTCGGGGTCGCACGGTGCGTTCGTCTCGAGATTGAACTCGTAGCCCTGAGCGATCTCGAGGCCGGCGTACTTGCCGGTGTAGAGCAGGCGGCCGCCCTCGTTCAGGTACGCGCGGACGGCGAGCATCTCGTCGTTCGCGAGCCGCGACGCGGTGCCCGGCACCATCCCGGGCTCGCGCGTGATCACGTCGTCGCCCGTGTACCAGATCACCGCCTTGTAGTGCGAGAGGACGCCGAGCACGCTCGGAGATTCGCGTCCGTTCGCGTCGACGTCATAGACATCGGCCGAGTAGCCGGCCGCGGCCAGCGCGTCGAGGTAGTAGGGCAGGTACGCGGGGCGCGGGTTCGACTTGTACACGGGCGAGATTCCCGTGTAGTCCTCGGCGGCGAGCACGAGCACGCGGTTCGTCGACTCGACTTTCGCCGAGTACGTGAACGACTCGCTCGTCTGGCCGGCGCCCGTGAACCACACCTTCACGGAGTCGCCCGGCTGCGTGCCTGTGACGACGCTCTGCATCACGTGGTAGTACAAGTCGCCGACCTCGCCGCGCTCACCGCCGTTCCACTGCGTCGTGGGAGCGGTCTGCACGGGCAGCGCGACGCCGTTCCGCGTGATCTGGAAGTTGGCCGTCACCGCGTCGGCGGTTCCGTCCCCGTTCAGGTCGCGCTTCGCGAGCACGCGCACCGGCTGCGGGTCGCCGTACGAGACCGAGAACGTGAAGTCGCTCGCCGGGTTGTTCGTCTTCTCGGGATCCGGCCCGTCCGGCAGGAACTTCCCGTCCTTGCCCATGTCGAGGTAGAAGGGCTTGACCGTGTTGCCGAGATGCGACGCTGGCTGATTCGGGTTCGGTGCCGAGCGCGCGAGGTCGAGCGCGAACTGCAGGTTCTTTTGGTACTCGTCCTGGACGAGCGCCTCGTCGTCGGGGAAGACGAACCCGCAGCCGTCGCAGCCCTCGTTGAGCTCGACCGTCCATGACAGCGCGCCGGTCTTCGCGTACGAGTAGTCGTCAGTCGTCCCGTTCGTGATGTAGAGGTCGGCTCCGACGCCCGGGTCGAAGCCGCTGATCGCCGGATTCGCGTCGGTGCCGGACAGCGCCACGAAGAGCGGGTCGTCCGCCGAGGGCGTCTGGACCTGCCAGCCGTACGGATAGAGGATCAGCGGCCCGTACGAGTGGTACGTGAGCAGGAACTTGAACTTCAGCCGGTCGAACAGCGCCTGGTGCGCCTGAACCTCGGGCTCCGAGGCCGGCGCGGTGCCGCGATAGTCGTCGGCCGAAAACTGCGAGCTCGAGCCCTCGTTGTCGTAGCCCCAGTCCACGTTGTAGTTCCGGTTCGGGTCGACCCCGTCGTTGTGTGTGGTCTGTCCATCGCCGTCGTTGTCGCGGAGGTTCTTCCGCCACAGCCGCTCGTGGTCGAACGTGTACTGGTAGCCGTCCGGGTTCGCGACGATCAGGAACCAGAGCTCACGCGTGTTGACGAGGTTCGTGATCTCGGCGTTCTTGCCGTAGTTGTCGACGAACTGGTGGAGAAGGCGGCGATTGACCTCCGTGGAGATCCACTCCCGTGCATGAATCGTCGACATGTAGAGCACGTCCGGACGCGCGCCGTCGGCGAGCGTCTTCGCGTCCTTGGTCACCTTCAGCGCGATGATCTCGCGGCCCTGGAGCGTGTGGCCGATCACCTCGAGCTTCACGATCTGGGGGTTGCGACGCGCGATCGAGTAGAGCTCGTCGCGAATGCCGTCCTTCTCGTCGTACGAGCGCCAGACGTTGAAGCCGGCGGCCGCCTGGGCCGCCGCGCGCTCGGCCTGCGTGCGGCCCTGCTTGTCACGCCGCGGCTTCACGTCGATGCCCTGCGATGCGAGCTTCGCGACGTCGGCCTTCGTGAGGACGAGGTCTGCCTGGACTCCGCCGGCGACCTGCCTCGTCTCGGCGACGTCGTAGCCGTCGCGGGCGAGCTGCCCAAGCTGCGCCGAGCTGACGACAGCCTTATAGAGATCGAGCGAGGCGCTGGAGTGGCCGCCTGTCGTGCTCGATCCGGTTGCGGCCGTCGCGAAGGCGACTACGCCCACCAGCACGGCCGCGAAGAAGATTCCTCTCCGCATGATTCCCCCTTTTAAGCCGTTTCCGCTCCCGAGGGTTTAGCTTCGGGGGCCGGATAACCTAGCGCAGGTCAGGAGCCGAGCACGACCGTTGTCCGACGTCGGCGCCGTTCTTTGTTTGGTCGGTGACGTGTCAGACGACGTCGCGCCTACCACAAAAGAGAGCCGACGCCCGGACTCGAACCGGGGACCCCTTCATTACGAGCGTTGATCAGGTGTCGCCGCGAGTCGCGCCGAGTCGCGCAAAGCCGCCCCCCGGTTCCCGACCGCAAGACCGCGTAACCGGCAAGGCGTTCCGCGCGTGCGGGACCGGCGGCACCGGCGTCTCGACCGTCGACGCGGTTGACGGTCAGGGCGCGCAGGCGCATGTTTCGAAACCCATACACAGCGTCAACGGGGCGCTCACACCCGCTTCGCTAGAAATCGAAATCTGCGGCACCGGCTGGGGAGACACCGGGCAGTGCGTCAGGGGGAGGCTTGCTGCTCGGACCCCCGCCAGCCGCTTTTGGCGACCAGGGGGGACGATGCTGCGGTGCGAGGAGTGTGGCGGTCAGAGCGACTGGGAGGACGCGTTTTCCCACGTGGGCGACCCGCAGTGGAAGGCGACTCTCACGTTTGACAACCGGGTCGTCATCTACTGCCCCGAGTGCGCTACGGAGGAGCTCGGCTTCAGCTCCGATCCGTCAGTTAAAGGGCACACGGAATGAGGTTCAAGGTGTACGAACCCCAACCGCTTGCGGCCGTGAAGCACTGGCGGTGGGAACTCGAGGGCGACGCCGAAGGCGAGGTACTGGCGAGGTCGCCCTGGCTCACGAGCCGCGAGGAGTGTTTCGCTACGTACAACCGAATCCGTACGGCGTTCACGAACGGCCAGGTCGAAGCGGTCGAAGTACCGGGTGTAGGCGGGCAGAGAGACGCGGTGGACGCGGCGCGCCCCCGTAGCGTTTGAGCGTTGTCCGGCGATCTTCGCTGCCGTCTTGATTGGTTCTGCTCACGGCCGGCGTCCCCTACTTCCGCAGGTATGACCTGCGTCACACCTGCGCCACGCTGCTCCTCTACGAAGGCCACACGCTGAACGAAGTCGCCGAGCACCTCGGGGACGCCGACCCAGGGTTCACCGGACGCACCTACGCGCACGTGACGGCGCGAGGGCGCGGCGTCGGCCACGCCCCCTTCAGCTATTAGCGGGCCGCGACAGGTCGTCAGCCACAGCATTACGCAAGGCAAACAAGCGCGGGCCGAGTACGTCCGCGCCCACGTCGTTCATCAGGTGATTGACGACGTCATAGACGTGCTGCTTCTGACCAGGCGTGAACTTCACGTTTCCGTTTCCGACCTCGATCGCCCTTCGCCGCCTCAGCCGACAACGGACGGATCCGGCGCGCAAGCTCTTGCGCCTCGTCCCACTCGAGCACGATCGTTTCCTTCTCTGTCCGAATACGCACGTGGTCAGCGATCTTGCAGACTCCTCACCTTGGATTCAGGTTCTGCGACCATATCGCGCGGCTATTCCTCGGGGCCTCGCTCGTGAAGGCGCCTACCAGAACGGGCTTGCACTCCGAGCGAGTCCGTTACTCGGCAGGGTCGGCCGATCGCGGCGGCGGGAAGTCGATGAGCAGGCCGGCCGCGTCCACCTGGAAGAGATCCATCGGCTGCGGCAGGCCGCGAAATCGCCAGGCGCCGAGGCTTCTGAGGCTGACCCCCTCTGCGAGCGACTCGATGACCGCTGCGCGCACAGCGGAGGACACGACGATCTGGCCGCCGTGCGCCGCGAAGCAGATGCGCGCCGCGGCGTGCACCGCGAGGCCGACGTAGCCGGTCTCGGTAAGTGCGGGACGCCCGCGATGCACGCCGATCCGCAGCCGGACATCGATCTCCCCGGGCCAAGCGCCGGCCTGCATCGCCCGCTGGATCGCCAGCGCGGCCTCGAGCGCCGCGGGGGCGCGTTCGAAGACCGCGAAGAGTTCGTCCGCGCGCGCGTCCACCTCGCGACCACCGGCGTGCCGCACCGCGGCTCGCACCAGCCGGCGGACATCGGCGAGCAGAGGGGCGTATCGATCGTCGAGGCGCCCGAGCAGCTCGGTGGAGCCCTCGACATCGGTCAACAAGAAGGTGACCTGGCCTTTCGGGAACTTCCGCTGCGGTTGCAGCTGCGCGCTGACGAAGCCGATGGGCACGATCCCGTGCTTCTTGGCGGCCCTAAGCAGCCGGGTGCGCGCGCGGTCGCGCGCGCCCTCGTCCTCGAACGCCACCTGGCCGAACCGCGCGAGGGCATTCCGAACGTGCGGCGCGTCGTGGATCGGCAGACGCCGTCGGCCGTCCGAATCGATGTATGCAAAGGCGCTGTCAGGAAGCTGCGCACGCTCCTTCGCACCAAGCGGTGGCATGCCCGCATGATCGCAAGAACCGGCGCCCAGAACCGGCGGTCGGGGCGCTCGCTGCTGCTTCTGGTCGCTCAACCTCGGGCTCGCCTGGATGCCGTTCGCGACCGTGCTTCCGCTCGGGGCTCCTCCAGCTCTACGAGTCAGTCAACAGCGGCTACTACCAGGCCCGCACACTCGAGTTCTGACCAACAACACCAACGCGCTGATCGAATGGAGCCCCTTGCCCGGCGACACCCTCTTCATCATCGGCGCGCAATTCCCGTCCTCTACATCGCCTGAACCTGGGACCCCTTCATTGCGAGGTTTTCATGCGCTCTGCCGGCGTGAGGGCCAGTGAGGGACGCTGGGGCGATCAGGCTGTGACGGTGACGACAAGGGCCGCGAGCTCGAGCCCCAGCTGCTTACGTCTTAGGCCCCGCGCTGCTCCGCGGCGATGCCTGCACCTGTCGAGGTCCTTTTCCTCGCCGAGCTGAGCCCTCTGGGCGACCAGTCGCCTGCTCCTCGAGTGAGTCCACGCGCCTCTCCAAATCCACGACCCGTTGATCGCCTTCGCTGACCGCATCGGCGGCCGTACGGAGTAGGACCTCGAAGATGCCAAGCGTCCCGGCGAACATCCGCAGGGGGAGGGCGACGAGATTGCGCATCGCGTCCTCGCCCGAGTCCGCGAACCGGGCGATCGCGTGACCGCTGCTCGCCTCCGCTTCCCGGGCCATGCCGAGACGATAGCGCGTTCCACGAGCGCCCAGCATGAGGACATGGACGCAGGGATGGTCGAGACTGACCTGGAAGCTGACCCCGGCGAGAGGAGGCCGCTGACTCAGCCGGGTTTGGGCGGGCGAATGGCCTGGGCGACCACGAACGGCAGCCGGTTCATGGTTACGCGCTCTGCGAGCGCTTCTCCGAGGAGCGCGGCGATGAGGACGGCGGGGATGTAGTAGCAGGTCGTGATTGCTACCGGCTCGAGCCCGAGAAGCGCGTCCCGCGTTATCCCTCCACCGAGCCCCACTACGACTCCTTCGAAGAGCACCCCGAACAGAGCGATACGCCGCGGACGCGCCACATGGCAACGACCCCGGTCGCCGGCATCTGGCGAAGACCACCCCCGCGTGTAGTCTCGCAACCCGGTGGAGCGCAAGTGGTGGACCCTGCTCGCGAGCTGCATCGCCATCTTCATGCTGCTGCTCGACGTGACGATCGTGAACGTCGCGCTGCCGTCGATCGAGCGCGACCTCGGCGCCGACTTCAGCGACCTCCAGTGGGTGATCGACGCCTACGCGCTGACCCTCGCGGGCTTGCTGCTCGCGGCGGGGTCGCTCGCAGACAAGGTCGGCCGCAGGCGCGTCTTCATGCTCGGGCTGGCGATCTTCACCGCTTCGTCGCTGGCCTGCGGGCTGGCTCCCGACCCGCTCTTCCTGAACGTCTCGCGCGCTGCGCAAGGGAGCGGCGCGGCGATGATGTTCGGCACCTCGCTGGCGCTGATCGCGCAGGAGTTCCAGGGTCGCGATCGCGGGACCGCGCTCGGCATCTGGGGCGCGACCACGGCCGCGGCGGTCTCGACCGGGCCGCTCGTGGGCGGTGCGCTCGTGGACGCGCTGTCGTGGCGCTGGGTTTTCCTCGTGAACGTGCCGATCGGCCTGGCCGCGCTCGTGGTCGCCCGGCTGCGGTTGCGCGAGTCGCGCGACCCGGCAGCCGCCGGCGTCGACCTCCGCGGCGTGGCGCTGCTGTGCCCCGCCCTCTTCCTGCTCGTCTACGCACTGATCCGCGGCAACGAGGACGGCTGGGGGAGCGCCTTTATCATCAGCTGCTTCGCGGCCTCCGCACTGCTGCTCGTGCTGTTCGTGGTGGTGGAGCGCCGCGCCGTCGACCCGCTGCTCGATCTCTCGCTGTTCCGCAAGCCGGCCTTCACGGGCGCCACGATCGTCGGCTTCGCGCTGTCGGCGTCGATCTTCTCGATGTTCCTCTACATCACGCTCTTCTTCCAGAACGTGCTGGGCTTCTCGCCGTTCGAGGCGGGGCTCCGGTCGTTGCCGGTCACCGGGCCGATTCTGTTCGTCTCGCCGCTGAGCGGTCGGCTGACGACACGCGTGCCAGTGCGGCTCCTGCTCGGGACGGGGCTCGCGTTCGTCACCGCCGGGCTGCTGCTCATGGGGAACCTGTCCGACTCGTCCGGGTGGACCGCGCTGCTGCCCGGCCAGATCCTGGCCGGCATCGGGATAGGCCTGGCCACCCCCGGGCTGGCCTCGACCGCCGTCGGCGTGGTCCGCCCGCAGCTGAGCGGCATGGCGTCGGGCGCGAACAACACGGCTCGCCAGCTCGGGCTCGCCACCGGAATCGCCGGCCTCGGCTCAATTTTCCAGTCGAAGATCGAGTCGACGCTCACCCCGCTGGTCGCGGGCACGTCCGCGTCGTCGCACGTCCACGAGCTTTCGCGGGCCGTGGCGTCAGGCGGGACCGGGCGCGCCTTGCAGGCGGTGCCGCCCGCCGACCGCGACAAGGTGGTGGCCGCCGCGCACCACGCATTCGTGACGGGCTTCAACACGATCGCGCTGGTGAGCGTCGCCGTGGCGGCGGTCGGCTCCGTGGCAGGGTATGCGCTCGTGCGGTCGCGGGACTTCGTGGCCGCCGGCGGCCCAGCGGCGGCTCCGGAGCAGGCGCAGGCGTAGACGGCGGCGCCCACCAGACGCTTCGACGCGTACCGAAGCTCTCCGCGTCCTCGATTCGCTTGCGTGACCCAGCTCGCTGGACCACGCGGGCCTGTTCCGCCTGGTAGATGCTTCAAGGTCACCTTTTCAAGAACGGAGGAGATCCCAATGACGAACGTTTCTGGCCCAACCTCGATGGCTGAACGGGCTCCGCGGGAGGAGTCGTCGTGCTTGCAGTCGACCGGCTGACCGATGATTCGCCTCAGCTAAACGTGGCGATGACAGCGCCAAAGACGGGAATTCAGGCGACCGACGAGTCACACTTCGAGTCCTCTCGCGCCGTGAGGTGGATCGGGCTAGGGTGACTCGCGAGCGAGGCCGGGGTATCACCGCGGCTTCATAGGCTGGCTCTGGATGCTTCCTCTCTCAGACGGCATTCCTGCGCGGCGCTTCCCTGTCGTGAACGTCACGATCATCGTGGCCAACCTGGCGGTCTGGCTCCTCTACGAGCTGCCGAACCTCGATTCGGCGATACGGCATGCCTCGTTCTACCCGTGCACGATCGACGGCTCCTGTCACGGCCCGGAGCCGTGGGAGATCAGCTGGCTGACCTCGATCTTCCTGCACGGCAGCTGGGACCACATCCTCGGCAACATGCTGTTCCTCGGCGTCTTCGGAAAGAACGTCGAGGATGCGCTCGGCCACCTCCGCTATCTCGTCTTCTACCTCGCCGGCGGCTTCGCGGCGACGTTGGTGCAGACGGCGATGACGCTGCTGGCGGGGACGGCGGCCGATGCACAGGTGCCGAACCTCGGCGCGAGCGGCGCGATCGCGGCCGTCCTCGGCGCGTACTTCGTCCTCTTTCCGGGCACTCAGGTTCTCGGCCTGATCGGCATCTTCCCGGTGCGGATCTCGGCCATGTTCTTCCTCGGCTTCTGGTTTCTCTACCAGCTGTGGGAGGCGAACCTCGGCCTCGTCAGCGCAAGCGCGAACGGGGGAGGTGTCGCGTTCTTCGCACACGTCGGCGGCTTCGTCTTCGGTCTAGTCGTCGCCCGCCTGCTGGTGGGGAGTGGTCGCGTCGAGACTGGACGCGACGACCGTCCGGCGCTGGGCGTCCCTCTCTGACCCGGGTCCGATCGTGTTAGACGTAGCCCTTCCGTGCCAGCCATTGCAGCGCGAAGTACCCCCAGACCGGGGGCAGGTAGGACGTGCAGAGGCGGTGGGTCAGCGCGATCGCGAACGCCGTCGAGTGAGCGCCCCGCGAGGGCGCTCTCCATTTAGAGGAGAGGGTACGAAGAGAAGCCCATGAGGGCGCCGCAGTCTGCTTGGGGCAGTGCTGCCTCCACGTCGCCTGGGTCGCCGCGCGATCGCAATGATCCGCGGCGTCAGAGACATCGTGCTCGCCTTAGGGCACGCAGGGTGAAGCCGCTTCTCGCCGGCCCGGCACCCAAGGCGTTCGAGGATGCTCGGGAGCGAGTCGTGGATAAGGGTGCAACCACTAGACCTGCCCCATACCTGCCCACACACAAGACGGGGCGCCTTCGGGCGCCTCTCTCTCTTTGCCGCCATCCCGCTCGTAGCTTGAAGCCGACGCCCGGACTCGAACCGGGGACCCC
>CAVTZA010000021.1:0-72566 GCA_963739085.1 uncultured Actinomycetes bacterium | reverse complement strand
TGCACGCCGAGGGCGTTCGCAAGGTCCTCGTCTGCCCGGTCGGCTTCGTCTCCGACCACCTCGAGATCCTCTGGGACCTCGACGTCGAAGCTCGAGAGCGCGCGCCGAGCTCGGCCTCGAACTCGACCGCATCGAGTCGCTGAACGACTGATCCTGCTTTCGTGCGGCGCGCTCGCCAAACTGGTCCGCGAACACCCTTTCAGTACGCTCAACCACGTGACTCCAGGATCGATCGTCGCGGAGAGACGTCAGCAGGCGCTTTCGCGTCTACCCGAAGCGCAACGTCACGCTCAAGGAGGCGATCGTCCGCAGCCGCCAGCTGCGCCCGACCGACATCTGGGCGCTCCGCGACGTCTCGTTCGAGATCGAGCCGGGCGAAGCGGTCGGGTTCGTCGGGCGAAACGGCTCTGGGAAGACGACGCTGCTGCGGTCTGATCGCCGGGATCTTCGGGCCGACCAGCGGCACGCTGGCGGTGGAGGGCAGACGTGGGCTCGCTGCTCGAGCATCGGCGCCGGCTTCCATCCCGATTTCACCGGGCGGGAAAACATCTTCCTGAGCGGCGCGATCTACGGGATGAAGCGCGCGACCACTCCGCGAGCGCATGGACGAGATCGTCGAGCTTCGCGGAGCTCGAGCAGTTCATCGACCTCCCGGTCCGCACGTACTCCTCGGGGATGTACATGCGGCTCGGCTTCGCGATCGCGACGCACCTGGACGCCGACCTCCTGCTGCTCGACGAGGTGTTCGCGGTCGGCGACGAGGCGTTCCAGCGCAAGTGCTTCGACAAGAGTCTTCGAGTTCAAGTCAGCGTGGAGGCACGATCGTGTTCGTCTCCCATGCCGCATCGGCGGTCGAGCGCCTGTGTGATCGAGCCATCCTTCTTCGTGCGCGGAGCGGTCGCGTACGACGGCGAGGCACACGAGGCGCTCCGCCGCTATCAGGCCATGCTCGCCGACGAGGAAGCGCCGGCCGAGCGCAACGCCGGCCTGCGAGAGTGGGGTACAGGCGAGGTGCGCGTCACGCGTGCGCGGCTCGAGGAGGCGGACGGCGCGCGAGCGGAACGAGTTCGGTCGCCGACGAGCCCGTCGTCCTGCGGATCTGGATCGCTGCGGAGGCTGCGATCTCGCCGCCGGACGATCGCAGTCGACCTCCGTGACTCGAACGGGGCCGCTCGGAGCACACGCGGAATCGACTCGGCGAGCTGGGCTGGGACGGATCGCCGGGAGAGCGCCAGTTTCGCTTCGAGCTGCCAGCGCCTTCCGCTCGTGCGATGGTCGCTTCCAGCTCGGCGTCGCGCTCTCCGATCCGCGGACGAGCGGGTCTACACCGCGTCGAGCAGGCGGCAGAGCTCGTCGTCAACCCGGGCGCGACGACGCGCGGATCCCTTCGCTTCGACGGCCGTGCATCCTCGACGAGGCCGCAAGCGCGAGCTCGCGGCCGATGAGCTCGCGAACCTGTCCCGACTGGCCAGCGCTGCTCGAGATCGCGCCCGACCTCCAGTTCAAGCACTACACCGTGGCCGAGGCCCACTTGCCGGCCGAGGCGCTCGCGAATATCCGAGACGTCTCGCTCGACGACATCGCCATCTGCTGCGACCTCGACCGTCACGTCTTCAACCCCGAGCACACCGACGAGGGCATCGCCGAGGCGCTCCGGGCGACGCACTGGTACGACCTGCGCGAGTGGGCCACGAGCGGGCCCGGCGCGCACGCCTAGCCGACTTCCAGGCCAGGAGCTCCTCCAGCGGTCGCGTGTTGAGGACGTCGGCCGCCGTCGCCCAGCCGCGGCGGGCCGTCCCGACGGCGAGCAGCATGTTTCCGAGCCCGCGGACCGAGTGGGCGTCCGTGTTGCACAGGATCGGCAGGCCCGCCTCGACGCACATGCGGACGTGCTCATCGCGCAGGTCGAGCCGGTCCGGGAGCCCGTTCACCTCCACTGCGACCCGCTCCTCGAGGGCGACGGCGATCACCTCCTCGAGGTCGACCGCGTTCGGCGGCCGGTGGTTGATGATCCGCCCGGTGGGGTGGCTCAGCGCGCGGACCGCCGGGTGGCGCAGGGCGGCGACCGTGCGGGCGGTGATCTCCCGCTTCGGCGCGCGCTGGCCCGCGTGCACGCTCGCCGTCACCCAGTCGAGCTCCTGGAGGACGCGGTCGGCGAGGTCGAGCGAGCCGTCGGGGAGGATGTCGCACTCGATCCCGCGCAGGACGCGGAACGGGGCGAGCGCCGCGTTCGCCTCCGCGATGTCCTCCGCCTGGCGGAGGACGTCCACGTCGTCCAGTCCGGGCACGGCGCCGACCGCCTTCGTGTGGTCGCAGATCGCCAGGTACTCGTAGCCGCGGTCGCGCGCGGCCGTGGCCATCTCGAGCACGCTCGCCTTGCCGTCCGACCAGGTCGTGTGGCAGTGAAGCTCGCCGCGGATCTGCCCGAGCTCCACGAGCGGCGGTGGCTCGCCCCTGAACGCGTCCTCCCGCAGCTCCGGCGGGCACCACGGGATCCCGAGCGCTCGATAGACGCCCTCCTCGTCGGGCGCGTCCGGAAGCGGCTCCAGCGCCTCGACGTACGCGCGTGCGCCGGTCGCGCGGACGAGCTCGGTGCCGAAGCGCCCCGGGTCGGCCGCGACCACCTCCACCGGCACGCCGTCGACCGTCACGCCGACGGCGCGCCGCTCCTCGCGCTCGACGATCGACACGACCTGGCCGAGCGCCTCGAAGCGGTCGAGTACGTCGCCGGGCCGATCGGTCGCGCAGACGACGGCGAAGTGTTCGCTCGTGTCGCGCATTCTGCGCGGGTCGCCGGCGGCAGTCCCCCCGAGCGCCTCGGCGAGCCCGCTCACGAGCGCGAGCGCCCGGTTGAGCGTCAGTCCGCGACGCGGGGCCGAGACGCCACGCTCGAGCGCCTCGGCGAGCTTCGCGGCCGTCTTCGGCCCGATTCCGGGTACCTCCGTCAGCCGCCCGGCCCTGCGCCGCTTCTCGCACCTCGTCGACGGTCGTCGCGCCGAGCGTCTCGCCGATCTCGATCGCCCGCCTGGGACTGACGCCGAGGTAGCGGCCGAGACCGATCAGCTCCGGCCGCACCTGCCGTTCCAGCTCGGACAGCTCCTGGATCTCGCCGGTCTCGATCAGCTCGCGGAGGCGCCGCTCGATGCCGGGCCCGATGCCTCTCAGGTCGCGCACGCGTCCCTGCTTGACGAGGTCGACGACCGGGACCGGCGTCTCGCGGATCATCTCCGCGGCGCGGCGATAGGCCCGCGACGTGTAGCTCTGCGCGCCGGCGAGCTCGAGCATCACGGCGAACGCTTCGAGCCGCTCGGCGATCTCCGCGTTCGAAGGCATGCGGGATAGTCTCCCGACGATGCCGACCGTAGTCGTCCCCTTCCGCGGCGCGAACGGCAAGAGCCGGCTCGCGCTGCCCGAGGCTGAGCGGCGCGAGCTTGCGCTGACGATGCTCCGGCGCGTGCTGGCCGCGGCCTCCGAGGTGGGCGAGGTGGTGCTCGTGACCGACGACGAGGAGGCCCGCTCGCTCGCGCCTCGCTGGGTGGACGATCCAGGTGCGGGCCAGGGAGCCGCGGTCGCGGCCGGGCTCGCGGAGGCGGAGGCGCCGACGCTCGTCGTCAACGCCGATCTTCCCGAGATCGAGCCGCAGGACCTGCGCGACCTGCTGGCGGCGATCCCGGCGGGAGGCGTCGCGATCGTCGAGGCGGACGACGGCACCACGAATGCGCTCGGTCTTTCCACGCCCGATCTCTTCGAGCCGCTCTATGGGCCGGGCAGCGCCGAGCGGTTCCGCGAGCGCGGCGCGGTCTCGGTCGAGCTCCCGCGGCTCGCGCACGACCTGGACACGCTGTGAAGGTCGCCGTCCTCGCGGGCGGGGTCGGAGCAGCCCGCTTCCTCAAGGGCCTGGTCGAGGTCGTCCCGCCGGCGGAGATCACGGTCGTCGGCAATGTGGGCGACGACGTCGAGGTGCTCGGGCTCCACGTGTCCCCGGACCTCGACAGCGTCCTGTACACGCTCGCCGGCCTCGCGGACGAGGAGCGTGGATGGGGTCGCGCGGACGAGACCTGGAACGCGCTTGCGGCGGCAGCCGCGGTCGGCGGCGAGGACTGGTTCGCGCTCGGCGACCGAGACATCGGCCTCAACCTCGTCCGCACGCAGGCCCTGCGGCGCGGCGAGCCGCTCTCGTCCGTCACCGCGCGGCTGGCGCAAGCGGCCGGCCTGGAGCTCGCCTTGATCCCGGCAACGGACGCGCCGCTCCGAACCGTCGTGCAGACCCCGTCCGGCGAGTTTCCGTTCCAGGAGTGGTTCGTGGCGCGACGCCACGAGGACGACGTCGACGGCGTGCGCTTCGACGGCGCCGAGAGTGCGTCGCCCGCCCCGGGCGTGCTCGAGGCTCTCGCAGCCGCCGACCTGCTGCTGGTCGCGCCGAGCAACCCCTACGTCAGCATCGGGCCGATCCTGGCGGTGCGCGAGATCCGTGAGGCGTTCGAGCGCCGCCGCGTTCCTGCCGTCGCGGTGAGCCCCCTGGTCGGCGGCCGCGCGGTCAAGGGGCCTGCCGACCGGATGCTGACCCGGCTCGCGGGAGGAACCACACCGGCCCACGTTGCCGGCTGCTACGCCGGCCTGATCGACGCCCTCGTGATCGACGAGGCCGACGCCGACGGGTCCGAGATCGGCGTGCGGGCGATCGTCACGCGCACGCTGATGACCGACGACGAGTCGCGGCGCCGGGTGGCGGAGGCGGCGCTCGAAGGAGCGGCTGTCGCGAGATGAGGGTCGCGATCGTCGGCGGCACCGGCAGCTTCGGCCGCGCACTCGCGGAGCGCCTCGTCACGTTGGGCCACGAAGTCGTGATCGGCTCGCGCGACGAGCAGCGCGCCCGCGAGCTCGGCTGCGGTGCTACGGCGCCGAGGGCAAGACGAATGCCGACGCGGTGCAGGGTGTCGACCTCGTCGTCCTGGCCACGAAGTCGGGCGCGGCGCTCGACACGGCGCGCGACCTGGCGGACGCCATCGGTCGAGACGCCGGTGCTCTGCGTCGCGAGCGACCTGCGCTTCGGGCCCGACGGCGTGTTGCCCGGAACGCTCGGCCGCTCCCTTGCCGAGGAGGTCGCCGACGTCGATCTCCGCGCCGGTTGCCGCCGGGCTGCAGACGCTCGCCGCCAGCCAGCTGACGCACAGCGACCCGCCCGACCAGGACGCGCTCATCTGCGGGGACGACGACGGAGCGAAGAAGCTTGCCCTCGAGCTGTCCGAACGCCTCGTCGGCGGTCGGGCCCTGGACGCCGGCCCGCTCGCCAACGCCCGCGCGCTCGAGGGCCTGACCGCGGTGATCCTGAACATCAACAAGCGCCATCGTGCCCACGCGGGCGTCCGGATCACCGGCCTCGAGTGAACGTCCTGCCCGTCGACGGGCCTGCCGGAGATCGAGGCCGGCGCGGATCTCGGGCGGCTGATCGCGGACGCCGTCGAGCTCGAGGACGGCGACGTCGTCGTCGTGGCGCAGAAGGCGGTGTCGAAGGCGGAGGGCCGCGTCGTCCGCCTCGCCGACGTCGAGCCGTCCGACCGTGCCCAGGCGATCGCGCTCGACGGCGACCCCCGTCGGATCGAGGTGATCCTGAACGAGAGCGCCCGGATCGTCCGGCTGCGACCGCCGCTCGTGATCGCGCAGACCCCGCACGGCTTCGTCTGCGCGTCAGCCGGCGTCGACGCCTCGAACGCGCCCGAGCCCGACACGCTCGTCCTGCTCCCGCTCGACCCGGACGCTTCGGCCGAAGCTCTCCGTGAACGGCTCCGCGAGCTGACCGGCCGCAAGGTCGCCGTGATCGTCAGCGACTCGTTCGGGCGGGCGTGGCGGCAGGGGACGACCGACGTCGCCATCGGCTGCTCCGGGCTCAAACCGCTCGTCGATCTCGGCGGCGTGCGCGACCGTGTCGGCTACGAGCTCCACGCCACGGTGATCGCGGTCGCGGACCAGATCGCGGGTGCCGCGCAGCTCGTGATGGGCAAGCTCGACGGGATCCCCGTCGCGGTCGTTCGCGGCCTCGACGTCGCGGGCGAGGGCTCCGCGAGCGAGCTCGTGATGCCGCCCGAGCGCGACCTGTTCCGGTAGCCCCCTCAGCGGACGACGACCGCGCGCGAGGTCGTCGCGCGCAGCCCCGTGAGCGGATCCTCGACGACGACCATGACCTTGCGGCGGCCGCGCGGCAGGACAGAGCTCGTCGCCGTGCCGGTCCCGTCGACGAGCGTGAGCGGCTTCGAGGCCGAGCCGCTCACGACAAGCCTTCCGCGGCACGGCCGACAGGTCGAGTACCGGAGCGTGACGCGGACGCGGCGCGCAGCGAACCTCGACGCGGGCCGAACGGATCGCGGGCGGCGAGAGACCGGCGGCGTAGCGGATCCCGCCCAGGAGGTGCCGCCGGAACAGCGGCTCGGCATACGACTCCTCGGTGTGGCCGCCGCCGGTGTACCAGGCTCGGCCGCCCTGGAACGCGTGGGCCCACGCGATCGGATGATCGGTCCCCATCGCGCCGGGCCCGGGCGCGTAGCTCGATTCGTCGAGCGTCGCGAGCACGCGCACGTCCGGCCGCGGATTGCGCGAGAAGTTGTACCACTCGTCGGTTCGCACCCAGCTGCGCGGAAGCCCTGCGGTCGAGGGATGGCGCGTCGTCGAGACGCGCACCGTTGCGCGTTGGATCGCAGGGTGGATCTTGAAGTAGGCCCCCACGAGCCGGCCGTACCACGGCCAGTCGTACTCGGTGTCAGAGGCCGAGTGAACGCCTGCATAGCCGCCTCCGCGCCTGATGTAGCGCTCGAACGCCGCCTGCTGCGGCGCGCTGAGGACGTCGCCGGTCGTCATCAGGAAGACGACCGCCGCGTAGCGCCGCAGGTTCGCGTCCGTGAACGCCGACGAGTCCTCGGTCGCGTCGATCGCGATCCCGCTGCGGGCGCCGAGCTCACGAATGGCTCGGACTGCGGCGGGAATGGACGCGTGACGGAAGCCGGCCGTCTTGCTGAAGACGAGCACGCGCGGCTGCGCGGCCTTCTGCGGCGCGGCGCTCGCCGCTCCCAGGCCGAGCGCCGTCGCGAGAGCCAGCAACGCGACGACTGCGCGCATGCGTCCGAGGATAGAGGTCGTCAGCGGGTCAGCTCGACCGCTCGCCGGGCCTCGAGCTCGTACGGGTTGTTGCGGTAGCGGTGGGTGAGCCAGGCCCACATCACGTGGAGGGGCCGATGCTGCATCTGCCAGATGTGGCAGAGCTCGTGGGTCACCAGGTCGTCCGAAGCGCTCGCGCTCCTCAGCAGGATCGTCCGCCACAGCGCATAGCCCACGTAGCGCCGGAAACCGGGGATGCGGAAGAACCAGGGCGCGACGACGACCCTGACCCGCTCGATTCGGACCGGCCGCGGATAGAAGTCGAGCCGGTTCAGGCGCTCGCGGGCGCGCTCGACCGCTTCCTGCACGGCGCAACGCTAGCCTCCCCGGGGATGCGCGTCGTCGACGAGTTCGAGAGCGGCTTCGGCTGGCAGGCCGACGAGCCCGAGCACACGGAGCGAACCTCGCACGCCGTCGCGAGCGGCGGCGACGTCTGGCTCTTCGACGCCGTCGACGTGGACGGGCTCGACGAGCGTGTCCGGGAGCTGGGCGAGCCGGCGGGCGTCGTCCAGCTGCTCGACCGCCACGGACGGGACTGCCTGACGATCGCCGAGCGCTTCGGCGTGCCGCTGCTGGTCACGCCCCGCGAGAGCTACGCGGCGATCCGGCCGATCCGCACGGTCTGGGCGCCCGGCTGGCACGAGATCGCCGTGCACTTCGCCGACGAGCGCGTGCTCGTCGTCGGCGACGCCCTCGGCACTGCCCGCTACTTCAGGGCACCGGGCGAGCGGCTCGCCGTGCATCCGGTGCTGCGGGCCTTCCCGCCGCGCAAGCTCGCCGGCCTCGCCCCGCTCCACGTGCTGTGCGGCCACGGCGAGGGCGTCCACGGCGAGGAGGCGGCGCCCGCGGTCGACGAGGCCCTGCAGACCGCGAGGCGGCGGCTGCTGCGCTGGCTCCCTGCCTCGATCAAGGCCTGGCGCGAGCGATGAAGACGCTCGTCTTCATCCCCGCCTGGAACGAGGAGGAGAACCTCCCGGATGTGCTCGACGAGCTCAAGGGAGAGCTGCCGGAGGCCGAGGTGCTCGTCGTCGACGACGGCTCCACCGACACCACCGCCGAGATCGCGCGCGCGAGCGGTGCACACGTGCTGTCGTTCGGGCAGAACCGCGGGCTCCGGGCGGCGATCGCCGCGGGGTACGGCTACGGAGCCGAGAACGCTTACGAGCTCGTCGGTCGCGTCGACGCCGACGGCCAGCATCCGGCCGCCGAGCTGCGGCGCCTGCTCGAGCGTGTGGAGGCGGGGACGACCGATGCCGCAGTCGGCTCCCGCTTCGTCGCCGGCGAGGGCTACGAGCCCTACCGCTACCGACCGAGCCGCGAGCGCGCGTTCGGGACGGCGCTCCTACGTCGCCTGATGCGCCTCCGGGTGGAGGGCGGCATCGCCGACGCGACCAGCGGGCTCTACGCCGTCAACATGAAGGCCGCGGAGCTCCTCGCACAGCCGTACACGAGCGGCGCCCCCGAGGTGGAGGGCCTGATCCGCCTCGGCGAGGCGGGGCTGCGCGTCGAAGAGGTGCCCGTGAACATGCGCGAGCGGGGCGGCGGCGAGTCGAAGCTCGCCGGCCGCCGCGCCGTCCACCTCGTCGTCACTGTCGGCGCCGCGATCTTCCTCGGCACGAGGGCGCTCAAGTTCTGGCGGCGCCTGCGGGATTAGTCCAGCCTCCGCGCTCGCGCAGCCGTTCCACCAGCAGGAGCCCGGCGCCGGCGACGACGGCCGAGGTGAGGAAGACCCACGGGTAGCCGCCGAGGTCGGCGACGCCGCCCAGCGCGACGGCGCCGCTCGCGATCGCGAGGTCGACGAACGCGGTGACGGTGCCGGCAACGGCTCCGCGCTCGCGCGACGGGGCCCGCACCAGGGCGAGCGTCATGAGCGCGGGAAAGGCCAACGCCTGGCCGATCGAGAAGACGAACGTGCCGAGGTAGAGGCCGACCGCGGCCTGCCAGAGACCCATGACCGCCAGACCGGCCGCGAGCAGCACCAGCGCAATCCGCACCGTGCGCAGCGGCCCGAGCCGGTCGGGGATCTTCGCCCCGAAGCTCCTCACGGTCACGACGACGATCGCGAAGAGCGCGAACAGCGGGCCCGAGCCCTCCAGGCCGATGTCCAGGGCGTAGAGCGAGATGAACGCGTTGAACCCGCCGAAGCCGAAGAGGCCCATCCCGAGCACGAGGCCGGGAAGGAGCCCGTCCCGGTGCGGGAGCCAGCTGCCGCCGGCAGAGGGCTCGCCGCGGTGCGAGCCGGTCTCGGGCGCGAACATCCCGAGCAGCCCGGCCGTGAGGCCGGCGGACGCCGCGAGCAGCCAGACGGAATCCCAGTGGTCGTCCCGCAGCACGAGCTCTCCGAGCACCGGGCCGACCGCGAGGCCGCCGTACGACGCGAGCGTGTAGAGGCTGAGGGCCTCGCCGCGGCGGTGCTCGGGCGCGAGGTCGTTGATGATGCTGATGCCGCCGACGAGGAAGAGCGCCTCGCCGACCCCGCTCGCGAAACGGAGGCCGACGACGGTGGCGAGTTGGTCGGCGACGACCAGGCCGAGCGCGCCGCCGAGCATGAGCGCACCGCCGCCGATGAGGAGGGGCCGGCGTCCGCGCAGGTCGCCGAGCCGGCCGGCCGGCGGCTGCGCGAGAAGCGCCGTGAGGCTCGCCGCGCCGACGGCGAGGCCGACGCCGATGCTCCCGGCGCCCAGCGGTCCCTCGGCGTAGCGCGGCAGCACGGGCAGGACGACGCCGATCGAGAGGAACGCGAAGAACGTCGCCGCGGCGACCAGCAGGAAGGCGGGCGAGAGGACGCGGTCCCTTGACGGCCGCTCATTGGTAAGTCTAGACTCACCGTAAGTCATGGCTTACGTACACCCGATGGACGCGCTCGGCGACCCTACCCGGAGGGCGATCTTCGAATTGCTGCGCTCCGGGCCTCTGCCCGTGGTCGAGCTGTCCCGCGGCGTTCCGGTCAGCCGGCCGGCCGTGTCGCAGCACCTCCGCGTCCTGAAGGACGCCGGCCTCGTCCGCGATCACGCGGTCGGGACGAGGCGGCTCTACGAGGTCAACCCGGAGGGCTTCGCCCAGGTGCGCACCTGGTTCGAGGACCTCTGGGCCGATGCACTCGACGCCTTCAAGCGGGCGGCCGAGGCAGAAGGGAGCACAGAATGAGCGAAGTGGCGACGATCGCGCCCGTCCGCAAGTCGATCACCGTGGCGTGCTCGCCGGAGCGGGCATTCGAGGTCTTCACCGGCGAGGTCGCATCATGGTGGCCGACGGCGCAGTACTCGATCCACGAGGACAAGGTCACCGACGTCGTGATGGAGCCGCGCGTGGGCGGCGAGATGTACGAGGTCACCGAGAGCGGAGAGCGGGAGCACTGGGCCCGCGTCCTCGAGTGGGACCCGCCGAACCGGCTCGTCCTCGCCTGGAAGGTGAACCCCGAGACCGACGGGCCGACGGAGATCGAGGTCACGTTCACGCCCGAGGGCGCCGGAACGCGCGTCGACCTCGAGCACCGCAACTGGGAAGAGGCCGGCGCCGCCGGCGCGCAGATGCGGGACGGCTACGCGAGCGGCTGGGACGCGGTCCTGGCCCCGCTCGTCGAGAAGGCCGTCTGACCACAGGGACAGGGCGGCCGTCGCCGAGCGGCCGCCTGTGTCCACACTTGGGCGGTGGCGCTGGACTACCCGGATCCGCCGCTCGACGACGGCGTCGTGCGCCTGCGGCCGTGGATGGACGCCGATCTCGACACGGTGGTCGAGGCGAGTCAAGACCCGTACATCCCGAGGGTGACGACGGTGCCGGCGCCGTACACGAAGGGGGCGGGCATGCGCTGGATCGAGCGGCAGAGCGCGCGCCGGAAGGGCGGCACCGGGCTCTCCTTCGCCATAGCGCTGGCGCCGACCGGCGAGGCCGTGGGCGGCCTCGTGATCATCCATCGAGGCAAGGGCCTGTACGGCCTGGGCTACTGGGTGCTCCGCTCCGCGCGGCGTCGCGGGGTGGCCTCGAGCGCGGTCGCGCTGATCGTGCCGTGGGCCGTCTCCCACCCGGAGGTCCTCGAGCTGGAGGCGCTCGTCGAGCCCTGGAACGAGGCGTCCCGCCGCGTCGCCGAGCGCGCCGGGTTCACGGTCGAGTCGACCGCCCGGGTCGAGACCTCCGTTTCCGGCCGCCGCGCCGAGGTGGTCCGCTACGTGCTCGGCGGCCAGTCGCCGCGCACGGACTCGTAGCGGCCTGGCCAGTCGCTGTACGCCTCGCGCGGCGACGTCGTCTCCTCGGGCGCCGATGCCCCGTGGCCCGCCGCGACCTCGTCCACCGGATAGTGCAGCGTCTTGTCTGCGGAGCGCGTGCCCACCATCAGGATCGCGCAGGGCCCGTCTCCGGCGCCCACGAAGATGTGGTGGGTCCCGGCTGGGCAGTGGACGAAGTCCCAGGCCTTCAAGCGCCGCTCCTCACCCTCGATGATGCAGATGCACTCGCCGGAGAGGATGAGGAAGTCCTCCTGGACGTTCTCGGCGTGGTACTTCCCGTTCGGCTGGCCCGGCTGGACGACGTGGATGCCGATCCCGTAGTCGGAGAAGTGCGACTCGCTCGGCTCGAAGTCCGTCCACCGGCCGCCGCGCTCGTGGCCCATCCACCGCACGTCGGCGACGTTCAGGATGAACCAGCCGCCCGACGATACAGCGGTCCCGTGCTCGGTCTGCTCGAGCCGTGCTTCCTCAGGTGCTTCCACGGGCGGCACGTTTACCACGAGCGGCGTGGGCGCCGCCGGCGGGACCGTCTAGTTCGCCCAGCGTGGCTGCCAGGGCCTCGCGGAGCTCTTCGAGCGCCTGCTCGTACTCGACGCGGGGCCGCTGCAGACGTCGCTCGAGCACCTCGTAGGCGGCGAGCAATGCGGGGTCGGCTGCCCGCGCCAGCACCTCGCCCTTCTCGGTCACCTCGACGAGGTAGGAGCGGCCGTCGTCCGGGTTGGGGATCCGCCTGATCAGGCCTCGATCGACCAGCCGCTGGATGTTGTCGCGCAGCGTCGTCATGGCGATGCCCGTTCGCTGCGAGATCTGCGAGGGCGTCACGGGCGCGCGGCGCCGGATCTCCGAGAACAGCCCGAACAGGTACGCGGGGATCCCCACCTCTCGGAGCTGCCGGTCGACGATCGCCCCGGTCAGCTCGATCAGGCGGTAGACGTCGAGGAAGAGGTGCCGATCCTCCATCGAAACGAGCATAGTGGACGTTAGTGCGTGTACGCGCTAGATTCTGCGTTCACGCACTATGTCGAAAGCTGCCTCCCTCATCGCGCTCGTGCTCCTGCTGGCCGTCGGCACCGGCGCGGGGACCGCCGTCAAGCCGACCGGGTCCTGGGTCGGCACGTACACGCTCGGCCGCCTCGACTCGATGACGGTCTCGCTGAACGGGCGCCGCGCGACCGTCGCGCTCGGCCCGGGGCACGCCGGCCGGCAGATCGTTCCCGTGACCATCCGCAACGGCCGGGTGCGCTTCTCGCTGCCCGGCGTTCCCCGCGTCGCGTTCGACGGAAAGCTGCGTGGACGCCGGCTCGCCGGCGTCGTCCGGCAGGGCTCCGTGCGCGGCACCTTCTCGCTCGGCCGCGGGACCGCGCGCGGGCTCCTGGCGCGCGGGCTCTACGACCTCGGCGGGAAGACGCTCGCGGTCGCCGACGGCAGGCTCGTCGACACCGACACGGGCGAGGTTCACGGGCTGTTCGCGAACGGCGCCGCCTTCGACGTGGGCTCCGGCTTCGCGACGAGGGCCCCGGTGCGGGGGAGTGCGCGGTTCGACGCGAGCGGCGCGACGCTTCCCGCCGGTCGCGCGACGAGGGTCCCGGTTCGTCAGCTCGAGGTCCGGTTCCGCAGCGGTCGCACCCTGCTCGCCGGGACCCTCACGCTCCCGCCCGGCACAGGGCCGCACCCGGCGATCGTCTGGGTGCACGGCGGCGGCCAGCAGACACGCGACTACTTCCCGGAGCTCCAAGCGCTGCTGGTGAGCTCGGGCGTCGCCGTGCTCGCCTACGACAAGCGCGGGGTCGGGCAGTCTGGCGGTGTCTTCCCGGGTGACCGCGCCGACGGTCGCGTGATCGACACGCTCGCGCGCGACGCGCAGGCCGCGCTGCGCTTCCTGGCGACACAGCCCGGCGTGGACCGCGCCCGCCTCGGCCTGGCGGGCCACAGCCAGGGCGGCTGGATCGCGCCGCTCGCTGCCTCACGCGAACCTGCCGCTCGGTTCGTGCTCGCGTTCGCCGGGCCGGCGCTGTCGCAGGGAGAGACCGATGCCTGGTCGAGCCTCGCGGGTGCCGGTCAGTCGGCGCCGACCCAGACCGAGGAGCAGATGGAGGCCGAGGTCCTTCGGCAGGGATCGAGCGGCTACGAGCCAGGGCCGGCGCTCCGAGCCTTGCGCGTGCCGAGCCTCTGGCTCTTCGGCCGCATCGACTACGTCGTCCCGACGCGCCTGAGCGTCCAACGCCTGCAGAGCATCGGCGGCAACTTGGCGATCGAGGTCTATCCCAAGGCGAACCACTCGCTCGTCGAGACGGCGACCGGGCTCAACTCGGAGATGCTCGCCTCCGACCGCTTCGCGCCGGGGCTCTTCCCTCGCGTGCGCGAGTGGCTGCGGGCGCGTTAGCGCCGTTCGGTCGCGAGCCGAAGCCCGAGAGCCGTCAGCACGAGCCCGGTCGCCGCGTCCAGCACGCGCCGGATCGCCCGCCGGCGTAGGAAGTCGCCGGCGCGGGCGACCGCCACGGCGTAGCCCGAGAGCCAGATGAGCGTCAGCGCGCAGAACACGAGCCCGAGCGCGAACAGGCTTGCGAACGACGTCCCGCCGAACTGCGGCAGCAGGCTCGAGAAGAACACGGCCATCTTCGGGTTGCCGAGGTTGCTGAGCAGGCCCTGGCGGAAGGCCGTGCCGGGCGTCGAGCTTCCCGTCCCCGCATGCGCCCTCGCCCGGCCGCGGATCGCCGCGAGCAGCGACTGCGCTCCGAGGTAGACGAGGTAGGCGGCGCCGACGAGCTTGAGCGCGACGAACGCCGGCTCGGAGGCGACGAGCAGCGCCGCGAGGCCGAGGCTCGTCGCCAGCGTCCACACCGCCTGGCCGGCCGAGACGCCGGCGGCCGTGGCCAGTCCCGGCCGGGCGGCCGCCGAGGAGCGAGTTGCGGATCGTCAGCGCTGTGTCCTGTCCGGGCGTGACGATCACGATCGCGGAGACGAGCAGGTACGCGGAGAGCATCTCGACCATGCCTCGCTAGTCTCGCAGCCGTGGCCCAGGTCCACGAGCACGCGCATCATCACCACCATCACGAGCTGCCGACCGCCGGGCGCGAGCTCGACGGGATGGCGCTCAGTGCGACCCTGCACTGCCTGACGGGCTGCGCGCTCGGTGAGATCGTCGGCTTGATCATCGGCACAGCGCTCGGCTGGTCGAACTGGCCGACCGTGTTCCTCGCGATCGTGCTGGCGTTCCTGTTCGGCTATACGCTCACGAGCCTCCCGCTGCTGCGGGCAGGGCTTGCGCTGTCCGTGGTGATCCCGATCGCGCTCGCGTCGGACACGCTGAGCATCGCGACGATGGAGCTCGTCGACAACGCGATCATCCTGCTCGTCCCGGGCGCGATGGACGCCGGGCTGTCGGATCTTCTCTTCTGGGGCAGCCTGGCCGTCGCGCTCGTGATCGCCGGCGCCGCCGCCTTCCCCGTCAACCGCTGGCTCCTGGCCCGCGGCAAGGGCCACGCGGCCGTACACGAGACCGGGATCCACGGCGGGCCGCCGATTCCCCTGGTGGCCGCGATCACGGTCGCGGCCGCGATCTTCGGGACCGTCGTGCTGATCCTCGAAGGCTTTAGCTAGCGGATCGCACTGCTCTGACGATCGCGCCGTGCATCCCGTCGGCCACCCGGTGGGTGAAGCGCACGCTCACGTCCTCGAAGCCCGCGGCTCGGAGCCCTGCCTCGTACTCGCCGGCCGACAGGGCGCCGGCGACGCACCCGCAGTGCGACCCGCGCTCGGCCCGGTCGGCCGCGCTCAGGTGGTCTTCGGCGACGACGTCCGCGATCCCGATCCGGCCGCCGGGCTTCACCACGCGCGCCATCTCCGTGAGCGCCGCGGGCTTGTCGACAGAAAGGTTGATGACGCAGTTGGAGATGACGACGTCGACCGACTCGGCCGGCAGCGGGATGGCCTCCATCTCGCCCTTGAGGAAGATCGCGTTCCGGATGCCGGCCTCCGCCGCGTTTCGCTGCGCGAGCGCGAGCATCTCGTCGGTCATGTCGAGGCCGAAAGCGGTGCCCGTGGGGCCGACCCGCTTCGCGGAAAGGATCACGTCGATGCCCCCGCCTGAGCCCAGGTCGAGCACGGTCTCGCCTTCGCGCAGCTCGGCGACCGCCGTCGGGTTCCCGCAGCCCAGGCTCGCGAGCACGGCCTTCTGCGGCAGCTCGCCGCGCTGCTCGGCCGCGTAGAGCGCTTCGCCGAACGACGCGTCCGGCGAGCCGTCCGGGCAGCAGCTGCGCGCGTTGTCCCCCTCGACCGAGAGCGCAGCCTCCGCGTACCGGCGGCGAACCTCGTCCTTGAGCTCTTCGGCGCTCGTGGTCATGCGACAACCTCCTTGAAATCGACGAGTGCGGCGAGGCGTTCGAGTGCCTCGTCCGACAGGGAGTAGTACGCCCATTTGCCGCGCTCCTCGCGTTCGAGCAGCCCAGCCTCGACCAGCTTCTTCAGGTGGTGGCTCACGGTGGGCTGCGAGAGCTCCAGTGCGGGCACGAACTCGCACACGCAGACCGGCTTGCTCGGTGCGCGCGAGCAGGTTGACGATCTTCACGCGCGCCGGGTCGCCGAGCGCGCGGAACAGCGTCGCGGTCGCGCTCGCCTCGTCGTCCGAGAGGCTCGGCGTGGCGAGCGGTGCACAGCAGGTGATCACGGGCAAGGTCGTCAAATCGATCGCTGTCAATGTATAGATGAACGTCGATGTATGTGTCAAGTAGGTTGCCGCGATGGGCGACTTTCCGCTCCCGGGCACCGGCCGCTGGACCCTTGCCGCACCGGCGCCCGGAGACGGCCCGCAGCACTGGGCGGGCTCCTCGAGCGCCGCCCTCGACGACGACGGCTCGTTCGTGGTCGCGTACCGCGTCCGCGTGACCGAGAACCAGTACGCGGCGACGGTCGTCGGCAGGTCCGAAGACGGCACGAGCCTCGAGACCATCGTCACGCTCGACAAGGACCGCTTTGACGCGATGTCGATGGAGCGGCCCGCGCTCGTCCGGACGGAGACGGGCGGCTGGCGCCTCTACGTGTGTTCTGCGACCCCGAACAGCAAGCACTGGTGGATCGACGTGCTCGAGGCTGCCGATCCCGAGGGCTTCGCCGAAGCCGAGCCGCGGACGGTTTTCCCCGGCGACGAGCTGACGGCCGTCAAGGATCCCGTGGTGCAGCGCACGAACGGTGGCTGGCGAGCGTGGATCTGCTGTCACCCGCTCGACACGGCCGACGAGGAGGACCGGATGACCACTGCCTACGCCACGAGCGCCGACGGGCTCGAGTGGCAGTGGCACGGCACGGCGCTCTCACCGCGGCCGGGGCGGTGGGACGCGCGCGGTGCCCGGGTGAGCGCGGTGCTTCCGGACGGGCGCGCCGCCTACGACGGCCGGGCGACGAAGGACGAGAACTGGTTCGAGCGGACCGGTCTCGCCGGGCCGGCCGGCGCGCCGGGGCAGCTCGTCGCGACGAACGACGCGCCCGCGAGCCACGTCCGGTACCTCGACGTTCTACCGCTGCCGGGCGGCGGCTACCGGATCTGGTACGAGGCGCCCCTTCCGGGCGAGAGCCACGAGCTCCGCACGGAGCTCATCGCGCCCTAGTTGGTCGGGTCGCGCCCCAGTCTTCGGGGGCCGTCTCCTCGAGCTGGGTCGCGAAGAACCAGCTGTGGCCCTCGAGGTCCGACACGTCGTAGCGACGGTCGCCGTAACCCGGCTCGTGCGGCTCGCGCGTGACGTTCGCGCCGGCCGCTTTCGCGCCTTCGTAATGGGCGTCGACGTCGGCGACGTAGACGTGGATGCCGACCGTGACCGCCGTCCTCGCCGGGCTCAGGAAGTCACTTCCGGGCCAGCCGAGGAAGATCGTCCCGCCCTCGAGCTCGAGCTCGGCGTGCGTAGCCGTGCCGCTTTCCTCGTCGGTGTAGCGGAGAACCTCGCGGAACCCAAAGGCCTTCACGAGCCAGTCGATCGCGGCGTTCGTGTCCTCGTAGAGCAGATAGGGCGTGACCGTTTGCGGCATGTCTCGAGGTCTAGTCCGAGCGCGGGTCGAGGTCGGCTGCGCGCTCTCCCGCCTCCCCGATCTTCTCGACGATCAGGTAGTCGTCGTCGTGTCGCTCGACCACGCGCTCTTCGTCCGCCAGCTCGTGGCCGGGCTTCACGATGAATTGCCTCGGATCGCGGCGCACCGCCTCGTATTGCTTCAGGGTCAACTCGATCCGCTCGACGCATCGCATGTCTGCGCACTCGCAGACGAACTCGGCCGTCTCGAGCATGGAGTCGAAGACCGCGTTGACTTCCTCGAGGCGCTCGTTCACGCGGCGAAACACCGCTTCGTTACGGGCAGCTCGCTCGCTTCTATCTGTACTGGGGCCCCCCAAATTGCTTCCCCCTCGAGCCGGCTGCGCGGAGCGTAGCGCGCCTTTTCGACGACGCCAAGTGGTGGCGAGTCAGTCCGACTTGCGGACGATGTCGTATCCGTCGATCGATCCGACGACGAGCTCGCCCTCGATCCGCGGGTGGCCGGCGACGATGACGAAGTGATGTGCTCTGGCGGCGATGTCCTGCCACTGCGACCGCTCGATCTCCACCCGTGCGTTGCACGCCTCGTCCGCGCATTCGCAGAGGAACGGCAGCGTCGCGTCGGCGGGCACTCGTGAATCGACGATGTCGTTCAGACGTGTGTTCCCCATCCGGAAGAGCTCCTGATTCTCGGCTCTCCGGGTGACGCGAGTCGCCATGACTAGGGAACTCCCCGAGCCTTGGGCGCGTCAAACTCCGCGATTCGTCTTGCGGTCCGGGCCCGACGACGCGCGAGAACCGCGGCATGCATGTCGTTTTCGCAGTCAGTGACGTCGACCGCGCCAAGCCGGTCTAGGCCACCAGCTCTCGCTCGAGCGGCGTCCGGAAGCGCGGCGTGACGCGCGTGTCGCCGAGCTGCTCGCTCAGTCGTCCTGCCTCGGCCTCGACGGCGGCCTCGGCCTCCGAGCCGATGTCCTCCAGGAGCCGGAAGACGACCGTGCCATCCGCTCGCTGTGCCCACCCGCCGACGATCCGGCCGTCCGACCACACCGTCGGCCCGACGTTTCCGGAGCGGTCGAAGAGAGCCGGCCCATGCTCGCCGAGGTACCACGCTCGACCGGCCCAGCCCATCGCGGTGGGATCGAGGGCCGGCAGGAGCGCGATCCACGGCTCGACGGGCCCGATCGGCTCGAGGTCGTCCGGGAGCACGATGCCCACTTCCCCGTCGAGCTCGACCTCCACCGCACCGGCCTCGGCCAGTGCGCGCCGCGTGTCGCCGAGCGTCCAGCCGGTCCACCACTTGACGTCGGCGACGGTGGCCGGCCCGAACGCCGAAGAGCCAGCGGCGGACGAGCTCGACGCGGGCCGGCTCCCGCTCCCACCGAGGCAGTCCGCCGGGCAGCCAGGACTCGAGCGGCGTCCATCGGTACTGGCTGCTGATCAGCGAGCCGCGCGGCCGGGCGCGCACGATCTTCCCCTCGGCGGCGAGGAGCAGGAGCATGCGCGTAGTGACGGACTGCGTGCCCTCCCATTTCGTCCCGGCGCCGAACAGAAACTGCTCGCGGAGCTGCGGAACGTCCTTCGAGAGCTCCGCTCCCGTCGCCTCGCCCCGCGCCGTGAGCGCCGCCAGGGTCGCTCGCTCGGCCTCCTCCAGCCAGGTGTCGACGTCATCCGTGATGGCGCCGTCGCCGACCATCTGCTCCAGGCGCTTGCGTTCCCTCGCCGCGACCGCGTCGGTGGCCGCGGCCTGCGCGATGCCGGCGAGCTCGATCGGGAACACCCACATCGTTCGGCGCATCGCCAGCATGCGGACGAGCCCCCGGTCCTCGTAGAGGGCTCGCTCGATCGCGCCGAAGTCGGGCTCGCACATCCGGGCTGAGGCGGCCAGGAACACAGAGGCGGGATCGGTCCCGTGGAGCCCGCTGAGGCGCCCGGCGACGTCGACGGGATCCTGTGCCTTCGCCGAGCCGGCCAGGTGGTGCCGAGCTCCTAGGCGTGCGCGCCGCTCCTCGACGCCGAACGTCTGCACGCGCCCAATCTACGGGGCTAGCCGGGGGCGGGTCGCCCCCGGTAGCCGCCGGTCGCTACGGATTTCCGCCGAAGCCGCAGGCCACGCCTTCGCACGGTGAGTGCCCGAGCACGGTCACTTCCGGGTTAGCGCCCGTGCGCGTGAGCTTGAACTTGACCCAGGCGAAGTTGTTCTTCTCGCCGGGCGAGTCCGCGGCCGGGCCTTCGAGCCAGTGGTCGTCGGGGTCGGCGAGGTGCGTGAGGAAGTAGACGCCGGCCTTGAGGCCGGTGATGTCCAGCTCCTGGTCGGGAGTGGAGTGGTGGTACTGGTCGGCCCAGCCGACGGCGATTCCCTGCAGCGCCTCGTTGCAGTCGAAGTACGTGCGCGGCGCCGCCTTCTTCTGCTGGCCTGTGATGCCCGTGAACTTCACGTCCACGAGGCAGAACGTTGCCTTGAACCCGTGGGCCATCTCCGTGCCGTCCTCCGGGTCGCCCTTCATGATCTTGAATTCGGCGACCGCGTTCTGGTGCCAGTGGTTGTGCTCCGGGTGGAAGAGCGCCACGCCGGCGGGGTGTGTCGAGACGATTGTCCCGTTCGAGTCCAGGATCTCCTGCGTCGCGTGCGTGCACTGGTCGAAGGCGACGCCGTCGATCACGCACGGCGCCACCTGGCCGCCGCCCCGGATCTGCAGCCCGCCCTGGCCGAGATTGATGTGCGTCGTGCTGTACCGCAGCCACTCGCGCTGCTGCGTGTTCTGGATGTTGAGGTGGTGCGGGATCTCCTCGACGATGTCGGGGTAGAGCGGCGCCGACGGAGCCGCCGGCGAGGTCGCGGCCATCGTCAGCAACGCGGCTGCGAGCGCGAGGCCGGCGACCGCCGCCGTGGCGGTCGATCGAGCTTTCATGGTTCTCCTTCTGTTGACTGACGGCGCGAGAAGCCTCCGCCGCGCGCGTGACCGCTGTCAAGGAATGCGTCTAGCTGCGCTCGTCGTCCTCCGCCGCGAGCAGGTCGCGGGCGCGCGCCCGAAGTTGCCCAAGGAGCTCGTCGGCCGGATAGCCGCGACCGGCTTCGATGCCCGTCGGCGCCGGATCGAGCGGGACGAGCAGGTCGGCGTCGCCGTCACGGTCCTTCAACCAGAGCGCCATCAGGTACAGCGCCGGCAGCCGCAGCACGCGGAGGTCGTACTCGCCGTCGGCGACCACCGGCCAGCCTTCGACCTCCTGCACGGTCTGCGCCGTCGTCTCGGTATACGGGCCCTCCGTGGCCGAGAAGCCCTCGCCGCCCTCGGGGTCCGTGAGCTCGGCAGCCGCCACCGCGCGCTCACCTTCCATGACGAGCACGCGCCGGCCGACGGGCTCCGCCGATCCGAGGCCTTTGCCCTCGGCGATCGCGTCGAGCCCGAGCGTGTAGACGTCGTGCGGTACCGCCGCCTCGAGGGTCGCCGGATCGGCGCCCCCGAGCGCCCGGTCGCCGTACTCGGGCCGGTCGGCCAGGCGCTCCACGCCGGCCTGGATGGCGCGCAGCGCGGGCTCGGGGAGGTCGGGGGTGTGGAGGGTCACGGCTTCCTGGTGAAGTAGGTGTGCGTCCAGCTTCCGGTGCCCTGGTAGCTCCCGGCCATCGACGCGAACGGGACGTCCGAGGCGCCGTACCAGGGATCCTCGATCGCGATCGTGGCGTCGTCGCTGCGATAGCCCTCGATCGTGACGAAGTGGCCGCCGCCGCCGCTCCAGCCGATGCGGATGCCGACCGGCCGCCGGCCGTCGATCTCCTTGCGCACCTTCTTCAGGTCGCCGGGCTTCCCTTTCTCGACCTTCTTGAAGGCGCCGACGCGCTTCAGCGCACGGTCGAGGTACCACGGCTGGTCGCAGGCGCTCGTCGAACCGTCCGCGCAGCACGTGCTCTGGCCGAGCTCCTTGTTCACGACCGAGCACTGCGTCCACTTCGTCGAGCCGTAGTGCACGGAGATGCTCGTGGAGACCGCCGCCCAGCACCACTGGTCCTGCAGCTGGTGCTGGACGGCGAAGTTCAGGCGAGCCCAGGTCGGCGGGGCAGCCCGCACCGCCTCGTCGAGGTCGCGCTCGGCGGCGGGCGCGAGCGACACCCGCGTTCGGTCGATCAGTCCGTCCATCTCACGGCTTGTAGGCGAAGAGCAGGAACTGCGTGAACTGCGTGGCCGCGAAGTTGTTGTCGCTCACGAGCAGGAGCGTGCGGAGCCCGCCGCGGAGTTTCGGGCCGAACGCCATGCCCTCCACGTTGTCGAGCGGGAGCCCGAGCACGTCCAGGTTGAGCAGCAGCGTCTTGTCGACGGGCTCGATCCCGAACACGCCGGCGATGCTGCTGAAGCGGCTGACGTCGTCGGCGCCGTGCAGGTCGACCCTGTAGAGCTTGATCTTGTTGCCGGTGCCCGGCGCGCCGACCGAGAACGACCGCTCCATCGTCAGGAACGAGTGCTTGTTCAACGCGATCATGTCCACGAGCCCGCTGACGGCGAACTGCGTGGGCGGAACGGGCGGCTCTGCGATCGGGTCGTCGTTGTAGACGTACTGCTTGTCGGGCCGCCCCTTCCCGAGCTTGTAGCGCAGGAGCCGCGAGGGACTGCCGTTCGTGAGCGTCGCGGCCGGCCCGTCCTGTGCGAGCGCGTTCTCGGAGCCCGTGAACAGGTAGCGGCCGCCGTGCGTGATCGTGGCGCTCTCGAAGCCGAGGTTCTGGCGCACGCCCTTGTTCGGCCCGAGCAGGAACTGGTCGGGCACGGGCAGCGACGCGAAATGCGAGCCGTCCATGCGGAACAGGCGGATCCACGGGTCGATCCCGCGAGTCGCGAATCCCTCGGACGTGACCACGACCTTGTGATCCTTCGTGAGCGCGAAGCCCTCGGGGTCCAGGCTCGCCGTCGGGAAGAGCGTCCCGTCCGGCTGCTCGAGCGTCGTCACGTCGAGGAACGTGATGTCGCCCGCCGTCAGCCGGCCGTCGCCGATGTCCGCACGGAGCTTGTAGAAGCGGGCCGGGCCGAACTGGCTCGGGTCGTCCGAGAGGCTGAAGAACGTGTTGCCGCCGGCGTACTGGATGCCGGACAGCCCTCCGACCTGGGTGCCTGCAAATGTCGTCCCCGTCGGGATGATCGCCTGGCCGCGGAACTCCAGCGTCGGTGGCTTCTTGTGCGTGTTCGCGGCGGGTGCCGAGCCGGCGGCGATTCCGGCGACGAGAGCGAGCGCGAGAAGTACGAAGCGAGTCATCCTCAACCTCCCCGTTGGCGTCTCTCGGTCCGACACTAACCGGGGCGCTCCGAACGTGCGGAGCCGTATCGTCCTCGCCCCATGCACTTGAGGGCGACCGCCAGGGCCGACATCGTCAGGTTCCTCGACAGCTACGCCAGCCTGCTGATCCTGCTGCTCGCGAACTTCTTCCTGCTCGAGCTCGTGGACGACCCTCGCTGGGGCGCGATCGGCAGCACCGTGCTCGCCGCCGCCGCCCTCGTGGTCGCGATCAGCGACCCGGACGCCGGCCACCACGTCACCCGGCGTCAGGCGATCCAGGTCGCGGCGTGCGTCGCTCTGGCGCCGCTCGTCCTCTTCTTCGACTCCGCGTCGCTCCTGGGCCTGATCTACCTGCTGCCTGCCGCGCTGCTCGTCACCGCGACCCTGCCCGTGACGATCAGCCGCGTCCTCCACCACAAGCGCGTGACGTACGAGACGGTGCTCGGCGCCTTGTGCGCGTACGTCCTCGTCGGCCTGCTGTTCGCGTTCCTGTACCTCGCGGTGGCGGAGTTTCGCGACGCGCCGTTCTTCGTGCAGCCGGGCCCGCACCAGCAGTCGGAGTACCTCTACTTCAGCTTCGTCGCGCTCACGACGCTCGGGTTCGGCGACCTCTCCCCGTCGGTCGGGCTGCCGCAGGCGCTCACCGTCATCGAGGCCCTGCTCGGCCAGGTCTTCCTCGTCACGCTCGTGGCCCGGCTGGTCACGCTCTGGGTGCGCCAGAGCGAGCCTGCGTCCTGACGTTCAGGGTGCTCTCGTCGCCGCGATCGCGACGACGGCGATGACCGCACAGACGACGATCACCCCTGCGAGCCCGGTGAAGATCGCCGCGAAGATGAAGAGCGGGACTGCGATGCCCATCGAGCCGAGGATCAGCTCCTTCTGGTGATCGCGCCGCTGCTTGAGCGCCTTCTCGCTCGCGGCTGCCGCGCTCGGCGAGCCGTTTCTCGATCCGCTCGACGAAGCCGTCGATGATCGCCGGCTCCATCTCCTCGCCGAGCTCCCTGCGTGCCTCGATCGCGGCCTGGAGCTCCTCCCTCGGCGACCTGGCCCTCGCTCACGCCCCGATTGTCGCAAGCGCTAGTGCCCGGCGGCCTCCCTCGCGGCGGGCGACTTCGACGCTCACATCGGCCCGTCGAGCCACGGATCCCGTCCGGGATCGCCGCCGCCCGCGGCGGTCGCGAGCCGGTCGAGGTAGTGATCCCAGCCGTGCGCGTGCGACTGCGCGGCCTCCTCGTTCGGCAGCCCGTAGTGCCGAAAGCGAAGTGTCGTGCCGTCGCCGCTCGGAACGAGCTCGATCTCGACCGTGCTCGAGCCCGGCGCGACCCTGGTGTCGTGGCCGCCGGGCTCCCAGCCCCAGGTGAAGACGAGCCGGTGCGGCGGGTCGAGCTCGACGAACTCGCCGACGGCCGTGTTGCCCGGGATCACCTCGACTCGGTACAGCCCGCCCGGCCGCGGCTCGAAGCTCGCGGTCTCGCCCATCCACCGCGTCGCCTTCTCGGGGTCGACGAGGAACTCCCAGACCGCCTCGGGGCCGGCGTCGATCGTCAGCTCGCGCTCGACCGTGGTGCTCTCACGTGTTGCGTCCATGCTTCTTCTGCTCCTCTCGTTCGACTTCGCGCTTGAGGGCCTCGAGGCGCGGATCCCAGAACTCCTCGAGGAATTCCTTGACCGGCACGAGGCCCTCGGGCCGTGCCCGGTAGAGCCGCCGGGTGCCGTTCCGCCGCTCGCTCACGAGCCCCGCCTCCTTCAGGACGTTCAGGTGCTGGGAGACCGCGGGCCGTGTGACCTCGAAGTGCGCGGCGATCTCGCCGGCCGACAGCTCGCCCTCGCGAACCAGCGTGAGGATCCGCCGCCGGGCCGGCGCGGCAATCGCTTTCAGTGCGGCCTCCATCGAGACCTATGTAAGCAAAGTCTTACGTTAGATGCAACTTAAATAATGCCTAGCCGGCAAAAGGCGGCAAGCGACCCTAAGTTGCGCCGAAGCGAGAAGCTCAATGCCACTCCAGAATCGCGTCACACCGCTCGGCGACCTGATCGCCGACCCGGCCCGCGGCCTCGTCTACGGCAACCGCGGCTGCCTCCACGACGAGCACGGCCGCATCCGTCGGCGGTACAACGGCAAGCGCTGGATCGCCTGTCGGCTTCGGTTCCGCGGCTGGCACCGCAAGGCGCTGATGCAGCCGGGCAGGTTCACCGAGCTCTTCTTCCTGGACGAGGCGACAGCTTTCGCGGCAGGTCATCGGCCGTGCGCCCTGTGCCGACGCGAGGACTACGTCCGCTTCCTCGACCTCGTCGGAGAGAAGGGCGCCGACGCCGTCGACGCCCGGCTTCACGCGGAGCGTCATCCAGCGTGAGCGTGCGGCGCTGCTCGACGAGCTGCCCGACGGCGCGTTCGTCCTCGAGGACGGCGCGCCGTGGCTCGTGCTCGGCGATTCGCTCCACCGGTGGACGCCGGGCGGATACGTCGACCGGAAGCCCCGCCGGAAGCGGGCAGAGGCCGTCCTGGTCACACCGCCCTCGCTCGTGGAGGTGCTCCGCGCCGGCTGGGATCCGGTCGTCCCGCTGCTCCACCCCTCGGCCATACGCTGAACGGCTGCCTCTTACAACCCGTAGTCGCCTCGGTCACGCAGCACATCGACCCCGCGGAAGGCACGCCTTTAGCAGCTGGCTGCGAGTGGTGTGTGTTGGTCTCGTGAGGAAGCGCTCACAAAGGCGTTCCGTGGCCTTCTGCGGGCGTACGTTGCCGCGTGGAGATGCCTTCCTCTCCCACCGCTCGCGGCCGTCCGCGTGCTCAGGTTCGGGCTGTGCACCCCCGATTCATGGCTCGATCCCGTAGTCTCACGACGGCCGCGGGCGGGGTACTCGAGGCTCGGCATGGCGACTGACCACGCCACAGATCCGAAGGACATTCCGGTCTGCTGCCGTGCGTGCGGGCTGCGGTACCGGAAACCGCTTTCCGGGACTGCGGCGAGCGCCCCGGGCTGTCCTGCTTGCGGCTACCTCGGGTGGATGCTCGACCGTGAAGCCGAGCCGACGACGGGCCGGGTCGAGAAGCGCGCCTGACCGCTACGTTCCTCCCGTGACCGACGGGAGGCCCACCTTCACCTCGCCCGCAGACCTGGCCGCGCCGGCCGGGTACAGCCACGTCGTCAGCATCCCGAGCGGACGTCTCGTGTGGACCTCGGGTCAGGTGGCGATGGACGTCGACCGAAACGTGCCGGCCGGCTGGGAGGCGCAGTCAAGGCTCGCGTTCGGCAATGTCGGCCGCGCGCTCAGGGCTGCCGGCGCCGGCTGGCCCGACGTGGTCAAGCTGACGATCTTCGCCGTCGACGTGACGGAGCTCGAGACGATCCGTGCCGTCCGCGACGAGTTCGTCGACACCGCGCGACCGCCGACGAGCTCGCTCGTGCAGGTGGCCGGCCTTGTCCATCCGGACTGGCTGATCGAGGTCGAAGCGATCGCCTGGCTCACGTCGCCCGACTAGCTCGCGCAGACCGTCGTTGCCCCGCTCTCGTGGCAGGTGTAGCTTCGCCGTAACGCGAGCAAGGGGGACTTCTATGGCGCAGGCGCAGGTGGTTTCCGCGGGACGGACGCACTACGTCCCGGCCGACCAGGTGCACTTCACGTGGGACGTCGACCACGAGCCGATGCTCACGGTCGCGAGCGGCGACACGGTCGTCGTGAACACGCGCGACGTAAGCGACAACCAGATCACGCCCGAGTCGACCGCCGACGCAATCGCTGCGCTCGACTGGGATCGCGTCTACCCGCTCGCCGGCCCGATCGTCGTCGAGGGGGCGCAGCCCGGGCACACGCTCGCGATCGAGATCGTCGACCTGCACACGCAGGGCTGGGGCTGGACGGCGATCCTGCCCGGCTTGGGACTCCTGCCCGACGACTTCCCGGACCCATATCTGAAGATCTTCGACCTGACGGGCGGGACGTTCACGTACCTCCGGGACGACATCGCGATTCCGATCGCGCCGTTCCTCGGGACGATGGGCGTCTGCCCCGCCGGTGCGAGCCGGCAGGCGGTCATGCCGCCCGGCGTGTTCGGCGGCAACCTGGACACGCGCCAACTGGTCAAAGGCACGACGCTGTACCTGCCGGTGCAGGTCGAGGGCGCGCTCTTCAGCTGCGGCGACGCGCACGCCGCTCAGGGCGACGGCGAGGTCTGCGTGACCGGGATCGAGTCGCCGATGTACGGCGCCCTGCGCTTCACCCTGCACGAGGATCGCTCGATTCCGGCACCGCAGTACCAGACGGCGCCGGGCCCGTTGACGCCGCACGTCGACGAAGGCGGGTTCTACGGCACCACCGGCGTCGGGCCCGACCTGTACGTGGCCGCGCAGGAAGCGGTTCGCGCGATGATCGCCTACCTGGGCGACACGTACGACCTCCCGCGCGAGGACGCCTACGTGCTCTCGAGCCTCTGCGTCGACCTGAAGATCTCCGAGATCGTCGACGCCGGCGAGTACGTCGTCAGTGCGGTGCTGCCGCTGTCTGTGTTTCGAAGCTAGCCGACCGAAAAGCTGAGGCCGTGCGCCTTGGGCGCACGGCCTCCATGTGTGAAACCTCAGTGCTCTCGACGCCGCGGTTAGAGGAGCCAGATGAGCAGCAAGATGATGAGGATCAGAACGATCACGCCACTGCCGATGTACATCTCTCAGCTCCTTTCCGGGAATCGGGAACGACCCCCGGTGTACCCGCGAAGGACTGCGCGAAACCTGAGAACCGGCCTCGCCTAGCGCGGTAGGTCGCGGAGCGGCAAGCGGACGCTGGCCTACGTCAACTGAGCGCCGGCCTTTCGGCGGGCGACGGTCTTCTTGTGGCAGCGAGGGCACTCGGGCTCGGGCTCCGCCAAGTCGCTGATCTCGTGCCAGCCCGGCGGCAGCTTGCTCACGTGCACCGCGCCGTGCTGCGTGTGGAGGCGGCCGCAACGACACACGTACCGGGCTTCGACGTAAGGAAACGCATAGTACGAGCAGCCGTAGTACACCGACATGGCGTCTGGATTATGCCTCTGCCGTCGAGCCCGGTTTGGGTTACTCCACGGTGACGGGGGCGCCGAACTTGCGATCGCGCACCGACCAGACGCGCACCACAGCGCCGACAGGCACCCGCACGGAGGCCGCGAACGTGCCGCGGCGATCGGTCGATCGGACCGGCGTCAGCCAGCGCTTGCCGCGCTTCGTCACGAGCTGGATGCGGTAGGGCTGGCGGCCCGCCCGGGGTCGGACCTGGCCCCAGAGGCTCGCGGCCGACCCGTCCGCCGAGACGACCGCCAGCGGGAACTCGAACGCGTACAGGCCCGGTTTCGCGCGCCCGCGCGAGGTCAGCAGACCGCTCTGGAAGCGCTCGGTCTGCGGCTCGTCCTGGTAGAGGAACTGGATCAGCATGTCGACCTGCTTCGCGCGGTAGACGACACGCGCGGCTTCGCCGATGTACTGGGCCTGCAGCCGCGGCGACACGCCGAGGAACTTGTCCGGTGGATTCGTCTGATAGCCCCACTCCGTCAGCCAGATGCGGACGCGGCCGCCCCAGTGCTTGCGGACCTCCGAGACCAGCACCTTCAGGTTCGCAAGTGTGATCGTCTTGCACTCGGCCCCGAAGCAGCCGCCCTCGGTGGGCGTCTCGTAGGCGCTGCCCGGGTGCGGATGGTGCGCGTAGCCGTCCAGCTTGGCGCCGGCCCTGGCCATGCCACGCAGCCAGTCGATCGGCGAGACGCCGCCGACGTTCGCGCGCGGCCCGGTCACGCCGCCGCCGACCTTCGCGCGGCGGTTGGCAGAGTGGATCGCCTTGTACGCGGGGTTGAGGAGCCGCCGCACGTACGTCCCGGGCACAGTCGGCTCGAGCCAGCGCTTGAGGTTCGGCTCGTTCCAGATCAGCCAGTAGTGCACGAACCGATAGCGGCGGGCGGCCTCGGCCGCGAAGGCGGCGAAGTCCTTGCCGCTCGGCGGGGCGAACCGAGGAGCGCGACCCCCGTTCGCCCATGCAGGGGTGCCCACGAGCGTGACCACGGGCTGGATCCGCCGGTTGTTGAGCCCGCGGAGAATCTGGTCGGTGCGGCCCCAGTTGAAGCGGCCCTGCCGGCGCTCGACCTCGTCCCAGCGGATCGTGTACCGGACGACGTCGACGCCGAGCTTGTCGATCGTGTCCAGCCGCTGTCCGAGCTTGCCGGGGCCGTTGAGGATGTAGTTGTCGTCCTGGATGCCGTACTTGACGACGGTCGTGGCGTGCGCCTGCTGGCCCGAGAAAGCGGCGGCGGCCAGGATGGTCAGCAGGGCGAGGCGACGCATCGGAACCCGGCACCCTAGTCAAACCCGCGGCGGTCTCGGCAGTGGATCTGGCTTCCGCGCTCGGTCGCGACCGCGGGCGCGGGTGCATACTTGTACTCATGCCCGACGAGATCGGAGGCGTGCGGACGTTCGTGATCGCCGACGTGCGCGGCTATTCGCGCTACACCGACGAGTGCGGCGACGAGGCCGCCGCCGAGCTGTCGGGGCGGTTCGCGGCCATCGTCGACGAGGCCGTGGAGGCCTACGACGGCCACCTCGTCGAGCTGCGCGGCGACGAGGCGTTGGTCGTGTTCACGTCCGCGCGTCAGGCGATCCGCGCCGCCGTCGAGCTCCAGAGCCAGTTTCTTGAGGCCGTGGAGGAGTCCGACATCCCGCTGCGCGTCGGGATCGGGATCGACTCGGGCGAGGCGGTGCAACTCCACGACGGGAGCTTCCGCGGGAGCGCGCTCAACGTGGCGGCGCGCCTGTGCGGCCGGGCGTCGGGCGGCGAGGTGATCATCAGCGAGGCGACCTCGCGGCTGGCGGGCCGGCTCGGCGGGCTGCATTTCAGCGACGGGGGCCGCGTGCGGCTGAAGAACATCGCCGACCCCGTCCACGTCTACAAGGTGTACTCGGAGCTCGACGCGCGGCCAACCAACCGCTGGACGGTGATGATCTTCGGCAAGGAGCGGCCGGGGCTCAGCTGGAGGCTCGGGCTGATCGTCGTCCTGATCGCGGCCGCCACCGCCACGGCGGTCGTCTACTTCACGGCCGGCGGCGGCGCGGAGCCGAGCGGAGCCGCTGAGCCTCCGCCGGCGGGGCAGACGAAGGCCGTGAACGCGACCGACCTCGCGTCGATCGTCCCGCCACGGCTCTGGAAGGACTGTCGGGTGCAGACCGTGCCCAACCCCAGGGCCGACGAGACGGCGGTCTGCGTGCCGGCACAGGGCCCGCCGGATCGCTGGGAGATCTCCCGCTACCCGAACGGGCTCGCGCTCAACGACGCCTACAAGAGCGAGCTCGGAAAGCGCGCTGACCTCGAGCGCGACAGCGGGAAGTGCAACGCCTTCGTCTGGGGCGGCGAGGGCCAGTGGAAGCACGGCCCGAACAAGCCCGGCGGACGCTTCCTCTGCTACTTCGACGGCAACGACGCCGTCATCGTCTGGTCGCACGAGCGGCTGGGCCAGCCGACGCACAAGGACATCCTCGTGATCGCGCGAGCCGGCGGGAGCGACCACTCGGGTCTCACGCGGTGGTGGCGCCCCTGGCACCACGAGATCGGCAAGGCGGGGACGTAGCCGCGGCGAAGGCCGCCGAGGAGCGAATCGCCACGCTTGCGTCAGCAGCGCGGCCCAGCGGCACAGCGTTATTTCGCCAAGCCCTCTTACCGGTCCGCGAAGAGGTCGAACCGCCAGTCGTTGCAGGTCATGAAGCTGCCCGGCGGGTACTCGAACTCGTGCGCGCCGAGTAGCTCGAACCCGAGCTTGCGGCAGATGGCGTTCGACGGCGCGTTCTCGACGGACGGGTAGGCATGCATGTACCGCCGGTCGTTCTCCGCCCTGGCGATCTCGATCAGCTGACCGGTGGCGAATCCGGCGACGCCGCGTCCTTGAAAGGCGGGGAGGACCGACCAGCCGACTTCGTAGACGTCCTGGTCGAGCCACTCCCGCTCCCAGTAGCCGACCCATCCGGCTCCTTCGCCGTCGACGACGATCTTGTACTGGCGCGAGCCCGGCTGCTCGTAGCGCGACTGGCGCTCGGCGATCTTCTCGGGTGTCTCCGGCCCGCCGAGGTACACCGTCATCGCCGGATCGCTCAGCGCCTTCTGGAGCAGCAGCAGGTCGGACGTCCCCCACGGCTCGATCTTGACGCCGGCTCGAACCACCGAGCCGCGAGCGTACCGGCCCAGGAGGGCGTCTGTCGCGACCTTGACACTGCGTCTGTCGCGGCGGGTCCAGACGGGAGCCCTACCGTCTGGCAGGTTTGGTGCGATGGAGCACTCCGTCCGTACGTTCGTCATCGCCGACGTCCGCGGCTACTCGCGCTACACCGACGAGTGCGGCGACGAAGCCGCCGCCGAGCTGTCGGCAAGGTTCGCGGCCCTCGTCGACGAGGCCGTCGGGGCGTACGAAGGCTCGCTCGTCGAGCTCCGGGGCGACGAGGCGCTCGTCGTGTTCACCTCGGCGCGCCAGGCGATCCGAGCCGCGGTCGAGCTGCAGTCGCACTTCGACGAGGCGGGGGCCGAGCTGGACACCCCGCTGCGCGTCGGGATGGGGATCGACTCGGGTGAGGCCGTGCAACTGGAGGACGGGAGCTTCCGCGGCGCAGCCCTCAACATCGCCGCCCGGCTGTGTGGCCGGGCGTCGGGCGGCGAGGTGATCGTCAGCGAGTCGACGGCGCGCCTGGCGGGCCGGCTCGGCGGGCTCCACTTCACCGACGGCGGCCGCGTGCGGCTGAAGAACATCGGCGAGCCGGTCCACATCTACCGGGTGTACTCGGAGCTCGACTCGCGATCCTCGAACCCGTGGGTGGTGCTGATCTTCGGGAAGGAGCGGCCGGGGCTCAGCTGGCGTCTCGGCCTCATCGTCGTCCTGATCGCGGCCGCAACCGCGACGGCGGTCGTCTACTACACGGTCGGCGGTGGTGCGGAGCCCAGTGGTGCCTCACCGGGTTCCGTCCCCACGTCGCGAAGCGAGCCTGTGGCCGCGACCGATCTCGCGTCGATCGTCCCTCTCGAGCTCTGGCGGGATTGCCGGGTTCAGCCCGTGGCGAGCCCGAGGGCCGACGAGACGGCGGTCTGCGTCCCCGCGAAGGGGATGCCCGACCGCTGGGAGATCTCCCGCTACCCGAACGGCCTGGCGCTGGCGGACGCCTACCGGAGCGAGCTCGGCAAGCGCGCCGACATCCAGCGCGACCGCGGCAAGTGCAACGCGTTCGTGTGGGGTGGCGAACGCCAGTGGGAGCACGGGATCGGCAAGCCCGGCGGGCGCGTCTTCTGCTACTTCGACGGTAACGACGCCGTCATCGTCTGGTCGCACGAGCGGCTCGGCCAGCCGACCCACAAGGACATCCTCGTGATCGCGCGCGAGGGCGGGAGCGACCATGCTGGGCTCACCCGCTGGTGGCGTCCCTGGCACCACGAGATCGGGAAGGCCGCGTAGCGGAGGGTTTGGCGGGATATCGCTCGCTGCCGGGGTGCGATGGTCGTTCCGAGGCAAGGACGCAGGGAGTGTTCGTTATGCGGAGCTATACGGGCGCGACCGAGGACGCCGCCTCGGGGCGAGCAGCGCGGCCCGGCGGCACAGCCGTTATTTCGCCAAGCCCTCCTGGGAGCACTAGCTCTTGCCCGCGCGCCGTCGTACGCTTGTGAAGAAGTGGTGGACGACTCGCTGACCGCCGAGCTGGTCGACCATCTCGACCCGCTCCGCGACGAGTGGGCCCGGCTGGCCGCCGCGAACCGCAACGTCTTCGCGACGTGGGAGTGGAACCGGCTCTGGTGGGAGAGCTACGGCGACGGACGGAAGCTGCGCGTCGCCGTCGTCCGCCGAGACGGTGCGACCGCGGCGATCGTGCCGCTGTACGAATGGTCCCGACGGCCGTTGCGAGTCCTCCGGTTGATCGGCCACGGGCCGGGCGAGCGGCTCGGGCCGATCTGCGCGTCCGACGACGTCGAGACCGCGACGCGCGCGCTTCAGCTCGCCCTCGCGGCCGAGCCCTACGACGCCTTCGTCGGCGACTGGGTCGCCGGCGACCGCAGCTGGGCGCGCGTCCTCGGCGGCCGGGTCGTGCGTAGAACGGGGTATCCGATCCTGCCCTTCGCAACTGACTCGTGGGAGGGGCTGCTCGCCTCGTGCAGCCAGCACTTCCGCAAGCGGGCCCGCTATGCGCGAAACCGACTGGAGCGGCGGCACGAGGTGCGCTTTCGCGTCAGCGATTCGGACAGCCTCGAGCGGGACCTGGACACGACGTTTCGGCTCCACCGTGACCGCTTCCACGAGAAGGGCGGCTGCCCGTTCTGCGGCGAGCACGAGCCCTTCCAGCGCCGGTTCGCCGCCGTCGCCCACGAGCAAGGATGGCTGCGCCTGTTGTTGCTCGAGGTCGACGGAGAGGTCGTGAGCTGCGACTACGGCTTCCTCTTCGAGCAGGCCTATTTCGCCTATCAGGGCGGGCGCGACTCCGCCTGGGAGCGCGAGTCCGTCGGGTTCGTCCTCGACGTCGAGAGCATCCGCCGCGCCCTCGAGGACGGTGCCCGCGAGTACCGCTTCCTGGGCGGCGAGGAGGCGTACAAGTACCGGCTGTCGAGCGAGGATCCTCGCCTGGAGACGATCGTCGCCGGAGCCACGCGCAAAGGTCGGTTGGCTGCGAACGCGCTCACTGCCCTCTGGCGGGCTCCCGGCGGCGAGGCACTGCTGCGCCGCGTCGGCTCGGCCTGAAGTTCGGCCCACGCCGTATCCGATTTCCCGGCTCTATCGTTTTTCAGCCAGGATGCGTGCACTTATCGCCACGGCGGCCGTGGCGCTTGCCTGTCTCGCGTCGCTCGGCGGGACGGCCGGCGGAAGTGCGGCGGCGACCCAACAGCTGCCGCCACCACCCACGCTTCCGCCTCCTCCGCCGCTGCCACCGCTCCCGCCGCCGCTTCCGCCGCCGCCGCCTCCGCCGACGCTCCCTCCGCCGCCTCCGATTCCGCCGGTCCCACCGCCACCGCTTCCGCCTCCGCCGCTCCCGCCTCTTCCACCGCTTCCCCCGCCTCCGCTGCCGCCGGCACCGCCGCCGCCGCAACTGCCTCCGCCGCCGCCGCTCCCGTTGCCTCCTCCGCCCGCGCTACCGCCTGTGCCCTTGCCGCCGAGCCCGCTCTCGCCGCCGCCCGCGCCGACCTCGACGTCACCTGCGCCGACCCGGCCGCCCGCTGCGCTGCTGCCGAGCTTGCTGCAGCCCCCGTCCCCCTCGGCGCCTGGCACTAGCTCCGACGCCTCGTCTCCGGCTTCCAACACCGGTCCAGCGTCCGCAACAGGTGCTGCGGCCTCCTTCGGCGCATCTGCTGGAGGCCTCACAGGCCTCTTCGTCGCCACCCGGGCGGCGCCGGCCGGTAGCCCCAAGCGCGTTCTCCTGTCGCGTGCGCTGGTGCTCCCGGGACGGCAGGGCGCAGGGACGACGGTGATCTTCAGGCTCCGCAGGCCGATGGCGCTCCAGCTCACGATCGTCCGGGTTTTCCCGACCTGTCAGGTGCTCGGGAAAGTCCACGTGCGGGGACGGAGCGGCGTCAACCGAGTCCCGTTCCGCGGCCGTCTGCACGGACGGCGCCTGCCGAACGGCACCTACCGTCTGCTCATCGGCGCTCGGCGTGCTCAGCCGACCGCGGAGGCCACCGTCGTGATCGCGCACGGCAAGATCAGCGCGGCAAGGCTCCGCAAGGCGCGCCAGGCGAATGCGTGCGTGCCGCCGATCGGCTTCTCGGCGGCCACGCCTGCAGCTTTCGCCGCGAGCGGACGCGCAACGGGCGGCGACGATGGCAATCCGGTCGTGAGCGTCGCCAAGGGCGTGGTCAAGAAGGCCAAGTCGCTGACGCATCGCGCCAAGGAGGCGATCGAGGATCCCGCCCCGATCGGGACGGGGCTCCTCGTCCTCGTCGGGTTGCTGATGCTGACGATCGCGGGGTTCGGCGCGCTGTTCGTCGTGAACGCCTACAGGTGGCGCGAGCGCTTGCTTCGCTAGTCCTGCTTCGGGCCGAGCACGTGCACGACGATGCCCGACTTGAACGTCGACGTGTCGAGCAGCTGCAGGTGCCTCATGTCGATCCCGTCGAGCAGGTGCTGCCCGCTGCCGGCGAGGACGGGGAAGTACCAGAAGTGGAACTCGTCGACGAGGTCGTTCTCGATCAGCGTCTTGTCGAGCTCACCGGTGCCGTACTTGAGCAGGCTGCCCCCGTCCTCCGCCTTGAGCTTGCGGATCGCCTCGGCGGTGTCGCCCTCGAGCAGGGTGGCGTTCCAGGTCGTGTCCGTGAGCGAGTTTGACGCGACGTACTTCGGGATTGCGTTCATCCGGTCGGTGAAGTCGTCGCCGGTGCCGGCGCGAGACGGCCACGCCTGCGCGAAGTTCTCGTAGGTCTTTCGCCCGAGCAGGAGCGCGTCCGCGTCCCAGAGCAGCTTCCGCGCGTACGCGGAGTGCTCGTCGTCCCAGTAGGGCGCGCTCCAGTTCTGCGGGTTCTCGATCACGCCGTCGAGCGAGACGAACGTCGATTCCACCAGCTTTCTCATCGGGTCTCCTCCTTGATCGTGGGGTCGCTCCTTAGGACTCTGCCAAGCGACCTGACTCATCGGTCCGCACGCAGGAGGCGGGCCTGACCGGCCCGCCTCCTGGTGAGCCCTGACGAAGGAACTAGCCGCAGATCATCCCGGGCTCGCAGACGATCGGAACCCACTGCTTCACCTCGATCGTCACGCTCTTGGTGGCGGACAGCTGCCCGTCCGTGCCGTGGAACGTGATCGTGTGAATGCCGACTCCGAGGTCGAGCGCGTTGACCGAGGCGACGTGCCCGGTCCTGAGCAGCGCGCCGTTTCGGGTCCAGTTCACCTGCTGGTCGGTCAGCGCCGCCGGCAAGTTGTTCGCGTCCGAACTGGTGCCCACGAGGTCGATCGTGTCGCCGGTCCAGCCGCCTTGCCTGTAGTTGCGGTAGATGTAGAAGACGCCTCCGCTCGTTGGCTTGCTGATCGAGACGACAGGCGGCGTGTTCACGAGGTTGAGCATGATGCCGCCGTCGGCGTCGGGGACGCTCTGACCGCCGGAGTCGATCGCGACCGCCGTGATCGTGTGCGGCCCGAAGCTGAGCCCGTAGGTCGGCAGTACGACGTTGGTCCCCGTCGCCGAGGAAGATCGATCCGTCGGCGAACCACCTCACCTGCGGGATCCCGTCCTCGGGGTCGCTCGCAGTTGGCGCGTGAACTGCACCGAAGCCGCGCGGCCGGCTGCTCCCGTTCGCAGGCGAAGTGATCCGACGTCGGGCGGCAGGTTGGGCAGAAGGGCGAGATGACCGCCGCCTCCGCGTCGATCGTGAGCGAGGCGACGCCGATCCCAGCCTGTGCCGTCGAGACAGCGTGCTCTCGACCTGCGCCGGCGTGAAGCCGGGCCTCGCGGCCAAGACCAGCGCCGCAACGCCTGACACGACCGGGCGCGGCTGCGCTCGTCCCGCTGAACGTCTTCACCGACGTTCGCGATTCGCGGCGAAGCCGGCGATATCGCCGGGATCGATGCCGGACACCGTGAACCAGGGCGCCCAGATGTCGACGGTCCCGCTACCGCGAGGCGTTCGTTCCGCCGCCGAAGTTGGAGCTGCTCGTGCCGAGCCCCTTCGCGTTGAAGCCGAGCCCGCCGACGCAGTAACACGCCCGCCGTCTCGCACGGCCAGTTGTACGCCCGCTTCCCAGCACACGAGGAAGCAGTCGAGCGCGTCGACGTCGGCGCCGGCGTTGCCGGCCGAAGCGACGAGCATTGTCCCCCGCCTGCCCGAACCGCGAGCGGCGGCGCATTGAAATTGCCGCCGGTGAACGCTCCGCCGACGGCCGGGATCGTGCCGCCGAAGCTCATGTTGATGATGCGCGCGCCGCGGCCCGCAGGACGACCAAGCCGTTCCCGGCTCGAGAACATGTTCCCGCCGCTGTTGAGCTGGATCGCTCTCGCGGCCGGCCCGCCCGCGCCGGCCGACGCCGAAGCGGTTGTCGACCAGGGCCAGGCAGTGGAGGTCACGTCGTTCCCGTGGAACGGGCAAGGCGTGCCGCCCGAGCACACACCGGGCCTGACGCCGCTGCTCATCTGAACCGATCCGGCGGGGATGTCCGCGTCGAACGGGGCGAACCCGCCGTCGAGGATCCCGATCCGCGGGCCCGCTCCGGCCGCGGGCAGGCGATTGGCGCGGGCGAGCAGGTTCCACGCCTCGCCGATGCCCGTGTCCTGCACGGTGCCGTTGGCCAGATGAGCCCACTGGAAGGCGTCGGGCGTGTACACCGGGAACCGTCGCGGTGGCGCTTCGGTCGTCGTGCGCGTCCTGATCGTTGCCCCCTGCGCACAGCCAGTTGAGGCCGACGGTCGTGCCCTCGACGCTCCTCCTCGGCGCGACGGCGAAGAGCCCGAGCCCCTGGCGACTCGAGAGCCGGTGCTCGCCTCGAGCCTCAACGCCCAGGGCCTCGAGGTCAGCCGTGAGGCTCTTGGGCTCGACGTCGCTCGCATCGATGTGAACCAGGTACCGCGGCCGCAGGCCCTCGAAGCCGTACTCCGCCGGGTCGAAGCTGCGGAGCAGCTTTCCGTTGCGTTGCTCGAGCAGCCGGTCGAGCGCTTCCTTGTCGTCGGTGACGACGATGAGCTCGTCGGCCGCGAAGTCGCTTCGCTCTCCGTGAGGGTCGGCAATCGTTGCGACTCCCTCCTTCCCTCCGCCGACGGGCTCGAGCGAGTCGTCGACGACGAAGCTGAGCGGCTCCTCGATCGTGACAGGTTTCGGCTCATCGGCCATCGCTCCCCCCGCAAGCGCGAGAGCCACGACGGCGGTCAGCGAAGAGCGAACCGAGGATGGTGGTGTGATTGGTCACTGGGCGCATGTCACTCTCCAGTTCGTGTTCGGCCTACGCCGCAAGGCGTGCGTAGGCGTACGGGTGGTAGAAGACGTCGAGCGCGTTGTCGCTCTCGACCGGGACAGTCAGCAGCTCGCCGGAGCGCGAGTCGAGGACGTAGACGGTGCGACGATCGCCACGCCTGTCCCACACGAGCGTCACGTCGATACCGTGGTTCTTCCTGTGCGCGAGCTCGACGAGCGCCGGTGCAATCGCGATCTGGCTCGTCATCGTGTCCTCCTTCTGTCTCATGGAAGTCACGCTAGGACCGGCTCTTAGCGCCGGCTTAGGCTGCGCTTAGGGCGGGGGCTGTAGCCGGGTGCTGACGCGTCGTGCTCTACGATGGGATCCCGTCCTTGGAGAGAGCCGATGGCGGCACACAATCGGGCGGCGCGCCTGCTCGCGGCAAAGATCTTGCTGCCCGCGGTTCCTCCGAGCACCCTCGCCCGTCCGCGGCTCGAGTCGCGGCTGGACGGGGCGCTCGACCGGAGGCTGACGCTGGTGAGCGCCGGCGCCGGCTTCGGGAAGTCGACGCTGGTCGCGTCGTGGGCCGCGCGGGTCAACTCAGCGTGGTATGCGCTCTCCGCAGAGGATCAGGAAGCGCTGCTCCTCGCCGACGGGCTCCTCCAGGCGCTGCGCCTGCGAGAGCCGAACCTTCCGGAGGAGCTCATCGGGCTGGACTCGGCCCGAGGGCCCGAGGCCGAGGCGGATGCTCTAGTGCGGGTGGAGGCGGCGGCGAGCCTGATCTGCGAGGGGCTCGCAAAGCGTTTGGGCCGCGATCTCGTCCTCGTCGTCGAGGACGTGCACGAGCTCGACAACGCCGTCGCTTCGGTGCATCTGCTCGAGCGCCTGTGCCGGGAGGCGCCGCCCGGTCTGCATCTGGTTCTGACGTCGCGCGCCGAGCTGCCGTTCGGCATCGAGCGGCTCCGCGGGCGAGGCCAGGTGCTCGAGGTTCGGGCAGCCGAGCTGGCGTTCACCGAGGACGAGGTCGCTGCGCTTCTGCCCGCCGACTCCATCGATCTCGCGGCCGAGGTGCGCGCCGTGACGGATGGCTGGCCGGCGGCCGTCAGGCTCGCGGGCGAGGCGCTCGAGTCCGTTCCTGCCCAGGAGCGCGACTCCGCCCTGGCGAGAGTCCGCCGGTCCGGCGGGCCCCTCTACTCGTATCTCGCCGCGGAGGTGTTCGAGCGGGAGCCCGCGGAGACACAGGAGCTTCTCCGGCTGGTCGCCACGCTCGGGCGCGTCACGCCGGCGTTGCTGGAGGCGCTCGGGGTGGCGAATGCGCTCGACGAGGTGACGTCGCTCGCCCGGCGGGGGCTGTTCCTCGAGCTGCGGCGAGCAGAGAGCGAGTCGTACGCGCCGACCGAGCTCCTGCGCGGGTTTCTGCTCGAGCATCGGCCGCTCGCCTCTGATGCCCGCGCCGACGTTCATCGCCGCGCCGCGACCTGGCTCGAGCAGCGTGGCGACCTGGAGGAGGCGCTGTACACGCTTCGAGCCATCGACGATCACGAGGGCGTGGCGCGACTCCTCACCGAGCACGGTCGCGAGCTGCTGCGGTCCGGTGCGCTCGCAGCAGTCGTCGATGCAGCCGCGGCCGTGCCGACCACGCTCCGGACGGCCGGCCTCGACGAGCTGGAGGGTGCGGCGCGGCAGATTTGCGGCGACTGGGAGGGTGCGCTCGCGTGCTTTGCGCGCCTCGGCGTGGGCGAGGACCCGCTTCCGCCGGGCCTTGCCTGGCGGATCGGTGTCATCCACCACTTCCGCGGCCACCTCGACGAGGCGCTGGCCGTCTATGGACGCGGTCGAGTCGACGGCGAGTCGCCCCGGGACGACGCACTGCTCCTCGCCTGGCAGGCAAGTGCACATTGGCTCCGGGGTGACGCCGACGCGTGCCGCTCGGGCGCCGAGGCCGCCTTTGCCATCGCAACCGCCTCCCGGGATCCACAAGCCCTCGCGGCCGCACACACCGTGCTGGCGCTGGTGGCGGCCCTCGACGGCGATCGCGGCGCGAACGACGCTCACTATCTCCGAGCCCTCGAGCATGCCGAGCGTGCCGGCGATCTGTTGCAGGTGATTCGGATCCACACCAACCGGGCCTCGCTCCACCTGGAGGAGGGCTCCTACGAGGCGGCCCTGAGCGAGCTCGATCGGGCGCTGAACCTGGCCGACCTGACCGGCTTCGCATTCTTCCGCGCCCTCGCCCTGACCAATCGCGGCGAAGCCAACCTCCGACTGGGACGGCTGGACGAGGCTGTCGTCGACCTCGAGGACGCGAAGGCCATCTACCAGCGCATGGGCTCGCGCAACGTCGCGTACCCGCTGCAGACGCTCGGCGACGTGCATGCGGCACGGGGCGAGCGCTCGCTCGCCCGCGCTGCCTACGAGGAAGCCGCCGTGCTCGCCGAGCAGGCGGACGACCAGCAGGGGCTCGTGCCCGCGCTCGCGGGACTGGCGCGCGTCCTTGCGCGCGATGAGCCCGACCAGGCAGCCGCGTTCGCCGAACGCGCGCTCCAGGCGCCGCCTGGAACCTGGACGGTGGCCGCGTTCCTCGCAGCCGCTCGAGTCGCCCTCGCCCGGCGCGACCGCGAGCCCGCGGTCGCAAACGCCGCCGACGCGGCCACGGCCGCCCGTGCGCGCCGGGACCGCGCGGGCCTTGCTGAAGCGCTCGAGCTGCAGGCGCTGGCAGCAGGCGAGCAGGAGCGATCCACGGCGTTGCTGGAGGAGGCGCGCTCGATCTGGCGCGAGATCCGCAGCCCGATCGGCGAGGCCTCGTGCGACCTCGAGCTCGCGCGCCTCGGCGGCTCGGCGGGGACGGCGCTCGCGGCCTCGGCAGAGCAACGCCTGCGCGCGCTGGGGGCCCGCGGTCCCGCCGAAGCTGCCGCCTCCATCCGGGCTGCGCTCGCACGCGAGTCGACGCCGGCGGTCTCGGTCCAGACCCTCGGCGGCTTCCGCGTCCTCCGCTACGGCGAACCGGTGCCGCTGGGCGACTGGCAATCGAAGAAGGCGCGTGACCTGCTCAAGATCCTCGTCTCCCGGCGCGGTCGACCGACTCCGCGCGAGATGCTGATGGAGATCCTGTGGAGTGACGACGACCCAGGGAAGGTCGCGGGACGGCTCTCCGTGGCGCTGGCCGTTCTCCGTTCTGTCCTCGACCCCAAGAAGCGGTTCGTTCCCGACTACTTCGTCCACGGCGAGAACGCGTCCCTGCACGTCGAGCTCGAGCACGTGCCGGTCGACGTCGAGTCGTTCCTCGCAGCGGCGTCAGAAGGGCTCGCGCTGGAGCAGGCCGGCCGACCCGACGCTGCCGATCGACTGGCAGCCGCGGAGGCTGCGTATGCCGGCGACTTCCTCGAGGAGGACCTCTACGAGGACTGGGCGATCCCGCTGCGGGAGGAGGCGCAGGCCACGTACGTCCAGGTCGCGCGGACCCTCGCCGACGCGGCGGGCGCCCGCGAAGACCACGACGCGCAGGCGCGCTACCTGCTCCGAGTGCTCGAGCGCGATCCCTACGACGAGCCGGCCCACGTCGCACTCGTCGGCGCGTTCGCGCTCGCCGGGAGACACGGCGAGGCACGGCGCTTTTATCGGGGCTACAGCGGCCGGATGCGCGAAATCGGCGTCGAGCCGGCGCCGTATCCAACGGCGGGTGACTGAAGCCGGCTGATCGCAGCTCGAAGATACTGCGCGCCGTGAAGCCGGAGGCCCGCCGCATCGTGCTCGTGTCCGCGCTCGTCGGTTGGGGCGTCAACGTCGTCGCCCTGCTCGTCATCGACGCGCTCTTCGACGGCGTGGAGATCGGGCGCTGGGGCTCGATCCTGCTCGGCGGTGCCGTGCTCGGGCTCGCGAACGCGTTCGTGAAGCCGGTGCTCGCGATCCTGACGTTGCCGCTGATCCTGCTGACGCTCGGCCTCGGCTACTTCGCGCTCAACGTGGCGATGCTCGCGCTCGCCGAGTGGATCGCGCCGGAGTTCTCGATCGACGGCTTCTGGACGTACGTCGGCGCAACGATCGTCGTCTGGCTCGTGAACTGGGTGCTGAACGCACTCCTCGACGACGTCGTCTGACTGTCGCGGGCTTGACAGTTCGAGCGTCGGGGAGCTGAACGACCTCCGGCTGGCGGGCTCCTACTGTCGAGGGAAGGCGGCCCCCAGAAGGAGCAGCACCATGAAGAGACACAAGCGTTTCATCGTCCGGCGGATCCTCCTCGGCCTCGCAGTCGCGGCAATCGCGGCGCCTGTCGCGCAGGCGAAGCCGACGCCGGCTTCGCCGCCGGACCAGGTCGTGACCGATCAGCCGACGCTCAGGATCGGCCCCGGCGAAATCCCGTACTACGACGACATGCAGGTCACGCTCGGACCGGGTGAGATCCCGTCCGTCGACGACGGCACCCCCGCGCCCACGCGGCATGCCGCGCCCGTCGCGGCCGTCGACGACGGCGTCGACCTCCGGTACGGCATCGTGAGTAGCGCGGTCATCTTTCTCCTGTTCGCGGTCGCCGGCATGGTCTTGGCGATCCGCCGCAGTCGCAAGACGAAGCTGTTGCCGGCTTAGCGTCGGGAGGAAAGCGGAGGGCGGGTCTCGGCCCGCCCTTCGTCTATGCCTGCCGAGCCGTGCGGTCGACCTCCGCGTTCAACGCCGCGCCTTGTGGGGGCGCGCGCGCCCGGCGTCGGCACCGCGTGCGAGCTCGACGATCCGTGCGGCGGTGAGGCGGGAAACGCCCGTCTCGACCAGGCGGTCGGCGATCATTGCATCGGTCAGGTAGTCGGCCTCTGCCTCCGTGAGCTGGAGCTCGCCGAAGTGGACCATGCCGACGAGGACCTCTCCTTCCGGTCGATCTTCGCTCAGCGCGATCTCGACTCCGTTCGGTCGGCATGTGGCCGAGCGCGCCGGGGTTGGACCGGCGCGCTCAGGCCGGCGCTCGCCTAGGAGGCGAGTTGGACGACGTTCGTGGCCTCTGGGCCCTTCTGACCCTCGGCCGGCTCGAACTCCACCTTTGCGCCCTCGGCAAGGGACTTGTAGCCCTCGCCCCTGACGTTGCTGTGGTGAACGAACACGTCCTTCCCGCCCTCGTCGGGCGTGATGAAGCCGTAGCCCTTCGCGTCGTTGAACCACTTCACGGTTCCGGTTGCCATAAAAACACCTCCCTTACACCACTAACGAACGGGTAAGGAAGGCGATGGACTGCCCCGAACTCGCTCTAGTTGAGCTCACGGTACCAGGCCCGACCGCTACGGTGTGGCACCGCGAACGTCAGCCGGGATCGGCGGCAGAAGGGACCCGCATATGGGCTCGAACGCGAAGAAGCAGACGACGATGGCGAAGCTGAACCGCGAGCGGCGGCTCAAGGAGCGCCGCGAGATGAAGGCGGAGAAGAAGGAGGCGCGGAGGCTCGCCGCCGCCGAGGTGGAGGAAGCCGCCCCGGCCGACGAGCCCGTGCCTGACTAACCACCCGCCATCGCGCCGACTACACGCAACGGCTCCGCTCCGGACGCCACCGCCTCCGGCAGCGGATCGTCCACCGAGTCGAGCGAGAGATCCTTCCCGCACGCGAAGAAGCGGATGAAGTCTCGGCGCTGAGCGGTGCCGTAGTCACGGATCGTTCCGCACAGGACGGGGTAGCTCTCCTCGAGCGCGTCGAGGACCGAGCGCACTGTCGGCGGCGACTGGACGTCCAGGCGCACCTCGCCGTCGACGCACGCCAGCGTGCGCAGGTGCTGAGGCAGCGTGACGCGGATCACGGCAGCAGCTGCGCCTCGACCGAGAGCACCGCGGGGAGGTCGCGCACGATCGGCGTCCAGTTGTCGCCCCCGTCGGGGGACGCGTACACCTGGCCGCCGGTGGTTCCGAAGTAGATCCCGCACGGGTCGAGGCTGTCGACCGCCATCGCGTCCCGCAGGATGTTCACGTAGCAGTTCTCCTGCGGCAGCCCGCTCGTCAACGGCTCCCACTCGTTCCCGCCGGTACGGCTGCGGTAGACGCGGAGCTTGCCCTCGGGCGGGATGTGCTCGGAGTCGCTCGTGATCGGGACGACGTAGACGGTCTCGGGCTCGTTGGCGTGGACGGCGACCGGGAAGCCGAAGTCGGACGGCAGGTTCCCGCTCACCTTCTGCCAGGAGTCGCCGGCGTCGTCGCTCCGCATCACGTGCCAGTGCTTCTGCATGAAGAGCGTGTCGGGTCGCGACGCGTTCATCGCGATGCGGTGGACGCAGTGCCCGACCTCGCGGTCCTCGTCAGGCAGCTCACGTGAGCGCAGCCCCTTGTTGATCGGCTGCCACGTCTCGCCGCCGTCGTCCGTCCGGAACGTCCCCGCCGCGGAGATCGCCACGGTCATCCGCTTCTCGTTCTCGGGGTGGATGATGATCGTGTGCAGGCAGAGCCCTCCTGCGCCCGGCTGCCACTGCTCGCCGGTCGTGTGGGTGCGAAGGCCCGCGAGCTCCTTCCAGCTCTGGCCGCCGTCCTCGGACTTGAAGAGCGCGGCGTCCTCGGCGCCGGCGTAGATCGTGTCGGGGTCGCTGTGCGAGGGCTCCAGGTGCCAGACACGCGCGAACTCCCATGGATGCTGGGTGCCGTCGTACCACTGATGCGTCCCGGTCTCGCCGTCGTAGGCGAACTCGTTGCCGACCGGCTCCCAGCTCTTTCCGCCGTCGTCGGAGCGCTGGACGACCTGCCCGAACCACCCGCTCGTCTGCGACGCGTAGATCCGGTCGGGGTCGGCCGGCGATCCGTTGAGGTGGTAGATCTCCCAGCCGGTGAAGAACGGCCCGCGGACGTCCCAGTCGTCGCGCGTCCCGTCCGCCGTCAGCACGAAGGCACCCTTGCGCGTGCCCACGAGCAGGCGAACCTTGCTCATTCGTCCCTCCTTGCCGTCGCTCTCGAGAACTCTCAGGGGGTAGACCCGGTCGGAGACGAAAACTAATCGGTCGCTCGACCCCGCGAAGCAGCAGCACGTGCAGCCGCGACCGATTCCTCGACCGAACGTGATGCGCCCTCCGCCCGCAGCTGTTCGATCTGCGCGGGTGGCAGCACCTGGGCGAGGCCTTCGAGCGTCGGCTGCCAGTGCCCGCGTTCCATCTCCCAGCGTCCCTCGCCGAACAGCGCGAACGTCGTCCGCGAAGAGCCCAGGAGCCTGGCGGTCTCCTCGGCGAGACCTTCCCGGCGGGCGATCTCGGCGGCGATGAGCAACGCGCAGGCGACGGTCTCCAGGTCGTCGACGTCCGTCGCGATGTCGAGCGCTCCGACCAGCCGCTCGCCGCTGAGGTCGTCCGCGTCTCGGATCTGTGCCTTGTGCGCGAGCATCATCAGGGTGAAGCCCTCGAACTCACGGTCGCCGGCCGCCTGGAACAACGTGTGCGCTTCGTCGAGGTGGCCTTCCGCCGCCGTCTCGTCGCCCAGCTTCGAGCTCGAGGACGCGAGACCGATCAGAGCGCGTCCGAGGCCGACCCTGTCTCCGGCCTCGCGCAGCAGGACGACGGCGCGCTGCTGGAGCTCCAGCGCGCGGTCGGTGTCGTCGAGGACGTTCGCGCTCGCCGCCCGCATCACCAACGATCGGCCCAGCAGCAGCGTGTCGCCGTGCCGCTCGTAGAGCCGGATGGCCTCGTCCATCGGGCCTGTGGATGCTTCCAGCTGCCCGCTGACGTAGAGGAAGACGCCGAGCCCGTGCGACGCCTTCGCACGGAGCTCGTCATCTGACGCCGGAGCCCTCGCGACCGCGAGCTCGAACCGCTGGATTCCCTCCTCGATGGCACCCGTTCGCCGCCAGAACTCGAGCAGCGCGTGCGAGAGGTTGACGAGGCTGCCGTCGTCTCCCCTCTCCGCCAGGTGGTCGAGGGCCCGGCGGAAGTTGTCGCGGTCGGGAACGAGGGCCTGGATCGCGTACGCGGCTGGGTCTTCTCGGCGAGCGAAGTCGGCTCGGGTGAGCGTCCCGACGAAGTGCTGCGCATGACGGTCGCGCGTCGCCTGCAGGCTTCCGCGCTCGGTCAGCGTCTCCAGGGCGTACTCGCGAATCGTCTCGAGCATGGTGAAACGGGGCTCCCAGGCGGTGTCCGCCTCGTGGCGCGCGAGCCCGCTGTCGAGCAGCGTCTCGAGCGCGAGCGGGACGTCCGTTTCGGGCTCCGCGACCGCCTCCAATGCGTCGAGGGTCGCGCTGCCGGCGAAGACGCCGAGTGCTTCGAAGACGTGCTCGGCGTCCTCGTCCAGCAGGTCGACGCTCCACTCGATCGTCGCCCGGAGGGAGCGCTGGCGCTCCGGGAGGTCCGGCGCATTTCGGGTCAGGAGGGCGAGGCTCTGGCCGAGCCGGTTCGCCGTGCCCTCCGGGCCGAGGACGCGAACGCGGGCCGCGGCGAGCTCGATGGCGAGCGGCAGGCCGTCCAGTGCGCGGCAGATTCGGGCGACCGCCTGCGCGTTGCCCTCGACCAGCTGGAACTCCGGAACCGCGGCGCGGGCGCGTTCGACGTAGAGCTGGACTGCGGCGAAGCCCGAGATCGCGGCCATCTCCTCCTGGCCGAGCGCGGGCGCCGGCAGCAGCGGGACGCGGTAGTCGTGCTCCTCTTTGATGCGGAGAGGCACGCGACTCGTGGCGAGGACGCGCACGGTTGGCGCGGCTCCGATCAGCCGGCCGACGAGCGGAAACGCGCTCGGAAGGTGCTCGAGGTTGTCGAGCACCAGCAGGCGCGTCTCGCGGAGCACCGCGATCACGTCCTCGAGGAGCGGCCGGCCCGCTGCCTCCTCGACGCCGAGTGCCTGAGCCACGGCGGAGAGCACGAGCTCCGAGTCGGCGAGCGGCGCGAGGTCGACCGTGACCGCGCCGCCGATCTGCGCGGCGGCTGCCTGCGCGAGGCTCGTCTTGCCGACCCCGCCGGTGCCCGTGAGAGTCACGAGGCGCACGTCGCTGCGGCGCAGAAGCGCAGTCACGGCTGCGAGCTCGAGCTCGCGGCCGATGAGCCCGTCGCCGTGCGACTCCTGCGGCGGAGCGCCTGGCCCGAGCGCGGGATCATGCTCGAGGATGCGGCGTTCCAGCGCCCGCAGCTCGGGTGACGGCTCGAGCCCGAGCTCGTCCAGGGCGCTCCGCGCGGAGCGGTAGGCCGCGAGGGCATCGGCGGGGCGGCCGGCCCGGTAGAGGGCGAGCATCTGCATCGACCGGAGCCGCTCGCGGTGCGGGTGCTTCGCGACCAGGCCCTCGAGCTCACCTACGAGGGTCGCGTGCCGTCCGTGCTCGAGGTCGAGGGCGAGGCGCGCCTCCAGGGCGGCGAGCCGGGCCTCCTCGAGACGGGCCGCCTCGGCCCGGGCGAAGGGCTCGAAGGCGAGGTCCGACAGCGCCGGCCCGCGCCACAGCGCGAGTGCTTCGTGAGGCTGGTTTTCCGCGAGCAACCGCTCGAAGCGGAGCAGGTCGAGCTCGCCCTGCTCGACCCGGACGAGGTAGCCGGGCGCGCGGGTCAGGATCCGGTCGGCGCCGAGCGCCTTGCGCAGCGCGTGGACGTGCACCTGCAACGCTCCGGCCGCGGAGCTCGGCGGCGACTCGCCCCAGATCCCGTCGATCAGCCGGTCGGTCGAGACCGCCTCGTTCGGGCGCAGCAGCAGCTGTGCGAGCAGCGCCCGCGGACGCGGCCCGCCGAGCTGCACGGGCAAGCCGTCGTCGCCCTGCACCTCCAACGGTCCCAAGAGCCTGAACTCCACGCTTAAACGACCTCTTAAGCCGACCTTGGGCGGATCGTAAGCGGCCGCCTCGATCGTGCGTGGCGTCCCGACCAACCCGCACCAAGGAGGAAGCACGTGATCACCACCGGCCAGACCCTGACGAACCCCGTCACCGGCGAGACGCTCGTGTTCCGCACGACGTCGGCCGACTCGAACGGCGAGCGCGTCGTCGTCGAGACCCTCGTGGAGCCGAACGGCGCCGTCGCCGCGGCCCACGTCCATCCCGCGCAGGACGAGCTGTTCGAGGTCCTCGGGGGCGAGATCGAGTTCCGCCTCGGCAAGCAGAAGGTCGTCGCGAAGCCCGGCGACCGGGTGCTCGTCCCGGCCGGCATGCCGCACAGGTTCCGGAACGTCGGCGAGGAGACCGCGCACTTCGTGTGCGAGATCACGCCTGCACTCGAGTTCGAGCAGCTCATCGAGACCATGTTCTCGCTCGCGGCCGACGGCAAGGTCAACCGCAAGGGCATGCCGAACCCGCTGCGGCTCGCAGTCATCGCCCGCCACCACTTCGGTGACGTGCGGCTGCCGTTCCCGCCCGCCTGGCTCCAACGGCTCGGGCTCGCTCTGGGTGCACCGCTCGGCCGCCTCGTCGGTTACCGGCCGGCGTACGAGCCCAGCGCGCCCAAGGCCCCGACGGCCCTCGGCGTCTAGTCCCAATTCGCGAAGGAGGAACACGCATGACCACGACCACACTCGATACCGGTCTCGTCCGCTCCCGGATCAACTGGGCGAGGCTTCTGGCTCCGCTCGGCGGCCTCGGCCTCGTCGCCGGCCTGATCGGGATCATGCTCAGCCCGGCCAGCGACGACACCGGGGAGACCCCTGCGGAGGTCGTCGCTTACGCCCATGCCCACGAGGCCTGGACCGTCGCCATCGCGCTCTTCGCGCTCGCCTCGATCGCGCTCGGCGGCCTCTTCGTCGCCGGGCTCCACGCTCGCCTGCAGGGAATCGCGACCGCGACCGAGTCCGCGCTCGTGCTGATCGGCGGCACGCTGTTCACGCTCTGCTTCTCCCTCTGCTGGACGGTGTGGATGGCGCCGCTCGTCGACGTGCCCGGGAACCGCGCGGTCGCGCTCGCCCAGGCACAGGCGTACCTAGCCTTCGACGACGTCGGCTGGTTCGCGTTCGGCGCGGCCGGCGTGGGCGCGGCCGTCCTCGCCGTCGCCGCCTCGCTCGCGGCCATGCGCGGCGGGCTGCCGGCCTGGCTGGGCTGGCTCGGCGTTCTCGCGGGGATCGCGTCACTCGCGACGGTCGCGTTCCTCGGGATGTTCGCCTGGCTCGCCTGGATCGCGGTCGCTTCGCTCGTGATGCTCGTCGCCCGCTCGTAGGCCCAGCGATCTCGCCGAGGGGTCGCCGCTCACCGGCGGCGACCCCACGGCGCTCCGCGGGCCAGCTTTCGCCCGTCGGCCGAGGCTCCCGCCCTTTGTCTTTACCGCCATCTGTGTCACGATGTCGGCGCGCCCAGAAAATCAGGTTTGAGGAGGCTGCGGTGTTCTGGACGCGTCGATGCCCCTAGGTTCGGACGTCACTCCGGCGTCCGCTCGAGGGAGTGCGGTCAGCCCGTCGCGGCGCGCTCTGGCGGGCAGGTCGCAAGTCGGCGCGCCAACCTGCTTCTGCTGCTGGTCGCAGCAGTGGTGCTCGGGACCCTCCTGCCGTCGTCGATCCCCGCACCCGAGGCGCACGGGCAGGTGGCGGCCGACACGACGCCTCCCACCGTCTCGCTCACGTCCCCGACCGCTGGATCGACGGCAACTCACGTCGTGAGCCTGGCAGCCAACGCTACCGACGACGTGGGCGTGCAGTCCGTGGAGTTCTTCCTGGACGGCAGCACCAGCCTCGGAGTGGACACCACCGCGCCGTATCTGCGCGAATGGGACTCGACCACGGTGAGCAACGGCGCTCACGTGCTGACGGCCGTTGCCCGAGACGCGGCCGGCAACCAGAAGACGTCGACCGGTGTTTCCGTCACGACGACCAATCCCGGCTTCGTCAACGAGGTCGTCGTGCCCGGGATCACCGCCGCGACCACCCTGGCATTCCTCCCCGACCGCCGCATGCTCGTCGGGGAGCTGACCGAGACGATCTGGGTGGTCCAGCCCGGGGCCAGTCAGCCGGACCCGACGCCGTTCCTGCAACTGGACGGAAGCCGACTGATCCACGAGCAGGGACTGCTGGACATCCAGGTCGATCCGAACTTCGCCCAGAACGGCTTCTACTACATCTTCTATACGCGCGCGACCGCCTCCGGGAACCACAACCGAGTGTCGCGGTTCACGGCCAGCGGTAACGGGACCGTTCCAGGAAGTGAAGTGATGCTCTGGGAGGACCCCGACATCGCGGGCTGAAGGACTCCTCGGCGGCGCGCTTGCCTTCGGCACTGACGGCAAGCTCTACATCTCGACCGGCGACAACTGGACGCCGGCCGATGCGCAACGACTCGACATTCCGCGGGGCAAGATCTTGCGGATCAACAAGGACGGGACGATCCCGACGGACAATCCGTTCTACGACGGGGCGGGCCCCAACCGGGACGAGATCTGGGCCTACGGACTCCGCAACCCATACAGGATGTCGATCGACCCGGTCACGGGAAAGATGTTCATCGGCGACGTGGGCTCCAGCAACTCCCACCGAGGAGCTCAACGTCGGCGTGCGCGGCGCGAACTACGGCTGGCCGACCTGTGAGGGACCGTGCGGCGTCTCGGGAATGACGAACCCGACCTACTCGTACACGGACGGAGGGCGGGACGCATGCATCACCGGCGGCGTCGTCTATCGCGGGAGCCAGTTCCCGAGCGAGTACTACGGCAGCTACTTCTTCGGCGATTACGTACAGCACTGGATTCACCGAGCCAAGTTCGACGGGAACGGCGATCTCCAGCAGGTCATGAGCTTCTGGCCCGCTGACGGAAGCCTGGACAACCTGGCCATGGGCGACCCGGTCAAACTCCTCGAGGGGCCGGACGGATCGCTCTACTACGTGGACATCGGCTTCTTCGGCGATACGCAGAACCCGGCGGCGATCAGGCGGATCCGCTACGTCGTCGGAAACCAGCAGCCGGTCGCGGCGGCGAGCGCGAATCCCACCTCCGGCCAGGCGCCCCTACCCGTCGGCTTCTCGAGCGCGGGATCGTCCGATCCCGAGGGCGTGCCGCTCTCCTACTCGTGGACGTTCGGGGACGGGGGGACTTCGACGCAGGCGAACCCGACGCACACCTACCAGAACCCTGGCCAGTACGTCGCCCGGCTCACGGTCTCCGACGGCTCCAGCACCGCGGTGTCGAACGATCTCACGATCAGGGTGGGCACGCCTCCGACGCCGACCATTCTCATGCCGGCGACCGGAGCCACCTTCAGGGCCGGCGACACGATCACGTACTCCGGGTCGGCGACCGACGCGGAGGACGGGCCACTCCCGGCGAGCGCCTTCTCCTGGACGATCCTCTTCCACCACGACTCGCACATCCATCCGGGGGGCGGGCCGTTCACGAACACGACGAGCGGAACGCTCCAGATCCCCACGAGCGGACACGACTTCGAGGGCTCGACGAACTACGAGATCGTGCTCACGGTCACCGATTCCACCGGGTTGACCGCCTCGACGTCGGTCACCGTCTTCCCGGACAAGGTCAACGTGAATTACGACACCGTGCCGAGCGGCCTGACGTTGATGGTCGACGGGATCAGCAAGCAGACGCCGTTCGTGATGGACGACCTGAAGGGCTTCCAGCACACGATCACTGCGCCGAACCAGTCGAGCGGAGGGACTGCGTACACCTTCGCCTCGTGGTCCGACGGAGGGGCGCAGACCCACGGCGTCACCGTTCCGAACGTCGACCAGAGCCTCGTCGCCACCTACCAGGCGACGTCAGGCCCAGGCGGCCTCGTCGGGGCCTACTCCTTCAACGAAGGCGCCGGCACGACTGTCGCCGACGCTTCCGGGAGTGGGAACGCCGGCTCGATCGGGAGCGCGACCTGGACCACCGCGGGCAAGTACGGAAACGCGCTCTCGTTCAACGGCTCGAGCGCGCGGGTGACCGTCCCCGACTCGCCCTCGCTGCGGCCGACGAACGCCATGACCCTCGAGGCCTGGGTCTTCCCGACGACCGTGAACAGTGCCTGGCGGGACGTGATCTACAAGGGTGCGGACGACTACTACCTCGAGGGGACCTCCTCCAACTCCGGGCGGCCGGTCATCGGAGGGGTCTTCGGCGGCATCTACTCGGAGACGTACGGGACGAGCAACCTCGCGGTCAACGTCTGGACGCACCTGGCGGCCACCTACGACGGGGCGACGCTGCGACTCTTTGTCAACGGCACGCAGGTCGCGAGCACCCCCAGGACGGGCGCGATCAAAGCCTCCGCCGGGCCGCTGACGTTCGGCGGTGACCCTCTCTATGGGCAGTACTTCGCTGGTCGAATCGACGACGTTCGTATCTATAACTCCGCCCTGACGCAGGCGCAGGTCCAGACCGACATGGCGACGCCGATCGGCGGGGCTCCCCCGCCCGACACGCAGCCGCCGACGGCGCCGGGGAACTTGCAGGCGACGGCGACCAGTTCGACGCAGATCAATCTGACCTGGAGCTGCGGCGACGGACAATGTCGGTGTCACCGGTTATCGGGTCGAGCGGTGCCAGAACGCGGGCTGCAACGTGTTCACGCAGATCGCCACGCCGACCGGGACGAGCTACAGCGACATTGGCCTGACCGCGTCGACCAGCTACACGTATCGCGTCCGCGCCGTCGACGCGGCGATCAACCTGGGGCCCTACTCGGGCACGGCCACGGCGGTGACGCAGGCGGCGGCGGACACGACGCCGCCGACGGCGCCGGGGAACCTGCAGGCGACGGCGACCAGCTCGTCGCAGATCAGCCTGACCTGGAATGCGGCGACGGACAACGTCGGGGTGACGGGTTATCGGGTGGAGCGCTGTCAGAACGCGGGCTGCAATGTCTTCACGCAGATCGCGACGCCGACGGGGACGAGCTACACGGACGGCGGCTTGACCGCCGTCCACGAGCTACACCTACCGTGTCCGCGCGGTTGATGCGGCGGTCAATCTCGGCCCGTACTCGGGCACCGCCACCGCCGTCACGCCAGGCGGACACGCAGCCGCCGACGGCGCCGGGGAACTGCAGGCGACGGCGACCAGTTCGACGCAGATCAATCTGACCTGGAATGCGGCGACGGACAACGTCGGGGTTACCGGTTACCGCGTGGAGCGGTGCCAGAACGCGGGCTGCACGTCTTCACGCAGATCGCTACGCCGACGGGACGAGCTACACCGACGGCGGCTTGGCGCCGTCGACGAGTTACAGCTATCGCGTCCGCGCGGTCGACGCCGCCACCAACCTCGGCCCTACTCCGGCACCGCCACCGCGGTCACCCAGGCGGACACGCAGCCGCCGACGGCGCCGGGGAACCTGCAGGCGACGGCGACCAGTTCGACGCAGATCAATCTGACCTGGAATGCGGCGACGGACAATGTCGGCGTCACCGGTTATCGCGTCGAGCGGTGCCAGAACGCGGGCTGCAACGTCTTCACGCAGATCGCCACGCCGACCGGGACGAGCTACAGCGACACTGGCCTGACCGCGTCGACCAGCTACACGTATCGCGTCCGCGCGGTCGACGCGGCGATCAACCTGGGGCCCTACTCGGGCACGGCCACGGCGGTGACGCCGGCGGCGCCGGACACGCAGCCGCCGACGGCGCCGGGGAACCTGCAGGCGACGGCGACGCAGCTCGTCGCAGATCAGCCTGACCTGGAATGCGGCGACGGACAACGTCGGGGTGACGGGTTATCGGGTGGAGCGCTGTCAGAACGCGGGCTGCAGTGTGTTCACGCAGATCGCGACCCCGACGGGGACGAGCTACACGGACGGCGGCCTGACCGCCGTCCACGAGCTACACCTACCGTGTCCGCGCGGTCGACGCGGCGGTCAACCTCGGGCCCGTACTCGGGCACCGCCACCGCCGTGACGCAGGCGGCCGGCTCGGGCCTCGTCGCCGCCTACTCCTTCGACGAGGGAACGGGAACCACGCGTCGCCGACTCGTCCGGCAGCGGCAACTCCGGCACGGTCGCGAACACCACCTGGACGACGAGCGGCAAGTACGGCAACGCGCCTGAGCTTCAACGGGTCGAGCGCGCGCGTGACCGTCCCCGATGCGCCGTCCCTGCGCCTGACGAACGCGATGACCCTGGAGGCGTGGGTCTTCCCGACCGACCGTCAACAGCGCCTGGCGGGACGTCATCTACAAGGGCGCCGACGACTACTACCTCGAGGCGACCTCCTCGCAACTCCGGGCGGCCCGTCGTCGGAGGCGGTCTTGGGTCGGCAACTACTCGGACGACGTCACGGGACGAGCAGCCTCGCCGTCAACGTCTGGACGCACCTGGCCGGCACCTACGACGGGGCGACGCTGCGGCTCTATGTCAACGGCACGCAGGTCGCGAGTACGCGCCCGGACGGGCACGATCAAAGCCTCGGCCGGACCGCTGACGATCGGCGGTGACTCCTCTCTACGGTCAGTACTTCTCGGGTCGAATCGACGAGGTCCGCGTCTACAACCAGGCACGCACGGCAACGCAGATTCAGGGCGACATGGCGACGCGCATCGGGGGTGGCCCACTCGCCCTGATCGCGCCGCTCAGCGCTGTCTTCGACGGCGCCCTGGCCGTAGGGCGCGCGCCGACCGTGACGACGGCAATGCTCGGCCGACGCTGTGGTTTGCTCGCGAACGCCAGCAAACCAAGGGGGAGGTCTTACCGTGAATAGGGGCTGCTCGGTTTCCGCCGCGCCGCGCTTGTGGCGCTGTCGCTGACCGCCTTCGTGGCGCTGCCGTACGGCGCCGCCGCCGATCCGGGTGGCGGCTCGGCCGCCGCGCCGGAGCTCGAGGCCGTCTCGACGAAGGCGGCCTACGTGTCCGGCGGCGATGTGCTCGTCCGCGCCCGGACGCACGATCCCGGCGCTGCCAAGCATTTGCGCATCGAGGTCGACGGCAGCGACGTTCGCTCCGACTTCCAGACGATGCCCGACGGCTCGCTGCTCGGCCTCGTCTCCGGCCTGAGCAACGGCCCACACACGATCCTGGCTCGGGCCAATGGCAACGGCAAGGGGACGCCGCCGGGACGCTCCGCACGGCTCGACGTCGTCAACCATCCGATTACCGGCCCGCTCTTCTCGGGGCCGCAGCAGCAGCCGTTCTTCTGCGAGACCGTGCAGAACGGGCTGGGGCCGCCGACGGATGCCGCTTGCTCCGCACCGACGCAGGTCACGTACCGCTACCGGACGACGGGCGGCCAGTTCGCAGCGCTCGCGGACCCGACCGTGCGGCCGGCAGACCTCGCGCAGACGACGACGCTCGACGGCCGCACCGTCGACTACATCGTCCGCCTCGAGCGCGGCACCATCGACAGGGCGGTCTACGAGATCGCAACGCTCTACGATCCCGCCGCGCCGCCGAGCCCGTTCACCGCGGAGCCCGGCTGGAACGAGCGCCTCGTCTACACGTTCGGCGGCGGCTGCAACGTCGGCTACCACCAGGGCCAGGGCTCGGGGGGCGTGCTCACCGACCTCTTCCTCGCCCGCGGCTATGCCGTCGCCTCGTCGAGCCTCAACGTGTACGACAACAACTGCAGCGAGGTGATCTCCGCCGAGGCCGCGCTGATGGTGAAGGAGCACTTCATCGAGACCTACGGCGTGCCGCGCTACACGATCGGCTGGGGCGGCTCGGGCGGCGCGATCCAGCAGCACCTGATCGGCAACAACTACCCGGGGATCCTCGACGGCATCCTGCCCAGTGCCACGTTCCAGGACTCCCTGACGCTCGGCACCGTGCCGGACTGCCGGCTGCTCGCCCTCTACTTCGCCAGCCCGGCCGGGGTCGCCGCCGGGTGGACGGCGGCCCAAAGGGCGGCCGCCAGCGGGTTCGGCACCTTCACCTCGTGCAACTTCTGGCACCTCGCGTTCGCCAGCCGCACGAACGCACTCGAGGCGTGTCCGGGGGCAGTTCCCGTGGCCGCGCGCTACAACCCGGTCACGAACCCGAACGGGATCCGCTGCACGAGCTTCGAGCAGATCGCGACGCAACTCGGCCGCAACCCGGCGAACGGCTTCGCGTGGCGGCCGCTCGACAACATCGGCCTCCAGTACGGCCTGACCGGTCTCCAATCGGGGGCGATCACGCCCGAGCAGTTCGTCTCGCTGAACGAGAACGTCGGCGGCTACGACGTGATCGGCCAGGTGATCCCACAGCGGGTGGCGGCCGACCCGATCGGCGTCGTCCGCTCGTACGAGACCGGACGCGTGAACACCGGCGGGCTCGGCCTCGCCTCGACGCCGATCATCGACTTCCGTAGCTACACGGACTTCCCGGGCGACATCCACACGCGCTTCCACTCGTTCGTGATGCGCCAGCGGCTGGAGGATGCGAACGGCACCGCTGCCAACCAGGTGATCTTCATCTCGAACAACGCCGGCGCCGGCGCCATGGCCGTCGAGGCGCTGACGCGGATGGAGCAGTGGCTCGCCGCCATCCACGCGGACACCGCTCGTGGGACGGCGGCCGAGAAGGTGATCCGCAATCGGCCGAGCGACCTCAGTGATGCCTGCTGGACTGGCCCGACGACCAGGATCGACGAGGTCTTCGGCTATCAGCTGGCCGGCCAGTGCGAGACGCTCTTCCCGACGTTCGGCGACACGCGCACGGCCGCGGGCGGCGGCCTCGCTGGAGACACGTTGAAGTGCCAGCTGAAGCCGCTCGACTTCGCGTCCTATCCGGTCACGTTCACGGCGGCGCAGCAGGCACGGCTGCAGGCCACCTTCCCGACGGGAGTCTGCGACTGGAGCAAGCCCGGCGTCGACGAGCGGCCGCCGCTCGGCACCTGGCTCGACTACGGCCCGTAGAGCGATGCTCGTGGAGGCGGGCCTCGCGGGCCCGCCTCCACGACCCAGCGGGCGGCGAGCGGCAAGGCGTTGCCTGATTACGATCCGTGACGGTGACGACTCCCGACCTCGACGCGGCCGCCCGGTTTCTCGCCGGCAACGCCAGGGTGCTCGACCGTCGTCGCTTCGAGCGGCTCTTCTCCGCTGGAGACGCTCGACCCGTGCGCGACGCGGTCGCCGCCTTCCGCAACTCCGACGGCGGATTCGGTCACGCGCTCGAGCCGGACGGGCGTATGCCGGACAGCCAGCCGGCGGCCGTCGCGATGGCTCTGGACACGCTAGACGAGGCCGATGCATGGGACGAGGAGCTTGTCGCCGGCGCATGTGAGTGGCTCGCGGCCAACGCGCCGGCCGAGGGCGGCGCGTCGTTCGTGGAACCGCCGGTCGAGGGGTGGCCGCGTTCTCCGTGGTGGGAGGCGGAGGAGGGGCGGCCGGCATCGCTCTTCACCACCGGGAAGATCGCCGGGACGCTGCATGCGCGCCGGGTTGAGCATCCGTGGCTCGACGGTGCCACGGAGCTGCTCTGGCGTCGGATCGACGAGCTCGACGACGCAGGGCCGTACGGGTTCCGCGGCGTGCTGATGTTCCTCCAGCACGTGCCCGATCGCGTCCGGGCCGAGCAGGCCTTGGAGCGCGTCGGGAGCGCTGCTGTTCGAGCTGGACGTGGTCGCGCTCGACCCCGACGCCGAGGGCGAGGTTCATACGCCGCTCGACTTCGCCCCGAAGCCCGACTCGATCGCCCGTCGCCTCTTCGACGAAGCCACGATCGATGCGCACCTCGACCACCTCGCCGCGAGTCAGGCAGACGACGGAGGCTGGACGTTCAACTGGCCGGCTTGGTCGCCGGTCGCCGCGAGCGAGTGGCGCGGATCGCGCACCGTGCACGCTCTCTCCACCCTCCGCGCCAACGGTCGTTTCTGAGCTAACCCACAAGGCTGCATAAAACGGCGCAGGGCATCGGTAGCGGCGACCGTGCCCGCGTCCGAACGAGCTCGCACGTCAGGTCCGGATGACGCGCACCTCAGACGCGATCGGGAGGTCGACTTTCATCGCTCCTTCATGTGACCGCGCGTAGATCGTAGGGGCTGCGACCCCGTCGCGTAGGGGAATCCAGCTAGCGCCCGCACGGAGGCTCTACTACCGTCGAGGCATGGGCACGACGGCTGACCGACTGCAGCTTTCACAGCTCTTGGCACAGACTCCGCTGTTCAACTCGCTGAGCGAAGACGAGGACGCCTTTTTGCTGGCGGTTGGCAAGCGGCGGGCAGTCGCGGCCGGCGAGCAGCTGCTTGCGAACGGTTCGCCGGGCGATGAGCTGTTCATTGTGCTGGATGGAACGATTCAGGTTCTGATGCCATCCCAGGATGGCGATGTGTTCGTCGAACGGTTTGAGCGTGGCGACATATTGGGTGAGATCGCAGTCCTCGACGATCAGCCGCGCACGGCCGCCGGACGGGCGGCTTCGCCAAGCACGCTGCTTGTGATTCAGCGGGATGACTTTCACGCCTTTCTGGAGCGGTTTCCCCACTACCGGCAACGCCTGATCGGCATCCTGGTCCAGCGGCTACGCCGAACGTCAGACCTGGTGTCGGACATGCTCACAGTTGAGAGCGGCGTAACTTTGCCGCGCGACGAGCAGGTCGCTGCGCGCTTTCAGACGACGATCGTCGGATACGGACGCTACGGCAACAGCTACATCGGCCCGAAGTACGCCAAGCCGGGTTATCCCTGGGAGGCGGTCGCCGATTGTCGATCCGCACCTGGCCCGCAGCGGGTTCGCCGCCAGCGTGCTCGGGCGCGGCTGCCCCGACTGTCTGCTGTTTCGGTCGTTTGACGAGTGGTACGACGGCTACTTCTCACAGCTGGCGCCTGATCTCCGCGCGCGACAGGTGGTCGAAATGCCCTTGAAGCCGGAGCTGCTCCACGAAGAGGCGCTGCGGTATATCGACGCCGGGGTCAAGCAGCTGATCCTGCCCAAGCCGGTGGTGATGAATCGGGCCCAGCTGCATGGCCTGATCGATCGGGTCGCAGACGAGCGGGTCAAGGCCGCGGTGGCGTCGCAATGGTGCTATTCGGATGTTCCCCAGATCATTCGACGCGAGATCCAGCGAGTATCTGCCGACCAGCGTGCCGGCCGGGTGCAGCGCGTAGAAATCGAGTTCTCGAAAGAGCACGGTCTGGCGTATGGGACAGCGCCGCCGCTGTTGGAATTGCCGCATGTGCTGCAGCTCTTGAGCTCGATTGGACTGATCGACGTGGCGCACGACACCCCAGAAGTCGCGGGGACAGAAACGCTGGTGGCCCTCACGTATCGTCCGGAAGACATCATCGACGGGGTGTATGTGCGGGCCAGCATCGACTACCAGCCGCCAGCGCGTCAGAAACGCAGTTCGCCGAATTGGGACTACCAAGAGCGAACGTTGAACGTCTATTTTGAGAACGACACGAGCGTTCCGTGGCTCACCGCCGATTTTTGGATGAAATTCACGCGGTCGGGCGATATTGCGATTCGGCCGGGTCAGCTGCGACTGTATGAGCCTGATGGGCAGAGCCCGCGCTACCTGGAGCTGCATGCTCGTGGACGATCAGCTGCTGACGGATGAATCGCATGATCTACGCAAGCTTCGATCAGGAATTCGAGGCGTTCCAGCGCGATCCGCGAGTCATGTCGCTCGAGCGCTACCGCGCAATCGGGGAGCACCTGATGATGATCCAGGAAGATTGGGGCGCTGTCAGCGCGGGGGAGCTAGACGGGCGCTCACCGGATGACCGGACAGCGACAGTGGCTGACGAGCGGCTCGGGCAGCACGCCGAGGGCGTGCCTACGTTTTCCTCGCGCGCCCGCGGGGTAGAAGCGTGACCGAAATGGGGGGAACGACGGTGTGGCGCCCACACCGCGGCGATGTGGGCCTGGCGTCGCTACGCAGTCCGAATCCCTGCAGTTCCTCGATGTTGAGGGAGGGATAGATGAGATCGAGAAGCCTCACGCTGACTGGAGCGTTCGTCCTGCTCTTGGTCCTCGCGGCGGCCGTGGCCGGTGCAGGCGAGGCGCGGGTCGAGAAGGGTGGTAAGGCACAGGCCAGGTCGGTCACGCTGGCCGGCTGGGCCTCGAGTCCCGAAGAGACTGCGGCACTCCGGAGGACGATCTCGGCGTTCGAGCGCGCGAACCGCGACCTGGACGTCAAGTACACGCCGATCTCCGGCGACTACGACGCGGCGATGCTGGCGCGATTCGCCGCCAAGCGGCCGCCGGACGTCTTCTACGTCGACTCGCTCGACGTTCCGGACTACCTGCCGGCGCTCGAGCCGCTGAACGACGAGATCAAGGGGGCGAAGAACTTCACCACGAAGCCGTACTTCCGGCGCCTGCTGGCCGCGTTCACGGTCAAGGGCCAGGTCTACGGCCTGCCGAAGGACTGGTCGCCGCTCGGCCTGGTCGCGAACCGGGCGATGCTGGCGAAGGCCGGCGTGACGGGACCGCCGACGACGTGGGCGCAGTTCACGCAGACCCTGCAGCGCCTGCGCACGGCCAACGCCGTCCCTGACGGAGCCCCGGCCTGCCTCAGTCTCGACTGGGCGCGGATCCTCGCGTTCATCTACCAGAACAACGGGGCGTGGCTGAACCCGGCGAGGACGAAGTCGGTGATCGACTCGGCGCAGAACAACGCCACCGTCAACATCTACCTGAGCTGGCTGAAGAGCGGGCTCGCCAAGACGCCGGCACAACTCGGCGTCGGCTGGTGCGGCGAGGCGCTCGGCAAGCAGAAGGCCGCAGTGATCTTCGAGGGCAACTGGGTCTACAGCTTCATGCAGAACGACTTCCCGAGCGTCGGCTTCCGCGTGTATCCGATGATCCGGAACAAGGCCCGCGGGAACCTCTCCTTCACGGTCTCGTACTCGATCGGGAAGGCCTCGAAGAACAAGGCCGCGGCCTGGCGCCTCCTGCGCTACCTCGTCGGTAAGAACGGTCAGGCGGTCTGGTCGAAGAACTCGGGCTTCCTCCCCTCGCGGAGCGACGTCAAGGCTCCGACCGGGCGGGGCGCCTTCGTGGCGGAAGCGCCGGCGGCGAGGCCCTGGCAGTTCATCAAGGGCTTCGACCGGGTCTACGACCTCGCCGGCAAGGAGCTCGAGCAGACGTTCGAGGGCCAGCAGTCGGTCGCGGACATGCTCCGGGCGATCGACAGCGCCACCGAGGACGCAATCCGGAGAAACAGCTAGACGCCGACCGAGGCGCCGGCGCCCCTGGTCGGGCGCCGGCGCCGTCGGCCACCGCGTGGCGACCGCGACGGCGAGAGCGAGAAAGCTGCCGAGTCTCGGCGGTGAGCGCCTGCGCGAGGCGCTCGTCGGCTACGGGTTCGTGCTCGTGCCGCTGGCGGTGTTCGCGCTGTTCTACGTCTACCCGATGGCCTACGCGTTCTACGTGAGCGCGCACGAATGGGGCGGCATCGAGGGCAACCTTGGCTACGTCGGGCTGGACAACTATCGCGAGCTCTGGGACGACACTGCCTTCTGGACCTGGCCGCCCGAGCGGGGTACGGCGCTGTGGAACACGGTCTACTACGCGCTTCTGGTCGTTCCGCTCCAGATGACGCTCGGGCTGATCATGGCCCTCGTCGTCAACGCGGCGATCCGCGGCCGGGCGTTCTTCCGCTCCGCCTACTACTTCCCCGCCCTGGTCTCGTCCGCGGCGATCTCGGCGATCGCGATCTACCTGTTGAACGCGGACGGGCTCTTGAACGCGGCTATCAGCGCGGTGATCGGACGCGACTTCCACCACCCCTGGTTCGGCGACGCCGACACGGCGCTCGAGTCGATCGTGGCCCTCGACGCCTGGACGACCTCGGGGACGATGATGCTCTTCTACCTCGCGGCCCTGCAGTCGATTCCCACGGACGTCTACGAGGCGGCCGCGATCGACGGCGGCGGCACGTGGAGGACGTTCTGGAAGATCACGTTCCCGCTGCTGAAGCCCGCCCACTTCTTCGTCGTGGTCGTCTCGGTGATCGGCGCGCTCAAGCTCTTCGACCAGGCATTCATCATCTCGACCGGTTCAGGCGGCCCGGCCGGCTCGACGATGACCGCCGTCCTCTACCTGTACCGGGTCACGATCTCCGAGTTCAACTACGGCTACGGCGCTGCGGTCGGCGTGGTGCTGTTTCTGATCATCTTCACGCTGACCCTGGTGCAGCGGCTCGTGTTCGGCAAGGCGGAGATCGGCTACTGATGGCGGATCAGGACGAGACCGCGCTTCCCGTCACCGCCGTTCGCGAGCTCGCCGACGTCGACGAGGTCTCGCGGGCGCCCGCGATCCCGCCGCTGACGCGCGGCGAACGTGCTCGCCGGCTGATCGCCTACGGCGTGATGATCGTGATCGCGCTGCTCTACCTGGTGCCGCTCCTCTGGGCGGTGGTGACCTCGCTGAAGACCCAGGCGGAGGCGGCAGCCGGCTTCGACCTCTGGCCCGCCAACCCGAGCCTGAACGCCTACCGCGAGATCTGGAACCGCGAGGACCTGTCGTTCGTGACCTTCTTCAAGAACAGCCTGATCCTGGCCGCGTCGATCACGACGATCAACCTGTTCCTCGCGACGCTCGGCGGCTATGCGTTCGCCCGCCTGCGCTTCCCTTTCCGGGAGGTGCTCTTCCTGCTCGTGCTCGCGACGCTGATGATCCCCGACCAGCTGCGGCTCGTCCCCATCTTCCTGATGATGATCGACTTCCCGATCACCGACTGGAACCTGACCGGGACGAAGGAGGGCTACGTCTTCTTCGGCTCGAGCCTCGCGCTCGCCACGAACCTCTTCCTCATGCGCCAGTACTTCCTCACCATCCCGAAGGACTACGAGGAGGCGGCCAAGCTCGACGGCGCCGGCTACTTCAAGACCTACGCGCGCGTGATGCTGCCGCTTGCGGCGCCGGCTGTAGCCGCGGTCGCGATCCTGACCTTCCAGGGCACGTGGAACGAGTTCTTCTGGGCGCTGATCCTGCTCGGCCAGGGCGACGCGTCCCAGTACACGGTGCAGATCGGGCTGGCGCAGTTCCGGTTCCAGTACCAGTCCCTCTGGCCGGAGCTGATGGCCGCGGCGACGATCGCGATCGTGCCGGTCCTGATCGTCTACCTGTTCTTCCAGCGCTACTTCGTCGCCGGTGTGACCGCTGCGGGAGTAAAGGGATGATCGCCGCCGCCGAGGCCGTTCGGCCCCCGGGAGTCGGGGCGGTGCTGCGGCGCGCGGCGCGGGACTTCTACGAGGAGTCGTGGCGTCTCGTGCTGCTCAACGCGGCGCTGTCGGCGTATGTGCTCGTCGTGCTCGGCGCCGCCACGTACGTTCCGGCCGCCCTCGTATTGCTCGTCGGAGTGGGGCCGCTCGCGGCGGCGCTCGTGTCGGCGGCGGTGATCGTCGTCGACACTGGGTCGCTCACGATCGCCGAGACGACCGGGAGCGTTCGCCGCTGCTGGCGGCGCGGCCTGGCCCTCGGCGGGCTCGTCGCATTCGTCGCGTTGGCGACCGTCGTCGCGCTGCGGTTCTACGCCTCGGGGTCGGCGCTCGCCTGGCCGCTCGCGATCCTGATCCTCTACCTCACCGGCCTCTTCGCCGTCTACCAGCTCCTGCTCTGGCCGCTGGCGCTGAGGGACCTCGAGCGACCGCTGCGCGCGCTCGCAGCCGATGCGGGCGTCGCGCTCCTTCGCCGCCCGGCGGGCGCGCTCGGCCTTGCGCTGGCGCTGCTCCTGATCAACACGATCGGCCTCGCCGCCGCCGTCCTGCCCTTCCTGACGATGACCCCCGCGTACTCGGCACTCGCCGCAGCCCGCTTCTCCCGAGGAGGCGTGAACCAATGGCCACCGTGACCTACGAGAACGTCTCGAAGAACTTCGACGGCACGGTCGCCGTGAGCGAGCTCTCGCTCGAGGTCGGCGACGGCGAGTTCATCGTGCTCGTCGGGCCGTCTGGCTGCGGCAAGAGCACGGCGCTCCGCATGCTCGCGGGCCTCGAGCGAATCTCGGAGGGGCGGATCCTGATCGACGACCGTGTGGTGAACAACGTCCGGCCCTCGGCGCGCGACGTTGCGATGGTCTTCCAGTCCTACGCGCTGTATCCGCACATGACCGTCTACGACAACCTCGCCTTCGCACTGCGCAACCGACGTGTCCCGAAGCGCGAGATCGACGAGCGCGTGCGGCACGCCGGCGAGGTCCTGCAGCTTGGCGAGCTGCTCAAGCGGAAGCCGAAGCAGCTCTCCGGCGGACAGCGGCAGCGGGTGGCGCTGGGGCGGGCGATCGTGCGCGAGCCCGTCGTCTTCCTGATGGACGAGCCGCTGTCCAATCTCGACGCGAAGCTCCGGGTCGAGACGCGCGCGGAGATCCTCAAGCTCCAGCAGCGCCTGGCCACGACGACCATCTACGTGACCCACGACCAGGTCGAGGCGATGACGATGGGCCACCGGATCGCCGTGCTGCGGGACGGTGTGCTGCAGCAGGTCGGCACCCCGGAAGAGCTGTACACGAGGCCGACGAACGTCTTCGTCGCGGGCTTCATCGGCTCGCCGGCCATGAACCTCGTCCCGGCGCCGCTCGTCGGGGGAGGCGCCGACGGCGTCATTCTCGGCTTCCGCCCCGAGCACGTCCGCCTCGGCAGTGGTGGCGACGGCCTCCGCTTCGACGCCCGCGTCGAGGTCGTCGAGTACCTCGGCGACGACCAGCTCGTCCACGTCGTCCGCGGCGACACCCCGCTGCTCGCCGAGCTACCGGTGGAAGAGCGCGTCCACCAGGGCGACGAGCTCACCTTCATCGTCCCGCGCGACAAGCTGCACCGCTTCGAGGCCGAGAGCGAGGAACGGCTCGACGACTGACAATGGGGCTAGGAAGGTCGCGTAGATCTGCGCGCAGCGGTCCCCTCGGAGAGTTCTCGCGGCGTGACGCGGTGCTCCTGCTCGACGGCCGTCACGCTCATCGGCGGCAGAGACTAGCCCGACGAAAAGACGGCCGGCGCCAGAACCCGATCGTGCGGTTCTGGCGCCGGCCGCAGCTCCTGGAGTCGGTCCGGCTCAGGCCGAGGCCGCTCCCTGCCTGAGGCTCGACAGGCTGGCCCGAGGCAGCGTCCGCTCCTCGCCGCCGACCTCGAGCACCGTCTTGCCCTTGACGGTGCGGGCATGGGCTGCCAGCCAGTCCTCTCCGACGGAGGTCGCCGAGGACACGCGGTCGGCTCCGATGCTCTGGATCTCGATGTCGTCGCCGTCGCCGCCGTCGAGGACGTCGATGCCCGGGCCGCCGACCAGTACGTCGTCATCGGGCCCGCCGAGCAGCACATCGTCGCCGGCGCTGCCGATGAGGACGTCGTCCCCATCGCCGCCGTCGGCGGTCAGCTGGATCGCCCCGGCCGACAGGCCGGAAGCCTCCACGACGTCGTCGCCGTCCAACGCGTTGATCGTCAGCCGATCGTTGGCGGGCTCCGAGCCGGTGACGTTCACTTGGGCGGCCAGCCCGAGCACACTCACGCTCGAGGCGTCGCCGACGACGATGCTCACGTCGTCGCCGTTCGTGGCCTGCACGATCACGTTGTCCGTTTGGCCGTCGCCGCCGCCGGCCGCGCCGGCCAGGTCGTTGTTCACCTCGACGAGGTCGGTCCCGCTCATGTCGCCCACGATGATCCTGTCGGCGCCGCCGAGAGCGTTGAAGTCGATCGCCCTCGACGTCGTTGAGGTCCATCGTCACGTTGGCGATGTTGCGGAGGAACAGGACACGCCCGCCGTTGGGGACGATGTCGATGTTCTCCGCGGCGTTCGCGCCGTTGAAGAGCATCGTGTCGGCACCGGCCTGACCCTCGAGCGTGTCGTTGTCGTCGCCCGGGCTCCAGACGAAGGTGTCGTCACCGGCACCCATCAAGGCCACGTCATCGCCGTCGCCGCCGTTGATCAGGTCGTCGCCCTCGCTGCCGAGGAACAGGTCCTCGCCCAGGCCGCCGTTCATCGTGAGCTGGATGCCGTCGGCCTCCAACGAGCCGGCGTTCACGGTGTCGTCGCCGCCCAACGCGTTGAGCGTCAGTCGGTCGTTGGCCTGCTCCTGGAAGAACACGTTGATTGTGGCCTGGAGCCCGAAGACGTTGACTCCGCCCGCGTCGCCGGCCGCACCGAACACGTCGTCGCCGTTGGTCGCCGTTGACCGTGACCGTGTCGGCAGCGCCGTCGCCGCCGCCGTTCGGCCCGCGCAGGTCGAGGCCCGCCTGAGTCATGTCCGTGCCGCTCAGGTCGCCGACGACGATGTTGTCGGCGCCGCCCAGGGCCCGGAAGTCGATGCTCTCGACGTCGTCGAGATCCATCGTCACGGCGCCCACGTTGCGGAGAAACAGGACGCGTCCTCCGTTCGCGACGACGTCGATGTCCTCTGCGGCGTTGGAGCCGAGGAAGAGCATCGTGTCGGCGTCGCTCTGGCCCTCGACGGTGTCGTTGCCGTCGCCCGGGTTCCACTGGAACACGTCGTCGCTTGCTCCCATAAAGGCCGTGTCGTTGCCGTTGTCCCCGAGGATGAAGTCCGGGCCGCTGCCGCCGAGGAACACGTCGACGCCCTGCGAGCCGAGCAGCGTGTCGTCGGCCGCGCCTCCGTCCACGGTCAGCTTGATCACGCCGGCGGGCAACGTCGTGGCCGTCACTTCGTCGCTGCCGCCGAGTGTGTTGAGCACGAGCGAGTCGTTGGCGCCCTCGGAGTTGGTGATGTTCACCCGGGCCGCAAGCCCGAGCACCGAGGCCGAAGTTCCCGCGCCGACGACGTCGACGATGTCGTCGCCGTTCGTGCCGTTGACGATCACGACATCGGCCTGGCCGTCCCCGGCCGCGCCGCCGATGGTGCCGGCGAGGTCGGTGTTGAGCTCGACCATGTCGGTTCCGGACAGGTCGTTGACGGTGAGCGTGTCGGCGCCGCCCAGGGCATTCAGGTCGACGGACTCGACGTCGTCGAGGTCCATGACGATGTTGGCGACGTTGCGGGTGAAGAGCACGCGACCGCCGTTGGCAGAGGCGGCGAAGATCTCGTTGGCGGCCGAGCCGTTGAACAGCATCGTGTCGGTGTTCGCCTGGCCCTCGATCGTGTCGTTGCCGTCGCCCGGGTCCCACTGGAAAGTGTCGTTGCCGGAACCCAGGAAGGCGACGTCGTTCCCCTGCTGGCCGTCGACGAAGTCGTTGTTGTCGCCGCCGAGCAGGAGATCGATTCCGTTGCTTCCGAGGAGTGTGTCCCCGCCGGCGCCGCCGTCGACGGTGATCTGGATCAGCGCGGCCAGGTTCCCGCTGGCCGAGAAGCGGTCCTCGCCGCCGTTGGCGTTGAGCACGAGCTGCTCGGAGGTGCCGATGTCGATCGCGAACGGCGCCGGGTTGACCCGGTCGAACCGAACACGGACGCCGTTGGCCGTTGCGGTGAACTCCTCGGCACCGCCGCCGCCGTTGACCTCGACCGTGTCCTGGCCGGCTCCGCCCTCGTTGAGATCGGTGTCGTCGCCGGGATTCCAGATCATCCGGTCGTTACCGCCCTCGCCCAAGACCTGGTCGTCGGCGTCGCCTCCCGTGAGGGTGTCGTTCTCGGTGCCGCCGAACAGGAAGTCAAAGCCTCCTTGGCCGCGGAGGATGTCGACGCCGCTCTGCCCGAACAGCATGTCGGCGCTGGCCCCGCCGTCGAGGGTGTCGTCGTTGCCGCCGCCGAACAGGTTCGCCGCGGGCAAAGCCCCGTTGGCCTGGTCGAGGCTGATCGTGTCATTGCCGGCCTGGCCGAAGACCTGCATCAGCGAGGTGTTCGCGACGGTGGGCGTTCCGCCGGACACGGGCACCGCCCCGTTGTTCACGAGGATCCTCCCGGCCGCGTCGCGGCTGATCGTGATCGAGTTGTTGTTTACGTCACCGAAGACGGTGAGCACCCCGGCGTTGAACGTCGCGGTGACCGCCGCGTTCGCCGGCGGGCTGGTGCCGGCGACGAAGCCTGAAACGAGCACGACGCCGACGAAAAGTCGGCGTGCCCTCCGTCGCCAGCCGTTGTCGTGTCCTGCTTGCATCGGGCTTCTCCCTTCTCGACGAGCGGTGTGGTTCACCTTCGAGAATCGCGATCGCCCGACACCCCACTCTTCGGGGCATGCCCCAGACGCACCCCCTAGTTCTTTGCGGGCGCGTCCCTAGGGCTGCCCCGGTGTGCGGCACTTCCCTCGTGGTCGAGCTCGGGCGGCGCGAGCGGACGGTCCATAGACCGACAGGCACGGCGCTGCCTTCGCGAACTCGTTGTCGAGCAAACCCGACGCCGGTTGCCCGTGGCAGGCCCGGGAAGGGATATCCGCACGACTGTTCGGTCTACGACGGGCTCAACGGCGAGAACGCGACGGGCGCGCCCCCCGACCGGCGACGTGCCGCCGCAGCAATCCGCCGGTTTAGGCGGCCTGCGCTCACGGGTCGGCTGACCGCGCTCGGCGCCGGTAGGTGCGCGGCTTCAGCCGGCTGCCGCAGAGCGTCTTCGCCGTCGAGACCTTGTCGCAAGAGATCAGGTCACCCTGCGGGCGTCGGCTTGACGGAGCTCAGGGCGAGAGCCGGTAGAACCGCCAGAAGTCGTGCTCGATCGCCAGCACGTCGACCCGGCCGAAGCCGGCTTCGGCGGCGTAGGCGCGGACGGTGTCCGGGCGCATGACCGTGCCCGTTCCCACCGAGTCCTCGTCGATCCGGCCGACCGCGAGGCAGTGGAGGACGCTCCAGCCGTAGTTCAGGCGCTCGATCTCGTCGCCGGGTGCTGTGAAGCGCTCCGCCACCCGCTCGTCTGCGACCAGGACGCTGCCGCCCTCGGCGAGGTTGCTCCGTGCCGTCCGGAGCGCCTCGACGGGGTGATTCATGTCGTGCAGGGCCTCGAAGATCGTGACCAGGTCGTAGCGGCCGCGGAGCGCCGGGTCGCTCGCGTCGTGGACGGTCGTCTTCACGCGATTCTCCAGGCCGGCCGCATCGATGTTCTTGCGGGCGGTCTCGATCGACTCGGCGTCCTCGTCGATGGCGTCGACGGTCACGCCTGGGTAAGCGCGCGCGATTGCGATGCTCGACCAGGCCGTCCCGCAGGCGAGATCGGCTACGACGGCGGGGGGCTGTGCACGGAGGCGCGCGTCGATCTCGGGGACGGACGCGAACCATTCCGCGACGAGACTCACGAACTGCGGGCGGTTGATCGCGCCGATCCCTTCGCGAGTATCCGCGCCGTAGAGCTCGTACGGGACCCCATCACCGGTCCGGTACGCGTCGAGTAGCGCGTCGATCGGCCTCAGCACGCCGACGGCGAGTGTGGCAAGCGGCGTGACGAGGTTCAGGTCCTCGTCGTCGACGAAGACTGGGCGGTGAGCGTCGGGGAGCGCGAAGCGGCGCTTGCTCGGCTCAGCGTCGGCGTCGTCGACGGTCAAGAACCCGGCCACGGCCTGTTGCTCGAGCCATTCGCGGACGTAGCGCTCATCGGTGCCCGTGCGCGACGCGAGCTCCCCCGGCGTCGCGTCGCCGCCTTCGGCGAGCGCACGGTAGAGGCCGAGCCGACCTCCGATGTGGACGGACGCGATTTCGAGTGTGTCGATCGTGGCCTCGAACAGGCGCTCGGCCAGCGCTTCGGTTGCTGCGCTGGAGGGTGCTTGGACGGTGCTCATGTGACCTCCAGTTCGTTTCAGTGAAATACGACCGTTCGTGCGAAGTAGGGATAGTACGACCGCTCGTGCTAACTTGTCAAGCCAGGTCCGCACGGCCATGGCAGGTACCCCTACCAGCAAGCGACGTACCCGCTCCGATGGAGAGCGCAGCCGCCGTGCGATCCTCGAGGCGGCCACCCGCCTCGCCACGGTCGAGGGTCTCGAGGGTCTGTCGATCGGGCGACTCGCCAAAGAGATCGGGATGAGCAAGAGCGGGCTCTACGCCCACTTCGAGTCGAAGCAGGATCTCCAGCTCGCAACAATCTCGGCCGCCGAAGACGTGATCGGCTCCGAGGTCATCGAGCCGGCGTCGGAGGCCGCGGAAGGGCTGCCGCGACTCGAGGCTCTGTGCGAGCGCTACCTCTCCTACGTCGAGCGCGATGTGTTCCCCGGAGGCTGCTTCTTCGTGTCGGCGGCGACCGAGTGGGACACCCGCCCGGGGCCGGTGCGGGATCGCGTCGTGGACACGTACGCGGGGTGGATGGAGTTGTTTGAAACCAACATCCGGCGCGCTCAGGAGCTGGGCGAGCTCGACGCGGACGTCGACTCCTCGCAGCTCACGTTCGAGATCATGGCGATGCTCGATCAGGCCAACTCCCTCTACGTGCTGTTCCGGGACCCCGCAGTGATCGAGCGGGGACGAGCGGGCATTGCCACTCGGCTCGCGGATGCCGCCGGTTCGCGGACTGGAAGTACGTCAACGCCTGCCGCCTAGAGCTCTACATCGATGAGTCGATCGACGGCGGTACACAGTGGGCGGTCTGTGAGCCGATTCCGGCTCTCGGACAGACGAAGGGCGGGCTCGAGGCCCGCCCTTCGCTATCGCCGCCGGGTCAAGGGCAGCTCGGTTGTCCTCGTCCCCGAGGCCGAGGGCGCTGCCCCGAGCGAGTTCCCACCCTCCCGAGGACCTCTGCGCGCCGTGGTGGGACGCGCCGAACCATCAGTTCGAAGCGCACGCGCGCGCGTAGCGGTCGACGTCAGCCGCCTGAGCCGCTAGCGCTTTGGGGCGGGTCATCCAACCGGTTCCCCAGGGCTCGTCCACACGCTGCCGTAGGCGGCGACGATCCCGGCGGGCGGCGCGCCGAGCGGGATCGTGGCCACCGTGCCGGATTTCGGATCCATGCGCGAGACCGTCCCGTCGAGGTTGTTCGCCACCCAGACGGCGCCCTCGCCGACCGAGATTGCGCTTGGCCCACGGCCCACGTCGAATGTCGTTCTCGTCAGGTTCCTCCCGGCTGAGTCGATCCGAAACAGCTTTGGCTGCGCGCTGCCTACGAACCAGACGGAACCGGCGCCGACCTGAATCGAGGTCGCCACGGAATCCGTGAGGCCAATCACAGGAAGAGTGGCGTCCGTTGCGCCGGTGGACGGATCGATCTTCGTGACGCCGTTCCGCCCGCCCAGCCAGATCCCCCCGTGCTCGGCGGCGATCGAGCCCGCGTCGATGCCCACGGCATCGACCAACGGTGAGGAGGTACCCCCAGCGATGCGCGACACCTGCCCGCTCCCCGTTTCGAGCGCGAAGACGGCGCCGTCGCCGATCGCGAGCAGCACCAACTCTGAGCTCGCGAGCGAGCGCCGACTCCGCTCGACGACAATCGGCGCTTGCCGCGGGTCGCCGAACTCCGGGCCGAGCTCGAGGACGGCGAGACTTGTGACGCGGTTCTCCCCTACCCAGACCGAGCCCTCGCCGACGGCGATGCCGGTCGGAATTGCGCCGGACTCGACGGAGAAGCGCTTGACGATCTCCCTCGTCTTCGGGTCGATCTTCGCCAGCCCGCTCCCGTGCGGGTCGGCGATCCAGACGTGATCCTCGCCGGCCGCGATCAGCGGCGACGTGAAGCCGAGATCGATCTCGGCGACGAGGCGATTCGTCTTCGGGTCGATGACCCCGACCGAGGTGGGGCCGAGCGCGGTGATCGCGGCTCTCCCGCCCCCGCCGATCAGCGCCACTGCGGCCGCGACGGCCGCGGCGAGGAGCGCGGCGAGCCCCGCCGCGAGCAGGGCGTGCCTCCGCCGAGACGCCCGCGTCCGCTCGGTCTTGGGCGGCGGGAACCTGTTCGGTAGACCTGGCAGGTCGAGCTGGTGCAGCCGCACGGGGCGCTCGAAGTCCTTGAGCCGGTGACGGCCGAGCTCGCGCAGGCCGAGGTCGCCCAGCTCCTCGTCCTCCAGCACTGCGGCCGTCGTCTGCGAGAGGAGAACCTGGCCGCCGTGGCCGGCCGCGCAGACCCGGGCCGCCCGGTGCACCGAGAGCCCGACGTAGCGGCCCTCCGAGACCGAGGCTTCGCCCGTGTGCAGCCCGATCCGCGCGCGAAGCTCCGTTCCATCGGGCCAGGGGTGACGGGCGATCGAGTCCTGCGCCTCCGCGGCCGCGGAGGCCGCGTCCCTCGCAGTCGCGAAGGCGAAGAAGAAGGCGTCGCCCTGCGTATCGACCTCGTGCCCGCCGAGGCTCGTGCACGACTCGCGGATCAGGAACTGGTAGTCGGCGAGCGCCTGTCCGTATCGCTCCTGCCCGAGCGCTCTGAGCAGGCGCGTCGAGCCCGCGACGTCGCTGAACAGGAACGTGACGGTCCCCCCTGGCAGCCTTGCCATGCGGCTCCTTTCGGGGAGAGGCTACTTCTTACACGCCGCCGCGATGTCGACTCGATACAGGGGATGGAAGAGGTAGCAGCCGAAGCTCGGCGAGACGAAGTCGCGGATCGTGGCGTGCGCGAAGGGCGCCCAGGGCGGGTCGTTCCGCATCACGTCGGCGTCGAGGTTCGCCCAGGCCCTACGACGCGCCTCACCCGTCAGCCTGCTCGCTGACGCGATCCTCGCGTTGATCCTCGGGTCGTCGAGATAGGAGCTGTTGAGGTTGCCCGTCGCGCGCAGGTTTCTGCCGTTGAGGAGCGGCTCGAAGTACGCCTCCGCGTCGGCGTAGTCGACGGCCCAGCCCCTCAGGACGACGTCGAACGGCTCGCCCCTGATGCCCGCCTTCTCCTCCGCTAGCAGCGTGTCGAAGTACTTCACCTGGACGTCGATGCCGATCTGCTGCAGGTCGAACTTGAAGGCCTCCGCAACCATGAGAGCAGGGCCACGATTTGCCGCGTACAGGACGAGCGTGCTGGGCTTGAAGCTGGCCTGGGCGAGCCACTTCCTCGCCGCCGCTGGGTCGGCGCCTTTGATCGGGTAGATGCTCTCTTCCCGCCCCAGGGCATGCGGCAGCAGCTGGTCGGTGCGCCTAGCGCCGAGATAGCCGAACGTCCGGGCCAGCGCCGGCCGGTCGATCGCATAGTTGATCGCCTTCTTGAGCGGAATCTGCCCGCGCCCCCTGAATGCCTTCCGGTCGTGGTTGAACGCGAAGAACTGCGTGTTGAGCGCCGTGTGACGGAAGAACTGCCCGCCCTTCCGGTTGATTCCGTACCGGTCTTCAAGCTCCCGGTACGCGTCGTTCCCGGGCAAGGGGCTGAGCACGCAGTGGTCGATCCGGTCCTGCTCGGTCGCGAGCCGGCAAGCATCCACGCTCTCCCCGATTGTCCACACCACCTGGTCGACGTTCGCCGGCCGGCCGCCCCGGTAGAAGGGGTTCCGCTTCAGCACGATCCGCTGGTTGACCACGCGCTCGGCCACGTAGTACGGCCCCGACCCGGGCGGATCGTTGATCCCGGCGGGCTCGATCGGCGTGTTCGGCGGCACCGGGCAGAAAAACGGCATCGTCAGCCGCGCGGTGAAACTGCCGAGCG
>CAVTZA010000020.1:0-147660 GCA_963739085.1 uncultured Actinomycetes bacterium | reverse complement strand
GCATAGACGACGACTATCTGCGGCCGACCGTGAGGTCTACCCGACCGCCCCTCGGCAGCGTCGTCCCTCCTGCGGGGCTCTGAGTGAGCACGATCCCGACTTGCTTCGAGCGAACGCGCGTGATGCTCCCAACCGAGCAGTTTGCGTCGCCGATCTCTGCTCGGGCCGCGCTGAGCGTCAGGCCGACGACGCCGGGCACGACACACTGGGTCGGCGGCGGAGGCGGTGGAGGCGGCGGGGTTCGAGCCCGTTCCCACGGCGTAGACGAACGAGAACTCTCCGCTGCCTCCGAGGATTGCGGTGCCGAAGTAGGCGGTGCCGCTGTCGGCGGAAAAGCGTGGCTGCGTGTACAGGATCTGGTTGCCGCCGTTCTCGTCGGGCAGGTCGATCTGCCAGTCGACCGTGCCCCTAGCGGCGTTCCACGCACGGACCGATCCAGGCTGACCGAAGTTGGGGCGAACCCCGGCTACGACAACGCTGCCGTTGGGGCTCACAGCGGGATGGTCGATGATCGAGCCGTCGGAGAACACCCAGCGCGACTGGCCGGCGGGAGTCACCGACTCGAGGTAGCTCAGGCTCCTCGAGAAGTAGACCGACCCGTCCGGACCCACGCTGGGAGCCGACATCCCGTTCGACGGGAACGGGGAGTAGTTCCAGAGCACGTTGCCACTGCCCGGATCGACGCGCTTCAAGCCCCAGCCGTTCGCGCCGCCCATCGCGGTCAGGTAGAGACTGCCGTCCGATCCGGTCGCCGGCTGGCGCTGCTGCTGCATGAACGGATCGTCGGTGCCGCCGATCGTCCTCGCCCACTGCTGGGCTCCTCCCAGCGAGAGGCCGAACATCGTGCTCAGAGCGACACCGCGCTCGTCGAACGCTGTATACAGACGTCCGGAGCCGAACACGATCTCCACGCCGAGCTGACCGTTCTCCGCGAAGGTCGGGTTACCCGGGTTGCTCCACAGGAGCTGCCCGGCCGGCGACAGGGCGAACGCGCCCAGGCCGCCCAGGTCCGAGATCACGTAGATGTTCCCGTCCGGGCCGACCGTCGGACCGGCGATCACGCCCTGGCCGAAAGAGGGCTCCGTGAACCTCCACTTGATCGAGCCGTCAGGGGCAATTGCGGTGACGGTGCTCATCGAAGCGACGTACACCGTCCCATCGGCCCCGATCGAGGGACCTCCACTCCCGCCCACGGAGGGAACGACCCACCGGAGTGCGCCGGCGGCGGTCAGCGAGTACGCGTCGCCGGTCGAGCTCGCGACGACGACTCCGCCGTCGGGACCGACAGCCGGCGGATGCAGGACGTACTGGCCGCTGACCTGGAAGCGCCATTGGACGACTCCCGGGGACGCGAGGCTCGCGGCTTCGGTGGTCGCACCACTCGCGCTTGTCACGACCAGCAGCGCGAGCCCATAGGCGAGGACTGCGGCGAGGCGTCTCATTCCCACTACCATCACGGTACGGGACCCGTCCGGCATCGGTTCTAGGCCCCACGCGCCCACGGGAAACTACGGATCGGCGCGAGAGGCGCTCCAGATCACGCCGGAGGCGATCCTGCATCTGCGGGATGAGCTGGACGCGGCCGAGCGCGCGCCCGCGGACGACCCCGGCGGGCAAGCGGGACCCCCCGCCGTGGGCCCACGGCGGCCGGAGCGAGGGCGCCGCCGATCGTCCCACCCCGAGTTTGCTCCACCGTTTTTGCGCAGCGCGGTCGCGGGGTCATCGCGACGCGCGCGCGAAAAAACGTGTCAACCTTCGCCCGTGGGACGAGAAGTCGAGGACGCCGCCCGTCCGTGCCCCATGTGCGGCGCGACGACGTGGATCCTCCTCGACGGGATGTCGACGCTGCAAGCGTTGGAAGGCGGGCTTCAGGCGCTGGCGTTCTCATGCGATCGCTGCGGCTTCATCCGCTGGCACCGCAAAGACAAGGTCGACGCCGAAGCCGAAGCCTCCTGAGACGTCGGCGCTCGGCAGGCCATGCCGACGAAGCCGACAACCCCGCGGGGTCATTTCCTCCCCTATGCCAAGGATTCGGCGCCTCGCCGACTGTTGCAGCTGCGATGCGCGGGCCTGAGCTCGGAGTGACGACCGCCTTTAGCCAGAGCACGATTACCGACCGCTATATCCATGCCGTGCAGGTGCTCTTCCATGGCGCCGCGGAGAAGGCGGAAGAGCGCATGTTCGGAGCCGCGGGGTAGCAAAACGGGTAGCAACCCGACGATCGGCAGTCTAGAACGAGAAAAGCCCCGTGTTAGCGGGGCTTTTCTATAGCGGGGGCAGGATTTGAACCTGCGACCTCCGGGTTATGAGCCCGGCGAGCTACCTGACTGCTCCACCCCGCGGCGCAGCGGGCATTGTAACGTGCCTACGTCTCGGTTGCCACGAGGCCGACCGGGCAGCTGACGCCCGTTCCGCCGAGGCCGCAGTAGCCGTTCGGCACCTTGTGCAGGTACTGCTGGTGGTACGGCTCGGCGTAGTAGAACTCGCCCGCCGGTGCGACCTCGGTCGTGATCTCGCCGTAGCCGGCTCGGCGCAGTTCGTCGGCGTACATGGCCCGCGAGCGCTCGATCGCCTCGCGCTGCGCCTCGTTCGCGTAGTACGCCGCCGAGCGGTACTGCGTGCCGGCGTCGTTGCCCTGGCGCATGCCCTGGGTCGGGTCGTGGTTCTCCCAGAAGAGCTTCAGCAGCTCCTCGTACGACGTCTTCGCCGGGTCGTAGACGACGAGGACGGCCTCGGTGTGGCCGGTACGGCCCGTGCAGGTCTCCTCGTAGGTCGGGTTGGGGGTGTAACCGCCCGCGTAGCCGACGGCCGTCGTATAGACGCCAGGCGCCTGCCAGAAAACACGCTCGGCGCCCCAGAAGCAGCCAAGGCCGAACACGGCGGTCTCGAAGCCCTCGGGGAACGGCGGCCGGAGCGGCGTCCCGAGCACCGCGTGGCGCTCGGGAACGACCATGTGCTCCTCGCGGCCGGCGATCGCGTCGCGGGGCTCCACCATCTCTGTCTTGTTACGGAAGAGGAACATGTGGCTAGCGTAGCGAGAGTGCCTCTTCAGGGAATTCAGCCCAGTCTCTGGGTCGCGAGCACCAAGCCAGGGGCCGCACTCGCCCGCGGCGAAGGCTCTTTGCAGCCTTTGCAAGGGCGAGGGTGGTTCCTGGCGCCGCGTGATCGCGGGCCAGAGGCAGGCGCGCATTGCCTGAGGAGGCACTAAATGCGGGTTGCTGCCGTCGATCTCGGGACCCATGCCACGCGGCTGCTCGTCGCGGACGTCGAGGGCGGCCGGATCGAGGAAGTCGACCGAGATCTCGTCTTCACGAAGCTCGGCGAGGACGTCGACCGGCGACGCCGCCTCCTCCCAGTCCCGATCGCACGTGTCCGCAACTGCCTGTCGGACTACCGGCGCCGGATCGAAGCGCTGGGCGCCGAACGCACGCTCGCCGTCGGCACGAGCGCGATCCGCGACGCCGAGAACGGCGAGGCGTTCCTCGGCGAGGTCGAGTGGAGCTACGGCTTCACCACGCGGCTGCTGTCCGGGGACGAGGAGGGCTCGCTCACGTTCCGCGGCGCCACCTCGGACCGCGAGCCGAGCCACGGCACCCTGGTCGTCGACATCGGCGGCGGCTCGACCGAGCTCGTCACCGGCGACGGCTTCCAGGTCAGCCTCGACATCGGGTGCGTCCGGCTGACGGAGCGGTTCCTGCACTCCGACCCGCCGACCCGCGACGAGCTGAGCGCGTGCGCCGAGCACGTCCGGGCCGTCCTCCCACCCGCGCTCGCGCACGACGGTGCCATCGGCGTAGCCGGCACGGTCACGACGCTGGCTGCGCTCGACCTGGGCCTGGACGCCTACGACTCGGAGCGCGTGCAGGGCCACAGGATCGCGGCGCCCGCGGCGATCGGGCTCCTCGACGGCCTCGCCGCCCTGCCCCTCGAGGAGCGACGGCGCGTGCCGGCCCTCGAGCCGGAGCGCGCGCCCGTGATCGTTGCCGGCGCGCTCATCCTCCGCGAGCTGCTCGACTGGTCGGGGCTCGAGGAGATCGAGGCCAGCGAGCGCGACCTGCTCCACGGCGCCGCCCTCGAGGCGGCCGAGCTCCCGGCTCCCGTCGAGGGAGCGGCGCCGCCCGGCGCCTACACCTGCTGCTGAAGCTCGTCCGCGACCGGCTCGTCCTCGGCGAGACGGCGCTGGAGGACGCTCCGCGAGAGGACGCCGACGAGGCGCCCGTCGGCCTCGACGACCGGGACGCGCTCGGCATCCTTGCCCTCCAGGAACCGGAACGCCTCCTCGATCGGCTCGTCGGACCGCACGGTCCACCAGGGCTCCTCGGCGATGTCGCGCAGCGTCGTCGTGCGCGGGTCGCGTCCGGGCGCGATCACCTCGCGGACGAGCGTCTTGCGGGTGACGACGCCGACGAGCCGCCCCGAATCGCAGACGTACACCGCGCGCACCTCCGTCCGTGAGAGCAGCTCGCCCGCCTCCTGGGCGGTCGCGGTGACCTCGAGCGTCTTCGGCTCGGTGACCATCGCCTCGCGCACGAGGGTCACGGATAGATCCCCCGCCACTCGAGCGCTCCGGCGACCTCCCGGATCGCCACCGCCAGGGCTGCGTTCCGCAGGCTGATGTCCTGTGCGTCTGCGAGATCCCACACGCGGTCGAATGCGTCGTGGAGCTTGTCGGCGAGCTTCGCGCGGATCTCGCGGCGGTCCCAGAACAGCCGCCCCAGGTCCTGCACCCATTCGAAGTAGGAGACGGTGACGCCGCCCGCGTTCGTGAGGATGTCAGGCAGGACGACGATTCCGCGCTCGTTCAGGATCGCGTCCGCTTCCAGCGAGGTCGGCCCGTTCGCGCCCTCGGCGACCATCTTCGTGTCGATCCTGGGCGCGTTCTCGCCGGTCAGCTGGTTCTCGAGCGCGCAGAGTGCGAGGACGTGGCAGGGCAGCTCGAGCAGCTCCTCGTTCGAGACGCGCTGCGCGCGCTCGTAGCCGGCGAGCGAGCCGTTGTCCCGCACCCAGGCGTCGACGTCGGCGAGGTCGAGGCCCTCGAGGTTGTAGATGCCGCCCGAGATGTCGGAGACCGCGAGGACGGTCGCGCCGTGGCCGGCGAGCTCGCGCGCCGCGACCCCGCCGACGTTTCCGTAGCCCTGGACGACGCAGCGCTGGTCGGCGAGGTTCCAGCCCAGGCGTTGGCACGCACGCTCGATCACCATCACGACGCCCGCTCCGGTCGCCTCGCTGCGGAAGACCGAGCCGCCGACCGAGATCGGCTTGCCGGTGACGATCTCGGGAACCGCGTGGCCGACCTGCATCGAGTAGGTGTCCATGATCCAGGCCATCGTCTGCTCGTTCGTGGCCATGTCGGGCGCGGGGATGTCCTGGTCGGGCCCGATGATGTGGAGGAGCTCGGTCGTCATCCGGCGCGTCAGACGCTCGACCTCGAGCGGCGACAGCTCGCGGGGGTTACAGCGGACACCGCCCTTCGCGCCGCCGTAGGGCAGGCGCAGGAGCGCGCACTTCCAGGTCATCCACATCGCGAGCGCGGCGCACTCGCCCAGCGAGACGTGGGAGTCGTAGCGGATCCCGCCCTTCGTCGGCCCGAGGACGGTCGAGTGCTGCACGCGGTAGGCGGGGAACATCTTGAGGCTCTCGTCGTCGAGCCGGACCGGGACGCTGACCATGGTCGCGCGCTCGGGATAGCGCAGCCGCTCCGCCACAGAGGCGCCCACGTCCGCCTGGTCGAGCGCCTGCTCGAACTGGGACACCGCGGTGCGAAAGAGCGGCGAGTCCCACTCGAGCGGCTCCTCGACGACCGCTTCGTCGACCCTGGCCACGGCCCGGAGTCTACTCCGGGGTTTTCGGCTGCTCAGGTGTAACGACGAGCGTCAGATCCGGCTCCACGGAACGGATCACGACCTGGTCGCCGGGACGGGCGAGCGACTCGCTGCGCGCCTGCCAGAGCTCCCCGGCGACGCGGACCTGGCCGTGCGGATCGAGCGCGCTCGTCACGAGCCCGACGGAGCCGACCATCGTCTCCGAGCCGACCACCGGCTTGCCCTGCCGCGACCACCAGATCCAGAACGCGATCTCGGCGGCCTCGAAGAGCGCTGCCGCGACGACGAGCACGACACCCCACGGCGACGGGAGCCACAGCAGGGCGGCGAGCAGAGCAAGGACGAGCAGCAACTAGTAGTGAGCTCCCTTCGGGGTGGCGCCTGTGTCCCCCACCGAAGGAAGCTCTAGACGATCACGACGGGCGTGCCGATGTCGACGTGCTCGAACAGCCACTCGGCGTCGGGCACGCGCATCCGGATGCACCCGTGCGAGGCCGAGTAGCCGATCGACGCGGCGTCGGGCGTTCCGTGGATCCCGACCGCGGCGGCCGACAGGCCCATCCAGCGGGTGCCGAGCGGATTGCCCGGGCCCGGCGGGATCGGCTTCGCGTCCTTCGCCCACTCGGAGTCGGGCGGCCGCCACCACGGGTCGCGCTGCTTGTCGACGATCGACCACGTGCCTGAGGGCGTCGGGTACTGCGCCTGCCCGGTGGCGACCCCGAAGGTGCGCACGGTCGTCGAGCCGTCGAACAGCGTGAGCACGTTGCCGCCGCGCTGGATCACGATCACCGGGCCGAACTGCGCGCGGGTCTTCGTCGGCAGCAGCTCGCGGAAGGGGAGCGCCAGCGGCCGGCGCACGGTCGACTGGAGCCGGTTCGCGATCGCACGGGACATCCAGCCCTGCTTCACCTCGCGGCCCGTCTTCTCGCTCGTGATGTTCGGCGTCGTCCCGATCAGGCCGACCAGCTCGGCGTCGGCCGGCTCCTCGCGGTAGCGCTTGTCGAGCGACGCGACGTACGCGTGGATCCGCTTCGGATCGAGGCGGACACTGAGCGACACGGTCTCGCCGGCCTTGGCATCGAGCGCCTGTGCGATCGCGCCGTCCACGTCCACGACGGAGCCGAGCGACGCCGGCGAACGGGCCCAGCGCTCCTGCCCATTCGCGAAGCGGACCGGCCGCTCGTAGGCCTTGGTCACGCGCCGGTAGGCGATGTACGGGTTGAGCCCGCCGACCTTGACGCCCTCGATCTTCACCCACGGCGCGATGCGCTTGGGCGGCGGCGACGCCGCCTCGGCCACCGCACCGGCACCGATCAAAGCGAGCAGAAAGACGAGGGCGACACGTCTCACAACGGGGATATTACGAACGAATGCGGCGCTCGGCAGAAAAACGGGCGTCGTGGAGAAGGCTTAACGAAAGCTTTCCGATTCGCTGGTGCGGCCGTGACCGTCCGCTGGGCGGCTCCCGGGCAGGCTGAGCCCGTTCATCGACACCGCCACCTACAAGGGGGTCACACATGCTTCGAGCAGTCATCCTGGGCACCGCCTCGCTCGCCGCCGCCGCGCTTCTCGCGCTGCCGGTGCTCGCGGCGCCGAGCGCCCAGACAGTCCGCGTCTCGGAGAAGAGCTACCGCATTTCGCTCTCCGCCAAGCCGCGAGCCGGAACCGCCAAGTTCGTCGTCCGCAACGTCAGCGACGACGGCCACGACTTCTGGCTCAAGGGCGGCGGCAAGACCTGGAAGACGCGCGTCCTCGCCGGCGGCGGCGCCGCTTCGCTCACGGCGAAGCTCAAGAAGGGTGTCCGCTACTCGTACTGGTGTGGCGTGAGCGACCACGCCGAGGAGGGCATGCGCGGCAGCTTCGTCGCGCGCTAGCGGAGGGTTTGGCGGGATGTCGCTCGTCGCCGGGTTGTGATGGTCGTTCCGAGGCAAGGACGCAGGGAGTGTTCGTATGCGGAGCTATACGGGCGCGACTGAGGACGCCGCCTCGGGGCGAGCAGCGCGGCCCGGCGACACAGCGTCATTTCGTCAGACCCTCCCAACTGCGACGGACGGAGGCGGCCCTGCACTCTCCCCGAGGGTCGCCTCCGCTTCTTCCGGGCACACTTCCCCCGTGGCCACGAACAAGCGCACCGTCCTGCTCGTCGAGGACGAGGAGTCGATCACCACGCCGCTCGCCGAGGCGCTCAGCCGCGAGGGCTTCGATCCGGTGGTCGCCGGGACGGCCGCAGAGGCGCTCGAGCTCGCCGAGTCGCGCTCACCGCACCTCGTGCTCCTGGACCTGATGCTGCCCGACGGCTCCGGGCTCGACGTCTGCCGCGAGCTCCGCTCCCGCTCCTCGGTCCCGATCATCATGCTGACGGCCCGCGGCGAGGAGACCGACCGCGTGGTGGGCCTCGAGGTCGGTGCGGACGACTACGTCGTCAAGCCCTTCAGCGCCCGCGAGCTGATCGCCCGTATCCGCGCCGTGCTGCGCCGGACCGCCGCCGCGCCGGCCGCGAGCACGGAGGAGGTGGCCGAGCTCGGCGACGTCCGCATCGACCGGGCGCGGCGCACGGCCTCGGTCGCCGGCGAGCAGCTCGAGCTCTCGCGGAAGGAGTTCGACCTGCTGCGGCTGCTCGTCGACAACGCGGGCACCGTGGTCACGCGCGAGCGGCTCATCGACGAGGTGTGGGACACGAACTGGTTCGGATCGACGAAGACGCTCGACGTGCACGTCAGCGCGCTGCGCAAGAAGCTCCGCGACGACCCGAGCACGCCGCGCTACATCCACACGGTCCGCGGCGTCGGCTTCCGTTTCGCGGGCCCGGACGAGCTCTGACCGATGCGGCTGCGTCCCCTCCTGCTCGGCGCCTTCGCCTACGTGCTGCTGCTCGTGATCCTCGCGCTCGAGGTTCCGCTGGCGCTCAACGTCTCGCGGCGCGTGAACGCCGAGGTCAAGGCCCAGGCGGCGTCCGAGGCGCAGCTCGTCGCGGCGAGCGCTTCGGGCCGCGAGGGCATCGCGTTGAACCGCATCGTCCGCACGGCCGCGCGCCAGCTCGGCGGCCGCGTGATCGTCGTGGACGAACAGGGAAGGCTTGTCGCCGACTCGGCCGGCCGCGGCCTCCTCGGTCGTTCCTACGCCGACCGCCCCGAGATCGAGCGGACCCTCGCGACCGGCCGGACGGCACAGGGCCGGCGGCGCAGCGAAACGCTCGACGAGGAGGTGCTCTACACGGCGGCCCCGATCGTCGACGCGGGCGATCTCGGCGCGGTACGCATCACGCAGAGCACGACACCGATCGACGAGCGGATCCGTAAGGACGTGCTCGGCCTCGCCGCGGTCGGGCTCGCCGCGCTCGCGTTCGGCCTGCTGTTCGCATGGGTGCTCGCGAGCTGGCTCTCGCGGCCTCTCCGTGGGCTGGCGCAGGCGGCCCGGCGGGTCGAGGCCGGCGAGCTCGAGGCGCGCGCCGAGCCCGAGGGGGCGCTCGAGCAGCGCGAGGTGGCCGAGGCCTTCAATGACATGACCGACCGGCTCGAGCGCGTGCTCGAGGCGCAGCGCGAATTCGTCGCCAACGCTTCGCACCAGCTCCGCACCCCTCTCACGGGGCTCCGGCTCAGGTTGGAGGCCGCCTCGCTGAAGGCGGACGATCCATCACTGGGCGCCGAGCTGGAGGCGGCCGAACGCGAGGCGGAGCGCCTCGCGCGGCTCGTCACGTCGCTGTTGGCGCTCGCGCGCGAGGGCGAGCGCCCCACGCCCGCGCGGCCCGTCGACCTCGCCGAAGCGGCCCACGGCGCGGCCGAGCGCTGGGAGCCGCAGGCAGCGGGCAAGGACATCCGCCTCACGGTGCTCGGTGACGACGGCGTCCGCGCGGCCGCGACCGACGAGGACGTGGCGATCGTGCTCGACAACCTGATCGAGAACGCGCTCCACTACTCGCCGGCGGGGACGCAGGTGGCCGTGCGCTGGCACCGTGACGGCGATCTCGCCGTGCTGACGGTCGAGGACGAGGGGCCCGGGCTCACGGCCGGTGACGAGGAGCATGTCTTCGAGCGCTTCGCCCGAGGAACCGCCGGCGTCGGCGCGAGCGGCAGCGGGCTCGGGTTGCCGATCGTCGCGACGCTCGCTCGCCGGTGGGGCGGCAGCGCGTCGATCCGGAACCGCTCGACGGGCGGAGCCCAAGCTCGGATCGCGCTTCCCGCAGCGCCTCCACCGACTTTGCCGACCCTTAACAGAGAGCTGGACCGGGCGTTACCGGGGGCGGGCTAGGCTCGAAGAGCAATGCGCAGCACCACGTGGACAATCGTGGCCATCGCCGCTCTCGGACTCGTTCTGGCGGTCGCGCTCGGCATCTTCGCGGACACGATCGCGCGCGGCACGGTGGCGCTGCCGTCGACGAGCCTGGCGAGAACCGAGACCCAGCTCGCTCCGGAGCAGGCCGTCGCTCGGCGGACGACGACGACCGCGCCGAGGCGTGCGAGGAAGCGCCCGACTGCGACGGGGACGACCACCGCCGCCGCGCCCACGACCACCGCCGAGGCCGGCGACGATCACGGCGGCAGGCGGAGCGGACGCGGCTCGGACGATTCGGGCAGCGGCTCCGACAACTCGGGCAAGGGCAGCGACGACTGAGCGCAGCCGCCTGCCGCACGGGCTAGTCTTGCCCGGGGGCGGGTGGTTCTGGCCGCAGGAACTGCCCGCTCCCCTCTTTCAGGCGGCCGCGGCAGGGTCGTCGGGTTGGTGCCTCGCTTGCCGCCGTCCGTCGTAGATTGGAGACATGAGCGATTTGGAGCAGTCGAGTTCGGAGAACGGGCGTGCGGACGTCGTGCTCGTGGGCGCCGGGATCCTCGGTCTCGCGGTCGCCCGAGAGCTGCTCGACCGGCGGCCCGGCCTGCGTTTGACGGTGCTGGAGAAGGAGGACGCCATCGCCCGGCACCAGACCGGGCACAACAGCGGCGTGATCCACTCGGGCATCTACTACGCGCCCGGATCGCTCAAGGCCGAGCTCTGCGTCGAAGGCAGCCGGCTGATGTACGAGTTCTGCGCGGACAAGGGCATCCCGACCGACCGCTGCGGGAAGGTGATCGTGGCGGCCGACGCGAGCGAGCTCCCGCGGCTCGACGAGCTTCGCCGCCGCGGCGAGGCCAACGGCGTTCGGGGGCTCGAGGAGATCGGCCCCGAGCGGCTGGCCGAGCTGGAGCCGAACGTCGTCGGCGTGCGAGCGCTTCATTCACCGGAGACCGGCATCGTCGATTTCCGACTGGTCGCACGGGCGCTCGCCGACGAGGTGCGCGAGCGCGGGGGCTCGATCCTCACCGGCCACGCGGTCGAGGACATCGCGAGCACCCCGGACGGCGCAACGGTCCAGACCCCGCGCGGGGAGTTCCGCGCCGGGCGCCTGATCACGTGCGCGGGCCTCCAGTCCGACCGGCTCGCGGTGATGACCGGCGCGCCGCCGCACCCGCGGATCGTGCCGTTCCGCGGCACCTACTACGCGCTCTCGGAGCGCGCGCAGTCCCTCGTGAACGGGCTCGTCTACCCGGTGCCCGACCCGACGTTTCCGTTTCTCGGCGTCCACTTCACGAAGCAGATCTCGGGCGAGATGTGGGCCGGCCCCAACGCGGTGCTCGCCTTCGCGCGCGAGGGCTACCGCCGCCGCGACTTCCGCCGGCGCGACCTCTGGCAGACGCTGTCGTACCGCGGCTTCCGGCGCATGGCCCGCCGCTACTGGCGCACGGGCCTCTCCGAGGCCTGGGGCGAGGTGAGCAAGCGCGCCTTCGTGAAGGCCATGCGGAAGCAGGTGCCCGCCGTGCAGCTCTCCGACCTCGGCACGCGCCACGCAGGCGTGCGCGCGCAGGCCGTGGCCGAGGACGGCACGCTGCTCGACGACTTCTGGCTGGACGAGGCGCCGAACGTGACGCACATCAGGAACGCGCCGTCGCCGGCGGCGACGTCGAGCCTGGCGCTGGCCCGCAGGATCGCCGACGCGATCCACGATTCAGCCTGACGAGCCGACTTCGGCGTTATCCTCAGACGGCTGCCGGGGTGGCGAAACTGGCGATACGCGCCTGGCTTAAAACCAGGTGTCCCCAAGCGGGGCGTGAGGGTTCGACTCCCTCCCCCGGCACTTCGGACCGCGTTGCGCGAGGCCGCGTCCTCGGTCGCGCCCCGCCGCCGCCCACGAGGCGACACCCACCAAACCCTCGCTACATCCCGGGCTGGAGGTTCTCCGCCGGGATGCGCTCGCGGCCCTTGTAGCGGAACGTGTCGCGGAACGACTTGAACGCCGCCGCGTCGACCGCCGTGCACTTCGCCTGCTGACCCTGGCCGTAATAGCTCTTGTCGCCGGCCTTCGACTCGTCGTAGTACCAGGCTGAGAGCACGATCTTGTCGCCCATCGTCGGCAGCGGCGCCAGCAGCATCGCGTTCGGATCGTCGCGGTAGAACTCGCGCAGCTTCTCGACCTCGGCCGCGGGGACGTCGGGCCCGTAGTGCATGACGATGCCGCCGTGCTCGAGATTGTGCGTCGACATCTGCAGCGGCACCGGCCGGTCGTAGGCGCCCCAGAGCGCCCACTGGCCGTAGTGCGGGCCGCTCGTCGGCGGGTTCGAGTTCCACTTGACCTTCGTGGTCGGAGTCGGCACGTCGCTGTGGTCGCTGGCGTTCTTGAGCCCCGGGTAGGTGTTGAACGTGCAGCCCGCGTCGCGCATCGTCTGCGCGATCGCCGTCGGGCTGTTGCCGTCCGAGCCGTTGCTACTCCCCGTGCCGAAGGCCAGGAGCGCGACCACGGCGCCGAGCGCCAGTAGTCCCGATGCGGCGATCGCCACGAGGACGAGCAACCGCTTGCGATCCTCCTCGGGCGTGGAGGTCTTCGGGGCGGTCCGCACTTTCGGCGCCTGGACAGCGCGCTTGGGCGGGGGAGGTGTGCGCGACTTCCTGGCCAAGCCGCAAACAGGCTAGCAACCACATTCGGCCGGTCAGTCGCGGATACTTGGGGCCCTTCCGACCGAGAGGAGAGCAGCCGTGGGATTCCTGGACAAGCTACTGGGTCGCAGCAAGAAGGCCGCCGGCGACCTGACCGGCGATTCGTCACTCCAAAGCCAAGGCGGGCATCAGGAGCAGAAGGCCGCGGCCGAAGACCGCGCGGAGGCCGCCGAGGAGACTGCCCAGAAGGAGCGCACGGAGGCGGCCGTACACGAAGCGGAGCAGAAAGCCGACAGCTAGAGGCTTGATGTGGAATTGGCGCGCCGTGGGGGCGTTCCAGACCAAGTCAGGGTGTTCCGGCGTCCGCAGCGCAGGCTAGTCAGCCTGGGTAAGGGCGACGGGACGGCCTGACGCCGTGTCTGGGGCGGCCCCACGGCCCGCTCATATTTCACATCAGGCCTCTAGCGCTTCGACCATTCGGGGGCGGCGAGCCTGGCCTCGGCGGCCGCCGCCCTCGTTGCCGTCCGACTGCGTCTCTACCGTTCGTAGACCATGGTCGAGCTCGCGGTCATCGCAGTCGTCGTCGCCCTCTTCGGGCTGGCGGCCGCGTGGCTGCCCGGCTTCCTGCGTCGCGAGCTCGGCGCAGCTCGGGACGAGACCACCGGCCAGCTGGCCGCGCTCCGCGCGGAGACGGCGGCCCACGACCGGCAGCTCGACGCCATCACGGCGACGCTCGACCGACGCCTGTCTGCGATCGACACGAAGGTCGACCGGCGCTTGGAGAACGCCTCCGAGACGAGCCGGCAGATCCATGAGCAGCTAGGGCGCATCGGCCAGACGAACGAGCAGATGCTCGAGCGTGCGAAGGACCTCTCGCGCCTGCAGGAGGCGCTCCGCCCGCCCAAGGCTCGGGGCGGCTTCGGCGAGCACCTGCTCGCCAACCTGCTCGCGGACACGTTCCCGCGCGACAAGTACGAGCTGCAGTACGGGTTCAAGACCGGCGCGCGCGTGGACGCCGTCATCCGGCTCGACCGCTCGCTCGTCCCCGTCGACGCGAAGTTTCCGCTCGACAACTTCCAGCGGCTGGTCGAGGCCGAGGCCGACACCGACCGTGAGCTGTTCGCCAAGCAGTTCGGGCGGGACGTCAAGAACCACGTGGACGCGATCGCGCAGAAGTACATCCGGCCCGAAGAGGGCACCTATGAGTTCGCGCTGATGTACCTCCCTGCAGAGGCCGTCTACTACGAGCTCGTGTGTGGGCGGCTCGGCGGCGATGCCAGCCCGCTCGGCTACGCGCTCGAGCGCCGAGTGATCCCCGTCTCGCCGTCGACACTGCACGCGTACCTGCTCGTGCTCATACTCGGCTTCAAGGGCATGCAGATCGAAGAGCACGCGCGCGAGGTGATGACGTACGTCGCGCAGCTCGGCCGCGACTTCGGCCGCTTCCGCGAGGACTTCGAGGTCGTCGGGAAGCACCTCGGCAACGCGCAGTCCCGCTACGCCGACGCCGACAGGCGACTCGAGAAGCTCGAGGTCAGGCTCGAGCGGGCGTCCGAATCGGAGCTCGGCGACGAGCCGAGCGACCAGCTCGAGATTCCGCGCGCGCTCGACGCAGCGTAACCGTTAGAACCGCAACAACGCGCCGATGCCCTCGAGCGGCTCGAGGTCGTGGTGGTGCAGCACGACCCGGACACCGCCTCCGTGGGCAAGCGTCTGGTGCAGGGCGAGGTCGAGCCCTTCGCTTGCGCCGCTCCATCTCGGTCCCGTCGAGCGGGCACGGTCCACCCTCCGCCGAAGCACGCCCGCACTGGGGGCACTGCCAGGCGGGGTGCCGGCGCGGCGTCGGCGTAGAGCAGCGTCTCGACGCGGCCGTCGGAGGCTGCCTCGAGCGTCGGCGACCAGCCCCCGACGGCTCGCCCTTTGCGTCCGAGCTCTTCGCGCCAGCGCTCGATGTCGGCGCCCTCGTCCTGTTCACGCGCGCGCTCCAGGACCGGTTCGGCCGCGGCCAGGAGCTCGGGCGGCCCGGCGTGCGCCTCGGCTGCGGCCCAGCCGGCGAGCGCCGTGCGGCCTTCCTGCGACAACAGCTCCGTGAACTCGGCGCGCTGTTCCTCTGGGCAGACGACCACGAGCTTCGTCCCGTGGCTTCCGCGCACGCGCCGGTTGATCTCCTCCGCGACGGTGCGGAAGTGCTCCGCCGCGAGCTCGTCGACGTGCCGTTGCATGCGGGCCTGCGCCCAGCCGCCCTGGTCGTGGCGCCGAGGCTGCTCCTCGCTGAGGTCGGTCGCCTCCCGCAGGCGTCCGCCGCGCAGCCGGTAGAGGCTGCCGCGCTCTCGGTTGACGACGGCGACGAGAGCGCCGTCGCCGCGGCCCACGATGGGAGCGAGAGGCGCGAGGTAGAAGTCCGGCTGGACGCTGATCCCGTCCGGCACCGGGTCCGGAAGCTGCAGGTCGATCCACATGCCGTCGAGGCCGGCGCAGAAGACGGCGAGCCCGCGCGACCCGTCGCGCTGGAACTCGTGCTCGAAGTAGCGCTCGAGCCGCTGGAAGTCCCGCTTGAGCGCCTCCTTCTCCTCGTGGCTCTGCTCGTGCCGGAGCGCGTCCTTGTGCCCGTCGGCGAGCAGGGCGTTCACACGTGTCGCTGTGTCCCGCGGCGTCGGCGACCTGACGGGATCGAGATCGACGTACAAGCTGATGGCGCATCCCTTCTGCGCCCGGTACTCGGCCAGCTTGCGGACGTCATCCCATGTCGGCGTCGCAGCCATTGGCACCTCCTTGGCGGATGCGAGCGATTCTAGACGGCTATGCCGGGGCCGCCCAGCCGACGGGCTCGAACGGAGTAGGGTGCCCGACGGCCGCAACACGAGCAGCCGGGAAGCACGCAACGATCAGGAAGTTTCGAAGCGTCCGAAACGTTGAATAGTTTGCAGGGGTCGAACGGCTTTGGAGGCAGGAGTGAGCGAGGGAGAGGTGCGCGAGGTCATCATCATCGGCGGAGGTCCCGCCGGCTACACGGCAGCGCTCTACGCAGCGCGCGCGAATCTGAACCCGCTCGTGATCGAGGGTTTCGCCTGGGGCGGCCAGCTGATGATCACGAGCGACGTCGAGAACTACCCGGGCTACCCCGAGGGCGTGCTCGGGCCCGAGATGATGAACGACTTCCGCCGGCAGTCCGAGCGCTTCGGCGCCGAGTTCCTCACCGACGACGTCACCGAGGTCGACTTCTCGGAGGCGCCGTTTCGGGTGTCGACGGACGACGAGGACTTCCGCGCCAAGGCCGTCATCGTCGCCACCGGCGCCAACGCCCGCCAGATCGGGCTCGAGTCCGAGCGCACGCTGCAGGGGCGTGGTGTGTCGTACTGCGCGGTCTGTGACGCGGCGTTCTTCCGCGAGAAGGAGGTCGTGGTGGTCGGCGGCGGCGACTCCGCGATGGAGGAGGCGATCTTCCTCACGAAGTTCGCGACGAACGTCACGCTCGTCCACCGGCGCGACGAGTTTCGAGCGTCGCCGATCATGCTCGACCGCGCCCGCGCCAACGCGAAGATCCGGTTCCTCACGCCATACGTGGTCGACGAGGCGGTCGGCGAGAGCTCCAAGCTCGTCGGCGTCCGCGTGTCGAACGTCGAGTCCGGCGAGGAGCAGGAGCTCCCCGCGGACGGTCTCTTCGTCGCGATCGGCCACGACCCGAACACCAAGCTCTTCGTCGGACAGCTCGACATGGACGAGGCCGGCTACCTCCTAACGAAGCCCGGCTCGACCGCGACGAACGTCGAGGGCGTGTTCGCGGCGGGCGACGTGGTCGACCACACCTACCGGCAGGCGATCACCGCGGCCGGCAGCGGCTCGATGGCCGCGCTCGACACGGAACGCTGGCTTTCGGAGCGCGAAGGCCACCCTGAGGCGGCGCTCACCGCACCTCGGCCCGAAGCGGCCGAGGTCTAAGCCTGCACGGCCTCGGCGAGGCCGAGGTTCGGAACTACCATTCCTTCGTGCCGTACTTCATCTGCCCGAACTGCAAGGATCGCTCCGTCGATACCGACGGAGTGGAGGGCTTCACGCAGCAGGCGGTGGCGTGCCGCCGCTGCGGCTTCGGCTTCCTCTTCGAGCTGATGGACGACTACTACCCCGCCCCGACGACGGGCCTGGTCGTCTGCGACGCCTCGGGGCGGATCCTCGCCGTCGGGCGCGGCGTCTTCGAGCTCTCGGGCTACCGCGACGCCGACCTCATGGGCAACGACGTGATGAAGGGCTTCGGCCTCAGCGGCTTCGAGGACGGCAAGGATCCGTCGCAGCTCGCGCGCGAGTGGGGTGTCCGGCGCATGGGCGAACGCTTGCGGCTGCGGACGAGGAGCGGCCAGGAGAAGGAGATCACCGCCGACTTCTTCCCGGCGTACGACTCCGACGGCGGCTTGCTCGTCGCGCTGACGCCCTCACTGGGCCAGAACTAGACCTGTCCGCCGGGCCAGGCGCGCGCCCTTGCTGGTGCCAGGCACCCGCGCAAGAACGTCACGAACGCTCCACAGGCGTTCTCGCGACGCGAGGGCGATGACCTGGCCCGAAGCGTCCGGCATCGTCCCCCGTGGCCGTGGCTAGCACGGCCGCTTCGCGGTGCCAGGCACCGTCACGAAAACGTCACGAATCATCCCCAGCGGACACGGCACCGACACGGCTAGACGGGCAGAGGTCGTTGAGGACGCAGCGTTCGCACTCGGGGCGCCGCGCGTCGCAGACGCGGCGGCCGTGCCAGATCAGCAGGTGCGGAAAGACCCCCCAGTACTCGCGCGGGACCAGGCGCATCAGGTCGCGCTCGATCTTGACCGGGTCGTCTTGCCGGGTCAGTCCGAGCCGCTGCGAGAGCCTGCGGACGTGTGTGTCGACCACGATGCCCTGCGGCTCTCCCAGCTCGGCGGCCACGACGTTCGCCGTCTTGCGCGCGACGCCGGGGAGCCGGAGCAGGTCGTCCATCTGCCGAGGCACCTCGCCCCCGTAGTCGTCCAGCAGCATCCGCATCGTCCCGCGGATCGACTTGGACTTCTGCCGGAAGAAGCCGGTGGCGAAGATGTCGCGCTCCAGCTCCTCCTGCGGCACGGCGAGGTAGTCCTCGGGCCGGCGGTACTTCACGAACAGCCGCTCGGTAACGCGGTTGACGTTCACGTCCGTCGTCTGCGCCGAGAGCATCACCGAGACGAGCAGCTCCAGCGGCGAGCGAAAACGCAGCGCGATCGTCGCGTCCGGATGCTCGTCGAGCAGCCGCTCGATGATCGGCCGGATCCGCTCCCGCTTGGGGGGCACGCGCCCGCGCCGCACCTCCCGGACGTAGCTACGCGCCACGGAGCTTCTCGAAGTGCTCTGTCGCCTCCTCGGGCGTGGGCGGATTGAGCAGCGTGTCCACCATGAGCGCGGACTGCGGATAGTCCGTCGCGCGGATGCGCGCGATCGCGTCGTCGACGTCGTACTCCGTCCGCCGGAACTCGACGTCCGGTCCGAACAGCGCCCAGAACGCCCCGCGCCGGCGCTCGTGCGGCCAGCCGACGCTGCCCGGGTTGACGAGCCGAGGCCGCTCGCCGCGCTCGTACTGGACGTGGATGTGCCCGTAAGCCACGACGTCCTCGTTCACATCCGAGAGCGCCTCGGCCACCGCCTCGTCCGGCGTGGCCGGAGTGAGAAACGCCTCGTCGCTCTCCGGCGTCGCATGGCAGAAGAGGACGGGCCCAAGACCGTCGGCGTCGAGCGTCACGGTCAACGGCCACTCCCCCGCGCGACGCGCATGCTCGGGCCCGAGCGCGCGCAGGCACCAGGACCGGTCGCCCTCGCCGCCCGCCAGGACCTCGCGATCCGCGTTGCCGCGCACGTAGACGACTCGGTCGTCTAGAGCGTCGAGCGCGTCGAGGCACTCGGCGGGAAACGGGCCGGAAAGGACGTCGCCGCCCACGAGCACGATGTCCGCACCGGCCGCGTCGACATCGGCGAGCACGGCCTCGAGCGCAGGCAGGTTGCCGTGGATGTCGTAGAGCGCCGCGATCCGCATCTAGACGGACGCTAGCGCAGCGGCCGCAACCGCTTGCGGTGCGCCGCCGAGGCGCGGTCCCGCGCAGACGAGGTCGAGCGCGGGGCAGCCGGCACAGATCGCCTCGCCGGGAGTCGGCCGGAACTCGCCGGCCTGGATCCGTCCGATCGCCTGAGACAGCTCGGCCTCGAGCTCCGGCACCTGCGCTCGCGTGAACACCTGCGACACCGGCTCGGCCGGTCGCTCGGTGAACTGGTAGACGACCTCCGCCTCCTCGACGCCCGTGCGCAGGCACGCGAGCGCATAGACGAGCCGCTGGAGCCGGTAGTCCGAGGCGACAACCTCGGCGGGCTCCGCGTCCTCGAGGACGTTCGTCTTGTAGTCGACGACGAGCGCCCGCGAGCCGTCGGAGTGGAACACGTCCAGGAAGCCGTGCAGCAGCACGCCGTCGTGCAGGAACGTGAAATGCCGCTCCGGAGCGACGCCCTCCAACACGGCCACGCGCGCGGCGAGCTCGGAGTCGCAGTACGCAGCGACGTGCGCACGGATGCGCTCGAGGTTCTCGTCGGTCGCGCTCGGCCAGCCGGCCAGGACGCGGTCCACGAGGTCGTCGGGCACCGTAGGAGCCCGGAGGTCGAGGCCCTCCAGCAGGGCGTGAACGGCGCTGCCGAGCTCGGTCGCGCCCAGGCCCTCCACCATGGCATCCGCCCTGTGCTCGCGCGCGTCACGCTCGCGCATCCCCGCGACACGCTCCGCGTAGTAGCGATACGAGCACCGCTCGAACAGCGACAGCGCCGTGAAGGACAGCCGCCGCGGGCGGTGCAGGGGCGGGGTGGGCACCGGCTCGAGCGCCGGCAGCGTGGGCGCATGCAGCGCGGGCTCCACCGGCAGCTCGCCGAAGAGCGCGAGCTGCCCCTCCTCGGTCATCTCGACGACGGCCTCGGGCTCGGGCACCTGCCGATCGACCCGGAGCAAGAAGAGCGCGTCACCGCGCTCCAGCTCGACAGGGCTTTCGGCGCCAGCGAGCTCAGCCGCGGCCTCGAGCCTGGCGATCACCCAGCCGAGCGGGGTCGAGCGGTCGCTCTCGCGATTCGGGTCGATCGCGCCGGAGACGATGAGCCGGTCGATCGCCCGTGTCATCGCGACGTAGTAGAGGCGCAGCCGCTCGGCCTCGTCCTCGCGGCGCCGCTCCTCGCGCACCGCCTCCCAGTCGAAGGCTCCCTTGCGGGCGCTCGTGTAGGGATCGGCGACCCGGAAGCCGAAGCGACCGTCGGAGAGGGCGAGGATCTCGTCAGACGACGGCGCAGCGCGATCGCGGCCGGCGTCGGCGACCACGACGACCTTGAACTCGAGGCCTTTCGCGGCGTGAATCGTCAAGAGCCGCACCGCGTCGGCGCCCTCCTCCTCGGCGACAGCCTCGAGCTCCTTCGCGCCGACTGCCTCCTGCCGCTCGACGAAGCGGACGAAGCCCTCGAGGTCGGCGCCGCGCAGCTCCTCGTACGAGCGCGCGAGCCGGGCGAGCTTGCGCAGGTTCGCGTAGCGGCGCTTCCCGTCCCAGAGCGCCAGCACGGCGAGGTCGTAGTCGTGCTCGCTCACGATCGCCTCGCACAGGCGCTCGAGCGAGAGCCTCGCCGACAGCCCGACCAACCGCTCGTAGCGCTGCTTGAAGGCGCGCAGCAGGCGGGTGTCGCGCTCGTCGAGCCCCGGCGGGAGGTCGCGCTCGAGGCCCGAGTACAACGGTCGGCGGCTTGCCGCTCGCCGCAGCAGCACGAGACCGTCGTTCGAGAGCCCGACGAGCGGCGACGCGAGCACCGCGACCAGCGCCCGGTCGTCGTAGCGGTTGTGGAGGAGGCGCAGGTAGGCGAGCAGGTCGACCACCTGTTGTTGGCCGAAGTACCCGCGCCCGGTGGCTCGGTAGGTGGGCAACCCGAGCGAGCGGAGCTCCTCCTCGTACCACTCCGCGTCCGTGCCGGCGGCGAACAGGAGCACGATCTCGCCGGGGGTCGCGGCGCCCGTGTCCACCAGCTCCCGCACGCGGCGCGCGATGTGCTTCGCCTCGGCGCGGCGCCAGTGCGTGCCGCTGTCCGCGTAGGCCGCCTTGTCGGTCACGAGCAGCTCGACGGGATGCCCGAAGACCGGGTCGGGGAACTCGCCCGAGGCGGCGAGTGGCTGGAACCCCTCGCCGAACTCTCCGCCGAAGAGGTGGTTGACGGCGGCGAGCACCTCGGGACGTGAGCGGTAGTTGCGCGAGAGGGCGAGCCCGCCGCCGGCCGCCTCGCGGCGCTCGCGGAAGACCGCCACGTCCGCGTGGCGGAACCCGTAGATCGACTGGAACTCGTCGCCGACCGAGAACACGTCCGCGTGCTCGGAGAGCAGGTCGATGAGCTCGCACTGGAGCCGGTTCGTGTCCTGGAACTCGTCGACCATGATCGCGCGGAAGCGCAGGGCCTCCTTCGCACGGATCGCGTCGTTGTCGCGCAGGAGGTCGCGCGCCACGAGCTGGAGGTCTTCGAAGTCGAGCGCCGACTCGCGCGCCTTCGCTGCCGCGTAGGCCTCGGCGAAGCCGTCGAGGAGCACCTGCAGCAGGTCGCGGTCGTGGGCGGCGAGCTCGTCGAGGGCCGCCTGCTCGACGGCGACCCGGGCCTCCTCGTAGGTCGCCGCGCGCTCGCCCCTCGCCCGATGGCCGGTCAGGTCGAGCAGGCGCTCCGGCAGCGGCTCGCCGGCGACGAGCTCGAGCATGCGCGCCGCGTTGGCACGCGCGAGCTCGGTCGCCGCGGCATCGTCGGCGAGACAGCGGGCGGCGACCCGGAGCTCCTCAACGTGTTCGCCCAGCGGCAGGCGCTCCCCGAGCTCGAGCACGAGCGGACGACCTGCGGCTCGAAGCGTCTCGTAGACGCCGATGAGCATCCGCCGCAAGCCGTCGGCGCGATAGGTCGCGAGCAGCTGCAGCCGCTCGGGCTCGGCGCCCGCGCAGAACCGGTCGAGGGCCTCCTCGAAGGCCTCGCCGCGGATGACCGCGCCCTGCGCCTCGTCGAGCTCGCGGAAGTACGGATCGAGCCCCGCCTCGAACGGATACGTCTTGAGCAGCCGGTTGCAGAAGCCGTGGATCGTCGAGATCCAGGCGCCGTCGAGCGCGCGGGCGAGATCGAAGCGCCCGCGCTCGCGCAGCGCTTCGCGGATCCGCGCACGGAGCTCGCCCGACGCGCGCTTGGTGTACGTGATCACGAGCACCGACTCGACGTCGAGCCCCTCGTCGCAGACAGCCGCCGCGAAGCGCTCGACCAGGACGCTGGTCTTTCCCGTGCCGGCGCCGGCCGAGAGGAAGACGTCGCCGCGCGCGGCGATCGCGGCCGCCTGCTCGGGGTTCGCGCTCCGCGCGACCGTCATGCCCGCTTCACCCGGCACATCGGCCACAGGTCGCACCAGGTCGGGCACTCGCCGTTCTTCGGATCGTGCCGGACGTCGCCCTTCCGGATCCGGCCTGCGAGCTCGAGCGCGGTCTCCTTGGCGCCCTCGACCTGCGACCAGAACGCCTCGTCCTCGAGGTAGTCGTTGTTGACGTAGCCCGGCAGCGCGTCCGCGCGCGCGTCCGCGCGGAGGAGGCCTCGCGCTTTGCGGTCGCCGGCGAGCGGCCGGTAGACGCCGCCCAGAGGCTCGATCCCGACGAGGTCGCGCAGGACGAGCATGTACAGCGGGATCTGGAGACGCAGCTCCCGCTCGATCTCGCGCGCCGAGTGCGCGTGCTTGCCCGCCTTGTAGTCCTGCACGATCCCGCGGGCGCTGAACGGGTCGACGTCGATCCGGTCGATCTTGCCGCCGAGCGTCAGGCCGTCTCCCAGGTCGAGGCCGCGCTGCAGCTCGGGCGCCGAGCGCTCGGAGCCGAACGACACCTCGAAACGGCGCGGCACCAGCGGGACCTCGGAGCGCGCCTCGTCGCGGATCGCCTGTTCGAGGTCGCGCCACAGGCTCTCCGCGAGCTCCTGCCGCTGCAGCTCGGTCGTGTCCATGCGGACGCCTGCCACCGCCTCGTCCAGGCAGATCCGCAGGATCCGCAACGCGTCGTCGATGCGCTCCTCGGCGACCTGCTCCGTGCCGAGCTCCTTCGGCAGGCGTGAGTAGAAACGGAAGAGGGCCGTGTGGGCCACCATCCCGCGGAGCTTCGGATCGACCTCGGCGTCGATCGTCCGCGGGTCGATGACGCGGTCGATCAGCCAGGCCGACGAGCAGTCCGCGAAGCGCTCGAGCTCGGTGACGTTGAAGGACGTCCTGGCCGCGAGCTCCGCGAGAACGGCCGGGTGGCGAAGACGCGTTGGGCGCTTGAACGCCGCCTGCGCGCGCTCGAGCCGACGCTCCCATCCGTTCGCCCGCGCCAGCGCGTCGGCGGTCTCGGCCCCGTCCTTCTCGGCGGCCAGTTGCGCCAGTGCCCGGAGTCGTTCTCGCTCGCTGGGCGCCTGCTCGAGCGGCCAGGTGAGCTCCGACAGCGCCCGCCGACGCGTCCAGCGGGCGACGTCGTCCGCGTCGAAGACCGCGGCGACCTCCTCCCAGAACGGGCTCGGCTCGCGCGGACTGCCCTCGTCTCCGGCCGCTTCGCGGACGAGGTAGAGACGCCTCGTCGCGCGCACGCACGCCGTATAGAAGAGATAGCGGTCGCGGCTGACCTGGTCGGGCCGCTCGAGGCGCCCGCCCAGGCGGCGGCGCTCGTCGTCGTCGAGGAACGGCGAGACTCGCGGCCGGCGGGGCAGGCTGCCCTCCTCGAGGCCGAGCAGGAAGACGGCCTCGAACCGGCGCGTCCGCGCCCGGAGGAGGTCGACGACTGCGACGCGGCCGGGCTCGCCGGGAGACGCCCCGCGGACGTCGGCCTGCTCGAGCGCGGCGACGACGTCCTCTCGTGCGAGCGGCTCACCGGTGAGGCGCTCCCAGCCGGCCAGCTCGTCCAGCAGCCGCGTGCACTGCTCGTGCGCCCGCAGGTCGAGACGCGCAGCCTCGCCTGTCGGCGGCGACTCCAGGCCGTGCGCGGCGCGGAGCATGGCAGCGGCGAGTTCCCGGACGGCCGCGAGCGCGGGGCCTTCGATGCGGAGCCGGTCGACCTGGTCGAGTGCGCCCGGCCGAAGCTCCTCGACCGTCTCCTCCACCCGTTGCCGTGCGGTGATCGCCCGGCCGCGCAGCCGCCCCTCGAGGAAGTCGACGTTGTGGCGCGGGATGCCCGAATAGGGCGAGCGGAGGTAGGCGAACAGCTCGCCGCGCCGCTCGCCGCCGAGCCACGCGTAGCGCAGGAGCGAGAGCAGCGCATGGCCGAAGGCCGTCGCGCTGAGCGGGAGCCGCGCCTCGAACGCGTACGGAATTCCGAGCGTGCCGAAGGCTGTCTCGATCGGTGCGCGCCAACGCTCGAGCGACGGGCAGACGAGCCCGATCTGCTCGGGCTGCGTGCCGCTCCGGAGCAGGTCGAGCACCTCCTCTCCCACGAGCTCGAGCGCGCCCCGCACGCCCGCGCCCTCGAAGAAGCGGAGCGCGCCCTCCATCGGCGGGGGATCGGATGGATGCTCGTCGTCGAACAGCGTCCGCTCGAGGTGGGCGAGCGCGGGATGGGCGACCTCCGTGTGGCGCGGCGCCAGCTCCTCGATGCGCCCGCTCGCGAGCGCGGCAAGGTCCTCCATCGTCCTCCGCAGCGACGCGAACGCCGGACGCGCCGGCTCGTACGGGAGCGACACCGTGACCTCGGCGCGGCCCGACAGCGCCTCCACGAGCGCCCACTCGGCCGCCGTGAGGTCCTCGAAGCCGTAGAGGAAGACGGGCTCGCCGTGCCATGCGCCGAGATCGGTTCCGAGCCGGGCCGCGGCACGGGCGCGCGCCAGCTCGCGATCGGTGAGGCCGAGCCGGTCGAGCTCGGCGCGGTATGCCCCGTAGAGGCGGGCGAAATCGCCCTGCATAGCCGCCCGGCTCGAGCAGGCCCGACTCGAGGTCGCGAATCGCGTCGCGGAGCGAGCCCACGAAGCCGCGCGAGCGCGCCGACGAGGACAGCCCGTTCAGCGACGTCCCGGCGACTGCCCGCGCGAGCACGAGCGCAGCCTGCGCGTCGGTAGCCGCACGCGCGGCTTCATTTTGGCCGGGGCCGATCCGCCGGAAGACGTCGTCGAACGTGCCGACCGACCCGCCGAGCAGGGCGCCGCAGCGGGCGACGAGCTCGCGCTCGACGAGCTCGACGTCCGGCCGCGTCGGCACGATTAACACCGGCTCCGCAGCCAGCACGTCGACATACGCGTCCAGGAGCCGGCGCAGCTTGCCCGCATTCGCAGGCCCGGTGACCAGGGTGAGGCTCAACCGACCCATCGTAGACCTGGGTCCAGACGTCACCCTGCTCGAAAACAGGAAAGAGCGAGAAAAAGGGCGGGCCGGCCCGCCCTCGTTCTAGACGGTGACCGACTTCGGCCGGCGGCCGCGGCGTGCGGTCGCCCGACCGGGCATTCCGCCGGCGCAGTCGTCGCACAGATCGGCCTGCTTGGCACCGCGACGGGCATCGGAATAGGTCAGGCGCAGCGTCGCGCCTTTACCCTCGCCGACTTCCTTGTTGCAATTGTCGCAGACGAGCACGGTCTTTCTAGCCAAGTGGGTCTCCTCCATTCGCAGGGTGGCTTCGGACAAGCCTAACCATAAATGCGCGGAGAATCTACGCTGCTGCGCGCGAGCGGCGAATTCGCCACGAACGAAGCAGCGAGAGGAGCGCCGACTCCTCGGGGTCTAGGCCGATATCGCGAGCACCGACCACCCGCAAATGACGCGGCCGAAAATCCTCGATCGTTCGTCCGTCGAGGTACTGCTCGACGACGGCGGGGCTCACGTACGACGAACGCGTCACCGCCGGTGTGTTTCCGAGGCGCTCGGCGACCTGGCGCATCACCGCCGCGACAGCGCGCTTCTGCTCGGCGGCGGTCTCCGCGACGCCGCGCTCGGCGAACGCAACCGCGGCTAGAAGTGTGCCGCCCCACGTTCGAAAGTCTTTCCCGCTGAATTCCTCACCCATGTAGATCTGGATGTAGTCGTTCAGCCGCTTCGACGTCAGGTTGTAGAGATCGCCCTCCCACTCGTACCGGAAGAGTCGCCGGCCGCCTTTCAGCTCCTTCAACTCCTTCACGGCGATCGCGAGCTCCGCGTCCACGATCTGGGTGCGCACCAGGATCTTGTGCTTCCCGCGGAACCGGAAGGTGATCCGGCTTCCTCGAACGTTCACATGACTCTTGTTCAGCGTCGTGATTCCATAGGTACGCGACTCGCGCGTGTAGCGCTCCGAGCCGACCCGAAACCAGCCGAGATTCATCAGGCGGACGGCGATCGCGCTGACACGTTCGCGGTCGCGCGGGTCGTGCTCGACGTGCTCCGACATCGCCGCCCGCAGATCGGGAAGCTGCTCGGCGAAGCGAATGAGCCTGTCGTATTTGGCCTGCTCCTGTCGGGCACGGTATTCGGGGTGGTAGAGGTACTGGCGGCGCCCGGCGGAGTCCAGGCCGGTCGCCTGCAGCTTCGCGTTCGCGCGCGGCGAGATCCAGACGTCCTTCCAGGCAGGCGGAATCACGATCGACTCGATTCGCTCGAGCTTCGCCGGATCGCTGATCCGCTTTCCGCGCGAGTCGGCGTAGTGGAACGACCGCCGGCCGATGCGCCTCCAGCCTCCTCTGCGTGCCATGGTCTCGCAACCTTCCCCGAGGACGGCCGGGAATAATCCCGGCCATGGCCGCACAGACCGTCGCCGTGCTCGAGGGAGACGAGACCGGACAGGAGCTGCTCGAAGAGGCGCTGCGCACGCTTGATCCCGAGGTGATCGGCGTTCCGCTCGAGCTCGAGCGGTACGACCTCTCGCTCGAGAACCGCCGGGCGACCCAGAACGCCGTCGTGTCGGAGGCGGCCGCCGCGATCCGCGAGCACGGGCTCGGTCTCAAGGCCGCCACGGTCACGCCCGAGACGCGCGACGACGTCGGCTCCCCGAACCGAATCCTGCGCGAGGAGATCGACGGCAAGGTGATCGTCCGGACCGGCCGCCGCATCCCGGGCGTGATGCCGCTCGCCGGCGTGCACGCGCCGATCTCGGTCGTCCGGATGGCGGTCGGCGACGCCTACGGCGCCCAGGAGTGGCGCGAGGGGGATGGCGAAGCCGAGGTCGCGCTGCGCACGGAGCGGATCGAGCGCGGGATCTGCAGAGCGGTCGCCGAGTACGCCTTCCGGCTCGCCGAGCGCAGCGGGGCCACCGTCTTCGGCGGCCCCAAGTACACGGTCAGCCCGATCTACGAAGGGATGCTCAAGGAGGAGATGGACGCCGCCGCCGAGCGGCATCCCGAGATCCCCTACCGCCCGCAGCTGATCGACGCCACCTTCGCGCTCGTGCTCAACTCCGGCGGCTCGCCGCTCGTCATTCCCGCGCTGAACCGCGACGGCGACATCCTCTCCGACCTCGTGCTCCCGCTCTTCGGGTCGATCGCGGGCGCCGAGTCGCTCCTGATCGCCTTCGACGAGGACTACGTGCCCACCGCGGTCATGGCCGAGGCGGCCCACGGCACGGCGCCCGCCCTCCAGGGCAAGGACGTGGCGAACCCGCTTGCGATGATCCTCGCCGGCGCGGCGTTGCTCGCGCACGCGGGCGAGGAGTACCAGCAGGCGTCGCGTGCGTTGCGGGAGGCGTCGCTCGAGGCGGTCGCGGCGGGCGTGCGCACGGCCGATCTCGGCGGTCACGCCGGCACGCGCGAGTTCACGGACGAGGTGATCAGGCGCGTGCGCTCGAAGCTCGAGGTCTGGTCCTCGCTGTAAGAGCTCGGGGAACCTCCCGGTTCCCCGAACCCCTCCCCTGGTCCGCTTCGCGGACAGACCGCTCCGCGGTCGCTTCACGTTTGACGCCGTCCGCTGCGGTGTATAAACATTCACGATCCTTCGGATTAGTCTCTCAAATCTTGCTGCGGTGCTTCTCGCCGCGCTCGTCCTCGCTGGGTGCGGCGGAAGCGACGACTCCACGACCGGCGGCGGCAGCGGGTCGGTCGACCTGACCCTGGTCGCTTACTCGACCCCGCGTGAGGTCTACGAGGAGCTGATCCCGATGTTCGAGAAGACGCCGGCGGGCAAGGGCGTCTCGTTCGACCAGTCGTACGCGTCCTCCGGTGAGCAGAGCCGCGCAGTCGAGTCGGGCCTGCCGGCGGACGTGGTCGCCTTTTCGCTCGAGCCCGACGTCGCTCGGCTCGTCGACGCGGATCTCGTCGCGCCCGACTGGGCGAAGGACGCGCACAAGGGCATGGTGAGCGATTCGGTCGTGGTGCTCGCGGTCCGGAAGGGCAACCCGAAGGGGATCAAGGGCTGGGACGACCTCGTGCGCGACGACGTCGAGGTGATCACGCCGAACCCCTTCACCTCGGGCGGCGCGCGCTGGAACGTCATGGCCGCCTACGGCGCGCAGCTCCGGATGGGCAAGTCCGAGGACGAGGCGATCGAGTACCTGACGAAGCTCTTCCACAACGTGCCCGTCCAGGACAAGAGCGCGCGCGAGTCGCTGCAGACGTTCGCCGGCGGGAAGGGCGACGTCCTGATCGCCTACGAGAACGAGGCGATCACCGCCCAGCAGAAAGGCGAGGAGCTCGACTACGTCATCCCCGACCAGACGATCCTGATCGAGAACCCGATCGCGGTGGTCTCGGAGTCGAAGCACCCCGAGCAGGCACAGGCCTTCGTCGACTTCGCGCGCTCGAAGCCGGCGCAGGAGGTCTTCGCGCGCAAGGGCTACCGCTCGATCCTGCCCGAGCTCGTCGACGCGAAGCGGTACCCGCAGCCGAAGACGCTCTTCACGATCGCCGAGCTCGGCGGCTGGCCGAAGGTGATGGAGACCTTCTTCGACCGCGACAACGGGATCGTCGCCCACATCGAGCGCGACCTCGGAGCACCGGTCGAATGAGCGCGACCGCCGTACGGCCTGGTCACACGCGACAGATCCCCCGCGTTCGGCGCGCCGGCGGGGGCAACCTGTCCGTGGGGCTGTCGACCGCCTACCTCAGCTTCATCGTGCTGCTCCCGCTCGCGGCGCTGACGTGGCGCTCGACCGAAGGCGGCTGGGACGCCTTCTGGAGCGCCGTCACGAACCCGCAGTCGGTCGCTGCCCTCAAGGTCACGCTGGGCCTGTCGGTCGCCGTCGTGCTCGTCAACGCGGTGATCGGCACGACCATCGCGTGGGTGCTCGTCCGCGACGACTTCCGCGGCAAGGCCCTGCTGAACGCCGTGATCGACCTGCCGTTCGCGCTGCCGACGATCGTGGCCGGCCTGACGCTGCTGGCGCTCTATGGGCCGCGCGGGCCGCTCGGCGTCAACATCGCGTACACGCGGCTCGCGGTCCTGGTCGCGCTGCTGTTCGTGACGCTGCCGTTCGTCGTACGGACGGTGCAACCCGTGCTGCTCGAGCTCGACCGTGAGATGGAGGAGGCCGCGGCCTCGCTCGGCGCCGGCCGGACGGCGATCTTCGCCCGGATCATCTTCCCGAACCTCCTCCCGGCCATCCTCTCGGGCGTCGCGCTCGCGTTCGCGCGGGCGGTCGGCGAGTTCGGGGCCGTCGTGCTGATCTCGGGGAACATCCCCTTCGACACCGAGGTGTCGTCGGTCTACATCTTCAGCCAGATCGAGAGCGACAACGTGACCGGGGCGGCGGCGGTGTCGGTCGTCTTGCTGGCCATCTCCTTCGCCGCGCTGCTCGGGATCGGCGGCCTGCGACGCTGGGCGACGAGGCACGATGGCTAGGTACGTGCTCCGCTTCGTCGCGGTCGGGTACGTGAGCGCGCTGCTCTTGATCCCGCTGTCGATCGTATTCAAGCGGGCATTCGGCGACGGCTTCGCCGCGGCATGGGACGCCGTCACGACCCCCGCTGCCAGGCACGCCTTCCTGCTCACGATCCTGATCGCGGCGGTCGCCGTGCCGGCGAACACGATCTTCGGGATCCTCTGCGCGCTGGCGATCGTGCGGGGGCGCTTCCGGGGCCACGGGCTCGTCAACAGCGTCGTCGACCTCCCGCTCGCGCTCTCCCCCGTCGTCGTCGGGCTCGCGCTCCTGCTGCTGTACGGCCGCGAGGGGTGGTTCGGCGGGTGGCTGCTCGACCACGGCTACCGAGTGATCTTCGCCCTGCCGTCGATGATCCTCGCCACGATCTTCGTCTCGCTGCCGTTCGTCGTGCGCGAGGTCGTCCCCGTCCTGCGCGAGATCGGCGACGAGCAGGAGCAGGCCGCCTCGACGCTCGGCGCCTCCTCGTGGCAGACCTTCTGGCGCGTCACGCTGCCGGCGATCCGCTGGGGCGTGGCTTACGGGGTCGTGCTGACGACGGCGCGCGCCCTCGGCGAGTTCGGCGCCGTGAGCGTCGTCTCGGGTCGCATCGCGGGCCGCACCGAGACGCTCACCACGCACGTCGGCGAGCGCTTCGAGGCGTTCGACCTGGTCGGGGCGTATGCGGCCTCGGTCGTCCTCGCGCTGCTCGCCGTGGCGACGCTGCTCTTGATGACCGCGTTCCAGCGAAAGGAGGCCGGCTGATGGCGATCGAGGCGCGAGGCGTCACGAAGCGCTTCGGGGACTTCGTCGCGCTCGACGACGTCTCCGTCGAGGTGCCGGGAGGATCGCTCACCGCGCTGCTCGGGCCGAGCGGGAGCGGTAAGTCCACGCTGCTCCGCGTGATCGCAGGGCTGGAGGCCCCCGACGCGGGCGAGGTGCTGATCTCGGGCGAGGACGCGACGGGCGTCGCGCCCCAGAAGCGCGGTGTCGGCTTCGTCTTCCAGCACTACGCGGCCTTCAAGCACATGACCGTCTGGCACAACGTCGCGTTCGGGCTCAAGATCCGTCGGCGCCCCAAGGCCGAGATCACGGAGCGCGTCGGCAAGTTGCTCGAGCTCGTACAGCTGACCGGCTTCGCGCAGCGGTATCCCGCCCAGCTCTCGGGCGGCCAGCGGCAGCGCATGGCGCTGGCGCGCGCCCTCGCCGTCGAGCCCAAGGTGCTCCTGCTGGACGAGCCCTTCGGCGCGCTCGACGCCCGCGTCCGCAAGGAGCTGCGCGCGTGGCTGCGGCGGCTCCACGAGGAGGTGCACGTCACGACGGTCTTCGTCACGCACGACCAGGAGGAGGCGATGGAGGTCGCCGACCAGATCGTGGTGATGAACGAGGGACGCGTCGAGCAGACGGCCGGCGCGCGGGAGCTGTACGACGAGCCGGCGAACGAGTTCGTCATGAGCTTCGTCGGCCCGGTGAACCAGCTCGACGACGACTGGATCCGGCCGCACGACCTCGAGCTCCTGCTCGAGGGCAACGGCGCGACGAGGCCGGCGCGGGTGGAGCGCGTCGTGCACCTCGGCTTCGAGGCGCGGGTCGAGCTCGCGCTCGACGAGGGCACCGAGCTCTGGGCGCAGATGACCCAGGAGCAGTGCGAGGAGCTCGAGCTCGCGCCGGGCTCCCGCGTGCACGTACGGCCTCGGCGCGCCCGGACGTTCGCCTAGCGCCTCGGCGGCGGCCGCCGCGTCTCGTGCGGGCGGACCCGATCTCGTCCTTCGAGCCGTGGGCGCCGACGAAGACGCGTCGCAGCGGCTCGACGACCGGCTCGCGCAACCGACCTCCGAGACGGCCGCTCGGCGAGGTCGGCCACGATCGCGCTTCGCTGCGCCGAGGCGTCGCGGTCACGAGCGTCGAGCGCGCGCGCGTGAGCGTTTCGAGGAGCCGCAACGGACCGCCTGGTTCGACCTTCTGTAGTCCATCCCTGCGGCTTAGAGTGCAAATGGCATGAGGGTCGGCGTCCCGAAGGAGAGCGCGCCCGGCGAGCGGCGCGTGGCGCTCGTGCCGGAATCGATTGCGCGCATCGCGGCGACGGGCGGCGAGGTCGCCGTCGAGACCGGCGCGGGCACAGCGGCGGGCTTTCCGGACGACGAGTACCGCGAGGCCGGTGCGACGGTCGCCGACGACGCCGTCGCCGGTGCCGACCTCGTGGTTCGCGTGCGCAAACCGAGCGCGACGGAGGTCGGTCGCCTCGCCCAAGGCACGGTGCTGATCGGCTTCCTGGATCCGCTCGGCGACGCCGAGGGGATCGGGCGCCTGGCGAAGCAGGGCGTCGTCGCCTTCGCGATGGAGTCGATCCCGCGCATCACGCGGGCTCAGTCGATGGATGCACTGTCCTCGCAGGCCACGGCCGCCGGCTACAAGGGCGCGCTGCTCGCAGCCGAGCGGCTGCCGAAGTTCTTTCCGCTGCTGATGACGGCTGCCGGCACGGTGGCGCCCGCGAAGGTGCTCGTGCTCGGTGCCGGAGTCGCAGGGCTGCAGGCGATCGCAACGGCCAGGCGGCTCGGCGCGGTCGTGTCCGCGTTCGACGTGCGCCCGGCCGTGAAGGAGCAGGTCGAGAGCCTGGGCGCGACCTTCCTCGACCTCGGCATCAGCGGCGAGGAGACGGCGGGCGGCTACGCGCAGGAGCTCACCGAGGAGCAGCAGCGTGCCCAGCAAGAGGCGCTCGAAGCGCGGCTGCCGGGGTTCGACGTCGTGATCACCACCGCGCTCGTCCCCGGGCGGCCGGCGCCGAGGCTGATCCCCGCGTCAGCGGTAGCCGCTATGCGCGACGGCGCGGTGATCGTCGACCTGGCCGCGGAGACCGGTGGGAACTGCGAGCTCACCTCGCCCGGCGAGGAGGTCGTCCGCGAGGGCGTCACCATCGTCGGCTTCACGAACCTGGCGGGCTCTATGCGCCTACCACGCGAGCCAGCTGTACTCGCGCAACGTCACCGCACTGATCCTGCACTTGGCGCCCGAGGGCGAGCTCAAGCTCGACTTCGACGACGAGATCACGGCCGGCGCCTGCGTCACCCGGCGCGAGGAGGTGCCCGCATAGAGACCGCGCAGTTCATCAGCGAGCTGACCGTCCTGGTGCTCGCGATCTTCCTCGGCTTCGAGGTGATCTCGAAGGTGCCGACGATGCTGCACACGCCGCTGATGTCCGGCACCAACGCGATCCACGGGATCGTGATCGTCGGGGCGATCGTCGTGGCGGGGCAGCCCGACGCGGACACGTTCACGCGCGTCGTCGGGTTTTTCGCGGTCGCCCTAGCAACAGCCAACGTGGTCGGCGGCTTCGTCGTCACCGACCGCATGCTGGAGATGTTCAAGGGGCGCGAAGCGCCTGTCCGCGAACGCGGACCACGGGAGGGGGCCCGGGGGAACCGGGAGGTTCCCCGACTAGCAGCGGCTAGATGGGCGAGAACGTCAGTAACCTCCTCTACCTCGTCACGATCGTGACGTTCATCCTCGCGCTGAAGTTCCTCTCCTCTCCGCGGCGGGCGCGACTCGGGAACTGGCTCGGTGCGGGCGGCATGGCGCTCGCGATCGTCGTGACGCTCGCCAGGGAGGGGCTGGAGGGCTACGGGCTGATGGCGATCGCGATGGTGATCGGCGCTGTCGTGGGAGCCGTCGGCGCACGCCGGGTGAAGATGACGGCGATGCCGCAGATGGTGGCGCTGTTCAACGGCGTCGGCGGCGGCGCGGCGGCACTGATCGCGCTCTCGGAGTTCCACAACCTCGCGCCCGACCCCGGCCGGATCGGCGGTGACGAAACGGTCGCGATCCTGCTCTCGGCGCTGATCGGCTCTGTCTCGTTCGCGGGCAGCATGGTCGCCTTCGCGAAGCTCCAGGATCTCGTCAGCGGCCGGCCGATCGTCTACCCCGGTCAGAAGGTCGGCAACTCGCTGCTGCTAGGCCTCGCCGTCGTGCTCGGGCTCGCGATCCTGTTCGGGCCGCAGGAGCAGTGGCTGCTCGCGCTCGTCCTGGTCGGCGCACTCCTCTTCGGTGTCCTCTTCGTGCTCCCCATCGGCGGCGCGGACATGCCCGTCGTGATCTCGCTCCTGAACGCCTTCACCGGCCTCGCGGCGGCGGCGACCGGCTTCGTCCTGCACCTCAACGTGCTGATCGTCGGCGGGATGCTCGTGGGCGCATCGGGAACGCTGCTGACGCTCCTGATGGGGCGGGCGATGAACCGCTCGATCACGAACGTGCTCTTCGGCGCCTTCGGCCAGGTCGTCGCCGGGCCGGCGGCGGACGCGGCGGACGGCCGCTCCGTGCGCTCGACGACGGCCGAGGACGTGGCCGTGATGCTCGCCTACGCACGCCGCGTCGTCTTCGTGCCGGGCTACGGGCTCGCCGTCGCGCAGGCGCAGCACGACGTTCGCGCGCTGGCCGAGCTGCTGGAGGAGCGCGGCGTCGACGTGAAGTACGGGATCCATCCCGTCGCCGGTCGCATGCCGGGTCACATGAACGTCCTCCTCGCTGAGGCGAACGTGCCGTACGACCAGCTCTACGAGATGGAGCGGATCAATCCAGAGCTGCCGCAGACGGACGTCGCGGTGATCCTCGGGGCGAACGACGTGGTCAATCCCGCGGCGCGGAGCGATCCGGGGAGCCCGATTTACGGCATGCCGATCATCGAGGTGGACAAGGCGGCGAGCGTCGTCGTCGTCAAGCGGTCGATGAGCCCGGGCTTCGCCGGCATCGACAACCCGCTGTTCTACGACGAGAAGACGGCGATGCTCTTCGCCGACGCCAAGCGGGCGCTCGAGGGGCTCATCGCGTCCATCAAGGACGTCTAGTGGGCTCGGTGCCCTTCTTCACCGCCCGCCACGTCGAGGCGGCGGTGTCGCCCGAGGCGGCGGTCGAGGCGGTACGCGATGCTTTCATCGCGTACGCGCGCGGCGAATGGACGATGCCGCCGAAGGTCTACGTGCCGGCGTATCCGGCGGGTGACTTCCGGGCGATGCCGGCGCTCGGGGCGGGGCACGCCCTGCTCAAATGGGTGACTTCTTTCCCGGGCAACCCTTCGATCGGGCTCCCGACGGTCACGGGCGTCGTCCTGCTCTCGGATGCCTCGAACGGGATGCTCCGTGCCGCGTTGGACGCCGGCGCCGTGACCGCGCTGCGAACCGGGGCGGCGGCGGTGCTCGCCGCCGAGACGCTTGGCCGTCCGGACGCGCGGACCGCCGCCGTGATCGGCGCCGGCGTGAACGGCCGCGCCACCGCGCGAACCTTCGTGACGCGCGGGCACGAGACCCTGGTCTGGGACGTCGACGGCGAGCGCGCGCAGGCGACCGCCGGGGAGGTGGGAGCATCGGTCGCCGGGAGCCGCGAGGAGGCGCTCGCCGCCGACCTCGTCGCGACGGTGACCCCCGGCCACGAGGTCGTCTACGGCCCGGGCTCGATGCGGCCGGGGCAGCACGTCAGCCTCATGGGCGCGGACGGGCCGGGCAAGGCCGAGATCGCGGTCGAGGAGCTCGTGCGGTCGCGGGTCTTCGCCGACGACTGGGAGCAGGCCAGCCACAACGGCGAGCTCGTCCACGCAGTCGAGGCCGGCGCGCTGTCGCGAGAGGACGTGGCCGAGCTTGGCGACGTCCTCGCCGGCACCGCGGCGGGCCGGGAGGGCGTGGACGAGATCACGGCGTTCGACTCGACCGGCCTCGCGATCCAGGACCTCGCGATCGCCCTCGCCGCGCTCGAGCGGGCCGACGAGCTCGAGCTGCCAACGCTTCCGCTCTAGCTAACGCCGGTCGCCGCTCGTTCCCGCGACGAGCATCCGGGCCGGGTCGAGCAGGTCGAGCTCGGGCGCACGGTCGCCGAGGATCGCGCGCGCGACGAGGTCGCCGGCGGCGAGCCCCAGCACGTTGCCGTGGCCCGTGTAGCCGAGCGCGGCCCACACCCCATCGTGTCCAGGGACGGGCCCTACAAGCGGCAGCGCGTCGGCGGTCGTGCCCCAGATCCCCGCCCAGCGGTGCGTCACCTCGACCGGGCCGCCGGCCAGCTGCGCCGCGAAGCCGTCGAGCTCGCGCTGGATCGGCTCGGTCGTGGCGTCCTCGTCGGTGTACTCGAGCTGGAGCATCGCGTCCCGGCGGCCGCCGACCACGAGTCGATGGTCCGGCGTCTGGTGCCAGTAGTCGTAGCCGTAGCGGGCGTAGTGCGGCCGGTCGTAGAGCAGCTCGCCGAGCGGCTTGGTCAACACGACCTGGCCGCGCGTTGGTGTGACCACCCGATCGAGCTCGGGCAGGAGGCCGCGGCCGCTGCCGTCGGTCGCGAGCACGACCTGGTCGGCCTCGACCGACTCGAGCGACTCGACCGGCGCGTGCTCGCGCACGTCGGCACCCGCCTGCGCGGCAAGTCGTCCCAGCCGCCGGACCCAGCGGGCGGGCTGCAGCGCTCCGTCGCACGGATTGAGGATGGCGCCGTGGTAGCGATGCGCGAGCGGGCCGGACGGCTCGTCGATCCACTCGACCGCGAAGCCGTCCGCCAGCAGCGCGTCACGCTCGGCGACGAGCGCTGCACGCTCGCCCGCGTCCGCGGCGAGCCGCATGCTGCCGACCGCGCGGAACGCGTCTCCCGCCAGCCCGGCGAGACGCTCGACGTACCGCTCGGTGAGCCGCCAGAACGCGGCCGCCGCCTTCGAGCCCAGCTGCTCGCGGGCCACGTCGTAGGCCATTGCGCCTCCCCGCAGGGCGAAGCCTCCGTTGCGGCCGCTGGCGCCGGACGCGAGCTCCCGAGCCTCGCAGAGACGAACGCGCACGCCTGCCTCGGCCAACGTGAGCGCGCAGGAGCAGCCCGTTACACCGCCGCCGATGATGATGACGTCAGCACGGCCCTGCCAGGCGGGCCGCGGGAGCGGCTCGACCGGATCCTCGAGCCAGTAGGACCACGCCACGCGGCGACTCTAGCCCGCAGCACGGTAGACACCTCCTTCCTGGGTTGCCAGGCCCGCGAGCTCGAGCTCGGTCAGAGCCGCGGAGAGGACGCCGGCCTCGAGACCCGTCGAGCGCTGCAGCTCGTCCGGCCCGGCTGCGAAGTCGCGCAGCGCGTCGAGGGCGCGTCGGGCGTCGACGCTCAGCTCAGGTATCGAAGGCGGCGCCCGTTCGATCCCGAGCGCGTCGAGAACGTCCTGCGGAGACGTGTACGGCACCGCGCCCAGCCCGAGCAACGCGTTCGTCCCGGCCGAGAGGGAGGACGTGATCTCGCCGGGAACGGCGAAGACCTCGCGCCCCTGCTCGAGCGCGAAGTCGGCGCTGATCAACGCGCCGCTTCGCTCCCGAGCCTCCACGACGACCACCGCCCGTGAGAGGCCCGCGATGATCCTGTTCCGAGCAGGGAACCGCCACGGAGCCGGCTCGACCCCCGGGGCGTACTCCGAGACGACCAGGCCCGTCTCGCAGACTCGGGCAGCCAGCTCGCGATGCGATGCCGGATAGTCGCGATCGACACCGCAACCGAGCACCGCCACGGTGACGCCGCCTGCTTCGAGGGCTCCCCGATGAGCCTCGCCGTCCACGCCCCGGGCGAGCCCGCTGACGACCACGAGCCCGGCGCCCGCGAGCTCGCGCGCGCACGCCCTCGCCACCTGGGAGCCGTAGGGAGAGCACGAGCGGGCGCCGACGACGGCGACGGCGGGACGCGACAGAAGCGTGGTGTCGCCGCCGCCGCGCAGGAACAGCCCCGCCGGCGGGTCGTGGATCGCCGCCAGGAGTGCCGGGAACGCCGGCTCGGACCGGCCGACCCACCGGAAGCCGCGATCGCGGAGGCCGACCCGGAACGAGGCCTCGTCGAACCGTCGCCGGAACGCGTGCCAGGCCGCATCCGAGCGTGGCGGCCGCACGAGATGCGCCCCGGACTCGGCCGCGAAGGCGGCGAGGGCCAGGTCGCTCATGCCGCGGAGAGCTCCCGCGGCGCTCGATACGCGAGCGCCTCCGCCATGTGATCCGTTCCGACGGCGTCCGCGCCCGCCAGAGCGGCCACCGTTCGCGCAACGCGCGCGACGCGAGCACGGCCGCGGCCGGATAGCGGCAGTCGTTCGACCGCGCGGTCGAGCAACTCCGACGCCTCGGCCGCGCGAGGGATCCGTGCGGAGCCGTCGAGGCGGGAGCGAGCCGACACGACACGCTCCTGGACCGCCGCCGACGCCTCCCCCGGCTCGCCGGCCAGCTCGGCGGCGCGTGCACGCGGCACCGCGACGACGAGGTCGAACCGGTCGAGGAGCGCCCGCGACAGCTTGTCGCGGAACGAGGCGAGCCGCTGCGGCGAGCACGAGCACTCGGCCGCGGGATCCCCTCGCGCGCCGCAGGGACAGAGGTTCATCGTCGCGACCAGCTGGAACCGCGCGGGGAACTGCGCACGCCCCTCCGCCCGGGCGACGCTGACGACGCCGTCCTCCAGCGGCTGGCGAAGAGCCTCGAGCGCGGGCCGCATGAACTCGACCAGCTCGTCGAGAAACAGCACGCCCCGATGGGCCAGGGTCGCCTCGCCGGGGCGCGGCCGCGAGCCTCCGCCCACGATCGCGGCGGTCGAGGCGCTGTGGTGCGGCGAGCGAAACGGGCGGACCGTGACGAGCGGATGCTCGGGCGGCAGAAGGCCGGCGACGGAGTGGATGCGGGTGACCTCGAGGATTTCCTCGTCGGTGAGCGGCGGCAGGATGGCCGGGAGCCGGCGAGCGAGCATCGTCTTGCCGGTACCAGGCGGCCCCGCGAGCAGGAGGTTGTGGGCGCCGGCCGCAGCGAGCTCGAGGGCGCGTCGAGCGCGCTCCTGGCCGCGGACATCGGCGAGGTCGAGCTGTGGTGGCGGAGGCCGGCCGTTGGGGATGACGACGCTCGGCGGGTCGAGCTCGCCGCGGAGGTAGGCGACGGCATCGGCGAGGTGGCGAACCGGAACCGGGTCGATGCCGGCCAAGGCGGCCTCGGGCGCCGTCTCGGCTGCACAGAGGATCCGGTCGAGCCCGGCCCGCCTGGCGCCTTCGGCCGCCACGAGCACTCCGCCCACGGGACGGATGCGGCCGTCGAGCGCGAGCTCGCCCACGGACGCGTGCTCCTCGAGCCTCGTGATCGGGATCTGGTGCGAGGCGGCGAGCACCGCGAGCGCGATCGGGAGGTCGAAGCCCGACCCTTCCTTCTTCAGAGCAGCCGGCGCGAGGTTCACCGTGATCCGGCGGCGGCCGCCCGGCCAATCCAGCTCGGCCGAGATGATTCCGCTCTTGACCCGCTCCTTCGCCTCCTGGCAGGCGCGGTCGGCCAGGCCGACGATGGCGAACCCGGGAACGCCGCCCTGAAGGTGGGCCTCGACCTCGACGCGACGAGCGTCGAGCCCGACGAGCGCATGCGTGACGGTTCGTGCGAGCACTCGGCCGACGCTAGACGCGGGCGGCGCACGACACACTCACGGCTTCATGCCGACTCCGTCACACGTCGTCCACAGACGCCACCGAGACCGGCGCCCGAAGGCCACTTCCGTTTTTCCCGCCGAGGGTTCATACTCGTCGCCAGGAGCCTTCGCCACGACGCATAGCGGCGAGCGCGCCCCTTGGTGCGTCGCGTCGTGGCGGGGGCTCCTTTTCGCTTTTCGAGCAGACCGGCTATGCGGCTCGGGTCGAGGCGGCCAGAACGATGCTCCGAGAGGGCTACTCGAACCGGATCAGGCACGTCTTCGCGCCGCATTCGTGTCGAAAGCGAGTCCAATCCGGAGGATCCGACGCTCACCGAGCCCGTAGTCGTTACGCTCGCTGGCCTGCGGAGCGCCGGACGGCGGACGCCGACGCGGGCTACCTCGCTCTCGACCATCTAGGCTAACTCTGATAGACGTATCTATATGACCCCCGCAGATCTCGATCGCTACGCGGAGCTCCTCGTGAGCGTCGGCGTGAACCTCGAGGAAGGGCAAGAGCTCTTCATCGACTGCTTCGTCGAGCACGCTCCGCTTGCCCGCGCCGTGGCGCGCGCCGGTTACCGGGCGGGCGCCCGCCGCGTGGACGTCGCCTACGTGGACAAGTTCGTGGACGCCGCGATGGTCGAGCATGCCCCGGTGGAGGAGATTCAGCGGGGCGCGCCCTGGCTCATCGACCGTGCAAGGGCGATCGAGGACCGCGGAGCCGCGCTGGTCTCGTTCAGCGGCGACCCGGCTCCTCGCCTCTTCGACGACCTCGATCCCAAGCGCGTCGCCATCCCACGAGCGCAGGACCTGACGGCGGAACGGATCCGCGTCGCGCTCGGCGATCGGGTCCGCTGGACGATCGCGAGCTACCCGACCGCGGGGTGGGCCGAGCGGGCTCTCGGGACACCAGACGTGGACCGCCTCTGGCAGGCGATCTCGACCACCGTACGCCTGGACGAAGACGATCCTACGGCCGCCTGGCTCGACCATGTCGAACGCCTGGAGTCGCGTGCGAGCGCGCTCAACGAGCTCCGTCTCGACTCGGTGCGCCTGCACGGCGGCGGGACCGACCTCAACGTCGGATTGCTGCCGCAGTCGCACTGGCGCAGCGGCAGGAACTACATCGCCGAGCGCGCCTTCGTCGCGAACATGCCCACCGAGGAAGTCTTCGTGACCCCGGACCGCGCCCGCACCGAGGGCGTCGTGCGGTCGACGAAGCCACTGCCGCTCAACGGCCTCGTGGTCGAGGGTCTCGAGGTGCGGTTTCGCGACGGCGCGATCGTCGAGGTCAACGCCGACAAGGGCGCAGAGGTCGTTCGCCAGCAGGTGGCGATCGACGAGGGCGCAGCGCGTCTCGGAGAGCTCGCGCTCGTGGATCAGGAGTCACGTGTGGCCCGGACGGGCCTGACGTTCTTCAACACGCTGTTCGACGAGAACGCTGCTTGCCACATCGCGTACGGCCACTCGGCGGGCGCGGTCACCGACGACGCCTTGGCGCTCCCTGCGGAGGAGCAGCTCGCGGTGGGCATCAACCAGTCGAACATCCATACGGACTTCATGATCGGCGGCGCCGAGGTCGACGTCGACGGCATCCGCAAGGACGGCGCGGTTATCCCGCTCCTGCGCGAGAACGTCTGGCAGCTGGCGTAGGAGGGTCTGGCGAAATAACGGCTGTGCCGCCGGGCCGCGCTGCTCGCCCCGAGGCGGCGTCCTCGGTCGCGCCCACGCTACGCGTCCCAGCTACACGAACACTCCCTGCGTCCTTGCCTCGGAACGACCATCGCACCCCGGCAACGAGCGATATTCCGCCAGACCCTCCTAGACCGGTCGAGCGACCAGCACGTCCTCGAAGAACTCCCCCGCGCGACGGCCCGTGCGCCGGTTCACGTGACGGCGGTACCGGCCCTCGAGCCGGAGCCCGGCGCGCTCGAGGATCGGGGGATAGAGGTCGCGCCGGTCGTTGATGACGATTACGACCGGCGCGCCCGGCCGGAGCGATCCCGCTGCATTGGCGAATGTCGCCGCGATCCCCTCGGAGTACGCGGCCAGCGCAGCCGCGCTCGTCCCGCGGCCCGCGCTCCCGAGCTCGAGCTCGCGCAGCTCGTCCAGCCCGAGCAGCTCGTAGGCGTACCGGTGCTGACCGTGGTAGTCGATCAGCCCGGGATAGGGCGGCGAGGTGACCACGCCGTCGAAGGGGCCGCCGAACGCGAGCTCTCGCGAGTCACCGTGGAGCACCTCGGCCTCGCGCCCACGCGCACGCACCCGCGCGAACTCCTTGATCCGCTTGACCGTGTCGAGGCCGTAGCGACGGACGAAATGCGCGGCGCGGTCGACCGGACGGCAGACGCGGCGGTGCTTGTGGCACCAGTACTCGTCGCGCTGGGGTGCGCGGGGGAAGTCCAGGTCGAAGTGCGGGGTGAGGCGCGCCGACCGGGCGGCCCGAGCGAGCACGACGCGCAGGACGTCCGCGTGCTCGTAGTCGTCCGCGAGCGAGCGGAAGCGCAGCAGCTCCCCCAGGGCCTGCGGCGCGAACCACTCGACCGCGTAGTCCGGAGCCTCGCCGGGGAGCCCCTCCCCCGCCTCGAACCGCGCGAGCGCATCGCGCACCTCGCGCTCGAGAACGAACAGGTTGTAGCTGCGCGTCTTGACGCGCATGAGCAGGCAGTTGAAGGCGGCCACGTCCGCTCCCGCGGCGTCCAGGCCGCTCTCGAGCGCCTGGACGAGCGTCGTCCCCGAGCCGGCAAAGGGATCGAGCACGCGTCCTCCTGCCGGGAAGTGCCGCGCGAGCAGCGCCTCGACCAGCTGCGGGATGAACTTGCCGAGATAGGGATGGAGCCGGTGGACGTGCTTCGTCCGCTCGCGCTCGGGCAGCTCCCGCTCCGACCAGGAGAGCTCGAGGTCGATCTCGTCGTAGAGGGCGTCCTGCGTCGGTGCCACGACCATCCGACTTCGACGGCCCCGACGCGGCTCCTCGCGGATGCCCTCAGAACGCCTCGACCACGCGCTCGACTCCGTCGGGGCGAACGGCCACCACCTCGAACGAGACGTCGAGGTCGGCGACGTCCGGGTGGGCCGCGAGCCAGGCTTCCGCGGCACGCCTCACGCGACGCTGCTTCTGCGGCCCGACCATCTCGAGCGGGTCGCCGTGGTCGGAACCGGCCTTGTGCTTCACCTCGACGAACGCGAGTCGACGCCCGCGGCGCACGACGAGGTCGAGCTCGTGGCCGCCCGCCCAGGCGTTGACGGCCAGGACGCGGAAGCCCCTCAGCCGGTAGTGCCAGACGGCGCGCCGCTCGGCGCTATGCCCCGACCCCCGCCTCGGCATGGACTGCGTCGTAGGCCTCGGGCGAGTAGCAGAGCGCCTCGAACGAGCGGCGGTGGATCTCCGACGGCCCGCGCTGACGGACAATCGCTGAGTGCCCCGGTGTGATGTAGCCGACGTGTGACCGGAACCCGTACTGCGGGTAGAGCGCGTCCATCCGGCGCATCGCACGGTCGCGGACGACCTTCGCGACGATCGACGCCGCGGCGATCGCGGCACTCTTGGTGTCGCCGTCGACCACCGCCTGGTGCGGCGGGGCCGTCGGCCCGAGGCGAAAGCCGTCGACGAGGCAGGCCTCCGCCGGCGGCGCGAGCGCCGACAAGGCCGCCCGCAATCCGGCCAGGTTGGACTTGTGCAGGCCGTTGCGGTCGATCTCGGACGCCGAGATCACCTTCACACAGACGCGTTCCGCACAGTGCAGCACTGCACGGAACACCTGCTCCCGCTCCTCCGGCGCGACCTGCTTCGAGTCGTTCAGCAGCGCCAGCGGCCGGACGCGGTGGTCGCGGAGGCACGAGTAGTCGAGTAGCACGCCGGCAACGACGAGCGGCCCGGCCAGCGAGCCCCTCCCGGCCTCGTCAGCGCCGGCGACGAACCGCGCGCCGAGGTTGCGATCGAAGCGAAGAAGGCGGTGAATCGGGGCGCGGGCCACGGCGGCGAGAATAGCGCCGCCGCCGGAGCTACCTGCGCTGCTTCTCGCGGACGCGCGCCTTCTTGCCCACTTTCTCCCGCAAGTAGTAGAGCTTGGCGCGGTTCACGTCGCCGATCGCCATCACTTCGATCTTCTCGATTTTCGGCGAGTGGAGCGGGAACGTCCGCTCGACGCCCACACCGAACGACTGCTTTCGCACGGTGAACGTCTCGCGAACTCGCGATCCCTGACGCTTGATCACGATGCCCTCGAAGACCTGGATTCGGCTGCGCTGGCCCTCGATCACGCGGAAGTGGACACGCACCGTGTCACCCGCTTTGAACTCGGGCAGATCGGAGCGCAGCTGACGCTGCTCGAGTAGCTCGATGGGGTTCTGCATGGGAGAACGGCCCGAGGGCCGGGGCGGAATGCTAGCGCAAGGAAATTCGGTTCGGCGGCCAGTAGACCGCGAATACCTTGCCGATCAGGTTGCCGGCTGGAAGCGGGCCCCAGCGGCGGGAGTCGCAGGACTGGGCCCGGTTGTCGCCCATCACGAAGTACGAACCTTCGGGCACCTTCTGCGGCGGATAGCTCTCGCGGTCGCGCCGGTCGGGCTTGATGTAGGGCTCGTCCAGTTTCTTCCCGTTGATGAGGACGAACCCGTTCCGCATCGACCACATCTCGCCCGGGAGGCCGATGATCCGCTTCACGAACGTGCCGCCGGCGCCGCACTGTGGGCGCGCCTTGGCCGGGGTCTGGAACACGATCACGTCGCCGCGCGCAGGATCCTTGAAGTGGTAGATGAAGCGGTTCGCGAGCACGCGGTCGGAGAAGCGCGCGTCGCAGCCCGTGCCGGGCCGCGCGCAGTGGAGCGTGGGCTCCATCGAGGAGGACGGGATCCGGTAGGGGTTGACGACCCAGGCCTTGATCGCGAGCACGATCGCGATCGCGCCGACGATCGTCACGACCCAGTCGATCGTGATCCTCCAGGCACGCGGGAGCCGGCCCGTCAGGCGGTCGACCGGGTTTTTCACCCGACGCTCCGCAGCCTGCTCTGCTCCATGCGCCATTCCTGAATCCTCCTGTGGTCCCCGGAAAGGAGGACGTCCGGAACTCGCCATCCGCGGAACTCGGCCGGCCTCGTGTACTGAGGGTACTCAAGACCACCATCCAGTTCATGGGAGAAGCTCTCGACGAGGCCCGATTCCTCGCTGCCGAGCGCTCCGGGGAGGCGCCGGGCGACGGCGTCGAGCAGGACCATGGCAGGCAACTCGCCGCCCGAGAGGACGTACGGCCCGATCGAGATCGCGTCCGAGGCGAGGTGCTGGGCGATGCGCTCGTCGAAGCCCTCGAAGCGGGCCGAGAGCAGCGTCAGCCGCTCCTCGCCTGCGAGCTCCTCGACCAGCTCCTGGTCGAGCATGCGGCCGGCCGGGGTCAGCGCGATCACGCGATGGTCGGGAGCACCGCCGTAGACGGCGTCGAGCGCCGCGGCGACCGTGTCGACCCGGAGTACCATCCCCGCCCCGCCGCCGTACGGCTCGTCGTCGACCTGGCCCGCCCGCAGCGGCGTCCAGTCGCGGTAGTTCAGGAGCCGAAGGTCGAGCTCGGTCCCGAGCACCGCCGCGATCGGGCGCTGCTCGGTCATCCACCCGAACGCGTGCGGGAGGAGCGTGAAGACGTCGATCTGCACCGCTACTCCGCGAACCCCTCCGCGACGACGATGCGCCCGCCGCCGGTGTCGACCTCGCGGATGCAGGCGCCGACCAGCGGGAGGACGACCCCGCCTTCGAGCTCGAGCACGTCGTTGGCCGGGTAGTGGGCGACGTCGGTCACGCGCCCGAGGCTTCGACCTCCCTCCTCCACTACCTCCAGCCCGACCAGCTCGAAGACGTAGTAGCCGTCGGGGCCGGGAGGGGCCAGTTCGGCCTTCCGCACCTGGAGCGCAGCGCCGCGCTCGACCTTCCGGTCGAGCCTGATCACGACCCGTCCGCCGCCCCCGCGCTTGGACTCGACGACCTCGGCCGGCTCGCCGTGCACGTGGAGCGTCGCGCCGACCGCGAAGCGGGTGTCGTCCTCGCTCGGGCGCTCGACGACGAACGCACCGCCGAGGCCGTGCGACCTGCCCACCGTTCCGACGGTCACGAGCTCGTCTCGATCGTCAGCCGGCAATCTCGAGGAGCACGCGCTGGCGCTGACGGGCGGCGCTCGCCCGCACCACGGCGCGGAGCGCACGAGCCACGCGGCCCTGACGCCCGATCACCTTGCCGACGTCGTCCTGCGCCACGTGCAGGCGGAGGACGATCGCGCCCTCGCTCTCCTCCTCCTCGACGCGCACGGCATCCGGCTCGTCCACGAGCTGGCGCGCGAGGTACTCGACGAGCTCAGCCAACGAGGTTCTTCGCCTTGAGGAGCCGCTGCACGGTGCCGCTCGGGCTCGCACCCTTGCCGAGCCAGTCCTTGACCTTGTCCTCGTCGAACTCGATCGTCGAGGGGTCGGTCTGCGGGTTGTAGCGCCCGACGATCTCGATGAACTTGCCGTCGCGCGGCGAACGCGAGTCCGCCACCACGACGCGGTAGATCGGGTTCTTCTTCGAGCCCACTCGCGTGAGCCTCATCCGTACTGCCATCTCACCTTCTTCCTGTTTGCTGCACGACATTGCCCGGAAGCTTCGGCATCTTGCCCTTCCCCATCTGCTTCATCATCTTCTCCATCTGCTTGCGGGCCGACATGAGCTGGTTCACCTGCTGAACCGTCGTGCCGCTGCCGCGGGCGATCCGCTGCCGGCGCGGCCCGTTGATGAGGTGCGGCATCCGGCGCTCCTGCGGGGTCATCGAGAGCACGATCGCCTCGACCCGCGCGAGCTGGCGCTCGTCGACGTCGACGCCCTTGAGCTGGTTGCCGAGCCCCGGGATCAGCTTGAGCACGCCCTGGAGCGGGCCCATCTTCTTCAGCATCTTCTGAGCGGCGAGGAAGTCGTCGAACGTGAACTGGCCGGCGCGGATACGGGCCTCCATCGCCGCCTGATCGTCCTCCTCGATTGCCTCCTCGGCCTTTTCGATCAGGCTGAGCACGTCGCCCATGCCGAGGATCCGCGAGGCCATCCGGTCGGGATGGAAGTACTCGAGCTGGTCGAGCTTCTCGCCGACCGATGCCAGCTTGACCGGCTTGCCCGTGACGGCCTTGACCGACAGCGCGGCGCCCCCGCGCGCATCGCCGTCGAGCTTCGTGAGGACGACGCCGTCGAAGGCGACGCGCTCCTGGAACGCCTCGGCGACCGAGACCGCCTCCTGACCCGTCATCGAGTCGAGGACGAGCAGGACGTTGTGCGGCTTCGCGGCCTTGCGGACGGCGGCGAGCTCCTCCATGAGCGGCTCGTCGATCTGGAGCCGGCCTGCCGTGTCGACGATGACGACGTCACGGCCCTGGGACCGTGCCTGCTCGATTCCCTGCTCGGTCGCCTTCACCGGATCGGAGGCGGTGAAGACGGGCACCTGGATCTGCCGGCCCAGCTGCTCGAGCTGGGTCACGGCGGCGGGCCGCTGGAGGTCGGCTGCGACGAGCGCGGGCGACGAGCCCTCCTTGCGCAGGAGCAGCGCCAGCTTGGCGGCGGCCGTCGTCTTGCCCGAGCCCTGTAGGCCGGCGAGCAGGATCACGGTCGGCGGCTTGCCGGCGAATGCCAGCTTGGAGCTGCCCGACCCCATGAGCGCCGTCAGCTCCTCGTGCACGATCTTCACGACCTGCTGGCCCGGCGTCAGGCTCTTCATCACGTCCTGGCCGAGCGCACGCTCCTTGACCCGTGCGACGAAGTCCTTGACGACCTTGAAGTTGACGTCGGCCTCGAGCAGGGCGAGACGGATCTCGCGCGTTGCCTTCGAGATCATCTCCTCGTCCAGCTTCCCCCGCTTGCGGAGGTCGCCGAGCGAGGCCTGGAGCCTGTCGCCTAGCGTGTCGAACACGGGCCGAACAGTGTACTCGCCGCACCCGTAGGAAAGGGAGCCCATGGTCAGGGCTCGTAGACTCGACTCGTCCCCAGGTGCACGAGCTGCGGCGGCAGAAGCCGGTGCAGAGCCCGCTTCTGCCTCGCTTGCGGGACAGCCGCTCGAGGCCATGTCGCCGCGCCGGGCGACGCGCCAGACCGTCACGGTCCTCTTCTGCGACGTGACCGAGTCGACCAGACGCGGCGAACGCTCGACCCCGAGGCGCACCGACGCTGATGTCGCGCTACTTCGACGAGATGCGGGCGCGTCGAGGCGCACACGGCGGCACCGTGGAGAAGTTCATCGGCGACGCGGTGATGGCCGTCTTCGGCGTGCCGACGGTGCACGAGGACGACGCGCTGCGCGCGGTGCGCGCAGCGGCCGAGATGCGCGACCCGCTCCGGAAGCTGAACGAGGAGCTCGAGCGCGACGGCATGAGCTGCGATGCGGATCGGCGTCAACACCGGCGAGGTCGTTGCAGGCGACCCGGCCGAGGGCACACCCTCGTCACCGGCGACGCTGTCAATTCGCGAAGCGGCTGGAGGAGGCCGCGGCGCCGGGCGAGATCCTGATCGGCAAGGCGACATATCGGCTCGTCCGCGACGCCGTCCTGGTCGAGCCGGTCGAGCCGCTGCGAGCTGAAGGGCAAGGAGCATCCGGTCGCGGCCTGGCGACTGCTCGGCGTCGTGCGGACGCGCCTGCTCTCGCACGCCATCTCGACTCGCCGCTCGTCGGCCGCGCCCGCGAGCTCGCGCTGCTGCGGCGTTCGATCGCGCCGCGGCCGAACGCGACCTGCCAGCTGTGCACCGTGCTCGGCCCGGCCGGAATCGGTAAGTCGCGGCTCGCCGAGCGAGCTGATGGCCTCGGTGTCCGGCGAGCGCGACGCTGCTCTCGGCCGCTGCCTGCCCTATGGCGAGGGCATCACCTTCTGGCCGCTGGCGGATGTCGTCAAGCAGGCCGCAGGCATCACGCCCGGCCTGAGCGCCGAGGCCACGAAGGAGCGTCTGGTCGCGAGCTCGGCGCGGAACCGCGACGCGAGCGAGATCGCGGCGCGCCTGGCCGCGCTCCTCGGAGCGACCGACGTCCGCCGTCGACGAGGAGACATTCTGGGCGGTCCGCAGCTTCTCGAGGCGCTCGCCCGCGAGCGGCCGGTCGTCGTGTCCTCGAAGACCTGCATTGGGCCGAGCCGACGTTCCTCGACCTCGTCGACTACCTGGCCGAGTGGGCGCGCGACGCGCCGCTCCTGATCCTCTGCCTCGCGCGTCCCGAGCTGCTCGAGGCGCGGCCCGCCTGGGGCGGCGGCAAGCTGAACGCCACCTCGCTCCTGCTCGAGCCGCTCGACGACGAGGCCTGCGACCGGCTGATCGACAACCTGCTCGAACAGGCGGAGGTCGCCGAGCGCAGTCAAGAGCCGGATCGCGGCCGCAGCCGAGGGCAATCCGCTCTTCGTCGAGCAATGCTCGCGATGCTCATCGCCGAGGGCGACGCTCCGGAGAGAGGCCGGACGCTGGTCGGCGACCCGGGACGCTTCGACGCTCGCGGTGCCTCCGACGATCCAGGCGCTGCTCTCGGCGCGACTCGACCAGCTCGCGCCCGGAGAGCTGCGGCGTGCTCGAGCGTGCAGCGGTCGCCGGCAAGCTTTCTCGCGCGGCGCGCTGTCGCGCTCTCGCCGGCGACCGACCGCTCGAGCGCTCGACGACCGGCTCGCCTCGCTCGTCCGCAAGCAGCTGATCCGGCCCGACCGTGCCGCTCTTCGCAGGGGAGGACGCCTTCCGCTTCCGCCACGTCCTCATCCGCGACGCCGCCTACGAGGCGATGCCGAAGGAGGCCCGCGCCGAGCTGCACGAGCGCTTCGCCGCTGGCTCGAGCGCGCGCAGGACGCGTCGCCCGAGCTCGAGGAGATCCTCGGCTACCACCTCGAGCAGGCACACCGCTACCGCTCGGAGCTCGGCGGCGGGAACGGCTCCGCGGCAGCGCTCGCCACGCGAGCCGCCACCCATCTCGCCTCCGCGGGGCACAACGCGTTCGAGCGGAGCGACATGCCGACCGCAGTCGGGCTGCTGTCACGCGCGAGCTCACTGCTCTCCGAGAACGACGAGCTGCGGCTGACGCTCGCGCCGGAGCTCGCGCGAGCGCTCATGGAGACCGGGGACATCGTCCGCGCTGACGCGATCCTCGCCGCGGCCCTCGAGGTCGCTTCCCGGACCGGCGATACGCGTCTCGAGGCGCTGGCGTGGCTCGAGCGCTCGTATCTGACCCGCTCAGGTCGGCCGGAGCCGGGCGACGAGGACGGCGTGCCGACCCCGACGGCATTGATCGCAGTCTTCGAGGAGCGTGGCGACGACCTCGGCCTCGCCAAGGCGCTGCAGCTCCTCGCGCTCGAGGAGTGGTTCCACTGCCGCTACGGGGCGATGGAGACGGCGTTGGAGCGGGCGCTCGAGCATGCCCGGACGGCCGGCGCACGGCGAGAGGTGACGAACATCCTCAACGGGCTCGCCCGGGCCGCTGCGCTCGGACCGCGACCCGTGGAGGACGCGCTCCGCCGCTGCGAGGCGCTACGCGACGAGGCGGCGGGCGACCGGAGCCTCGAGGCCTTCTTCGACGCGGTGCAGGCGCTGCTCGAAGCCATGCGCGGAAACTTCGACGAGGCACGCGACCTCTACGCCCGCAGCCGTTCGGCCTTCGAGGATCTCGGTCTCGAGATGCAGGTCGCGGGTTTGACCACGTACTCGGGGCTCGTCGAGTTGCTCGCCGGCGACCCTGCCGCCGCGGAACGCGAGCTCGGGCAGGGCTACCAGCGGCTCGAGCGGATGGGCGAGCGCGGAGTGCTGTCGACCGTCGCGGCCTTTCTCGCCCGAGCTCTGTACGAGCAGGGGCGAGTGCGCGAGGCCGAGCGGTACGCAGCGATCAGCGAGACGGCTGCCGGTGAGGATGACATCGTCTCGCAGGTCGGCTGGCGTCACGCACGGGCACTGATCCTCGCCGAGCACGGCGAGTCCGAGGCCGCGCTGAAGCTCGCGAGCGAAGCGGTTGCCCTCGCTGCCGAAACCGAGTACCTCACGATGCACGGCGACTCGCTGCTCGCGTTGGCCGAGGCCGAGCGCCGGGCGGGTGACAGCGCCACGTCGATGCGATCGGCAGGCGAGGCGCTCCGCCTCTACGAAGCCAAGGGAGACGTCGTCTCGGCCGGGAGGGTGCGAGCGTTTCTTGCGGAAAGCCTTGACCGGCCACCCGCGAGGGAGTAGGAACTGCGCGTCACACCCTGTGCGGTCGAGGGAAGGAGACCGAGATGGCTGATATCGACGTGCAGTTTCGAGCGACGCCAGCTCAAGCGCTCGATTTCATGATCAACCTCGCGCGGCACGACGATTTCCGCGCGGCGGTTGCCGACAAGCCGATCCATGTCCTTGCGGCGTACGGGATCTTCATCATGCCCGCCGACGGGGCGCAGACGGACCAGACCTACGCCCGCCGTGCCGCGGAATGGACGCCGCTGGGGGAGATGGATGAGGATCAGCGGAGGGCGACATTGCAAGCCGCGCTCGACAACGAGCTCGCGACCCAAATGGAGGAGCAGCTCGTGCAATCGGGATACACGAACAAGGGATTCCTGCCCCCCAAGCACGTGGTCGAGCAGGCACTTATAAACGTCCACCACGCCAACGAGTTCGGGGCGCCCGCGATCTCGGGATTCATGGGAATCGATGCATTCGGCTTCTGGCTGTTCCTGCCCCTGACCAGCACCTGAGCCCTCGGCGCGGGCATGGCGCCCGCTTTCGGCGGACCGTCTACGCGTTCTTCGCCTGGCACGACGGATCGTTCCTCGACATCGAGAATCTGTTACGCGGGCAGGTCGCGCTCGCACCGGTCCGCCAGTTGCTCGGGCTCTCTGCTCTCACGGGCGAACCGGCCGCCGTGCCGCCGTCCACCGTCGACCTCCTCGGCACGATCCCGAGCGAGCGCTGGGTCGACACGGACGAGTTGGAGGGCGCCCGGCTGGAAGACCTCCTTGCGCTGGCACGGCAGGGTCTCCTCCTCTGCGACCAGGACGAGCCTCCATTCCCCACGCTGCGGGAGCGCGACGAACAGCTGGCGGCATCGCAGTGGAACGTCTATGCGGCGCTGTTCCACGGGCTCACTCGCTGGAGCGGCGTCGAGGTCCGGCGCCCGTTCGGCGCGGAAGGCCCCGACGAGCTCGCGCAGTTCGTCGACGAGCACGGGCCGCCGCCGCCCGCCTTCCACGAGGCAAAGAACGGAGGGCCGATTCGACCACTCCCGACGCCGGCTGACGACGGGCCGCTCTTCGAGGTCCTTGCGCGCCGCCGAACGACGCGGAGCTACGACCGCGAGCGGCCGCTGACCCAGCATGAGCTGTCGACTGTCCTGCACCAGGTCTTCGGCTGCCACGGGTACCTGCCCGTCGTGGAGGACGTGGTGGCCGTGAAGCGGACGAGCGCCTCGGCCGGCGGCCTGCATCCGGTCGAGGCCTATCCCCTCGTTCTGCGCGTAGACGGCGTCGAGCCCGGGCTCTACCACTATCGCTCCGGGCAGCACGCGCTGCAGCTCGTGGAGGCACTGGACGTGGAAGAGGCCGAGGGCCTCGCGACGACGTTCACCTGCGGCCAGTCCTACTTCGCCTCGTCGGCGGCGCTGTTCGTCCTCACGGCCCGCTTCCATCGAACCTTCTGGAAGTACCGGAAGCACCAGAAGGCGTACTCGGTCGTCCTCATGGACGCCGGCCACCTCAGTCAGACGCTCTACCTGGTCTGCGAGGCACTCGGCCTCGGTGCCTTCGTCACGGCCGCCGTGAACGGCGCCGACATCGAGGAGCGGCTCGGTCTCGAGCCGTTCGTCGAGGGAGCCATTGCAGTCACCGGCTGCGGGCACCCGGTTACCGGGGGCTCGCCGCTCGAGCCGTCCTTTATCGTCCGCCACCAATCCACGACGAAAGGGGAGCCCGAATGGCCGGCATCGCCAAGGTGATCACGATCATCGGCTCGTCGCCCGAGAGCTTCGCCAAGGCCGCGGACGCAGCGGTTCAGGAAGCGTCGAAGACCGTGCGAGGGATCACGGGTGCGGCGGTCGTCTCGATGAGCGCCGAAGTCGAAGGCGACCACATCACGCAGTACCGCACGACGGTGAACATCGCGTTCGCGGTCGAGCGCTAGCCGCTCTTTTTCGACTAGCCCGACACGAGCGCACGCGCGTAGTCGCGCGCGTCGAAGGGGCGCAGGTCGTCGAGGTCCTTCTCCGACGCCCACGAGCTTGACCGGCAGGCCGAGCTCGTGGGCGATCGCGAGCGCGACCCCGCCCCGGGCCGAGCCATCCAGCTTGGTCAGCGCCACGCCCGTGACCGACACCGCCTGACCGAAGAGGCGTGCCTGTTGCAGGCCGTTCTGGCCCGTGGTGGCGTCGATGACGAGGAGCGTCTCGTGCGGCGCTCCGGGTAGCCGCTGCTCGATCACGCGGCGGACCTTGACGAGCTCCTCCATGAGGTTGGTCTGCGTGTGCAGCCGGCCGGCCGTATCGACGACCACGACGTCCCGCCCGCGCGCCTGCGCGGCGTCGATTGCATCGAACGCAACCGCTGCCGGGTCACCGCCCTTCTGGGAGCCGACGATGTCGGCCTGCGCACGGTCGGCCCAGATCTCGAGCTGCTCGTCGGCGGCGGCTCGGAAGGTGTCGGCGGCCGCGAGGACGACGGAATGCCCGTGCTCGCGGAGCTTGTTCGCGAGCTTGCCGATCGTGGTCGTCTTGCCCGTGCCGTTGACGCCGACGACGAGGATGACGCTCGGCCCGTCGTCGACGGCCAGCCGGGCGGCGCCGTCTCGCTCCAGCAGCGCGGTCGCCTCCTCGACGAGCGCCTCGGACAGGTTGTCGAGCGCGTCCCGCGCCTCCAGCCTCTGCACGAGCTCGGCCGTGGCGGGAACGCCCACGTCGGCGGCAATGAGCGCCTCTTCGAGGCGCTCCCACGCCTCGTCGTCGGCGGGGTCGAAGCCCTCGAGCGCCAGCTGCTCGGTGAGCGCCCGCCGGCTCTTGCCGAGCGAGTCACGCAGTCGGCCGAGGAAGCTCGTGCGCTCATCCTCCGCGTGCTGAGGCGTCTCGTCCTCGCCCAGGAGCTCTCCCCAGGATCTCGTCATGCCGCGCGGAGGTTAGCCTGCGGCGCCTACGCGGCCGGAGCAGCCACGCGATCCTCGCGCGGCGTACGGCGCGAGACGATCTGCGACACGCCGTCGGGGCCCATGGTGACGCCGTAGAGCGTGTCCGCCGCCTCCATCGTCCGCTTCTGGTGCGTGATGACGACGAACTGGGCGCGATCCGCGAAGCGGCGCAGAAGCTCGACGAAGCGTCCGATGTTCGTGTCGTCGAGCGCCGCCTCCACCTCGTCGAGGAGATAGAACGGCGACGGCCGCGCCAGGAACACCGCGAACAGGAACGCGATCGCAGTGAGTGCCTTCTCGCCGCCCGAGAGCAGCGAGAGCCGCGTGATCTTCTTGCCGGCCGGGCGCAGCTCGACCTCGACGCCGTGCTCGCCGTCCTCGTCGTCGGGCTCGGTCAGCCGCAGACGGCCCTCGCCGCCGGGGAAGAGCGTCGCAACAACCTCGCCGAAGTTTGCCGCGACGGCGTCGAAGGTCTCGGCGAACCGGCTTTCGACCGTGTCGCTCAGCTCCGTCCTCAGGCGCTCCAGCTCGGCGAGGCTGGCCTCGAGGTCTGAGCGCTGGGTGGCGAGCTCGTCGAGCCGCTCCTTCTCTGCGTCGTACTCCTCTTTCGCCAGAGGGTTCACGCGGCCGAGCTCCTCGCGGCGCTTGCGCAGCCGCTCGGCCCGCTCGGCGAGCTGGTCGCGATCGTCGCCCTCGGCCGGCTCGACGCCGGCGGCCTCGAGCCGATTCCGTGCCTCCGAGGCCGCTGCCTCCACCTGTGCGCGCTCGACGTCGAGGGCGGCGGTGCGCTCCGCGGCCTCGGCCAGCGCCCGCCGCAGCTCGGCCTCGGACGCGCCGAGGTTCCGCAGTTTCGCGGCCAGGTCCTGCGTTCGCGCTCCGCCCGCGTCGGCGCGCCCCATGAGCGCCGGCTCGAAGCGCCGGAGCGCGTCGGTCTCGAGCGCGGCGCCCAGCCGCTGGGCCACGGCGGCGAGCGCGCGCAATGTCGCCGGGTCACGGCGCGCGGCCGCCCGCGCCCGATCCTCGAGCTCGCGGAGGTGCGCGGCGGGCGTCTCGACGTCCGCGGCCGTTCCTGCGCTCGCCGCCCTCCGGGCAGCGGCCTGGAGCGCTCCGTCGAGCCGCTCGGCGCCGTGCGTCAGACGCTCGAGGAGCGCAGGCTCCGCGAAACGGCGGCGGAGGCGGGCGGGAACGGCCTCGAAGGCCGTTTTCGCCGTGGCCGCAGCCGCGGCCAGGCGTTCGGCGTTCGCCGTTGCGTCAGCCGCGTCGTCCTCGAGCTGCCCTGCCTGTGCGGCGAGGGCCTTGCTCCGTGTCTGGAGCTCCAGCAACAGCGCCTCGGCCGTCTCGCCGGCGAACCAGAGCTCGCCGCGCTCGGGGTCGTAGCCATGCCCCTCGAGCGTGACCGCGGGCCGCTCGGCCCGGAGCAGCTGGTCTCGCGGGACGACCTCGACGGAGCGCAACAGGCGCTCGGCACGGTCGGCCAGCAGGACGACAAGGTTGCCCAGCCCCTCGGCCCGCGCCCGCTCGACGAGCTCGAGGGCGGAGGCGACGTCGTCCGCGACGAGCGCGGACGCACGCGGGCCGAGCGCCGCCGCCAGCGCGCGCTCCTCCCCGGCCTGCGGGTCGACCAGCGTCAGCGCGAGCCGCTCGCCGCGCTCTGCGAAAGCGCGGGCGGCAGGCGCAAGCCCTTCACGTTCCGCGAGCGAGCGGTCGAGCGCCTCGAGCCGGTCGCGCGCCAACCGCGCCCGCTCGGCCAGAGCCTCCCGCTCGGATGCGGCCTCCCGAGCGGCGGCCGTGGCCGCGTCGGCCTCCCGCTCGAGCCGCTCGGGGTCGAGCGCGGCCGCCTCTCGCGCGGCCCCGAGCTCGGCGCGGGCGTCGCCCAGGAGCGCCTGTGCCCGTTCCGCCCGCAGCGCCAGCCGCTCGCCCAGCCCGCGTAGCAGCTGCTCGCGGTCGCGGGCGGCGGTGGCGGACGCGACGGCCGCGCGCGCGGACTCGAGCTCCTCGGGCGGGGGACCGGACACGACGTGCTCGAGCGCGCTCGCGAACGCGGCTGCGAGCGACTCGGCCGCCTCGTGCCTGAGCGCGAGCCGCTCCGTTGCACTACGGAGGCGGTAGAGCGCCGCGGTGGCCGCCTCGCGCCGGCCGGCCGCGTCGGCGAGCTCCTCCTCGGCCTGGCCGCGCTCCTGGAGCAGGTCCTCGAGCCGCGACTCCGCACGCTTGCGCTCCAGCTGCCCGGCCGCCCGACGCTCCTCGATGCCCGCGGCCCGCTCCTCGTGGACGGCGAGGTCGAGCTGAGCGATCCGAGCCTCGAGCGCGGCGATCTCCCCACCCAGCTTCTCGGCGCGCTCGGCCGCCGTCGCCTGGAGCGCGAGCGGCCGGAGCCGCTTGCGCACCTCGGCCTCGAGATCGCGCGCGCGGTCGACCTGCACGGTGACGCGGGCGAGCTTCAGCTCCGCGCGGTGGCGGCGCCGCTTGAAGCGGCCGAGCCCGGCCGCCTCCTCGAGCAGCGCCCTCCGCTCCTCGGGCTTGCTCGCGAGGATCTCCTCGACCCGGCCCTGGCCGATGATCGACGAGCCGGTGGCGAGGCCGACCTCCGACAGCAGCTCCACCAGGTCGAGCCGCCGTACGGTCGACCCGTTGAGCAGGTACTGGCCCTCGCCGCCGCGGTGGAGCCGGCGCGCGAACGCGACCTCGGCGAACGGGAGCTCGCCGAGCGTCCCGTCCTCGTTGTCGAAGAGCAGCTCGACCTCGCAGAAATCGGCGCCGCCGCGGCCGGCCGAGCCGGCGAAGAGCACGTCGTCGGGCTTTTCGGCACGGAGCTCCGACGGGGCCAGCGTCCCGGTCGCCCAGAGGAGCGCGTCCGACACGTTCGACTTGCCGGACCCGTTCGGGCCGACGATGACGGCGACGCCCGGCTCGAGGCGTACCTCGACCGGGTCCGGGAACGACTTGAAGCCGCGCAGGCGAAGCGAGCGCAGATACATGCGGGCCAAGTCTGACCCCGGGCGCGGACGACGGGGAGGGTTTGGCGGAATATCGCTCGTTGCCGGGGTGCGATGGTCGTTCCGAGGCAAGGACGCAGGGAGCGTCCGTATGCGGACGCGTAGCGTGGGCGCGACCGAGGACGCCGCCTCGGGGCGAGCAGCGCGGCCCGGCGACACAGCCGTTATTTCGCCAAGCCCTCCTACAAGATCTCGAGCTTGGCCATTGCCTCCTCGGCGGCGGCCTGCTCGGCGGCCTTCTTGGAGCGGCCCGTTCCCACGCCGGCCTGTTGCCCGTCGATCACAGCCGCGCAAGTGAACGTCCGCTCGTGCGGTGGGCCTTCGGCCTCGAGCACGGAGTACGTCACGGAGCGCCCGAGGCGGGCAAGCGCCTCCTGGAGCTCGGTCTTGTGGTCGACGTGCGTGGTGAGCGCGTACTGGATCCGGGGCATGAAGGCCGAGACGATCGCTCCCTCGATCGGCTCGAAGCCGTGCTGGAGGAAGAGGGCCGCGAGCGCCGCTTCGAGCAGCGCGGCCAACACATTGCGGTTGCGGGAGAGCCGCTCGAGCTCGTCGTAAGGAACCGGCGCGCCGCGCTCGTTCAGTTGCTCGCCGAGGCCGAGGTCGCGCGCCACGATCGCGCAGCTGGCGCGGGAGACTACGTGCGAGCGCACCTTCGCGAGGCGGCCCTCGCTGAAGTCCGGGTAGTTCTCGTAGAGGGCTCGGGCGACGGCGAGCTCGAGCACGCTGTCGCCGAGGAACTCGAGCCGCTCGTACGAGGCCGCGCGGTCGGGCGCCCACGACGAGTGGGTGAAGACGTTCTCGAGCCTCTCCTCGGGGAGCTCCTCGATCAGCTGCGCCAGCGCCTGGAGGCCGGCCGCGGCCTCTCGTTCCTCGCTACTGGTGCGTCGAGACGTAGTCGACGGCCTGCCCGACGGTCTGGATCTTCTGCGCGTCGTCGTCCGAGATCTTGATCCCGAACTGGTCCTCGAGCTCCATGATGAGCTCGACGAGGTCGAGGGAGTCCGCGTCCAAGTCCTCCTGGAACGATGCCTCTTCTGTGACCTCGTTCTCGTCGACCCCTAGCTGGTCGCTCAGAACGGACTTGACTCGCTCGAAGACTTCTTCGCGGGACGCTGCCATGTGACCTCTCTTGGACGCTAGCTGGCCGGAAAACGCGCCGATGCTACCACGCGTTCCTGCAGGCGCTCCTGCAGTCGGCCGACGATGTCGTGCTCCGCCCCGCGGGCGGCCAGGCGAATCGCGTTCGCGATCGCTCGCCGGCCGGAGTTGCCGTGCGCGATAACGACGAGCCCTCGCAGGCCGAGTAGATACGCGCCGCCGTAGGTGTCCGGGTCGAGGCGGGCGCGGAGGCCTCGCGCGGCGGGCCTGATCAGCAGGCCGCCCAGCTTGCCGCGCGTCGTCGAGGCGATCTCGCTCCGGAGCGCGTCGAGGACGCTCCTGATCGTGCCCTCGAGGAGCTTCAGGCTGACGTTGCCGGTGAAGCCGTCGGTGACGACGACGTCGGCCGCCCGGCGCAAGAGGTCGCGGCTCTCGACGTTGCCGCGGAAGTCGAGCTCCTCGGCTGCGGCGAGGAGCTCGTAGGCTTCGAGCGTCAGCTTGCTGCCCTTCTCGGGCTCCTCACCGATCGACAGCAGGCCGACGGTCGGCTCGGGGATGTCGAGTAGCTCCTGCGCGAAGATCGCCCCCATCTGGCCGAACTGGAGCAGGTGCTCGGGGCGGGCATCGGCATTCGCGCCCGCGTCCAGAAGCACCGACGGCCCGCGGTCGCTCGGTAGGGCGACGGCGATCGCCGGGCGTCGGACGCCCGGGAGCCGCCTGACGTGCACCAGGGAGGCCGCGAGCATGGCACCCGTGTTGCCGGCGCTGAGCGCGACGTCCGCCCGGCCGTCCGCGACGGCTCGACAGGTCGCGACGAGCGAGCTGTCCGGCTTCTCGCGGACGGCATCGGCCGGCTTCTCGTCCATCGCGATCACCTGCTCGGCCTCGACCAGCTCGACCCCGCCGGTGTCCAGGCCTGCGGGCCCGACCAGGACGGGCCTGATGTCGTCGGAGGCCGCCTCGAGGGTGCCGGCCACGATCTCGTCGGGCGCGTTGTCGCCGCCCATGGCGTCGACGGCGACCCGAATCACGGCCTACGGAGCGGCGGAGCGGAGCGGTTCGACCTCGCGGCCGCGGTAGGTGCCACAGGTCGTGGCACACGCGGTGAGGCCGCTTCGGCTGATGGCAGACCGGGCACTCGTTGACGCGCGGCGCTTCGATCTTGTGGTTGGCGCGGCGCTTGTCACGGCGCGACTTCGAGGTTTTCCTCTTGGGGACTGCCATAGCGAGCGGGCACTCTAGCGGAATCTGTGACGCTTCCGTCACAAACTCTTGACGGTGCCTGGGGAGCTTCCAACGTGATGAGGCCTCGTCGTCGGGGTGCGATGGGCGGTGCGAGGCAAGGACGCAGGGAGCCTTCGTATCCGAAGCGATACGGGGGCGACTGAGGACGCCGCCTCGTGCCGTCCAGCGCGGCCCGACGGCTCAGCGCCTCATTGCGTTGGGAGCTCCATCGACCGGGAAAACGCGCGTCGGAGCTACGGCCTCGAGGAAGCGGCGATCGTGGCTGACGACGAGCAGCGTCCCCTCGTACGTCGACAGCGCCCGCTCCAGCTCGTCGATCGCCGGCAGGTCGAGGTGGTTCGTCGGCTCGTCGAGGACGAGCAGGTTCACGCCCCGGGCCGCCACGAGCGCGACCCCGGCCCGCGTGCGCTCGCCGGGCGACAGCGACACGGCCGACCGCAGCACATCGTCCGCGCCCAGGCCGAACTTGGCCAGCAGCGTCCGGGCGCCCTCCGGGCTCAGCGCCGAGCGGTCGCCGAAGCCCTCGAGCAGCGAGCCCGCGCCGAACGAGTCGCGAGCCTGCTCGAGCTCACCCGGCACGACGCCCGGGCCCAACCGCCGTTCGCCTGTCACCAGCGGGATGCGCCCGAGCACGGCGGCCAGCAGCGTCGACTTGCCGCTGCCGTTCGGGCCGGTCACCGCGACGCGCTCGCCGCCGCCGAGCACGAAGTCAAGCGGCCCGAGGCGGAAGGACCCGCGCTCGACGACTGCGCCTGCGAGCCGGGCCACGACGTCGCCGCCGCGACCGGCCGTGGCGAGGTCGAGCCGCAGATCCCACGGCTCCCACGGCTTGTCGACCCGCTCGAGCGTCTCCAGCCGCCGCTCTACGGAGCGCGTGCGCTGGGAGAGCGCCTTCTTCAGACGCCGGCTCGCGCCCTTGCCCGCCGAGGTCGCCTGCCCCTGCCTACGGCGAAGCCCGTCCTCGAGCTCCCGTCGCCGCTCGTCGTAGCGCTCGTGAGCCGCGTACTCCCGCGCGCGGCCGAGACCGCGCATGCGCTCGTACTCGGTGAACCCGCCCGCGTACTCCTTCCCGCGTCGGCTGCCCTCCTCCAGCTCGAGCACGCGCTCGACGGTGCGATCGAGGAAGGAGCGGTCGTGCGAGACGACGACGATCCCGGCTTCCGAGCCGTGCACGAAGCGCTCGAGCAGGTCGAGCCCGGCGAAGTCGAGGTCGTTCGTCGGCTCGTCGAGGAGGAGGACGTCGTGCCGGGCGAGGAGGATCGAGGCCAGCGCCGCGCGGGCGACCTGCCCGCCCGAGAGCGACGAGAGCGCCCGCTCCGGCTCGACGGAGAGGCCCACCTCGCGGCCCACCGCGTCGACCTGCCAGCCGTCCGGCTCCGCGCCCGAGCGGCGCGAGAGGTACGCGCCGACCGTCTCGCCGCGAGCCGCGCCCACCTCCTGTGGCAGGTAGCCGACCGTCAGGTTCCGCGGCCGGCGGGCGACCGAGCCCGAGTCGGGCTCCTCGAGGCCGGCGAGGATGCGCAACAGGGTCGACTTGCCGATGCCGTTCGGCCCGACGACGCCGATGCGGTCGCGCGGCCGCACCGTGAGCGAGACCTCGTCGAGGACGAGCGTCGAGCCGTGCGACTTGCTGATGTTCGAAGCGACAAGCGTGGACATGCGGACTCCCGAGCAGGGACGGGCGCTGCAGGCGCCGGGGAAGAGATGTGCTCGGTCAGTCGCGCATAACGGGGCGCCGGAGCGCCGAATCCCACTCTACAGCCGGTCGCGGAGCTCGGCGAGCGCACCCCAGCGCGGATCCGGCTCGACCTCGTCGTGGGTGTGCGGCTCGGCGTTCAAATCGCGGCCGCAGACCGGGCACAGGCCGGCGCAGTCCGGGCGACAGAGAATCTTGTCGGGCATCGCGAGGGCGAGAGCGTCACGCGCCCAGGCGGACAGGTCGAGCCTGTCGTCGGAGACGTACGGCGTCCGCAGCTCCTCCGACTCGCCGGGATTCGTCGCCTGGTACTCGCGCGCAGAGATGGGCAGGTCGATCACCGCATCCGACAGGCAGCGGTAGCAGGGGCCGTGGATGCGGGCATGAAACGACAACGCGAACACCGAGCCGGTGCTCGCGCGCGTGATCGTCAGGTCTGCGGGAACGGTGCCCGGAACGGGCAGGTACCGCTGGCCGCCGAGCTCGAACGAGCCCAGCTCGACGTCCTTCGTGTCGCGGTACTCCTCACCGGAGCGCAGCCTGATCTGGCGCAGGCTGAGCGTGGTCACGCGGTCAGCGTAGCGACTAGCGTCCGCGCGCGGGCAGCGCGCGAAAGGCCCTCCGCGGCTGGGTCTCGGTGACCGGCTTGGCCGAGACGATCAGCGCCACGGCGGCAACGATCGCAGCACCGCCGACCACCGTCGTCAGCGTGATCGGCTCGTCGAGCCAGAGCGTCCCGAGCAGGACCGCGACGACCGGATTCACGTAGGCGTACGTGCCCACGAGGTGCGTCGGAGCCGCCTTGAGCAACCAGATGTAGGCGCTGAAGCCAACGAGAGAGCCGACGACGACCAGGTAGAGCAGAGCGAGGAGCGATTCGGCCGAGACGGCGCCGGCGTCGATCTGACCGAGCTCTCCGGTCGCCACGCCCGCGACGGCGAGCAGGGCTGCGCCGGCGAGCATCTCCATCGACGCGCCCTGCAGCGGGCGCCCGGGGAGCGGCGCCGTGCGCGCGTACAGCGAGCCCGCTGCCCAGGCAAGCGAACCGAGCAGCACCACGATCAGCGCAACGACGCTGCCCTCTCCGCTCGGCCGCGCCAGGAAGGCGATCCCGCCGAAGCCGAGCACGAGCCCGGCAACCGCAGCGGGCGCCAGGCGCTGCCCGTAGACGACGCGGTCGAGCAGCGCCATCCAGAGTGGAACCGAGCCGACGATCAGGGCCACGACGCCCGTGTCGGCGTGCTGGACCGCGTAGGCGACGCCGCCGTTGCCCAGGAGCAGAAGCGCGCCGCCGACGGCGAGCGCGGAGCGCCAGTGGACGAGCTTCGGACGTTCCGCGCCACGGAAGGCAAGCGCATAGAGCACGGCACCGGCGAGGAGGAAGCGAACGGCCAGCATGAGGAGCGCCGGCATCGTCTCGACCGCGAGGTCGATCGCGAGATACGTCGAGCCCCAGACGACGTAGACGACCGCGAGGGCCGCCCAGACCCGGGCGGTCCCGTGCGAGTCGGTCACAACTCGGGAACCGCTAGCGAGCCTTGACGCCCGGCCACCACCCGCGCCGGTCATGGTCGTCGAGGTCTGAGCCGGCGACCAGGAGCGACAGCACGGGGATCAGGACGAGCAGGACTGCGATGAAGATTCCGGCGTTCATGGACTCAGCTTGCCTTCCCATGTCTATTAGTGCAAATCGAGCTATAGTTACTAACGATCATGTCAGCTAATGGATTCCTCGACATCGAGCTGCGCCACCTAGCCGCGCTCCAGGCCGTCTCCGAGGAAGGCTCGTTCGGACGTGCGGCAACGCGGCTCGGCTACACCCAGTCGGCCGTCAGCCAGCAGATCGCCGCGCTCGAGCGGATCGTCGACGCAAAGCTCGTCGAGCGCCCGGGCGGCCCGCGCCGGGTCTACCTGACCGAGGCCGGCCGCCTGCTGCTTCGGCACGCGGACGGCATCGTCGCTCGCCTGCACGCGGCCCAGGCCGACCTCGCGGCGCTGGCGCGCGGGGATGCGGGCCCGCTGCGGATCGGCACGTACCAGAGCGTGGGCAACAAGATCCTTCCTGCCCTGCTTCGCCGCTTCTCGGCGCAGCTCCCGGAGATCCAGATCGAGCTGCGCGAGACGCACGTCGACGACGAGCTGCTCGTCGCCGTCGAGCGCGGAGAGCTGGACCTCACCTTCACGATGCTCCCGCCGATCGACGGGCCGTTCGAGGTGCTCGAGCTGATGCGCGACCCCTACGTGCTGATCGTGCCCGCGGACTCGCCGTTGGCCGCCAAGCGCCAGGTCTCGCTGCGCGAGATCGGCGACCAGCCGCTCGTCTCGAACCGCTTCTGCCGCTCCGTGGAGCAGGTGCACGACCACCTCAGGGCGCGAGGCATCCAGCCGCAGGTGATCTTCCGTTCGGACGACAACGGCACCGTCCAGGGCGTGGTCGCCGCCGGCCTCGGAGTCGCGCTCGTCCCGCGCCTGACCGTGGACGAGACCGATTCGTCGGTCGCGGTGATCGATCTCGGAGGACGTGTGCCGGACCGGATGATCGGCATCGCCTGGCACCGTGACCGCTTCAGGACGCAGGCGGCGGAGGCGTTCGTCGCGGAGGCGCAGGCGCTCTGCGCCGAGCTCGCGGCCGAGAAGCCGGTCGCGGCCTAGCGCCTAGTAGACGGGCTGCTCGTCCTCGACCGGCTCGTGCGGCGGGCCGACGCCGGCGACGACGGTCTCCTGCGAGCGCTCGTGGAGGCGCTCCCGGCCACGTTTCACCGCGCCGAGGAACTTGTCGAGGTTCACCTCGAGCGTCGAGAGGATGCTGTCCGCCCAGTCCTCCATCTCCAGCCTGGTCTCCCGCGCGGAGCGGCGAGCTTCGTCGATGATCTCCTGGGCCTGGCGCTCCGCCAGCTTGACGATCTCGGTCTGAGAGGCCTCCCGCACTGCCTGCTCACGGGCCTCCCCCAGGATCCGGTCGCACTCGCGCTTGGCCTCCGCCAGCATCTCCTGGCGTTCCTTGACGATCCAGCGGGCCTGCTTGATCTCCTCCGGGATCGTCGCGCGCATCTGATCGAGGATCTCGTAGATCTCCTCGCGGTCGATCCGCACCTGGTCGGTAAGGGGCACGGCCTTCGCGTTGTGTACGAGGTCGTCGAGCTTGTCGATGAGAACGAGGACGTCCATGCGCCTGAGTGTACTGAGAGGATCGGCTATTCAGAGGGAGAAAGCGGCGCACCGGGCTTGCCGGAGGGGAACAGCTCGACGAACCGGCGTGCGACGGCGGGCGGCACGAGCTCGCTGACGTCGCCTCCGAAGGCGGCGATCTCCTTGACCCCGCTGGACGAGACGAAGCTCACCTGCGGGCTCGCCATCACGTACACCGTCTCGATGTCGGGCGCGAGTGTCCGGTTGAGCTGGTTCATCTGCAGCTCCCAGTCGAAGTCGGAGATCACGCGCAGCCCCTTCACGATCACCTTCGCGTCCCACTTGCGCGCGAACTCGACGACGAGCTCCTTGAAGACGTCGACCTCGACGTTGTCGAAGTCGCCCAGGGCCTCCTCCAGGAACGCGACGCGCTCCTCGACCGAGAACATCGGCTGCTTGTGGTGCGGCTGGCCGACGACGCCGACGACGACGCGGTCGAAGATCCCGGCGGCGCGGCCGATCACGTCGACGTGGCCGTTCGTGACGGGGTCGTACGAGCCCGGGCAGATGGCCGTGATCACGCGGGCTCGAACAGCGTGAGCCGCGCCGAGCCGTAGCGGCGGCTGGTGCGGATGGGCAGCGGCAGCCCGGGCTCTTCGCGGGAGGACGTCTCGACGACCAGCAGGCCGTCCTCGGCGAGGACGGCAGGAAGGTAGGCGGCGAGCGACGTTTGCAGGTCGGAGAACATGCGATAGGGCGGATCGACGAGCACGAGATCGTAGCGCCTGCCAGACGAGGCCTCCTGCGCGAGAGCGATGAGCGCGTCCGCGCAGACGACCTGCGCGCCCTCGAGCCTCAGCTTCTCGAGGTTGCGGTGGATCGTGCGGCACGCATCGCGGTCGGACTCGACGAAGACGGCGCTCGAGGCTCCTCGGGAGAGCGCCTCGAGCCCCATCGCGCCCGATCCGGCGTAGAGGTCGAGCACCGATGCTCCGTCCACGGGGCCGATGAGGTTGTAGGCCGCCTCGCGGACGCGGTCGCCGGTCGGCCGCGTGCCCGCCTGCTTGGGCGCGTAGATCGTGGCGCCCCTCCTGGAGCCGGCGATGATGCGCATGGCGTTTTCGAGCCTAGACCCGGCCGCGGAGCGCCAGCACGTTGGCGACGAAGTGCCGAGTCTCAGCGCCGGCGCCGTGCTTGCGCACCGCTGCCGGGCCGCTGTAGTAGGCGGCCAGTGCGAGCCGCACGTTGCCGCGGAACTCACGTAGGAGGTGCCCGAGGTAGGCCACCCCGATGCGAACGTTGCCGTCGACGTCCGTCGCGACCGACTCGCCGATGACGAACCGCTCGGTGAAGAACCATGTGGCCGGGATCACCTGCATGACGCCGACGGCTCCCGCGTTCGAGCGAACGCGGTTCTGGAACCCTGACTCCTGCCACGCCAGAGCGCGGGCCAGCTCGGCGTTCACGCCGTAGTGAGCGGCCCAGCGGTTGAGCGAGGCGACGATGAGGGCCCGAGACGACGGCAGCTGCTGCATGCCGGCCGGAACGGACAGATGGGTCCCGATGAGAAGGAAGCCGGCTGGGTCGATCCCGTTCCGGCGCGCGAGCGCCGCGACCGTCGTCCCCGAACGCGCGGCGATGGCCGTGAGCGTCTCCCCCGGGCGAACGACGTGACGCTGGCCGCCCGGCGCGCGGTGCGGGCGACGTGGCTTCGGCTTCGAGGCGCGGCCGGTCAGCAGGGCCGCACGCGTCCGGCGGCCGACGACCCCGTCCGCCGACAGCCTCATGCGGCGCTGGAACCTGCGCACGGCCTTCTCCGTACCCTCACCGAAGTTGCTGTTGAGCGAGGGCGCAGGAGAACCGCGCTTGGCGAGGAGGAACTGCAGGACGGAGACGTCGAAGCCGACCATGCCGCGCCTGAGCATGCGCGAGCCGAAAAGGCCTCCTCCGAATGGGCCGAACGCTGCCCGCGTCCGCTTGCCGACCACGCCGTCCGGCTGCAGGCCCTTCGCCTTCTGGAAGGACCTGATCGCACGCTTGGTCATCGGCCCGGAGATGCCGTCGATCGGGCCCTTGTAGTACCCATGGCGGTAGAGCGCGATCTGGACGCCCGGGACCTGGACCTTGCCGATCGCGAGCGCGTCGTCGCAGGCGAAGCCGGCGATCGCGAGGAGCACGAGCAATGTCGAGACCCGGTGCACGGTCCCACGAATACGCGGTCGGCGCCCAGTCTCCTATCGGCGACCGGGACGTCAGAGCGGCTGGCCGAACGCGATGTCGTGGCCGTCGGGGTCCTGGACGCCGAACTCGCGGAAGCCGTGCGGCGCGTCGTAGATCGTGTAATCGATCCCGGCTCCGCGCTCCTGAACCTCGGCGTAGATCGCGTCGGCGTCGTCGACCCGGACGTAGACGTTCCAGACATTCGAGACGATCTTCCAGTTGGGAACGATCCGCTCCGGCTCGGGGCAGAGCGCCATCAGGATCGTCGCCTCGTCACGTCGGGCGGCCACGAAGTCGGGCGGGTCGCCGTAGACCTCGCACTCGAAACCGAGCCGGTCGCGGTAGTACTCGACCGACCGCCCGACGTCGGCGATCAGGAGAACCGGTGAGATGCCTGTCAGCGTCGGCATCGTCACGCTGCCGGCTCCACACCGGCGAAGACGCGGTCGACCTCGTCGTCCAGCGGGCCGGCCGCATCGACGAGGTCGTCGGCCGCGGCGCGGGCGCGCTCGATCAGGTCGCGGTCGGCCCGCAGCCGCGTGAAGCGAAGGTCCGAGAGCCCCGCCTGGCGCGTCCCGAGCAGCTGGCCCTCGCCGCGGATGTCGAGATCGACCTCGGCGAGCTCGAAGCCGTCGGTGGTGCGCACCATCGCCTCCAGGCGTTCGCGCCCGGAGTCGGTCAGCTCCTCGCCGGGCCGCGAGATGAGCAGGCAGTACGACTGCTCGGCGCCCCTCCCGACCCGCCCGCGCAGCTGGTGCAGCTGGGCGAGGCCGAAGCGGTCGGCCTCCTGGATGATCATGATCGTCGCGTTCGGGACGTCGACGCCGACCTCGATCACGGTCGTGGCCACGAGAACGTCGAGCTCGCGCGCCTTGAACTGCGCCATCAGCTCGCGTCGCTCGGCCGGACGCAGGCGGCCGTGCAGGAGCCCGACCCTGTAGCCCCGGAGCTCGCCGCTGCGCAGGCGCTCGGCCTCGCGCTCGGCGGCCCGGGCAAGCGAGGTCTCGGACTCCTCGATCAGCGGGCACACGACGTATGCCTGCAGGCCGGCGTCCAGGTGCTTCCGCAGCCGCCGGTAGGCCTCGCTCGAGCGCTCCTGCGTCACCCACGCGGTCACGATCGGCTTCCGGTTCGCCGGCGGCTTCGTGATCTCGGTGACCGAGAGGTCGCCGTAGACGGTCAGGGCGAGCGTGCGCGGGATCGGCGTCGCGGTCATGTGCAGCACGTGCGGGGACCGTCCGCCCGTGATCGCGCGCCGCTGCTCGACCCCGAACCGGTGCTGCTCGTCCACGACGGCCACGGCGAGATCGGCCAGATCGACGTCCTCCTGGATCAGCGCGTGCGTCCCGACGAGGATCTGCGCGTCGAGCGCGGCCCGCCGCTCGCGCGCGGGAACGGAGCTCGTGAGCAACCCGCACGTCACCCCGAGCTCGCGGCAGAGCGGCTCGATCGTGAGGAAGTGCTGCTCCGCGAGCGTCTCGGTGGGCGCCATCAGCGCGCCGCGGAAGCCCGCCTCGGCGGCCCGCAGAAGCGCGTAGAGCGCGACGACGGTCTTGCCCGACCCCACGTCGCCCTGCAGGAGCCGCTCCATCGGGCTCGTGCGCCCGAGGTCGTGGTCGATGTCGGCGATCGCCCCCTCCTGCCCCTCGGTGAGCGTGAACGGCAGCAGCGACCGGTAGCGCGCGACGAGCTCGCCGGGCTCGCCCAGCGCCGGCGCGGTCTGCTCCTCCCGTCCCCTGCGCCTCCGCGCGAGCCCGAGCTGGAACACGAGCAGCTCGTCGTACGCGAGCCGCCGACGCGCCTCCTCGGCCTCCTCGAGCGACAGAGGCTGATGCAATGCGCGGAACGCGTCGGAGCGCGTGGGGAGCCGCTCCCGCTCGCTCAGAGACGCGGGAAGCGCGTCCCACTGCCCGCCGGAAGCGTCGAGCGCGGCCAGGACGAGCTCCCGGAGCCGCTTGGGAGTGAGGTCCTCCGTGGCGGGGTACACGGGGGCGAAGTCGGCCGTCGCGACCCCGCCGTTGAGGTCGTACGACTTGACCGTGAAGCCGTAGCGGCCGAGCGAGCCGCGCAGTCTCACACGTGTCCCCGGCCGCAGCTTCTCCGCGAGCCAGGCCTGATTGAACCACGTCGCCTTGACCTCGCCGGTGCCGTCGGAGACCCGCGCCTCCACGAGCGCGAGACGGCGTCGCGGCCGGCGCACGTTCACGGTCCGCACCTCTCCGGAGATCGCCACCTCCTCCTCGGCGAGCACGTCGGCGATCCGCCGCTCGGGGACGGGCTGCTCGTACCGGTGCGGCCGGTGCTCGACCAGGTCGCGCACGGTGCGCAGGCCGAGCCGACCGAGCTTCTTCCCGAGCGCAGGCCCGACGCCGGCCAGCGTCTCGACGTCTTGCTCCAGCGTCTCGGGCCTGGGCGCGCCGCGCGGACGCGGCCAGTGCGTCGGCGCCGCATCCCCCGCGAACGCCCGCACAGCTATTTTGCTCCGCCCTCGCTCTGGCCTTCGGCTCCGCCGTCGCCGACGGCGGGGAACTCGACGTCGAGCTGCTCGATGCGCGCGCCGTCCACCTCGACGACGCCGAACCTGAGCCCGTTCCAGACCACCTCGTCCCCCTCCTCCGGCGCGCGGCCGAGCGCGCCGAAGACGAAGCCTGCCAGCGTGTGGTAGTCCTCCTGCGGGAGATCGACGCCGAACCTCTCGTTGAAGTCGTCGATCGGAAACGTCCCGTCGACGCGAACCGTCCTGTCGTCGATCTGCTGAAGCGACTCGTCGGGGAGGTCGTACTCGTCCTCGATCTCGCCGACGATCTCCTCGAGCAGGTCCTCGAGGGTCACGATGCCCTGCATCGCGCCATACTCGTCGACGACGATCGCCATGTGCTGATTCACCTTGCGGAACTCGGCGAGCAGCGCGGCGAGGTCCTTGGTCTCGGGAACGAAGAACGGCGGGCGCAGGAGCTCGTGGAGCTGCACGTTCTCGATCCCCCGGTCGTAGAGCGCCTTGAACAGGTCGCGGACGTGCAGGATCCCGACGATCTCGTCGACCGATCCGTTGTAGGCCGGGTAGCGCGTGAAGGGGGAGTCGACGATCTGGGCCAGGCACTCCGTCGCCGGGCAGGTCGACCGAGATCATCACCACCTCAGGCCGCGGCACCATCACGTCGTGCGCCTCCTGCTCGGCGAAGCTGAAGGCCTTGTAGATCAGCTCCTGCTCGACCGGCTCGATCGTGCCCCCCTCCCTCGCCGTGTTGACGAGCATCATCAACTCCGCCTCGGAGTAGACCGCGCCCTCGCTGCCCGGCGGCTCGAGCCCGAGGATGCGCAGCGCGACCTCGGACGAGCGCTGCAGCACCCAGATCAGCGGCCGGAACACGAAGAAGAAGAGCCGCACAGGGCCCGAGACGACGAGGGCGGCGGCCTCCGAATGCTGCAGCGCGATGCCCTTCGGCACGAGCTCGCCGATCACCACGTGGAGATACGTGATCAGCAGGAAGGCGATCAGGAACGCCAGCACGCCCGCCAGGAAGGGGTCGAAGACGCGCGCGAGGACCGGCTCGCCGATGGCGCCGATGGCCAGGCTGGTGAGCGTCACTCCGAGCTGCATGGCGGCGATGAAGCGCGGAGGATTGGCCGTGATGGTGAGCACCGCCCGCGCCCGCCTGTTGCCCTGCTGCTCGAGCTCGGTGATCCGCGTCCGGCGCGCGGTGACCAGGGCGTACTCGGCCGCGACGAAGAACGCGTTCAGCGCCAGGAGCAGCGCGACCGCGAGCAGCTCCAAGAAGAGACTCACGCCCCGCTCTCCGGGGCGCGTGTACTAGGCGGTAGGTCGTCGTCCAACTCTCCGCTCAGTATAGGAAAGGGTGCGGTCACTTCCGCGGCGATCGAACGTATGTTCTATCATCGGACGCGGTGCAGGGCGTGGAGTACCGCGAGGAACCGTGCAGGAGCGCGCTCAACCGGGTGCGCGGCATGCCGTTCGCCTGGTCGCTGAACCCCTACATGGGCTGCGTCCACCAGTGCACGTTCTGCTACGTCAGGGCGTTCGAGCGCCGCGCCGACCGGCCCTCCGACGAGCGCTACGGGCGCTCGATCCGGGTCAAGCTCAACGTGGCCGACGTCCTGCGCGGCGAGCTCGCCCGCCCGTCGTGGAAGGGCGAGGGCATCGCGATCGGGGCGGCGACCGACCCGTACCAGCCGGCCGAGGGCAAGTACCGCCTCACGCGCGCATGCCTGCAGGTCCTGGGCGAGACCGGCAACCCGTTCTCGCTGATCACGAGGGGACCGATGATCGTGCGCGACATCGACGTGCTCGTCGAGGCGGCGGGTCGGGCGGACGTGTCCGTGATGTTCTCCGTGCCGACGCTCGATCCCGAGGTCTGGCGGACGACGGAGCCCGGGACCGCCCCGCCCCGGCAGCGCCTGCGTGCGCTGAAGCGCCTGGTCGACGCCGGAATCAACGCCGGTGTCGGCATGGCTCCGATCCTGCCCGGCCTCTCCGACCGCCCCGAGCAGCTCGAGGAGGTCGTGCGCGCTGCGCGCGAGGCCGGCGCCACCAGCATCTGGGCGAACCTGCTCTACCTGCGGCCCGGCACGCGTGAGCACTTCCTCGCGTCGCTCGCGCGCGACTGGCCCGAGGAGCTCGAACGCTACGAGCGCCTCTACGACCGACGCGCCTACCTCGGCGCCGAGCAGACCCGGCCGGTCAGGGAGGCGGTGTCCGCCCTGAGGAAGCGCTACGGCGTCGCCGACCGCCGTCGCGTGCACATCCCGCAGGCGCCCCGCGAGGAGCAGCTCACGTTGACAGTCTGACGCGGGTCTACAATCCCGAATACGTGGCTCAGCAAGACGGTTCCGCCGCCGACACCGAAATCACCTGCCTGATCGTCGACGACCACGAGGTCGTCCGCGAAGGTCTCCGCCTGTCACTGTCACGAGCGCCGAACATCCGCGTGATCGGCGAGGCCTCGGACGGCAAGAGCGCCGTGGCGCTCGCGGAGCGCAGGCGTCCGGACATCGTGATCATGGACGTGCGCATGCCCGAGATGGACGGGCTGGAGGCGACCAAGGTGCTGAGCGAACGGAACCCCGACATCCCGGTGCTGATCTTCACGGCGTACAGCGAGCGCAGCCTGCTCTCGCGCGGCCTGGACTCCGGCGCCAAGGGCTACATCCTGAAGGAGGCGCCGCACCAGACCCTGCTGCGCGCGATCGAGAAGGTCTCGTCGGGCGAGGTGTACGTCGATCCCGCCCTCATGCCCGCCTTCCTGCCGGGCAAGGGCGACGACATGCTCACCGGCCGCGAGCGGGAGATCCTCCAGCTGCTCGCCGACGGCATGTCGAACGCGGACGTCGCGGCCAAGCTCTTCATCAGCCAGGAGACGGTCAAGAGCCACGTGCGCCACATCCTGACCAAGCTCGAGGCGGACACGCGGACGCACGCCGTGGCGATTGCTCTTCGCGAAGCGATCATCGACTAGCGCCGCCACGCTGGTCGTCGCGGTGGCGGCGGCTGTTCTCGTCTGCGTGGTCGGCCTCGCGGTCGACTCCGAGCTCCTCGCGTGGGGCGGGCTTGCTGCGGCCATCGCCTCCGCCGGCGCCCTCGGCGTCTACTTCGTCCTGACCGAGCGCCGCCGCGGCGAGGAGGCGCTGGCAGAAGCACGCGAGCGCGAGGCCGAGCGCGCGCGCATGAGCGACCTCGTCGTCACGGCCGAGCAGGAAGAACGGCGCCGGCTCGCGCTCTTCCTCCACGACGGCCCGGTGCAGTCGATGTCGGGCATCGCGCTGATGCTGGACGCGGTGGCAGCTGCGGTCGAGGCCGGCCGCGTCGACGAGGCACGGTCCATCCTCACCCAGTGCCTCGAGCGCCAGCGCGACACGATCCGCTCGCTGCGCGACCTCTCGTTCAACCTCGAGCCGGTCGTGCTGCGTGACCAGGGGTTCGGGCCGGCCGTGCAGGCGCTCGCCGAGCAGCTCGGCCTCGCGGAGGAGCTCCAGATCACGCTCGACATCGACGACGCCGAGCAGCTGGCGCAACGGGCCCAGGTGACCCTGTACCAGATCATCCGCGAGGCGATCCATTACGCCATCGGGCGCAAGCCCTCGAAGATCGCCGTTCGTGTCGCTCACGTGAACGGCAGCGTCGAGGCCGTCGTCGCCGACAACGGCGCCGGCGAGCGTCGGCGCGCGACCTACGACTCGCTGGCGGAGCGGGCCCGGACGCTCAACGCCGAGGTCAGCGTCGACTCGAGCGACGACGGCGGCACGTCGGTGCGCGTGCTGCTGCCCGGCTACACCGCGCAGCGTTAGGAGGGCGCGGTGGAACGCTGCTCGTCGTCGGGGTGCGATGGTCGTTCCGAGGCAAGGACGCAGGGAGCGTTCGTCTGGCTGGGACGCGTAGCGTGGGCGCGACTGAGGACGCGGCCTCGGGGCGAGCAGCGCGCTCCGACGGCACAGCCGCGTTTCGCCGTGTCCTCCTACTAAGGTTCGGCCGCGATGGCTGAGAGTCACGTCCTCTTCATCTCCAAGCCCTCCGGCTACGAGCTCCGGCAGGGGGAAGGGGATCCGCCGCCCGTCGGCGCGGCGCTCGAGATCGAGGAGACGCGGTACTTCGTGTCCAAGATCGGCAGCTCGCCGCTGCCGCAGGACCGGCGGCCCTGCGCGTACCTGCAGCGCTACCGCTGATTCCGACGTGTCCGGGGTCAAACCCCGGACGTGTCCTCGGCAGCCACTAGACCGAGGACGAGCGCCGACGCCAGGCCGCTCGCGTAACCGCCGGTCGAGATACCACCTGCGTCGGCGCCTGCCGCCCAGAGGCCGTGGACGCCCACGACGCGTGCGCGCTCGTCGACCCGCAGTCCGCCGATCGTGTGCGTGATCGCCGCCCGAACTCGCACCGCAACGCCGCCGTTCCTCGGGACGACCTCCGCACCCAGGCGGCGGGCATGGTCGACGCGCTCGCCGACGTCGGCGAGAGCGCCCGCGTCGAGCTCGTACCAGGCGACTCCGTCCGGCTGCCGCGCGGTCGCCTGCACCACCGCTGTCTCCGACCAGTCGACGGGCCCGGTGAGGAACTCCTCGCCACGCTGGTTCACGATCCGCGCGCGGGCTGCGTAGAGCTGGGCCGCGGGGACGAAATCGGCCTCGCCGAACGGCGCGTCAGGCATGTTGCGGCCGTAGAACTCGTCCATGCCCGCCGAGAGCGAGCCGCCGCGCTCGAGGCCGTGGCGCAGCCCGTCGCCGCTGCTCCACGCGTTCGCGCGGAGGGGCAGGGGCGCTGCCGGCGCGATGTGCTCCGCGACCAGCTCGGGGCTCCCCTGGAACCCGCCGGTCGCGACGATCTGCGGGTCGGGCGTCGTCTCCCCGACCCGAACGTCGCCCGCGGCGCGGCTCAAAACCTCGGTCAGAGCGGCGGGATCGAAGCCGCGGCCGGTGGTGAGCGGATTTCCCGTCTCGGGCCGCGTTACCTCCGCGCCGAGCGCCTCGAGCCAGTCGAGCGCGTCGTCGAGCCGCTCCCAGACGAGGCGCTGGAGGCGCTCCTCGCCGTCCGGGCACTGCCGGCGGAACTCGTCGAACGTCGAGTAGCGCCAGATCACGCAGCTCGAGAGCAGCATCGAACCGCCTGGGCGGGTGCCTTTCTCGTAGACGACCGCCGGTACGCCCAGCTCACGGGCGCGCGCAGCAGCGACCAGGCCGGCCATCCCCCCGCCGCTGATTCGCAGGCTCAGACCAGCGAGAAGGTCGGCTTGTGCTCGACGTACTCGAGCTTCACGTTCTCGGGCAGCCAGACGAAGACGGCGATCGTGTTCTCGGCGTCGACGAAGTCGGCGACCTCGATGCCCACGTCCTCGGCCTCGTTCTTGTGCTCCTCTGCAGAGTCGACGAGCACAGCGAGGTGGTTGAGCAGCGGCCGCTCAGGGTTCCCGGGCTCGCCGGGATGGAACTCGACGAACGCGCCGCCGACCTCGACCCGCGGGTGTCCGTCGGCGCTGGGCTCGGCCGGGTTGAAGCCGTACCGTCCGTATTCACGCGCGGTCGACTCGGGATCGGTCGAGAACAGCGCCACGTGGTCCAGGTCGTATTCGGAGTCCGTCTCCGCCTCGACGAGCCGTAACTCGAGGCTCTCGCCGGCGGCCAGCGGGCCAGGATCGTCGTCCAGGCTCGAGACCCGCAATGCAATGTGCTTCAGCGCGCCGCGCTCGCGCGGCCCCTCGGCGTCGAAGAGCGTCAGCTTTCCGCGCCTCGCATCGTGTCCCAGCAGCGTGAAGCGGTCGGTTTGCTCGATCACGTGGATGTCGAGCGCATCGAGCAGGGCGTCGGTCATCGCATCGCGGCCGGCGACCCACAGGGCGACGTGGTCAAGTGTGTTGGGCCTCATCGCGCCAGCATAGTCACCACACGTCGGTGCTCGGCGCGGCGGTGACGCAGCGTCGGAGCGGCGGCGCCCCCGTTCGTGACGTGGCCGACGCCGCCGTTCGCCGCCACTTACTTCCTACGGTCCACAGCGCGCTGCAGCTGCTGCTTCGTCATCTTGGAGCGGCCCTCGATGCCCATGCGTTTGGCCTCGTTGTAGAGCTGCTCCTTCGTCCGGCCCTTCGGCCGGTTCGTACCGGAGCGGAGACCGCCGCGCCTGCTCGAGGACATGTCCCGGCGTGACAGGCGCGATGACTCGCGCGCCTCGCCGGTCCTGGCACGCTCCTTGTTGACGGTGCGGGCCGCTATCTCCTCAGCCCCGTCCTCGGAGGCGCCGCGCTCCTTCAGGTTCTCCTTGATGTGCTCGTACTGACGGTCGCGCTTCGCGCTCCACGCTTCCTGTGGCATCTCGACCTCCTGTACTGGGTTGATCGAGGTTCGGATGCCCGGAACTGCAGGATTTATTCCAGGGGTGGGTTCTGGACGTTGTGCTCCGTGGCGTACGCCTCCGTGAGCTGGTTCACGACGTCCATGTCGCCGTAGGCGTAGTTGATCTTGACGAACGGCTCCCATTTCTCGGGGAGCGCGTCCTCGGGGAAGATCGCCTCGACCGGGCACTCCGGCTCGCACGCCCCGCAGTCGATGCACTCCTCGGGGTCGATCACGAGGATGCGGTCGGCCTCGTGGATGCAGTCGACAGGACAGACGTCGATGCACGACTTGTCCAAGATGTCGATGCAGGGCTCGGCGATGATGTAGGTCACGGCGGGCGCTTACTCTACCGACGCCAACAGGCCCCGGACCAGCTCCTGCGTCCGCTCCACGAGGGCCGAGCGGACGACGACCTGGTCGAAGCCCGCGGTGTTGGCGGCGCGCAGCCCGGCGGTGTCCTTGTGGTTCGTGAAGCCGAGCAGCGGCACGTCCGGATAGGCGTCGGCGACCTCGTCGGGCTCGACTCGCGAGACGTCCGCGATGACCAGGTCGGGCGGGTCGACGCTGTCCGTCGTGACGACGTGGTGTTCGGGCAAGGCCGCCTCGAGCTTGGCCCGGAAGTAGAGGTCGACCCCACACAGCAGGATCGTCGCCATATGCACGAGCGTAACGGCATTCCGCCCTCGACGGAAGATGGGTTTCGCGGGACAATGGCGCGATGGCGTACTGCCCCTCGTGCGGGTCCGAATCGCCTCCGGCCGCCCGGTTCTGCCCGGAGTGCGGCGCCGCGCTCACGCCTTCCGCGCAGGCCTTCCAGGCGATCGGCGGCGGCGACGAGCTTCGCCCGGTCACCGCGCTCTTCGCCGACGTGGTCGGCTCGACCTCGCTGGGCGAGCGGCTCTCGCCCGACGAGGTGAAGGCGCTCGTCGGTGAGTGCGTGACGCGAATGAGCCGCGCCGTGGAGGAGTTCGGCGGTCACGTGCAGGCTTACATGGGCGACGGAATCTGCGTCTACTTCGGCGTTCCCTCCGCCCACGAGGACGACCCGGAGCGGGCCGCGCGCGCGGCGATGCGCATCCTCGAGGTCGTCGAGGAGTATGCCGCCGACATCCGAGCCGCGTGGGGCATCGACGACTTCGACGTGCGGGTCGGCATCAACAGCGGCCAGACGGCCGTCGGCCTCGTCGGAGCCGCGGAGCCGGAGCAGGTCGCGCTGGGGGACACGACCAACGTTGCCGCGCGGCTCCAGAGCCGGGCCGAGCCGGGCACCATCGCCGTCGGCGAGGCCGCCGCGCGCCGACTCGGGCAGCGCTTCCGTCTCGAGCTCGTGGGCTCCCTGGAGGTCAAGGGCCGCGACGAGCCCGTCGAGGTCTGGCGCCTCCTCGGCGCACGCGACGGCGAGCGCGGGCCGGAGACGGCGCTCGTCGGCCGCGCGACCGAGCTGGCCGTCATGAGCGACGCGCTCCGCGAGCTCGGAGCCGGCCGTGGCCAAGGGCTGCTTCTCATCGGCGAGACGGGGATCGGGAAGACGCGTCTGCTCAGCGAGCTCCGCAGCTATGCCGAGGGCGATGCGATCTGGCTCGAGGGCCACTGCCTCTCTTACGGCGGCCCCGCCTCCTGGCCCTTTGTCGAGATCCTGCGCGCCTGGCTCGGGCTCGAGGAAGGCGAGCCCGAGATCGCCGTGCGAACGAAGGCACGCGCGAAGCTGGGCGGCCTCGGCCTCGACGGCGAGCTGCCCGCGTTCGGCCGGTTGCTCGGGATCCAGCTCGCGGACGGCGACGGCACCGGTGCGCCTCCCGCCGGGGCTTATGCCGCCTGGCTGGAGGCGCTGACGGCCCAGCAGCCCGTCGTGCTGGCGATCGACGACGCGCACTGGGCGAACCCCTCGACGCGGGCGCTCGCCGAGCACCTGCTCGACCTGACCGACCGTGCGCCGCTCCTTCTGGTCGTCGCGATGCGGCCGGACCCGGACACCGAGGGCTGGGGGCTGCGCCTGCGCATGCTCGCCGACTATTCGCACCGTGCAACCCAGCTCGCGATCGGCCCGCTGGACGACGACGAGTCGCGCCGCTTGCTCGACGTGCTGCTCCCCTCGGGCCTCGACGAGCGCTCGCGCGGCGAGATCGTGCGGCGGGCCGAGGGCAACCCGCTCTACCTGGAGGAGTTGCTGCAGGTGCTCGTCGAGGGCGGCAGCCTCGAGCAGAAGGGCCAGTGGACGGTGTCGCTGCTGAGCGCGTCGCGGCTCTCGCCCGAGCTGCAAGGGCTCCTAGTCGCCCGGATCGACCTGCTGCCCGAGGCCGCCCGCCGGCTCGTTCAGATCGCCGCGGTGATCGGTCGCTCGTTCCCGCGCGAGCTGCTCGCGACGGTAGCCGGGACGCCGGGGCTGGACGGCGCGCTGCGCGCCCTGCTCCGCGCGGACATCCTGCGCGAACAGCGGCGCTATCCGGAGCCCGAGTACGGCTTCCGGCACAACCTCTTCCAGGAGGCGGCGCTCTCGACGCTGACGCCTGCGCGCAAACGCGAGCTCTACGCTCGGATCGCCGCAGCCTTCGAGGGCCTGTACGCGCGCTCGCTCGACGACCGGTTGGAGCAAGTCGCGCACTACCACGCCCAGGCCGGCGACAGCGCGCGGGCGATCGGCTACCTCGAACGGGCGGCCGACGCCGCCGAGGCGCGAGGCGCGGCCGAGCAGTGCCAGGCGCTCTGGGAGCGGGTCCAGCGGCTCGCGGCCCGCGCGGGCGACGCCGAGGCGGAACGGCGCGCGAGCGAGCGAATCGCCGTCCGCGCGCGGTAGGACTTCGCGCCGCCGCGCGGAACTCGGTCCTCCCCATGAAGCAGCCCAATCCCGCACTCCTGCTGAACCGCGGCGAGCTCGACGCCGCCACGCTCAAGCGTCTGCTCGCCGCCGCGCGCCGATAGCATCGGCCACTGTGGCCGACTTCGTCACGGTCGCCCGTGTCGACGAGCTCCCGCCCGGGACGGTGAAGACCGTTCAGGCCGGCGAGAACGAGTTCGCGCTCGCGAACGTCGAGGGGGACTTCTACGCAGTCCAGCACGCCTGCCTCCACTTGCACGGCCCGCTCGGCGAGGGGTGCCTGAAAGGCCAGTGGCTGCACTGCCCGTGGCACGGCTGGACCTACGACGTGCGTACCGGCCTGAACGACTTCGACCATGCAATCAAGCTCGAGACGTTCGAGGTCCGGGTCGAGGGCAACGAGGTGCAGGTTCGTCCTAGCTGACCTGGAGCGCGGCCTGGAGCTGATGCGCGAAGGCGCCTACTTCGAGGCGCACGAGGCGCTCGAGGATGCGTGGCGGGCTTCCGACGCGGCGGAGAAGGACTTCTTCCAGGGGCTCGTGCACTTCACGGTCGCCTGGTACCAGGCCGGGCGCGGCAACCGCGTCGGCTGCGAACGCCAGCTCGCGAAGGCGGAGCGGCGGCTACGGCCGTTCGCGCCGGCGCACCGCGGCGTCGACCTCGACGACGTCCTCGAGCAGGTCGCGGCGGCGGCCGACGTCGTCCGCGGCGGCTCGCTCGAGCTCCCGGCGCTTCGCGTCGAAGCAGCCCCTGTGGACGATTCGTGACGGGCCGCAAGCGGCCTGTCCGCGAAGCGGACCCGTGGAGGGGGTCTGGGGGAACCGGGAGGTTCCCCCAGCGCCTAGCGAACGCTCAGTCGAGCGTGCCCAGGCCGACCTCGGAGAGGAGACGGTTGAGAGCGACCCTCAGCCACCAGTCGCGGTGGAAGAAGAGCAGCAGGCCGAGCGCGACCAGCGTCAGGCCGCTTGCCACTCGGATCACGCCGTAGTGGTCGCGGACCCAGCGGAAGGCCGCCATCGCCCGTGTGAAGGCGACCCCGGCCAGCAGGAACGCCGAGCCCAGGCCCAGCGAGTACGCCGCCAGCAGGATCGCGCCTCGGACAACCGTGTCGGCGTCGGCCGCGAGCACGAGGATCGATGCGAGCACCGCACCGATGCAGGGCGCGGCGACGACCGCGAAGGCCGCGCCGAGCAGCAGGCTCGACCCACGCCGGCGAGCTCCCATCACCAGCTCCGGGGCGAACAGCCGCTCCGACCAGGGCAACAGGCCGACGAGCGCCAGGCCGAGGACGACGAGGACGAAGCCCGCGAACTCCGCGCGCCGCTGCGCGTCGACGAGCCCGCCGAGCGCGGCGGCGCCCGCGCCGAGCAGGACGAAGACGACCGTGAAGCCGAGCACGAAAGGCAGGCTCCCGACCACCACCCGCCGCGTCACCCCGCGCTCGCCGAGCCGACCAGCCTCTACACCCGCAACCGCGGATAGGTAGCCGGGCACGAGCGGCAGCACGCACGGGAACGCGATCGAGACGAGCCCCGCCAAGAACGCGACTGGTATGCGGCCGAGCATGACTACTCGAAGCGGGCGAGCTCGTCGTCGAGCCGCTGCTCGAGCACGGGATCGAGCTCACCGCGCCCGTTGGCCTCGGGCGGCCCCACCGCGGGCGCCGGCTCGCGTGATCGGCTCCACCGGACGACGAGCACGCCGATCGCGGCCGCGCCGACGCCCAGCGCCAGCAGCGGCAGCACCCAGGCGAGCAGGTCGAAACCCTCCTTCGGCGGCGACGCCAGCACACCGCGACCGAACTCGACGACGAGCTTGTCCTCGATCTCGCTCTTCGTGTCGCCCGCGGCGATGCGCGCGCGCACGAACCGGCGGATCTGATTCGCGGCCGGTGCGTTCGAGAGCTCGAGGCTCGTCCCGCACGTCGGGCACATCAGATCGCCCTCGAGCTCGCGGAGCGTCGGGTGCTTCTCGCTCGCAGCGCCCGTCGCGGGCAGCGCCAGCGCCGCGAGCAGGAGGACGACACAGGCGCGCCTCATGCCAGCGCGCGCTCGAGATGCTCCTGCATGTCCTCGTCCGTGACCGGCCCCTGGATTCGCGCGATCACCTTCCCCTCTCGGTTGACGAAGAGCGTCTCCGGGACGCCCGTGACGCCGTACGGATTCATGACCTCCCCGCCGCCGTCCCGTACCAGCGGGTACGTCCACCCCGCTTCGCGTGCGAACCGGCGCGCATCCGAGGAGAGATCCTGCACGTCGATCCCCAGCACGACGGCGCCCTTGCCTCGGTACCTGCGCCAGGCCGACTCCAAAACGGGCGCCTCCTGCTTGCACGGAACGCACCACGACGCCCAGAAGTTGATCACGACCGCCTTCCCCTTGTACGAGGCGAGCGAGACCCGGCCGCCGCGGTCGAGTCGGTCGAGTGTGAAGCCCGGAGCAGGCGGCGTCTCGCCGTGCTCGAGCCCGGAGACCTTCGACTCCGAGCCGCCGGCGACCTTCCAGACCAGGAGCGCGAGCAGCGCTCCGACCAGCCCGACCGCCGCGACCTGGCCAACGAGCTTCAGCCGGGCGGCGGTCACGATCTAGGCGGCGACGATGAAGACGGTCGTGCCGACGTCGACGTGGTTGAAGAGCCACTCCGCCGACGGGATGTGCATGCGGATGCAGCCGTGCGACGCCGAGTACCCGATCGACGCGCTGTCCGGCGTGCCGTGGATCCCGACGCCCGAAGCCGACAGGCCCATCCAGCGCGTGCCGAGCGGGTTTCCGGGCCCCGGAGGAACCGGCTTCTCGCCCTGCGCCCAGTCGGAGTCCGGCGGGTACCACCAGGGATTCCGCTGCATCGTCACGATCGACCAGCGGCCGAGCGGCGTGGGGTAGCTCGACTGGCCGGTGGCGACGCCGAAGGTTCGCCAGAGGCGCATGCCGTTGTAGAGGTAGAGGCCCTTGGAGTCGCGCCGGATCACGATGATCGGGCCGTAGCTCGCCCGCGTGACCGCCGGCTTGATCGCCTTGGACTTCGCCACGACCACGCGGCGACTGTGCGTCGAGAGCCGGTCGAGGATCGCGTTGGTCGCGCCTCGGCGGTCGAGCGTCCGTCCGGGGCGGTCCTTCGACAGCCAGGGGCGCAGCTTGCGCAGCTGCATGGTCGAGTCGACCGGACTGCTGTCGAGCCGCTTGGCGACCTTGCCGACCCATGCGGCGACGCGGTCGCGGCGGAGCTTCACGGGTAGGCGCACGGTCGTCCCGGGACGGGCGGCGAGCGCGTACGCGATCGCGCGGCGAATCTCGGGTGTGGCGTAGCGGCTCGGGTCGAGCGCGAAGGTCCGTCCGGCGGCGCGCACCGGCAGCGGCGTCGCGAACGCCTCGCCGACGGCGAGCTCGGCCTGGTCCGCGGTCATGTACTCGACGGAGACGCCGGAGATCTTCACCTGCGGCGGGATCTGCGGGGGTGGCGGCGGCTCGGTGGTCGTCGGCGCGGTCGTCGTGACGGTCGTGCCGGTCGTCGTCTGAAGGAATCCGACCGGGCCGTTCGAGGCCAGCACGGCGGCGCTCAGCACGCCCGCAAGAGCGCACGTGAGCAGGAGAAACACGGCGAGGAGGCCTCGTCTCACGCGGGCAGTGTATCCGCGTCCCAGGCGGGTTCTTGAGCCTCTAGGGCTCCGTCGGCAGCGGCGTCTCGTCCAGGCGCCCGCCTTCGGCGGCGTACTCGACGATCATGCGGTCGGTGATCCACTCCACGGGCGCGCGGTCGTCGGTCCACACGTCGCCGGAAGGTCGCGCAGGCTGGATATCGCGGGCCAGCAGGCGGGTCAGCGGAGCGAGGTCACCCTTGACGAGACCGAGCCGACGCGAGATCTCAGCCCTGGGCAACGGGCGTTCGAGCCCGATCACGATCTGGTTGAAGCGCAGCGCCTGCCAGGTCCAGACCGCCGGGAGCTCGGAGGCCAGCGTGGTCGCGATCCCGTGCGCCAGCCGCGTGTCGTCGGGCACCGACGCGACGTTCAGCGCGACGATGCCGCCGGGCGCGAGCCGCTTCCGCACGAGCTCGAAGAACTCCCGAGTGGCGAGGTAGAACGGCACGTACGGCGGCCGATAGGCGTCGATGACGATCAGGTCGTAGCCGCCGTCGCTCCGGCGTAGGAACGGCCGCGCATCGGCCGTATGGACGTGCAGGCGCGGGTTGTCGTCCAGTCCGAGGTACCGCCGGCCCGCCTTCGTGACCGCGGGGTCGAGCTCCACGCCGTCGATCTCGGCACCGGGGTAGTAGACGCCCATCGCGCGCGCCGTCGTGCCACCGGCGTTGCCGAGGATCGCCACGCGCTCGAGCGGTCGGCCGAGCAGCGGCGGGAGCGCGAGGAAGGTGTCCCAGACGCCGCCGGTGAGCACGTCGTCCTGGCGCCATACGGAATGAACCGCGATCCCTTCGTCCAGGTAGAGCCGTCTCGCGTCCCCACGTTGGACGACCTGGACGAACTGGTAGAGCGACTCGTCCTCGTACAGCAGGCCCTCGTCGGCCTTGACGGCGCCCGGAGGGAGCGCCATCAGCGCCGCGAGCGCGACTGCGAGGACGAACCAGCGGGAGCCGAGCAGCGTGGCGCCCGCGACGGCGAGCAGCACCGCGCTCGCCAGCAGCGTGCGCTGCGTCCCGATCAGCGGAATCGCGACCAGCGCCGACAGGAAGGTGCCGAGCAGGCTTCCGATCGTCGAGACCGCGTAGAGCCGGCCCGCAACCGCACCGGCGGCCTCCACGCGGTCCAGGCCGAGCCGGATCGAGAACGGCGCCACCATCCCGAGCAGCACCACCGGCGGCGCGAACAGGACGAGCACGCCGAAGAACGACCCGATCGCCGCTCCGGTCGACACCTGGTCGAGGCCCTCGACGGTCAGGTCGAGGAACGGCCGCGCGAGGAACGGCGTCACCGCCACGAGCACGGCCGCGGCGGCGACGACTAGGCCGAGCACGCGGGGGTCCGGCCGGCGGTCCGCGAGCCGGCCGCCGAGCCAGTAGCCGAGCGACAGAGATGCCAGGACGAGGCCGATCACGTTCGCCCAGACGACCGTCGAATTACCGAAGTAGGGAGCGAGCAAGCGCGACGCGGCGATCTCGGTCGCGAGCGCGCCCACGCCGGCCGCGAAGACGAGCGCGGTCAGTCGCGAGAGCGGCACTGCGGTCACCGTCGAGCTCACCTTGGCTACGGGGTGCGCTTGACCACGACGATTGCGCAGTCGTCCTCGAGATCGCCGCGGGCGAACTCGCGGCAGCGAACGATGACCTGCTCGGCGATCTCGGCCGCGGGGAGATCGCGCAGCTCGGCCAGGCAGGCGTCGAGCCGATCGTGCCCCCAGAGCTCGCCCCCCGCGCCGCGCGCCTCGACGACGCCGTCCGTGTAGAGAACGACGAACGCGTCGTGCTCCAATCGACCGCGGACCTCCTCGTAGCGCTGGTCGTCGTCGATCCCGAGCGCGAGACCGCCGGCCTCGATCGCCTCGACGCGCCCGTCCGGCCGCACGAGCCGCGGATGCGGATGACCGGCGGCGGCGCACACGAGCTCGCCGCTCGCGGGGTCGAGCGTCAGGTAGACGAGGGTCACGAACTTCTCGTTCGAGAGCTCCTCGACGGCGACCTCGTTGGCGAAGGACAGGAAGTCGCCCGGCTCGGGATGCTCGCGCGTCAGCGAGCGAAAGACGAACTTCGTCATCGCCATGTCCGCGGTCGCGTCGATGCCGTGCCCGGTCACGTCGCCCAGGGCGACCGCGAGCCGCCCGTCGGGAAGGGTGAGGAAGTCGTAGACGTCGCCGCCGACCTCGACCCTGGCCGACGATTCGTAGACGTCGCCGAGGTCGATGCCCGGCAGCTCGGGCCGCGAGCGGGGCAGCAGCGAGCGCTGCATCGTGTCCGAGAAGGACTTCTGCTGCTCGTACAGGCGGGCGCGGTCGATCGCGATCGCCGCCTGGCCCACGATCGAGTCCGCGAGCTCCAGCGCGCGGCCGGTGATCGGATGCTCCGGGTCGAGCGACAGCAGAGTCAGCGTCCCGAGCAGCTCGGTGGGCCCGCGCACCGGCACGACGACGCACGTCGCACCTCGCTCGAGGAACGGCACGAGCAGCTCGTACGACGCGCCGAGGTTCGCCGCGGAACTCGGCGTCGAGAACCAGCGGCTTGCCGACCCGGAAACGGCGGCGGCCGGGCAACTTGGCCATCGGCTGCGGCCGCGCCAGGATCGAGCCGACCGCGCCTTCGAGCCGTGGGTCGGAGACACGGACGCGCGCGGTGACGAGCTCGTCGCCCCGCTCGTCGAGCAGGCGCAGAACGGCGGCGTCGACGCCGAGTAGGTCGACGACGGCGCGAACGACCGCGTCGACGGTCGCGTCCAGCGTCAGCTCGTCGACGAACGACCGTGAGATCTCGTACAGCGACCGGAGCTCACGAGCCGTCTCGCTCTCCGCTGCCAGCAGCTGTTCTCGTTCGCTGGCCAGCCGCCTCGTCTGCTCGTGCAGGCGCGCGTTCTGCACGGCGACGCCCAGCTGCACGGCCAGCGCCGAGAGCAGAGCCGACTCGTCGGCCGCCAGCGCGCGGCCGCGCGGAAGATAGACGGCGAGCAGGCCGATCAGCTCGTCCGTCACCGTCAGGGGCACGGCCACCGCTGCCTCCATCCCGGCGGGCAGAGGCAGATCGAGCGCCGTCTGGTCGACGGCGAGCATGCCGCGGGCGCGGAAGGGCCCCTGCGAGAGCTCGAGCAGGCGCTCCGCGACCTCCAGGTGGGGGCCGCTGAGCCCGCGGGCTTCGGCGACGGTCAGGCGCTCTTCCTCGTCGCGCAGGTAGACGGCCAGGCAGTCCACGCCGAGCAGCGCCGACACGCGGTCGGCCGCCGTCTCGAGGGTGTGGCTGAGCGAGAGGCGCGCGATCGCCTGGCCGAGCACGGCGAGGAGGGCCTGTGTGCGCTCGAGGTCGCTCGCCAACCGTCCGGTCCGCTCGCTCAGGCGGAGTGCGTGCGCAGCCCGGACGCCGAAGCCGGAGAGGCGCTCGAGCTCGGACTCGCTCGGGTGGGCGTCGGCGGGGAAGCGCAGCTGCAGCGCGGCGAAGGCCGGCCTCCCGAGCACGACCGTGACGAGGTCGCCCTCCACGGACACCATCCCGTTGTCCACGAGCGCCCGTGCCGCCGCCTCCTGCGCGTCCACCTCCGGAGCCGGGCCGAAGCTGCCCAGGGCCGGGAACCTCGACCCCTCCCAGATGAAGGCCGCGAGCGCGCCTGTGGCCTCCGCGGCGAGGCGGCAGATCTGGTCGGCCGTCCGCGCGTACTCGAGCCCGGCGGCGAGCGCGTCTCCGGCCAGGTCGAGTGGGCCTCGTGCCCGCGAAGCTCCGTTGGCGCCGTCCGTGGCGCCGAATGCCCGCACGACGAGGGCCGCCTGGCCGGCCGCGAGCCGCGCGACGCGCTGATCGTCGACGTCCAACGCCCGGCGCGCCCGGTAGAGCTCGAGGCTGCCGATCACCCGTGAGCCGGCCAGGATCGGCACGACGAGGCCCGATTCGGCGCCGAGGCGGCCCGCGGTGCGGTCGACGGGCCCGGCCAACGCTGCGTCGACCGCCTCCGACGCGGCCAGCGGGTAGCCCGAGCCCTCGAGCTCGGCCGCCAACGCCTGCGAGACGGCGTGCACCGCCCGGGCGCGCAGGTACCCGTCCGGCTCGAGCACGCGGAGCACCACCAGGTCGGCGCCGACAGCGGTCGCGGCCGCCCCGGCGATCTCGGCGAGCGCCTCGTCGATCGTACCGCTGTGCGTGATCCGCTCGGCGGCGGCGGCGAAGGCGTCGACGACGCCCTCCGAATGATCCAGCTCGCCCACCGCCATGCGGCTGTGAATGGTACGCCTGCACGCGACGTGTCCCAGTTACATGGACGCTCTTTGCGGTCGCAAGGTCTAGACTGCCCCGGTGGCTCAGCCAGCGAGGCACCAGGCGGAGGACCCACCCGAAGTCGATCCGCAGGCCGTTGACCGCGCTTATCGCTATCACCGTGAACGGCGGCGCGCCAAGGTCCGTCACTCACGCGAGAAGAAGCGCGCCAACCTGCGCTTCTGGGTCGTGCTGCTGCTCCTCATCGGGCTTGCCGTCTACCTGAGCCTGCTCGTGTGGAACCAGGTAGAACAGCTCTTCGGCCTTTAGTAGGAGGACTTGGCGAAATGACGCTGTGTCGCCGGGCCGCGCTGCTCGCCCCGAGGACGGCGTCCTCAGTCGCGCCCACGCTACGCGTCCTAGATACACGGACACTCCCTGCGTCCTTGCCTCGGAACGACCATCGCACCCCGGCAACGAGCGACACTCCCCCAAGCCCTCCTGTAGGTCATTAGAGTCCCCCGCCGTGGAACCTGAGCCCTACGCCTCCCAGCCGCGCGGAGACCGTGCGCCGTACGACGACGAGATCGGTCCGCGGCCGATCGAGCTCTCGGTCTACGGCGAGCGCCTGACCTGGATCTCGGGGCTCGTGCTGGCGCTGTCCGCCTTCACCGGCTGGTACGCGGGCTCGGGCCCGGGCCCGACGATCGCCGTCATCGGCTGGCACACCGGAACTCTGGGCAAGCTCGTGTTCCTGATCGGGTTGGCCGTGATCGCGCTCGTCGTCCTCCGCGAAGTGGGCATCCAACTGCCCGCGACCGTCCCGGAGAGCCTCGTCGTGATCGTGCTCGGCTCGATCGCGACCGTGTTCGTCCTGATCCGCCTGATCTCGATACCCGACCGCTTCTTTCCCTACGAGCGCGGGATCGGCATCTGGATCAGCCTGTTCGCAGCGATCAGCGTGATCGTCGCGGGGCTCTTACGAGCGACCGACGAGCTCTAGGAGGGTCTGGCGGGACATCGCTCCCCGTCGGGGTGCGATGGTCGTTCCGAGGCAAGGACGCAGGGAGTGTCCGTGTAACTGGGACGCGTAGCGTGGGCGCGACCGAGGACGCCGCCTCGGGGCGAGCAGCGCGGCCCGGCGGCCCAGCGATGTCTCGCCAGGCCTTCCTATCTAGCCAGACAGCATGGCTTTGGTGCGCTCGATCAGCGTCTGCGGGCTGAACGGCTTGCCGATGAACGCCTGCGCGCCGCGCGAGGTGACGTCGCCGACGTCCTCCTCCACCTTGCCGCTGAAGACGATCACCGGGATGGCACCCACGCCGTGCCGTTCGTGGAGCTGGCGGAGCATTTCCCAGCCGTCCATCTCGGGCATCATCACGTCGAGGAGGACGAGGTCCGGCGACTGCTCTTCGAGGACGTCGAGCCCTTCTTGCGCGCTGGCCGCCTCGCGGACGGTGTAGCCCTCCATCTCCAGGTTTACGCGGACGAACTCACGCAGCCGGTCGTCGTCGTCGACGATCAACACGAGCGGTGCGCCTTCGGCGGTCCGCCCCCCGCCCGCGCCGGAGCGCTCGAGGAACGCGTCGAGGTCGCCGCGCCGGTACCGGCGATGTCCGCCGGGCGTGTAGAAGGCCGGGAGCCGACGCTGGTCGGACCACTTGCGGATCGTGCTCTGCGCGACGCCGAGGTACTTGGCGGCCTGCCCGAGCGTCAGCCAGTCCGGCTCGACGCCTGGAGCACGACGGCGCGGCGTTCTCGGGTCGTCTTCATAGGCCATCAGGGACGGGAATCTATAGGAAACCTAGTGATTCCTTCTCACCTGCTCTTGACGGTAAACGTCAAAGGCCGCTGGTTGGTGACGGTGACTCCCGGAGTCGGGTTGTCGTCGAGCGCCCGGCCGACGGCGAGGCCCAGAGCGAACAGGAGGAGCGCAACCAGCAACCACAGTCCCCACCTCACCAGGCCGCGGCCGCGACGACGGCGCCGGCGCGCACGGGCAGGCGCCGCGGGCCTCACGGGCGGTAGTCGGTGGCGCCGCGGGCGTACAGATGGAACGCCTCGTCGGCGACGAGGGTCACGTCTCGGGGCCAGCCCGACGCGCCGCCCTCCGCGAGCGTCGCACCGGCCCAGGTCTCGACCCCGGCGTAGACGTCGACGAGCTCCGACAGCGTGAACGTCGTGCCGAGCCGCTTGCGCAGCTCCGCGGTCACCGCCTCCAGGTAAGCGAGCAGGCGCAGCCTGCGGGCGGGATCACGCGACTCCTCGGCGAAGCGCCGGTGCCCGTCGTCCCACTGCTGCCGTGCCGTCTCCAGAGCGAGAGAGCTCAGGGCCGGGAGACTACCCAGGGGGATCGACGGTGCAACAGGCCTCGTCCGGCCAGAGCTCGCCCAGCTCCGCGAGGATGCATTCGCCGAGCTCGTAGCCCGGGCGCGCCAGCGCGTACGCGGCGTGGGCGTGCAGGCACTTGAGGCCGGATCCGCGCCCGGCGCCGCCGATGCCGAGGTCGAGCGAGACCCCGCCGTCAACACCGACTCGTGTGCCCGCGAGCTCGCGCCTCAGGCGCCTCTGCTCCTCGTTCGCTGCCTCGAGGTCGGCCGCGAGCTCGGGATCGCGCCCGACCGCCGCGGTCCAGTGCGCCACGCCGCCGGCCGCCTCCAGCCGCGCGATCGCGGCCACCAGGTGCGGGCACGTGAGGTAGTAGGTCGTCGGGAACGGCTCGTCGTTGACGTCGTACGGGTGCTGCTCCGTCACGGCCGGGCGCCCGTATGGACAGCGGACGACTACACGACGGAACGCACGGGGCGGCCGGCCCAGCTGGCGTTCGACGAGCGCGCGATCCTCCTCATCGGTCACCGCCGTCGATGGTAGCCCTGTGCCCGTTCCGGTGACGCGCCCCCGCCTCCGGCGGTCGATGAGCAAGCCAGGCAAGGACGCAGGGAGCGTTCGTATGCGGAGCTATACGGGCGCGACTGAGGACGCCGCATGGCGCAGTCTCAGCGATCGTCGGAGGTGATGGGCTCGTTGCCGGAGCGGGCACTTTGTGCGCGCTTCCAGGCGCCGATGCCCTTGACGATGAACAGGTGCTCGCCCTCCTTCACGAGGCCGAGCATGCGAGCCTCGCGCGCGAGCGCCTCCGGGCTGCGGGAGGCGTCGAAGCGCCGCTCCAGCTCCCGCTTGCGGGCGCGGAGTGCGGCGACCTCCTTCGTGCGCTCCGAGAGCGCCTCACGGCGCTCGAAGTAGCTCCTCAGCGGCTGGTAGTAGAGGAGGCCGGCGAACACGACCACGGCCAGAGCGAGCAGGCGCAGGGCCCGCGCGCTACGCGCCCTGGTCACACGAGGAGCCTTGACGCGTTTCTTCCGCTTGGAACCCGCCATCTAGGCCGCGTCCTTCGCGGCCCGGGCGCGCGCTCCTACACGTAGTCGACCTTGATCACATTGGTCGTGCCGGGAACGTTCACCGCCGTCCCCGCCGTGATCACGATCAGGTCGCCGTCGACGACGATGCCGCTGGCCCGCGCGGTGTCGACCGAGATGTTCCAGAGCTCCTCGACGTCGGCGCACTCGGGCACGTAGACGGGCGTGACGCCCCACTCGAGCGCCATCTGGGACACCGCCAACCTGCTCGGGGTGAGCGCGATGATCGGCTGGTGCGGCCGCAGCCTCGCGACGCGGGAGGCCGTGCGCCCCGTCGTCGTCGGCACGACGATCGCCCGGGCGCCGAGCGTCTCGGCCAGGTCGCAGGTGGCATTCGACATCGCCTGCCCGACCGTCGGGTCCACCCCACGCTCGGGAAACTGGTGGCGGTAGGTGATACTCGGCTCGACGACGCGCGCGATCCGGTCCATGTAGGCGACCGACTCGACCGGGTACTCGCCCACGGCGGTCTCGCCGGAGAGCATCAGCGCGGACGAGCCGTCGAGGATCGCGTTGGCGACGTCGCTCGCCTCGGCACGGGTCGGCTCGGCCTGGTGGATCATCGTCTCGAGCATCTGCGTCGCCGTGATCACAGGCTTCCCGCGCTCGAGCGCGGTCAGGATGATCCGCTTCTGCAGGAGCGGCAGCGTCGCCGGGCCGATCTCGACGCCGAGGTCACCGCGCGCGACCATCACGGCGTCGGTCTCCTCGAGCACGGCCTCGAGCGCGTCCACCGCCTCGGCCTTCTCGATCTTCGCGATGATCCGCGCGGGCGAGCCGGCCTGCTCGATCAGCTGCCGTAGGTCGCGCACGTCCGCCGCCGAGCGCACGAACGAGAGCGCGACGTAATCGACGCCGAGCTCCAGTGCTAGCTCGAGGTCGTCGACGTCCTTGCGCGTGAGGGCCGGGATCGGGACCGGGACGCCGGGAAGGTTGACGCCCTTGTGCGCAGACACGAGCCCGCCGATGATGACCTCGCAGAGGGCACGGCCCTCCGTGATCGTCGCGACCCGCAGCCGGACGCGGCCGTCGTCGATCAGCACCTCGTGGCCGGGCACGAGCACCTCGCCGATCGCAGCAGGACTGATCGGCAGGTCGCCGTCCGTCGCGGCCTCCTCGGCCACGACGCAGATCTCCTGGCCCCGGGTCAACAGGATGGGCTCGCTCAGCTCGCCGATCCGGAGCTTCGGCCCCTGCAGGTCTGCGATGAGCGCGAGCCTGGAGCCGTTCCTGGCGCCCGCGTCACGCACGCGTTGGGCGAGCTCGCGATGCTCGTCGCGGGTGCCGTGCGAGAAGTTGAGGCGCGCCGCGTCCATACCGGCGTCCACCAGCTCGGCGATGCTCTCGGCGCTGGCCGTGGCGGGCCCGAGCGTGGCGACGATCTTGGTCCTGCGCGGCGTGACGACGCTCACTGCTGCAAATGTAGCGACGCGCCCTGCTGCGGGCCGCACGGCTAGGGGCTCAGCACGACCGGGATCTCGACCCGGTTGATCACCGAGCCGTCCTCGGCGGAGTTCTCGAACACGACCACGGTGCCCGGCCGCTCGCGGTCGACTGTGAAGTCGAGCGTCTTGTCGAACGTCCCCCGCGTGCCGGTTCCGGACGTGGCCGTGACGAAATCTTCGACGACCGGCTTCCTTAGGTGTGGCCGGACCTGGACCATGAAGGTCGCCTCGAAGGTGTTGGCGGTGCCGGTGAGCCGCAACGGACTCGACACCTTCTCGTTCGGCGCCGGCGACTCGACGAGGATCGCAGGCAGCGAGGGCTCGACGTCCGCGGGCCGATAACGCTTGCCGGCGAGCTCGACCCGGGACACCGACTCGAACTGGAGCAAGGTCTCGACCACCTGCGCCGTTCCCAGCTCGTCGAGCGGGTTCGAGAGCTCGACCGACGCCGTCCCGTTCTCGATCGCCAGCGAGGTCAGCTTCGTGCTCGGCGGGATGTCGGTTGCGAGCCCGGCCTCGCGCTCGACCGTGGTCGGGCCTCCGAGCAGCTCCTCGAGAGTGGCCGTCGCCACCTTCGGCGTCGGTCCGACGGTCCGCGCTGCGTAGCCGAGCTTGTCCTCGCGGACGAAGTAGACGCCGACGTCGGTGCCGCCGATCGGCTCCGGGGTCGTCTCGGTCGCGGTTTGAGTCGTAGTCGGCGGTGGTGGCGCCGGCGGGTTGTCCGCCGTCTCCTCGTCCGAACCGCCGCAGCCGGCGAAAGCCAGCGCGACGAGCGCGCTAGCCGCGGCGAAACGCATCCCAGCCGGGATAGACCGCCTCCGAGCCGAGCTCCTCCTCGATCCGCAGAAGCTGGTTGTACTTGGCGACGCGATCTGACCGCGACGGCGCGCCCGTCTTGATCTGCCCGGCCCCGGTCGCGACCGCCAGGTCGGCGATCGTCGTGTCCTCCGTCTCGCCCGACCGGTGTGAGATCACCGTGGCGTAACCGTTCGCGCGCGCGAGAGCGATCGTGTCGAGGGTCTCCGAGAGGGTTCCGATCTGGTTCACCTTGACGAGGATGGCGTTCGCGACGCCCGCCGTGATTCCCTGCTCGAGCCGCTCGACGTTCGTGACGAAGAGGTCGTCGCCGACGAGCTGGAGCTGCCCGCCCATGCGGTCGGTGAGCGAGCGCCACGACTTCCACTCGTCCTCGGCGAGGCCGTCCTCGACCGAGAGCAGCGGATAGCGGTCCGCGAAGCCGGCGTACAGCTCGACCATCTCGTCGCCCGAGAGCGTCCGCCCTTCGCCGTCGAGCCGGTAGGAGCCGTCGACGAAGAACTCGGTGGCGGCGGGATCCATCGCGATGCCGACGCGGTCGCGGTGGCCCGCGGCCTCGGCCGCCTCGAGGATCGCCTCGATCGCCGCCTCGGTCGAGGGCAGGTCGGGCGCGAAGCCGCCCTCGTCGCCGACCGCCGTGGCGAGGCCGCGCGCGTCGAGCTGCTTCGCGAGCGTGTGGAAGACCTCCACCGCGACGCGCAGGCCCTCCGAGAACGTCTCGGCGCCCGCCGGCACGACCATGAACTCCTGGAAGTCGATCGAGTTGCGCGCATGCGCGCCGCCGTTGATCACGTTGAGCATCGGGACGGGCAGCACGTTGGCGTCTGCTCCGCCGATCCAGCGGTACAGGGGGACGCCGGCTGCCGCAGCCGCGGCTTTCGCGGCCGCCAGTGAGGTGCCGAGGATCGCGTTGGCGCCGAGGCGGGACTTGTCCTTCGTCCCGTCGAGGTCGATCAGCGCCGCGTCCACGCCGCGCTGGTCGTCCGCGTCGACGCCGTGCAGCGCCGGCGCGATCTCTTCTCGGACGTTGCGGACGGCCTGCGAGACGCCCTTGCCGAGCCAGGCGTCGCCGCCGTCGCGCAGCTCCAGCGCCTCGTACTTGCCGGTCGACGCTCCCGAGGGCACCGCAGCGCGTCCCACTGCGCCGCCGTCGACCTCGATCTCCACCTCGATCGTCGGGTTCCCCCGCGAGTCGAGGATCTGCCGTGCGCGGACGTCCATGATCGGGGCTATCGCTGCTCCTCCTTGGCGAGGTCGTACCAGCGATCTTGACCTTCCAGGTCGAGCTGCGTCCACGTCTCGCCGTGGTCGGCGGCGAGCTCCTCGGCACGCTCGACGCGATCGACGAAACGGTCGGTCGCCCGCCGCAGCTCGAGCTCCGGGTCGACGTTCAGCCGGCGCGCGACGTTCACGGCGGCGAAGAGCACGTCGCCGAGCTCCGAGGCGACACGCTCGTCGGGCGGCCGCTCAGCCCGCGGCTCGGGCAGGCCGTCGAGCTCGCCGCGCAGCTCTTCGAGCTCGCTTTCGAAGTCCGCGAGGGCGCCGCCGAGGTCGGGGTACTCGAACCCGACCGACGCTGCCCGCCGCTGCACCTTGCGCGCCCGGATCAGCGCGGGGAGCGATTCGGGGACGTCATGGAAGACGCCCTCGCGCTGCTCCTGCTCGCGCTTGATGTCCTCCCAGCGCGACCTGACCGCGCCGGGGGTCTCGGCGACCGCCTCGCCGAACACGTGCGGGTGCCGGCGGACGAGCTTCTCGTGGATCGTGCGCGCCACGCGCGTGAGGTCGCCTTCACCGCGCTCCTCGAGCAGCAACGCGAGGAAGAAGACCTGGAAGAGGAGGTCGCCGAGCTCGTCGACGAGCTTCTCCGTGTGCCCGCCCAGCGCGGCGTCGGCGACCTCGTAGGCCTCCTCGACCGTGTGCGGGACGATCGTGGCCGCCGTCTGCTCGCGATCCCACGGGCAGTCGCGGCGGAGCCGTTCGGTCAGTCGCTGGAGCTCGACGAGCGCGCCTGCGAGCTCGTCCAAGGACGGGCTAGCCGCCGGTGGTCGACGTCGTGGCGGTCGTGCTGGGCGGCTCGTAGCCGACCTGGTAGTTCACGTCGAAGTCTTCCTTGAGGCCGTCGATCCAGTCGCGCATCGCCTTGGTCTTCTTCTCGCTGATCAGCTGCTGCTTGATCGCTTCCTTGACCTGGTCGAGCGGCGTGGTGCTGGCCTTCTTGACCTCGCTGAGCGGCTGGATGATGTGCCAGCCGTACTGCGTCTTGATCGGCTTCGACAGCTCGTTCTTGTCGAGCGAGAACGCGGCCTTGTCGAACGGTGGAACCGTCTGGCCCTGCGAGACGGTCAGCTTGCCGCCCTGCCCCTTCGAGCCCGGATCCTCGGAGTTCTGCTTCGCGAGCTTCGCGAAGTCGGCGCCGTTCTCGAGCTGCGTGTGGAGCGCGTTGGCCTTGGCCTTCGACTTGACGAGGATGTGGCGCACCTCACGAGTCGCGGCCTGCTTGTACTGCGCCTTGTTCTTGTCGTAGAAGTCCTGGATGTCCTTGTCCGAGACCTTGGTGTCCTCGGTGACCTTCTTGTAGAGCGCCTCCTCGAGCAGCTGGGCGCGGACGTCCTTCCTGACCTGTGCCTCGGTCAGCAGCAGCTTCTTCAGCGAAGCCTTGAACTTCTTGTCGTCGCCGCCGTAGAACTGCTTCTTGAGCTGGTCGAGCCGCTCGTTGACCTGTTGGTCGGTGACCTTGACGTCCATGTCGTCGGCCTTCTGCTCGAACTCGGCGCGACGCACGAGGTAGTCGAGGCCCTGGTTCTGAAGGTTCTTGAACTCGGGCGTGCCGGCCTTGGGGAAGGTGCGCTTCTGCTGCGTGGCGCTCGCGCGCGCCTGGGCGATCAACGCGTCGAACTGCTGCTTCGAGATCTCCTGGTCGCCGACCACCGCGACCGCGTCGCTGGGGACGTCCTCGGAGTCGGAGCTGCCCCCGCAGCCGGCGAGGAAAAACGCGGCGAGGACGGCCGCGAGCGCGATGCTTGTGAACCTGGGTGTTTTCATAGAAAGAGCGCCATTTGCAGCAACTTTGCTCACGCTGCCTGGCGCGTGGCCAGTATAGCATCGACCAATCTGACGGCTTCGGAAAATTCATCGCCTCTTAACGTGACCTCCTGCCTGGCGGTCGTGTAGACGGCGGTGTCGACCTCGCCGCGCAGGCTGCGCAGCTCGCCGGAGCCGAGCAGTAGCGGGCCGACCGAGGCACGGCCGCCGCGGAAGACGAGGTAGTCGGCCCCGATCCGCGCCAGCTTCAGCTTCGCCTCCTGGATCGCGAAGAGGTTCCGCACGGGATCGGGCAGCGAGCCGTACCGGTCCTCGGTCGCGGCCTCGAGCTCGCGGAGCTCGTCCTCGCTCTCCGAGAGCGCGATGCGGCGATGGAGGTCGATCTTCAGCGCCTCGGCCCCGATGTACGAGCCGGGCACGTAGGCGTCGATCCGAGCGTCGACGCGGACGGGGCGCGCCACCGGGCGGCGCTGGCCCGAGAGCTCGGCGACGGCCTCGCCGAGCATCTCGACGTAGAGCTCGAAGCCGAGTGCCGCCACGTGGCCGGACTGCTCCGCGCCGAGCAGGTCGCCGGCGCCGCGAATCTCGAGGTCGCGCATCGCGATCGCGAAGCCTGCACCCAGCTCCGTGTGGTCGGCGAGTGTGGCGAGCCTCGCGCGCGCCTCGGGGCTGAGCTCCGAGTGGTCGGGATAGAACAGGTACGCGTGGGCGACGACGTCCGAGCGGCCGACCCGTCCGCGGATCTGGTACAGCTGGGCGAGCCCGAGCGCGTCCGCGCGCTCCACGATCAGCGTGTTGGCCTGCGGGATGTCGAGGCCCGACTCGATGATCGTCGTCGCGACGAGCACGTCCGCGTCGCCGGCCAGGAACGAGAGCATCTTCTCCTCGAGCTCGCGCTCGCGCATCTGGCCGTGGGCCACGATGACGCGGAGCTCCGGTGCGAGCTGCTGCAGCTTCTGAGCAGCCTCCTCGATCGTCTCGACGCGGTTGTGCAGGTAGAAGGACTGGCCGCCGCGCGCGGTCTCGCGCTCGAGCGCCTGCGTGATCAGCTCCTCGTCGTACTCGCCGACGTGCGTCCTGATCGGCCGCCGGCCCTCGGGGGGAGTCTCGATCACGGAGATGTCGCGCAGGCCCGAGAGGGACATGTGCAGCGTGCGCGGGATCGGCGTCGCGCTCAGCGACATGACGTCGACCTCGAGCCGCAGCTGGCGCAGGAGCTCCTTCTGGGCGACGCCGAACCGCTGCTCCTCGTCAACGATCACGAGCCCGAGCTCGTTCGGGATCACGTCGCGCGACAGCACCCGGTGGGTGCCGATGAGGACGTCCACCTTGCCGGCGGCGAAGTCGGCCAGGATCCGCTTGACGTCCGCGGGCCTGCGGAAGCGCGACACCATCTCGACCGTGACCGGTAGGTCGCGGTAGCGCTCGCGGAACGTGTTCCAGTGCTGCTGCGCCAGGATCGTCGTCGGCACGAGCATGAGCGTCTGCTTGCCGTTGACGGCGGCGGCGAACGCGGCGCGCACCGCCACCTCGGTCTTGCCGAAGCCCACGTCGCCACACACGAGCCGGTCCATCGGCCGGGCGGTCTCGAGGTCCTCCTTGACCGCCTCGATCGCCGTCGCCTGGTCGTCGGTCTCCTGGTACGGGAACGAGGCCTCCAGCCGCTCGATGTACTCGTGCTCGAGGTCGTACGCGACGCCCGGCGCCTGCTGCCGCTGTGCATAGAGCTGCAGCAAGTCGCCCGCGAGCTCGCGGACGCTCGCGCGGGCGCGTGTCTTCAGGAGCTGCCACGCCTTGCCGCCGAGCTTCGAGAGCGCGGGGACGGCTCCGTCCGCGCCGACGTAGCGGGAGACCTTGCCGATCTGCTCGTGGGGGACGTAGAGGCGGTCGTCACCGCGGAAGGCGAGCAGGAGGTAGTCGCGCGTGACGCCCGCCACCTCCCTCGTCTCGAAGCCGATCAGGCGGCCGATGCCGTGGTCCTCGTGGACGACGTGGTCGCCCGTGCGCAGGTCGGCGAACGACTGCAGCGCGCGCCCGAGGCGCGTGTCCGCCCTCGGCGGCCGCTTGCGGAAGACCTGTGTGTCGGGAAGCAGGACGAGGCCGAGCTCGCGCCAGACGAAGCCGCGGCGGGCAGGGGCCACGGCGAAGGCGAGCTCGCCTTCGGGCGGCAGGTCGTCGCCGGGCTCGAGCAGCCCGGCCTCCACGCGGCGCAGCAGGTTCTGCGTGCGCAGTGCCTCGCCGCGGTGCGGAAACGCGACGACCACCCGGTGGCCGGCGTTCGCGAACCCCCGCAGTTCGTTCTCCGCCTCGGAGAGGCCGCGGGCCGCGATCGCCGGCCGCTGCGCTTCGAACGCGTGCCGCTGCCCCTGCGGCAGCGGGTCCAGCTCGGACGCGCCCTCGAGCGAAGGTTGCGGCACGCCCGGGAACTCCTCGGCCCAGACCTGCCGGACCTCCTCGACCTGCCAGACGAGATCGGGCCCTTTGGGAATCGCCGGGACGAGGTCGTCGGGAACGGTCGGAGCCTCGTCGCCCTCGTCGTCGGGGAGCGTGATCTCGGTCAGGTCGACTCGACGTTCGCCCGCAGGCCTGATCGTGGCGGTCTCGACGGGGTGCAACGTCCGCTGCGTGAAGGCGGAGAAGGCGCGGATCGCCTCGATCTCGTCGCCGAAGAGCTCGATCCGCAGCGGATCGCGCCCGGTCGTCGGGTAGACGTCGACGATGCCGCCGCGCAATGCGAACTGGCCGCGCTCCTCGACGCGGTCGACGCGTTCGTAGCCGGCGAGCGCGAGGTGCTCGGCGAGGGCGTCGATGCCCGGCTCGTCGCCGGGGCTCAGCCTCAGCGCCTCGGGCCGGGCCTCCGGCGGTGGCACTCCCTCGGCGAGCGCCGCTGCCGATGCGACCACGAGGCCGCCACCTTCCAGGACGTCGAGCGCCCGATGCCGTTCCCCGACCAGGTGCGGCGGCGGCTCGAGCCCCGACTCCCAGCGCACGCCGCGGCTCGGGAGCAGGCCGACGTTCTGCGGCCCGATGAACCAGCCGGCCGCCTCGGCGAGGTCGCGGGCGTCGCCGTCCTCGGGCACGAGCACGACGAGACCGCGTTCAAGCCGCTCGCGGAGCGCGGTGACGACCAGCGGCAGCGCAGGGTCGGACACCCGAGCACGCTCTGATGCTCGGACGCGTAGCGTGTCCGCGAAGAGCTGAAGCCGCTCGCTGTCGGCCAACTCTCGGACGAACGGGTACAGGACAGGCGGGTCCATGACGACAGGCGGAACCGGTCGGATCCGCCGCCACCCATGCTACTGAGCGGGCTTCGGCGTGCCGAAGAGCCGGGCGGGGCCCACCCACCTCCCCCCACCCACCCGAGGGGGAAGATCGAGAGTAGTCGGCTACTTCGCGCGGCTTTGTGCCGATTTGGGGTCGAGATATGCGCGGGCCTGGAGCGTGAACAGCTCGGCGTACAGCCCGTCTGCGCTCATCAGCTCGTCGTGGGTGCCGTGCTCGACGACCCGGCCGTCGTGCATGACGTAGATCCGGTCGGCGGTACGCACGCTGGAGAAGCGGTGCGAGATCAACACCACGGAGCGTCCGTCGAGCAGCTCGTGCATGCGCTCGAAGAGCTGGCTCTCGGCGCGCGCGTCGAGCGCGGCGGTCGGCTCGTCGAGGATCACGAACGGTGCGTCGCGGAAGAACGCCCGCGCCAGCGCGACCCGCTGCCACTGCCCGATCGACAGGTCGTAGCCGCCTGCAAACTCCCGTCCGAGCATCGTCTCGTAGCCCTCGGGCAGGTCGGCGAGGAAGCGGTCGGCGTCAGCCCGGAGCGAAGCGGCGCGGATCGCGTCCAGGTCTTCGATCCGCTCGTTGCGCCCGAGCCCCACGTTCTCGCGCGCAGGCAGGAGGTACCGCTCGAAGTCCTGGAAGATGACGGCGATCGCGTCGCGCAGCTCGTCGGCGGGCACGTCCGCGAGATCCACGTCGTCCCAGCGGATCCGGCCGCCCTGGGGCCGGTAGAGGCCCGCAAGCATCTTGGCGAGCGTCGTCTTGCCCGAGCCGTTCTCGCCGACGAGCGCGACCACCTCGCCGGCTCCGATCTCGATCGAGACGCCGTCGACCGCAGCCCTCACCGACTCCGGATACGTGAACGACACGTTCTCCGCGGTCAGCCGGTCGAAACCGCGCGGGGCCGGGCGCTTCCCGTCGACCTCGTCCCGGGGCGGCTCCAGCGCGAGAAACGAGCTGTAGTCGTGGATGAACAGCGTCGCCTCGTACAGCGATGTGGCGCTCATGTAGAGACCGCGAAGCTGGCCGCCGAGCTGGTAGAAGCCGAAGACGGCGGCACCCGCGGCGGGAAGGCCCATTCGGCCGCTCACGTAGAGCCAGGCGAGCACCGCGATCGTCCCCGCGGTCACGGCGGCCGATGCGAGCGAGCCGAGGAGCGATCGCCCCATGCGTCGGCGTGCGAGCGAGCGCAGCTCGGCGATGCGCTCGTCGTAGAGCGTGTCGTAGCGCCCGCGGAGGAAGCCGGACAGCCGGAACGACCGCACCTCCTTCGCGGGATCGCGGCCCATCAACACGCGCTCGAGGTAGTGGCGCTGGCGCTCGTTCGGCGTCATGCCGTGCATGAAGCGGTAGAGGTCGCGGCTGTTGCGCGACGACACGAACCAGAGCGGGATGTAGCCGAGCACGACGAGCGGCAGCAGCAGCGGCTGCAGCGCGAAGAGCGCCAGCATGATCGTTCCCGCGGTCACGAACGACCCGACCAGCCCGAGCAGGCCGTTCACGGTCTGCATCGAGCGGAACATCCCCTGGGCGCGCGCCCGCTGGAGCCGGTCGTAGAAGTCCGGCGACTCGAACGCGAGCAGGTCGATCCGGGTGGAGACGTCGAGCACGCGGTTGAGCGCCCGGCGGCCGACGAGCTCGCTGAGGACGCGCGTCTGCTCGGTCTCGATCGCACGCGCGAAGTCCAGCGCGACCGTGATCGCGACGAGTGCTGCGAGCTCGGGCACGAGCGAGGCGAAGTCGTCCGTCCCGCCCGCGGCGAGGACGGCGGTCAGGACAGCCTTGCCGACGAACAGCTGGGCGGCGACGCCCAGGGCCGAGAGGAGCTGCAGCGTGGAGGTGATGAGGAACTCGCGCCGGCCGGCGGCCCACACGAGCCGTAGCGAATCGCCCAGGAGGCTCGGAAGGTCGCGCCAGGATCCCTCCGATCCCTCCGGGTGCTGGATCTCCCACCAGGTACGCGGCTTTCGCTTCTGGCGGCCCTCCTCCGGGGGCTTGGCGCGTCGCTTCCCGTCCCCGCTCTCGAAGAAGACGACGTCTCCCATTGCGCTAGTTGTAGCGGGCCTGCGTTGGTTCGAGGCCCTCGCGGGCCATGAGCTCGACTGCGTCGGCCGAGCGTGAGACGAGCTCGTCCACGTCTTCTTCGACGTCGAACGGCGCAAGAACATAGTCGGAGACGCTGCGCCGATCGCCGCGTCCGGGCCGTCCGACCCCTATCCGCAGCCGCAGGAAATCGTTCGACCCCAGTGCCTGCGCGATCGAGCGGAGCCCGTTGTGGCCCGCCAGCCCGCCGCCGAGCCGTGCCTGCAGCCGGCCGCGCTCGAGGTCGACGTCGTCGTGGACGACGAGGAGCGCCCCGGGGTCGACCTTGAAGAAGCGCGCGGCCGCGCCGAGCGACTTGCCCGACTCGTTCATGTAGGTCTCGGGCTTCAGGAGCGCGAGACGCAGGTCGTCGAGGCGGGTCTCGGCGAGCTGCCCCGAGAACTTGGATCGGAACGATGCCCCGTGCCGGCGCGCCAGCTCGTCCACGACGAGCCAGCCGGCGTTGTGGCGCGTGCGCTCGTACTGACGGCCTGGGTTGCCGAGGCCGGCCACGAGCAGATCGAGCGTCGAGGCACCCTCGCCCCGACGGAAGAGGCGCACCTACTCCTCGGTCGACTCGGCGTCGCCCGAGGGCTCGCCCTCGGCCTCGCCGGCTTCCTCTGCACCCTCGGGCGGAGCCTCGCCCTCCGGCAGCTCCTCGCCCTCCTCGGGCTCCTCGGGCTCGGGCTCCTCGATCTTCGAGGGCACCGCCACGGAGGCGAGCACCGTCTCCTCCGGATCGTCGACGAACGTGACTCCGGGGATCACGCCGAGGTCGGCAAGGCGCAGCGTGTCGCCGACCTGCATCTGGCTGACGTCGGCCTCGATGTGCTCGGGAATCTCCATCGGCAGCGCCTCGACGGTGATCTCGCGCGAGACCTGGGAAAGCACGCCGCCCTCCTTGACCCCGGCGGACTCGCCGACGAGCTGGACGACGACCGACGCCTGGATCGGCCGGTCGAGGCGAACCTGATGCAGGTCGATGTGCGCAACCCGGCCGGTGATGATGTCCTGCTGGTAGTCCTTGAGGATGGCCGGGCGGGCTTCGGAGTTGCCGTCTCCCTGGACGACGACATCGAGGATCGCGTGGAGGCCGCCGGCCCCCGTCAGCGCGCGGCGCAGGACGCGCTCGGGCACGCTGATCGCGGCGGGGTCGTTACCGCCGCCGTAGATGACACCGGGGATGAGGCCTTGTTTCCGCAGCCGCCGTACCTCCGCGGAGCCGCGGGCGTCGCGCTTCTGGACCTCGAGCTTGACTCGTTCGCCTGCCATTCGGCGGGCAATTCTAGCTAGGAGCGGGCGCGGTCGATGGCCTCGCGCAGGACGCGACGGTTCCGCTCGAGGTACGCGTCGAGGTGGAAATCTCTCCGAACCGCACCCTGTTCGACCGAGCCCAGCGCCTGGTCAGCCGCCGCCAACAGCGCCCGCTCGCCGCGGAACGGGCCCTCGACCCGCACGATGAACCAGTCGTCCGAGCTGTAGGTCTCCTGACGCGCTGCGACGCTGCGCGGGGCGACCTTGCCGCCGACGAGCGGAACGGCGACGAGGACTCCGCCGACGGGCCAGCGCACCCGCTGCAGCGTCCGCAGCAGGAGCCGCGACTGGCCGTACGGCAGCCCGGTGGCCCGCGACACCTCGGGCAGCGCCGCCAGGAAGGCCGGCGAGTAGGGGAAAAGAACGTCTCCGGGCCTGGCGTGCGAGCGCGCCCAGGCGCCTGCGTCCCCGACCGAGGCCGGCGTCCCCGGCGCGACCGCGCCCGGCCCGCCCCCGAGGATCGCGTTCGAGACGGTGTCTCGGGGATCGACGATGCCCCCGGGCGCCGCCGCCGCGGCCAGTACACCGACCGCTGCCACCGCAACCCAGGCTCGCCGCGGGCCGGCCCGCGCAACGCCGACACCGATCAGCGCAGCCCAGGCCGGCAGCGCGAACGCGAGATGTCGCGGCGAAAGCCCTGGGGAGCCGGCGGTTCGCAGGAGCATGAACATGACCGGCGGAGCGAGCAGCGAGAGAGCCGCCACCACGACGAACGGATGACGGTCGCGTGCGAGCACGGCGGTGCCGACGAGGGCGAGTAGGACGAAGACGGCCACGATCAGGAGGTCGCCGCCGCCCGCGAACGACTCCAGCGCCCGGCCGAACTGGCGCCAGGCCTCGCCGGGCGGCGCGAGCTCCGACTCGCCGGCGACCCCCACCCCGAAGCGGCCCGACAGCCGGAGGTCGGCGATCGCGAAGGGCAGCATCGCCAGTCCGACGGCGGCGACGGGCAGCGCCGCCCGCAGCGGCCGTCCCCTCCACAGCCAGAGCGCGACGACCGCCTCGGCCGCGACGACGATCGCGCCGTACGGGTGCACCGCCGGCAGCAGCCAGACGCCCGCGGCGGCGAGCGCGGCCGCACGGGGCGTGCGGAGGTCGACTGCCCGGACGAACAGGTCGAACGCCACCGCGCCGGCCAGTACGAGCAGCGCGTACATGCGGCCGAAGCTCCCATAGATCCCGAGCACGGTCGAGGTCGATGCCACCAGCGCCGCGACGGCGCCGGCGGGCGGCCCGGCGAGGCGCCGCCCGAGGTCGAAGCACACCGGGATGCTCGCCAGCGCGGCGGCGACGGACAGCCAGCGCAGCGTCTCCCAGTCCCCGCCGAGGGCAAATCCCGCGTGGGCGAGGACGAAGTGCAGCGGCGCTCCTCCCCGGTCCCACAGCACCGTTCCGAGCAGCTCGCCGAGCGGTCTGGCGGCCACCAGGCCCGCCACGGCCTCGTCTTCGAACAGCGGCTTCTCGGCGACGTCGAACCAGAGCTGCTGCAGCAGCAGCCCGAGCGCGGCGATCAGCGCGACCGCGCTAGCCGCGAATGTGAAGGTCGACGCCGAAGACGACGAGCGGCCAGAGAATGATGGCCAGGAGCGCGGAAACGACCTGCCGTACCGTCCCGAGGTGCCGGAGGTAGTTGTCATTGGCGGCCACGATAAGGCCAACGATCAGGTAGGCGGCGACGAGGAGCGACCGGATGCGGAGCACGAGAGGCTCCGTACCCTCAGCGCGGCCGGTCGCAAACCGGGGATCCACGTCGACGGCCGGGCGCGCGCGGCGGCGCGTCCGAGGACGCGCCGCCGCAAGCCTGACCTAGCCCGGCGTGATCGAGCCGAAGAGCCCGTGGTTCTCGTCGTCGGGCCCTGCGGTGAAGAACAGCGTGCTCGCCGGCCCGGCCGTCGCGCCGTTGCCGAACTCCAGTGCCCAGAGCCCGTCGATCGCGAGCGACTTCCCGTTCGCACCGCGCAGCTCGCCGCGAGGCGCGAAGTGTCCATTCGAGAGCTCCTCGTACGCATTGATCTGGCCGTCGCCGAAGTTGCCGACCAGCAGGTCGCCGCCGAAGCGTCCGAAGCTCGCCGGAGCACGAGCCAGCCCCCACGGGGCGTTCAGCTGCCCGTGCTGGGCCACGCGTTCGAGCAGCGCGCCGGCCGTGTCGTAGGCGTCGACGAAGCCGCGACCCTGGCCGGCGACCTCGTCCGCCGCCTCTTCGTCCTGCTTGGCGTAGCTGACGAAGACTCGCCCGCCGATGGTCTGGATCCCGAACGGCGCGTAGCCCGACGGAAGCTTCGGGTCGACGAAGGCGCCCGGGTTGCCGACGAGGTGCCAGTTGCCGTCGAAGACGTCCACGCGCGCGTTGTGGAAGTCGGCGGCGTAGAGCATCGGGCCGCTCGCCGTGGTCGCCATCGCCAGGCCCTTGAAGCTCGCGTCGACGTTCGAGCGGTCCGCCCCGACCTGCGCCACAGTCGGCGCGACCGCGGGGTTCCAGCCGCGGATCTGCCCGTCTTCGCTCGCGAAGATGAACCTCGCGGGCCCCGAGGCCGTGCCGTTCGTCACGACGAAGCTGGAAGTGGTGTTGGCTACGGCACCCGTCGGGGCGCCGTCGACCTGGACCACGAGCGGCACGATCGCGCCGGTGTTGCCGTTGTAGAGCGTCGACTCGTCCGCGCCGTTGTCCGCCACCCACCACGGCGACGTCGATGTGGCAGTCAAGCCCCACGCGTTCACCAGGTTCGGATCGAGCGTCGGGGCTGCACCGGGCACGTCCGACACGAGCGGATGCACGGAGTAGGCGTTGTCCACCGCGGCCGGTACCGCCCCGGCCATGACCAACACCGCGGCCCCGACGATCATGCCGGCGGCGAGGCCCTTGAATGCTCCTGAGCCCATGGAGACTCCTTTCTGCCGCCGCCCCCGGAAACAGCGACGTTGCTCCGCCGATCCTCCGTGGCGGTCGCGGAGGCGCCCATCGGCCGTTCGGACGAGCGCTCGGAGGAAGTGGACGTCCCCCGGTCCGGCAGAGGAGACCATGCTCGGGAGGGGCCGATCCAGCCCCTCCCGAGCGTCGTTCTCACTAGGTCGCCGCGATACCCTCGATGCCGGGGGGCAGCCCGGTGACGACGCCGAGCTTGGTGAGCATCCCGTCGTCGCCTATGCGGTACGCGTCGACGGTTCCGGTGGTGCCGGTCTCGCCGTAGAGGAAGTTGCCCTCGCTCGGTGCGGCCAGGTCGATCGGCCCGGCCTCGGTCGTCGCAACGACGCCGGTCGCACCGACGAGCGTCGGCTTGCCCGACCGATCGATGCGGTAGGCGCTGAGCGTGTTGCTCCCGGTGTTCGCGACGTAGTAGAAGCCGCGCACGGCCTGAATCCAGCACAGCGCCACCTGGTTGTCGCTGAGCGACTGGCGCCCGAGAGCGTGCCGTCGCCGTTCAGCGTGTAGGTGGTCACCGAGCTCGTCCCGGCTTCACCGACGACGAGCCTGCCTGCGGGATCGAAGGTGAACGCGAAAGGAACGGGCGTCGCCGACGGATTGACCGTCGGCTGCTCCGACAGCCGGCCGTCGCGTCGCACGCGAAATACGTCGATGGCGCTCCCGCTCGCCTTCGTCGTGACGACGAGCTGCCGCCCGTCCGGCGAGAAGCCCACCTGGCCCGGCGAGGTCAGAAAGTCCGGCGGCACGGCGTTGGCGAGCCCGAGCGATCGCGCCGAGCCGTGGAGCCGGTGCAGCCGATGGCCCCGGATCCGGAACCCCTGGACGATGCCGCTCCCGCCTGAGTTCAGCACGTAGACGAGGTCGCGGGAGACCGCAATGCTCGCGGGGAAGTCGCCCCCCGAAGGCACGACGGCGGTGAGGTCGAGCCGATTGCCGTGGACGCGGAACGCCGAGACCGAGTTGCTTCCGGCGTTGACCGCCAGCAGCAATGCATGGCGCGCGTCGTAGACGAGCGAGCCCTGCGATGCAAGCCGGTCGGATTCCGTTCCGGGAGCTGCCGCTCCTCCGTTTCCGCCGGTCGGATACCTGCCTGCCTCGCTCAGACGCCCGTCGCCGCCGCGGTCGTAGACGACGATCCGGTTGCCGTTGAGCTCGTTCGTCTGGACGAACACGACCGCGGCCTTCTTGCCGCGGTGGCTCGGCCGCCCGTGGGCGAACGCGGCCTGAGCAGTGAGCGCGGCCGTCGCGACGACGGCCAGCACTGCCCAGAGAACGTATATGCGTCTCATGAAACCTCCTTCGCCTGACCGGGAGGAGCCCCGGCCACCGAAGGCATGTATCCGCTGCTGCCGCGCCCAGGCAGGGTTCGCGGCGTTGTTTCAGCGTTTTTTAATCTCCGCCCGCGTGGCTACGCGACGTCGCGAGGTCCGCAGTCCGTCAGAAGAGCTGGTTCTCGCCGCCGAAGATGGCGGAGACGGAGTCGTCCTCGAAGACGTTCATGATCGTCTCCGCGAGCAGGCCGGACACCGGCAGGACGGTCAGGTTCTCCGGCCGCCTGAGCGGGTCGATCGGCACGGTGTCGGTGACCACGATGCCCCTGATGCCGGCATCGACGAAGCGCTCGAGCGCGCCGCCGCAGAAGAGGCCGTGCGTCGCGAACACCCACACGTCCGTGACCCCGTGCGCCTGGAGCGCCTTGACGTTCGCCAGCAGCGTGCCGCCGGTCATGATCACGTCGTCACCGAGGACGGCGGTCTTGCCGCGCACGCGGCCCGTGACCTCGGTCACCTCGGCCACGTCGCGGGACGGCCGGGTCTTGTGCATGATCGCGAACTCCGCCTCGATCATCTCGGCGAAGCGAACCGCCATCTTCGCGCGGCCCGCGTCGGGCGAGACCGAGACGATGTCGGGCCCCGTCAGCCCGAGATCGCGGAAGTGCCGCGCGAACAGCGGCAGCGCCGTCATGTGATCGACCGGGATCGTGAAGAACCCCTGGATCTGGCCGGCGTGCAGGTCCATGGTCAGCACGCGGTCGGCACCGGCGAGCTGCAGTGCGTCGGCGATGAAGCGCGCGGAGATCGGCTCGCGCGGCTTCGCCTTGCGGTCCTGGCGCGCGTAGGGGAAGAGCGGCATCACGGCCGTGATCCGCTTCGCCGACGCGAGCTTCGCCGCCTGGATCATCAGGAACAGCTCCATCAGATGCTCGTCCACGGGCCGGCTGCCGGTCTGGACGATGAAGACGTCCGCGCCGCGGATGGACTCCCCGTAGCGGCAGTAGGTCTCGCCGTTCGCGAAGGTCTCGAGCTCGATCTCGCCGAGCTCGACGCCCAGCTGCTCGGTGATCCGCTGGGCCAGGTCTGAGTGCGAGCGGCCGGAGAACACCATCAGCCGCTTCTGCGGGCCCCGCTCGATGAAGTGGCCGGGGCGAGTCGTCGGCGCCGTCGGCGTCACTTCGAGCCCCGGAAGCGGTGCGAGCTCAGTCGTCTCCATCACGACCGGCGTAGCCTTCCTTGTTGACCTGGCGCGAGCGGGCGACCGCGAGCGCCTCGGACGGGACGTCTTTCGTGATGACTGACCCCGCCGCAACCCAAGCATCGTCGCCAATCGTGACCGGAGCAATGAAGCCATTGTGGATTCCGGTCCTGACGTTGCGCCCGATCGTCGTCCGACTCTTGGGCAGTCCTGGCTTGAGCGGGAGGTTTGCCGTGATGTTGCCCGCGGCGATGTTGGTGCCCGCACCGATGTCGGCGTCGCCGAGGTAGGACAAATGGGGCACCTTGGCGCCCTCGCCGACGTGCGAGTTCTTGATCTCCACGAACGTGCCCGCCTTCGCCCCCGCCTCGAGGACAGTGCCGGGGCGAAGGTAACAGAACGGTCCGACCAGCGCATCCGGCCCGACGGCCGCGTCGATCACGACCGCATGTGGGCCGATCTGGGCGCCCCGGGCGACCGAGCTCGCGCCGCGGAGCACCGTGAACGGATGGACGGTGCTGTCCGCCTCTAGCCGCACGCCGCGATCGATCCACGTGCTCTGCGGGTCGACGATCGTGACGCCGGCGAGCATGTGCGCGTCGTTGATCCGGTCGCGCAGGATCGCGCCGGCCTGCGCCAGCTCGGCACGCGTGTTGACGCCGACGGCGACGGCCGGGTCCCCGGCGTGCTGGACGGCGAGCGGACGGCCGGCGTCTGCGAGCCGGCCGATCGTGTCGGTGAGGTAGAGCTCGCCCTGCGCGTTGGCCGCGTCCAGGCCCTCGAGAGCGCGCCAGAGATCCGGCGCCGAGAACGCGTAGATCGAGGCGTTCAGCTCTGTGACCTCGAGCTGCTCGGGGGTCGCGTCACCCGCCTCGACAATTCGCTGGAGCGCGCCTGCGCCGTCGCGGACGAGCCGGCCGTAGGGCAGTGAACGGTCTGTCTGCAGGGCAAGGACGGTCGCGGCCGCGTGCGCGTCCCGATGGCGCCGGACGAGGCCCTCGAGCTCGTCCGGCGTGATCAGCGGAGTGTCGCCCGACACGACGAGCACGTCGCCGTCGAAGCCTGCGAGGGTCTCGCGGCCCGAGGCGACGGCGTCGCCGGTTCCCTTCGGCTCGGTCTGGACGGCCAGCTCGACCCCGTCGGGCAGCGACTCGGCGATCGCCTCCCGGGTCGCCGGCGAGACGACGACGACGACGCGAGAGGGCTCGAGCGCGAGCACCGCGTCGAAGACCCAGTCGAGCATCCGCCGCCCGAGCAGCGGATGGAGGTGCTTCGGCGTCTCGGACTCCATGCGCGTGCCGAGACCGCCGGCCATCACGAGGGCTGCCAAGTGGGAGTCGCTCATGGTCTCAAAGGGTGCTGGGGCGCCAGGATTCGAACCTGGGATCACGGGACCAAAACCCGTTGCCTTACCACTTGGCTACGCCCCAATGGTTCGGAGATCAGTCTATCGGCGTCCGGTCAGAAGCAAAACCAGGACGGCCGCAGCCGTCGCCCCGACCGCGATGATCGCGAGCGTCCCGACGAGGAGCACGAGGAACGGCACGAGGGCGACGATCGCCTGCGAGACAGCGGCGGCCCACGCGGCGTCGCGTACGAGGCCAGGGCGAAGCCGTTGCCCGAGCCAGAAGTAGAGGACGATCACGACCGCCGCGACAAGCAGGGCGGGCAGAACGTCGATCACCTTGAAGACGACGAGCACGCCCTCGATCACCGCGATCCACAGCGCGATCTTCAGGCGATTCGCCCTCAGCCACCGCGAGGAGCGGCTCGATCCGTGCTCGAGGACAGGCGTCTGGTAGGCCACGAATCAACCGTACCAAGCAGGCACCGTCACCCAGACGCGCCCCAGAGCCCGCAGCTCGCGCGCGGCTCGCTCTGCGCGTGAGCGCTGCATGAAGAGCCCGTAGACCGCAGGCCCGGCGCCGGTCACGTCGGCGCGGAAGGCGCCTCTCGCGAGCAGCTCTTCGGCGACCGGTGACGACGCGAGGTCGTTCGGCGGCAGCGCCGCGAGATCCCTGGCCCGCCGCACCTCGGCCAACGCATTGAACAGTGCTTCGCGCCGCTTCTCGAAGCCCTCGGCGCCGCCTCGTACGTCGAAGGCCTCGTACACGTCCGCAGTGGACCGCTTCGCCGCTTCGTGCGGAAGCACGAGCACGATCCAGAAGTCCTGGGGCAGCTCGAGGTCGCCTAGCTCCGTGCCCGTGCCCGTTCCGAGCGCCGGGCCGTGCCGAAGGAAGAACGGGACGTCGGTGCCGAGACTCGCCGCGACCTCGTGCAACACGTCTGGCTCGAGCGGCACGTCGAGTGTGCGATTCGCGAGCATGAGCGCGGTCGCCGCATCGGAGCTGCCGCCGCCGAGGCCGGACGCCACCGGGATCCGCTTCTCGATTCGTGCACGCCAGCGCGGCTCGACGCCGGCGGCCAAGGCAAGCCCTTCCAGCGCGCGCCGGACGAGCGTGTCGCCCGCGAACCCGGACACCGACAGCGACGCGCCGGTGCCGATCGTCACCCGGTCGCTGAGGTCGACTCGCTGGAGCACGGTCACGAGCTCGTGGCGACCGTCGGCGCGCCGCGGGCCGACTACGAGGGCGAGGTTGACCTTTGCCGGTGCAGGCAGTCGACTCACGCGAGCGCGCGGGCGAGCTCCACGAACTGCGCCGGCACGAGTGCCTCGGCGCGCACCTCGGGGGCCAGCGCGAGGCCGGTGAGCGCATCCACCGCGCGGTCGCGCGCTGCAATCCCGGCCAGCTCGAGCGAGTTCGGGAGCGTCTTCCGCCTGTGGGCGAAGGCGCCCTCGACCACCCGTTTCACGCGCGGGTAGTCGGGCGGTACCTCGCCGAGACGCCGGAACGCCACGAGTGCGGACTCGACGTTCGGCCGCGGCCGGAAGACGTTTCGCGACACCGGGTGGAAGCCCGTTCGCTCGGTCAGCAGCTGGACGAGCACCGACACCGCGCCGTACGCCTTGGTGGACGGCTCGGCGAAAAAGCGGTCGGCCACCTCCCGCTGCACCATCACCGACCAGAGCTCCAGCGTCGGCACGCGGTCGAGGCTCTCGACGACGAGCGGCGTCGCGACGTTGTAGGGGAGGTTGGCGACGAGCTTCGTGGGCGGCGGCTCCGCGGCCGCGTGATCGAGGCGGAGCGCGTCGCCGAAGACGAGCTCGACGTTCGTTCGCGCGCCGAGCCGATCGCGCAGTGCACTCTCGAGCCCGCGGTCGAGCTCCACGGCGCGCACATGGCCGACGCGGTCGGCGAGGTACTCGGTCAGCACGCCGAGCCCGGGGCCGATCTCGAGCACGACGTCATCGGGCTCGAGCTCCGCGAGCCGGCCGATGACCCCGAGGATGTTCTCGTCGACGAGGAAGTGCTGGCCGAGCCGGCGGTTGGGACTGACGGGAATGCGGCTCACGCGAGGCCGAAAGCGGCGTCCGCGTTGGCGTCGATCTGCTCCGCGAGGCGATCCGCTTCATCGCCGCGCGCCTCCGCGAGCGCCGCCACGGTGTGCACCACGTTCGCGGGCTCGTTCGGCCGACCGCGACGCGGCTGCGGCGAGAGGTAGGGGCTGTCGGTCTCGACGAGCAAGCGCTCGATCGGAACCGCCCGGGCCGCGGCACGGAGGTCGTACGCGTTCGGGTACGTGACGTTGCCGGCGAACGAGACGTACCAGCCGTGCTCGAGCGCCGCGTCGAGCAGGCCGGGCGAGGAGAAGCAGTGCAGTACCACCGTGCCGGCAAATGCCTGGAGAGCATCCACCGTCGCGCCGTCGGCGGCGCGGGTGTGGACCACGACCGGCTTCCCTAGCTCGGCGGCGAGCTCGAGCTGCGCCTCGAAGAGCCGCTGCTGGCGGTCGCGTGGAGCGTAATCGCGGTAGTAGTCGAGCCCGGTCTCACCGACGGCGACCGCCTTCGGCGCAGCGAGGAGCTCGCGCAGCTCGTCGACGCGCTCGGCTTCCTCGCCGCCGGCCTGGTGCGGGTGGATGCCGAGTGCGGCGTAGACGCCGTCCTCCCGGTCCGCGACGGCGAGCTCCGCCCGGCACGACTCGATGCCCGAGCCGACCGCGATGATCCGCGTCACGCCCGCCTCGCGCGCCCGTCCGACGACGTCGGTGGGCTCGTCGGCGAGCGCATCGAGGTGCGCGTGCGTGTCGATCACGCTGCGTCGGCCGCGTCTTCCATCCGCTGGAGCTCCTCCGCCTCGACCTTGCCGGGATCGAGCTTCGGGAACAGCGGTCGCGGCTCGCGCAGCGCCTGGCGCGGCGGGAGGTCGCCGGGCTCCCAGGAGCCGACCCAGCTCGCGTAGTCGCCCGTGAGCACGACGTGGGTGTCGCCTTCGTCCTCGATCTCGCGGAACTCGAGCGGACCGGCGATGTCGCCCTCGTTACCAAGCAGCTCGTGCAGCGTCTGCGACGTGAAGGGCATGAACGGCGTGAACATCGTCTTGAGGTCGTCCACACAGCGCAGGCACGTGTAGAGCACGGTGCCGGCGCGCTCGCGGTCGGTGTCGAGGAGCGCCCACGGCGCCTGGTCGTTGACGTAGACGTTCACGCGCCGCGCGAGCTGCATCGCCTCACCCAGCGCCGCCTTGAAGCGCGCGGCCTCGATGTGCTCGCCGACGGCGTCGAAGCCGCCCTCGACCGCCGCGATCAGCTCGCGGTCCTCGGCGGTGAGCTCGCCCGGCTCGGGCACGACCCCGAAGTTGCGGTACGCGTTCGTCAGCGTCCGGTTGACGAGGTTGCCCCACGTCGCCACGAGCTCGTCGTTGTTGCGGCGGGCGAACTCGGCCCAGGTGAAGTCGGTGTCCTGCTGCTCGGGGCCGGCCGCGGTCAGGAAGTATCGGAGCGCGTCGGCGTCGTAGCGGCTGAGGAAGTCGCGGACGAGGATCCCCACGCCGCGGCTGGCCGCGAACTTGCGGCCCTCCATTGTCAGGAACTCGCTCGCGACGACGTTGTGCGGCAGCTCGAGCGTGCCCTTCCCGGCGCCGTACTCTCCGCCCTGCTCGTAGCCCATGAGCATGCTGGGCCAGATGACGGTGTGAAAGACGATGTTGTCCTTGCCCATGAAGTAGTAGTGGCGCGCATCGGGGTTCTGCCACCAGTCGCGCCAGGCGTCGGGCCGGCCGACGACGGTCGCCCACTCGATCGCGGCGGAGAGGTAGCCGATCACCGCGTCGAACCAGACGTAGATCCGCTTATTCGGGTTCTCCGCGTACCCCGGGACCGGAATCGGGACGCCCCAGTCGAGATCGCGCGTCACGGCCCGTCGCTTGAGATCCGAGACGAAGCTGAGCGAGAAGTTCCGCACGTTCGTCCGCCAGTGGTCCTGGTTTCGGATCCACTCGGCGAGCCGCTCTCCGAACGCCGGTAGGTCGAGAAAAAGGTGCTTCGTCTCCCTGAACTCGGGCGTGGAGCCGTCGATTCGCGACCGTGGATTGATCAGATCGGTCGGGTCGAGCTGGTTCCCGCAGTTGTCGCACTGGTCGCCGCGCGCGCCCTCGTAGCCGCAGATGGGACACGTGCCCTCGATGTAGCGATCGGGGAGCGTGCGCCCGTCTGGCGAGAAGGCGCCCATCATCGTGTCCTCGACGATGTAGCCCTTCTCGTAGAGCGTCCGGAAGAGATCCTGTGTGACGCGGTAATGGTTGGGCGTGGTCGTACGCGTGAACAGGTCGTAGGAGAGTCCGAGCTCGCGGAGGTCCTCGCGGATCAGCTGGTTGTAGTGATCGGCCGTCTCACGCGATGAGCGACCCTCCTTCTCGGCTGCGACGGTGATCGGCGTGCCGTGCTCGTCGGTGCCGCTGACCATGAGCACGTCGTTGCCCTTGAGGCGGTGGTAGCGGGCGAAGATGTCCGACGGCACGCCGAAGCCCGCGACGTGGCCGATGTGGCGAGGGCCCGACGCGTACGGCCAGGCCACCGCAGCGAGGATCTTCTGGGGCGGTGGCATCGCCGAGCATCATACGAGCGTCCTCCGGCCCGGCCGAGGCGCCGCGCGGACGGCGCAGCCGGGCGATCGCGACCAAGGCGCCGGCGCACACGAGCAACCCGAAAGCGACGGGTGCGATCGGCCTCCCGGGCTGCGTCACATCCGCCGCGCCGGCCGAGGCAGACACCGGAGCGCGCCCGGGCGACGGATCGTGGTGTGGCGTGCGGCTCGCCGGCCGCAGACTGCGGGTCGCCGTCACCGCCCGCGAGCGTCCACGGTGCGGGCTCGTCGACTCGTGACGAGCTGAGGCGCGATCCGCGGGCACCGGACGCGTGCTGCGGCGGATCGCCGGCTCCGACACCGGATGCTTACGGCCGCGCCTCTGTGTCCGGCCGCCCTCTGCCGGCGCTGGTCGTCGACGTGTGCGCGGCCTCGCGACACGCCCGCGAGGGCGGGCCGCCGTTGCCCCCGGTGGGCGGAGCCGGGCGCGCGAGGGGAGGGCAGCAGCCGGATCCGTCACCACGGCCGGAGCGGCCGGCGGGACGGGAGCGGCGTCTGCGGGCGCCGGCTCCGCGACGACCGGTGGGGGTGCAGAGGACGGTGGAGCGGGCGGGGCGGGCTCTCGTCGGGGCAGGAGCCCGAGCGGGTCGACGTAGCCGTCGGCGTCGTCGGCGCGGCGAACGCCCAGATGGAGGTAGGCGCCCGGATGCTCGGGCTCGCCGCTCGTCCCGAGCGTGCCGATCGCCTCGCCTTCGGCGACGACCGCTCCTCGGGAGACGCGGAGCGTCCCCAGATGCAGGAGCGTGACCGCATAGCCGTCGGAGGTCTCGAGCGTCACCGACCGGCCGTGAAGCGGCAGGGTGCCGGCGAAGCCAACGACGCCGGCAACGGGCGAGGCGACGGGCTCGGCTGCTTTGCCGGCGATGTCTACGCCGCGGTGCTTCCCAGCCTCGTACTCGCCGCCCTCGTTCTCGAACGGTCGCAGCACTGCGCCGGACGCGGGCCAGCTCCAGGCGTGTGCGCCCGGCGCGAGCGCGAGCGCCGCGACCGCGACCAGCGCCCAAAGGAGGCGTTTTGTTGTCAAGAGCGAGAACACGACGAGCAGGCTAGCGGGCGCGTCGGCTGTTGTCAACTTGGACTACAGCGAGTCGCGGTAGAGCCTATTTCGCGGCACGCCCGTCAGCCTCGCGACGACCTCTGCTGCAGCACGCCGCGGGGTTCCGGCCGCGATCAGCTCGGCCACGGCGTCGAGCGCCGCGCCCTCGTCTGAGACCGGGTCGTCACCCGCGAGCACGAGTGTGATCTCGCCCTTCGGCGGCTCGCAAAACCGCTCCGCGAGCTCCACAGCCGTGCCGCGGACGACCTCCTCGAAGCGCTTCGTGAGCTCGCGGCAGACGGCGACGCGGCGGTCGGGAAGCACGGCGGCGAGGGTCGTGAGCGCCTGGGGCAGCCGCTGAGGCGACTCGAACGCGACGGCCGGATGGGGCCACCGGCCGAGCTCCGTCCAGAGCTTCATCAGCGCCGCTTCTCCGCGCGGGAGATAGCCGAGGAACTGGTACCGCTCGCCGGCAAAGCCGCTGGCGACTAGCGCCGTCGCGACCGCCGAGGGCCCAGGAAGCACCGTCACCGGAAGGCCGGCGTCGAGCGCGGCCGCGACGAGTCGGGCGCCCGGATCGTTGATCCCCGGCAGCCCCGCGTCGCTCGCCAGCGCGAGGCGCTCGCCCGCCTGCAGGCGCGGGAGCACCTCGGCCGTCCGCCGCGCCTCGTTGTGCCGGTGGTAGCTGAGGAGCTCGCGCGCGCGTATGCCGTGGCGATCCAGCAGCACCCGCGTGCGGCGGGTGTCCTCGCAGAGGACGAGATCGGCCTCGGCCAGCTCGCGGAGAACGCGAAGCGTGACGTCGTCGAGGCTGCCGATCGGTGTCGCGCACACCGCGAGTGGCATGGCTCAGGCGGCGTCGAGCGCTTCGTAGGCCACGAAGCCGGCGCCGATCACGCCTGCGTCGGGACCGAGCGCAGCGGGGACGACTCTGACGAGCTCCCGTCCGGGCGAGAGCGCTTCCTGCCGCATCGCCGCCCGCGCGGTCTCGAGCAGGTACTCGCCGGCGGCCTTTCCCCACCCGCCCCCGATCACGATCACTTCGGGGTTGAAGATGTTGACGAACGAGCCCATGGTGGCGCCAAGCCGCCGTGCGATCCCGCCGAGCACCTCGAGGGCCACCGGGTCTTCCGCGCGCGCGCGGTTCAGCAGCACGTGCGAATCCGCTCCGGCCCCCAAGGCCTCGGCTGCGTCCCGCGAGGCGGCCGTGCCCGTCGCGTAGGTCTCGATGTGCCCGCGACCGGTGCACAGGCCCTGGCACGGACGACCGTCGAACTGCACCACGACGTGGCCGAGCTCGGCCGCGGCGCCGAGGGCCCCGCGGTAGGGGCGACCGTCCAGGATCAGGCCGCCGCCGACACCGGTGCCGAGGGTCAGCATCACCATGTGCTGCGTACCCCGGCCGGCACCGATCTTCCACTCGGCGATCGCGGCGGCGTTCGCGTCGTTGTCGATCCCCACCGGCAACGAGAAGCGCCCCGCGAAGCGGTCGCGGAAGGGCACGTCCTCGAGCGGGATGTTCACCGACTGCACGGCCTGGCCGGCCCGCTGGTCGATCGTCGACGGCACGCCGAATCCGAGCGCGGCGACGTCGTCGGTCAGGAGCGACTCGACCAGCTCGTCGAGCGCCGCAAGCAGGGCCGCCTCCGAGGACTTCGGCGTCGGCAGCTCGCGCTGTCGAACGATCGACCCATCGCGCTCGATCACGCCGCCGAGCAGCTTCGTGCCGCCCACATCGACCCCGATGACGACCGGCTCGGCCACGACGCGTGGCTACCATAGCGCGCCGGATGGCGGACGGACAAAAGCCCTACCGCACCTATCGCGGCGGGCGGGCCCGCGGCGGCGTTCCGACCGCCGAACGCCCACGTCGGGGCGCCGTCCACGACGGACGGGGCACGTCGGCACCCAGACCGGGACGTGCGAAGGGGTCTCGCCGGCCCCGCATCCGTCTCACGCGCGGGCGCGTGATTCTGAGCGTGATCCTGCTCCTGCTCCTCCTCCTCGTCGTCTGGGCGGTCGCGAGCTGGTTCGCATTCAAGGGAGGCGTCCAGGAGGCGAACGACCGCCTGAGCCCGCGGGCTCGTTCAGCCCTGGTGCCGCACGAGGGGCTGCTGCTCTCGCGCCCGACGACGACGCTGCTCATGGGCACGGACCACGCCGACCGGAGCGACCGCTCGGACGCCAACCGGTCGGACTCGATCATGCTGGTCCGCACCGACCCGGACAAGCATCGGGTCTCGTACCTCTCGATCCCGCGCGACCTCCGCGTGGACATCCCCGGCCACGGCACCGGCAAGATCAACGCCGCGTTCGCCCTCGGCGGGCCGGCGCTCGCCATGCGGACGATCACCGACGTGACCGGCATCGAGATCAACCACGTCGTGCTCGTCGACTTCAACTCGTTCAAGGACCTCATCGACGAGCTCGGCGGCGTGACCGTGAACGTGCCCGCGCCGATCGTCTCGAACCGCTTCGACTGCCCGTTCCCGACCGCCACTCAGTGCCAGCAGTGGAAGGGGTGGCGGTTCGCGAAAGGCAAGCAGAAGCTCGACGGCCGCCGCGCGCTGATCTACTCGCGGATCCGCGAGAACAGGCTCGACCCCGCGGAAAACGACCTCACACGCGGCGGACGCCAGCAGGCGGTCGTCGATGCGATCGGCAGCAAGCTGACGTCCCCGGGCACGCTCATCAAGCTCCCGTTCGTGGGCGACGGCCTGCTGAAGCCGCTCGCCACCGATCTCTCCGCCGGCCAGTTCCTTCAGCTCGCGTGGCTGAAGGTCCGCTCACCCAGCGACCGCACGCTCCACTGCCGGCTGGGCGGTAGCGCCTCGTACGTCGACGGCCAGTCGTTCATCATCGGCACCGAGGAGAATCGGAACGTGATCGCGATGTTCGCCGGACGAGCCGCCGCACAGCCCCCGCTGCCGGGCTCCGGTCCGTTCGGGCCCGGCTGCATCAGGCGCTGATGGGCTTCTTCTCGTGGATCCTGTTCGGCCTGATCGCGGGGGCGGTGGCGCGCATGATCGTCCCGGGGCGCCAGGCGAGCGGGTGCCTCGCGACGCTCGCAATCGGCCTCGCCGGCGCGTTGATCGGCGGGTTCCTCGGTGGGCTGCTCCTCGACCAGGACGTCGAGTTCGGCTGGGACCTCGGCCCGTTCCTGTTCGCGGTCGGAGGCGCGGTGCTGCTGCTGCTCCTGCTCGAGGCGCTGTCACGGCGCCAGAGCCACCGCTGGTAGCGATCGCCTAGTCGGACGACTTCGAGGTCTCGGACTTCGAGGTCTCGGCCTTCGTCGGCTCGGTCTTCGTGCCGCCGCTGTCGCCGTCGCCGCCGCCGCTGCTCGACGAATCGCCTTCCTTGGCCGTCTTCCGCGAGCGGCCGTAGTCGGTCGAGTAGAACCCCGAGCCCTTGAAGTGGACGGCCACCGGGTAGAGCACCTTCTCGACGGGCCCCTTGCCGCATACCGGACACACCTCCGGCGCCGGGTCGTCCATGCGATGGAAGAGCTCGAAGACGTGCCCGTCAGGACAGCGATACTCGTAGATCGGCACTGACGAAAACCTAGCAATGAACAAGGATCGCAACCTCCTCTTTTTCGGCTCCGCACTGTGCGCTGCGGCGGTCGGGGCGCTGCTATTGACCCGCCTCCGCTCGTACCCGCCGCACGAGGACGAGGTGCTGGCGCTCTTCGTCGGCCGCGACTCGCTCGGCGGGGTCCTGGACACCGTGCTGACCGAGCGCGGAGGCGCGCCGCTCCACTACGTGCTCGCGTGGGGCGTCGTCCACCTCGGCGGCGGGCTCGACGCCCTGCGGCTCGTCTCGCTCGCCTGCGCGGTCGCGACCATCCCGCTGATCGCGGCGCTGGCCGCGCGGTTCGTGGACGCGCGGCGCGCGCTGGCCGCGACCGTGCTCGCCTCCGCCAGCTGGGTCTTCCTCTTCCATGCCGTGTTCGGACGCATGTACGCCGTCTTCCTGCTCGCGGCGACGGGATCGTTCCTCGCGCTCGTTGCGCGCAGGTGGGGCTGGTGGACAGTGGCGACGCTCGCCGCCCTGGCCGCGCACCCTTACGGAGCGCTGATGCTCGCCGCCCAGCTCGCCTACATGGTGGTCTCGCGCGCGCGGGCCGCGGTGCCGTGGGTGGTGGTCGTGCTCGCGCTCGCGGCGCCGCTCTGGTACGCGGACCTCGTCCTCGCAGGCCGTTACGACGGCGAGGGCGAGGGCCCGAAGTCGGCCGGCGGTTACGTCCGTGAGCTGGCCGGCGACCTGAGCTCGGGCTACGTGCCCGTCTTGATCCTCGTCGCGGTGCTGGCCGTCATCGGCTTCACGCGCGTGCGCTCGCGTGCGCTCGTAGCGTGTGCGTTCGGCGCCGCGCTCGCAGCCCTCGTGCTCGCGCAGGTGCGCGACGCGTCGCCGGAGTCGCGCCACGTCATCTTCCTGCTGCCGTTCGCCGCGACCCTGGTCGCGGCAGGGCTCCCGCGCCGGACGGCGATCGCCGCTCCCCTCCTCGTCGTCCTCGTCGCGCTCGAGGTGGCGTGGGCCTGGCACCGCACGCCGGAGCTCTTCGAAGGCGAGTCGCAAGCCGAGACGCTCGCACGCGACGACGCCGGCCGGTGGCTGGCGGCCACGTCGGAGCCCGACGACGTCCTCCACGGATACAACCCGGTGTTCCTGGCGGCGTGGGAGCGCGATCGCTCGTTCCCCCGCCGCGTCGTGCCGCGCGCGGACGCACGCCTCGCGCTCGACGCGCTCGGGACGGCTCCGCCGGGACGCGGTGTCTGGGTCGTCGAGGGCAAGGAGACGGCGGACGGGCTCGAGTCGCGGACGTTCGGCCCGCTGACCGTCCTGCGCTCACGGACGGCGACCGGATCGACCTCGCGGTATCTCGATGAGGCCGAGACCGTCCTCTCCGGGATCGACCTCCAGACCGTGCACGAGGCGCAGCGGCGCTACGAGCGGTCGTCGCGCTCGACGGCCTCGCGGTAGCACGGGGCGTCCTCGAACGCGCGCAGGCCGCGTGGCTCACTGCGCCGCCGCGCCCGGCGGCGACGTCGCCTGGCGGTCGCGATCGCCGCCGAAGCACCCAGCACGCCGCCGATCAGCAGCGAGCTGAGACGGTCGCCGCGGCCTTCACGGTCCATGCGAGCATTGTGCCCGTCCATGCTCCTCTGCACCCTCGGCGACCTGCTCCTGGACGTGATCGTCCGCCTCGACTCGCCCGCTGGCTCCGGGAGACGACACGACCGCCGAGACCCGCGTGGGCGCCGGCGGCCAGGCGGCGAACGTCGCCGCCTGGGTTGCGGCTCTGGGCGAGGAGGCGCGCTTCGTGGGCAAGCGTGCGGACGATGCGGCCGGGCGGCTGCTCGAGGACGAGCTGCGTACCCGAGGAGTCGACCTGGTCGGGCCTGTCGTCGAGGGCCGGAACGGGGTCGTCGTGTCGGTCGTCGGCCCGGACGGCTCCCGCACGATGGCGTCGGACCGCGGCGTCTCCCCTGCACTGCGCCCCGAGGAGCTCGAGATGCGCTGGTTCCGCGGCTGCTCGTGGCTCCATCTCTCGGGCTACTCGCTGCTTCGCGCTCCCATCGACGAGGCCGGCGCGAAGGCCGCCGGAGCCGTGCGCACCGTCGGCGGCAAAGTCAGCGTCGACCTGGCGTCGGCAAGCCTCATCGAGTCGTATGGCCCAGCAGCGGCTGCTCAAGCGGCTGGAGCTGCTCGCGCCCGATGTCGTGTTCGCGAACGACGACGAGGTGGACGCCGTTGGTGAGGCCGTGCCTGCCGGAACGCTCGTCCGCAAGCGCGGGCCGCAGGGGATCGTCGTCGACGGTGAGGCGTTCCCCGCCGCGCCGACCGAGGTCGTCGACTCGACGGGAGCCGGCGATGCGCTCGCGGCCGGGTACATCGTCGGCGGCCCGCGGCTCGCGCTCGAGACTGCCGCGCGCTGCGTGTCCCAGCTCGGAGCGATGCCGTGATCGACGTCGCCTCGGAGGTTCGCGACGCGCTCGACGCGCGCCGGCCCGTGGTCGCGCTCGAGACGACGCTGGTCGCCCACGGGTTTCCGCCGGGCGACGGCGTCGAGGTCGGGCTCGAGAGCGAGAGGCGTGTTCGCGCGGGCGGCGCGGTCCCGGCGACGATCGGGGTGCTGGACGGCCGCATCAAGGTCGGGCTGAGCGAGGACGAGCTAGGCCGCTTCACCGCGGACGCGCGCAAGCTCGGGCCGCGCGATCTGGCCGCCTGCGTGGCCCAGGGAGCGGTCGGCGCGACGACGGTCGGGGGGACGCTCGCGGTGTGTACGGCCCTCGGCATCCGCTTCATGGGCACGGGCGGCATCGGCGGCGTCCACCGCGGCCCGCTCGACGTCTCCGCCGACGTCGCCGAGCTCGCCCGCACGCCCGTGCTCGTCGTCTCGTCGGGCGTCAAGTCGCTGCTCGACGTGCCGTCCACCGTCGAGGTCCTCGAGGCGTTGAGCGTCCCCGTGCTGGGCTACCGAACGAGCGAGCTGCCGCTCTTCTATGCGGCCACCGGAGGGCCTCCGGTGCCGGCGCGGGTCGAGAGCGCCGCCGAGGCGGCGCGGATCGCCGCCGTCCACTGGGAGCTCGGGCGCGCGGGACTGCTGCTCGCGAACCCGCCGGCGCAGAGCCTCGACGGCCTGGAGCCGCTGATCGAGCAGGCACTCGCCGATGCCGAGGCGGCCGGGGTCCGCGGCGGCGCCGTCACGCCCTTCGTCCTCTCGTACCTGCACCGTGAGAGCGGCGGCCGCACGCTCGAGGTCAACCGGCTGCTGATCGCCGACAATGCGCAGCTCGCGGCCGAGGTGGCGGCCGCTTTCTAGCCGGCGGACTCGCGGGTTTCGGGCAGGTCGATCCCGGTCCTGTGGAGCTCGGCATCGGCGAGCGCGTACCCGCGCTCGATCAGCGCGTGCTTGTCTTCGGCGGACCACGGCTTCTGCGCGCGTACGCCGGGGTCGAGGCTGACGCCGTCGGTCGCCCCGCGGACGGTGATGCGGGGGATCGCGCGGTCGTGGCGGAAGGGGAAGCGGGCGGTCTCGAAGCGCTCCTCCACGGCGGCGAGCAGGCGTGCGCGGTCGCGCCGGCCCGTCTGGCGCTGGATCAGCTCGCGGACGTCCTCGCGCAGACGCGCGAGCTCGTGGATCGACTCGTCACGCTCTTCAGCGGTCTTCTCCTCGACCACGGTGTTGCGGACGATCGCGGCCCGCGTGAGGCGGAGGATCATCTCCGGGAGGTGCGCGGGCTCCCCAGCCCGCGACCGCTCTTCGGCCTCGTTCAGCTCGGCGATGAACGCCCGGATCGGCGGGACCGCCCGGAAGCGCTCCAGCCGCTTGCGCAGTCGCTCGAGACCGTCGGTGGCGACGTCGGGAAAGCGCGGCACGTAGCGGAACGCCACGATCATGCGCACGCCGGGCCGCGCGTAGGCGTGGGCGAGCGGGAAGTTACGCACCCAGCCGCCGTCGGTCGCGATGCGGTCGCCGACGCGCACCGGCAGAACGAGCGCGCTCTGCGCCGCCGACGCGAAGATCGCCGCGGCCAGCTCGTCCGGTGGGGTTCGCCGCGACGAGTAGACGAGCTCGTAGTCGCGCTCGTCGACGCCCTCGGCGAGCGGGCTCGCGTCTGTGGCGACGACGACGAGCTCGCGCTCACAGGCGACGAGAGCGCGGCCGAGCTCCACCGGGTCGCTGACCCGCTCGGCGATCGTCCTCGGGAGGACGTACTCGTGCAGGCCGAGGAGCGGCAGCCTCCAGAGGCGATTGGGCCGGAACGTGTCGGCCGGCTGGAGGCCGTACAGGAACTCCTCGAGCTCGTCGAGCCGGTCGAGCGCGGCCATCGCGCCGACGAGGGCGCCGGCCGACGTGCCGAAGACGAAGCCGACGCGCGGCCAGAGCTCGCTCTCGCGAACCCGGCGGAGAAAGCCGAGCTCCATCAAAACGCCGTTGACGCCGCCGCCGGACAGCACGAGCGCCACGTCACGCCGCAACCGCATGTCAATCATTGTGCTTGGCGGACGCGGAAACGCGAAGTGCGGCTAGGTCAGCGTTGCGAGGAACTCGTCGATCGTCAGCGCTTCCAGCGTCTGGAAGTTCGAGCTGCCCCGTGCTCCGAGCTCGACGGAGACCCGCGCGATCGTGGCGGCGTCGGGCGCCTCCACGACGTTGACGAAGTCGTACGGCCCGAGGGTGGCCCACTGGTGGAGCACCTTGGCGCCGAGCTCCTCGATGTCGCGGTTGACCTCGCGGAGTCGGTCGGGGTTCGCCTTCAGGGTCTGGACGCCCTGGGCGGTCAGGTTGGAGAGCATCACGTACAGCGGCATCTACGGCTCCTTTCGCTTGCGGCGTGGCGACTCTAACCGTGCCACCTGGTCGACGTAGAGGAGCGCCGTGCCGAGGAAGAGCACCGGCGCCAGAACGAGATCCGCGAGGAAGACGGCGACCCGTTCAGCCTGGTCACCTGCGCCGCGCAGCAGCAGCGCGAGTGTCAGGCGCGTGAGGAAGAAGAGGATCGCGAGCGTCGCGAGCGAGCCGAGCGCATGGACGTAGTCCGCGCGGGCGAGCTGGACTGCGCGCGCGAAGGATGGCAGCGGGCCGAGGCCCTCGATCATCACGACCGGGACGACGAGGCAGACCACGGCCAGCCACGCGAAGGCGAGCAGCACGAACCAGGGCAGCAGGAATGCTGCTGGTGCGAACGCGATCGTCCCCAGGACGATCGCCAGCGCCCAGCGTGAGAGCGGCGGGCTTTCGCCGCTGACCAGGGCGACCGCGCCCGCGTAGGACAGCGTGAAGAACGGCGCGAAGACGAGGAGCACGAGCACCTGCTCGCCGAAGGTGAGATTCCGGACCAGCTGGTCCGCGATGGCCAGGGTGAGCCCGAGCGGCAGCGCCCGCCAGAACAGGCCGCCGTACAGACGGAGGGTCTCGGCGACGAGCTGGCCGACCGGCCGCGTTTCCGGCGGCAGTGCCTCCGGCAGCGGCTGGGCCACTTACCCCTGCGGGAGCGCCAGCTCGAGCATGCCCTCGTCCTTCGGGGCGAAGCCGTAGCGCCGGAACGGCGCCTCGGAGCTCGGTTCGTCACCTTCGACGACGGCCTGCAGGCGGTGGGAGTCGCACGAAATGGCGTAGCCCTCGGCGTACTCGAGCAGCTGCCATTCGATCGACTCGTCGCGGTGCTCCGGGACGACGAAGAGCTCGTCGATCCGCAGCGTTTGCGGCTTCTCCTCGACGGCGACGAAGCCGGCTGGGCGGCCGTCGAGCTCGGCGACGAAGACCGTGTCGCTCTCGAGCACCCCGAGGGTGCGGTCGTCGCGCCACGAGGGGCTCGAGCCGAGGCTCATGCGGGCGAGTCCGAAGAGAACAGGCTCATCCTCGGGCCTGTAGGGCCGGATGGCGGCCTTCCGGTAGGGCACGTCTAGAGCCTACCGCGCGTTTCCGCGGGCTGCAGGAGACCCGACTCGAGCAGGTCAGTCCTCGGCGGTCTCGTCGCCGGGGTCGCCGTTGACGATCGGAGGGAGCACGTGACAGACGGTACGCAGGGCGTCGGCTGTCGCCGGATCAGGCGGCGGCCGGCTCGGCCGCGGGTGCCTTCTCGAAGATCAGCTCGCCGTCTTGGCCGTCGACCAGGATCGTGTCGCCCTCGCTGAAGCCACCCTCGAGCAGCGCCTTCGCGAGCGGGTTCTCGACCAGGCGCTGGAGCGCGCGCTTGAGCGGCCTCGCACCGTAGGTCGGATCCCAGCCTGCCTCGACGAGCTGCTCCTTCGCGGCGTCGGTGAGCTCGACCGTCAGGCCGCGCTCGGAGAGCCGCCTGCGCAGCTGTGCGAGCTGCAGCTCGATCACCTCGGCGAGCTGCTCGCGCGTGAGCTCGTGGAACTCGATGATCTCGTCGATCCGGTTCAGGAACTCGGGGCGGAAGACGTCGCGCATCGCCTCGGCGGAGCGCACGTTCGAGGTCATGATGATCACGGTGTTGCGGAAGTCGACCGTGCGGCCGTGGCCGTCGGTGAGGCGACCGTCGTCGAGGATCTGCAGCAGGACGTCGAAGACCTCGCTGTGTGCCTTCTCGATCTCGTCGAGGAGGATGACCGAGTACGGGCGGCGGCGGACGGCCTCGGTCAGCTGGCCGCCCTCCTCGAAGCCCACGTAGCCGGGCGGAGCGCCGATCAGGCGCGCGACCGTGTGCCGCTCCTGGTACTCGGACATGTCGAGCCGGACCATGGCCCGCTCGTCGTCGAACATGAACTCGGCGAGCGCGCGGGCGAGCTCGGTCTTGCCGACGCCCGTCGGACCGAGGAAGACGAACGAGCCGATCGGGCGGTTCGGGTCCTGCAGGCCCGAGCGGGCGCGGCGGAGCGCATTGGCCACGGCCTCGACGGCCTCTTCCTGGCCGACGACGCGCTCGTGCAGCCGCTCCTCCATGTGGATGAGCTTCTCGGTCTCGCCCTCGAGCAGCCTGTCGACAGGGATGCCGGTCCAGCGGGCAACGACGGCGGCGACGTCGTCCTCGTCGACCTCCTCCTTGACCATCGGCGTCGTCTCGGGAGCGGACTCCCGCTCGGCGAGCTCGCTCTCGAGCGCGGGCAGCTCGCCGTAGCGGATCTCCGCGACCCGCTCCAGCTCGCCGCTGCGCTCGGCCCGCTCGGCCTCGCCGCGCAGCTCGTCGATCCGGCGCTTGATCGTCCCGATGCGGTCGAGCGCCTCCTTCTCGCGCGACCAGCGGGCGGCGAGGTCGTCGCGCACGGACTTGGCCTCGGCCAGCTCGCGCTCGACCGGCTCGCGCCTTGCCGGGCTTTCCTTGCCCATCGCCGCGAGCTCGATCTCGAGCTGGCGGACGCGGCGGTCGGCCTCGTCGAGCTCGACGGGCGACGAGTCGATCTCCATCTTCAGCCGGGAGGCGGACTCGTCGACGAGGTCGATCGCCTTGTCGGGCAGGAAGCGGTCGGAGATGTAGCGGTCGGAGAGCACGGCCGCCGCGACGAGCGCGGAGTCGCGGATCTCGACGCCGTGGTGCGCCTCGTAGCGCTCCTTGAGCCCGCGGAGGATCGCGATCGTGTCCGCGACGGACGGCTCGCCGACGAAGATCGGCTGGAAGCGGCGCTCGAGCGCGGCGTCCTTTTCGATGTGCTTGCGGTACTCGTCGAGGGTCGTCGCACCGATCGCGCGGAGCTCCCCGCGCGAGAGCATCGGCTTGAGCAGGTTGGCCGCGTCGACGGCGCCCTCGGCCGCGCCGGCGCCGACGATCGTGTGCAGCTCGTCGATGAAGAGGACGATGTCGCCCTCGGCGTTCTTGATCTCCGTGAGCACGGCCTTGAGCCGCTCCTCGAACTCGCCGCGGTACTTCGAGCCCGCGAGCAGCGCGCCGATGTCGAGCGCCCAGACGCGCTTGCCCTTGAGGCCTTCGGGGACGTCGCCGGCGACGATGCGCTGGGCGAGGCCCTCGGCGATGGCGGTCTTCCCCACGCCCGGGTCGCCGATCAGGACCGGGTTGTTCTTCGTCCGCCGCGAGAGCACCTGCATGACGCGGCGCACCTCCTCGTCGCGCCCGATCACTGGATCGAGCTTGCCGTTCTCGGCGAGCTCGGTGAGGTCGCGGCCGAACTTCTCGAGCGCCTGGTAGCTGCCCTCGGGGTCCTGGCTCGTGACGCGCTGGCCGCCCCGAACCTCCTTGAGCGCGTCGAGCAGGGCGTTGCGCGGGATCACGTCGAGCGCGAGCAGGAGGTGCTCGGTCGAGACGTAGTCGTCCTCGAGCTTGCGGGCCTCGTCCTCGGCGCGGTCGAGCACCTTGTCGAACGCGGACGAGGTGCGCACCTGCAGGTTCGCGGCGCCCTGCGCCCGCGGGCGGCGGGCGAGGTCGGCCTGCGCCTGCTGGGCGAGCGCGGACGCCCCGCCGCCGGCGCGCTCGGCGAGCGTCTGCGGCAGCTCCTGCTCGAGGAGCGCCAGCAGCAGGTGCTCGGGGTAGATCTCGGGGTTCGCGTTGCGGCGCGCCAGCTCCTGGCTGGCCGCAACCGCCTCCTGCGACTTGGTGGTCAGCCTGTTGAAGTCCATTCGCTCCTCTGCGGTACCGGGTGGGCGGGCGGCTTGTAGAGCACGAGGTCGCGGCGGTACTGCCGGTGGACGGAGGCCACCGCCTCGCGCATCTCGCGCTCGAGCCTCTCCATGCGCCGGTGCATGCGCTGCAGCTGGTCCTCGAGGCGAAGCACATGCTCGACGCCGGCGAGGTTGAGCCCGAGCTCGCTCGTGAGCCGCTGAACGAGGCGCAGGCGCTCGACGTCGCGCTCGGAGTACAGCCGCGTGTTGCCCGCCGTTCGCTTCGGCCGAACGAGGCCCTTCTGCTCGTAGACGCGAAGCGTCTGGGGGTGCATGCCGACGAGCTCGGCGGCGACGGAGATCATGTAGCGGGGGTGGTCGTCCATCAGCCGAGCAGACCCTCCCTCGGGTTCTCGCGCGACGCCTGCTGGAGTGCCTCGATCGCCTCGCGCTCCTTCTTCGTCAGCTTCTTGGGCACGTTCACGCGAAGGCGCGCGACGAGGTCGCCCTTGCCCCCGCCCTTGAGCGCCGGCGCGCCGTGGCCGCGCATCTTCAGGAGCTTCCCGTCCTCGGAGCCGGCCGGCACCTTGAGCGACAGGCGGTCTCCGTACGGAGTCGGCACCTCGACGGTCGCGCCGAGCGCCGCCTCGGCGAAGGTCACCGGCACGTCGAGCTCGAGGTCGGACCCGCCGCGGCGCGAGTAGAGCCGCGAGGGCTCGACGCGCGTGACGACGAAGAGGTCTCCGGGAGGACCGGCGCCGACGCCGGCCTCGCCCTTGCCCTTCAGGCGAATACGCGTGCCGTCCCTGACCCCAGCTGGGATCTTCACGGTGTAGCGCTTCGTGCGCCGCTCGCGGCCGCTGCCGTGGCAGGTCGGGCAGGGGCTCTCGATGACCGTCCCCTGGCCGCCGCAGCGCGGGCACGGCTGTGAGAGCGCGAACAGGCCCTGGCTCTCGGAGGTGACGCCCCGGCCCTTGCACTCCGGGCAGACCGACGGCGCCGTCCCGGGCTGCGCGCCCGAGCCGCCGCAGTCGCGGCAGGCGGTCGCGAGTTCGACCGGGATACGCGTCTCGAGCCCACGGAGGGAGTCCTCGAAGGAGAGGCGAACCTCGGCCTCGAGATCGGCGCCGCGCCTCCCCGCGGGCTGAGAGCGAGTGCCGCGGCGGAAGCGGCCGCCGCCCCCTCCGCCGAAGAGGTCGCCGAACATGCCGCCCAGGTCACCCAGGTCGAAGTCGCCGGGGACGTTCCAACCGCTGGGGCCGCCGCGGCCGTTCGCCGACCCGAAGCTGTCGTACTGCTTGCGCTTCTCGGGGTCCGAGAGCACGTCGTAGGCCGCCTGGACCTCCTTGAAGCGCTCCTCCGCGGCCGCGTCGCCGGGGTTGCGGTCGGGATGGCTCTCGCGGGCGAGCTTGCGGTACGCCTTCTTGATCTCAGTCGGGCGAGGCGTTCTTGGGAACGCCGAGCGTGGAGTACAGCTCGCTCACTCGCCCTCCGTCTTCGCCGCCGCGACCACGACTCTCGCGGGCCGCAGCACGCGATCGCCCAGCCGGTACCCCTTCTGCAGCACCTCGATCACGGTGCCCTCGTCGGCCTCGGACGGCTGCGAGAGCAGCGCCTCGTGCACGTGCGGATCGAATGCTCCTTCGGTCGGGATCTCCTCGAGACCCTCCCTGCGGAGCGCATCGGCGAGCGACCTGTGCACCAGCCGGACGCCGTCCTCGAGCTTCGCCTCCTGGTGCTCGTCGGCCGCGACGAGCGCACGTTCGAGGTCGTCGAGCACGGGCAGGAGCTCCTTCACGAGCCGCTCGGCGGCCCGCGCGACCAGGCTCTCCTGGTCGCGCGCGGCACGCTTGCGGTAGTTGTCGAACTCGGCCGCGAGGCGCTTGAGGTCGTTCAGGTGCTCCTCCGCGCGGGCGTCCGCCTGCGCGAGGCGCTCCTCGACGGACGGCGAAGCCGTCTGTCCGCGAAGCGGACCAGGGGACGGGGTTTCGGGGGAACCGGGAGGTTCCCCCGTGCGCTGTCGAGCCTCTTCGTTGCGGATCTCGTCGGTCACGACGGCTTCGGCTGTTCCTCGTCGATGACCTCGTAGTCGGCCTCCTCGACGACCTCGTCGTCGGAGGTGGCCGAGCCGTTGCCGGCCTGCGACGACGTCGCCTGCGCCGCGGTCGCCTGCGCGTAGACGGCCTCGGCCAGCTTGTGCGAGGACTCGGTCAGCGCCTCGGTCTTGGCCCTGATCTCGCCGACGTCGTCTGACTCGAGCGCCTGCTTGAGCTCCATGACACGGCCCTCGATCGTCGAGGCGTCGCTCTCCTCGAGCTTGTCACGGTGCTCCTTCAGCGAGCGCTCGGTCTGGTACACGAGGCTCTCGGCCTGGTTCTTCGCGTCCGCGAGCTCGCGCAGCCTGTGCGCCTCGTCGCGGTGCGCTTCGGCCTCGCCGACCATCCGCTGCACTTCGTCCTCGGAGAGGCCGGAGCCGCCCTCGATCCGGATCTGCTGCTGGTTGCCGGTGCCGAGGTCCTTCGCCGAGACGTTGATGATCCCGTTCGCGTCGATGTCGAACGTGACCTCGACCTGGGGCTGGCCCCGCATCGCCGGCGGGATGCCGACGAGCTGGAACTTCCCGAGCGTCTTGTTGTAGACGACCATCTCGGACTCGCCCTGCGCCACGTGGACCTCCACGGACGGCTGGTTGTCCTCGGCGGTCGTGAACACCTCCGACTTCTTGGTCGGGATGGTCGTGTTCCGCTCGATCAGCCTCGTGAAGACGCCGCCCTTGGTCTCGATGCCGAGGGACAGCGGCGTGACGTCGAGGAGCAGGATGTCCTTGACCTCGCCCCTGAGGACGCCGGCCTGGATGGCCGCGCCGACGGCGACGACCTCGTCCGGGTTGACGCCCTTGTGCGGGTCCTTGCCGACGAGCTCCTTCACCTTGTCGACCACGGCCGGCATACGGGTCATGCCCCCGACCAGGACGACATGGTCGATCTTCGCGGAATCGAGGCCTGCATCGGCCAGGGCCTGCTTGGTCGGCACCGACCGTCCGGTCTAGCAACGTCGGCGGTGAGCTCGTTGAGCTTCGCGCGCGTGAGCTGGAGGTCGAGGTGCTTCGGGCCGTCCTGCGTCGCCGTGATGAACGGCAGGTTGATCTGCGTCGTCATCGTGGACGACAGCTCGATCTTGGCCTTCTCGGCCGCCTCGTAGAGACGCTGCAGCGCCATCTTGTCCGCGGCCAGGTCGATCCCCTGGTCCTTCTTGAACTCGGCCACCATCCAGTCGACGATCGCCTTGTCGAAGTTGTCGCCGCCGAGGTGGTTGTCGCCGTTCGTGGCCTTGACCTCGAAGACGCCCTCGCCGAGCTCGAGGATCGAGACGTCGAACGTCCCGCCGCCGAGGTCGAAGACGAGGATCGTCTGGTCGCCCTCCTTGTCGAGCCCGTACGCGAGCGAGGCCGCGGTCGGCTCGTTGATGATGCGCAGGACGTTGAGGCCGGCGACCTTGCCGGCGTCCTTCGTCGCCTCGCGCTGGGCGTTGTTGAAGTAGGCGGGGACGGTGATGACCGCGTCGGTGACGGGCTCGCCGAGGTAGGCCTCGGCGTCCGCCTTCAGCTTCTGGAGGATCATCGCGCTGAGCTCCGGCGGCGCGTACTCCTTGTCGGCCGCCTTCACGCGCGCGTCGCCGTTCTGCCCCTGGACGACCTCGTAGGGGACGATCTTCATCTCCTCGGAGACCTCGCCGTACTTGCGGCCCATGAAGCGCTTGATCGAGAACACCGTGTTCTGCGGGTTCGTCACCTGCTGGCGCTTCGCGGGCGCGCCGACGAGCCGCTGACCGTCCTTCGTGAACGCGACGACGGACGGCGTGGTGCGGCCGCCCTCGGCGTTCGGGATCACCGTCGGCTCGCCGCCTTCGAGCACGGCCATGCATGAGTTGGTCGTGCCGAGATCGATGCCGATTACCTTCGCCATCTGACTCCTTCCGTCTTGAATCCTGTTTGGGAGAAAATCTAAGCCTCTTTATAGCAGATCAGCGGTCTGTAAGCTCGCCGCCCGTGGCGGAGACGCGGCTCGAGGCGTACGCGCGACTGCTCGTCGAGTACTGCCTCGACGTCCAGCCGGGCTGGCAGGTCCTGATCCGGACTCAGCCGGAGTCGCGGCCGCTCCTGGAGGAGGTCGTCCGCCGCATCGGCCGGCGCGGCGCTTACGCGGTGGTACGGCTCGGGTTCACGCTCTGGCCGATCGACGTCGCCTGGGCCTCGGAGGCGCCCGCGGAGCTGCTCGGGACGCTGCCCGAGATCGACCGCTTCGCCAGCGACGAGATGGACGCGCGCATCACGATCGACGCGCCCGAGAACACCCGCGGCCTCGTCGAGCTCGACTCCGGGCGGCGGGCGCTCGCGGCCACGGCGACCGCCTACTTCATGCGCCGCACGATGGCGCACGAGATCCCCTGGGTGTCGTGTCAGTACCCGACCAACGCACTCGCCCAGGACGCGGGGCTCACCCGGCGGCAGTTCGAGCAGGTCATGTACGACGCCGTCCTGGTCGACTGGACGGAGCTCAAGGCGACGATGCGCCGCTACGCGGACCGCCTCGACGCGGCCGACGAGCTCCGGATCGTTGCCGCCGGCACGGATCTCACGCTCTCGCTCGCAGGCCGGAAGGCCGACATCGACGGCGGCGAGTCCAATATGCCGGGCGGTGAGTTCTTCTACGCGCCGGTCGAAGACGCAGCGGAGGGCGTCATCGAGTTCTCCGAGTTCCCCTCCGTGAGCGAAGGGCTCGAGGTGACGGGCGTGCGGCTCGTCTTCGAGGGCGGTCGCGTCGTCGACGCGTCGGCGGCGAGCGGCGAGGAGTACCTCTTCTCCAACCTGGACACGGACGAGGGCGCCCGCCGGCTGGGCGAGCTCGGGATCGGCTGCAACCCCGGGATCACCCGGCACATGAGGAATACGCTCTTCGACGAGAAGATGGCCGGCACCGTGCACCTGGCACTCGGGGCGAGCTACACGCACATCGGCGGCACCAACACGAGCGGCCTGCACTGGGACCTCGTCAAGGACCTCCGCGGCGGCGGCGAGCTCTGGTGCGACGGCGAGCTCGTCCAACAGAACGGGGAGTGGAAGCTGTGATCGATCCGCGCGTCCGCGAGTACGCGAGCCTGCTCGTCGAGCGCTGTCTCGACGTGCAGTCCGGCTGGGAGGTCCTCGTGAAGACGAGCCCGCTCGCGCGTCCGCTCGTCGAGGAGGTCGTGCGCGCGCTCGGCAAACGGGGCGCGCATCCGATCGTCCGGCTCAGCTGGGCTGAGGAGAACTGGCCGTTCGCCTACCTCTGGGCCGAGGAGGCCCCCGACGAGGTGGTCGCCCGGCAGCCGTCGCTCGAGGCGGCCATGGGGGAGCAGATCGACGCCTGGATGAACATCGGCGCCCCGGAGAACACCCACGAGGGCGCCGACCTCGACCCGCGCAAGCGGGGCCTGCTCTCGGAGGCGAACCGGCCGCTGCTCGAGCGCCGGCTCCGTCTGGAGATCCCCTGGGTCGCGTGCCGCTACCCGACCGCCGCCCTCGCGCAGGCCGCCGGCATGACCACCGAGCAGTTCGAGGACTTCGTCTACGGCGCGTGCCTGATCGACTGGGACGAGGAGGGCCGCAAGATGCAGCGGATCGCCGACCGCTTCGACGCCGCCGAGGAGGTCCGGATCGTCGGGCACGAGACCGACATCCGCTTCTCGCTCGCCGGCAGGCACGGGGAGGTCGACGACGGCCACTACAACATGCCCGGCGGCGAGGTCTTCTACAGCCCGGTCGAGGAGTCGACCGAAGGCGTCGTCTCGTTCTCGGAGTACCCGGCGGTCGACCCGCCGGACGAGGTGACCGGCGTCCGCTTCCGCTACGAGGGCGGCCGCATCGTCGAGGCCTCGGCGGAGAGCAACGAGGAGGCGCTGATCGCGAAGCTCGACCGCGACGAGGGCGCGCGGCGGCTGGGCGAGTTCGGCATCGGCTGCAACCCCGGCATCCAGCGCCACGTCAAGGAGACGCTCTTCGACGAGAAGATCTACGGGACGATCCACCTCGCGATCGGCGCGGGAATCCCGTCGATCGGCGGCATCAACGTCTCGTCGGTGCACTGGGACATGGTCAAGGAGCTGCGGAACGGCGGCCGGATCGAATGCGACGGCGAGGTCGTGCAGGAGAACGGAGAATGGACATTCTGAGCGGCTTCGAGCTGCGCCTCAACGGCGCCTGACGAGCCGGCGCAAGGTCTCGGCCGCAAACGGCTCGGCGACGATGATCGCGGCGAAGATCAGGCCGCACCCCGTCCAGCCGAGCACGCCCAGGCGGTCGCCGTCGAGCAGGTAGCCGAAGAAGCCGGCCCAGACCGTCTCCAGCGAGAAGATGATCGCGATCCGCGTGGCGCTGATCCGCCGCTGTGCCCAGATCTGGATCAGGTAGGCGAGCGCGCTCGCGAACACCCCGGTGACGAGCAGCGCGGCCCAGACGGTCGTCCCGTGCGGCACCGAGAGGTCGCCGAGTGCGATCGCGATCACCGCGAACCCCACGAGGGCCGTCAGCATCTGGACGAACGTCAGGCCGACGGCGTCGTAGCGGTTGGCGTACCGCTCCACCATCACGATCTGCAGCGCCTGCGCCGACGTGCTCAACAGGACGAGCAGGTCGCCGACGGCCGAGCTGCTCGGAACGCCGGCGAGGAGCGTGAGGCCCAGGAGCGCGAGGGCGACCGCGAGCCACAGCTCCCGCGTGATGCGCGTGCGGAAGAGCGCGAGCGCGAACAGCGGCGTCAGGAGCACGTAGAGGCCCGTGATGAACCCCGTGTTCGTCACGGTCGTCCGCTCGAGCCCGGCCGTCTGCAGCGCGGAGCCGGCGGCCAGCAGCACGCCGAGCACGCCGCCGGCGATGAAGCCGCTGCGCCCGAGCCCGCGGAGCCGGAACGCGGCGACGGGAGCCAGGACGGAGCTCGCGATCGCGTAGCGGACGGTCAGGAAGGCGAAGAGCGGGTAGATCGCCACCGCGTCCTTCACCTGGACGAACGTCACGCCCCAGACGACGGTGACGCCGATCAGGAGGACTGCGGCGAGCACGCCGGGACGATACGGACCCGACCGAACGGCTACGCTCGCAGAGTGGAACCGCTTGTCGACTCGTGGGGTCGCGAGATCCGGAGCGTGCGCGTGTCCGTCACGGACAAGTGCAACTTCCGCTGCCGCTACTGCATGCCCGCCGAAGGGCTCGAGTGGCTGCCCCAGAGCGAGGTCCTGTCCTTCGAGGAGATCGAGCGGCTCGTCGGACTGCTCGCGGCGATGGGCGTCGACGAGGTACGGCTCACGGGCGGCGAGCCGCTCGTCCGTCGCGAACTGCCGGTGCTGATCGAGAAGCTCGCGCGCGTCGAGGGAGTCGCCGATCTCTCCCTGACGACGAACGGCGTCCTGCTCGATCGCCTCGCGGGCCCGCTCGTGGCCGCCGGGCTGCGGCGGATCAACGTCTCGCTCGACTCGCTCTCGCACGTGCGCTTCGCCGAGATCACGCGGCGCGACGCGCTCGACCGCGTCCTCGCCGGCCTCGCCGAGGCCGAGCGCTACCCGGAGCTGCGGCCGATCAAGGTCAACTGCGTCGCGGTGCGCGGCTTCACCGAAGCGGAGGTCCCGGCGCTCGCGGAGCTCGCGCGGCGGAAGCCGTACGTCGTGCGCTTCATCGAGTTCATGCCGCTCGACGCCGACGAGGCGTGGCGCGAGGACGACGTGCTCACCGGCGGGGAGATCCGCGCGCTGATCGAGGAGCACTGGCCGCTGGTCGAGCTCCCTGCAAAGGCGTCCTCCACCGCCCGCCGCTTCGGATTCGCCGACGGCGCGGGCGAGATCGGCTTCGTGAACCCGGTGTCCGAGCCGTTCTGCTCGTCCTGCGATCGCATCCGCCTGACCGCCGACGGCAGGCTCCGCACCTGCCTGTTCTCGCGGCGGGAGTGGGATCTGAAGGAGCCGCTGCGCACGGGTGCGACCGACTCGGAGCTCGAGGCGCTGCTGCGGAACGCCGTCGCCCACAAGGAGCTGAAGCACCGCATCAACGAGCCCGGCTTCGTCCGCGCGAGCCGCTCGATGTCGCAGATCGGGGCTAGGAGGGTCTGGCGGACGTTGCCTCGCCGGGTGCGAGTCGCCTAGACCAGCCCGAAGCGGACGCGGTAGCTCAGCGTCCAGGTCACTTGGCGGTCGCCGAGGACGCGGTCGGCCGCCTCGCGCAGGCCTTTGAGGCCGATCTCCTCCTCGCTCAGGCCCTCCTCGAGCAGGCGGCCCACCGGGCCGAGGCTCAGCGCGAGGCCCACCACACGGGCGGCGCTCCCCGCGTCCTCGCCGCTGACGCCGAGCTCGCGGACGTAACGGAAGCGGCCGCTCTCGCGCATGCGCGGGACGTGGCCGGCCTTCTCGGCCGGAGGCATCGACAGCCGCTCGCGGCGGAACTTGCCGACCCGCAGCAGGAAGTACTCGAACGCGGAGTCGACCTCCCAGTCGACCGAGGGAGGAAGCTCGTAGTCGTAGGCGGCGAAGACGCCGCCAGGGCGCAGGACGCGCGCGGCCTCCGCGAACGTCGGGAGCGGATCCATCCAGTGCAGCGACTGCGAGTAGGTGACGAGATCCGCGCTGTCGTCCTCGAGCCCGGTGGCGTCGGAATAGCCCGCCACGTAGCGGACGTTGTCAGAAGGCGTGTCCGCCTCGGCAGCCGCGCGCATCTCGGGATTCGGCTCGACGCCCACGACGTCGTCGGCGAACGGAGCCCACGCGCGGGTGGACAAGCCCGTGCCCGACCCGACGTCGACCACGCAGCGCGGACGCTCGACGCGGGCGAGCCGGCAGAGCAGCCTCAGGAGGGCCTCGGGCGGGGCCGGGCGGGAGGCGTGATACGCCTCCCCGAACCCTTCCGTCGTGTACCTGGACCAGATGTCGTAGCCGCTGCTCAAGGGGGAAGATTCTGACTGTGACCGGGCCTGAGGTTAGAATCCACCACTTCGTGCCGAGAAGCCGCGCTCACACGGAGGCGTCTGCATGACTGCCGCAACCGCCACGCAGAGGCGTGTGCTTCCGCGCGGGTGGGGCGACCTCTTCCTGCAGCTGGGAATCTGGTTCGGCTTCCTCGCCGCGTACCAGGTCGTGCGCGGGATCGCCGACCGCAACCCCGGGGACGCGTTCGACAACGGCCTCAAGGTCATCGACATCGAGCGGCGCGCGAGCGGCCTCTGGGAGCTCTCGCTCCAGAGCTACGCGCACAGCAGCGACTTCCTCACGTGGTCGGTCTCGGCGACCTACTGGCTGTCGCAGTTCACGGTGATGGGGCTCGCGCTTCTCTTCGTGTACCTGCGCCGCAACGAGTCGTTCATCCGCTTCCGCAACGCGATCATGCTCGCGAACGTGCTCGGGCTCATCGGCTACGTGCTGCTGCCGACGGCGCCGCCGCGCATGTTCCCCGAGGTCGGCTTCGTCGACACGCTCTCGACGTTCGGGGGTCTCAACCACGGCAGCGGCCTCGTGGAGCTGGCCGCGAACCCGTACGCCGCGATGCCCAGCCTCCACTCGGCGGACGCGTTGATCGTCGGCGTCGTGATGGCCAGTGTGGTCCGCCACTCCTGGGCCAAGCTGATCTGGCTCGCGTGGCCGGTGTGGGTGTGGTTCTCCGTGATGGCGACCGGCAACCACTTCTGGCTCGACGTGCTCGCGGGCATCGTGCTGGCCGTGGTCGCAGGCGGGTTCGTGTACCGCCGGCAACTACGCGCAGCGTTCAGGCACTAACCTCTGCACATGGCCCGAAGCGAGGCCCTCGGCCGCGTCAAGGACGGCTACACGACCGGCACGCGCCGTGTCGCGGCCCGCTGGATGGGCCGGCTCGGACGGACGCGGGTGACGCCGAACGCGCTGACCGCGGGTGGCGTGCTGCTCTGCGCGGCCGCCGCAGTCACCGTCTACTTCGAGGATCGGCACGAGCTGGCGGCCTTCTGGATCGGAGCTGCGCTCTTCATCGTCGGCTCGATCCTCGACATCCTGGACGGGGCGCTCGCGCGCTCGAGCGGCAAGGCCACGCCGTTCGGCGCGTTCGTCGACTCGATGACCGACCGCGTCAGCGAGGGGCTCATGCTCGGCGCGATCGCGTTGATCTTCATGCGCGAGGGGAACGAGGTCGCGGTCGCGGCCACGTTCGCGGCCGTGATCGGCTCCTTCCTCGTCTCGTATGCCCGCGCGAAGGCGGAGATCCTCGGGCTGCGCGGCGACGTCGGCTTCGGCAGCCGCGCGGAGCGGGTCGTCGTCATCTCCGCGGGCCTGATCCTCGCGCCGTGGGGCCTCCTGCAGTGGGCGATCTACCTGCTCGCCGTCACGGCCTGGTTGACCGTGATCCAGCGCCTGCTGCACGTGCGCCGACAGTTGCAGACATAGCGCGTATCGCATATCCGCTATAGTGCTATCGGCCGATGGCTGATAGCACTCGAAAGAGCGTGATCGTCCGCGTGCCGCCGGGGCTCAAGAACCGGCTCGCACGCGAGGTCGCCGTCGGCGGCAAGAGCATGAACGACCTGGCCGTCGGCATCCTCGGCAGCCGCTTCGGCGTCGAGGTCGCCGAGAGCGGCCGGCGCAGCTCGCCTCCGGGCTCGAGCGGCGTCGTCGTCCTGCGCATGCCGGACGAGCTCAAGGACCGCCTCAACGCCGAGGCTCGCTCGCTCGGCAGCTCGACGAACGACCTGATCGTCCGCACCCTCTCGGAATCGCTCGGAGTGAGGAGCAGAAAGGAAGAGATGGCAGCTACCAACGGCAAGACCCGAAGCGACGACGGCAAGGTCCGTGTCGCGATCGTCGGGGTCGGCAACTGCGCCAGCGCGCTCGTCCAGGGCGTCGAGTACTACAAGGACGCCGCGCCCGACGAGTTCGTGCCCGGGCTCATGCACGTCGATCTCGGCGGGTACCACATCAGCGACATCGAGTTCACTGCCGCTTTCGACGTCACGAAGGACAAGGTCGGCAAGGACCTCGCGGACGCGATCTGGGCCCACCCCAACAACACGGTGAAGTTCGCGGACGTCCCGAAGACGGGCATCCGCGTCGCGCGCGGGATGACCCACGACGGCCTCGGCAAGTACGTCAGCGAGATCGTCGAGAAGGCGCCCGGCGAGACCGACGACGTGGTCGGGATCCTCAGGGAGACCGGCACGGACGTCGTCGTCAACTTCCTCCCGGTCGGCTCCGAGGCGGCCACGAAGTGGTACGCCGAGCAGATCCTCGACGCCGGCTGCGCGATGGTGAACTGCATGCCGGTGTTCATCGCGCGCGAGGCTTACTGGCAGAAGCGCTTCCAGCAGGCCGGCCTGCCGATCATCGGCGACGACATCAAGTCACAGGTCGGCGCGACGATCTCGCATCGCGTCCTCACCACGCTCTACCGCAAGCGCGGCGTGAAGCTCGACCGCACGTTCCAGCTGAACTTCGGCGGCAACGCCGACTTCATGAACATGCTCGAGCGCGACCGGCTGGAGTCGAAGAAGATCTCGAAGACGAACGCGATCAAGTCGACGCTCGAGTACGACCTCGGCGAGAAGAACATCCACGTCGGCCCGTCCGACCACGTGCCGTGGCTCGAGGATCGCAAGTGGGCGTACATCCGGCTCGAGGGGACGTCGTTCGGCGACGTGCCGCTCAACATCGAGCTGAAGATCGAGGTGCACGACTCCCCCAACTCGGCGGGGATCGTGATCGACGCCGTACGCCTCGCGAAGCTGGCGCTGAACAACGGCATCTCCGGGACGCTCGAGGGCCCGGCGGCCTACTTCATGAAGTCGCCGCCCGTCCAGTACGACGACGACGAGGCTCTACGAGCTCGTGGAGGACTTCATCCGCGCGAACGCGCGAGTAACTGAGGCGCCCAGCGCGTCGGCAAGCGCCTCCGCCTAGCCTCTTACGGACACGCTAGCGGGCCGCGAGGGCCGGGGAACCCCGGCCCTCGTCGCTTTGGTCGTGCCTGTGGAACGATCGTCACACTTTCGTTCCACTCGCCATGGGCGAAGCCGCCGTGTCCAGGGGCCAGGCCCCTGGACACGTCCGGAATGGCCATCGGCCCGACGGAGCGGGAGGAGGGACGTCAGTCGCCGCCGCGGAGGCCGTCGAGGACGAGCGCGACCACGGCGCGCTCGGCCCGGTCGACGTCCTCGTCGGAGTCGTCGAGCTGGCCCATGACCCAGCTCGTCAGCAGCTCCTCCAGAGCCCCGTAGACGATCAGCGCCCCCAGGCGCGCGTCGACGTCGGTGCGGAACTCGCCGTTCTTCTGGCCCCGCTCGACGATCCGCTGCAGAACCGCGTAGGCCTGCTCGATCTCGGCGACCTCGCGCTGGATGTGCTGGCTGCGCGTGACCTCGCGGACCAGCACTCGAACGAGATCCGGGTCCCGCTTCCACGTCCGCAGGACGATCGCCGCGACCTTGCGGAGCTGCTCGGCGGCCGGCACGCCCTCCTCCTCGACGGCCTCGATCGCCGTGAGCATCTGCGTCCAGGTGTCGCGGAAGATCGTCTCGAGGATCTCGGCCTTCGAGGTGAAGTAGTGGTAGACGAGGCCGTACGCGACGCCCGCCTCGGAGGCGATCTCACCGACCCGACAGGCGTGGTAACCCTTGCGGGCGAACGCCCGCACCGCCGCCTCGAGGATGCGGCGCCGCTTCTCCTCCTGAGCAGGGGACCGAACCGCCACAGGAGCGGGGAGATTACCCGCGCGGGCGCTCAGGCGAGGGCCGGACGAGGGCTACACTCGACCACCGTGGCCATGCGTATCTGCCTCGTGACCCCGTTCTCGTGGTCGCAGCCGCACGACGTCAACGAGCACGTCTCCGGCCTCGCCGCCGGGCTCCGTTCGATCGGCCATTCGGTGACGGTGCTGGCCCCGTCCGGCCGCGCCGGCGACCTGCTCGCCGGGAGGCGTGCGCTGCAGGACGGGCTCGAGGCCGACGTGATCGCACTCGGGCCGGCGCTGCCCATCTCGCGCAGGAGCCGGATCGGCGTTCCGGTCGGCGTCCGCGCGAACCTCGCGCTCGCGCTCTCGAGAGGCCGCTTCGACGTCGTGCACGGCTTCGAGCCCGGGCTCCCGAGCCTCTCCTATCTCGCGCTGCGGGAGTCCCGCGCCCTCGCCGCGGCCACCTTCTTCTCGCCCGACCGCCTCGGGTACCCGCCGGCCCGCGCTCGGCGCGAGCGCCTCCTCGGTCGGACCGACGCGCTCCTCGCCGTCTCCGAGAGCGTCGCAGCGGCGGCTGCAGAGCGCTTCCCGGGCGCTTACCGCGTCGTCTCTCCGGGAGTCGACGTCGAGCTGTTCCACCCGGAGGAGAAGCGCAAGCTGGCGGTGCTCGAGTGGCGGCCCGGCGACCGCGGCCTCGTCCGCGCCGCGCTGCGCGTGCTGCCCGAGCTGCCCGAGTGGGAGCTCGTGATCCTGCGGACGAAGCCGCTCACAGCCCGGCCGACAATCCCGGTCTCGCTCCGCGACCGCGTCCGCGTCCGGACGCTCCGCGACGGAGCGAGCCGTGCGCCGCTTCTGAACGAGGCGGCCGTCTTCATCCCCTCGCCGAACGGGCTCGCGCGCGTCTCGCTCGAAGCGCGGGCGGCCGGCGCTGCGATCGCCGACCCGCCCGGCCTGGCCGAGCAGCCTGAGCTGGGCGCCGCCGCCCTCGCCCGCCTGGCCGAGAACGCGGAGCTCCGCGCGCGGCTCGGGCGTGAGAGCCGCGAGCAGGCAGAACGAGCGGACTTCGGCAGCCTCGCGCGCGAGCACGACGAGCTCTATCGGAACCTCGCGGGCCGGCGCCGCGCCACGCGCCCTAGTAACACGGGCCAGGACCCGCTCGAGGACCGCGACTGGATCCTCTGCGACCTGCACATGCACACGAGCTGGTCGAACGACTGCGCGATCGAGACCCAGGACCTGCTCGACCACGCCGAGACGATCGGGCTCGGCGGCATCGCCGTCACCGACCACAACGTCTTCGGCGGCGCTCTCGAGGCGGTCGAGCTCGCGCGAGACCGCGACCTGATCGTCATCCCTGGTGAGGAGATCAAGACCGACGGCCAGGGCGAGGTGATCGGCCTCTTCCTCAAGGAGGAGATCCCCCGCCGGCTGTCCTTCGCGGACACGCTCGCCGCGATCAAGGAGCAGGGCGGCCTCGTCTACCTCCCGCACCCGTTCGACCGCATGCACACCGTCCCCGACGCCTCGACCCTGCACCGCCATCTCGCCGAAATCGATGTCTTCGAGGTCTACAACGCGCGACTGCTCCGCGAGGACCACAACGACGAGGCGCTCCGCTTCGCGCGCAAGTACAACCTCATCATGGGCGCGGGCTCCGATGCGCACGTGCTCCAGGGGGTCGGCACCGGCGTCGTCCGCATGCGCTCGTTCCGCGATCCGGAGGAGTTCCTGATCTCGCTCCGCAGCGCGGAGGTCCTGCGCAGGCCCAAGTCTCTCGCCTACCTGCAGTCGCTGAAGTGGATGGCCCAGGTCAAGGAAAGAGTCCGGTAGAGGAGAAGTCCACCATGCTCCCTGTGACCGCCGTGCCGACCGACGAGATCTACGAGCGCTACCTCCAGAAGGCGATCGCCGAGGTGAACGAGCTCGGCCACGAGATCGCTGCCGCCGGAGGCGGCTCGCGCGTGCCCGTGCTCGGCTCCGGCCACCCGCTCGCGGACGTGATGCTGCTCAAGTTCGCGCCGCAGCCCGCGGAGGTGCAGGAGGGCGTCGCCTTCTTCGGACGCACCGGCCAGGCGATCCTCAAGTCGCTGCAGCGGCTGCACGTCGACCCGCTGGCGATCTACGGCACCAACTGCCTGAAGTTCGCCGACGGCGAGGAGAGCGAGGGCGCGCAGTGGCTCGTGCGCGAGCTGCACATCGTCCAGCCCAAGCTCGTCGTCGTCATGGGCGAGCGCGCGCTCGCGTTCCTCAACGGGCTCAGCTTTCCGCTCTCGCAGCCGATAGAGGAGCAGCAGGGCGAGCTGCAGCGCTTCACGCCCACGACGCAGGCACTCGTGACCCCCGACATCGACGACTCCCTCGACGAGCAACCAGCGAAGACACGATTTTGGAACGCGTTCAAGGGTCTCGGCCCCTGGTGGGCCGACCTTCCCCCGTACTGAACCTCCGGTACCTCGGCTTCGCGGCGCTCATCGCCGCGCTCGCCGCGTACTACGCCTGGAGCGAGCACCTCTGGTCGGCCGGGACCTGGTGGGACGTGGCGTGGCTCGCGCTAGTCCTGATTCCGGCCGTCTTCGGCGTCGTCTGGTTCTTGCTGCCCCTCCTCCACGCCCGCCACCTCGCCCTCGTGGCACTCGGGTTCGTCGCGCTCACAGTCGGCCTGCACCTGCTCGACCTCGAGGCCTTGGCCAATTTCTCGAAGCTCGTGACGATGACGATGATCGGCTTCTGGTTCCTGACCTTCTTCGAGTCCGTCCTCTGGGTCGCGCTCGTGGCCTCGATCATCCCGGTGGTCGACGCGTTCTCCGTCTGGCGCGGGCCAACCCGCCACATCGTCGACAAGCAGCCGGAGGTCTTCACGACGCTGTCGTTCGCCTTCCGCATCCCGGGCGAGCACCCGACCGCCAACCTCGGGCTTCCCGACCTGCTCTTCTTCGCTCTCTTCCTCGCGGCGTCCGTGCGCTTCAACTTGCGGCCGTTCTGGACGTGGCTCACGATGACGGCGTCGTTCGGGCTGACGATCGTCCTGACCGTCGCGTTCGACACCGTCGGCCTGCCCGCGCTGCCGCTGCTGTCGCTCGGGTTCCTGGCCGCGAATGCCGACCTGATCTGGCGCGCCGTCAAACGACGCGACTGGGGGATCAACCGGATCGCCTGAGCGTTCCCGCGCTCAGCGGCGGAGCGTCGCAAGCCTGGGAACCAGGCTGAGCCACCTCCACCTCCGACGCCCTCGCGTCGGCCGGATCGGTGGCAGTTCGGCGCGACGACCGCTTCGGGCAACCGCTGCGAGCCGGCGGGCCTGGGCCTCGCGTGCGAGATCGGCTTCGTGTGCCTTGCCGAGTAGGCGATAGGTCTCGTCCACGGCTCCTCCTCTTGCCTCCGAATCGACGGTAGGGACACCGGATTCGATCCGCATCGGAAGAGCTGCCCAGGTTGGCGTCGAGCGCTACCGATCTTGGTCGGCGAGCCCGAGCCGAGCAGCCTCGGCAGCGGCCTGGCCGCGGCTCCGCACGCCGAGCTTCCGAAGGATCGCCGAGACGTGGTGCGCGACGGTCTTCTCGGACAGGAACAGCTTGTCGGCGATCTCCGCGTTGCGAAGCCCCTGTCTGAGGCATGTCAGAACCTCGGCCTCACGCGAGGTCAGACCGGCGGGGTTGTCCCGCGTCGCCGCACGCGGGCCCCGCGGCAGCCCCTGGGCGCCGCGCTCTCGTAGGCGACGCGCGACGATCGCGGCGGCAGGGCGGGCGCCGAGCTCCTGGAGCTCGTTCAGTCCTCGCCGAAGGGCCTCGTCGTCTTCCGCCCCGGCCAGTGCGAGAGCCGCCTCGTACGGGCAGCCGATCTCGGTCCACAGCTCGGCCGCACGCGCCCATTCACCGGCGAGCTCGAGGGCGAACGGCTCCGCGGCGGCGGACGGAATCTCCTCACGCACGCCCGCACGCCGGCGCCAAACGGCGAGCTCACCCACGGCCCACGGCGAGCTCCCCCGCAGAGCGGCCTCGAAGGCGGTCTCGGTCTCTACGGCCACGGCTTCGCGGTCTCCCGCGAGCCAGCGAGCCTCAGCCCTCGCGGCCGCCACGGCGAAGAGGCCCTGGAGCTCGCCGCTCGCTCCCGACAGTGAACGTGCCTCGTCAAGACGCGCCCACGCCTCCGGGTCGCCGCGCCTGGCGCGCACCAGTCCGAGCACGACCAGAGCCAGCGTGCGCAGCAGCACGGCGTCCCGCGGATGCCTGAGGACGAATGCCGTCGTCTCTGCCGCATCGCTCCAGCGGCCGCGGTCGAGCTCGCTCCGAGCCCGGTAAGTCAGCACGTAGAGCGCCCAGAGGTCGAGGCCGCGCTCGAAGCAGTACTCGATGCCTGCGTCGAGCCGGTCCTCGAGCTCGTAGGCGCGGTTGCGCGCGAGCACCCAGCCGAAGTGGATGAACGCGCGACCCGCATGGTCGTCGAGCCGCGTGCGCAGGGCCAGCTGCAGGCTTCGGTCGAGCGCTTCGCCGGCGCGGCGATCTCCTCGCAGCAGCGCCATCGTGCCGAGGTTGTTGAGCGTGTAGACGACAACCTCGGTGTCTCCGAGGCCGTCCGCCAGCTCCAGCGCACGCTCGCCCCAAGCAACCGTTCCCTCCGCGTCCTCGCTGTTCTGGCGGATGGCCGATGCCGTGGCATAGGCCATCGCCAGCTCACGACCCGGAGCCAGTGGCTCCAACAGGGCGATTCCTCTCCCGCAGGCTTCCTCGGCACCGGCGACGTCTCCGCCGCACCAGATCCGTCGAGCGAGCACGGAGAGCGCGGCTCCCTCGCGACGAGCGTCACCGATCCCGCGATACAGCTCCACCGCCTGCGTCTGCGCGTCGATCGACTCTTCGAACTGGTCGGTCAGGTGGCACTCGTAGGAGCGGCGCTCCCACAAATCCGCTCGATCGAGTACCGCGAGGCCGTCGGCGAACCGAAGTGCTCGCGCGTACTGCGCGGCCGCCTCACGGTGCGCGCCGAGTGATGCTGCGTGCTCGCCAGCGGCCCGTGCGTACATCAGTACCGCATCCGGGTCCCCTGCTGCGTCGGCATGGTGCGCGAGCCGGACCACGTCGCGGGCACCGCTCGGTGGGGAGGCGAGTGCCGTGAGCGCCTTTCGGTGCAGGGCTACAGCGCGATTCGGCGCAAGCGAATCCTCGATCGCCCGCCGGGCAAGCTCGTGCCGGAACGCGAGGCGGCCCGACTCTGCTGTCAACACGCCGGCTGCCAAACACTCGTCGATGCGATCGACCGCCTCAGCGGCGAGCTGCTCCAGGAGCCATAGCTCGGCATGGGGCGGCGCGACCGCGACCGCCTCCAGCACCTCCCGCGACTCCGGGCTCAGGCGGACGGTCCGGGCGAGGACGGCGTCCCGGATCGTCTCGGGAATCTTGCCGTCACCGGCCGCGAGCACCTCCGTGACGAAGAAGGGGTTCCCACTGGTCTTGCGGTAGAGCTCGCCGGCATCGACGCCGTGTGGTGCGGCAAGCTCCGCCACGGCAGCCAGCGAGAGCGGCGTGAGCGTCAGGCGGCTGACCGCCGCTTCGGTCGCGAACTCGCCGATCAGGATCCGCAGCGGATGGTCGCGGCCGAGCTCGTCGTCGCGGTAAGTCGCGATGACGAGGGCGGGGACTGCGTCGACCTTGCGGCCGAGGAGTCTCAGCACGTCGAGCGTGGCCTCGTCCGCCCAGTGGAGGTCCTCGAGGGCGAGGATCGTCGGGACGGCCAGCTCTTGCATCAGCCCGCTCACGACCTCGTGAGGCTTCGCACCGCTTGCTACCGGCTCTTCGAGCTCTCCTCCGAGCGTCTCTGCGATGTCGAGCAGCGGGGCCAGGGGCCGCGGCGTGAAGAGTGGATCGCACGCCCCCCACACGGTCCGTGTCGATCCGCCGAACGCCTCGCAAAAGCACCGCACCAAAGTCGTCTTGCCGACGCCGGCCTCGCCTCCGAGCAGCACGAGACGACCGCGCGAGCTCTCTCGCACCGCGGCGAGCTCGTCGCGGAGAGCCGAGAGCTGGAGCGAGCGCTCGAGCAGCTCCGTGGATCTACCGGTCGCGCTGACCGCTGATGCTTGCACCGTGCTGTTACGCCTTTCCATCCGCATAGTGCACCCGGCGGATGGAACGTTCAAGGCCGGAAGAGATCAGCGAGTGAGCCGCGCGACCGCCTCCACGTGGGGCGTGTGCGGGAACATGTCGACCGGAGTCACCCACTCCGTCTCGTAGCCCCAGTCGCGGGCGAGCTCCTTGATGTTTCCCGCCAGCGTCGTCGGGTTGCACGAGACGTAGGCGATGCGCTTGGGCGCGAGCCGCCCGATCCGCCGCAACGCCTTCGACGACAGCCCGGCACGCGGCGGGTCGACGACGACGACGTCCGGCGGGCCGGCGCGCTCGGCCAGCTCCTCCAGCGAACGGCTCGACTTCCCCCGCGAAGAAGGCGGCGTTCGCGATCCCGTTCAGCTCCGCGTTCTCGATCGCGCATGCGACCGACTCCTCCGAGACCTCCACGCCCCAGACCGTGAGCGCGTCGGCGGCGAGCGCGAGCCCGATCGTCCCGGTGCCGCAGTACAGGTCGTACACGGTCTCGTCCCTCTGCACGGATGCCGCCTCGCGCGCGAGCTCGTAGAGCACCTCAGCCATCTCCGTGTTCGTCTGGAGGAAGGCGTTCGGGCGGACGCGGAAGCGGAGCCCGAGCAGCTCCTCCTCGATCGCCTCCTCGCCCCAGAGCACCATCGACGGCAGGTTCGTCACCTCGGCGGGCGTGTCGTTGACGGCCCAGTGGATTGCGCGCACCTCGGGGAAGCGGCGGAGCGTGTCGACGAGCTCGTCACGCTCGAAGCGCTCGCCCGGCGCGGTCACGAGCACCACGAGCACCTGACCGGTGTTGCGTCCCTCGCGAACGACGAGGTGTCTCAAGTAGCCGGTCTGGTGCTCCTGGTCGTAGGCCTCCAGGTGCTCGGCCCTCGCCCAGTCGCGGACGGCGTTTCGGATCGCGTTCCCAAGGTCGGTCGTGAGCCAGCACGTCTCGATCGGCAGCACCTCGTCCCAGCGGCCGGCCCTGTGGAAGCCGAGCGCCGGGCCCTCGTCCGTCTGCGTGAACGAGTACTCGAGCTTGTTCCGGTAGTGGAAGACCGACTTCGCGGGGACGAGCTCGCGCAGGGGCGGCTCCGCCAGCCCGCCGATCCGCTGCAGCGCGTCGCGCACCTGGTCGTGCTTGGCCGCGATCTGGGCCTCGTAGGCGAGGTCCTGGAAGCGGCAGCCGCCGCACGCGGGGTAGTGCTCGCACGGCGCCTCGACGCGCGGCGCGCCGGCTTCGACGATCTCGGTTGCGATCGCCTCGGCATGGTTGCGCTTCACCTTGGTGACGCGCGCGCGCACGACGTCTCCGGGCAGGCCGCGTCGGACGAAGACGACGAAGCCGTTGAGCCGCCCGACGCCGTTGCCTCCGTAGGCGAGGGACTCGATCCTGACCTCGACCTCCTGATCCTTGGTCACCGGTGCTGCCATGCGGGCCAGCGTAACCAGGCTGCCGCGCTGGTTGTCGGCGGACGCTCTGCCTACACTCGTCGAAGTGCAGATCTGTCCTGATTGCGGCGAGGAGAACCCTCCGCGGTTCAGGCTCTGCGGATTCTGTGGAGCGCCGTTGGCCGTCGCGCTGCCCGCGCAGGAACGCCGCAAGACGGTCACGATCTTCTTCTCCGACCTCAAGGGCTCCACCAACCTCGGCGAGAAGCTCGACTCCGAGTCGCTCCGCGAGGTGATGAGCCGCTACTTCGACGAGATGCGGGCAATCCTCGAGGACCACGGCGGCCGCGTCGAGAAGTACATCGGCGACGCGATCATGGCCGTCTTCGGCCTGCCCCGCGTGCACGAGGACGACGCCCTGCGCGCGGTCCGGGCGGCCCTCGCGACGAAGGAGGCGCTCGCGGCGCTCAACGAGGAGCTCCAGCGGCGCTGGGGGGTCCAGCTCCAGAACCGCACGGGGGTCAACACGGGCGAGGTGGTGGCGGGCGACCCCACGCAGGGGCAGCGACTCGTGACCGGCGACGTCGTGAACGTCGCCGCCCGCCTCGAGCAGGCGGCGCCGGCACTGGAGATCCTGATCGGCGAGCCGACGTACCGGCTCGTCCGCCACGCCGTCGACGTGGAGCAGGTCGAGCCGCTGGAGCTGAAGGGCAAGAGCGAACGGGTCCCCGCGTATCGGCTGCTGACAGCCCACGAGGCCGAGCTGTCCGACCGCGCCGCGATGCCGCTGGTGGGCCGCGAGCGAGAGCTCGAGCTGCTCGATCAGGCGTTCCGCGCCTCGCGCGACGGGCCTTCCTGCCGGATGGCCACGGTCCTGGGCGAGGCCGGCGTCGGCAAGAGCCGCATGACGGACGCATTCGTCGACGCCGCGGTCGGGACCGCCCAGGTGCTCACCGGCCGCTGCCTCCCGTACGGCCGCGGCATCACCTTCTGGCCGCTGGCGGAGATCGCGCGCGCGGCCGCGGAGATTCGCGACGACGACTCGACCGACGTCGCCATGTCCAAGCTCGCCCGCCTGGCCGGGCCGGATTCCGACGAAGTCGCCCACCGCGTCGCCTCGGCGATCGGCCTCTCCCAGCAGCAGTTTCCGCTGGACGAGCTGTTCTGGGGAACGCGCAAGCTCTTCGAGACGCTCGCCGGCCGCGGGCCGCTCGTCCTCGTCTTCGAGGACATCCACTGGGCGGAGTCGACGCTGCTCGACCTGATCGAGCACCTCGTCGCCTCGACCGCGGACGTCCCGGTGTTCATCCTCTGCCTCGCCCGCCACGAGCTGCTCGAGCACCGCCCGAAATGGGGGGCCGGAGCCGACGAGACGACGCTCTCGCTGGAGCCGCTCTCCCCCGACGACGCGTCGCGGATCGTCGACAACCTGCTCGGGAGGGTCGGCATCGACGAGCACGTCCGCGGGCGGATCGTCGAGGCCGCCGACGGCAATCCGCTCTTCGTGGAGCAGCTGCTCTCGATGATGATCGACGAGGGCGTCGTCGAGCGCACCGACGCCGGCTGGGTCGCGGTGGGCGAGGTCGGCGAGATCGCGGTTCCGCCCACCATCAACGCGCTGCTCGCGGCGCGTCTCGACGGGCTCGGGCCCGAGGAGCGGGCGGTGATCGACGCCGCGTCGGTGATCGGCCTCGTCTTCGCCCGCTCGGCGGTGCAGGAGCTCGTCGCCGAACCGATCCGGGACCGCGTGGACGCCTTCCTCGACGCGCTGGCAGGCAAGCAGCTCGTCCGGTCGGACCGTCTCCTACTGGACGGCGAGGACGCGTTCCGGTTCCAGCACATCCTCATCCGGGACGCCGTCTACCACGCGCTCCTCAAGCGCAACCGGGCGTCGTTGCACGAGCGCTTCGTCGACTGGGGCGAGCGTGTGAACCGCAGCCGGGATCGCACCGAGTACGAGGAGATCCTGGGCTACCACCTGGAGCAGGCGTACAGCTTCCTCTCCGAGCTCGGGCCCACTCGACGACCACGGCCGGGAGCTCGGCGTCCGCGCGTTCGTGAAGCTCTCCCTGACCGGCCGGCGCGCCTTCGGCCGCGGCGACATGCCCGCGGCGGCCAACCTGCTGCGCCGCGCCGCCGGGCTGGTCACGGAGGACGATCCGCGGCGACTCGAGCTCCTGCCGGATCTCGGCGAGGCGTTCATGGAGACGGGCGAGTTCGCGTGGGCCCGCGTCTACCTCGAGCAGGCAATCGACGGCGCCGGCGAGCAGGACGGCACGGTCTCGGCCAGGGCGCGCCTGGTGTCGGCGCTCGTCCACGCCTACGCCGCCTCGGACGCGGCGTCGACGGCCGGCATCGTCGAGGAGGCGGAGCGCGCGATTCCGATCTTCGAGCAGCAGTCGGATCACGCGGGCCTGGCTCTCGCCTACCGTTCGCTGGCCTGGGCGCACGGAACGGCGTGCCGCTTCGGGGACGCGGCGGTGGCGGCGCAGCGGGCGGTCGAGCAGGCAACCCTCGCCGGGGACGAGAGGCAGCGAACCCGCGCCGCCTCCCAGTACGCGATCGCCGCGCTCCACGGGCCGACGCCGGTCGGCGAGGCGATCGCCTACTGCCGTGAGATCATCGAGCGCGCCAGCGGCGACCGCCGCTCGGAAGGGCTGATCACCAGCCTGCTCGCGCCGCTGATGGCCATGATCGGCGAGTTCGACCAGGCCCGCGACCTCTCCCGGCGGGGGAAGCTCATCCTCGAGGACCTCGGCCGCAGCGTCCT
>CAVTZA010000019.1:0-219047 GCA_963739085.1 uncultured Actinomycetes bacterium | reverse complement strand
GACGTTCCCACCTCGTCCGAGAAGCTCCTCATAGACGACCTCTTTCCGCCCGTTGAAGCGGACGCCGGGCGACGCGAAGGAGGAATCGTCGTGCACCCGGAGCTTTCCGCTCGTCCCGACCTCGAGCACTACCGCAAGGACGCCAAGGCATTCGTGCGTGCTTTTCGCGAAGGCGACCGTGCCGCGCTTCGACGCGCCGAGGCCGTGCTCGGTAGCCGAGCGCGTGAGCGTTTTGCGCTTAGCGATGCTCAGTACGTCATCGCCGTCGAGCACGGTCATGCGTCGTGGGCCGCGTTCAGGCGTGCGTGCCGGCCAACCGGTCTCACGGCGCTCAGCGGGATTGAGCTCGGCGAAGTCGCGGTCCCGTACGACCTGCGCTACACCGAGGGCCAGCCGGTTGAGGTCTTCGTCAAGAAGCGCATGCACAGGTTCGTCATCAGCGACGGCGGCAACGCGGTCCGGCTGGCCGGGAAGCCTCAGGACTGGCTCCAGGCTGCAGAGCGAGTCGTCGAGGAACTCTCGCTGAACGTGAACCGGCGCGGCGTGGTGTTCGTGCCGACGGTGCGCCGGACTGGGTCGACGCGCTCGCAGCGCGCATGGCGGACGCGTCGCTGGCGGTCTACGAGGCGCTGCTCGAGCTCGAGGACACGGCCTAGCGGGAGCGGCTTTCGGCCTCGCGCAGGCGTGTGGCCATCGTTCTGAGCAGCTTCCAGGCGATGGTGGCATTCGACTCGACGAGCGGCTTGAACTCCCACGACGTCAAGCCGTAGGCCTTCAGCTGGGAGTCGGCAGTGACGGACGCCGTGCGGACGCCGTCGTCGATGAGCGCGATCTCGCCGAAATGATCACCGGGGCCGAGCTTGGCCCGGTCCTCGCCGCCCTGGGACACCGTGGCGGTCCCATCGGCGATGAGGAAGAAGCCGATGCCGGCCTGGCCCTCGACCGCGATCGCCTGACCCTCTTTGAAGGTGCGCTCCTTCATCGAGCTGGCCAGCTCCCGAAGCTCGCGGCGATCGAGGTCGGCGAAGAGCGGTACACCCTGGACGAGTTCGACCGGCGCGCTCACGGGAGGCGATTCTAAGCTGCTCCCTGGCGGCGCGCGAGTTCCTCGATCTTGCCGTGCGCCGCATCGAGCTGCGCTCGGCAGAACGCGTACAGCTCCTCGCCGCGCTCCCAGAGCTTGATGGTCTCGTCGAGCGGCGCCTGACCGGTTTCCAGCCGCTCGACGATCTGCTCCAGCTCGTGCTGCGCGCTCTCGAAGGTCAACTCGCTCATCGGCGGACGTCCTCCACACGGGCGCCGAAGCCGCCGTCGGCCAGCTGCACGTCGACCCGCGTGTCGCGCTCCAGGCCGCCCGTGCCTCGCAGGATGCGGTCGCCGGCGCGCACGATCGCGTACCCGCGCTCGAGCGTGGCTTGCGGCGCGAGCGCGCGAAGCTTGCCCGCCGCCTGCTCGAGCCGCGCCGATCTGCGTTCGACGATCAGCGCGGGCGCGCGCCTCAGCCGTTCGTGCCAGCGGTCGAGCCGCTCGCGGTCGCGTTGGACGACGAGACCCGGTGCCCTGCGCAGGCGTTCTCGCGTCCGCTCGAGTCGCTCGCGGTCGCGCTCGACCGTGCGGCGCGCTCCGCGGGCGAGGCCCGCGCGAGCTCGGTCGAGCCGCTCGACGAGCTCGTCGGCGTCGGGGACGACCATGCGCGCCGCCACGCTCGGCGTCGACGCACGGGCATCCGCGGCGAGGTCGCACAACGGCGTGTCCTGCTCGTGGCCGACCGCCGACACGACCGGCACGGGACAAGCGGCGACGGCGCGAACGAGACGCTCGTCGCTGAACGGCAGGAGGTCCTCGAAGCTCCCGCCGCCGCGGGTCAGGACGATCACGTCGAGCTCCGGCGCCTTGGACAGCTCGGCGAGCGCGTCGATCATCGCCCCGGCCGCGTAGGGGCCTTGCACGTAGGTCTCGGCGACCAGCACCCGCGCCGGCGGGAAGCGGGTCTGGATCGCGGTGAGGACGTCGCGCTTCGCGGCGGCGTCGTTCCCGGTCACGAGCCCGACCCGGCGCGGGAAGAGCGGCAGCGGGCGTTTCCGCGCAGCGTCGAAGAGCCCTTCGTCCGCGAGCTTCGTCTTCAGCCGCTCGAGCGCAGCCAGGTGGTCGCCGAGCCCGAAGTGCTCGATCGAGAGCGCCCGCAGGCTGAAGTCGCCCTTCGCCTCGAACAGCTCCGGCCGTCCGAAGACATGGACGCGGCGGCCGTTCTCGAGCTCGAGCTTGAGCGCGTCGAAGCGCCCGCGGCCCATCGTCACGCGGAGACAGGCGCCGTCGTTCGGATCCTTGAGCGTGAAGAAGACGGTCTGCCAGCGATCCTGCCGCTTCAGCTCGGTGACCTCGCCCTCGATCCAGAGCGTCGGCAGCCGCGAGAGCCAGTCGGCGACGCCGCGGTTGAAGGCGGAGACCGTGTAGACCTTCCGATCGCCGTACTGCAGCGCCTCGACCTTCACGAGGCCAGCCTAGCGCGGCGTTGGACGATGCCTCAGAGCAGGATCTCGGCGGCGGTCTTGTGGTCGCAGCCCTGGTTCACGAGCTCGACCGCGCGGTGCAGGTCAGCTTCGCTGTGGGCGATGCGCTCGGCGAGCGGAAGCGGATAGCCGGCCTCGATCAGGACGTGCAGGCGCCAGCTGGCCACCTTGTCGCGTTCGGTCTGCAACTGCTCCGCAAGCTCTGTCATTTCCGCAGCCATTCGCGTCTCAGGTTCGTCCTTCCGTAGACGATCCCTCCCGCTCGAAGTTTGCGCGCATAGATACAAGCTGCGCATGGGCCGAACGGCCTATCTGTCCGACTTTGGAGTCACAGCCGTGCCCGGGCCGAATTGCCCGGGCACGGCTGTGCGGACGTCTAGGGGATGTACGCCAGGTCTTCGGGGACCATGGAGGTCGGGGTCTCGAAGAACGGCCCGGCCCCGTCCGGATCGATGGTCGTGGCGCCGTCGGACGCGAAGAACGTCGCAATCTGCTGCTGAGCCGCGAACGCGAAGGGCGCACCGGCCCCGGCGACGTTGGTGAGGAAGGTGTGCGGGTTCTTACTCACCGCGGGGTTGGCCTGGAAGGCGAGGTCGTTCCGGTAGAGGGTCGCCCGGTCGGCGCAGCCGCACGCCCGCAGGATCGCCGACGTGGTCGGGTTCGGCACGGTCTGGTCGCCGCGCGCGAACTGGAAAATGACCGGCGACGTGATGTGGGGCGCGTAGGCCGCCGGATTTCCGGCCTGCTGAGCCCATTCGGTGCGGTCGATCAGCTGCTGGATCGCTGTTTCGTCGGCCGACGCCGTGACGGGCGGCAGATTCCGCAGCGGGATGTTCTCGTGGAAGTTGTTGAGCCCAGCGTTTGGGACCGCGTTGTAGAGCGACGGAGTCCTCGTCAGTAGGGAGAGCCCGACGAGAATGCGGAAGCTCGGCGACAGCCGGGCGATCTCGATGATCGGCCCACCTGCCACGTTCGGGACGCCGGCGCGGATGTCCGGCTCGAGGCCGAGCAGCTGCGCGCCGTAGATGCCGCCGAACGACTGGCCGGCGTAGTAGATCCGGCTCGAGCTGAGGTCGTCCGTGCCGTTGCCGTCCACGTCGACACCGCCCTTGAGCACCTTCACGAGCTGCATCAGGTCGATCGTCGTCTGGCGGAGCCCGTCGCGGTTGCCGATGAGCGTGTTCGGAGGCGCGGCGTTGACGCCTTCGGTCGAGTCGATCGTCCCGTTGCCGTCCTGGTCGATCCCGCGTCCGCCGAGCGGCAACGTGACGGACGGCAGGCCGACGCGGCTAATCGCGTATGTGCCGAGCGGGCCGCCGCCGTGGCCCACGACGTTGATCGCGACCGATGCGATGCCGTTCCGCGCAAGTGTTCCAGCGACCGCCGGCGGTGCGCCGTTCTTCCAGTCGGTGAATCCGTGGCCGAAGATCGCGACGGGCCAGCCGCCCGCGGGCGCCGCCCCCGCCGGCAGGAAGACGGTGAACTGCACCTGATTCGTTCCTTGAGCCACGGGCGTGCCGGTCGCGGTGCCGACGGCCGGGATGACCTTGCCGGCCGTCTCGTAGTCCGGCGACGCGTAGGTGCCGAAGCCGATCGTGCCGACGCCGGCGAGCAGCGGCAGGAAGAGGCCGCCTGTGGTGAAGGTCGGCGTCGTCGTGACCTGGCGGCTCCAGGTGACCGCCGTGACCGACGAGAGCGGGAAGACCGTGCGCTCGCCGCCGGTGCCGAGCGAGAAGTTCGGCTCGCCGCCGGTCAGCTGCGCCCGGATCTTCTTCGAGATCGCTGTGATCGACTGGGTCGTGAACAGGCTCGCGTCGGCGATGTCGCTCGGGTTCGCGCCGCCGGCCATCGCCATCGGAAGCGCGTCGAGCAGCGCCTTGCGATACGCCTTCGCGGCCGGATCCTTGGTCTGGCCGTAGTTCAGGTCATGACGGAAGTTCGTCTTGTCGAGCCGGTCGCCGTCACTGTCGCGAACGTCGCGCGTGAGCACGAGCAGGTAGGTGGTGGCCTGGTCGAGCTGCTGGTCGCTCTCGACGTGCAGCGTGTTCGCGCCCGGCTCCCAGACCAGCTGGTTCGGGCCGATCACCTGCCCGCCCGGCCCGACGAGGAACAGCGTCTTGGCCGAAACGGTCGAGACGTCGATCGGCGCGCTGAACGGGATCGAGATTCGCGGCTGGATGTTGAAGCCGTCGAGGGTGTTCAGAACCGTGACGTCGGCACAGTCGCTCGGACGTGCCGTGCAGTTCGGCATCGGCAGGTCGATCCGGAGGCCTGTCGCCTGGGTGGCGTCCGGCACGGTGTCGAGGTTGGTCGGGAACGGCTGTCCGGCCTTCGTGCCGGCGAGTGCGATTCCCGGAAAGGCGAGAGCTGCTGCTGCGGCGACGAGCGCCGCGCGGTAGACGAGCAAGAGGGCCCCCTTTTTTCCGCAGGACCGCGGGACGCTAGCGGAGCTGACCGGGCGGCGCGTCACGTGGTCGTGAGTAGGTCGGAGCGCTCGACTACAGCTCGTAGTGATCCGACCGCGCGGGCTCGCGCGTAAAGGGTCTGGGTCCGCGAACTCGCCCAGCTGGGCCCTTTCAGTGAGGCCGTGGGCGCCCTGCGCATGCCTCCGTCTAAGCGGGGCGCCCACCTTTTCTCGCGGTCAGCGGCGCGTCAGACGGTCTTCAAGGGCCGCAGCCGTGTTCTCGAGGCGGCGGCTGACCTCGGCGAGGCGGCCCTCGAGGACCTCGCGCTCGGCCTCGCCCTCGGCCGACAGCTGCTCGAGTCGCTGCTTCACGTCTTGCTCGACGTCCAGCAGGCGCCGCTCGAGCGCGGCGAGGAACTCGTCGCGCTGGCGTTCGAGAGCCGCCGTGATCCGTGCGAGCTTCTTCTCGAGGCGCGAGGCGCCGGCGTTGCCGGCATGGGCGAGCTGCTCCCCGAGCACGTTCTCCGCCTCGCGCGTGAACTGCTGCACCGCGCGGTCGAGCTCGCGGCCGAGCCGCCGCGCGGCGTCCTCGCGCGCGGCCTTGATCGTGCTGTCGAACTGGACGTTGGCCGCCTCCCCGAAGCGCTCCGAGGCACGTTCGACGACGCGCTCGAGCTTCGCGACCTGGCGCCGCTCGATGTCCGCGAACGACGCCTTGATCCGGCCGGCTGCCTCGCTTTCCTCGCGCACGATCCGCTCTGAGAAACCGTGCTCCCGCTTCGCGAGCTGCTCCCCGACCTCCCGCAGCGCGCGCCGGCGTTCGGCGGCATGGGCGTCGAGCTCGCCGGAGACCGACGCGACCGACGCGGCCACCGCCTGCTCGAACTCGGTGCGCAGCCGGGAGATCTCCGCTTTCTGTTCATCGGCCGCGGCGGCGAGACGCTGGCTCTCGGCCGCGAGCCGGGCTTCGAGCTTCGTCACCAGCTCACGCTGGCGCTCGCCGAGCCGCGCTACCTGCTCCGAGAGCGAGGCCTGAGTCCGGTCGAGGTCGTTCCGCCAGTCGCGGATTCGCTGCTCGACCTGGCGCTGCACGGTTGCGAGCGCGTCGGCGAGCTTGGCACCCGCGTCGCGCTCGCGCTCGACGACGAGCGACCTCCGCTCCGACGCGATCCGCCGTTCTTCCTCGGCGTACGCCGACAACGAGTCGGCTCTCGCCCGGCTCAGCAGGCCGTCGAGCTCGGCCGCGCGTTGCTCGACCTCGTGGGCCACGAGCTCGTCAAGCTGCGCACGGGCCTCCGCGAGCGAGCGGTCGACGTCGCGCGCACGCTCGGTGCCTTTTCGGAGCATGATCCAGCCGACGATCGCGAAGACGATCGCGGCCGCGAGCAGGGCGCCGGCGATTGCGAGCTCCATCGCCGCAGGATGGTACTCAGGCGTGCGTCGCGAGCAAGGCGGCCGCCAACGCAATCGTCGCGAGCGTGAGCGCTCGCAGGGCCAGCTCGGGCGTGCGCAGGAGCGTGTCCTCCGTGACCGGAGCGACGCCGCCGTCCGCGTAGACGATCGTGCCGGACACGTCTCGCACGCGCCGTCGCAGCGTCCGGACCTGCGTGGAGAGGTGTCGCTGGCCGAGGCTCAGGCAGAGGGCCCAGAGCGCCGCGAGCACCGCCGCGAGCGACGTTCTCTCGGCCGTGACCAGGTAGCCGGTCAGGAGCGGGAATGCGCCCCACGCGATGCCGAACCAGAGATCGGAGTGGAAGGTGCCGCCGAAGAGCTCGAGGTTGTAGGCGGGCACGAGGAACGCGCCGACCGCGATGCACACGAGGAGCCACGGCGTCCAGGCGACCGCCGCGACGATGCCGATCGCGACCGCCCCCGCGAGCGAAACCGCGGCAAGCCCGAGCAGAACGCCGCCCGGGATCTCCGTTTGCAGCGGCCGGCCGCGCAGCTCGTCGAGCGCATGGGCGGCGACACCGAGCGCGAGGAAGAATGCGAGGAGGGCGGCGAGCAGGCGGTCGACGTACAGCACGGGGGCGAGCGCGCACCCGATCGCGACGTAGCTCAGGTGCCACGCCGTGTAGGGCAGGTGCAGCAGCGTCACGTAGTCGCGCCATCCGCCTCGTTCCAGCGCGTAGAAGGCCGGGCGCGACCGGGTGGTCACGCCCGGGTGCCCCAGGTGACGACCCCGCCGCCGAGGCTCATGCGCCGGTGGCGGGCGTCGTCGATCCCGGCCTCGCGCCAGAGCTCGAGCAGCCGGTCGAGCGGGTGCCGCTCGTAGAACCCGCGGATGCTCGGGCCGAGGAAGCGGCCGACCTCGCCCCAGCCGGGGGCGATCGCCGCCCCGGCCAGCGGCAAGCCCAGTCGAACGTAGAGCTTCCACGCGGCCCGGGGCAGCGGGCCGGGAGGAACGCCGAACTCCAGCGACGCGACCGCCCCGCCCGGGCGAACCACGCGGGCGAGCTCCTTCAGCGTGGCCCCCGGGTCGTCCACGTAGCGGAGCAGGTACGTGAACGTGAGCGCGTCGAAGACTCCATCCTCGAACGGGAGCTCCTCCGCTCGGCCCTGCACGAGCTCGATCCGGTCCGAGAGGCGTGCGGCCTCGACCCGCGACCGGCCCTCCGCGAGCATCTCGGGGCTCTGGTCGAGGCCGACGACCGAGCAGCCGTGCCTGCGCACGAGCTCGATCGCCACGGCGGCGGTGCCGGTTGCGACGTCGAGGACGCGGTCGTCCGGCCCCGCGTTCACGCGGGAGACCATGAACCGCCGCCAGCGCGCGTCCTGACCGAACGACAGCAGGTACGCGTACCGGTCGTAGGTCGGCCCGAGCGGCGCGAAGAGTTGCCGGGCTGTGGTGCTCACCAACCGGAACTCTAAGCTGGCCTCCGTGGCGCTCCAGGAGGAGCTCGAGGCGATCGCCGTCAAGGGGGCGGAGCACGCCGAGGACGGCGAGGAGGTCGCGGCCGTCATCCCGGCCGACTCGGAGGGCGCCCGTGTGTACCTGCTCGCGTTCAGACGACGGGAGGAGGAGCCGAGCGGCTGGCTGCTGCTCGACGCCGCCGGCGATCCGGTCGACGAGCGGGCCGCCGTCCGCGACGCCGCCTCGCTCGTCGCGCTCTGCGAGGTGGCCGAGGACAGCGCCGGCGGCGGAGAGCTCGACGAGCTCCGCTCACGGCTCGTCGGGCTGAAGCTGACCGAGAACCCGCCCGGACTGGACGAGGCCATCGCGGCCGTGGACGACCTCGAGCGCGCGATCGGCATGCCGCCCCGCGTCGCCTCGCTCGCATACCTCGAGGGCGTCGGCGCGGCCGTGCGCAACCTCGAGCGGGCGCTCGGCGACGGCCTCGGCTCGCCGTTCGCCGCGGCGATGAAGAGCGCCACCGGCGCGATCGAGCAGCTGACCTCGGACGTCGAGGCGAACTACAAGCGGCCGCTCACCTGACGATCGCTATGGTGCAAGCGTGAGCGAAGGCATGGGCTTCCCGTTCGGGGGCGACCCCGACGACCTGATCAAGGGGCTGCAGGAGTTCGCCGCGCGCCAGGCCGAATCGGTGCAGGAAGCGCAGCGCGAGCAGTTCGCGACGCTGACGTTGAACACCGCCGTCTCGCTGACGGCTGCCGCGCTCCAGCAGATCAACGCACAGGGCGGCGCCGACGAGCAGGCGATCGCGCTGCGCGACGCCATGCGCGTGCTCTTCCCCGAGGCTGTTGCGCTCGTGAGCGCAGCACGCCAGGGCTTCATGCGCGAGTCCTAGACTCTCCCTCGAGTGGCTCTGTTCGACCGCGCGATCGTCAGCGTCCTCCCGGCGATGCCCAAGGGAGTCGTTCGGAGGATCTCGTCGCGCTACATCGCGGGCACGGAGATCGGCGACGCCTGCCGCGTCGTCGCCGGGCTCAACGACGACGGCAAGATGGCCACGATCGACGTCCTCGGCGAGGAGATCACCAGCGCCGACGAGGCGGAGGGGATCGTCCACGCCTACCACGACGTCTTCGAGGCGATCCGGACGCAGGCGCTCGACTCGAACGTCAGCATCAAGCCGACGGGGCTCGGACTGGAGCTTGGGTACGAGCTCGCACGGGAGAACGTCGAGACCGTCGTGCGCCACGCCGCCGAGAGCGGCAACTTCGTTCGGATCGACATGGAGGACTCGAGCACGACGGACGACACGCTGCGCATCTACCGGGAGCTGCGCGAGGCCGGGCTCGACAACGTCGGCGTCGTCCTGCAGGCGCGCCTCCGCCGGACGCTCGGCGACGTGGCGGCGCTCGCCGACCTCACCCCGAACGTGCGCATCTGCAAGGGGATCTACGTCGAGCCGCCCGACCTCGCGTTCCAGGATTTCGACGACGTGCGGGACAACTACGTCGCCGTCCTCGACGAGCTGCTCGGGCTGGGCTCCTACGTCGGCATCGCCACACACGACGAGTGGCTGATCGCCGAGGCCGCGCGCCTCGTCGCCGTCCACGGGCGGGAACGCGACGAGTACGAGTTCCAGATGCTCCTCGGCGTGCGGGAGCGGCTCGGCGACAGGCTGGTCGCCGACGAGCACCGGCTGCGGATCTACGTGCCCTACGGCGAGCACTGGTATGCCTACTCGCTCCGGCGCCTCCAGGAGAACCCGAAGATCGCGGGCTACATCGCGGCCGACACGCTCGGCCGGCTCGTGCCCGGCCGCGGCAACGGTCGTCCCTGAGGCGAGTTACGGCGGCGGCGCGGCCGGCGGAACCTCTTCCTCCTCCACTACCCGACGGCGCCCGTAGTCCGCAGGAGGCGGAACGCGGCGGTCGGCGGCGTAGCGAGGGTCGTCTACGTACGCGGTGCGCCGGAAGTACCCAGGGCCCCACCAGCTCTGCCACATGAGCAGGCTGAGCACGAAGCCGACGAGCCCGACGACCATCAGGATCACCCCGACGGCGTCGAGGTCGAGCCCGGACGGCTCCTTGTTCACCGCCCAGGTGAGGATCGCGCCGAACGCGATCAGGAGCAGGCTGACTGCGATTCCCATCGCTTCCCTAACGGGCAAGCCTCGTTTTCGGTTGCGCGGGTTACGCGGGGAGCGAGAAGCCGCCGTCGACGATGAGCGTCTGCCCGACAATCATCGTTGCCTGCGGCGAGGCGAGGAAGAGGACGGCGTCGGCGATGTCCTTCGGCTCGACCATGCGGCCCGCGGGCGTGCGCTCCCGACCGGCCTTCAGCATCTCGTCGCGGTTCGGGAAATGCTGGAGCGCACCGGTTTCGACGAGGCCGCCGGAGACCGCGTTGACGCGGATTCCGCGCGGCGCGAGCTCGACGCCGAGGTAGCGGACGACGGCCTCGAGCGCGGCCTTCGAGGTTCCCACGAGGACGTAGTTCTCGAGCACGCGCTGAGCGCCGAGGCTCGAGACGGCGACGATCGCCGAGCCCTCGGGCATCGAGGGCGCGGCCGCGCGGGTCAGCGAGAGGAGCGCGCGGGCGTTCGCGTTCAGCGTCCAGTCCCAGTGCTTGTCCTCGGTCTCGAGCGCCGGCCGGATGACGCCGGTCGCCGCGTTGTGGACGAACACGTCGAGCGGCCCGAGCTCGGCCACCTCGTGGGCCACGCGCGCCGAGGACACGTTGCCGCGGACGAGGACGGGCTCCGCACCGCGGGCCTTCACCTCGGACGCCGTCTCCTCGGCCGCCCGGTCGTTCCGCAGGTAGCCGATCGCCACCTTCGCGGCGCCTTCGTCGGCGAAGCGCAGCGCGATCTCGCGGCCGATCCCCCGCGAGCCGCCGCTCACGAAGACCGACCGGCCGCGGTGGCTCACGACCGGCGCGGCAGCGGTGCGTCGGCGGGCGCGGCGCTCGGGATCGCGTCCCAACCCGGCCGCTCGCTCGACTCGCGCTCACCCTCTTCGGCCTTCGAGGACGCGTGACCGAGGCTGTCGAGGTACGCCATCTTCTCCTCGCCGTAGCTCCTTGCCGGGTGCCCGGGCGGAAGGTCCTCGATCAGCTCGCGCACGCGCGCGCGAAGCTGATACGCGAAGTGCGGCGTCGCCGGGCCGACGACCTCGTCGACGGCCTCAAGGATAGGGTCGCGCGCCACGCGCGAAGCCTACTGACCATGAGACGACCCTCGGCCGCCGAAGCGATGTTGCTCGTCACCGTCCTGATCTGGGCGTTCAACTTCACGGTGACGAAATACGTCCTCGACGAGGGCTTCAAGCCGCTCGCCTACAGCTGTCTCCGCTTCGGGGCGGCTGGGATGCTGTTCGCGGCGCTGACCTACGGGCGGGAGCGGTCGTTCCGGCTCGAGCCCAGGCACGCGCTGCTCCTCCTCGGCGCCGCCTTCGTAGGCATCTACGTGAACCAGATCGCGTTCGTCTACGCGATCGACTTGACGAACGCGTCCACGACCGCGCTGATCTTCGGAACGCTGCCGATCGTGACCGCGTTGATCGCGTCGGCCGTTGGCGTCGAACGGCTCTCCCGCCGCTTCTGGCTCGCGGCGGCGCTGTCCTTCGCCGGTGTGGCGCTCGTGGCGCTCGGCAGCGCGGGCGGCGTCTCGTCCGACCTCACCGGCGACCTGCTCGCGTTCCTCGGTGCGATCACCTGGGGTCTCTACTCCGTCGCGATTGCGCCTCTGATGCGCCACTACTCGCCCTACCGGATCAGCACGGTCGCACTGCTCACGGGCTTCGTCCCGCTGCTGCTGACCGCACTGCCGCAGCTGCTCGACCAGGACTGGGACCTGCCCGCGAGCGTGTGGGCCGCCTACGTCTTCGCCGTGCTCGGACCGCTCGTGCTCACGAACGTCCTCTGGTTCACGGCCATTGACCGGGTCGGGCCCTCGCGCGCGACTCTCGTGACGAACCTGCAGCCGTTCCTGGCGGCGGTCTTTGCGGTCGTACTGCTCTCCGAGACGGTCACGGCAGTGCAGCTCGCGGGCGGCGCGGCGATCGCGCTGAGCCTGCTGCTCGCACGCCGCCGGCCAGTCGCGGAGCCGACGTGATCGAGCGGCTCTCCCGCGTCCTCGGCACCGAGGTGCGTCGGCTCACACGCGTTCGCAGCTCCGGCTACACGGTGGCGTACCACGGAATCGCGGAGCTCGCGGACGGAACGACCGCCTTCGTGAAGGCCGCAACCGAGCCCGTGACGGCGCAGTTCATCCGCGACGAGCAGCGCGTGCTCGGTGCGTTGGACGGGCCGTTCGCACCCAGGGTGCTGGCAATGGACGACGACGATCCGCCGCTGCTCGTGCTCGAGGACCTGCGCTCCGCGCACTGGCCGCCGCCGTGGGACGAAGCCCGGATCGCCGCGGTCCGCGAGACGCTGCGTCAGGTCGCGGCGACGGCGCCTCCCGACGTGATCGCGTCAGTGGAGACGCATCGCGACAGGCTCGTCATGGGCTGGGCCGAGATCGAGGCCGACCCTGCACCGTTCCTCTCGCTCGGCGTGTGTTCGCGGGAGTGGCTCGCGCGCTCCCTTCCGCCTCATCCTAACCCCGCATCTTTCTTCTCGCTCGGCGTCTGTTCGCGGGAGTGGCTCGCGCGCTCCCTTCCGAGCCTGCGTGAGGCAAGCGAGTCGGCGCCGATCGAGGGCGACGGGCTCCTGCACCTCGACGTGCGGAGCGACAACCTCTGCATCGCCGAGCGCGGCGCCGTGCTCGTGGACTGGAATCACGCCTCGATCGGCAACCCCGACCTGGACGTGGCCGCGTGGCTGCCGTCGCTCAGGCACGAGGGCGGTCCCGAGCCGGACGAGCTGCTCCCGGGCGCCGGCGGCTTCGCGGCCCTGCTCGCCGGGTTCTTCGGCTCCCGGGCCGGGCTGCCTCCGCCCCCGACGGCGCCGCACGTACGGGCGTTCCAGCTCGCCCAGCTTCGCGTCGCGCTGCCCTGGGCCGTCCGCGAGCTCGGGCTCGAACGCATCGCCTAGAACACCCTTCCGGCTAGGGTCAATAGGTGACTGCAATCCGCGCCTGGCTCCATCGTCAACCACCTGGTTATCGGCTGACGTTCGGGCGCATCCTGGCGATCTACTCGGGGCTGATGACGGCGCTCCTACTGGCGTCGCTCGACCAGACGATCGTCGCGACGGCGCTGCCGCGGATCGTGTCCGACCTGGGCGGGCTCGCGCTCTACTCGTGGGTCTTCACGGCGTACGTGCTCGCGATGACGGTCACGGTGCCGCTCTACGGCAAGCTCGGCGACATCTACGGCTCGAAGCCGCTGTTCGTCTTCGCGATCTCGGTCTTCCTGCTCGGCTCGGTGCTGTGCGGGCTCGCGTGGGGAATGCCCGAGCTTGTCGCCTTCCGTGCGGTCCAGGGCGTCGGGGCCGGCGGCCTCTTCGCGCTCACGCACGCCACCATCGGGCGGATCGTGCCGCCGCGGGCGAGGGGGCGCTGGCAGGCGCTGATCGGCGTAACGTTCGCGATCGGCTCGATCGCCGGCCCGGCGCTCGGCGGCGTCATCGTCGACAACGCGAGCTGGCGCTGGGTCTTCTACGTCAACGTCCCCGTCGGGCTGCTCGCGCTCGCGGTGATCGCGCTGACGATGCCGCGCCGGGCTCCGCACCTCCACCACTCGGTCGACTACCGCGGCGCGGCCCTGCTCGCCGGCGGCACCGGAGCGCTGATGCTCGGCCTCAGCTGGGGCGGTCGAGAGTACGAGTGGGCCTCGCCGGAGGTGCTCGGCGCGTTCGCGGCCTCGGTCGCGCTGCTCGCGGCGTTCGGGATGCTCGAGCGTCGGGTCCGGGAGCCGATCTTGCCCTTCGAGCTCCTACGGCGGTCCACGGTCGCGGCGGGGATCGTCTCGACCGGTCTAGCCGGGATGGCGATGTTCGGCGTGATCGCGTTCGTGCCCCTCTTCGTGCAAGGCGTGATCGGGTCGTCCGCGACCTCGTCCGGCGTCGTGCTGACCCCGTTCATGCTGGCGGTGGTCGGGACGAGCATCCTCACCGGGCAGTGGATCTCCTGGACGGGGCGCTACAAGCCGAACGCGCTCGCGGGCCCGCTCGTGCTGGGCCTGGGGCTCGTGCTGCTCTCCACGATGGACGCCTCGACGACGACGGAGCAGGCCGCCGGCTTCATGGTCGTCTCCGGCATCGGGCTCGGACTGATGATGCAGACGTTCGTGGTCGCGGTCCAGAACTCCGTGCCGATCGACTCGATGGGCTCGGCCACCGCGCTCACGCAGTTCTCGCGCTCGATCGGGACGACGCTCGGCGTGACGCTGATGGGCGTGATCATCAACCAGGGCTTGCCCTCGGGCGTGCAGCTCGAGGGCGAGACCGTCCACCGGCTCTCGCCGGCCCTGCGCGCCGACCTTGCCGATGCGATCCAGCCGGCGTTCCTCGCGGCGGCGTTCGTCTGCCTGATCCTCTTCGTCGTGGTGGTCGTAGGGATCCACGAGGTGCCGCTCCGCCGCGGCTTCGAGGAGGCACCGCAACCCGAGTCCGCCGTCGGCGCCAGTGGCTCCGGAGCGGGCCGAGGCGACGTCGAGGACCTAGAGAAGCGCCGGCGAAGCTCTAGAGCTTCCAACGTGATGGGGCTAAAACGGCACAACGCCTCATTGCGTTGGGAGCTCTAAGATCAGAGCGATGGCCTCGAACGACTTCATGCCCCTCGAGGGCTGGGATCACCTCGAGCTCTGGGTGGGGAACGCCAAGCAGGCGGCCTACTTCTACGAGCGCGCGTTCGGCTTCACGCGGACGGCGTACGCAGGCCCCGAGACGGGCGTGCGCGACCGCGCGTCGTACGTCCTCGAGCAGGGCGACATCCGCCTCGTCGTCACGAGCGGCCTGCGCGTGGACAGCCCGGTGACGCAGTTCGCATGCCGTCACGGCGACGGCGCCCGCGACATCGCGCTGCAGGTGCCGAGCGCGAACGAGGCCTACCGCCAGGCCGTGCAGCGCGGCGCGCGCGGGATCCGCGAGACCGAGTGGGTCGAGGACGAGTTCGGGCGCGTCGAGCTGGCCGCGGTCGGCACCTACGGCGACGTGATCCACACGTTCGTCAACCGCGTCGACTACGCGGGCCCGTTCCTGCCCGGCTACAGGTCGGCAGCCGCCAACGGGCAGCCGTCGGGCGGGGTCGGGCTGAAGGCGCTCGACCACGTCGTCGGCAACGTCGAGCTCGGTCGCATGGACCACTGGGTCGGCTTCTACGAGCGCGTGTTCGGGATGACGAACATCATCCACTTCGGCGACGACCAGATTCAGACCGAGTACTCCGCGCTGATGTCCAAGGTGATGTCGGACGGCAGCGGCAAGATCAAGTTCCCGATCAACGAGCCGGCGGAGGGCAAGCGCAAGAGCCAGATCGAGGAGTACCTCGAGTTCAACGCCGGCCCGGGCGTCCAGCACATCGCCCTGCAAAGTGACGACATCGTCGGCACCGTCCGGGCGCTGAAGGAGCGCGGCGTGCTCTTCCTGGACACGCCTGACACCTACTACGACGAGGTCGAAGGGCGCGTGGGCGAGATCGCCGAGGACTACGACGACCTCAAGGAGCAGCGCATCCTCGCCGACCGCGACGAGGACGGCTACCTGCTCCAGATCTTCACCAAGACCGCCCAGGACCGGCCGACGGTGTTCTTCGAGGTGATCGAGCGGCACGGCGCCACGACCTTCGGCGAGGGCAACTTCAAGGCGCTGTTCCAGTCGATCGAGCGCGAGCAGGCGCTCCGCGGCAACCTCTAAGCCGTCCGCGGCTCCCCGCCGATTTAGCCTTCCGGCGTGACCCCTCAACGCCGGATCGCGCTCGTCTCGGTCGCTGCTGCCACGGCGCTCGTGCTGCTGAAGCTCAGCGCGGGCCTGGCCAGCGGCAGCCTCGGGCTCGTCTCGGAGGCCGCACACTCCGCCACCGACCTCGTCGCCGCGCTGCTCACGCTGTTCGCGGTCGGCGTTGCCGTGCGGCCGGCCGACCCGCAGCACCCCTACGGTCACGGCAAGGCGGAGCACCTCGCGGCGCTCGCCGAGGGCGGGATCCTCGTCGTCGTCAGCCTCCTGATCGCCGGGAAGGCGCTGCTCAACCTGTTCGGCTCGGGCACCCCAGGCGTTGATGCCACCTGGTATGCCTTCGCCGTCATCGGCCTGGTGATTGCCCTCGACGCGAGCCGCGCGCTCGTGTCGCAGCGGGCCTCGCGGCGGTACAGAAGCCCGGCCTTCGCCGCGAACGCGCTGCACTTCGCGGGCGATCTCGCAGGTTCGGTCGCCGTCCTGATCGGTCTGGCGCTGACCGCCTCGGGCTATCCGAAGGCCGACTCGGCGGCGGCCCTGTTCGTCGCAGCCCTCGTCCTGCTCGCTGCATCCCGCCTGATGCGGCGCAACGTCGACGTGCTCATGGACCGCGCGCCCGCCGACGCCCGCGAGGCGGCGCGCCGCGCGATCGCGTCGATCGAGCCGCCGGTACGGCTCAAGCGGCTGCGGATGCGCCAGTCGGCCGGGCAGCACTTCATGGACGTCGTGATCGGCGTCCCCGCCGGCGCGGCGGTGGGTCAGGGCCACGCCGCCGCCGACGCGGTGGAGGCGGCGGTTCAGCGGGCGCTGCCCGAGAGCGACGTGGTCGTGCACGTGGAGCCCGAGACTGAAGCCGAGGCGCTCGGGGAGCTCGCGTCGGTCGCCGCACTGAGCGTCCCGCGTGTGCGCGAGGTGCATAACGTCCGTGTCGTGAACCTCGGCGACGCCAACGAGGTCTCCCTGCACCTGAAGCTGCCCGGCGACATCACGCTCGAGCAGGCGCACGACGTCGCCTCGCAGGTCGAGCGCGCGATCGAGCAAGAACTGCCCGAGGTGGTCTCCGTGCTGACCCACCTGGAGCCGCTGCGCGAGGCCGAGGCCGGCCGGCACGCAGCCGCGGACGAGGAGGAGGCCGCGATCCGCGGGCTCGTGCAGGACGCGACCGGAAAGCCGCCGCGCGAGCTCCGCTTCGTGCAGACCCCGGAGGGGCTCGTGGTCTACGTGGCGCTCGCGCTCGATCCCGCCGCCTCGCTCGCCGACGCGCACGAGCAGGCGAGCGAGATCGAAGAGCGGATCCGCGCCGCCGTTCCCGTCGCCGACGTCGTGGTGCACACAGAGCCTTGAAGCTGTGCATGTTCAGCCCCGGTGGGCGCCATCTCGAGCGCGGCTGGCCGGGACGGATCGAGGGCGACCGCGTCATCCAGCTCGCGGCGCAGACGCTGCAGTCGTTCTTCACCGGCGGCGGCCAGGCGCGCGAGCACGCCGAGTACGGCCTCGACGAGATCGAGTTCCGCGCGCCGGTGCTCCACCCGCCGACGGTGCGGGACTTCTCCGCGTTCCGCCGCGCCGACCTCGCCTTCTACTTCTCGAATCCGACCGCGATCTACGGCCCGGAGGACGAGATCCCGTACCCGGAAGGCGCGGAGGAGCTGGATTGCGAGGCCGAGGTCGCGGCCGTGATCGGCGTCGAAGGCCGGATCGCCGGCTTCACGCTCATGAACGACTGGACGGCGCGCGACCTGCTCCGCGGCGAGCTCGCGGACGGGCTCGGGCCGGTGAAGAGCAAGGACTTCGCGACCTCCATCGGCCCGGTGCTCGTGACGCCCGATGAGTTCGACGGTGCGAGCGGGTCGGTGGTCGTGCGCGTGAACGGAGAGGATGTCGCGCGGGCCGAGCTGGCCGGCATGCGCAGGACGTGGGACGAGATCGTCGCGCACGCAGGCCGGAACACGCGCCTGCTCCCGGGTGACCTGATCGGCTCGGGCGGGGTGGACATCGACCGCGACGGGGCGCGGCTCCAGCCCGGTGACGTCGTCGAGCTGGAGCTCGCAGGCGTCGGAATCCTGCGGAACCGTGTCGGCGAGCGCTCGGGCCGCACAGGCTAAGCTCGAAGGCGTGACTTCGCTCAGTGGTGGGCCCTCGAGCGGCCGCAGGCTGGCGACCCTCGCCGTGCTCGGTGCGCTCACGGCACTCGTGCTCGCGATGGTCGCCGTCCGCGTCGCCTATACGCAGACCGATGTATACGTGAACCTGCCGTGGAACCTGTTCCTGGCGTGGATCCCGTTCGCCGTGGCGCTCGTCGTCTACGACCGGGCGCAGCGCGGTAGCCGGATGCTCACGCTGCTCGGGCTGGCGGCCCTGTGGCTGCTGTTCTTCCCGAACGCTCCATACCTGCTGACCGACTTCAAGTACCTCGGCATGTTCCACAATGCGCCGCGCTGGTTCGACGTCGTCCTTGTCAGCGCGGCGGCCGCATGCGGGCTCGCGCTCGGATTCCTCTCGCTGTTCCTGATCCACTCGGTCGCGGAGCGGCGCTTCGGCGCGGTCTGGGCCTGGGTCGGCGTGTGGGCGATGCTGCTCCTGAGCTCGGTGGGCGTCTTCCTCGGGCCGCTTCCAGCGCTTCAACTCCTGGGACGTCTTCACCGACCCGAAGCCGATCCTCGACGATCTCGCGAAGGGCCTCTCCGACCCGCTGAACTACCCGGAGGTCTTCGCTGTCACGATCGTCTTCAGCGGCTTTCTCGTCGCCAGCTACGCCGTGTTCTACGCCCTGGCACGCTTCAGCCGGCTGCTGGGCGACGAGTCGCAGTCCGCCTAGCCGGGGGTATTCTCCGCAGCGATGCCGTTCTACCAGCGCCTCGGCGACCTTCCGCGCAAGCGCCACATCCAGTTCCGCGACAACGGGACGCTCCTGACCGAAGAGGTCATGGGCCTCGAGGGGTTCGTCGGGAACGAGTCGATCCTGTACCACCTCACCTCGCCCTGCCGCGTCAAGGAGCTCGGCGACTTCGAGCCGATCGAGCGCGAGGAGTGGGTGCCCGACGCCCACGCCCACCGCCACTTCCACACGTGGGGCCTGCAGCCCGAGGGCGACGAGATCTCGGGGCGCCGCCTGCTGATGTGGAACAACGACGTCGAGATCTCGTTCGTGCGGCCGGCCGAGACGATGGACTACTTCTTCCGCAACGGCGAGGGCGACGAGGTCTACTTCGTGCACGAGGGGTCGGGCACGCTGCACACGACCTTCGGCGCCGTGCCCTACAGCGAGGGCGACTACGTCGTCATCCCGCGCGGCACGACCTACCGCTTCGAGCCGTCAGGCCCGCAGCGCTACCTCCTCTTCGAGACGCCGGGGCTGATCGAGATCCCCAAGCGCTACCGGAACGAGTACGGGCAGCTGATGGAGCACGCGCCCTTCTACCACCGCGACATCCACCCGCCTGCGGAGCTCGAGACCTACAGGGAGCGCGGCGAGTTCCTGGTCAAGGTGCGCGTGCGCGACGGGTACCAGGACTACGTCGTCGATTACCACCCGTTCGACGTGGTCGGCTGGGACGGCTACCTCTACCCGTGGACGTTCAACATCCGCGACTTCGAGCCGATCACGGGCCGGATCCACATGCCGCCGCCCTCGCACCAGACGTTCGCCGGCCCCAACTTCGTCATCTGCTCGTTCTGCCCGCGCAAGCTCGACTTCGACCCGCTGGCGGTGCCGATCCCGTACCACCACTCGAACCTGCAGAGCGAGGAGATGATCTATTACGTCGAGGGCAACTTCTCCTCGCGGAAGGGGATCGAGGTCGGCTCGATCACGCTCCACCCGTCGGGGCTCCCGCACGGGCCGCAGCCCGGGCTCGCGGAGAAGTCGCTGGGTGTGACGGAGACGCACGAGCTCGCCGTCATGTGCGACACCTTCCATCCGCTCAAGCTCTCCAAGCTGGCCGAGGACACCGACGACGGGAAGTACGCCTACTCCTGGTACGAGGAGCCGGGCGCCGAGCACACGTACGACGAAGACCCCGCCGGGGCGACCTCGCACCTCTGAGACCGCGAAGCGTCCTCACGTTTCTGGGCCGATCCTGGGGGTGCGGGGCCGGAGGGCACAGTGCTCGGCACGGGCCCGGAGAGCACCGTGCCGCCAGGTTCGGCAGGCCGCGGCGGAGCCCGGCTCTGCCGGGCGGGAGCCGGGGCCGGCCAGGGGCGTGAGGATCGTGCTCGACTGGGACGGCACGTGCACCGAGGAGGACGTCGGTGTGATGGTCATGCGCCGGTTCGGCGACCTGACGCTCTACGACCGCGTCGGCATCTTGGGCGAAGACGTCACGCACGACGAGCTGCTGACGCAGGAGTTCGCCACGGTCACCGCGTCGCTCGAGGAGGTGCGTGACTTCGTCCTGCGGGAGGCTCGCGTCCGTCCGGGCTTCGACGAGCTCGTGGAGCGGTACCAGCCGCTGGTCATCTCCGGCACCTTCCGCGAGTTGATCGAGCCGGTGCTCGAACGCGAGGCCGTCTCGGTGGAGCTTCTGGCCAACACGGTGGAGGTGAGGCCCGACGGGTGGCGGGTCAAGCTCCGCGACGGCGCGACCTGCCGTGTGTGCGGCGAAGGTTGCAAGCGCGCCGCCCTCCCGCCGGGCGAGGTGGTCTACGTCGGCGACGGCTATTCGGATCAGTGCGCCGCGCTGGCTTCTTCTCGTGTTTTCGCGCGCGCCGGGCTCGCCCGCTACCTCGACACGGCCGGCGTCGCGTACACCCCGTTCGACGACCTCTACGACGTTGCCGCAGGACTCGACTGAGCGGCTCCTCCGGCGGGCCTATGCGGCGTTCAACGCACGCGACATCGACGGCGCGCTCGCACTGACGCGTCCCGACGTGGACTGGCCGAACGGCATGGAGGGCGGGCGCGAGCTCGGTCACGACGCGGTCCGCGCGTACTGGACGCGCCAGTTCGGCCTGATCGACTCGCACGTCGAGCCGGTCGGTTTCTCCGAGGACGACCAGGGCCGGATCGTGGTCGACGTCGACCAGGTCGTGCGCGATCTCGACGGCGAGCTCCTCTCGGAGCAGCGCGTCCAGCACGTCTACACGCTGCGCGACGGGCTGATCGCGCGGATGGACATCCGCTAGCCGAACGGCGGCGCGAAGCGCACGCGTCCACGTAGCTCGGGGTCGTACGCGCTCAGCGGGACCGCCATGAACGCCTCGTCCGGCCACTCGGGGTTCGGTGCTTCGAGGCCGAGCGTCGAGGCCGGCCGGAAGCCGAAGCGCGGGTAGTACGTCGGATGCCCGAGGACGACGACGAGTGGTTCGCCGCGCTCGTCGGCGAGGCGTAGCGCCTCGCGGGTGAGCGCGGAGCCGATGCCGGCGTTCTGCCGATCCGGAGCGACGCTGAGCGGCGAGAGCTGGAGAACCTTGGCCGGCGAGCCCTCGAGCGGCGAGTAGCTGAACATGATGTGGCCGACGACGCGCCCGTCCTCCTCGGCGACGAGGGTCAGCTCCGGCACGAAGTCCTCGCACGCGCGGATCGCCTCGACCAGGCGCGCCTCGTCCTCCTGTCCGAACGCGGCGGCGGTCACCTCGGCGACGGCGGCATGGTCGGCCTCGGTCTCACGGCGGATGTTCATGCGGCGCCGCCCTCCATCCCGCGAGACTACTGCCGTGGTCACCTGGGGCATCCTCTCCACCGCCTCGATCAACGACGACGTCCTGGCCGGAGCGCGGCTGTCCGACCGCGTGCAGGTCGTCGCCGTCGCCAGCCGCGATCCGGCCCGGGCGGCCGACTACGCGGCCGAGCGCGGGATCGAACGCGCATACGGCAGCTACGAGGCGCTCCTCGAGGACCCCGACATCGAGGCGGTCTACATCTCGGTTCCGAACGGGCTGCACGTGGAGTGGTCGATCCGCGCGCTCGAGGCCGGCAAGCACGTCCTCTGCGAGAAGGCGTTCGACAGGCGGGTCAGCCGGGTCGAAGCTGCGTTCGACGCCGCCGAGCGGAACGACCGCTTCCTCATGGAGGGGTTCATGTACCGGCACCACCCGCAGACGAGGCGGCTGGCGGAGCTCGTGCGGGACGGCGAGATCGGCGAGCTGCGGCTCATCCGCGCCGCCTTCAGCTTCTCGCTCACGGAGCTGGGGGACGTCCGCATGCGCGCCGAGCTGGACGGCGGCTCGCTGATGGACGTGGGCTGCTACTGCGTATCACTCATCCGCCTCCTCGCCGGTGAGCCGGTCTCGGTGACGGCCGCGCAGGTCGTCGGCTCGACCGGCGTCGACGTCCGGTTCGCCGGCACGCTCACCTTCCCGGGCGAGGTGCTAGCGCAGTTCGACTGCGCCTTCGATCTGCCGTACCGGGCCGAGCTCGAAGTGGTCGGCTCCGACGCGGTGGTGCGCGTCGCAAACCCCTTCGTGCTGGGCTCGTCGGGGATCGGCGCGCCCGGAATCGAGGTTCGCCGCGGCGACGACGTCGAGCTGGTCGAGGCCGCGCCGGCGAATCACTTCACGCTCGAGCTCGAGAACCTCAGCGACGCGATCCGCGGCGACGGCGATCCGCTGCTCGGCCGCGTCGAGGTCGTCGCGCAGGCGCGCGCAATCGAGGCGCTCTACCGGGCCGCCCAGGACGGCGTCGCGGTCCAGCTTTCCTAGTCCGTGGCCACGCTCGCAGTTCCCGAGCCTTATGACTTCGAGCTCTCCACCGAACGTTTCCGCGTCTTCGGCCCCGACGTCGCGAACCTCTGGCACGAAGGCGGGCTCCATCGCGTGGTGGGCGAGCGGGAGGTCCGGATCGAGGCTACGCCCGGAGGAGTCGACGTCGAGCCCCTCGACGCGGACGTGGCGCCCGTCATCGGCTCGCTGCTCGGGCTCGCCTTCGAGCTCGAGCCCTTCTACGCCTTCGCCGAGTCGGACCCGGTGCTCGCACGGCTCGTGGGCGGGCTCTCGGGTCTGCGGCCTCCGCTGGCTCCGGACCCGTTCGAGTCGCTGGTCACATCGATCAGCGCGCAGCAGGTCTCGCTGTTCGCTGCGTTCGCGGTGCGCAACCGGTTCGTGGAGCGCTTCGGCGGCCGCGGCGTCCACGCCTATGCGTTCCCCACGCGGGACCGCGTCGCGAGCGGGTCGCCCGAGGAGCTCCGCGAGCTCGGCTTCTCGACCCGCAAGGCCGAGTACATCCTCGGCGTGGCGCGCGCCGAGCTCGACCTCGACGGCCTGCGCGAGCTGCCCGACGACGAGATCCAGGCCCGGCTCACCGCGCTCCCCGGCATCGGCGAGTGGACTGCCGACTGGTTCCTCGCGCGTCACCTGGCGCGGCCGCGCGCGTGGCCGGCGGGCGACCTCGGCTTGCGGAAAGCCGTCACGGCGTTCTACGGCGTCGACAGCGACGTGCGCGGCTTCGGCGCGCGCTTCGCGCCGTTCGAGAACCTCAGCGCGCACTACCTGCTCACCGGGCTGCGTGTGATGCTCCCGGCGTGAACGTCGTCCTGCTCCACGCCTTCCCGCTCGACTCGCGCATGTGGGAGCCTCAACGCGACCTGCTGGCAGGCCACGAGGTGCTCGCGCCCGATCTCTACGACCTCGGCTCGTCGATGGACGAATGGGCGCGGGCGATCCTGCCGCAGGTCGACGGCGACTTCGTCGTGGTAGGGGCCTCGATGGGCGGCTACGCAGCACTCGCGCTGACCGGGCTGGCGCCCGAGCGCGTGCGGGCGCTCGTGCTCGCCGGGTCGCGCGCCGACCCGGACGACGCTGAGCGGCTCGAGCGCCGGGCGTTCACGATCGAGCTGATCCGGCAGGGTGGGGCAGAGGCGCTCTGGGAGGACATGCGCGCGAAGCTCTTCTCCGCGGAGGCCGACCCTGCCGTCGTCCAGCGGGCGCACGCGTGGGCGCTCGACCGCGATCCGGACGGGCTCGTGCGCGGAGTGGAGGCGATTCGCGACCGAACCGACACGACCGGCGTGGTCGAGTCGCTCGACGCGCCGGTGGTCGTCGCGGTCGGGGAGGAGGACCCGTACGTGCCGCGCGCCGTCGCCGAAGACCTCGTCGCGCAGGCCCACGACGGGCGCATCGCGATCTACCCGGGCGGCCACCTGCCCAACCTCGAGCGCCAGGCCGAGTTCAACCGGATGCTCGGAGCGCTTCTGGACGAAGTCGGACAGGGCTAAACGAGCCGCGTCTGGGGTCTGACCCCGGACCCGCCCCACGCGGACGTGTCGCCTGTGCGCGAATCCGAGGCGCGAAATCGCCGTACGACTTCTTTCCTCCATCTCGTATCGTCCCGGGCGGCCACGTCTAGGGTCTGACCCCAGACACGGCCGAAGCGGACGAGCTAACTGACGGGCAGCTCGGCCTCCTGGAGGATGCGGCGGAGGGCGTCCGCGTTCGCGGCCGCCTGGGCGACGAAGTCGCGACCGTCGCCGGGGTCGCCCGGGCTGCGGTTGTTGTTGTTGAAGAACACGTAGGCGTTCTCGGCCTGGTCCGCGAGCTCGCGCAGCGGCTCGACCCACTCGCGCAGCTCGTCATCCGAATAGAGGTAGTCGAACCGCTCGCTGGCGCCGCCGCCGCGCTTGTGCCAGGTGTCCGCGTTGCGGCCGTGCAGTCGGACGTACGCGCTCGGGCCGGTCACCGCGAGCACGGTCGGCACGAGGGTCTTCGCCTCGATTCGGGGCGAGTCGGTCACGACGTGGGTCATCCCGTGCTCCTCCAGGAAACGCAGCGTGTCGGCGCGCGCGTCCTCCTCGAACCAGCTCGGGTGGCGGAACTCGACGAGCATCTCGTCATCGCCGAGCTGCTCGCGCGCCCAGGCGAGGTAGTCGAGCGATGCCGGCTTGTTCACGACGTACGAGGGGAACTGCATGAGGATCCCGCCGAGCTTCCCGTCGCGGCGAAGCGGTGAGATGCCCTCCCGGAACCGCTTGAAGATCTCGGCGCGGAACTCGCGCGAGGGACGCTCGACGCGGCCGCGGTCGTCCGCGGGAGCCTCGTCGCGCAGGTCGGGCGGGAGCTGCTGCACCTTCACGGGGTGCCGCGTCATCACGCCGAAGGCCTTGATGTGCATGACGAAGCCGTCGGGCGTCCGCTCCGCCCAGCTGCCGGTCATCGGCTCCTCCGGGAGGCGGTAGTAGGTCGAGTCGACCTCGACGGTGTCGAAGTGCTCGGCGTAGTAGGGCAGCCGCTCGCGGGCCGGGAGGCCCGGCGGATACCACCACTTGGTGAGCGCCTCGTCGGCGAAGCTGCAGGTCCCGATCCGGATCCGTCCCACGCCGCCAGCATAAGAAAAGGCTCCGCCCGGCCGGGAGGGGCGGCCTTTCGGGCGGGACCGAGGCAGTGGTGCCGCGGCTCAGGGTAGGCCAACCCCTCCGCTCTCTACAATCGCCCGGTGGACCGGCGGGCGATCGGCGTCTTCGACTCGGGCATGGGAGGGCTCACCGTCCTGCACGAGTGCCTCGTGACGATGCCGAACGAGGACTTCGTCTACGTCGGTGATCACGCCCGGCTGCCCTACGGGCCGCGGCCGCTCCCGGAGATCCGCCGCTACGCGCGCGAGCTGGCGCGGTTCCTCGAGGGTCAGGGCGTGAAGCTCATCCTCGCCGCGTGCAACGCCGCCACCTCGGCCGCGCTGCCCCAGCTCCAGGAGGAGCTCGCCGTGCCGGTCGTCGGCGTGATCACGCCCGAGGCGCACGCCGCCGTCCAGGCAACCCGCAACCGGCGCGTGGGCCTGATGGCGACGCAGGCGACGGTCGAGGCGGGCCGGTACGCGGAGCTCGTGCACGCACTCGATGCCGGCGTCCGCTTCTTCCCGGTCGCCTGCCCTCGTCTCGTGCCGCTGATCGAGAGCGACGAGCCCTTCGGCGCCCCGACCACCGAGGCCGCGCGCGAATACGCCGACCCGTTGAAGGCCGCGGGCGTCGACACGGTGATCCTCGGCTGCACGCATTACCCGTTGATCCGACCGATCTTCCAGCGCGTCTTCGGGCGCGGCGTGACGCTCGTCTTCTCGGCCGAGGAGACGGCACGGGAGGTGGCCGAGACGCTCGCGCGCAAGGGGATCGAGAACGAGGCCGGCCGGGACGGGACATACCGCTTCCTCACGACGGGCGAGCCGGCGGCGTTCCGCACGCTCGGCGAGCGCTTCCTGCAGCTGCCGCTCGGCGACGTCGAGCACGTCGAGGTCGCCGAGCTCGAGAGGGCCGCCGCTTGAGCAGAGAGGGCGGCCGGCGGAGCGACGAGCTGAGGCCGCTGTCGATCGAGCCCGACTACCTCGAGCAGGCCAACGGCTCGGCGCTGATCTCCTTCGGCAAGACGCGCGTGCTGTGCACGGCGACCCTCGACGAGGGCGTCCCGCGCTGGATGATGGGCCGCGGCAAGGGCTGGCTGACCGCTGAGTACTCGATGCTCCCCGCGTCGACCGGTCAGCGCACGCCGCGCGAGGCGAGCCAGGGCAAGCAGAAGGGCCGCACGGTCGAGATCCAGCGCCTGATCGGCCGCGCTCTCCGGGCGGTTGCCGACATGGACGCGCTCGGCGAGCGGACGCTTTGGCTCGACTGCGACGTCCTGCAGGCCGACGGCGGCACCCGGTGTGCCGCGATCTCCGGCGTCTACGTAGCCGCGCGCCGTGCGCTCGACCGGATGGGCCTGGGCCGCGTCCTGACCGACTCGGTGGCCGCGGTGTCGGTCGGAATCGTGGACGGCGAGATCCTGCTCGACCTGGACTACGTGGAGGACTCGAGTGCGGAGGTCGACCTCAACGTCGTCATGACGGGCAACGGCCGGCTCGTCGAGGTGCAGGCCACCGCTGAGGGCGCTCCGTTCTCGCGCGAGGAGCTGGACGAGATGCTCGAGGTGGGCTCGCTCGGCATCGACGAGATCTCGGCAGCGCAGCGTGCGGCCGCCGAGGCCGTCCATGCCTGAGCTCACAGTCGCCGAGCTGACCCTCCGGATCGGCCTGGCGGCGGGGCTCGGCGCCGCGATCGGGCTCGAACGCGAGCTGCGCGAGCGCGAGGCTGGGCTGCGCACTCATCTGCTGGTCGCGCTCGGCGCCGCCCTGTTCACGATCGTCTCGGCGTACGCCTGGTCCGACTTCAGCTTCTCGAACCGCTCCGGGATCGTCTTCGACCCGACCAGGATCGCGGCGCAGATCGTCACCGGCGTCGGCTTCCTCGGCGCGGGCGCGATCATCCGCCAGGGGCTGACCGTCCGCGGGCTGACGACCGCGGCGACGCTATGGGCCGTGGCCGCGATCGGCATGGCCGCCGGCGCCGGCTACTACGCGGCTGCGGTGATCACGACGGTCATCGTGATCGTGAGCCTCTGGCCGCTCCGGATCCTGGCGTACCGCGTCTTCACGCGGATCCGACCGCAGGAGCGACCGCTCGAGATCGAGCTTCCGAGTGGTGCCAGCGCGCAGCACGTGCTGGCTACGGTGGAGGACCTGGGCGCGGACGTCGAGTCCTTCCAGCTCGAGCGCTCGCGCGACGGCCTGCTTGTCATCCTGCGCGCGGCCTTTCCGGACGGCCCGAACGAGGCGCTGCGGCGGCTCGCCGATCTCGAGGATGTCCGGGCGGTGCGTTGGAGCTCGTAGCGCGGCTCTGCTCCGGCAACCCGCACAAGCTGGCCGAGCTGCGCCGTTCGCTTCCCGGTTGGAGCATTGAGCTGCTCGAGGCTTCCGACTACCCGCGCGAGGATGGGACGACCCACTACGAGAATGCGCGCGGCAAGGCCGTCTACGGGCGCGAGGTCGGCGATCCCGCCGCCTGGATGATCGGCGAGGACTCCGGGCTGCAGGTGGACGCGCTCGGCGGCGGCCCCGGGCTCCACTCGGCACGGTGGGCGGGCGACGAGGATCCGATCGATCGCCTGCTGCGAGAGCTGGACGGCGTGGACGAGCGCGAGGGCCGGTACGTCTGCGAGCTCGTGGCGATCGCGCCCGACGACACCGAGCGTCGTGGGACGGGCCGACTCGAGGGCCGGATCGCCCGCGAACGACGGGGGTCCGAAGGCTTCGGTTACGACCCCGTGTTCGTCCCGGAGGGCGAGGAGCGCACCGTCGCGGAGCTCGGCGACGCCTGGAAGGCGGAGAACTCGCACCGAGCGCGCGCGGCTCGGGCGCTCGCAGCATCAGTCGACGCGTCTGTGTAGGACGTGTCCAGGGTCTGACCCCAGCCACGGCCCTTTGAGCGAGGTGTTCCTGGGCGCTCGCGAAGAAGCGGCTCGTAGGATCGGCGCAGCCGTGTCTGCTTCGAGCGTGTCCAGGGTCTGACCCCAGACACGGCCCTTTCAGGCGAGGCCGGGTGGCGCCTCCTCGAGCTCCGCCGGCTCCCGCCCGCGGCTTAGGAACCAGTTCACCTCGGCGCCGAAGACGATCACGTTCGCCATCACGTAGAGCCAGACGAGCAGCAGCGCAGGCCCGCCAAGCGCCTGCAGCGCGATCACGTCCTTCGAGACGCGGAGGTAGATCGGCAGCACCTGGAAGCTCGCTTCGAGCGCGGCCGTCGCGACGATCGCCCCCGGCAGGACGTCTCTGGGACGCAGCCGCTCGTTCGTGAGGAGCATGTAGACGGCCACGAGGAAGACGAAGACGGCGAGGCCGGACACCGTGACCGACAGGACGTACGCGACGATCACGTTGGCCGCGAACCCAGGCGCGGAGCGCTTCAGGATCTCGGAGCCGAAGCTGCCCGCGATCAGACCGAAGAAGAGCGTCACGAGCGACATGGTCAGCAGCCCGAGCGCGAGCGCCTTCCCGTGCAGGAACGACCGGTTCGGCCGGCCGTAGACGATGTTGAACGCGGACTCCAGGACGCTGAAGAGCGACAGCGACGTCCAGAAGATGAAGATGCCGCCGAGGATCCCGAGCGCGGCCGCGTTCTTCTGGATCTCGGTGACGAACGAGACGATCGTCCGGACCGACGTGCGCGGGAAGAGCTTGCTGAGCTCCTCGACGAGCACGCTCGACTCGTCCGGGCGGTGCGCGAACCCCAGCAACGCCAGGGTGAGGAACAGCAACGGCACGAACGAGAGCAGCGCGAAGTAGGCGATCATCGCCGCGAGGTGGGTGCCTCGGTCGGCGAAGAACTTGGCGAAAACGGCCCTCACGGGCGAGGAGTATCCCTGTGTTACCGTCGCTCGATGGACGCCGCCGAGGCCCTCGTCGACCTCACCGACGTCTCCACCCAGGTGCGCGAGGCCGTCGTGCTCGAGCAGAACGGAGCCATCTTGGCGTCCACCCTGGACGACGAGACGCGGGCCCGCCGGCTCGCGGATGCTGCCCGGGCGGCGCTCGACGCGGCAGGCGCCATCCGCTCGAGCGGCGGTGCGCGCGTGACGGCGCTCGAAGCGGCCACACGGGGACGGCAGCCTCTTCGTCGCGGCCGGGAAGGAGGCCGTCTGCGCCGCCACGACCGGTCCCGACGAGCCGTCCGGGCTCGTCCTCTATGACCTGCGCGCGTGCCTGCGCAGCATCGAGGGCGACGAGTGAGGAAGCTCGCCGCGGGCGCCCTGCTCGCCGCGGGCTCCGTGGGAGCCGTACGGGTGCTGAGGCGCCGCGCCGCGCGTCGCCTCAGGCTGGACGTCTACTACGACGACGGCGCCATGCTCTCCCTCGCCGGGGCAACCCCGGAAGCCGGGCCGGTCCTCGCTCGCGCGCGCGAGGCGCTGGCCGCAGCGGGCCCGTCGTGAGCCGGCTCGAGCTCGGCCGCGCCCTGACCGACCACGCGCTGCTCCGAGGCGACTTCGTGCTCCGCTCCGGACGCAGATCGCCGTACTACCTCGACAAGTACCGCTTCGAGACCCGCCCTGACCTGCTCCAGCCGCTCGGCGAGCTGATCGCGGCCGCGGTCGAGGAGCATGAGCCCGACGCGGCCAGGCTTGCCGGCCCTGAGCTCGGCGCCGTCGCGCTGGCAGCGGCCGCCTCGCTCGCCTCGGGTCTCCCGTTCCTGATCGTCCGCAAGCAGGCTAAGGAGTACGGCACCGAGAACCGGCTCGAGGGCGCCTTCGAGCCGGGGGAGCGCGTCTGCCTCGTCGAGGACGTCGTGACGTCCGGAGGCGCCGCAATCGAGGCCGTCGACGCGCTCCGAACGGCCGGTCTGGAGTGCGGAACGGCCGTCTGCGTGGTGGATCGGGAGGAGGGTGGAGCGGACGCTCTCGCGCGCCACGCCGTGCGTCTCAGGCCGCTCTTTCGGGCCTCCGAACTGCTCGAGACAACAAAAAGTGCCGCTAATCCGCATGGTTGAGCCGAAAGGACTTCCCTGGTAGGGTCTTCCGACCCACCTAGAGCCATCGAGGGGAGGAGAGTTCGTGACCAAGGGAGAGTTCGTCGACAAGGTCGCCGACAAGGCCGGCGTCAGCAAGAGGGAGGCCGCAACGGCCGTGGACGCGGTGCTTTCGTCGATTCAGGACGCGCTCAAGGGCGGCGACGATGTCGTGTTCACCGGATTCGGCAAGTTCTCGGTACAGAGGCGCGCGGCACGCACGGGCGTGAACCCTCGCAACCCCAGCGAGAAGGTTCAGATCCCCGCGGCGAACGTCCCCAAGTTCTCCGCAGGCAGCGGTCTGAAGCAGGCTGTCCGCGGGTAGCGGTTCACGCCTGATTCAAGCTTCGACGGGGGTCCCGACCGGGACCCCCGTCTTCTGTCTGGCGTAATCTCAAAACATGGCCCAGGACGTCCAGGCCCTGCCCCGAACCGCCCTCGCCTTCTTCGGCGACCGGCTCGCCGAGGCGATCGAGCGCAAGCGCAGCCAGCTCGTCGTCGGCCTGGATCCCCGGCTCGACCTGCTTCCCATCGAGTTGCGCGGTGGCCCGCCCGCCGAAGGAGTCAGCCGCTTCAGCCGTGGGATCGTCGACGCGGTCGCGCCGCACGCGGTAGCTATCAAGCCCCAGCTCGCGTTCTTCGAGGTGCTCGGCGCTGACGGGATGCGCGCGTTCGAGGATTTGTGCGCGTACGCACGCGCGGCCGGGTTGCTCGTGATCGTGGACGGCAAGCGCGGCGACATCGGCTCCACCGCCCGCGCCTACGCGAGCGCCTACCTAGAGCCGCGCGGCGGCGCCGACCCGGTCGCCGACGCGCTCACGGTCAACCCCTATCTGGGCCGTGACTCCCTCGAGCCTTTCCTCGCCGCCTGCCGGCGCGAGGGCGCGGGCATCTTCTGCCTCGTCAAGACGTCGAACGACGGCGCCGCGGACATCCAGGACCTCGCGCTCCTCAACGGGAGGCGGTTGTGGCAGCACGTCGCCGGCCTCGTCGGCGAGTGGGGCGAGGACATCGTCGGCGAGCGCGGCCTGTCGAGCGTCGGCGCGGTGGTCGGCGCAACCCATCCGCGGGCCGTGGGCGAGGCGCGCCGGATCCTGCCCCGCGCGATCCTCCTGCTGCCGGGCGTCGGCGCGCAGGGCGCAACGCCGGCAGACGTCGCCCGCGCGTTCACGAGCGGACCCGCGAGCGCGCTCGTGACCGTGTCGCGGGCCGTCATGTACGCATCCAGGCATTCCGACGCCGACTGGCGGACCGCTGCCGGCTCCGAAGCCGCCAGGCTCAAGAGCGAGGTCTGGGCCGCATCCGGCTGGTAGCGATTGCGCGCCCGGCGCCGTCCCGAACCGCGCTGGGGCAACCGTCTGCTCGCTCCCGCCGCCTTCCTGCTCGCCGCCACCGTCGCGATCCTGCTCATCCGGGCGGGGCTCGCGAACGACGATCCCGTGCCGGCACAACCGACCACCCACCACCTCGCGTCCCGCCCGGACCGTCACGCAGCCGACGACGACCCGCAGGCAGCCGGCGCCCAACCGGCGGACGTACACGATCCAGGAGGGGGACACCCTCGACCAGGTCGCGTTCGACCACAACACGACGGTCGCGCAGCTGCTGCGCCTGAACCCGACGATCGACCCGACGAACCTGCAGGTCGGCCAAAGGATCATCGTCCCGTGAGACCCTTCTTGGGGGAACCTCCCGGTTCCCCCAAACCCCCTCCACTGGTCCGCTACGCGGACAGGCCGCGTGCGCGGCAGAACAGAGGATCACGGTCCCGTAGCTAAGGTCCCGCCTGTGAAGTTTCGCGCCGTCGTCGTCGCCGCGGCGCTCGCAGCTGCCGTTCATGCCTCGGCCTCCACGGCCGCGACGCCGAGCGTCGACGCCAAGGCGTACGAGGTGGTGAACGCGGCAACGGGCGAGGTGCTGCTCACCCACAACGCGCGGGAGCGGCTGCCGATGGCGAGCATCACGAAGCTGATGACCGTCCTGATCGCCCTCGAGCGGTCGAAGCCCGGTGACGTCGTGACCGTCGACCGCGACGCCGTCGGGGTGACCGGCTCGGGGATCCACCTGCGGGCCGGAGAGCGGCTCACGGTTCGCGAGCTGATCGCCGCCGCGCTGATCCAGAGCGCGAACGACGCGGCCATTGCACTTGCGGCCCACGTCGCGCACGGCGACGAGGACGCGTTCGTCGCGTTGATGAACCAGCGCGCGCGCGAGCTCGGGCTCCGCTCCACGCACTTCGAACGGGCCGACGGCCTCGACGTCGCCGGCCATGTCTCGACCGCGCACGACCTCAACCGGCTCGCGCAGATCGCGATGCGGCAGCCCGTCGTGCGCAGCCTCGTCGCCCAGCGCGACGCGACGATCACCGGCCACTCTCTCCACACCTGGAACGACCTGCTCGGCCAGTTCCCGGGGCTGGTCGGCGTCAAGACCGGCCACACCGGCAACGCCGGCTGGTGCCAGGTCGCCGCCGCGCGCGGGCCCGGTTTCACCGTCTACGCCACCATTCTCGGCTCGCCGACGCGCAGCGTGCGCAACGTCGACCTGACCGAGCTGCTCGCCTACGGGCTCACGCAGTACCGGTTCGTGCCGGTCATCCGCACCGATCGGACCTACGCCAGCACCGAGCTGCCCTACGGCCGCGACGCGCTCGCGCTGGTCGCGGCGCGGCCGGTCCGGCGCCCGGTCCGGCTCGCCCGCGGGCTCACGGAGCGGGTGATCGCGCCGACCGCGGCCGACCTGCCGGTGCGTAAGGGCGACAGGCTCGGCGAAGTCCGCGTCTACGACCGGGGCCGGATGGTCGCGAGCTCGCCGCTCGTCGCCTCGCGGTCGGTCGACGCGCCGGGCACGGCGGGGAAGGTCGGCTGGTACGCGCGCCGCACCGTCCACCACCTCGGAGGGCTCTTCTCGTGATCATCACGGTGACGCTCAACGCCGCCCTCGACCGCACGCTGACCGTGCCCAACTTCCTGCTCGGCCAGCGGCACCGGGCGAGCCAGGTGCTCACGCTCGCCGGCGGCAAGGGGATCAACATCGCGCGGGCGCTGAAGCGGCTCGACGTGCCGGTGGTCGCCACGGGGCTCGCGGGCGGCCGCACCGGCGTGCGCATCGTCGAGGAGCTCACGGCCGAGGCGATCCTCAACGACTTCGTCCGCATCGGCGACGAGTCGAGGACATCGACCGCCGTGGTCGACCCCACCGCCAACACCTACTCCGAGATCAACGAGTGGGGTCCGGCGGTGCAGCCCGAGGAGCTGATCCTTCTGACGGAGAAGCTGGTCTACCTGGCGCGCGGAGCCGACATCGTCGTGTTCGCCGGGACGCTTCCGCGCGAGGTCTCGGAGAGCTTCTACGCCGACTCCATCCGTGAGCTGAACCGGCAGGGCGTGCGCACCGTGCTCGACAGCGAAGGGGAGCCGCTCCGCCTGGGCGCAGCGGCCGAGCCGTACCTCGTCAGTCCCAACCAGGTCGAGGCCGAAGGCCTGATCGGCCAGGAGCTGACCGAGGAGCAGGAAGTCGTGCAGGCGCTCGAGGACATCGCCGAGCTCGGCCCGCGGAACGTGCTGATCACGCAGACGTCGGGCGCCTTCGCGCTGCTGCGCGAGGAGCGCTCGGCGAAGCGCTACCGGGCCACGGCTCCGCGCGTCGAGGCGCTCTCGGCCGTGGGCGCGGGCGACGTCCTGCTCGCAGGCTTCCTCGCGGCGCTGTACGGGGGCCGGCAGTCCGAGGACGCGCTCCGCGCGGCCGTGGGCGCGGGTGCGGCGTCGACGCTCGAGATCGGCGCGGGCCGCTTCGAGCCGCGGGAGGCAGCTCGGCTCGCCTCCGATGTCGAGGTCGTCCAGCTCGAGCCCGTACCGGCCACGTAGGAGGGCTTGGCGGAACCTCGCTCGTCGCTGGGGTGCGATGGTCGTTCCGAGGCAAGGACGCAGGGAGTGTTCGTATGCGGAGCTATACGGGCGCGACTGAGGACGCGGCCTCGGGGCGGGCAGCGCAGCCCAGCGGCTCAGCGATGTTTCGTCAGGCCCTCCTATCTAAGCCGTCGGGAGGGGTTGGTACGCTGACTCCTTGGAGGGCTTGGAGCTAGGACGGATCGAGCTGGAGCGGCTGGTCGAGCTCGACCGGCGCTTCGCCCGCGAGGGCCTCACGTTCGACGACGTCCTGCTCGTGCCGCAGCGCTCGGAGGTGCTCCCGAACGACGTCTCCACCGCGACCAGGCTGACGCGCTCGCTGTCGCTGGCGATCCCGCTCGTCTCGGCCGCGATGGACACCGTCACCGAGGCGCGGCTCGCGATCGCGCTCGCGCGCGAGGGCGGGCTCGGCGTCCTCCACCGCAACCTCTCGATCGAGGCCCAGGTCGAGGAGGTGGACAAGGTCAAGCGCTCGGAGTCCGGGATGATCGTCGAGCCGGTGACGCTCCCCGCCGACGCGCCCGTGTCGGCGGCTCTGGAGCTGATGGCGCGCTACCACATCTCCGGAGTGCCGATCGTGGACGCCGACGGCGTCCTCGTCGGGATCCTCACCAACCGCGACCTCCGTTTCGAGGGCGACACCGCGCAGCCGATCTCCGAGCTGATGACCGCGCGCGACCTCGTCACCGCGCCCGTCGGCACCACGCTCGAGGAGGCGCGGGAGATCCTGCACCGCCACAAGATCGAGAAGCTGCCGGTCGTGGACGCAGAGGGCCGGCTGCGCGGCTTGATCACTGTCAAGGACATCCAGAAGCGAATCGAGTTCCCGCTGGCGACGAAGGACGAGCGCGGGCGGCTCCGGGTCGGAGCCGCAGTCGGGGTCGGCCCGGACGCGGTCGAGCGCGCCGAGGCGCTCGTCGCGGCCGAGGTCGACGTGCTCGTGCTGGACACCGCGCACGGTCATTCCACCGGCGTCCTCGACATGACGCGCAGGCTCAAATCCAGGCTCGAGGTCGAGTTGATCGTGGGCAACGTCGCCACCGCCGACGCGGCGGAGGCGTTGGTGGACGCAGGCGCGGACGCGATCAAGTGCGGGGTCGGGCCCGGCTCGATCTGTACGACCCGGGTCGTGGCCGGAGTGGGCGTGCCTCAGGTGACGGCCGTCCTCGACTGTGCGCAGGTCGGCGCCAAGCACGACGTGCCCGTGGTCGCCGACGGGGGCATGACGTCGTCCGGCGACATGGCGAAGGCGATCGCCGCCGGCGCCGAGACCGTGATGCTCGGCTCGATGTTCGCGGGCACCGACGAGGCTCCCGGCGACGTCGTCGTCGTGCAGGGCGAGCGCCTCAAGCAGTACCGCGGGATGGGGTCGCTCGGCGCGATGAAGGCACGCGGCTTCTCGAAGGACCGCTACTTCCAGGGCGACGTCGAGGACGTCGACAAGCTCGTCCCCGAGGGCGTCGAGGGGCACGTGCCGTACAAGGGCCCCGTTGCGAACGTGATCCACCAGCTCGTCGGCGGCCTGCGGCAGTCGATGGGCTACTGCGGCGCGGCGACGATCGAGGAGATGCGGACGCAGACGAAGTTCGTGCGCATCACGGGCGCCGGGCTCCGCGAGAGCCACCCGCACGGCGTGACCATGACGAAGGACGCCCCCAACTACCGCCGCGGTGGCTGAGGTCGTCGCTCTCCCCGAGCGTGAGTCCGCAACAGAGGAACGCCCGGTCCTGGTCGTCGACCTGGGCGGCCAGTACTCGCAGCTGATCGCCAGGCGGGTCCGCGAGGCACGCGTCTTCTCGGAGCTCGTCGGCCACCGGATCACGGCCGCGGAGGCGCGGGCGCGGAGGCCCGCCGCGATCGTGCTTAGCGGCGGCCCGGCCTCCGTCTACGCCGACGGCGCGCCTCAGATCGATCCGGGCCTGTACGAGCTCGGCGTCCCGACGCTCGGCATCTGCTACGGCATGCAGCTGATGGCTCAGGACCTCGGTGGGCGGGTCGAGCGAACGGGCGTCTCGGAGTTCGGCAAGACCGACCTTCGCTCGGAGGGCGGCGCGCTGCTCGCCGGCCTTCCGGACGAGCAGACCGTCTGGATGAGCCACCGCGACTCGGTCACTGCTCCACCGGAGGGAGCCCGGGTGACGGCCGCTTCGCCGTCGGCGCCGATCGCCGCCTTCGAAAATCCGGAGCGCGCGCTCTACGGCGTCCAGTTCCACCCCGAGGTCGTGCACACGCCGTTCGGCCAGGACGTGCTGAAGAACTTCCTCTACGAGGTCGCCGGGGCGGCGCCGACGTGGACGCCCGCCGCCGTGATCGAGGAGCAGGTCGAGCGCATTCGCGCACAGGTCGGCGACGAGCGTGTGCTCTGCGCGCTGTCGGGGGGCGTCGACTCGGCCGTCGCGGCGCTGCTCGTGCACAAGGCGATCGGCGACCGGCTCACCTGCGTCTTCGTCGACCACGGGTTGCTCCGCCAGGACGAGGCAGTGCAGGTCGTCGAGGCGTTCGAGGGGCACTTCCGGGTCCCGCTCGTCCACGTCGACGCCGCGGCGCGGTTCCTGGCGCGGCTGGCGGGCGTGGCCGAGCCGGAGGAGAAGCGGAAGATCATCGGCGACGAGTTCATCCGCGTCTTCGAGGAGGAGGCGACCCGCCTCGGCAGGATCCGTTACCTCGTGCAGGGCACGCTCTACTCCGACGTGATCGAGTCGGGCGGGGCCGACGAGGGCGTGGCCGCCAAGATCAAGTCGCACCACAACGTCGGTGGGCTCCCCGAGGACATGGAGATGGAGCTCGTCGAGCCGCTGCGACTGCTGTTCAAGGACGAGGTCAGGCGTGTGGGCGAGGAGCTCGGAATGCCCGAGCGGCTCGTCTGGAGGCAGCCGTTCCCAGGGCCGGGCCTCGCGATCCGGATCATCGGCGACGTGACGCGCGAGCGCCTCGAGACGCTGCGCCAGGCCGACTCGATCCTGCAGGAGGAGATCCGCCGCGCCGGGCTCTATCGCGACCTCTGGCAGTCGTTCGCCGTCCTGCCCGCCATCCGCTCGGTCGGCGTCCAGGGGGACGAGCGCACGTACGCGTACCCGATCGTCATCCGCGCGGTGACGTCCGAAGACGCGATGACGGCCGACTGGGCGCGCCTGCCTTACGACCTACTCGAGACGATCTCGAGCCGGATCATCAACGAGATCCCGTCCGTGAACCGGGTCGCTCTGGACATCTCGTCGAAGCCGCCGTCGACGATCGAGTGGGAGTAGCGCCGGCCTACCCGGCTCCGAGTGCCGCCCGTCCGCGCTCGGTCAGCTCGACCGCCGCGCCGCCTCGGCCGTTCCGGCTCCGCGTGACCTGAACGAGCTCGTCCTCGAGGGCGTCCTCCCAGACCGCGAGCCGCGGGCAGTGCGTCCGCCACGCCGCCATCGTCTCGTCGTACGTCCGCGGCCGGGTCGAGAGCCAGGTCAGCAGGTCGAGCGTCGCCGACGGCACGGTCCCGGGCATGCGGTCACGCTAGCACCGCGCCTGACCGCTGCAAGGACCCCCGGCGCGCTACGGAGTGGTCGGCGTGAACCGCGGATAGCGTGCGCGTATCTCGTCGACGTAGTCGGCCAGCCGTTCGGCGAGCTCCGCGTCGGTCACCTCCAGGACGTTCTCGGCGTTCAGCTCGCCCGAGTGCGAGAGGTTGAAGCTGCCGGTGAAAACGGTGTCGTCGGCGACGGTCAGCTTCGCGTGCATGAAGTCGTGAACGCCGCCCTCAGGGCTCCACGCGTTGGACGGCTTGGCCGAGAACGGAGCCGACATCGCGCGCTGGAGCAACGGCAGCTTCCACGACATGTTTCCGTTGACGCCCCACTGGTAGATGACGCCGTTGATCTGGGGCCCGTCGACCACGCCGGCGACGTCCACCTTGGCCTCCGAGATCACCTGTGACAGTGACGCCAGGATGGGCGCGGCGGTGATCACCGGGGAGGCGATCCGCACGCGCCGGCGCGCTTTCGCGATCGCCTTCCCGATCCGGTGCGAGAGGCCCTCGCCGTGGCCCGGCGTGAACCAGGTGCGCAGCTGCCGGTCGCCGACGGCCACCGGCGTCGTGTCCACGAAGCCGCTCTTCTCCACGGCGCCCGTGTCCCAGAGCTCGTCGAAGTCCTCCGTGAACCTGGCGGCCAGCTCGGCGGAGGACGCGGTCACGACGACGTTCTCCTGCCGCGACCAGGAGTCGTCGGTCCAGTTCATCGAGCCCGTCCACACGTCCTCGCCGTCGCGCACCACGTACTTGTGGTGCATGAGGTCGGGGACGCCCGCGATCGCGCGAGCCGGGATCCCCAGCGATGCGATCAGCTGGGCGTCCGGCTCGGCCGGCGGCGGCACCGGGATCGGGTTGCGGTGGTCGACGTTGTAGACGAAGCGCACGGCGACGCCCCGCGCAGCTGCGTCCTTGATCGCGTCGCCCACGACCACCGCGGTCTCGGGCTCCAGGTGGAAGTCGTACTGCGCCAGGTCGAGCGAACGCCGGGCCGCGCCGACGAAGGCGGCGATCCGCTTGGCGACTTCTAGTGGCGTCTGGCCGCCGTCGGTATGCGTCGTGACCTCGAGCAGGCGCCCATCTTCGCGGACGGACGGCATACGATCGACGCGTGTTGAGCCATCCGGAACGGCGTGCGCTCGACGCGGTGGCCGAGACGTTCTTCCCCGGCGCGGTCGAGCTCGGCGTTCCGGACGCCTTCCTCGACACATTCGTCTCCGTGCTACCGACCGCGGAGCGACGCCGCCTCCGGGCGCTGCTCGCCGGTCTCGCCGCGAGCGGCTTCACCCGCCGCCGCGGCGAAAGCCGTGAGCGAGCGCTCGTCGGCTGGTGCGACAGCCGCCTCGCGCTCCGCCGTGCCGGCTTCCAGGCACTCCGCAAGGGCCTGCTGACGATCTCCTACACGCTCCCGGGCACGCCCGCCTGGGAGCGCATCGGCTATCCAGGGCCGCTCGGCCGCACGAGCCGGGACGAGAAGACGCTCAAGCCGCTGGGCGTCACGGGGGACACGACGCTGGACTGCGACGTCTGCGTCGTCGGCTCAGGTGCCGGGGGCGGCGTGGCCGCGGCCGTGCTCGCGAAGGCGGGGCTCGACGTCGTCGTGCTCGAGGCCGGCGGCCACTACGAGGCGGCCGACTTCGACGGCGCCGAGCTCGACGGGCTGCGCCGGCTCTACCACGGGCGGGGCACGACCGCCACGGACGACCACGGCGTCGGCATCCTCGCCGGCGCCTGCCTGGGCGGCGGCACCGTCGTCAACTACACGACGTCCTTCCGCACACCCGACGAGCTTCGCGCGGAATGGGGCGGCGCCTTCACAGGCGACGAGTTCACACGGGCGCTGGATGCGGTGTGCGACCGGCTGGATGTGAACACCGATCACAACGAGGTGTCGACACGCGAGCAGGTCGTGCAGCGCGGTCTCGAGGCCCTGAACTGGCATGTCGACCTCATGCCGCGCAACGTCCGCGGCTGCGACCAGGGCGTGGTCTGTGGGTATTGCGGCTACGGCTGCCCGCTCGGAGCGAAGCAATCCACGATGCGGACCTGGCTCGCGGACGCTCAGTCGGCCGGCGCGCGCATCGTCGTCAACGCGCGGGCGGAGCGCGTCAACCTCCGTGCCGGCGCGGCGAGCGGCGTCGAGGCGCTCACCGCCGAAGGACACCGCGTCGAGGTCCGCTCCCGCGCGGTCGTCGCGGCCTGCGGATCGATCGAGACGCCCGCGCTCCTCCGCCGCTCGGGGCTCGACTCGCCGCAGCTCGGCCGGAATCTGCACCTGCACCCCGTCGGCGGCGCTCTCGGGGTCTTCGACGACGAGATCAGGCCCTGGGAGGGAACGTTGCAGGCGATCTATTCCGACCAGGTCGAGTCGGCCAAGCTCGAGACGACTGCCATGCATCCGGCCCTGCTCGTGGGGGCGATGCCGTGGCGGGGATCCGCCCAGCACGCGGAGCTCATGGCCCAGCTGCCGCGCATCTCGTTCGTCGGCGTCCTCCTGCGCGACCGCGATCCAGGGCAGGTGCGCGTCGGCCGCAGCGGCGATCCGGTCGTGCGCTACCGCCTCTCGCCCGGCGACGCGGGCCGCATGCGCGCGGGCACCGAGGCCGCTGCGCGCGTGCTCGAAGCGGCCGGCGCCAGGCGGATCGTCTCCAGCCACGCGAAGCTCGTCGAGTACGAGCCCGGCCGTCGCGGCAGCATCGAGACGTTCATGCAGGACGCGGACGCCTGCGGCTGGGGGCCTGGCCGCGTGGCGCTGTACTCGTTCCACCAGATGGGCACGGCGGCGATCGGGCCGGTCTGCGACGAGGCGGGCGGCGTGCGCGGTACGAGGAACCTCGTCGTCGCCGACGCCTCGACCTTCCCGACCGCGTCGGGCGTCAACCCGATGGTCACGATCGAGGCGATCGCGCACGTCAACGCGTCCGCGCTCGCGGCCCGGCTCAGCTGAAGGCGTGAAGGCCTTCGTCGCCGACCTCGCCCGCGCCGAGATCGGCGCGACCTTCAACCAGTACGCGGCGAGCCCGGAGCTGCAGGCGAGGCTCCGCAGGTACCTGGGCGAGCGCCGCTCCGCGCGCCTCCTCCTCGTGGGCGAGGCCGCCGGCTATCGCGGCGCCCGCGTCTCCGGGCTCCCGTTCACCAGCGAGCGCCAGCTGACCGGCACGGGGCCCGGCGAAGCCAGCGCGACGATCGTGCAGCGCGTCCTGGCCGAGCTCGGCGCCGAGGACGAGGTCGTCCTCTGGAACCTCGTGCCGACGCATCCGCACGAGCCCGGCAATCCGCGCTCGAACCGCCGGCCGACCCGGGCCGAGATCGAGGCTGCGCGTCCCTTCCTCGGCCGGCTCGCCCGTGGACGACGCGTCCTGCCGGTCGGACGGCTCGCCCAGGCGGAGCTCGGCGGGCCCTACGTCCGCCACCCCTCCCACGGCGGCGCGTTGGAGTTTCGGGCGTCGCTGATTCAATTGCTGCGTGCCTGAGCAGCTGCCGATCCGCCGCAACACCGCGCTCCTCGCGGCGACGATGGCGGTCAACTCCGCCGTCCTGCAGCTCGTCGCCGCGGTGTCGTCTCTGACGTTCGTGCTCGTGACCGGTATCGAGGGGCTGCTCGGCCTCGGCCCGGCGATCTTCCTGACCGCCTCGGGCCTGACCGCGGTGCCGGCGGGGCGCACGATGGACCGCATCGGGCGGAAGCCGGTGATCGCGTTCGGGTTCGTCCTCGCCGCCGTCGGCTGCTCGCTCACCGCCCTCGCGACGCAGACGAAGTCGACGCCCGCCGTCATCGTCGGCTTCGCGCTGATCGGCTCGGCCAGCGGGATCGCGCTTCTCGTCCGCACCGCCGCCGGGGACATGTACCCGCCGGAGCACCGGGCGCATGGGATCTCGCTCGTGCTCTTCGGCTCGGTCTTCGGCGCCATCCTCGGGCCGGCCGTCTTCAGCCCGCTCTTCGCGGGCAAGCACCTCGAGGCGGACGCCCTCACGGTTCCGTGGCTCGCCGCCGGCGGGATGTCGCTCGTCGCGTTGGCGATCGTCGCGAACGTGCGGCCCGATCCCAAGCGGATCGCCGAGATCATCGGCTCCACCGGATCGGATGCGCCGCCGGAGCCGGCCGCGCCGATGCGCGAGATCATCCGCCGCCCCGGCGTGATCCCCGCCATGGTGGCCGCGCTCGCCAGCTTCAGCGTGATGGTCTCCGTGATGAACCTGACGGGCTACATGGTCGTCAACCACCATCACCATCCCCAGAGCGACGTGTTCCCGATCGTCGGGGCGCACGTGCTCGGCATGTACGCGCTGGTGCTCGTGGTCGGCAATCTCATCGACCGTATCGGCCGCATGCCCTCCCTTGCCGCCGGCCTCGCGGTGATGGGCGTCTCCTGCATCGGGCTGCTCTGGGGCGAGAGCGTGCTCGCGGTCGCCGTGCTGCTCTTCGGCCTCGGGCTCGGCTGGAACGTGTCTTTCGTGGCCGCGACGGCCGAGCTCGCCGATCGCACGGCGCCGGCGGAGCGCGGGAAGCTGCTCGGGCTGAACGACCTGCTTGCCGCTCTCCTCGGCGCGGGCCTCGCCCTCGCCGGCGGTGTCGCCCTCGACGTGCTCGGGGTCGCGGCGCTCGCCATCGGGGCCACGGTGCTCGTCACGGCGCCGATCGCCTGGCTGATCGCGCGGCGGCGCCAGGGTGTCGTGGAGCCCGGGGTGGCATGATCGTGGCATGCGTCGGTGCGGCGCACCCTGGCTCGTCTCGATTCCGTTCATGGCTGCGGGCTGCCTCGCCGCGCACGCGCTCGCGTACCACCTGATCTCGCCGCCGCGAGAGCGGCACGGCTACCTCGCCTACGCGCCGCTGCTCTTCGGGGTACTCGGCGCGCTCGCGGTGGTCGGCGTGCTCCGCCGCGGCCGGACGGCCTCGCCGGTCGTGTTCGCCGCCCTGCCGCCGCTTGCGTTCACCGTGCAGGAGCACACCGAGCGGCTCCAGCTCCTCGTGACCGAGCCCGCCTTCCTCGTCGGTCTCCTCCTGCAGCTGCCGTTCGCGCTCGCGGCCCTCGTCGCCGCGCGCGCTTTCATCGGGCTCGCCGACCTCGTGCTCGAGGCGCTTACCAGGCCTCCTCGCCGCTTGTGGTCGCCGCTGCGACCGGAGCCGGTCGCAGTCGTCCACGTGCCGCGGCTTTCGTTGCTCGCGTGCTCGCGCTCCTCCAGGGCGCCGCCTGCGGTCGCCTGACCGCGACCGTCTCGAACAAGGAGGAGTCATGACCAAGCTGCTGATCGCTGCGGGCGGCATCGCTGCCGCCGTCGTGCTGTTCCTCGTCTTCCGCCCGGGAGACGACGACGGCGACAGCTCGTCCCCGCCGCCACCACCGCCACCCACCGCGTCCGTCACGACGCCGACCGCGACGACGCCGACCGCGACCGCCGCCGCCGCCGCAGCCCCAGGCGGCGCGGATCGCGATCGTCATCCGCGGCGGCAAGCCCGTGGGCGGGATCAAGCGGGCCACGGTGTCGAAGGACGAGCGCGTGGTGCTGACCGTGCGCTCGGACGTCTCCGACGAGGTGCACGTGCACGGCTACAACCTGATGAAGGACGTCGCACCGGGTGCGCCCGCGGTGATCGCCTTCAAGGCGACGATCCCCGGCCAGTTCGAGGCCGAGCTCGAGAGTCGGGGACTGCAGATCGCCGAGATCAGCGTCACGCCATGAGCTTCCTGCCCCTCGCGCACGGCATCGGGGCCGTCAAGGACCTGCCGCTCCCGCTGTGGCTCTTCTACTACACGGGCGCAATCGTCCTCGTCGTCTCGTTCGTCGCCCTCGGCGTCCTCTGGACGAAGCCGCGCCTGGAGAACAACCACTGGGCCAGGCCCTTGCCCGGCTGGATGCAGGCGATCCTCCTCTCCGGAGCGCTCCGCTTCGTGCTCGGCGCGTTCTCGTTCGGGCTGCTCGTGCTCAACTTCCTGGCGGCGCTCATCGGCGAGCCGTCCCAGGGCGCGAACCTCTCCCCGACCTTTGTCTTCGTCATCTTCTGGGTCGGGATGGTCCCGCTCGTCGTCGTGTTCGGCGACGTCTGGCGGGTGCTGAGCCCGTGGAAGGCGGCCGCCGACGGCGTCGCCTGGGTCTCGAACCGGCTCGGCGTCCGCTGGGATCCCCTCGCCGAGTACCCGGAGCGGCTCGGACGGTGGCCTGCGGCTGTGCTGCTCTTCTCGTTCACCGCCTACGAGCTTGCGTACCTCAATGCCTCGGAGCCGAGGAAGCTCGCGCTCGCGATCCTCGTCTACAGCTGGGTGACCTGGGTCGGCGCAGCCGTCTTCGGCCGGGAGGCGTGGTTCGGGAACGGCGACGGCTTCTCGGTGTACTTCAACTTCCTCTCGCGCATCGCGCCGTTCGGGCTCCGCGAACGCGAGGAGGACGAGGAGCGCGAGATCGTGCTCAGGCCGCCGCTCGCGGCGCTCGCAGTCTGGGACGTGATCCCGGGAACGGTCGCGATGGTCGCGGTGATGCTCGGCTCGGTCGCGTTCGACGGCTTCAGCCGGACCTCGATCTGGCAGAACCGCCTCTTCTCGGTCGAGGAGAAGCTGATCAACTCGCCGGGGCTCTCCGATCTCGTGGTGACGGGGCTGAACCTGCTCGGGCTGGCGGTCTTCGTGCTGCTGGTCGCAGGGGCGTACTTCCTCGCGGTCGCCGGCGCTCGAGCAGCCGCCCACTCGGAGCGGTCACTCGTGGACGCGTTCATCTTCAGCCTCGTGCCGATCGCGCTCGCGTACAACCTGGCCCACTACTTCTCGCTGCTCGTCAACCAGGGTCAGTTCGCGATCCCGCTCTCGTCCGACCCGTTCGGGTTCGGCTGGGACCTGTTCGGCACGGCCGACTTCTCGCCGAACCTGACCGCCCTGACGCCGAACATGGTCTGGTACACCCAGGTCGCCGTGCTCGTCTTCGGCCACGTCCTGGGCCTCGTGCTGGCCCACGACCGCGCGATCGCGCTGTTCGCGTCGCCGCGGACGGCCATCCGCACCCAGTACGCCTACCTCATCCTGATGGTGCTCTATACCGTGGGAGGATTGTGGCTTCTGTCACAGGGTTAGTCCTCCTACTCATCCCCCTGGCGCACGGCGGCACCGTCGGGCTCGTCGTGGAGCTCTTGGCCGCGTTCGGGGTCATCGCCATCGGCCTGGCGGCGTGGCTGGGGGCCCGCAAGGAACGGGAATGACCCAGAACTGGCTTCGGCATGAGGCGCTGTGCCGCCGGGCCGCGCTGAGCGGCGCGAGGCGGCGTCCTCGGTCGCGCCCACGCTACGCGTCCCAGCTACACGGACACTCCCTGCGTCCTTGCCTCGCACCACCCATCGCACCCCGACGACGAGGCCCCATACCGAAACCAGTTCAGCTTGCGCTAGACTTCCGCGCCGCGCACCCTTCCGGGCGCGCTTCTCTTTGTCATGAAGACCTGGAACGCGAAACCGGGCGAGATCGCTCGCAAGTGGTACGTCGTGGATGCCGAGGGCAAGACCCTGGGCCGGCTCGCCACGCAGATCGCCGAGACGCTGCGCGGCAAGCGCAAGCCGCAGTACACACCGCACGTCGACACGGGTGACTTCGTCGTCGTCGTGAACGCCGAGAAGATCGTGACGACCGGCAACAAGCGCGACGAGAAGATGTACTACCGGCACTCGGGCTATCCCGGCGGCCTACGCAGCCGGACGCTCAACGACATGCTCGAGCGTCGCCCGACCGAGGTCATCCGCCTCGCGGTGAAGGGAATGCTGCCCCGCAACCGGCTTTCGCGCGCGCAGCTCACGAAGCTCAAGGTTTACGCCGGCCCCGAGCACCCGCACGCCGCGCAGGCGCCGGAGCCACTGCCGCTGGAGGACTCGAATGGCTGAGACGACGATCGGCCCGGCCCAGTACCTGGGCACGGGGAAGCGCAAGACGTCGGTCGCGCGCGTGATCCTGCGCCCGGGCGACGGGACGACCTGGGTGAACGGACGCACGATCGAGGACTACTTCCCGCGCCAGGCCCACCAGATCGCGGCGCTCTCGCCGTTCAAGGTGACGGGCGTCGAGGGGACGTTCGACCTGCGCGTCCGCGTCCACGGCGGCGGGCCCACGGGCCAGGCCGGAGCGGTTCGCCACGGGATCGCCCGCGCGCTCGTCGAGGCCGACCCGAACCTGCGGGTGGCGCTCAAGCGCGAGGGCTTCCTCACACGCGACGCGCGCAAGGTCGAGCGCAAGAAGGCCGGCCTGCACAAGGCGCGCAAGGCGCCGCAGTTCTCGAAGCGCTAGGCGCGCCGCGATGAGGCGGTACTTCGGCACGGACGGTGTCCGCGGCGTCGTCGGCGAGGACCTCACGCAGGACCTCGTCGAGCGGCTCGGCAAGGCAGCCACGCTCTGGAGCGGCGGCGGTCGGGTCTTCGTCGGCCGGGACACCCGCGGCTCGGGCGAGGAGCTCGAGGAAGCCTTTGCGCGCGGCGTCGTCTCCGCCGGCGGCAACGCGGTGCTCGCCGGCGTCCTGCCGACGCCGGCGGTGGCCCTGCTGGCGCTCGACCTCGGCATCGTCATCTCGGCCTCGCACAACCCGCCCGAGTACAACGGGGTCAAGCTCTTCGACGCCGACGGCCAGAAGCTCACCGACGCCGCCGAGGAGGAGATCGAGGCGCTCCTGGACGCGGACGCCGCCGGCGGCGGCCGGATCGACCGCGTCGGGATCGCGACCGAGAGCTACCTCGACCACGTGGTCGAGCGATTCGGCAGCGAGCTGAACGGCCTGCGCGTCGTCGTCGACTGCGCGAACGGCGCGTACTCCGGGATCGCCCCGACCGCGTTCACGCGGCTCGGCGGCGACGTCATGGCGATCTGTGACGAGCCGGACGGCACGAACATCAACATGGGCTGCGGCGCGACCGACCTCGCGCTGCTCTCCCGCACCGTCGTCGAGGAGGGCGCCGACCTGGGGATCGCCTTCGACGGAGACGGCGACCGCGTGCTCGCCGTGGACGCCCAGGGGCAAACGGTCGACGGCGACCAGATCGTCGCGATCCTCGCTCTGCACCTGGGCGTCGACCAGGTGGCGGTCACGCAGATGACGAACCTCGGGTTCCACCGGCTGATGGAGGAGCGCGGGATCCGCGTGCACACCACTGCCGTCGGTGACCGCTACGTGCTCGAAGCGCTCCGCGCGGAGGGCGGCCTGCTCGGCGGCGAGCAGTCGGGGCACGTGATCTATCTCCAGAATCACGTCACGGGCGACGGGCTCGCGGCGGCCCTGCTCCTGTGCGGCGCCCTCGACGGCCGCTCGCTCGCCGATGCCGCGGCGGTGATGCCGAAGTACCCGCAGGCGATAGAGAACGTGCGCGTCCGCACGAAATCGTTCCCACACGAGCTCCGCGAGCAGCTCGAGCGGATCAACTCCGGGCTCGACGGCCTAGGCCGCGTGCTCGTGCGTCCCTCGGGCACGGAGCCGGTCGTCAGGGTGCTCGTCGAGGCCGAAAATCGGTCGGAAGCGGAGCGCCTCTGTGGTACGATTTCCACTCTCGTTGCACGGGAGCTCGGCTAGCCGGTCAGGCCCAACGTAGGGTCCGGCGGTCGGGCTTTCTGCGTTTCGAGACACGTTTTTCACCGCGGCTCTGGGGAGGCAGCGTGTGCGGAATCATCGGATACGTCGGGCCCAAGAAGGTTCAACCACTGCTCCTGCACGGCCTGCAGCGCCTGGAGTACCGGGGCTACGACTCTGCAGGCGTCGCGCTCCTCGAGCCTGAGGGGCTGCACTACGTCCGGGCGGTCGGAAACCTCGACAACCTGAAGCACGCGTCCTCGACGAACGGGCGCTCCCGGGCCACGACGGGCCTCGGCCACACACGCTGGGCGACGCACGGCGGCGTGACGGAGCGGAACGCCCACCCGCTCACCGGCTGCGAGGACGGCCGCATGTCGATCGTGCTGAACGGGATCGTCGAGAACTACCGCGAGCTCAAGGCCGGGCTCGAGGCAGAGGGCCACACGTTCAGCTCGGAGACCGACGCCGAGACCGTCGCGCACCTGATCGAGCGCCACTACGACGGCGACCTGCTCGAAGCGGCCCGCCTGGCGCTCGGCGAGATGGAGGGGCATTTCTCCTTCGTCGTCATCCACGCCGACCACCCCGACGAGCTCGTCGGCGCGCGCTTTCAGACCCCGCTCGTCGTCGGCCTCGGCGAGGGCGAGAACTTCCTCGCCTCGAACGCGGCCGCCTTCCTGCGCGAGACACGGCGCGTGATATTCCCGGACGACCACGAGCTCGTGTCCCTGAAGCCCGAGGGCGTCCGCTTCGTCGCCCTCGACGGCAGCCCGGTGGAGCACGACGAGCTCGAGCTCGACTGGGACGACGAGGGCGCCGAGAAGGGCGGCTACGAGACGTTCATGCTCAAGGAGATCTACGAGCAGCCCGAGGCCGTCGCCGAGACGATCGGCGACCGCCTGCGGCACGGCCGACTCGAGCTCGAGGGCCTGGGCCTCTGCGACGACGAGCTGCGCGAGCTGCGCAGGATCGTGATCCTCGCCTGCGGAACGGCGTACCACGCAGGCGTCGTCGGCCGCTATGTGATCGAGGAATGGGCTCGCATCCCGGTCGAGCCGGACATCGCCAGCGAGTGGATCTACCGCAACCCGGTGATCGGCGAGGACACGCTCGTGATCGGCATCTCGCAGTCCGGCGAGACGCGGGACACGGTCAACGCGATGAAGCTCGCGCGCGAGCTCGGCGCGCACACGCTCGCGATCACGAACATGATGGGGTCGCAGATCACCCGCGAGGTCGACTCGGTGCTGTACACCCGCTGCGGGCTCGAGGTCGGCGTGGCCGCTTCGAAGACCTTCACGGCGCAGGTGGCGCTCTTCTACCTCGTCGCCATGAAGCTCGCACAGGTGCGGGAGACGCTGCCGCCGGAGGAGATCCGCTTCATCGTGGACGCCGTCTACGACCTGCCCGGGCAGATGGAGGCGTTCCTGGACGGCCACCACCCGATCGACGACATCGCGCAGCGCTTCTACGAGCAGCCGTTCTTCCTCTACCTGGGTCGCCACATCGGCTTGCCGGTCGCGCTCGAAGGCGCCCTGAAGCTGAAGGAGATCTCGTACATCCCGACCGAGGCCTACTCGGCCGGCGAGATGAAGCACGGACCGATCGCGCTGCTCGACACCGGGACGCCGGTCGTGGTCGTCGCCACCGACCTGCACGTCTACGACAAGATCGTCTCCAACATCCAGGAGACCCGTGCGCGCGGCGCCCACGTGATCGCGATCGCCACCGACGGCAACGAGGACATCCAGCACCACGCCGACGACGTCATCTACGTGCCGAAGTCGCCGAACTTCCTGCAGGCGGTGCTCGCCTCGCTGCCGCTGCAGCTGCTGGCCTACCGGATCGCGCGGCTGCGCGGCCTGAACGTCGACCAGCCGCGGAATCTGGCGAAAACCGTTACGGTCGAGTAACGGCCGTCGTCCTCGTCACCGGCGCGGGCACCGGCATCGGGCTCGCGATCGCAGAACGCCTCGTCGCCGACGGCTGGGCGCTCGGGTTCGCGACGCGCGAGCGCGACGCCGACTCGCAGAGCGCCTACGAGCGGCTCCGTGAAACTGGGACGCGTAGCGTCTGGGTGACGGGCGATCTCTCCGACCCTGACGTGCCGGAGCGGCTGGTGGCCGAGACGGTCGAGGGCCTCGGCGGCCTGGACGCGCTCGTCAACAACGCGGGGATAACGCTCGCCAAGCCCGCGCTCGAGCTGACGGCGGACGACTTCGACCGCATCTTCGCCGTCGACGTTCGCGCCGCACTCCTGCTGTCCCGGCACGCGGCTCGCGCGATGGCGGACGGCGGCGCGATCGTGAACGTCACGAGCATCCACGAGCAGGTGCCGCGGACAGGGTTCTCGCTCTACGCCTCGGCGAAGGCGGCGCTCGGGATGCTCACACGCAGCCTCGCGCTCGAGCTCGCCCCCGAGATCCGCGTCAACGCCGTCGCCCCGGGCGCGATCGTGACCGAGCGGAACCAGGAGGCCTGGGACCTGGCGCCGGAGATCCCGCTCGGCCGGCCCGGCGAGGCGGCCGAGGTGGCCGGCGTCGTGTCGTTTCTGCTCTCCCCGGATGCGAGCTACGTCACGGGCGCGAGCCTGGTCGTGGACGGCGGTGCCGTCCTGCAGGTACTCAGGCCAGCCGGGTAGTCACGACGCCTGACGGGCCGACGGCCACGGCCGTCGGCACGAGCGCGACACCGTACTTCCGGGCGAGGTCCGGGCGCTCGCGCACGTCCACGGTGACGACGGTGCGTCCGTCGGCCCGAAGCCGCTGCTCGAGCTCGCGGCAGTCGCTGCAGAGAGGGTGCGTGAACTCGACCACGACCTCGCCGCCGTGCGCCGTCACGTCGGCGAGATCGCCGAGATCGATCCGGTCGATGTGGCGCGAGCGGATGCCCCGCAGCCGTGCCCCGACTCGGTACAGCTCGCAGCCGACGCAGAGGCCGGTCGAGGCGGCGAGCAGCGCGAGGCCCGCGACGAGGAGCCCCAGCGCGGCGCCGAGCGTCTCGAAGCCCAGGGCCCAGAAGAGCGAGGCCGCTGCGAGCACCACGACCCCGACGAGGTTGGCGAACCGCGGCGGGCGCGAGTCCTCGACCGGCCCCTCGCCGAAGCGCGGCTGGACCAGCTCGAAGTAGGCGAGGCACGGCAGGCAGTACCGCCGGCCGAAGGTCAGGCCCACCGCCAGTTGCAGCGCGAGCAGCGCAAGCAACGGCCAGCTACGCGTCCTAGCACCACCGCCAACAGCGCGAGCGAGCCGATCACCGCCTGGTTGAAGCGCGGCGCGCGGGCGTCGATGACGTCGGTGTCGCCGTAGGGGTCCGCAGTCCGCATCGCGTAAAGCTAGCGCTCGAAGTCGAGCCGGACGTCCTCGAGCGCGATGTCGCGCAGGACGCGGTTCATCACGTCGTCCGAGACCACGCCCTCGCGGCGGAGCTCCAGCACGGCGTTGCGCTCCGCGTCGAGGAGCTCGCGCCGCAGGCGCTGGTACGAGAGCGACTGCGCCTCGTTCGCGCCGTCCGCGTTCTCGTCGAAGCGCTCGCCGAAGCGCCGCACGCGGAAGTCGTACAGCCCGCGGAGCCGGCCGGCCGTGTCGTCCATGACCCACTCCTCGCCCTCCAGCTCTTCAAGCCGTTGGAGCGCCGCCATCGCGGCGCGCTTCCTCGCCTTCGCCTCCTCACGTGCGTCGCCGCCGTCGTCCTCGATCCGGAGCGCACGGATCAGCGCCGGCAGCGTCGCCCCCTGTCCAACCAGCGTGACGAGGATCACGCAGAAAGCGAGGAAGATCAGCAGCTCGCGGGCGGGGAACGGCGCACCTGCGTCGGTCTGGAGCGGGATCGCGAGCGCGGCGGCGAGCGACACGGCTCCGCGCATCCCCGCCCACGCGACGATCGTGGCGTTCCGCATCCGCAATGTCTTCCGCTGCAGGTACGTGAAGAAGAGCACCCACGCGATCCGGACGAGCACGACCGTCGCGCACACTGCGACCGCCGCGACGACGAGCTCGCGCGTCGACCAGGCATCCAGACCGTCGAGCACGGAGGGCAGCTGGAGGCCGACGAGTGTGAACAGAGCGGCGTTCACCATGAAGACGAGGATCGTCCAGAAGGCGACCCCCTGCAGCCGCGTCTCGGCGTTGGTCAGCTCCGGGGTGTGCCAGCCGAGGTAGATCCCGGCCGTCACCGCGGCCAGGACCGCCGACACCCCGAGCGCGTCCGCCGGCAGGAAGGCGAGGTAGCCGGTGAGCAACGAGATGGCGATCTCGCTCGGCGGGTCCGTCATCCGCCTGCGCACCTGGCGGATGACGTACCCGACGACCAACCCGATCGCGATCCCGGCGATCGCGTTCAGCACCAGCCTCGCTCCCGCCTCCCAGAGCGTGAACGTGCCCGTCGTCACGGCCACGACCGCGACGCGATAGACGACGAGTGCGCTGGCGTCGTTCACCAGGCTCTCGCCCTCGACGATCGTCACGACCCGTCGCGGGGCGCCGAGTCGGCTCGCGATCGAGGTGGCGGCGAGCGGATCGGTGGGCGAGACGACGGCGCCGAGCACGAACGCCGCCGACCACGGCAGACCGTCGACAACGGCGTGGGCGACCATGGCGACGCCCACGGTGGTGGCCGCGACGAGGCCGATCGACAGCAGCCCGATCGGATACATGTTGACCCGCAGGTCGCGCAGCGAGGTGAAGAACGCCGACGAGTAGAGCAGCGGCGGCAGGAAGGCGACGAGCACGAGCTCCGGCGGGAGGTCGAACTCCGGCAGGCCCGGGACGAAGCTGAGCACGAGCCCGCCGAGCACCATGAAGATCGGGTAGGGCACGCGGGCGACCGGGGCCAGGAAGAGCAGCGCGCCGACCCCGGCCAGCAGCCCGAGCAGCTGGACGAGCTCTCGGTTGTCGAGCTCCACGGCTCCAGGCTACGACTCGCCGGGCGGCCGCCGCAGCCGTTTCGTCTGCGAGCGTCGACGCTTGCTCTCGAGCCGCCGTTCCCGCGCCGCAGCGCTCGGCTTCGTGGGCCGGCGCGCCCGAGGCACGCGCAGCGCCTCCCGGAGCTGCTCGACGAGCCGCTCGGTCGCGAGCTCCTGGTTGCGGAGCCGGCTCCGCTCGTCCTGGGCGACTGCCCGTAGGACGGGGCCGGCCTTCGCCGTCACACGGTGCTTCTGCGCGTCGGTCAGCGCCGACGACGCCTCGACGTCGAGCAGGGCCTCGACCCGGGTCTCCGTCTTCTGGGCGTGCTGCCCGCCCGGCCCGCTCGACCGCGAGTAGCGGTAGGCGATCTCCGACACGGGCAGGGCGACCGATCTGGTCACCCGAATAGACTCGCGCTCCATGGCTGCGATTCTGCTGGACGTCGACGGCGTTCTCCACGTGTCCGGCGAGCCCATCCCGGGCGGCGCCGAGGCGGTCGCCCAGCTGCGCGAGGCGGGACACCGGCTTCGCTTCGTCACCAACAACACCACACGCGCGCGCTCGAGGCTCGCGGAGGAGCTCCGTGCGCTCGGCGTCGAGCTCGACGACGACGAGCTGCAGACGACGCCGCGTGCCGCGGCGCACGCGTTGAAGGGCCGGCGCGTCCTCGCCATGACGATGGCCGCCATCCTCGACGATCTCGAAGGCGTCGAGCTCGTCGGCGAGGAGGCCGAGGCCGTTCTGCTCGGCGGCGCGGACGAGACGCCGGAGACGAACCGCGTCTTCAGCTACATGAACCTCGCCCGCGCGTTCGCGGAGCTGGATACGGGCGCCGAGCTCTACTGCCTGCACCGCAACCGGTGGTGGCAGACCTCGCGCGGGCCGCTGCTCGACGCCGGTGCGTTCGTCGCCGGGCTGGAGTATGCGGCGGGCGTCCAGGCCACGCTCCTCGGCAAGCCGAGCCCGTCCTACTTCGCCGCCGCGCTCGATGCGCTCGACGCCGATCCCGAGTTGACCTGGATGGTGGGCGACGACATCGAGGCCGACGTGGCGGGCGCCAAGGGCGTCGGCATGCACGCCGTCCTCGTGCGGACGGGGAAGTTCCGCCCCGACGAGGTCGAGATCGCCAAGGCTCAGCCGGACGGGATCGTCAGCTCGATCGCCGACCTCCCCGACTGGCTGGAGCGCGAGCTGGCGTGAAGGTGGCTCGACCTGATCGAGATAGAGCGGATCCGTCGGGCGCTCGAGCGGCCGGGCTTCCGCGAGCGCTGCTTCACGGAGGCCGAGCGTGAGTACTGTGACTCGAAGGTGAACCCGGCCCAGCACTACGCGGCTCGCTTCGCGGGCAAGGAGGCGGTCGGCAAGGCGCTCGGCTCCGGCGTGTACTTCACCTGGCGGGAGATCGAGATCCGCGGCCGGCCGAAGCCCGGCGTCGTCCTCTTCGGCCGCACGAAGGCGTTCGCGGACAGGGTGGGGGCGGGGCGGATCGACCTGTCCATGACGCACTCGCGCGAGCTCGCCGCGGCGATCTGCGTCGTCGACGTGGGCTGATGGGCGAGTACGAGCCGCTCTACACCGCGGCCGAGATGAAGGCCGCCGAGGCGGGGCACGACGTCGACGCGCTGATGGAGAGCGCGGGTCTCGCAGTTGCCGAGGCGGTGCGCTCGCGCTATCCGGAGGCGAAGCGGGTGCGCGCGATCTGTGGCAAGGGCGCGAACGGCGGCGACGGCCGGATCGCGCTGCGCCTGCTCCGCGAATGGGGGCTCGACGCGGAGGAGTCGACGGAGCTCGCGGGCGCCGACGTCGTCGTCGATGGGCTCTTCGGCACCGGCTTCTCGGGCGTGCCGCGGCCCGAGGCGGCGGAGCTGATCGTCCGGATGAACGAGGCGGGCGCGCCGGTCGTGGCCGTCGACATCCCCTCGGGGGTGGATGCGTCAACCGGGGAGGTGCCCGGAGAGGCCGTCCGCGCCGACCTGACCGTGACGATGCACGGGCGGAAGGTTGGCCTCGAGGTCTCGCCTGGCCTCCTGCACGCGGGCGAGGTGGTCGTCGCGGACATCGGCCTCGAGCAGCGGCCGACCGAGCACTCGCTCGTGTCACCGACGCGATCCTGGACCGCATCCCCGCCAAGCGCGCCGGCGACACGAAGTACACGTCGGGCTCCGTGCTCGTCGTCGGCGGCGCGCCCGGCATGACCGGCGCTGCCGCCCTGAGCGCGCGCGCCGCGTTCCGCGCCGACGCGGGTTACGTCGCGATCGCGGCTCCGGCGGCATCGTTGCCGGTTCTGGAGACACTCGTGCTCGAGGCGGTCAAGCGGCCGCTCGAGGAGGTGGACGACGCCGTCGGGCGGGCACGCGCGCTCGCGCTCGGCCCCGGCCTCGGCCGGAGTGACGACCGCCGAGCGCTCATCCGCCGGCTCCTGCTCACGACCGAGGTACCTGCGGTCGTGGATGCGGACGGGCTCGACGGGCTCGAGCCGTTCGAGCGCGGGGCCGACACCGTGCTCACGCCGCACTCGGGCGAGCTCGGCCGGCTCCTCGACGAGGAGGCCGCCTGGGTGGACGCGCACCGGCTGGAGGCGCTGCGACGAGCGGTGGAGCGGTTCGGCTGCGTCGTGCTCCTGAAGGGCCCGGACACGCTGGTCGGCGCGCCGGGAGAGGGCGTGCTCGTCGTCGGCTCCAACGTGCCGGGCCTCGCGACGGCAGGCACCGGGGACGTCCTGACCGGGATCGTCGGCGCGTTCCTCGCAAAGGGGCTCGACGGCCGGAAGGCCGCGGCGGCCGGGGCCGTGGCGCACCGCGTCGCAGCACGTGTCGCCGGGAAGCCTTCGGGGCTGGTCGCGTCCGACGTGGTCGAAGGGCTGCCTCACAGCCGCGGCTGATGTACCGCTCGGAGCTGACTGTCGACCTCGGGGCGCTGCGTCGTAACGTGCGGACGCTGCGTCGCGCCGCAGGCGGAGCAGAGGTCTGGGTGGTGGTGAAGGCGCATGCCTACGGCCACGGCGCGCTCGGCGCCGCGCGTGTCGCGCTCGCAGAGGGAGCGACGGCTCTGTGCGTCGCCGCCCTGGGCGAGGCGCTGCCGTTGCGCGCGGAGTTCCCCGACACGCGCATCCTCGTCATGGGCCCGACCGAGGAACTCGGAGCGGCGCGCGAGGCGCGCCTCGACCTCGCCGTGAGCGCCGGCCCGATCCCGGAGGGCATCGTCGGTGCACCTCAAGCTCGACACCGGCATGGGGCGCTGGGGCTACTCGGAGCTGCCGGCGCCGACCCGTGACGTCGTCGGCGTGATGACGCACTTCGCCAGCGCGGACTGCGATCCGGACTTCACGCGCGTGCAGATCGAGCGCTTCCGCGTGGCCACGGAGGGGCTCGACGGCTTGATCCGGCATGCGGCCAACGGCGCCGGCGTCCTGCGGTTCCCGGAGGCGCGCTTCGACGCCGTGCGGCCCGGCGGCGCGCTTTACGGCCTGTCTCCGTTCAACACCGATCCCGCGGACGACGGGCTCGAGCCGGTGCTCTCCTGGCGCACCGCCCTCGGTCAGGTCAAGCGACTCCGCGCGGGCGAATCCAGCGGGTACGGACGGGAGTTCGTCGCCGATCGCGACACCTGGATCGGGATCGTGCCCGTCGGCTACGCGGACGGCTTCAGGCGTGCCATGAGCGGAACCGAAGTCCTCGTCGACGGGGAGCGCCGGCGCGTCGTGGGCAGGGTCTCGATGGACGCCTTCGCCGTCGAGCTCCCGGGCGAGCTCCCGGTGGGGACGCCCGTGACGCTGCTCGGCGACGGACTGCTGATCGAAGAGCATGCCCGCGCCGCGGGGACGATCAACTACGAGCTCGCCTGCGGGATCGGGATCGTCGCGCGGCCCGAGCGGACGCGGGCGCTGGTCCGCGATGCGTGAGCTCGCGCAGGAGCTCCTGGCGGGCGAGGAGGCCTGGGTCGTCGGCGGGGCCGTGCGCGACGAGCTGCTCGGCCGGCCGGTCGTCGACCTCGACATCGCTCTTGCCGACCCGCGCGGGGCCGCGCGGGCCTACGCAAGGCGCTCGGGCGGCGCGTCCTTTCCGCTCTCCGAACGTCATGGCGCGTGGCGCGTCGCGCTCGGCGGCGGCCGGACGGTCGACTTCACGCCGCTTCGCGGCACGATCGCGGACGATCTCGCCACGCGCGACTTCACCGTCAACGCCATCGCCGTGCCGCTCGCCGGCGGGGAGGCGGTCGATCCGTTCGGGGGTCGGCGCGACCTCGACGAGCTGGTGCTGCGGGCGGTCTCGGACGGCGCCTTCGAGGACGATCCGCTGCGGCTGCTGCGCGCGGTCCGCTTCGTCGACCGGTTCGGCTTCACGCTCGACGCCGCGACGGCCGACCTCGTCCGCGCCGCCGCACACCTCGTCGACCGTCCGTCCGGCGAGCGGATCGTCGACGAGCTGGAGCAGCTGTCGGCACACGGATTTCGGCTTCTCGACGAGCTCGGCCTGCTCGCGCCGCTCGGCGGCTCCGTGGCGGAGTTGCGGGACGAGGACTCGGACGCGATCCGCCTCCCGCGCGTGTTCGGGACGAATCTCGAGCGCTTCCCGATCTCGAACGAGCAGCGGCGGCTGTTGCGCGCCGTGCTGCGGGCAGAGCGTCCGCCGGACGACTCGCCGCGGGCCGTCTACCGGTTCCGCCGGTCGACCGAGCCGTGGGCGCTGGAGGCGCTGGAGTTCATCGGCGCGGACGACCTCCGTGCGACCGTCGAGGAGGCGCGTCGGAACGACCCGGCCGAGCCGCTCGTCCGCGGCGACGACCTGGGTCTCGAGCCGGGCCCCGAGGTCGGCCGGCTGCTGGAGCGGATCGAGGAGGAGCGCGCCGCAGGCACGATCTCCACGCGGGAAGAGGCGCTCGAGCTCGCCCGGCGCGAACGCCGGTCGTGACGCTTCCGGCACGGACCGGTCACACTCATGTGCGCATTTCCCAGCTAGGGTCACATCGGGGAGGAGGCCGGGCGAACCGGACCACAGGGCGGATGGAGGACATGACCGAAGCGGACGCTGTCCGCCGGCGCTTCGCCGTCTCGGCCGAGCGGCTCGGGCAGCTCACGGAGGATCGGGCCGACGCGCTCCGCGAGCGCGTCCGCAGGTTCGTGCCGCTCTCGGGCGACGAGCGGGCGCTCGACTCCGGGACGGGGACCGGCGCGCTCGCCCTCGCGCTCAGCCCGCTCGTGCGCGAGGTCGTCGCCGTCGACGTGGTGCCCGAGTTCCTCGAGGAGGGCCGCAAGCGGGCAGCGGAGCACGGGAACGTGGAGTTCGTCGAGGCCGACGCGATGGCGCTGCCGTTCGCCGACGGCGAGTTCGACGTCACCGGCTGCCTGAGGACGCTGCACCACCTGCCCCGCCCCGAGCTCGTCGTGTCCGAGCTCGTCCGCGTGACGCGGCCGGGCGGCACTGTGCTCGTCGTCGACCAGGTGGCGCCCGTCGATCCCCTCGCGGCGCTCGAGCTCGACCGCTTCGAGCGCGCCCGCGACCCTAGCCACACCCGCGTGCTGCCCGACACCGACCTCCGCGGCCTGTTCGACGCCAACAATCTCGTGCTCCGCCGCGCCGACTTCGAGCAGCAGCGCCGCGAGGTCGAGCCGTACCTCGACCTGGCCGCCTGCGAGGGCGAGGAGCGGAGGCGTGCCCGCGCGCTGGCGGGCTCCGACTCCTACGCGGTGACGATCGGCTGGTACCTGCTCGTCAAGCCCGCCATTTGATCGAGCAGCCGACCGGCGGCGTGTCCGATTGCTCCGGATCGCGGCCGTCGAGCACCGCGTCGATCGCGTCGCGGAGGTAGTTCTCCGAGACGACATCCTCGTCGCGCGAGTCGTCGATCGCGCCGTGGTAGACGAGCCGCCGGTCGGCGTCGAACAGGAAGACCTCGGGCGTGCGCTCGGGCCCGTACATGCGCGCGACCGACTGGTCCTCGTCGTGCAGATAGGGGAACGGGAAACCCTTCTCGGACGCGTGCTGTTTCATCCCCTCGAACGAGTCGGCCGGATGGCTCTCGGCATCGTTCGAGTTGATCGCGACCAGGCGGAAGCCGCGTTCGGCGTAGTCGCGCTGGATCGCGCTCATGCGGTCCTCCCAGGCGAGCACGTACGGGCAGTGGTTGCACGACCAGACGACCGCGAGCACGGGCGCGTCCGCGTAGTCGTCGAGCGAGTGGTTGCTGCCGTCGACTCCCGGCAGGTCGAAGGGCGGAGCCTCGGTTGCGAGCGTGAGCGTCATGTGAGTGCGGCCTCCAGGTCTTCGCGGCTTGGAATCGGGGATACCCGTCCGTCTGGCAAGTGGTACACGCGGCAGGTCAGAGCCGGCGGCGAGGCCGCGCCGTGCGGGTCGACGTCGCGGCCGTCGATGCGGATCGTCGGCGAGCCCGGGAAGCGGAGCGCCTTGGCCTCGTCGTCGGTCCCGACGTGGTGCATGCGGATCTCCGCCTCCACACCTCTTGCCGCGAGGACGTCGGCGAGGAGCTGGCGCGCCTCCGGAAAGGACGGGCAGCCGTCCCAGTAGAGGAGCTCCACGTCCACGCCGAGAGCCTAGCCGCGCGCCTTCCGTCTACGGCGCCGGGCTGCCTGCAGCCGCGTCAGCGTCCCGGGCGCGACGGCCTGGAGCACTGCGAAGGGCCGATACCAGCGCGGCACGAAGGTCTCGAGGACGCCTCGCTCGACCGCGGCGACGACGCGCTCGGCAACCAGTTCGGGCTCGGCCACCGTGTGGCGCAGCACCGGGTGCTCGAGCAGCTGGGACTGCGGGAAGCCCGGCGTCTCGACGAAGCCTGGGTTGATCGTGTGCACCTGGATCGACCGGGTCGCCAGCTCGATGCCGAGCGAGCGCGAGAACGCCAGCTGCGCGTGCTTCGCCGCCGCGTACGGGCCCGCCGCCCGCACGGCGACGGTGCCGGCGATCGAGACGATGTTCACGACGTGGGCGGGGGCCGCCGCCTCGAGCCCCGGCAGGAAGGCCCGGGTCGACCAGACGGAGCCCAGGTAGTTGACGCGAACGATCCGCTCGATGCGCTCGGGCTCGGTGTGGATGAAGCTCGAGCGGCCTGGGATCCCGGCGGAGTTGACGAGCAGGCCGATCCGGGGATGGCGCTCGAGCACGCGCGCGGCGACGGCATCTACCTCTTCGCGCTCGGAAACGTCGCAGACCTCCCATTCGCCGTCGAGCTCGTCCGCGACAGCGCGCAGGCGTTCCTCCCCGCGGGCGAGCAGCACGCAGCGCCAGCCGCGCTCGCCGAGCCTCCGCGCGATCGCTGCGCCGATGCCGCTCGAGCCGCCCGTGAGGACGGCGACCTCTCCCTCCACGCCGACAGTCTCGTGGCTCGGCACAATGGCCGCATGGACAGGCGCGAGCGCGAGGAGCTCATGGGCCAGTGGGGCGGCCGTCGCGTGGACGACGACCCGCGTGAGCAGGCGGTCGGCGATGCGCTGGCACGCGACCTCGAGGGCAGTCCGGTCACCGGCCGTCCGCAGCGATACCGGCTCCGCAACTTCCGCCCGACGCCCGAGAGCTACATCGTGTCGCTCGGCGGGCCGCTGCCGTACATGCGCCGGCTACGGCTGATCGCGGACGAGACGGCCGAGCACGAACGGCAGCTCGCCGAGGCGCGCGCCGAGCTGGCCACGGCGACGCCCGACCCCGCCGAGTTCGCGGCGCGGTGGGAGCAGCTGGCCGGGCGCTGGCGGTTCGACGCGGTCAACGAGCTGATCGAGCGCCACAACCGCTACTTCCCGGCCGAGGCGCGGCTCCCGATGGACCCGAAGACCCGCGACTACGCGCTGGTCAACGGCAAGCCGTACACGCTCGACCCGCTCGACGCGGCCTGGATCCTCGATCGTTTCCCCGCGGCCCGCGTGCAGGCGGCTTGAAGGAGGGCTTGGCGGAATAACGCTGTGCCGCCGGGCCGCGCTGCTCGCCCCGAGGCGGCGTCCTCAGTCGCGCCCACGCTACGCGTCCCAGCTACACGGACGCTCCCTGCGTCCTTGCCTCGGAACGAGCATCGCACCCCTGCGACGAGCGATATCCCCCCAAACCCGTCCTAGCGGCAGACGCGCACGGCGCGCCGCACGCTGAGCGAGTGGCCTGCCTGGTCGAGCACGACGGCGTGCAGGACGTGCCGGCCCTTCGTGGCCTTGGCCGTCCGCCAGGTCGCCGAGTACAGGCCGGCCACCCCGTTCCTCACGGTCGCGATGCCGCGCGAGCCGTCGAAGTAGCGGACGGAACGCAGCCGCGCGGTCGAGCTCGCCGCGACGAGGAGAGGCTCGCGGCGTGCGACGCAGCCGCGTGAACCGGGGGTCAGCCATGTGAGCGCCGGGCCGCGGACGACGCTGATCCGGGCCGCCTTGAAGCGCGTGTTGGGCAGGACGTTGGCGCCGGCCTGGTCGACGTTCTTCGACTCCTGGAAGTCGGAGGCCAGCAGGACCGACTGCGTCCGGCCCGCGCGGAACGCAGGTGCGGCACCGGGAATCGGGAAGAGCGCAAGGCCGGAAAACGGGTCGTAGGCGGCGGCGCCGACCAGCGCCTGCCTGTAGCCGATCACGAGCGAGATCGGGTCGACGCCCGCGCCGCTGTCGGTCACGCGGGCGGCGATCAGCGAGCGCCCCGCCGCGACCCGCGTGGTCAGCAGGCGGATCGACGGCGGCCTGACGTCGTTCTGCCAGCTCCGAAGCAGGTACGAGCCGGAGAAGGACCGGCCTGTGTACTCGTCCGAGCCCGAGTCGAGCGCGACGAAGTAGCGGCCTCGGCGCGGGAAGAGCACACCCGCCGCGCCGGCGTCGATCTGGTACCCGAACGTGAGCGCGTTCACGTTGACCGGCGTGCCCGGGAAGCCCTCCACGTCGTTCTCGTCCGGCGAGCCGAGCAGCCATGGGTGGATCGCGGCGCCCTGGCTCGCGCCGACCACGGCCACGCCGGCGTTCGCGACGGCGTCGTTCACCCGCATGACGTAGAGCGTCTCCGCGCCCTTCTCGTCCATCGGCTTGCCGACGTAGTCCGGGGGCGGCCGAAACGGGAAGCTGGGCCAGCGGTACGCGCTCACGTTCGAGAAGCCGCGCGCCGTGGAGCCGACCTGGAGGCGGAGCAGCTTGCGCGGGGTCAGAGCCCCGAGGCCCGGCCGAGTGACGAAGAAGGCGTACGGGATCCGGCGCACGACGGCGCCCTTGCGCAGGATGAGGAAGCCGTAGTCGTCGCCGGCCGCTGCCGTGCTCGTGGCGGACGCCGACACGCCGACCTGAACGGTGCCGCCCGGCGGGACGGTGATGACCGCCGGCGTCTCGAGCGCTGCGCCGACGCTGGCGGACTGCGGCTGGACCTGGACCGTCCAAGTTCCGGAGCCGCCGCCTGCATCGGAGAGGGCCAGCAGTCGGCCCACGCGCCGGGCGCCGGTGCGCACGTTCAGGTCGCCGAACGAGAGTGACACCGGGTCGGCGAAGACGAGCGGCGTGTCGGCCGCGAGCACGTTGACGAGGCCGCCGCCGGAAAGAAGGACCGATGCCTGCTGCGTCCTGGCTGTGTCCGCCCAGGCCGGGCCTGCGGTGTTGACGAGCGCCGATTTGACAGAGCGAGCCGACCACGTCGGATGGCGTTCGAGCAGGAGCGCCGCCGCACCCGCGACGTGAGGCGCCGCCATGCTGGTGCCGTCGAAGACCGCGAAGGGCCCGCCGAAGGCCGGCAGCGTCGACGAGAGGATTGCCCCGCCGGGTGCGCCGACGTCCGGCTTCAACTGGTGGTCGAAGGCGGTCGGGCCGCCGGACGAGAAGCTCGTCACGACCCCGCCTCGCCCGTTGTCGTGCTCGGCCGGATCGCGGGTGATCCGCACCGGTGCGCGGCCGCCTCGCCCGGCGAGGATGGCGCGGATGTCGCTGCCGTCGAGGTCGGCGACGGTGCCCGACGGAATCGGCATCGGTACGGGAATCCCGTTGGCCTCACCTGACCGGTTGTCCACCATCACGAGCCCGACCGCGCCTGCGTCCTGGGCCCGGAGGGCCTTGGTCACGATCGCGCACCGGCCGCGCGAGACGAGCGCGATGGCGCCCGTGAGCGAGCCGCGCGGCAGCGGGTTCGTGGGCGCATTCGGGTCGTCGCCCGATGCGCACAGCTGGCGATCCACCGGCTTGCCGTCCGAGCCGAGCACGGTGCCGACGTCGACGAGCGTGCGATCGCTCGTGCCCCAGGACGCCGGCGGGAGCACGCCGCCGCCGGGGAGGAGGTTGAAGGCCCTGCCGGCGATACTGAGCGTCGGCCCGAACGTGTGCGTGTTCGAGAGCGCTGCGACGGCGATGGCATCCGGCGCCACTCCCGGAGCCCCGACCGAGCCCATCCCGAAGTCGTCGCGGTCGTTGCCGGCCGAGATCACCGGGACGACGCCGGCCGCGGAGACGTTCGCGACCGCCTCGACGAGCGCGTCGTTGGCCGGGTCGGTCATCGGGCCGCCGCCGGAGAAGTTGATGACGTTCATTCCGTCGCGCACCGCGGACTCGAACGCCGCGACGATCTCCGGCGTCTGGGCCGTGTTGCCGATCGCGGTGGGGACGTTGAAGACCCGGTAGCTCCCGATCCAGGCGTTCGGGGCGATGCCGGTGAGCCCGGTGACGGGCGGGTGGTCGCGGCCTCCGGGAGACGCGGTGCCGGCTCGACCTGCAGCGATGCCCGCGACGTGCGTCCCGTGGAAGCTGGCCTGCGGGTCGAGCGCGAGCCGGCCGCGGCGGCCGGACCCCGGGCCGGGGAACGCGCGCGCCACGATCACCTTGGGCGTCGTCCAGCGCTTGCCGCCCTTCGGGAAGCCGGGCGGATACTGCATGCCGGTCGGCGAGAAGAAGGGGTTCGACGGGTCGACCCCGTCGTCGACGACGCCGATCTTGATTCCCGTTCCCCGCGCGCCCGTCGCCGCAATGTATTGCGGCACTGACATCAACGCCGGGCTGCGATTCAGCGTGACGCTGTAGCGGCTGCTCGGGTAGACCTTGGTGACGAAGCCGAGGCGCGCGAGCGTGGGCAGGCGCGTCGCCGGGAGGTCGACCGTGAGGCCGTTGAGCAGGACCCGGAAGCTGCGCGAGACCCGTGCCTCCGGGATCGCCTGGCGAAGCGCAGCCGAGGCTGCGGCCTGCGACCTTGCGAGCTGCGCCAGGTAGGCGCGCGACGACGATGCGGCGACGTTCAGCCGGCGCTGCGATCCCGCGGCGGTGTAGCCGGAACGCGCGGCAGCGAGCGGCGGCTGAGCGAGCCGGACGATGACGCGGACGCGACCGCGCCGGTGCGCAGGCGGAATCGTGATCGTGCCCGCGCGGACGCGCGGGTGGTCGGCATCCCGGCGGACCGGCTGCAGCGAGGCGCCGGCGGGGAGTGCCGTTGCGAGCGCCGCGACGAGGGCGAGAAACGGGACAATGCGGCGCAAGGCCGCTCAGGGTAGCCGTAGACTCGCCGAGGTGGGTGGCGAATTCGAGGGAAAACGCGGCCTGATCCTGGGAGTCGCCAACCGGCGTTCGATCGCCTGGGCGATCGCGAAGCAACTGGCCGACGGCGGGGCGAAGCTCGCCTTCACGTTCCAGGGCGAGCGGATCGAGAAGAACGTGCGCGACCTGGCGGAGTCCGTGGACGCTCCGCTCGTGACCGAATGCGACGTTCGCTCGGACGACGACGTCGCAGCGGGTGTTCTCCGAGGTCTCCGAGACCTTCGACGGGAAGCTCGACCTGCTCGTCCACTCCGTCGCGTTCGCCGCGGCAGAAGACCTCGAGGGCCGGTTCACCGACACACCGCGCGATCGCTTCTGGCTCGCGCTCGACGTCTCCGCGTACTCGCTCGTCGCGTGTGCCCGCGCGGCCGAGCCGCTGCTGGACGCCGCGGGCGGCGGCTCGATCCTGACGATGACCTACCTCGGCGGCGAGCGGGCGGTGCCGCACTACAACGTCATGGGCGTTGCCAAGGCCACCCTCGACTCGTCGGTCCAGTACCTGGCGTGGGATCTGGGCCAGAAGAACATCCGCGTGAACGCGATCTCGGCGGGGCCCGTGCGGACGCTCGCGGCCCGCTCGATCGCGGGCTTTCCGACGATGGAGGCGATCGTGGAGGAGCGCGCCCCGCTCCACCGGCCGATCGACGCCGACGACGTCGGCGCCGCGGCCGCGTACCTGCTCTCGGACGCCGCCCGCAACGTGACGGCGACGACGCTCTACGTCGACGCCGGCTTTCACGCGATGGGCATGTAAAGCGAGATTTCTGGGTCGGCTCGTAGCTCGGGTCGTCCCGCGCGACGTCGAGCGAGAAGAGGCCGTCGGTGATCGCCAGCCCGAGATCCCGACAATCATCGGAGCTCGCTTCACGTGCCGATCGTTTGCAGGCGACTGGCACGCGGCAAATACGTGCACGCCCTGATTGCCCGGCCGGAAAGCCCAGGTCCAGCCCCGAAGCGCTTCACCAGCCGGACCCCTAGCGTCGTCCCCATCGATCCGAAAGGGGTAGCCATGGGTAGTCGATCAGCCCCCGTCACAGCCGGCTGTATTGCAGCGGCGCTCGCTTTCTCGACGGCTGCCCTCGGTGCCGCGGACGGCACGATTTCAAGAGAGCTCTGCGTCGGCAAGAACCCGCCCTGCTATTCAGCGCTTCAGGGCGCAGTGGACGCCGCACAACCCGGGGATGTCATCCATGTCCGCCGCGGGAGGTACGAGGGCGGGATCATCATCGACAAGAGCATCGAACTTGTCGGCTCGGGCGCACACGCGACGGTCATCGAGGGCGGCGGACCGGTGATCACGATCGGCGAGCTCAGCGCGGTGAGCGAACCCACTGTGTCGATCAGCCGCGTAACGATTACTGGCGGCTTCAACGACTCCAAGCCCGAGTCGCTTGTGGGCCTCGGTTTCTTCACCGCCGGCGGCGGTGTGTTGATCCCCGAGGCCATAGATCAGCACGACCGGCGCGACGGTAACGATCTCGGACAGCGTCATCAGCGGGAACAGGGTTACGGCAGGGACTCCGCAGTCGGTGTGCGGCCAGTGGCCATGCTCATTTGCAAGTGGTGGCGGCATCGCGAACTGGGGGACGCTGACTGTGGCGAACACGCGGATCGCGGACAACGTGGCCGGCGCGACGGAGACGAGCGGCTCGCTGGCCACGGACGCTCGCGGTGGAGGCATCTGGAACAGCAGCGCGGGCACGGTGACGCTGCGACAGAGCCTCGTGGCCGGGAATCGCTCGGCGGTGAGCGCACCGAACGGTCGGTTCGCGGAGAGCGGCGGGATCGGCGACGACGGCAGGCTGACGATCGAAGACAGCGTCGTCAGCGGCAACAGCGCGGCCGCCCAGACTGCTGTGCCGAGCGTATTCCCGATTCGCCGTCGGGACTGAGGCGGTCGGAGGCGGGGTCCGCGTCACGGAGGTCCCGGGCGCGGCGGCGATCCTCATGGGCACGACCATCACCGACAACAGCGTCAGCCTGAGCAATGTCGGCGGCGACGCCCAAGCGACATCCGGAGGAATCGACGACGATGGCACTCTCCTCCTCGTCGACAGCAGGGTCGATGGCAACACGGTGCGCGCCAGTGTCCCGGCCTCGTCGGGATATCTTGCGGGCGCCGTATTCGGTGGGATCGAGGTCTCGGGTGTCGCGAAGATCCTGCGGAGCAGCATCAGCCGCAACCATCTCGTTTCGAACAGCGCGACCGGAACCGCAAACGTCGGTGGTGGCGGCATCGGCAGCCTCAGCGGTCACGTGGCGCTCGAGCGGACACTCGTAATCGGCAATCGCGGCACCGCCAACGGCCTGACCGGCCTGGCGATCGGCGGCGGAATCCTGAACATCGACTTCGGGGGCGGCCCGCCTGAGCTGGCGCTGAACGACAGCGTCGTCACCGCCAACCAGCTCAGCTCCGACCCGGGCATCACACCCCAGGGCGGCGGCATCTTCACCGCCGACATCTTCACCGGCGATCCGTTTCCAGTCACACTGGCGCGCACCGTGATCGAAGGCAACAAGCCCGATCAGTGTTTCGGATGCTGACTGTCTGGGAGGGACATTCGGATGCGCGGGCGTAACGTGCTCGCCACCGTCCTCTCAGGCCCCGGTTGTCGAGCACGGTCTAGCTGTTTCCGTCGTAATGGCTTGCGGCGGGTGCGAGCGAGAAATCACCGCTCAGAGGTGCGTCGTCACAACGCGTTGGGGATGAGTTTCCTCCAGATTCAGGTACCGCGTGTCACTCGATCTCGAGCCCACACGCGTCGGGTCAGCTCGGCCAGCTCACGGTTGAAGCGCTCGGCCTCCTCCAGGTGCGGCACGTGACCTACGCCGTCGTACCAGGACGCCTCGGCGGTCGGGCAGGTGGCGAGCACGTGCTCGGCCATCGCCGGAAGCACGACCGTATCCGCGCGGCCGTGTGTGACCAGTAGCGGCACCTCCAGGGCCCGCAGCACGTCATCGCAGTCGATCTCGCGGGCGGCGAGGTTAGCCCGGACTTGCGCCGGCACGACCACGTTCCAGCAGACCGCCGTCTCGAAGTCGTCCTCCGGCACCGGCTTTGCGACGCACGCCCGCACGAAGGAACGCATTGCGCTGATGTTGGTGGGCAGGTCGTCGGCGGTGGCTCCCACGAAATGATCGAGGAAGCCGGGCCCGATCAGGGTTCCGAAGGCCGACTCGCCGAGCCTGACCGCCCCCTCGACGAAGTTGATCGCGGCGATTCGCTCCTGGCCGTGCGCACGGATGTAGTCGCAGATGGCGAACGAACCGTACGACCAGCCGACGAGGACGGTCCGGTCGAGGCCCAGCTCCCCGATGATCGCCGCCACGTCGTCGGCCCAGAGCTCGCCTGCGGCGTAGTGCTCGGGCCCGAGCGGCGCCTCGGACATGCCGTGGCCGCGGAGATCGAAGGCCACCAGCCGGAACTCGTCGGCGAGCGCGCTCTCGTACTGCTTCACCCAGCAGAGGTGGTTCTGCGACCAACCGTGGATGAAGAGGATCGGCGGCCGGTCCCGGTTGCCCCACTCGCGCACGTGCAGCCGCAGGCCGCCGCCGCCCCGCACCGCGTGCGTCTTCATCCAAGCAGTGGGCTTGCGCTCCACCCCGGACGGTGCGACCGCTGTCATCTCTCTCCTCCTCGTCCTTCGTCGTATTCGACGGCGTCGTCTGGCACCTACGGGCGGCGTGGCAGCTGCGTGATCCAGTAGGGCGTGGTCGGACCGGGCGGCGTCGTGAACCGCAGGTTGACCGCCCACAGTCGCCCCGCGGCCACGGTCGCGGTCGAGGGGATATCCAAGCTCGGGTCCGTCAGGTCGCCGAGGACGACGCCGCTGTCAAGCCGCGCTCCGAGACGGAGCATCGTGACCCGGTTGTCGAACGGGCGGACGACATAGAGCACGTGCCCGACCAGCTCGAGCCCATCCGTGTAACCGAGGCTGGCACCGCCCAGGTCGAGCTCGTCCGCGACCCCGGTGTCCGGATCGACCCGGAAGAGCTTCCCCGTCGAGGACTGATCCACGAGCAGGACGCCGTTCTCGGCGACGATCCCGTTCAGGTTGAAGCCCGGGGTCTGGATGAAGTCGCCGCCAAGCGGCAGCACCGTCGCTGCGAAGGGCGGCGGGAGCGACCGATTGCGTCCGAGGGGGATTACAACCAGCTGCGGGAAGCCCGAGTCGGTGACGTAGACCGCCTCCCGGGTGACGGCGACGTCGTTCATCAGCCCGACTCCAGGCGGCTGATACCTCGCGAGCAGCGCTCCGGTCGACGCGTCGTACACGCGTACGTCGGCGATACCGAGGAGCGGCGGCCCCACACCTGCGACCCACAGGCGATCGCGGCCGGCCTCGTACGCGATGCCGGCCGACGCCCGCCCCGGAGCGCCGGGCGCGAGCACCCTGCCCGACCCGGTTCGAAGATCGCCTCGCCAGATCGCCCCGTCGATCATGCGAGCCGACGAAGAACGACGTCCCGCGCCCGCTCTCGATGCCCTCCGGGAAGAACCCGTTGGGCAGGTCGATGCGGTGCGGGAAGTTGGAGCTCTGTCGGGCCTGCGAAGCGCCGGCGGCCGGCGAGACGGCGAGGAATGCGAGCACGCCCACAAGCGCTATGAGACGCGGCACCCCCTGCCGGTCGTGGTTCGTCGTACGTGCTCTCGTCATCGTGGACCTCCTCGTGTTCGTCGGATCGGCGGGATCGTCGTCCTCGAGCGGCGAGGAGCGCATCGGGCGAAGCGCCTTATCTTTCGGCCCGGGCCTACGTATCTTCGGTCGCTGAAGTGCGTACGACCGTGCCGCAGCGGACTGTGGGCCGCGCGATACTGGCCGGAATGGAGGCTCGCGCGGGCGACGTGCTCGTCGGACGCGCACGCGAGCTCGAGGAGCTCGAGCGCGTTCTCGCGGCAGCACGCGCCGGGAAGGGCTCGACCGTCCTCATCGCTGGGGACGCAGGCATCGGCAAGACCCGGCTTGCCTCCGAGCTCTCGAGCCGCGCGTGCAACGCCGGGTTCGAGGTGCTCCTCGGTCGCTCGATCGATCTTGTCGGCACCGAGCTGCCGTACCAGCCGTTCGTCGAGGCCCTCCGCCCGCTCGGCGATCCTCGGCAGGTCGACGCTCCATCACACGGCTCGCAGCTGCGGGTATTCGAGACGACGCTCGCGCTGCTCGCCGAGCGCGCCGCCTCCACCCCGGTAGTGCTCGTGCTCGAGGATCTGCACTGGGCCGATGTCTCGACGCTCGATCTCGTCGTCTTCCTCGCGCACAACCTCGAGGACCGGCCGGTTCTGCTGATCGCGACCTACCGCGCCGACGACCCCGCATCGACCGAGCGAGTGCGACGGCTCGCCGACGGCGTCCGGCGCTCTGGCTCGGCCCTTGTCCTCGAGCTCGGGCCGCTCGAGCGGGAGGAGCTTGCGGAGCTGCTCGCGGCTCACGCCGACCATCCCCTGCCCGCGGGGCTCACGGATGCGATCGCCGTCCGCTCCGAAGGCAATCCTTTCCTCGCCGAGGAGCTCCTCGCAGCGGCGGGCGAGCAGAGCGTGGAGCTTCCGCCTGGCCTGCGGAACCTGTTGCTGCAGCGCGTCGCTCGCCTCGACGACCAGACGCAGGGCGTGCTGCGCCTCGCCTCGGCAGCCGGACGCAACGTCGGGTACCCGCTGCTCCGCGTCAACCGTGAGGCTGGCGGACGGCGACCTGCGAGACTCGCTGCGCGCGGCCGTGGAGGGCGGCGTCCTGCTCGCCGAGCCGGAGACGAGCAGCTTCCGGTTCCGCCATGCGTTGCTGGCGGAGGCGGTCTACGCGACGATCTTGCCCGGCGAGCGCGAGGAGCTGCACGCGCGCCTCGCCGAGGAGCTCGTGCGCAGCGGAGCGGCGGGAGCGGCGGAGCTGGCACCGCACTGGGCGGCGGCGGGCCGCACGGCCGAGGCGCTCGCGGCGTCAGTCGAGGGCGCACGACAGACGGAGGCCCTGTTCGGGCTGGCGGAGGCGCTCGCACATCTCGAGCGGGCGCTGTCGCTCTGGGATGCCGTGCCGGACGCGGCCGAGCTCACCGGGCTCGGCCTCGGCCGAGCTCTGCTCCTGGGCAGCCGAGCTCGCCAGCCGAAGGGGGGCGGCGCAGCGCGCGGTCGAGCTGGGAGAGAGAGCGATCGAGCTCGTCAACGCGGACGATCCGCACCGAGCGGCACTCCTGCACGTGCGCCTCGGTGAGTACCTCCACGAGACCGGCAGAAACGAGGCTGGGCTCGCCGCGGTCGAGCACGCGGTCGAGCTCGTGCCTGCGGAGCCGCCTTCGCCGGAGCGGGCATATGCGCTGGCGTCGCTCGCGGGCGGGTTGATGGTGGCCTGGCGCTACGCAGAGTCGTTGCCGATCTCCGAGCAGGCACTCGCGCTCGCTCGGGAGGTCGGCGCCGGCGAGGCGGAGGTCCGTGCGCTCACCGTCCTCGGCGGCGACCTCGCCTACCTCGGCCGCAGCGAGGAGGGTCTGGCGTATTTTGGCCAGGCCCTCCAGCTCGCCGAGGAGATCGGCGACCACTTTGGCCTGGAACGAGCGTACGGCAACCTCACCGACGCGCTCATGATGCTGGGACGGCCGGGCGAGTCCGCGCGGGTCGGAGAGCGAGGGCTCGAGGTGGTCCGCCGGTACGGGATCCACAGCACGCTGCTCATCGCGAACATCGTCGAAGCCCTGCTTGCGATCGGCGAGTGGGACGAGGCGGACCGTGCGAGCGCAGCCGCGCTTCGCGCCATCACCGCCAATTTCCCCTACATGCTCCTCATGCTCCGCGCCGACTGCGAGCTCGGACGCGGCGACTTCGAGGCCGCGCGGTCACATCTCGAAGCCGCGCTTGCCACGCTGCGCGAGGACCACGGGCAGGGGATCTACGACGTCTTCCTCGCCGAGCTGGCCCTCTGGGAGCGGCGTTGGACGGACGCCGACCAGGCCGTGCGCGACAGCCTGGCGATGGCACGCTCACGCGGGACCAGCCAGCTTCGTGTCTGGTTCTGCGCCAAAGGGCTCCGCGCCCAGGCGGAGCTGGCGGCGATTGCGCGCGCCCGCCGCGACGAGACCGCTCTCCGACACCGGCTCGATCGCGCGCGTGCCCTGCTCGCCGCCGCCCGCGGCGCAGCAGCGGAGGCCTCGGCGATCACGCCGAACGCCGACGCTTGGCGCGTAATGGCCGAGGCAGAGTACGAGCGAGCGCGCGGGGTTGCCGAGCCCCGGCTGTGGGCTGACGCGGCCGCCGGCTGGGATCAGCTCGAACGTCCGCCGCTCGCGGCCTACTGTCGCTGGCGAGAGGCTGAGGCACTCGTCGCCGCCGGAGCGTCCCGCGCGGCGGCGAGCGTCCCACTCAGAGACGCGTATGGCGTCGCGGAACGGCTCGGAGCAAAGCCTCTGCTCCAGGAGCTCGAGCTGCTGGCGCAACGCGCGCGGCTCGATCTCGCACCGCCGGAAACGGGCTCACGCGAACAGGAGAGCTTGGAGGAGAGCCTCGGCTTGACCCCGCGCGAAGCGGAGGTCCTGAGCCTCCTGGCACGCGGGTACACGAACCGCGAGATCGCCGACGCGCTCGTCATCAGCATCAGGACGGCCGGCGTCCACGTGTCGCACATCCTGCGCAAGCTCGAAGCGCCGAACAGGCGCGAGGCGGCCGCGATCGCCCACCGCTTCGCCGCATCGCCCGTCGCACAACCTCGGCACGAGGAGTGAGACCGGGACTGCTCCGGACGGCTCCGCGGCGGATACGGTTGGTCCGGTGGCGGAGGAGTACGAGCTCGACGTCGCCGGGCGGCGCGTCACGGTTACGAGCCCGGGCAAGGTCTTCTTCTCCGAGCGGGGAGAGACGAAGCTCGACCTGGTGCGGTACTACCTCGCCGTCGCAGAGCCGCTCATGCGCGCCGTCGGCGGCCGGCCCACCCTCATGGAGCGTTACCCCCACGGGGCGGAGGGCAGCTCGTTCTTCCAGAAGCGCGTCCCCGAGAACGCGCCCGAGTGGCTGGAGACGACGATCGTCAGCACGCCGAACGGGACGACGTCTCGCGCGCTCGTGCTCGCGGACATGGCCCACGTGGCCTGGGCCGTAAACCTCGCCTGCCTCGGCTTCCACATCTGGCCGTACCTCCACGACCGCCCCGATGTCGCGGACGAGCTGCGCCTCGACCTCGATCCGCAGCCGGGCGTCGACTTCGACGACGTGCGACGGGCGGCGGCGGAGCTGCGCGGCCTGCTCGACGAGCTCGGGATGGTCGGCTTCCCGAAGACCACCGGGAAACGGGGCCTCCATGTCTACGTCCGGCTCGAGCCGCGCTGGGACTCGTACCAGGTGCGGGCCGCAGCGGTCGCCGCCGCGCGCGAGCTCGAGCGGCGTTGCCCGGAGCTGATCACGGCGGCCTGGTGGAAGGAGGAGCGCGGCCGGCGCGTCTTCGTCGATTACAACCAGAACGCGCCGCACAAGACCGTCTTCGGCGCGTGGTCGGTGCGCGCCCGTCCCGGCGCGCAGGTGTCGGCGCCCCTGACCTGGGACGAGATCGACACGCTTCACCCCGATGAGCTGACGATCGCGAGCGTGCCCGGGCGGCTGGCGGCGGAGGGCGATCCGTGGGAGGCGATCAACGAGCGGCCCCAGTCGCTGGAGCCGCTGCTCGAGCTATACGAGCGGGATCGAGCCGCCGGTCTCATGGATGCGCCCTGGCCGCCCGTCTATCCGAAACAGCCGGACGAGCCGCCTCGTGTCGCTCCGAGTCGGGCTCGCAAGGAACCGCTCTAACTAGGCGCGGCCGCGCCCGTCGCGTATCGTCTGACGATGGCGCGAGCACGGACACTCCCGGACGAGCAGCTTCAAGAGGTGCTGGCGCTCGCGTCGGGCGCCGACAGCGTCGAGCTCAAGCTCACCGTGCCCGACACCCACCACCGGTCGACGATCGATGCTCTGGGGCTCGACCCGCTCGACGCGCAGATTCGACAGGTGTTCTTCCTGGACACGCACGACCTCGAGCTGGACTCCGCGGGGGTGGTCGTCCGGGCCCGGCGCGTACAGGGGCGGGACGCCGACTCCGTGATCAAGCTGCGGCCGGTCGTCCCGGCGGAGCTGCCGAAGAAGCTGCGCAAGTCGCCCGACATGGTCGTCGAGCTCGACGCAATGCCCGGCGGCCACGTGTGCTCGGCCTCGGTCAAGCGGAGCTTCGGGAAGGTCGACGTCAAGGACGTCGTCAAAGGTGACGTGCCGGTCCGCAAGCTCTTCTCGAAGCAGCAGCGCGCCTTCTTCGCCCAGCACGCACCGGACGGAATCGACCTCGACAGCCTGGCGCTGCTGGGACCGATCTTCGTGCTCAAGCTCAACCTCGTGCCGAAGGAGTTCCAGCGCAAGCTGGTTGCGGAGATGTGGCTCTACCCCGACGGATCGCGCATCCTCGAGCTCTCGACCAAGTGCGCGCCGTCGGACATGTTCCAGGTCGTCGCCGAGTCGAGGGCGTTCCTCGCCGGCAAGGGAATCGACGTCGACGGTAAGCAGCAGACGAAGACTCGCACCGCGCTTCGCTTCTTCGCCAAGCACGCGAAAGAGCAAGACGCGGCTTCCGCCTCGGTCTGACGGGCCTCGGCCGGTGGCGCCCGCAGGCCTGTAGGCGTATCCTGATTCCGACGCCACCTTTCATCCCTGCCCGTTTGCGCGCGCGGCATCGTTCGAGCGGTTACGCCTGAGACGTCGCGTCCACGCCGGCCGACCATCGGGGATCGGGAAGGAGCAGAGACATGGTCGCTTCCGCACTCGCATTGGGTGCGACCGCGCGCATTCCGCGGCCGCCGAAAGCGGCGATCATCTGGCCGGTGGCACTGGCCGGTCTGGCCGCGGCCGGTGGCTCCCTGACCTTTGCGTTGCACAGCGGCGCCGTGCCCTCCGATCTCGGCGAGCCGTTGGTGATCTCCATGCTCGCCGCCTGGATCAGCGCCTCGTACGTCCTTTGCGGACTGCTCGCCTGGTCGCGGCGCCCCGCGAACCGTTTCGGCCCGCTGATGATCGTCGCAGGGTTCGTTAGCTTCGCCGCGACGCTCAGCTGGACGACGAACGAGGTCACGTTCACTTTCGGTCAGGCGCTCGACCTGCTCCCACCCGTGCTCTTCCTGCACGTGTTCCTGGCCTTCCCGAGCGGACGTCTGAGCGGGCGGTTCGAACGGTCGCTCGTGGCGGCCGCCTACGCGACGGCGATCTCGCTCGAGCTGGTACGGATGGTGTTCGGCGGCTTCGGCCCGAACAACCTGCTCGAGGTTTCGCCGAATCCGGCGGTCGCCGATCAGGTGCTGCGCATTCAGCTGGTGCTGGTGAGTGCCTACTGCCTGGCCGGCGTCGGCGTTCTCGCCCTCAGGCGGCTGCGCGCGGGCCGACCGCGGCGGCGCTCGCTGGCCTTCCTGATCGACGCGTTCGCCCTTGCGCTCGTGATGATCGCGTTCCTCTTCCTCTCGGCGGCCCTCGAGGCTCCGGCAGTTGCACAGATCCGGTGGGCCACCTTCGCGGCGCTCGGCCTGGCGCCGCTGGCCTTCCTGATCGGGCTCCTGCACTCCAGGCTGGCCCGCTCGGCCGCCGGAGAGCTGCTCGTCGAGCTCCGCGACGATCCCGAGCCGGCCGATCTTCGCGATGCGCTTGCACGCGCCCTTCAGGATCCGTCATTGGCGCTCGCCTACTGGCTGCCGGATTTCGAGAGGTGGGCCGACCTGGACGGGCACGAAGTTCGGCTCCCCGCGAAGGATTCGGCCAGAGCGACGACACGGATCGACCGCGAGGGCGCGAGCGTGGCGGTCCTCGTGCACGACCCCTCGCTCGACGAGGAGCCCGAGCTCCTCGCCGCGGTCAGCGCAGGAGCCGCGATCGCGCTCGAGCACGGCCGGCTGCACGCCGAGCTCCGAGCACGCCTCGGCGAGTTGAGGGGCTCCCGCGCGCGCGTGATCGAGGCCGGCCAGAAGGAGCGGCAGCGCCTGGAACGCAATCTGCACGACGGCGCCCAGCAGCGCCTCATCGCGCTCTCGCTGGACCTCGGTCTGCTGGAAGAACGCTTGAGCGGCGACCTCGACGCGGCTGCTCGCCTCCACTTGGCCAGGCGGGAGATCGCGCTGTCGCTCGGTGAGCTGCGCGACGTCGCCCGAGGCCTCCATCCTGCGGTGGTCAGCGGGCATGGGCTGGCCGTCGCCCTGGAGTCCCTCGCCGCGCACGCGGCGGTTCCCGTCCGCCTGACGGTGGCGCTCGAGGGGCGCGTGCGCGAGCAGGTCGAGGTGGCCGCCTACTACGTCGTCGCCGAGAGCCTGACCAACATCGGCAAGCACGCTCATGCGACATCGGCCACGGTCGATGTGGCTCGCTTGAACGGTCAGGTGGTCGTCGAGGTGGTCGACAACGGGATGGGCGGCGCCGACACGGAGCGCGGTTCGGGCCTCCGTGGTCTTGCCGACCGGGTCGAGTCGCTCGGCGGCCGGCTTCGTGTCTGGACACCGCGCAACGGCGGCACGCGCGTGAGAGCGGAGCTGCCGTGCGTGTGATGATCGCCGAGGACAGCGTGCTGCTCCGCGAAGGGCTGGCCCGGCTCCTGAGCGACGCCGGCTTCGAAGTCGTCGGCCAGTGCGAGAACGCCGACGATCTTCTGCTCAAGGTTCGGAGTTACCCGCCGGACGTCGTGATCGTCGACATCCGCCTGCCGCCCACGCACAACGACGAGGGCCTCCGGGCGGCGCTCGAGATCCGCGCGAGCCATCCCTCGGTCGGCGTGCTCGTGCTCTCGCAATACGTGGAGCTCGGCCTCGCCATGAAGCTCCTGGCCGACTCGGCCGAGGGTGTGGGCTACCTGCTCAAGGACCGCATCGGCGACGTCAGGGAGTTCGTCGCCGCGGTGCGCCGCGTCGCCGACGGCGGCTCGGCGCTCGATCCGATCATCGTCTCGACGCTGCTCTCCAGGCGCCGCCAGGACGATCCGCTCGGCGACCTCACGCCCCGCGAGCGCGAGGTGCTCGAGCTGATGGCGGGAGGAAGCTCGAACCAGGGCATCGCGGACAAGCTGGTGATCTCGCTACGCGCGGTCGAGAAGTACGTCTCGAGCATTTTCGGGAAGCTCGGCCTCCCGTCGACCGGAACCGAGTCGCGCCGCGTTCTCGCAGTGCTGCTCTACCTCCGGTCCTAACCGCCAGAAAACCGACCCCCGAAGCGGCCAGTCTCCCGGCTTCCGCTGCGCGTCCGCGGATGAGACGTTGACTCCGTCCGCACGCGAGAGGAGCAGCGATGAAGACACGCGTCATCCAGGACGGGCCTGACGACGGGCCCACCCGCAAGGACTCCGTCGATCCGGCCGCACCCGAGCGGCACAGGAACATCGCCGCCAGCATGGCGCGCTGGAGCGCGCACCACCGGAAGACGGCGATCTTCGGCTGGCTCGCGCTTGGCGGTGGCCCTGTTCGCGATCAGCATCCTCTCGCCGATGAAGACCATCGTCTTCGAGACGTCCGGGACCGGCGAATCGGGACGGGCGGACACGATTCTCTACAACGACTTCAAGCAGCCGGGAGGCGAGAGCGTCCTGATCCAGCACAGCTCGCTCAATGCGGTTGACCCGGCGTTCCAGACGGTCGTGCGGGCGGTGATCGCCGACGTTTCGAAGCTCGACGCCGTGGCGAAGGTCGAGTCGCCCTTCGACGCGGACAACACCGGCCAGATCTCCAACGACAAGCATTCCGCGCTCGTCGGCGTGGAGATCCGCGGTCCGTCGGAGGACGCCGCGGACAAGATCGGCCCTGTCGTCGACCGCGTGGCCGCGCTGCAAAAAGCGCATCCCGAGTTCACGATCGGGTCGTTCGGCGAGAGCACGAACAAAGCCGTTACCGACGCGTTCTTCGACGACCTGAAGAAGGCCGGGCTCTTCTCCGTCCCGCTGACCCTGATCATCCTCCTGGTCGCGTTCGGCGCCCTCGTTGCGGCGGGGATCCCGCTCCTGCTGGCGCTCACGGCGGTCCTCGCCACGATGGGCCTCGTCGCGATCATCAGCCAGGTGCTGCCGATGTCCGACGCCGTTGGGGCGCTGATCCTGCTGATCGGCCTCGCGGTCGGTGTCGACTACACGATGTTCTACTTGAAGCGGGAACGCGAAGAGCGTGCCGCGGGTCGCAGCGAAGAGGCGGCGCTCGAGGCGGCGGCGGCGACGTCGGGACGCTCGGTCCTGATCTCGGGGACAACCGTGCTGGTCGCCATGGCGGGCATGTTGCTCACCCGCGACGCGGAGTTCGCGTCGTTCGGCGTCGCGACGATGACGGTGGTCGCCGTGGCGATGCTCGGGTCGCTGACGGTGCTGCCGGCGCTGCTCTCCAAGCTGGGCGACGGGGTCGATCGCGGGCGAGTGCCCTTCGTCCACCGGCTGCGCCGCGACGACGGCGAGGGCCGGTTCTGGGGAGCGATCATCGATCGGGTGCTCCGGCACCCGGCCCTCTCGGCCGCTCTCGCCGGAGGCTCCTGGTCGCGCTTGCCGTGCCGGCGATCCAGCTGCGCACGGCCAACCCCAGCATCGACACGTATCCGCAGAACCTGCTGACGACCTACAACCGCCTCAAGGAGGCGTTCCCTGGGACAGATGTGGCGGCGAGCGTCGTCGTCAAGGCGCCGAACGTCGAGGCACCAGCCGGTCAAGGAGGCAATCGGCCAGGTCGAGTGGCGGGCGCTGGACAGCGGCGTCATGAACGAGCCGATCGACGTGGACACGAACGACGCCAAGACCGTCGCGAGTCATCTCGATCCCGGTCGAGGGCGACGGCACCGACTCGACCTCGAATCAGGCGCTGACTGCGCTCCGCGACGAGATCATCCCGCCGACCCTCGGCACCCTTCCGGACGCCGAGGTGGCGGTGACCGGGCAGACCGCCGAGCAGAAGGACTTCAGTGAGCAGATGAAGACCGCCGTCCCGCTGGTGTTCGGGTTCGTGCTGCTCTTCGCGTTCCTGCTGATGCTCGTCTCGTTCCGGTCCGCTGGTGATCGCCGCCAAGACGATCGTCCTGAACCTGCTCTCGGTGGGCGCCGCCTACGGCATCCTCGTCCTGGTCTTCCAGCACGGCTGGGGCAAGGGACTGCTGGGCTTCGAGTTCACCGGCGGGATCGACCCGTTCCTGCCGATCCTCCTCTTCGTGATCCTCTTCGGGCTCTCGATGGACTACCACGTCTTCGTCCTGAGTCGCGTCCGTGAGGCCTACGACAAGGGCATGAGCACCGACGAAGCCGTTGCCCACGGGATCAAGTCGACGGCCGGGGTCGTCACGAGCGCTGCGATCGTCATGGTCGGCGTCTTCCTTATCTTCGCGACCCTCCAGGCGATGATCTACAAGCAGTTCGGCGTCGGGCTCGCGGCGGCGATCCTGATCGACGCGACGATCATCCGCGCGATCCTTCTGCCGGCCTCGATGAAGCTGCTCGGTGACTGGAACTGGTACCTGCCGAGCTGGCTCGAGTGGCTGCCGCACTTCGAGCACGGCGACTCGGCCGAGCCCCCGCCGCCCAAGGTCGAGGCTCCTCCGGTGCCCGCCACGATCGCCTAGACAGGCTGCGTTCGCGGGTGCGGGCAACCGCACCCGCGAGACGCCTGCTGGCCGCATTCCGCCTTGCGCGGGCGGTGCTGCGAGCGTGCACGTGCATGGATGCACCCCCTTCTGGAGGCCTCACATGAGCACGACCATCGCCCACCCAACTCCGGCGGAACGCAGTCGCGCCGTCGCGGCCCGGGTTGCCGGCGCGCTGAGAACCGAGACCGGCCTCGCGCGCGCCGCCCTCGGCGCCGTCGCCCTGCACACGGTCGACGACGCCTTCCTGCAGCCGAACCCCGGTACCTCGGCCGCCGACCACCTGGCGGGCGGTCTGATCCCGACCGCGGCGCTCCTCGCGACCGCGTGGTTCTACCCCCGTCTGCGCGCCGGCTTGCGTGCTGCGCTCATGTTCGTCTTCGCCTTCTTCGCCCTGCTCTCGAGCATCGAGGGCCTCTACTACACGAGCAAGGTCGGCGCCTCCGGCGACGACTACACGAGCATCCTCTCGCTGCCGGCCGGCTTCGTCCTGATCGGCGTCGGCGTCGCCGCGCTGTGGAAGTCGCGGCGCACCGACGATCCCCTCTGGTGGCGGTATCCACGGCGCCTGCTGATCACGTTCGGCGCACTCGTCGTCGCGGCCGTCGTGACCATCCCCCTCGGAGTGTCGTACGTGGTGACGCACGTCGGGCGTGCGGAGGTTCCGACCGAGAACCTCGGCGCCCCGTACGAGAACGTCCAGTTCACCACCAGCGACGGCCTCACCCTGAAGGGCTGGTACGTGAAGTCGCGGAACGGCGCCGCGGTCATCTCCTTCCCCGGCCGCGCGTCCTCGCAGAAGCGGGCGAAGATGCTTGCGAACCACGGCTACGGCGTCCTGGTCTTCGACCGGCGCGGCGAGGGTGAGAGCGATGGTGACCCGAACACCTTCGGCTGGCAGGGCGAGCGCGACGTCCACGCTGCGGTGAAGTACCTCCAGACCCGTCCCGACGTCGATCCCGATCGCATCGGCGCCATCGGCCTCTCGGTCGGCGGCGAGATGCTGATCGAGGCCGCAGCCGAGTCCACCGCCCTCAAGGCGATCGTGTCCGAGGGGGCCAGCGGCCGCTCGGTGCGCGACGACTTTGCGAACGGGAGCGTGGGCTGGCAGGAGAAGCTCTCCGACGGCATCGTCACGGTCGCCACGGCGGTGTCGACGAGCAACACCCCGCCGGCCGATCTCAAGAGCCTCGTTCCGAAGATCGCGAACCCGGTGTTCTTCGTCTACGGAGAGCGTGGCCAGCCCGCCGAGAAGCCTGCCAATACCGGCTTCTACAAGGTCAAGGAGGGTGCGAAGGAGATCTGGGAGGTCCCCGGCTCCGGGCACATCGGCGGGATCGATGCTCAGCCGCGCGAGTACGAGCAGCGCGTCGTCGGCTTCTTCGATCGCTGGCTGCTCAAGGAGACTCGATAGCGCGGCGCAGAGCCTCCCGGCCCTCGGCGAGCACCGGCTCGCCGTGCGAGGCCAGGACGAGCTCGATCGGCAAGTCCAGAAGCGGGCGCAGCTCCTCCGCGAGCTGCGCCCGCGTCATGCCGCTCGGCAGGTAGCGCAGCCAGGACTCCGGGCAGAGGCGCAGCCCGCCGTCGTCGTCGCCGAGCACTCGGTCGCCCGGGATGAGCGCGCGCGGGCCCGGCAGCCAGACCATCGTCTCGCCGGCGCCGGCGATCGAAATCGTCTCGACGCCGGCCGGGAGCGTCTTCCTCGCCCGGGACGTCGAGGCGCCGTAGCGCTCGACCACAGCCGGACGGCTGCGCCGGTGGAACCCGAGCGTCGTGATCACCGCCACCCGGCGGCCGTGGCGCTCCACGAGCGCGTCGAGCGCGTGCCAGCCGTCGTCGGGGACGAGTGGGTCGACGAGCAGCAGCGCGTCCTCGGCTTCGTAGGCGACGGAGCCCACCGCAGGCCCCCAGTCGGCCGGGCTGCCCGCCTTCGGGTCACGAACTGCGCCGGGGTGGTCGGCCGTCCACCGGTGCAGGCCGGGGCGGAGCTCGGCGATCTCCATCGGCGGCGACGCTACCACGGCTTTGACAACAAAGCTTTCGAAAGATATCTTTCGACACTCGATGGCCGAGACCAGGCGCACGATCGAGCTCACCGACCCGCGGGCCCTGCGCGCCGTGGCGCACCCGACCCGGCTGCAGCTCGTCGGCCTGCTCAGGCGCGAGGGACCGCTCACGGCTACGCAGGCGGGCGAGCTGATCGGTGAGAGCCCTGCCAGCTGCTCGTTCCACCTCCGTCAGCTCGCGAAGTACGGGCTCGTCGAGGAAGCGGGCGGCGGCCGCGGGCGTGAGCGCCCCTGGCGTGCGACCGCGCTCTTCACCGCCTGGCCGAACGTGCCCCGCGATCCCGAGCAGGCGGCGGCGACCGAGCTGCTCAGCCAGGTCGTCGCCGAACGCTACTTCGAGCAGGTGATGCAGTGGCTACAGCAGCGTGGTGACGACCCGGTCGAGTGGCAGGAGGCCGCGACCTTCGGCGACCGCATGCTCTACCTCACCAGCGACGAGCTGGCCGAGCTCGGGCGCGACATGGAGGCTCTGCTCGAGCGCTACCACGGGCGCACGGCCTCGCCTGAGACCAGGCCCGATGACGCGCGCCTCGTGAACTTCATCCGCCTGGTCTTCCCGCAGCCTGATCAGACGTGAGGTTGCTTCGGCACCGCCGCGTCCCGTTGCTGCTGCGCGAGAACCGGGAGTTCCGCAGCTTCTTCGCGGCGCAGACGATCTCGCTCTTCGGCGACCAGGTCACGCTGATCGCGCTGCCGCTGACGGCGGTGCTCGTGCTCGACGCCGGCCCGGCCGAGATGGGGTACCTGACGGCCGCCGGGCTGCTGCCGAACCTCCTCTTCGCGCTGCACGCCGGAGCCTGGGTCGACCGGCACGGCCGCCGCCGCCACACGATGGTGGCCGCGGACCTCGGTCGGGCCGCGATCCTGGTCACCGCGCCGATCGCGTACGCCTTCGACGTCCTCACCATCCAGCAGCTCTACGTGACCGAGTTCCTGATGGGGACGCTCAGCGTGCTCTTCTTCGTCTCCTACAACACGCTGTTCATCTCGCTGGTCGAGCGTGCGCAGTACCTCGAGGGCCAGTCGCTGCTGAACGGCAGCCGCGCGATGTCGTACGTCGCCGGGCCGAGCATCGGCGGCCTGCTCGTCCGGCTGCTGTCGGCTCCGGTCACGCTGCTCGTCGACTCCGTCTCGTACGTGCTCTCCGCGGCCTTCCTCGGTCGGATCTCACCCGTGGAGCCGCCGGCCGAGCGGGCCGAGCGCGGCCACGTCGTCGCCGGGCTCCGCTTCATCGCCGGCTCGCCGATCGTGCGCGCGGCGCTGGGAGCCACCGCGACGATCAACTTCTTCAACTTCGTCTTCTTCGCCCTCTTCATCCTCTACGCCACCCGCGAGCTCCACGTCGGGCCGGGCCTGCTGGGCGCGATCCTCGGCGCCGGCGCGGTCGGCGGCCTGATCGGGTCGGTCGTCACCGGCCGCGTCGGACGGCGGATCGGCATCGGCCCGACCTTCATCCTCGGCTGCGTGGTCTTCCCTGCGCCGCTTCTCCTCGTGCCGCTCGCGGGTGGGCCTCAGCCGGTCGTGCTCGCGCTGCTCTTCCTCGCGGAGTTCGGCTCAGGGCTCGGCGTGATGATGCTCGACATCAGCGCCGGCGTGATCTTCTCCGCGCTGATCCCCGACCGCCTGCGCTCCCGGGTTTCCGGCGCCTACATGGCCGTCAACTACGGCGTTCGGCCGCTCGGGTCGTTCGTGGGCGGCGCGCTGGGCGCGACGATCGGGCTCCGCCCGACGCTGTGGATCGCAACGGTTGGCGCGCTCGCCGGCGTGCTGTTCCTGCTCCCCTCACCGATCCCGCGCCTGCGCGACCTTCCCGAGCCGGAAGAGGGAGACCACGCCGTCCCGCCCGAGGAGCGTGCCCGAGCAGGGGCGCTTCGCCGGCTCGAAGACGGCGAGATAGCGGACGCCGAGCTGCCTGGCTGAGCACGGGTCGGCCCGCAGCTTCCTGAGCGTGCGGTCGGCCGCCTTCGGCGCGGTCGTCGAGTACCCACCCGGGCGCTCCCGCGGCGCCTGCATCGCGTAGTACAGGTAGACGCTTCCCTCCTGGCGGTCGGGGAGACGAACCGGGAGCTCGAGCAGGCGACCGGGCCCGGCCTCTGCCAGCGCTGCGTAGGCGGTGTTGTCGGGATCGGCCGCGCTCGGCTCGTAGCGGGTGACGCCGAGGCGGAGGTCGAGCACGAGCGCGACCAGCAGCGCCGCCACGAGCACCGGCCTGCGGATGCGGTCGGTCGCCGCTCCGACGAGCCCGGCGAACGACAGGCACGCGATCGGCATCAGCCGCGCCGGCACGCGCGTCTCGCTCAGGCCGGGCATCCGCTCCCAGAGCTCGCGGTAGCCGGGCAGGGTCGAGCCGAGCGCGAGCAGACACGGCACCGCGGCGCCGACGGCGAGCGCGGCGGCCAGGCCGTAGCGGCCCTGGAGAACCAGCGCGACGAGGCCGACGATCGCCACCACCGGGAGCAGCCAGCCGACGAACACGGCGCTCTCGAGCCCGTGGCGCGGGTCGCGCGCGACGAAGTCGAGCAGGTCGGCCGAGTACCGCTCGACCTGGTCGAAGGACCTCCCGCCGGCGCCCACGGAGCCTCGGATCGCCGCCACGTACACGGCCAGGCCCGCGAAGATCCCCGCGAGCAGGCAGCCCGCGACCCCGGCCCAGCGCACCGGCCGCCGCAGGACGGCGTAGAGCCCGAAGAACGGGATCGCCCCGAGGGCGAGGTGCACCTGGCCCGAGAGCGGGATCGACGCCAGCGCCGCTCCCGCCAGCGCGAGCCACGCGTCCGAGCCGTGACGGGAACGCTCGAGCGCGTACAGCGAGAGCGGCAGCAGCATCGCGATCGGCGCCAGCAGATGACCCATGGCCGACTGCGTGACGAGATAGGGCGCGAGCGCGAAGACGAGGCCGCCGCCGAGGGCGCCGTCGCGGCCGAGCCCGAGCTCGCGCAGCCAGAGGAACGTCAGCCCGCCCGCGCCGACGAACGTGAGCAGCACGAACACGTTCCAGGCGAGCACCGGCCCGAGCAGCGCGTCGAGCGGCCAGAACGGCAGGCCGAACGGCCAGCCGGCGAAGTCCGGCCGCGGGTCGACCTCGGGCTGGAAGCTGTAGGGGTCGAGCCAGGGAGCGTCGCCGTCGGCGAGCTGGTGGCCGGGCAGCCAGAGCTGCCAGAGCGCCTGCAGGTGGTCCCCGGGCGAGACGCCGCCGTCGGCGGCGGGCAGGCCCTGCGCGAGGAAGTTGTCGTCCGCGTGCCTGAGCGCGGGGAAGGTGGCGACGAGCCCGGCCGCGACGTAGACGGCGAGGACGAGCGCTATTGCGCCCGCGCGGCCGCCACGATGGCGTCCAGGTCCGGCACCTCGGCGTCGTCGTAGCGCCATGCGCGCCGGACCGTACCGCCCTGCTCGACCAGGAAGGCCGATCGCACCGGCACGTCCTCCATCCCCCGGTACGAGCGGGCGAGGCCGAAGCCCCGGGTCGCCTCGGCGTTCCAGTCGGAGAGGAGCGGCAAGCTCAGGTCGAGCGCCTGCATCCAGGCGATGTGCGTCCACGGCGAGTCGCGTGACACGCCGAACGCCCGAACCCCCGCCTCCTCGAGCTCCGCGCTCCTGTCACGCAGGAGCTCCATCTCGTCCGTTCAGGTCGAGGACCAGTCGAACAGGTAGAAGAAGAAGAGCGCGGGCCCCTCGGCAACGATTTCGCTCAGCGTGACCTGCTCACGCGGGCCCAGCCAGACGTGAGCCTCCGGGATCGCCTGTCCCTCTTCGAGCACGGAGCCGGACACTACCCGGCGAACGCGAGCAGCGCGCGCACGTGCCGCGCTGCGATGCGCGGCGCGAGGCGGCCGGGACCGAGCTCGACGACGAACGAGCGCTCGCCGATGCGGTTCTGCCAGCGTGAGGCGGTTCCGGGCGGCCAGACGAGCGTGCGGTACCGCGCGTGTGCGAGCCGCGCGTACACGCGGCCGACGGCGACACTCGGCCCGAACGCGCGGACGAGCCCCTGCGGTTGGTGGAACCAGACGCTCAGGTACGGCCGCACCCGGCGGATCAGGGCGCGCGCGATCCGGGTCTCGGGCTGGGAGAACGCGCCGAAGTCGCGGTTGAGGTCGACGCCCGCCGCGTTGGCCCGCGTGCGCAGTGCAAGCCCGTCGGGGTTGAGCGTCGGCACGATCCACAGCTCCGCGTGGAGCGGCGGCGCGACGCGCAGGAGGCGACGCGTCACCTCGAGCCCCGCCGGCTCGTTCCCGTGGATCGATCCGACGACGAGCAGCTTGCGCGCCGACGGGTTGCCGACCCGGTACGCGTAGATGGGCCGCCCCTCGGTCGAGTCGCCGAGCAGCACCCGCCGCGGCGGGTCGCTCCCGAGCCGCACGTGGACGTGGTCGTCGTGATGGACGAGCGGACGCACGATGCGCCTGGGGCCGCGCAGGCCGGTGTGCGGGCCGACGAAGAGCTTCCCCGCGCCGGCCCGCACGAAGCGGTCGACGAGGTCCTGCGCAAGCGCGTGGTCGATCTGCGCGACGCGGAAGGCCTGCTTCTCCTCGTGGTCGCGCCGCGGGTAGTAGACGTCGACGTCGAGGCCGTTCTGGTGCGAGGCGTGGCCGATCCCGCCGAATCGCCGGCCGAACGGGCCTCCCTGGGGCCTGCTGAGGTCGCCGATCCCGACCCGCGGAGCGTCCGGATGGGCGGCGTGGTACTCGGCGAGAACGGTGAGGAGCGTCCGGACGAGCCGTGTCGTACCCCAGCGCCGCCACGGCCGGTTGGGCGAGCGCTTGAGGACGGGATCCCACGTGAAGTGGTCGGGGCCTTCCTGCGTCAGCTGGACCCCGTTCGCGAGGCGGCCCGACCAGGGCTCGCCCAGGGCGTACGAGTCCCGGTCGGGGACGACCGGCGCGGTCGCGGCCGCGCAGGCGCCGGCGGCGACGAGCGCGGCTACCGCTGCGACGCGCAGCACCAGCCGCCGATGCGCGGGAAGCGCGCGGAGTCGAACTGTTCCGTCACGCGCGAGACGGCCTCGATCCTGCGCTTGCCTGCCACTCTGACGAACACCCATTGGTCGGCGTCCCGCCAGCCTACGAGGAGCCAGCGGCGGTCGGGCGACCACGCGACGCCGTCGAAGGCGCCGGCGCCGCCGAACACGCGCTGCGGGCGGCCGCGTTCGGCAAGGACGAGCACGTCTCGCGCACGGACGACGGCGAGCTCGTGGCCGCGCGCGGCGAACGCTGCGTCCGTGATGCCGGGCAGGAACCGCGTCGAAAGCGGCCGTCCAGTGGAGCCGGCGAGCACGACCACCTTGTCGGCGGTGACGAGCGCGAGCCGCGTGCCGTCGCTCGACCAGGCCAGGAGCCGGGGGTGCGGGTACGGATCCGAGCGCCACAGCAACGATCCGGCGACGTCGTATGCGTGGACGCGGCCGCGCGTGTCGGCGTACGCGACCACGAAGCGCGAGCCCGGTCGCCATGCAGGTGCGACCGGAGCGGCCGTGGGCAGGCCGCCCGCATCGACGTCGCCTGTGCCGTCGCCGGCAACGACGTGGAGGCGGCCTCCGCTCAGGTAGGCGATGCGCGTGTCCGTCGCGCCGCCGCCCCAGCGCGGGAACCGCACCCGCGGCCGCGCCAGCTTCCACCGCACGGTGCCGTCGCGCTCGAGCGCGACGAGCTCGTTCGGGCGAGCTGCGACCACGAAGCGGGCGAACGGCGACCAGGACGCCTCGCGGTACGGCCCGAGCAGGCGTCTCGAGCCGTCGGCGTTGACGACCCAGGCGCCGGCATCGGACTCCACGATGAGGCGCCCGCCGCCGCGCACCGAGAAGAGCTCCGGCTCGGCCTTGTCGACGCCGACGACCGCATCGCGCAGGTCGTCGGCGACCGCGCGGCCAGGTGGCGTGAGCGCCGCGGCGACGAGTGCGGCCGCGAAGGCGAGCGCGAGCAACGGCTTGGTGTGGCGGAAGGGCCGAGGCACCGGCTCGCGTGTCTCGAAGGCGGCCCGGACCGTCTCCCATGCGCGCTCGCCCGCGGCCTGCTCGTCCGGGGCCTCCTCGGCGAGGAGCGCGCGCCGGAGCCGATCCTCGTTCACCGGACCTCCTCCTTGATCCGCTCGCCGAGCTCGTCGAGGCCGCGGCGGAGGCGCGAGTTGACGGTGCCGCGCGGGAGCTCGAGCACGTCGGCGATCTCGCCGGGCGTGTACTCGAGCAGGTAGCGGAGGACGATCACGGCCCGGTGCTCCGGGGAGAGCGACGCCAGCGCCGAAGCGACGGTGTGCGAGTTGCCGCTGGGCAGCGCCTCGTCGGCGGCTGCGGCCGTCTCGTACAGCGCCACCTCGCCGCGGAGCGCGCGGGCGCGGCTCCAGTCGATCGCCCGGTTGACGACGATGCGGTGCAGCCACGGGCCGAACGGGCGGCGCCGGTCGAAGCGGTCGAGTGCGCGCACGGCGGCGAGAAAGGATTCCTGCGCGATGTCCTCGGCGGCGGCGGCATCGCGGCAGACGAGGTAGGCGGCCCGGTACGCCCTGGGCCAGTGCAGCTTGAAGAGGGCCTCGAGGTCCGAGACCGACCCGGCCTGGGCGCCGCGCACCCAGGCGCGCTCGTCGCGGCCCACGCCCATTGCGCGCCGACTATACGAGCGCGCTTCGCCTTCAGGTCCATCGGCGGAGATACGGTCGAGCCAGGGCGAGGGGTCCCGGCTGGTAACAGTCTGTTACTAACTGAGCGGCCCCGCACTACGAGCGCCCTTCCGAGGTAAGTAACAGTCTGTTACTTGGAACGCGCTACGCGGGCACCGCAGCGTCCTCGGTCGCGTTCGCGATCTCCTGGACGACCTCGACGATGTCGCGGTTCGCGTTGAAGACGCGCAGCTGCCGGTCGGCGCCGTTGCCGCGGCGGAGGATCGCGGCGATCCCCTCGAGCTCGCGCTCGGAGCCCAGGTCGCGGGCGTGCGGCTCGAGCTCCTTGAGCCGGCGGCGGACGAGCTGGGCGAGGGAGACGCGGTTGCGGCGGCCGGTGACGAGGTCCATCAGCGGCGCCTCCAGCCCGTAGCGGGCGGCCAGCCACTTGTTCTCGTTCACGAGCACGCGATGGATGGCGGGGATCTCCTCGCCGCGCTCGTACCGCTCGGAGTAGAGCTTGACGAGCGCCTGGCAGTAGGCCGCGAGCGCGACGGCGTCCTCCACCCGGCTGACCGCGTCGCAGATCCTCACCTCGATCGTGCCCCACTTGGGATGGGGCCGCACGTCCCACCAGATGTGCGTGTAGTCGGCGATGCAGCCTGTCTTCTCGAGCTGGCCGACGACCTCGGCGTACTCGCCGTAATCGCGGAAGCGGGGCGGCATCCCCGAGCGGGGGAACGCGGCGAAGACCATCTGCCGGATCGAGCTGAAGCCGGTCGGCTCCCCGCGCCAGAACGGCGAGCTCCCCGACAGCCCGAGCAGGATCGGGACGTCGAGCGAGAGCCCGTTCATCACCTGGATCACCTTCTCGGGATCGTCGACCGCGATGTGGATGTGCAGGCCGAAGATCAATTCGCGGCGGGCGACGTACTGCATCTGGTCGACGAGGTTGCGGTAGCGATCGCGGGCGGTGATCCGCTGCCGCTCGAACAGGCTGAACGGGTGTGTTCCGGCCGAGCCGACGCGGAGCCCCTTCTCCTGCCCGATCTCGCGGACGTACGAGCGGAGCTTCCGCAACCAGGTGTCCACGTCGCCCGCGGTGTGGCAGACCGGCGTCGCGATCTCGAGCACGGACTGCATGAGCTCCGCGTTGATGCGGGTCTCGAGCTCGTGGCCGGCGACGGCTGCGAGCACGGTGTCGATGTGCTGGACGAGATCGAAGGTCTCCCCGTCGAGGAGCATGTACTCCTCCTCGACGCCGAGCGTGTACGCGTCGCTGTCACCGAACTTGTGGTCGAGCACGCTGCCGCCGGCGGCGAACCCCTTGCCGGTGATCGACGCGGGATAGATCTGTTTCACGCGCCGTCCTCGGGGAGCACGGCGTCGGCTTCGATCTCCACGCGCCAGCGTGGTTCGAGCAGGCTCTCGACGACGATGCCCGTCGTGGCCGGGCGGATCTCCCCGAACACCTCGCCATGGGCGCGGCCGACGTCGTCGAACTCGTCCGCATCGACCACGTAGAGACGTGTCCGCACGACGTCCTCCGCCCCGGCGCCCGCCTCGGCGAGCGCGCCGAGCACGATCTCGAGGCACAGTCGCGCCTGCTCGTAGACGCTCTCGGGCGGATCGCTGCCGTCCGCTGGGATCGGCGCCGTGCCTGAGACATACACGTGGCGGCCCGCCACGACCGCCCGCGAGTAGCCGACGACGGGCTCCATCGGCGCGTGCCCGGCGATGTGGCGGCGCTCCACGCGCCTAGTATCGCCAGCCCGTGGATGTCTTGCGACAGGTGGACGACTGGGGCGCCGACCACGCGGCCGCCGCAGTGGTCGGGCCGGAGGGCGTCCGAGCAGTTCACGGGCCCGCCGACCAGGCGCTGCCGTGGGCGTCGGTGACCAAGCCGGCGGTCGCCCTCGCGACACTCGTCGCGGCCGAGGAGGGCGTCGTCGACCTGGACAGGCCGCCGGTCCGCCCGGCTCGACCGTCCGCCACCTCCTGGCGCACGCGTCGGGCCTGCCGTTCGAAGGCGGCGTTCCGATCGCCGAGCCCGGCAAGCGCCGGATCTACTCCAACACCGGCTTCGAGCAGCTCGCCGCCCACGTCGAGGCCGCTGCCGAGATGCCGTTTCCGGAGTACCTCGACGCCGCGGTCTTCGAGCCGCTCGGCATGGGGGCCGAGCTGCGAGGCTCGGCGGGCGCCGGCGTCCACGGCAGCCTCGTCGACGTGGCTCGGCTGGCGCGCGAGCTCCTGCGCCCGACGCTGATCGCGCCCGAGACCCTCGCGGAGGCGGCGGGCGTCCAGTTCCCGGGCCTGTCGGGCGTGATCCCGGGCATCGGGCGGCAGGATCCGAACGACTGGGGCCTCGGCCTCGAGCTGAAGAATGCGAAGGCGCCGCACTGGACGGGCACGCAGAATTCGCCCGGGACGTTCGGACACTTCGGCGGCACCGGCACGTTCCTCTGGATCGACCCCGACGCCGACCTCGCGCTGGCCGCGCTCACCGACCGTCAGTTCGGCGACTGGGCGCTCCAGGCGTGGCCGCGCTTTTCGGACGCCGTGTTGGCTAGCGCCGCTTCGTGACCCGGAGGTCGGCGAACATCCCGCGCAGGAGAGGTCGGCTTCGCCGCAGGAGGCCGTTAACCCTTCCGGAGTACCCCCACGTAGTAGTCGTCGGCGGCGACTTCTATCACTCTTTCGACCTCCCAACCACCGGAGGCGGCGAGCGCACGCATCTCGTCCTGGGAGACGATCAGGTAGTCGAACCACCGCCCGCGATAGCTTCTGTGCCTCACGCGCACGCGGAGCTGGCCGCTCATCCGCCCGCGCTCGCGATTCGCGGCCTGGAAGGCGAGGTGGTCGGGGTTGTCCGTGCCGTACGGGTCGCGGCTGCCCGCGAGGATGCGGGCGTCGGCGGTCGTCAACCCGCGCAGCCTGCGCAGCAATCGTTTCGCGCCGGCAGCGCTGCCGAACAGGCCGAAGTTGTTGCACATCATCACGACGGTGTCGAAGACGCCGAGCTCGGGCCCGATCGCCGCGAAGGGAACGAGCCGCACGTCCTTCACGCCGCGCCTGCGCGCGACCTCGACGGTCAGCGGCGAGTTGTCGATCCCCACGACCTCGTGGCCGCGCTCCTGCAGGTGGAGGGCGACTCGGCCCGCTCCGACGCCGACGTCCAGCACGCGACCGCGCACGAGGCGCATCGCACGTCGCTCTACGGGCAGCCAGCGCCGGAACGGCTCGAAGTACGCCTTCGGCCCGCCGGCGACGTCGACGTAGCCGTCGCCGCGCTCGATCACCTCGTGCGCCTCCCGCCCCTCCAGGTGGTCGAGCAGCATGCGGCCGAACGCGTCCTCGCGCTCGCGCACGCGTCAGTGGTCGTCGGCGAAGAGCGGTCTGACGAACTCGTCGAAGGTCTCGCGGTTGCAGCTGGCGACCGTGACGGCCGTAAGGGCGGTCACCGAGGCGGTTCGGGGCACGTCCATCGCGAGCGCGACCTCGCCGAAGTAGTCGCCCGGCCGCAGCACGCGCCGCGGGGAGAGCCCGCCCTGGTTGGACACGGCCAGCACGCCGGAGATCACGCAGTAGAAGTGGTTGCCCTCCTCGCCTTCGAGCACGACGGGCTTGCCCGGCTCGATGTCCTGCCGCTCCATGCGGCCGGCCAGCTTCGACAGCGTCTCGCCGGGCAGCTCGGCCAGCAGGCCGACGCGGTTCAGCTCGGTGACGGTGGCTGGGTCGAACCTCGGCACTGCCTCTATGGTTGCACGCCGTGCCCGAGCTGAGTCGGTGGAGGTTCTGTCCGGTCTGCGGCGCCCGCCTGCGCGTGGAGGAAGGCCTTCGCGCGGAGTGCCCCGCGTGCGGGTTCAGAGCGTGGGCGAGCTCCAAGCCGACGGCGTGCGCGATCGTGACGGACGACGACGGCCGGGCGCTCCTGGCCCGCCGCGCGGGCGAGCCGTTCCGCGGCTTCTGGGATCTCCCGGGCGGCTTCCTCGACGAGGGCGAGCACCCGCTCGACGGGCTGCGGCGCGAGCTGCTCGAGGAGACCGGGCTCGAGATCGAGCCGCAGGACTTCGTCGGGATCTGGGTGGACCGCTACGGGGACGAGCAGGACGCGCACGCCACGCTCAACCTCTACTGGACCGCCCGCGTGCTCGGCGGCCAGGCGAGGGCGGCCGACGACGTGACCGAGCTGGGCTGGTTCGCGCCCGGCGAGCTCCCACCGGCCGAGGAGCTCGCGTTCCACATCGCCGAGGTCCTAGCGGTCTGGCGGGAGCAGCACGCGTAGAGCGCGCGGCTCGATCGTGAACTCGAGCGGCGTCTCGAGCGCGGTCGGCTCGCCGTCCCGCGCTACTTCCAGCCCGCCGCGCTCGGAGCCGATCGCAAACCGCTCCGCGACCCGCTCCTCCCAGGTGCTCGGCAGGACGCCGTGGGCGATGTAGAGGTGCAGGCGGCCCTCGTCGAGCCGCTGCCGCTCGCCGAGCGAGAACAGGTCGAGCTGGTAGTCGTTGTTCGCGACGAGGGCGACGTGCGTCTCCACCCGCTCGCCGTCGACCGAGATGCCGAGCGTCGAGCGGTCGCGTGCCAGGAGTGCGAGGGCACGGAGCCGGGCGAGCGCCTCCCGCCGGCGGCGGTGGCTCTCGCGCCGGTGCACGAGTTGGGCGTAGAGGCCGAGCGAGACGTTGTTCAGGAACGTGTGCCCGTTCACCCGGCCGACGTCGACGCGCCGCTCGCGGCCCGCCGTGAACGCGTCCAGCGACCCGACGGGGTCGTTGCGGTCGAGGCCGAGGTCCCGGGCGAAGTGGTTCCGCGTCCCGAACGGTACGACGACGAACGGGAGGTCGCGCTCGAGTGCCACCTCGGCCACCGGCGCGAGCGAGCCGTCGCCGCCGGCCATGCCGAGCGCGTCCGCGTCCGCCCCGCGGGCAAGCTCGGCCGGGTCGTCGCCGTCGCCGAGCAGCCGAACCTGGATGTCTCGGCGCTCGGCCTCGGCGCGCAGGTCGTCCGCGGAGGGACGGCCGTCGCCGGACAGCGGGTTGACGAGCAGCAGTCCGCTCACCGCACTAGCATCGCAACCTCGACCGAAAGGAGCCTGGCATGACCCTCTTCGAGCGGCTCGAAGCCGTGCAGGAGCGCTGGAACGTCCTCCGTCACCCCTTCTATACGCGCTGGGAGCGCGGCGAGCTCACCGCGGGCGAGCTGAGCTTCTACGCCGGCGAGTACCGACACGCCGTGGTCGCGCTGGCTCGCCAGGCCGAGGAGGCCGGCTCCGACCACGCGGCCGAGGAGGCCGGGCACATCGCGCTCTGGGACGACTTCGCGCGCGCGCTGGACGCCGACCTCGAGCGCGAGCCCCGCCCCGAGACCCTCGTCTGCGTGGGCTCGTGGCTGGGCGGCAACGACCGACTCGAGCGGCTCGCCGTCCTCTACGCGGTCGAATCCGCGCAGCCGGCGATCTCTCAGACGAAGCTCAGGGGTCTCGTGGAGCACTACGGCTTCGACGCCGAGGGGGCGGGTGCCGCCTATTTCGCGGTGCATGCGGAGCGCGACCTCGAGCATGCCCAGGAGAGCTCGGAGCTCCTCGCCGCCGAAGCGACGGAAGCGGACGTCGAGCGTCTCGTGGCAGCGGCCGAGGCCGCGCTACGCGGAAATTGGCGCCTACTCGATGGTGTAGAGGCGGCTTAGACCTCTACCTCGACCAATCCGAGCTGGCGCTCGAGCGCGCCCTTGGGCTGGGCGCCGATTGCTGCGGCGGCCGGCTGGCCGTCCTTGAACAGGACCATCGTCGGGATCGAGGCGATCCCGTAGCGCTGGGCGATGCCCTGCTCCTCATCGATGTTGACCTTCACGAGCTTCAGCTCGCCCTCGCGCTCGGCCGCGATCCGATCGAGCACAGGCGCTACGGCGTGGCACGGTCCGCACCACTCGGCCCAGAAGTCGACGAGCACGGGCTGGTCGCTCTGGAGCACTTCCTGCTCGAAGGACGACTCGGTGACGTTGTCTGCCATTCAGAATCCTTTCGTTCTCTATAGGCGTCCGGCAGGGACTCCTACCCCGCCGGCCATAAGCAATAACGCCGGGGTCGGCCGACGCATTCCGGCCCCTACAATCGTCGCGCATGCCTGAGCCAGGTTTTACGCCTCTGCCGCCGGTTCCGGATCATCCCGCGCTCGAGCTCGAGGTGCTCGAGCTGTGGGAGCGGGAGGGCACGTTCGAGCGGCTCCGCGAGCAGAACGAAAACGGCCCGGTGTGGAGCTTCATCGACGGCCCGGTCACGGCCAACAAGACGCTCGGCGTCCACACGGCGTGGGGCCGCGCCCTCAAGGACGTCTTCCAGCGCTGGCGGGCGATGCAGGGGTATCACCAGCGCTACCAGAACGGCTTCGACTGCCAGGGCCTGTGGATCGAGGTCGGCGTCGAGCGCGAGCTCGGCCTGAACTCCAAGCGCGAGATCGAGGACTACGGTCTCGCGGAGTTCGCGCGGAGGTGCCGCGAGAAGGTGATCTGGTCTGCGAAGGAGCTCACACGCGGGGAGACGCGCCTCGGCCAGTGGATGGACTGGGGCAACGACTACTTCACCTTCTCCGACACGAACATCGAGTACATCTGGCGGTTCCTCAAGCACATGCACGAGCAGGGTTGGCTGTACCTCGGCCACCGCTCGACCGAGTGGTGCCCACGCTGCGGGACGTCGATCTCGGCCCACGAGCTCGTGGGCCAGTACGAGGACCGCACCGATCCGTCGCTCTTCGTCCGCCTCCCGCTTCGTGACCAGCCCGGCGAGTCGCTCGTCGTGTGGACGACCACGCCGTGGACGCTCCCGGCGAACGTCGCGGCCGCGGTCAAGCCGGATGCCGAGTACGGGCTCCAGGAGGACGGCGAGTGGGTCGCCGTCGCTCGCTTCCCGAACGAGACCTACGTCAGGCGAGTGCGCGGCTCGGAGCTCGTCGGGCTCGAGTACGAGGGCCCTTTCGACGACCTTCCCGCCGCACAGGCCGTCACCCACCGCGTAATCCCCTGGGACGATGTCACGCTCGAGGAGGGCACCGGGATCGTGCATATCGCGCCCGGATGCGGCGCCGAGGACTTCGAGCTCTCGCGCGTGAACGACTTGCCCGTGCTGACGCCCGTGGACGAAGCGGGCCGTTTCTACGACGACTTCGGCTGGTTGCACGGGATCTCGACCTGCGAGGCTGCCGAGCAGATCGTCGCCAACCTGGCGGAGCGCGGGAAGCTCGTCTCCTCCGGTGAGATCGTCCACCGCTTCCCCTTCTGCTGGCGCTGCCACACGCCCCTGATCTTCCGGATCTCGGACGACTGGTTCCTCGCCGTCGACGACCTGCGCCCGAAGCTGCTGGAGGCGAACGCAACCGTCGCCTGGACGCCGGAGTACATGGGCAAGCGCATGGACGACTGGCTCCGGAACATGGGCGACTGGAACATCTCCCGGCGCCGGTACTACGGACTGCCGCTGCCGATCTACGAGTGCGGTTGCGGGCACGTGAACGTGATCGGGTCCCGCGCGGAGCTGGAGGAGCGCGCGCTGGGCGGTCTCGAGCAGCTCGAGGAGCTCCGGCGGCCGTGGATCGACGAGGTGCCGATTCGCTGCGCCGAGTGCGGCGACGAGGTCCGGCGCATCCCCGAGGTCGGCGACGTCTGGCTCGACGCCGGCATCGTCCCGTTCTCGACGCTCGGCTGGCAGAGCCCCGCCTGGATCCCGGACGGTTACGCGACCGGCGCCTCGGCCGGGATCTCGAAGGCGGACTTGCCCGACCACGCGTACTGGGAGCAGTGGTTCCCGGCCGACTGGGTCTCGGAGATGCGCGAGCAGATCCGCCTCTGGTTCTACTCGCAGCTCTTCATGTCGGTGGCGCTGGTCGGCGAAGCGCCGTTCAGGAGCGTGCTCGGCTACGAGAAGATGCTCGACGAGCACGGCCGCGAGATGCACGGCTCCTGGGGGAACCTGATCCCGGCCGAGGAGGCGTTCGACCGCATGGGCGCCGACGTGATGCGCTGGCAGTTCTGCGCGCAGCCGCCGGACCGGAACCTGCTCTTCGGCTACGGGCCGGCGCACGAGATCAAGCGCAAGCTCCTCACGCTCTGGAACTCGGTCAAGTTCCTCGTGGATTACGGGACGATCGAGGGCTTCCAGCCGCGGTATGACGACCTCGCCGGCGGCCCGTCGGTGGAGCGGCCGCTCGACCGCTGGCTCGTCGCGCGCACCGACCGGCTCGTGCGCGAGGCGACCGGGGCGCTCGAGGACCAGCTGACCTTCCGCGTGCTGGACGCGTTCGAGCGCTACGTCGACGACCTCTCCAACTGGTACATCCGCCGCTCGCGGCGCCGGTTCTGGGCCGGCGACGAGGACGCCCTACGTGTGCTCTGGTACGGGGTCGTCCAGGCGCTGCGCGTCGTCGCGCCGGCGATGCCGTTTCTCACCGAGCACCTCTGGCAGAACCTCGTGCGCGCGGCATGTCCGGGGTCACCCGAGTCGATCTTCCTCGCCGGGTGGCCGGAGGTGGAGGAGCCCGACACGTCGCTGCTGGACGAAGTCGCGGAGGTGCGCAGAGTGGTCGAGCTCGGGCGCAAGGCGCGGGACTCGGCCCGCATCAAGCACCGCCAGCCGCTGCCGCGGCTCGTCGTCCAGGGCGCGCGGCTCGCTGGTGGTCACGCCGACGAGATCGCCGAGGAGCTGCGCGTCAAGCAGGTCGAGTTCGGCGACGTGGAGGCTCAGGAGCTCGTCGTCAAGCCGCACCTGCCGGCGCTCGGGCCGAAGCTGGGGCGGGAGCTCGGGGCCGTCCGGGCCGCGCTGGCTGCCGGCGACTTCGAGGAGCTCGGCGACGGCCGCTTCCGCGCGGCGGGGCACGAGCTGGCCGCCGACGAGGTGCTCGTCGAGCGTCGCGGCCGCGTGGGTTGGGAGGTCGTCTCCGACGCGGGCCTCACCGTTGCGCTCGACACGTCCCTCGACGACGAGTTGCGGCTCGAGGGCCAGGTTCTCGACCTCATCCACCGGCTGAACTCGATGCGCAAGGACGCGGGCCTCGAGCTGACCGACCGCATCACCGTCACGCTGCCCGCCGACCAGGCCGACCTGCTGGCGCACGCCGAGTGGATCAAGAACGAGGTGCTCGCCGTCGAGATCGAGGTCGACGGGGGCGGGCGCGAGCCCTCGATCGCGAAGGTGTAGCACGGCCGCCGCGGCGCACTACCGCCCCGGCTGCAACTAGCGCCCCATCGAGCCCGCGACCCCTTGAGACGAGTCCCTGCGCCCGCTGACGGGCGGAGGCGCCTTTCGGCGGTGCCAGGCACCGTCGCGGATGGATCACGACAAACGCACGTCTTCTTCGCGGCGATGGCCGGCTCCCACGCTGGCCGGGGCGGCTACGGCCCAGCGTTCAACGTTGGCGCGCTCCCGCCGGTGCCAGGCATGCGCACGAAAGCGTCACGAACCGTCCACAGGCGGACGTGGTCGATTCGACCGGGCGCCGCTTCAGCGCTGCGCTTCGGCGATCACGAGCTCGCGCCGCAGCTCGATCGGCAGGCGGAACGTCACGTCCTCGTCGACCATGCGGTACGGCTCGATCTCCGCCACGCCGCGCGCCCGGAACCAGTCGCAAACCCGCTCGACCAGCGATTCGGGCGCCGATGCCCCCGAGGTGACCCCGACCACCGAGACGCCCTCGAGCCAGCCCGGGTCGATCTCGGTCTCGTCGTCGATCAGGAACGCGGGGACGCCGTCGGCGCGCGCCACCTCGACCAGCCGGTTCGAGTTGGACGAGTTGCGCGAGCCGATCACGAGCAGGAGGTCGATCTCGCCGATGAGCTCCTTGACCGCCCACTGCCGGTTGGAGGTCGCGTAGCAGATGTCCTCCTTCTTCGGCGCGTAGATGTCCGGGAACCGGCGGCGGAGCACCGCGATGATGTCCGAGGTCTCGTCCACGGACAGCGTGGTCTGGGTGATGTAGGCGAGCTTCGCGCCGGGCTCCGGTTGCAGCGCCTCGGCGTCCTCGACCGACTGAACGAGGATGGTCGCGTCGGGCGCCTCGCCCATCGTCCCGACAACCTCCTCGTGGCCCTCGTGGCCGATCAACACCACGGTGTACCCGGACGCCGCATACCTCCGCGCCTGGACGTGAACCTTGGTCACGAGCGGACAGGTCGCGTCGATCGTGTTGAGGCCGCGCTCCTCCGCGCGCGTGTAGACCGACGGCGCAACACCGTGGGCCGAGAAGACGATCGTCGCGCCCTCCGGCGCCTCGTCCTCGCTCTCGACGAAGACCGCGCCGCGCTCCTCGAGCTCGCGGACGACGTGTGCGTTGTGGACGATCTGCTTGCGGACGTAGATCGGCGCGCCGTAGTGCTCGAGCGCGAGCTCGACCGTCTCGACGGCACGTTCGACCCCGGCGCAATAGCCGCGCGGTGACGCGAGGAGAACGCGTTTCACCATCCCGATCATGATAGTTCGACCTCCGCGCGTCCCTTTTCCCGCGCGTAACCAGCATGCGCATCGCGTTGAAAGATGGGCCGATCGGCCCATTGGCACTTGCTCCGCATCCCGTTAGCTTCAATCGCACTGGGCGATGCGAACCGCGGTGCGCGTACCTGGCCACAATGGCCGCGGTGAGCAATCTGGAAGGCCCGCCGCACAGACCCCCCGAGCGGCGGGCTTTCCTATTTTCGCACCGTGCGAAGGATGCGCCGAACCCCGGTGCGGAAGTACGATCCGTCGTACCCAGTGTCCCGACTCCGCTCATTGTTCCGCCGCCGACGGCCCGAGCGCGTGGACGAGCACCTCGCTGGACCCGCGCCTGAGCCGACAACGAGGCTCGCGGATGCACTGCTCCGCTCACCGGATGCGCCCGCGGCAGGCCTCTTACTCGTTCGCGAAGCGGTCGATCAGCTCGGCGTCGACTTCGCCGCCGTCGCGCTGATCAGCGAGGACCGCCGGTACGCGACCGGCCTCGTCTGCATCGAGAACGGCGAGGAGGTCGACTGGTGGCGGGAGATCAGCGTCGATCTGGAGAGCGAGCCCTCCGGCATTGCGACCGCCGCGTTCGAAGCCGCGCCGATCGTCGTCTACGACGTCCAAGGCTCCGCTCGCGTGAGTCCTCGCCTGGCCAAGCGGGTCGGCGCCCAGAGCGCCGTGTTCGTCCCGCTGATCGCGTCCGCGCGGGTCCACGCCGTGCTCGTGCTCGCGACAACCGCCGACCGCCGCGTGTTCTCCAAGGACGACCTCGCCAGGCTCGAGTCGCTGGCGGCTCCCGCCGCGCTGGCGATCGAGCGGAGGCTGGCGTCGAGCGCGCTGGCCGATGCGCTCGAACGCGAGCGGATCGTCGGCGAGATCGCCCGCAAGGTGCGTTCGAAGCTCGATCTCGACGACGTCCTGCGCGTCGCTGTCGACGAGATGGCGGGTGCGACCGGCGCCAGCCGCGCGTTCATCCGGCTGGACGAGTCGAACGACTCGATGCCCGTGCTCGTCGAGTGGGACACGCCGGAGACGACGGCGCTCGGGCTCGACGCGCCCGACCTGCCGGTGGCCAACCTCGCGGTTCGCGAAGGACGGACGGCGGCGGTGAGCGACATCGAGCAGGCACCCGAGCTCTCCGATCCCGCCCTCGGTGAGGTCGAGGCGCTGCGCCGCCTGGGGACGCGCGCCGCGCTCGCCACGCCCATCGTGGCCTTCGACGACGTCATCGGCGTCTTCGGCCTCCACCGCGCCGAGCCTCATCACTGGACGCCGGCGGAGCACTCGCTGCTCGAGCTGGTCGCGCGCGAGGTAGGGCTCGCGATCCACACGGCGCGCCTGCTCGAGGAGAACGCGCAGCGCCTCGAGCAGTCGGCTGCCCTGCTCAAGGCCTCGCAGTACGTCGCGAGCGAGCTGCGGCTCGAGACTGTGCTCCAGCGGCTCGTCGTGGAGGTAACGCGACTGCTCCGTGCGGATGCGGCCGATTGCTACCTGCTCGACCAGCGGCGAGGCGTGCTCACATGCGCGGCCGTCTATGGGCTCGACCCTGAGGTGGTCTCGCTGGAGTTCCCCGCCGATCACGCCCTCGCCGGCGAGGCCCTGCGCCAGGGACGGGGGCTCCTCTCCGCCGACTACGCCGCGATCGCCGAGCCGGTGCCGCACCCCGCGTACCGGGGCTTCCGGAGCGCGATCGTCGCGCCGATGAAGTGGTCAGGCGAGAAACGCGGCGTCCTCGGCGTCGGCACCCGCGACGAGAAGCGCCACTTCGACCAGGACGACGTCGCCGTGCTGGAGACGTTCGCCGGGCTGGCCTCGATCGCTCTTCGCCACGCGTCGAGCTTCGCGCAGAGCGCCCGGCAGGCCCGCATCCAGCGTGGCTTCTACGGCATCGCCTCGGCGCTCGCCGAGCCGCTCTCGCTCGACGAGACGCTCGCCGCGGTGGCGAAGGCGGCTACCGAGGCGCTCGGCGGCTCGTTCACCGCGCTGCTGATGCCGGTCGCCGACGGGCTCACCCTCGCCGCCGGGCATGATCTCCCGGCTCCGCTCGCCGACCGGCTCGCCGAGGGGCTGCCCGATTCGGCGGCCACGCTCCTCCCATGCGCGCGGGAGCGCCGGACACTGGCGTCGTCCGAGCTACTGGACGACGACCGCTTCGGCGAGGCGTGGCGCGACCTTGCCCGCGAGACCGGCTACCGCTCGCTGCTCGCGATCCCGATCGAGTCGGCCCGGCGCGAGCAGGGCGGGCTCGCGCTGGTGTTCTTCGCGGAGCCGCGGACGTTCACCGACGACGAGCTCGAGCTCGCCCAGCACCTCGCGGGTGCCGCGCGCGGAGCCCTCGAGCGGAGCGAGCTCTACGAGACGGAGCGCAGCTCGCGCGCGCTGTCGCAGCAGCTGGCCCGCATGGGCGGACTGCTGGCGACCGAGCTCGACCCCGCCGCGATCCTCGGCGAGGTCGTCGAGCAGGCGCCTGCGCTGCTGGGTGCGGATGCCGCGTCGGTGCGCAAGCTGGAGGACGAGGAGCTCGTGGTCAGCGCCGCGAGCGGCGAGGGCGCCGAGACGGCGATCGGCTCCCGCTCGCCGGCCACGGCGTGGCTCGTGGGCGACATCGTCCAGCTCCGCGGCCCGAAGGCGGTCGAAGACGTCGCCGGGGACAGACGGCTGCTGGACGCCGACCCGATCCTCGCCGAGGGCTACAGCTCCTACCTCGGCGTGCCGCTCTTCGGGGCCGAGAGCGAGCTCTACGGCGTGCTGGCGGTCTACGGGCGCGGGCCGCGCCCCTGGCTCCAGGAGGAGATCGAGGCGCTCGTCGCGCTCGCCGGCAACGCCTCGGCGGTCCTGGCCAGCGCCGACCTGTACCTGAAGGTGAAGGACGAGCAGGACCGCAACTCGGCGATCCTGGCCAACATCGCCGACGGCATCGTCGCCGTGGACCGCGAGGGCGCAGTCGTGCTCTGGAACCGGGCGGCCGCGGAGATCACGGGTGTGCCCGCCGAGGAGGCGGTCGGGCGCTCGCCTGCGCAGGTGCTCCAGCGCAACCTCGAGTCCGGCGACGAGAGCGCGTCGCGCGACCGGCTCGTTCCGATTCGCCGCGGCAGCGACGAGGTGTGGCTGTCGGTCAGCGAGGCCGTGATGCGGGATCCCACCGGCGCAGTGGCCGGCCGCATCTTCGCCTTCCGCGACGTCTCGGCCGAGCGCGTCGTCGAGGAGATGAAGTCCGAGTTCGTCGCCGCGGTCTCCCACGAGCTGCGCACGCCGCTGACCTCGATCTACGGCTTCGCGGAGACGCTGCTCCGCCAGGACGTCCTGTTCGAGGAGGGCGAGCGGCGGATGTTCCTGGGCTACATCGCGTCGGAGGCGCAGCGGCTGACCACGATCGTCGACGCGCTTCTCAACGTCGCGCGACTCGACGCGGGCGACCTGCAGATGGAGCTCTCGCCGATCGACGTGGGCTCGGTCGTCTCCGAGGTCGTGACAGTGATCCAGGCGACGGGCCCGGTGAACGGCCACCACTTCGTCGTCGACTTGCCGAGCGAGCGCCTCGACGCCGCCGCCGACCGCGACAAGCTGCGCCAGATCCTCGCGAACCTCGTGGACAACGCGGTCAAGTTTTCGCCGGACGGAGGCACCGTCACGGTCACCGCGCGCAGGAAGACCGGCGCGATCGAGGTGCGGGTCGTCGACCGAGGGCCGGGAATTCCCGCGGCCGAGCGGGCGCGGATCTTCCGCAAGTTCTATCGCGGCGACCCGGCCCGCGACCGCCCGGGCAGCACCGGGCTCGGCCTGTTCATCGCGGAAGGCTTGGTTCGCGCGATGGGGGGCAGGATCTGGGTCGACTCCGAGGAAGGGGAAGGCTCGAGCTTCGCATTCGAGCTCCCTGTTGCGGGCGAACACGCTGCGGATCTGAGCGGAGGGCGCGGGTGACGAACGAAGAAAGCGCGACACGGGTACTCGTGATCGACGACGAGGCGCCGATCAGGCTGCTGTGCCGGGTCAATCTCGAGGCCGAGGGCATGCAGGTGCTCGAGGCGGGCGACGGGCCGGCCGGGCTCGAGGAGGCCAGGAGCTCCAACCCGGACGTGATCCTGCTCGACGTGATGATGCCGGGGCTCGACGGCTGGGCCGTGGCCGAGCAGCTCGTCGAGGACGCGTCGACGAAGGACATCCCGATCGTCTTCCTGACCGCCCGGGCCGAGCTGCGCGACCGCGCCCGCGGGCTCGAGCTCGGAGGCGTCGACTACGTGACGAAGCCGTTCAACCCGGTCGAGCTCGCGTCGCTCGTCCGCGAGCTGCTGAAGCGCGTCCGGGCCGGCGAACGGGCCGACCTCCGCACCGAGAAGATCGAAGAGCTCCGCCGCCTCGCCGAGGAGTAGCTGGCGACCGCGCGCGGCTGTACGCTGAGGCGGTCCGGGGTGTAGCTCAGCCTGGTTAGAGCGCTGGCTTTGGGAGCCAGAGGTCGCCAGTTCGAATCTGGCCGCCCCGATTCCTCAACTGCGCCTACCTGTGCTCGAACGGCAGCTCGATCGTGCGGGCGCGGTCGACCTCGATCTCGTACAGGACGCCGCGCCTGAGCGGGAAGTCCGCGCCCGTGTAGCGCTGGGCCAGCCGGTCCATCACCTCGAGCGCTGCGTCGCCCTCGCGCGCGGCGACGACTCTGCCGCGGATGTGCGCGCTCAGGTACGGGCGCTCGTGGTCGACCACGGAGATCGCGACGCGAGGATCGCGCTCGACGTTCCGAGCCTTGCGCGATCCCGGCTGGGTGAAGAAGACGACACGCTCGTCCTCGATGCCCACCCACACCGGAACGCTGTGCGGAGAGCCGTCGGGGAGCAGCGTGGCAACGTGAGCGAAGTTCCGGCCCTCGAGGAGCGGGCGTACGTCCTCGGGTATGTCCACCGGCCTAGCCTGCCACGTGGAGGGACCGCGTGGGCTCGCGGTCCGCGGCGAAGTCCTTTTCCTAAGGCTGCTCTTCGGCCTCCTGGGCCCTGAGGAAGCGTGCGAGGTAGTACGAGAAGACGGCGAAGAAGACGATCGCCTGCTCCATGGCCATCGTGACGCCGGCGATCTCCTGGTCGGTGAGCGCCGAGAGGCCCCAGAGGCCGGCTCCCTCGTCGTAGTAGTCGTAGATCACGGTCGGGACGAGCGCCATGAGCAGCCCGAGCGGGCTCGCCAGTACGAAGGCGGCGAAGACGTACAGGGCGCGGGCGCCGTCGTCGAGCCGGTGTGGGACGTCCTGCGCGACCGGCCACCAGAGCAGGCAGCCGGCTCCGAAGTACAGCGCGTGCTCGAGGTGGAGCAGCGTCAACGGGTGTCGGAGCGCCGTGTCGTAAAGCCACGGCGTGTGCCACACGAAGTACGTCAGCAGCCAGATCGGCAGAGCGACGACAGGCCGGGTCAGGACGCGCACGACTCCAACGCGTCCGAGCGTCGCCGCCAGCCCGGCCGGGATACCGAACACGATGAGTGCGGGCGCCCACTCCGCGAGCACCACGTTCTGGAGCAGGTGGGCGGAAAGGAGGTGGAACGAGAGCGCGTCGAGCGGCGTGACGGCAGCCGCGACGAGCAGCGCGACCCCTGCCCAGAAGGACGCCTGGCGAGCGCCCGGGACGCGCTCATGACGCGTGCCGTAGAGGTAGCCCGCGATCAGCAGCGAGGTCGCGAGCAGCGCCTCGCCGTGCACGGACCACGCATAGGGATCGGGGCGCACGGCGTTACGCTAGACGTCTCGCGGGTGTAGCTCAGTGGCAGAGCCCCAGCCTTCCAAGCTGGTTACGCGGGTTCGATTCCCGCCACCCGCTTTCCGAGGCGCCGTCCGACCCGGCCGCGATTCTGCCCACGATGGAAACGCGGGTCGTCCGGGTCGAGGCGCGGACCGTCGTCAACGTCCTCGTCGTCGTCCTCGCGTTCGCGCTCGTGCTCGAGATGATCTGGCTCTCGCGCGGGGTCCTGACCTGGATCCTCGTCGCGCTCTTCCTCTCGGTCGCCCTCAACCCCGCGGTCGAGTTCTTTCAGCGGCACGGAATCAAGAGGCGCGGCTATGCGGCAGCGTTGACGATCCTGCTTCTGATCCTCGGTCTCGCAGCGCTCGGCTCGCTGTTCATCCCGACGCTCGTGGGCGAGGCGAACGACTTCGTGCGCGCCGTCCCCGGCTACGTACAGGACGTCTCCGAGGGGCGCGGGCCACTCGGCGACCTCGACCGCAAGTACGACGTCGTCGACCGCGTCCGCGCCGCCGTTCAGAAGGGGGGAGCAGCCAGCGTGCTCGGCCTGTCCGGGACGGCCGTCGCAGTCACCAAGAGCATCGTCACGGCGATCGTCGCCGTCGTGACGATCGCGTTCATGACGTTCTTCATGCTGCTCGAGGGCCCGCGCTGGGTCGAGCGCTTCCTTGCGCTGCTGCCCCAGCATCAGCAGGAGCGATGGAGCCGCGTGGGCGGCGAGATCTACAAGACGATCGGCGGCTACGTCACCGGCAACCTGCTGATCAGCCTGATCGCCGGGGTGACGACGACCGTGCTGCTCCTCGCCACCGGCGTCTCCTTCGCCGTCGCGCTCGGACTGCTCGTCGCGATCCTCGACCTCGTCCCGCTCGCGGGCGCCACGCTCGCCGCGATCCTCGTGACCACCGTGGCCTTCATCGACCAGGGGTGGGTCGTCGGCCTGATCGTGCTGGTGTTCTTCATCCTGTACCAGCAGCTCGAGAACCATGTGCTGCAGCCGCTCGTCTACAGCCGGACGGTGCAGCTGTCGCCGTTGGTGATCCTGATCTCGGTCCTGATCGGCGCCAAGCTCGCCGGCGTGCTCGGGGCGCTCGGAGCGATCCCCGTCGCCGGGACGATCCAGGTGCTGTTGCAGGAGTGGTTACGCAGCCGCCGAACGACGCCGGCGGCAATTACGGCGGGCAACACGAGCCCCCCATCAGGTTGACCGGATCGCAAGATGTGCAGATAGTGCGCGCGTGCCGTACCCGAGGATCCCCCGCCTCGGTCTGGCGCTGGCCGCCGCCGCCGCGCTAGCAGCCTCCGTCCCGCTGGCCGCCGACGCCTCCGACGGAGTGGCCCCCGCCCCCCGGCTCGAGCTGCGGGTGGCCAAGCGCGTCAACGCCGTCCGTCGCCGGCACGGCCTGCAGCCGCTGCGCCTGTCGCCGGCGCTCCGGGCCTCCGCGCGCAACCACTCGCGCGAGATGGGGCTCCGTGGCTACTTCGAGCACGAGTCCGCCAACGGCGTTCCGTTCTGGCGGCGCATCGAGCGGCACTACGGCTCCAGCGGCTACGCCCAGTGGGAGGTCGGCGAGAACATCCTCTGGCAGTCGGGTAGGACCACGGCCGTCCAGGTCGTCCGCGGGTGGATGGGCAGCCCGGCCCACCGGGACAACATCCTCTCGGGTATCTGGCGTGAGCTCGGGCTCGGCGCATTGAGGGTCACGCGCGCCGGAGGGACGTACGGCGGCCGAACCGTCACGATCGTCACGCTCGATCTCGGCGTCCGCGCCCACTAGCAGCTTGACACCCGTTGTCGGCGGCCGGACACTTGCTCCGGCGGCCGGCTCAGACAGCCGAGTCAAAAGCGAACGAGGAGCAAGCCGTGACGCGCCGCCGCACGAGGCGACGCACGGCTGCGGCGACTGCAGGACGATTCGCCACGATCGCGGTGGTAGGCCTCGTTGCGGCCTCGACGGCGACCGGCGTGCACGCGGACGCGGTCCAGACGAAGCCGCGCCGCGCGGCCGTGTCCCTGAGCGCGTACGAGCACGACCTGCTGCGCGCGGTCAACTCGACGAGGGCGGACTGGGGCCGAGGGCCGCTCGCGGTGTCGCCGGGACTGACAGCGGCGGCTGAGTTTCACACCACGCGGATGATCCGGCGCGGGTTCTTCGCGCACCAGGCACCCGGCGAAGCCGCGTTCTGGCACCGGATCGGGCGGTTCTACCCCTCGCGCGGCTTCAGCTACTGGGCCGTCGGCGAGAACCTCGCGTACGGGGCTCCCACGCTCGAGCCGGACGAGGCGGTGCAGGAGTGGCTGGCAAGCTCGGCCCACCGGCGCAGCCTCCTATCGAAGACCTGGCGCGAGGTCGGCGTCTGCGCCATCCACGTCGAGTCGGCAGGGGGCGAGTATGAAGGCGGCCCCGTCATGGTCGTCACGCTCGACCTCGGCGTGCGGCGCCGATGACCGGCCTGGGAGGGCGCTACGCTCCGGGTGGGCGCCTGTAGCTCAGTGGAAGAGCGGCGGCCTTCTAAGCCGCGGGTCGCAGGTTCGAATCCTGCCAGGCGCACTCGCAAGCTCGTCGTCGCGCGGTGACCTCACCGAGCTACGCTGAGGACATGCGAAACGCTTGTGACTGTGGGCCCGACTGCCCGTGCGGGCCCGACTGCGACTGCTGATTCCTTAGCGGTCTCTTTGCTGCGTAGCGCGCGTCGCCGGTAAGAAGCGACGCGGCCGCGACACCAATCTCTCCGACACCGAACGAGGAGAGAGCAGGTGCCTGCGGGCAAGACGCCTTCGAGTAAGCGGTCGAACCGGAGCTGGAGCCGCGACGTCGTGATCGTCGCGTGCGCGGTCAGCGCCGGCATCCACGTCGGGCTCACGCCCGATCATCTCGCCGAAAACACCGCGCTCGGACTGGCATTCGCCGCCTCGGCGGCGGTCTTGGCCGGGCTCTGCGTCGCGCTCACGGTGCGACCGGGTGTCGTTCCACTCGCCGGGGCCTCCGTGCTCCTGGCCGGGCTCGTCGCCGCCTACGGCCTCGCAGTCAGCTCCGGGCTTCCGATCCTCCATCCGGAGGCGGAGGCCGTCGAGCCGCTCGCTTTGTTCACGAAGGCCGTGGAGCTGGCCGGCCTGCTGGCCGCGATGCAGCTGCTGCTTCGCGGAGCCGAGCCGGCGATGGCTCTCGAACCACAATCGAAAGGAACGCTTGCGTGACGACACGTAGTGCACGACCGATCCCGCTCGGCCTGACGGCGTTGATCGCGTTTCTCAGCGCGCTCGCCGCATTGGCCTTCACGAACGGACACGACGCCCACGCGCACGGCAAGGCTTCCCACTCGCACGCAGCCGCGGCGCACGGCTCGGGCAAGATCACTCCCGAGGAGCTCGCGTTTCGCAACGACATGCGCGTCCTCTGGGAGGACCACGTGACCTGGACGCGACTCGCCGTGATCAGCCTGCTCGGCGACACGCCCGACACCTCGGCCACCGTCGGCCGCCTGCTTCAGAACCAGACGGACATCGGCGACGCGATCAAGCCGTTCTACGGCGACGCGGCAGGGAACGCGCTGACGACCGAGCTGCGCAAGCACATCCTCATCGCAGCCGACCTCATCGCCGCGGCCAAGGCCGGCGACGCCGACCAGGTGGCCGCGGAGCAGGCACGGTGGGGTCAGAACGCGGACGACATCGCGGCACTGCTCAGCAGCGTCAACCCCCGCTTCTGGAAGCGAGACGCGGTCCGGGCCATGCTCGGCGAGCACCTCCGGCTGACCACCGATGAGGTCGTGGCGAGGCTCCAGGGCGACTGGGCGGCCGACGTCGCCGCGTACGACGGCATCCACCACCACGCCCTCAGCATGGCCGACACGCTTTCGACCGGCATCATCGCCCAGTTCCCGAAGCGGTTCCGGTAGTCGACGTGAGGGCGCAGCTGACAGGAGCGAAGGCAGTCGGGGCGTTTGTGCGCTGGCGTCTCCGGCAGCTCCTCGACGCCGGTTTCGAGCTTCCGCTCGCATCGGTCGTGGCGCGCGACCCGGCGTACGACCTCCATGCGCTGATCGAGCTCGTGGAGCGCGGCTGTCCGCCCGAGCTCGCCGTCCGCATCCTCGCACCCAGCGAGGACTCGGCATGAGGTCGGCCACAGCGCCTATGGTCAGGGTGATGGAGCCCGTGACCCGCGAGCCGGGGGTCGGCGAGGAGTCCGCGCGTTGGCTGCGAGAGCTGCGCGACGAGGGCCCGACGCACGAGGCCGCTGTCGCCCGCCTGCACGAGCTGCTCCTCAAGGGCGCACGCTTCGAGGTCGCTCGTCGCCGCCGGCTGCTCCCGCACCTCCGCGGCGACGAGTTCGACGACATCGCGCTCGAGTCGGCCGACGACGCGCTCGTGAGCGTGCTGCGCAGGCTCGACGACTTCCGTGGCGACAGCCGCTTCACGACGTGGGCCTACAAGTTCGCGCTGCTCGAGGCGGCGGTGAAGCTGCGCAAGCGAGCCTGGCAGGGGCGGGAGGTGCCACTCGAGCCGGAGAGCTGGTCCGCATTCTCGAGCACGAGCCCGCAGCCGCAAGCCTCCGCGGAGCAGCGCGAGCTCCTGGCGGCCGTTCGAGACGGCATCGAGGATGTCTTGACGTCGCACCAACGCCGGGTGCTCGTCGCTCTAGCCCTCAACGGCGTCCCGATCGACGTGCTCGCGGACCGGCTCGGCACGACCCGTGGAGCGCTGTACAAGACGCTCCACGACGCCCGCAGGAAACTCCGAGAACACCTGGACACCCAAGGCCTTTCGCGTTACCTGGAGGAGACATGACCGACCATCCCGATCTCGAGCAGACGCTCCAGCGGGTCCTCGGCCCGGGCGAGCTGGAAGTGGGCTGCGACGAGTGCTTCGACGCGCTCGATCGTTACGTCGAGCTGGAAGTCGCGGGCGCCGATGCGGACACTGCGATTCCCGGCCTGCGTGCTCACCTCGCCGGCTGCCCGGCCTGTCGCGAGGAGCACGACAGCCTGCTGGCCCTCGTCACGACCGAGTCCTCCTAGGCCTTTCGCCCCGGCCGTCGGTTTATCCGGCGGACCGGCGCGGAAGGCCAGCGGGAGACCCGACGAAAGGAGCTCCCGCATGGCAGTGCTGACAGGCAAGAAGGTCGCGATTCTCGCGACGGACATGTTCGAGCAGGTGGAGCTGGTCGAGCCGCGGAAGGCCGTCGAGCAGGCGGGTGCGGACGTCGACCTGGTCTCGCTCGAGAAGGGTGAGATCCAGGGCTTCAACCACTACGACCAGGCAGACACGTTCCAGGTGGACAAGGTCGTGACGGACGTCTCGGTGGACGACTACGACGCACTGTTGCTCCCGGGTGGGGTCGGCAACCCCGACACGATGCGGATGGACGAGAACGCCGTGCGCTTCGTGCGCTCGTTCTTCGAGCAGGGGAAGCCGGTCGCCGCGATCTGCCACGCGCCGTGGATGCTCGTCGAGGCGGACGTGGTCCGGGGCCGCATGCTCACGTCGTTCTGGAGTATCAAGACGGACGTCAGGAACGCAGGCGGCGACTGGGTCGACGAGAAGGTCGTCGTCGATGAGGGCCTGGTGACGAGCCGGTCGCCGGACGACCTGCCCGCGTTCTGCGCGAAGGCGATCGAGGAGTTCGCCGAGGGTAAGCACGCGGGTCAGCGTGTCCCGAGCGGCGTGAGCGCCGCGTAGGCGTCGATCGGAACGAGGGTGGCGGACGGGACTCGAACCCGCGACCACCGGGACCACAACCCGGGGCTCTACCAACTGAGCTACCGCCACCGCGGCGGGAACAGAATAGCCTTGCGCCCGTGCTCGTCCTGTCGTCCCGGCGGTTCCCCGGGCCCGCCTGGGACGAGCTTCGCGAGGTCGAGTACTTCGACTGGCCGCTTCGCGAGGCGAGACCGGGCGCCGAGGCGCTCGCGGTGGTCGCGCGGCCGGTCGACCCGCCGCTGCTCGAGCTCCTGCCGGATCTCCGCATCGTCGCCAACTACGGCGCCGGGTACGAGCTCGTCGACGTCGAGGCGTGCCGTGCCCGCGACGTGGTCGTCACCAACACCCCGGGCGCCGTCGACGCGCCGACCGCGGATCTCGCGTTCGCGCTGATGCTCGCCGTCCGCCGCCGCATCGCTGAGGGCGATCGCTACGTGCGGGCCGGCCGTTGGGGCAGCGGCTGGGCGGAGGAGGAGCTCATCGGCGACGACGTGAGCGGCGCGACGCTCGGAATCGTCGGTCTCGGCGGCGTCGGGCAGGCGATGGCCCGCCGGGCCAGGGTGTTCGAGATGCGGGTGCTGTACTCGAAGCGATCCGGTCTATCCGCCGGGGAGGAGCGCGAGCTCGGAGTCGAGCACCGCGAGCTCGACGACCTGCTCGCCGAAGCCGACGTCGTCACGCTGCACGTCCCGCACACGCCCGAGACCGAGGCGCTGCTCGACCGGCGCCGCCTCGCGCTCATGCGCGACGGTGCCTGCCTGATCAACACGGCGCGCGGCGCGGTGGTGGACGAGGACGCGCTCGTAGGAGAGCTCGTCTCGGGCCGGATCCGCGCCGGCCTCGACGTGTTCGTCCACGAGCCCCGTGTCCCGGAGCAGCTGTTCGGCCTCCCCAACGTCGTGCTCGTGCCGCACCTCGGCACGGCGCTGGTGAGCGCACGGGAGGCGATGACGCGGGTCCTCGTCGACAACCTGCTCGCGGTCGAGCGAGGCCAGACGCCGCCGAATGTCGTGATGTAGCGGCGATACCCTGTCGGCGCCAAGGCCCCGTAGCTCAGTGGATAGAGCGGCAGACTTCGAATCTGCGTGCGGAGGTTCGACTCCTCCCGGGGCCATTGCGACACCTGCGGCAGACCGCAAGCCCTCATTCCTCCATGGGTCAGCGACGCCGCAGAGGCCACGAATGGACGGATGGTGCCCCCTCGGTGCCCCGCGGAGAAAGACGCTCAGGCGGTATGGATCGGGGCCTTGCGAGTGGAGAGGGGCCAAGAACCTCGGCCGAGGTAATAAGGACGCGGTTACTCAGCTGGACGGGCAGGCGACTTCGGAGTACGCTCGAACTCTTGCGGCCTAAGGCGCCGAGCAGGCGCCACTATGGAAAGGAAAACATGCGGCGTACGAAGTCACTACTGGCGGCTGGATGTTGCGCAGCCGCGGTTGCGGCTCTAGGTGCAGGTCCGGCTCTGGCCGGTGAGGTCACTGGAAGCGGCAAGAACATCGATCAGAATCAGGGAAGGTCGTGGTGCTCGTTCTCGGGACTGAATGACCAGATAGATGGTCCCGTCGGTAGTCGATCGCAGTCGTTCGGGCAGGAGCTCAAGCTCGGTCTCGTCGATCCGCACGTGGCGAATCCTGGCTTCTTCTGTAATCCGAACCACACACCTCTTCCGCCCAACCCGAACAGGAGATAACCACCTCTCGGCTGGCCCCGACGCGACCAACGGTCGGGGCCACGCCTTTCGCTCACGGCCGGACTCTGTCGTCGGCGTATGAGGCACTCGGACAGCCCTGCGGGGCATCCGTGGACGCCGAGCTACAGCCCAGCCACGTCCGGTGCTATCCCCGAGGCCGAAAAAGTGCCGATTATCAGGCTGCTTGGAGTCCTCCCGGGCCATCTGACCGGTCGCACCGCTCAGTCCGAGCGCGCTCCTTCGACGAGGCGGTCGACCGGCACCCAGAAGGCTCGGCGCGCAGCCGGCGTTGACCGCGTCGGAGAGCCATGGTCGGCGCGGAACGTGCGCGTCGAGCGGACGGTTCGGAAGCTAGCTCGTCAGATGCCTGACGCCGGCGGGCCGCCGCCGAAGGGTTCGAGCGCGACTCCTGCTCGCGGCCGACTGTGCCGATAATCAGTCGTATGGCAGCGGCCGACTGGGAGGGCTTCGATCTGGACGTGCTCGCTAGCGCGCTGCGCGCTAGCCGGAGCGGGCCCGACGCCGAGCGGATGATCTGGGCCTTCGAGGAGGCGCTCCGCGTGGCGAGGCTCGACCCGGAGCTGCTGTCGTACCTGCTGGCTGCGACGACCTGCCTGCTCGCGCGGCTCGACGACTGCTCTCCTCGCGACGTGCTCGAGGCCTTCTTCCGGCGCTCGATCCCAGACGAGGAGTGGCGCGAGCGCTACCTGCCGCTGTTGGGCTGAGAAAAGCAGGAGGCCGGGCATGCGCCCGGCCTCCGTGCTACCGCAGTCGTTGGAGCGCCTAGGCGCCGCGGCCGTAGTAACCGCCGAGCTCGGAGCGGTACGCGTCGTCGGCATAGCGCGTCTCGTCGAACTCGGGCGCGCCCTTGATCTGGTCCTTCGTGAGGCTGACGAAGATCTGCTCGTCGTCCAGATCCACCCGGTCGATCACGCCGGCCGGCAGCAACACCTTCTTGCCGAAGATCCACGGCCCCGTGTCGACGACGATGAAGCTGCCGCCGACCTCGTAGGTCGCCTCGTCGACCTTGCCGATGCCGCCGTCGATCGCCTCGACCGAATACCCACTGAGGTCGGTCGTACCCCACGTCTCCTCACGGTACGTCCAGATGTCGGTGGTAGCCATCTGAGCCCCCTTCTTGGTCGTTGAATCCTCTTGGCTACCCGTCGTTGGCAGCACGAAACAAGGGACCAAAAAGCCCTGCAGATCAGCGGAAGTTATCCTTGCAACCACCACGCGGGCGTGGCGGAACTGGCAGACGCGGCGGGTTTAGGTCCCGTTGGGTGAAAGCCCTTGGAGGTTCGAGTCCTCTCGCCCGCACCTGACAGGAGGGTCTGACGGAATAACGGCTGTGTCGCCGGGCCGCGCTGCTCGCCCCGAGGCCGCGTCCTCGGTCGCGCCCACGCTACGCGTCCCAGCTACACGGACGCTCCCTGCGTCCTTGCCTCGGAACGACCATCGCACCCCGGCAACGAGCGATATTCCGCCAAACCTGCCTAAACCCGGTACAAGCGGAACCGGTGCGCTCGTACGTCATTGCCGTTGCCTCCCGGCAGGACGAGCTCGAACCTCGCGCCCTGCGGCGAGGCCGGCTCGTAGACGAGCTCGCCGCGGTGCGCGTTCGCGTACGAGCGTGCGATGGCCAGGCCGAGACCGGTGCCGATGCCCCGCTCCTGGGCGAGGGCGCTGCGGGTGAAGCGGTCGAAGAGCTCGGGCACGAAGTCCTCGGGGACGCCGGGACCGCGATCCTCGACGGCGAGGCGGAAGTTGCGGTCGCGTTGCTCGGCCTGCACGATCACCGGCGGCTCGCCGTAGCGCAGCGCGTTCGCGACGAGGTTCGTGACGATCCGATCGAAGGCCGCCGGATCGACGGCCGCCTCGAGATCGGCCGGCACGTCGACCTGGACGTCCGTGGCGCGCTGGCCGGCCGTCGACCGGATGAGCTCCTCGACCCGCTCCCGGACGGCGACGGGCTCGGGCTCGATCTCGATCGCGTCCGCGTCGAGGCGGGACAGGTCGAGCAGCTGCTCGACGAGCAGCCCGAGCCGCCGGCCCTGCTCGCGCAGCATCTCGCTCAACAGCGCCCGCTGGTCGTCGTTGAGCAGGTCGCCGCGGTCGTGGAGCGTCTGGATGACCCCGTTCACGCTGGTCACCGGCGCCCGCAGCTCGTGCGCGGCCAGCGCGATGAAGTTCGACTTCAGCTCGTCCGCCCGCTCGAGCGCGACGCGCGCCTCCCGCTCCTGCGCGTACAGGCGCGAGCGGTCGATGGCCAGCCCGGTCAGGGCGCCGAGCACGTCGAGGAGCCGCAGCTCCTCCCCGCCGAAGTACGGCGCGTAGGGGCTCGTCCATACCAGGAGCCGGCCGAACGGCGCGTCGAGCGCGACGATGTCCTCGTCGACGGCCGGGTCGCCGCGCTCCAGCATCTCGTCGGAGGCACCGTACGCGCCGATCACGCCGCCCTCGGGATCCACCATGGCCACGGCGCGCGCGCCGACGATCGCGGCCATCGGCTCCGCGACTTGCTCGGCCACCTGCTCCTCGCTCGTCGCCGCCATCAGCGTCGCGATCGCCTGCTGGAGGCGGGCCTGCTCGGGCCGACGCCAGGCCAGGCGCAGCAGCGGCGGCGGCGCGAGCCCGAGCAGGAAGGCGAGCGCGCTCACGCCGGCGAGGATCGTCGCGGTGGCCTCGAGCGCGGAGCCGTCGTCGCCGCCAGCGCCGGCGAGCAGGAGTGCGAGCGTGATCACCCCGGAAGCGAGGGCGAGGAGGTGGAGGCGCCGACGCGCCACCGTGGGCGCGCCGCCCGCTGCGCGCCAGAGCCTGCGGGCCACGACCGCGGAGAGCACCGACCAGTTGACGAGGAAGGCGATCAGGTACACGACAAAGCCGGTGGTTCGCGGGTCGCCCTGCGCGGGGATGTCCGGCACCAGGAACGTCCAGACCACGACGCTCAGGCTCATCAGGCCTAGCCCGACCTCGACGCTGCGGCTCGGCGGCTCGAAGGCCGTGCTGAAGCGGTAGAGCAGGTAGGGGAACAGGACAAGTGCCGCGATCACGATCCGCTGCGCGACCGTCTCCAACGGCCGATCCGGCGTCTCGTCGAGGAGCGGCGCGACGTCGACCACGAACGCCAGGACGCCGAAGGTCAGCGCCGCCCAGAGACCTGCGCGACCCCGCCCGAGCCGCCACTGCCGAAGCGCAACGAGCGCGACGACCGTGAACAGCACCAAGTTGACGTAGCCGCCGTAGTCAACAATCTGCTGCAACGGGCTCCTTTTTGTCCGAGTGGCCCGAACTCTACGCGGTGCGGCGGGCGACCGACGCTCCGCTCGGTGGGCCGAAAGGCATCTGCTTGAATGGCTCGAGTGCAGACGCAGGTCGAAGAGCTCGGCGGAGACCGCGTTCGGCTGAAGGTCGAGGTATCCAGTCACGACGTGAAGCACGCGGTCGAGCACGCCGCGTCCGACCTCGCTGAGAGCCTCAAGATCCCCGGCTTCCGCAAGGGCAAGGTGCCGATGCCGGTCCTGCTCGCCAGGGTGGGCAAGGAGCGCCTCATGACAGAGGCGGTGGAGAGCCACATCGGCGGCTGGTTCTGGAACGCGGCGTCGAGCACGAGCGTCCGGCCCGTGACCCAGCCCGAGTACAGCTACGACCTGCCCGCGTCGAGCAGCGACGCGTTCGAGTTCACTGCCGAGGTCGGTGTGCAGCCCAAGGCCGAGGCGGCCGACTGGACGACGCTCGAGGTTCCCGCCGCGGACGCCGAGGTTCCGGAGGAGCTCGTCGAGCACGAGCTCGAGGCGCTCCGGGGCTCGGTCGCGGAGCTCGTCCCGGTCGACGGCCGCGGGGCCGCCGAGGGCGACGCACTCGTCATCGACGTCGACGGGGACGAAGGCGAGGCGCAGCGCGACCTCGTGGTCACGCTCGGTGCGGGCCGTCTGCTGCCCGACCTCGAGCAGGGGCTCGCCGGCATGCGCGCGGGGGAGACAAGGGCGATCGAGTACGCCCTTCCCGACGACGAGCGCCGCACCGTCGAGGTAACCGTGAAGGAGCTGAAGGAGCCGGTCCTGCCGCCGCTCGACGACGAGCTGGCGCGGTCGGCGAGCGAGTTCGAGACGCTCGAGGACCTCCGCACCGACATCGAGGCGCGGCTCCGCGAGCAGATCGAGGAGGAGCTGGAGGGCGAGTTCCGAGGCGCAGCGGTCGACGCCCTCGTCCAGGCTTCCGACGTGGAGGTCTCGGACGCGTTGGTCGAGGCGCGCGCCGGCAATCTCCTGCGCGCGTTCGTGCGCGGCCTCGAGCAGCGCGGGATCTCGGTCGAGACCTACCTCGCGCTGAGCGGCGAGAGCGCCGAGCAGATCCAGGAGCGGATGCTCGAGGAGGCACAGCGCTCCCTCTCGCGGGAGCTCGTGCTCGAATCGGTCGCCGAGCGGCTCGACATCGAGATCTCCGACGACGAGCTGCGCGCGTTCATCCGCGAGCAGGCGGAGCTGGCCGGCGAGGACGATCCGGACGCCGTGGTCGAGCAGGTGTGGGACAGCGGCCGCCACGAACAGCTCCGGACCGACCTGCGCCTCCGTAACGCTCTCGACCGTGTCGCCTCTGAGGTGAAGAGGATCCCGGTCGAGCTGGCGAAGGCGCGAGAGAAGCTTTGGACGCCAGGGCAGGAGAAGCCTGAAGGCGCTGCGAAACTGTGGACCCCCGGTGAGAAGGAGCCTGCATGAGACAGCCGTATGAGCCCCGAATGAGCCCGATGATCCCGATGGTGATCGAGCAGACCTCGCGCGGCGAGCGCGCGTTCGACATCTACTCGCGCCTGCTGAACGAGCGGATCGTCTTCCTCGGCACCCCGGTCGACGACCAGATCGCGAACCTGATCGTCGCCCAGCTGCTGCACCTCGAGTCCGAGGACCCGGACAAGGACATCCACCTCTACATCAACTCGCCGGGCGGCTCCGTGTACCACGGGCTCGCGATCTACGACACGATGCAGTTCATCAAGCCGGACGTGCAGACGATCTGTGTCGGCATCGCGATGAGCATGGGCGCGCTGCTGCTGGCGGGCGGCCAAAAAGGAAAGCGCATGGCCCTGCCGAACGCCAAGATCCTGATCCACCAGGTGTGGGGCGGCTTCCAGGGCCAGGCCACCGACATCGAGATCCACGCTCGTGAGACCATCGCCTTGAAGCGTCGGCTGGAGGAGATCATGTCCAACCACACGGGTGCAGATCTCGAGAAGGTGTCCAGGGACATGGAGCGCGACTACTTCATGACCGCGGACGAGGCCAAGGAGTACGGGATCATCGACAACGTCATCGAGCACCGAAAATCGCAGCAGGATTAGTGCCAGATCCAGCAATACATGCCGGCTTCTCGCCCGCGATCACGCGACGCCAGGAGCCACCCTCGCCGTTGCAAAGGCTGCAGAGAGCCTTTGACAGCGGACGAGCGTGGCCTCTGGCTTGGTGCTCGCGACCGAGAAACTCGGCGGCATTACTGGACGAGGCACTAGTGAAAGCAAGGAAAACGGGGTAAAAGGAGAGAGGTGGCGAGGGCAAGCGACGGCAACGAGCAGCTGCTCTGCAGCTTCTGCGGGAAATCCCAGCGTCAGGTCAAGAAGCTGATCGCCGGCCCCGGGGTCTACATCTGCGACGAGTGCATCGATCTCTGCAACGAGATCATCGACGAGGAGCTCACCACTCCCGCACAGCTCGACCTCGACAACCTGCCGCGCCCCAAGGACATCTACGAGGTCCTGAACGACTACGTCGTCTCCCAGGAGGAGGCGAAGCGGACGCTGTCGGTGGCGGTCTACAACCACTACAAGCGCGTCCAGATGGGGCTCGACGACGGCGACGTCGAGTTGCAGAAGTCGAACATCCTCCTGCTCGGGCCCACCGGCTGCGGCAAGACGCTGCTCGCGCAGACGCTCGCCCGGATCCTGAACGTTCCGTTCGCGATCGCCGACGCGACGGCGCTCACCGAGGCCGGCTACGTCGGCGAGGACGTCGAGAACATCCTGCTCAAGCTGATCCAGGCCGCCGACTTCGACATCAAGAAGGCCGAGACCGGGATCATCTACATCGACGAGGTCGACAAGGTCGCGCGCAAGGCGGACAACCCGTCGATCACGCGCGACGTGTCGGGCGAGGGCGTCCAGCAGGCGCTGCTCAAGATCCTCGAGGGGACGGTCGCTTCGGTGCCGCCGCAAGGCGGGCGCAAGCATCCGCACCAGGAGTTCCTCTCGATCGACACGACGAACATCCTCTTCATCTGCGGCGGCGCGTTCGCCGGGCTGGAGAAGATCATCGGCAAGCGGATCGGCAGGAACGCGGTCGGCTTCGGCGCCGAGGTCCACTCCAAGCACTCGGTCGAGCAGTCCGAGTTGCTCTCGGACGTCATGCCCGAGGATCTCCTCTCCTACGGCCTCATTCCCGAGTTCATCGGGCGCCTGCCCGTGATCTCGGCTGTGCATCAGCTGCAGCGCGAGGATCTCGTCCAGATCCTCGTCGAGCCGAAGAACGCGCTCGTCAAGCAGTACCAGCGCTTCTTCAACTACGACTCGATCGAGCTCGTCTTCACCGACGACGCGCTCTGGGAGATCTCGGACAAGGCGCTCGAGCGCGAGACGGGCGCGCGCGGACTGCGGTCGATCATCGAGCACGCGCTGCTCGACGTGATGTTCGAGCTGCCCTCCCGCCGCGACGTCTCCAAGTGCGTGATCACGAAGGAGACGATCGCGAACGACATCCGGCCTACGCTCGTCACGAGCGCCGGCGCCGAGCTCGGCGAAGAGGACGAAGCCCGCGCCGAGAAGTCGGCCTAGCGGTTCTTATTCGACGCCGCTGAGCCCGTAGAACAGAAACGGGCTGCCCAGCGTTGCGAACGCGAGCACGAGTGCGAGCGCGGCCCACGCGAGGCCCCACTCGCCACGAGTGCGCGCAACCGTGAAGGCGGCGAGCGTCAGGACGAAGCCGATCGTGCCGATCCCTAGCAGAGTCCAGCCGATGTTCTCCGACGGCTCGTGGTCCAGGAACTCCGCGTAGAAGAGCACCACGACCAGCCCGAGCCAGGTGGCCCCGACCGTCCAAAGCCCGGCGACGGCGAACCAGTTGCGCGGCTGGCCGCGAATTGCCTCAGGCTGCATGGGCGGTTCCTACCCCTCTTCCGCGAGCGCGAATCTCCTTGCCGGCTGGTCGAGCACCTCCTCGACTTCAGCGTGCCGCGCCCCGAGCTCGGCTCGTGCGCGGTCGTCTCGCCGCTGCCGGAACCGAGCTGTCGTCCGCCCGCGCGAACCTGACTGCGAGCGAATCTCTATGGGCGCCGAGTACAAACCACTCGGCGCCCGCCTGCGAAGCTATCGGGGATGGAGTTCGCAGCGAACACCCGCGCGAAGGCCGCCCTCGTCGCCGCCTACGGTGTCGTAGCCGCGGTCGCCGCGACGCTCTACGGAGGGTTGCACGGACACGACCACGAGGGCTCGACGCTCCATGCGCACGGCCACGACGGCGGGTCGACGGGCGGACACGTGCATCCGGACGCCGCGCTCCTCGTCGCCGCGGCGGGGCTCGGGCTCGTCGCCCTCGTCTGGGTGTTCCTGCCGGCGGAGCGCCGCCGGTCGCTTCCCGGTCAGCTGGCGCTGTGCTCGGCCGGCGCGGCGACCATCCATTTCGCCGTCATCCAGCCGCACTGGGACGAGTACGTCCCCTTCGCGATCGCGTTTGCGATCACCGGCGTCTTCCAGCTGGCGTGGGCAGCCGTTGTTCTCGTGCGGCCTGGGCGCCTGGTCCTGCTCGCCGGCGTCGTGGTCAACCTCGGCGTCGCTGCCGTCTGGGTCCTGTCGCGTACCGCCGGCCTGCCGGTCGGCCCGGAGCCTTGGACGCCTGAGGCGGTCGGGGTCGCGGACGTCGTCTCCACGATCTTCGAGCTGGTGATCGCGGGCGGCTCGCTGCTCCTGCTCTCCTCGCAGGCGAAGTCCCGCTACACGTCGTGGCTGGACCGGCGGGCCGTTGCCCAGATGGTCGCCATCGCCATCGGCGTCACCCTGCTCCTGGCGCTCACGCTGCTCTAGCTTCCCGAGCGCCACGCTTTCGACGCGGTCGGGGCTAGGATCGGCCGATGGAGCCGCGTTACGACCCCGCAGGCGTCGAGGAGCGCTGGCAGCGCACCTGGGAGGACGAAGGTCTCTACCAGGCCGACGCCGACGATCCGCGGCCGACGTACGTCGACGCCCACCCGCCGCCGAACGTCACCGGCGAGCTCCACATGGGCCACGCGATGGGTCTCACGCTCGCCGATTCGCTCATCCGCTGGAAGCGGATGCAGGGTTACAACTGCCTCTTCCAGCCCGGCTACGACCACGCCGGCATCTCCACCCAGGCGGTCGTCGAGAAGGCGCTCGAGCGCGAGGGGAAGACGCGACAGGAGCTCGGCCGCGAGGCATTCGTCGAGCTCGTCTGGGACTGGCTGCGCCGGTACGGCCGCACGATCATGACCCAGTTCCGGCGGATCGGCGCGTCGATGGACTACCGCCGCGAGCGGATGACGATGGACCCCGAGTACCAGCGGGCGGTCATGCGCTCACTTCGTCCACCTGTGGGAGCGCGGCTGGCTCTACCGCGACAACCGGATCGTCAACTGGTGCCCGTTTCACATGTCGGCGCTCTCCGACCTCGAGCTCGACCGGGTCGAGGCCGACGACGAGCTGGTCTTCGTGCGTTACCCGTTCGCGGACGGCAACGGCCACGTGACGATCGCGACAGTGCGGCCGGCGACGATACTCGCCGACGTCGCCGTCGCAGTGCACCCCGAGGACGAGCGCTACCGCGACGCCGTCGGGCGCGAGGTCGTCGTGCCGTTCGTCGAGCGCCCAGTGCCGGTGATCGCCGACGAGCGGGTCGAGCCGGAGTTCGGCACCGGGGCGCTGAAGGTCACGCCGGGCCACGATCCGACCGACTTCGAGATCGGACGCGTCCATGGGCTGCCCGAGCCGATGGTGATCGGCGCGGACGGCCGGATGAACGAGAACGCGGGCGAGCTGGCGGGCCTCACCCAGGACGAGGCGGGGGTGCGCGTGCTCGGCTGGTGCGAGGAGCGGGGCCGCCTCGAGAAGCGCGAGCCGTACCGCCACCAGGTCGCGGTCTGCGACCGCTGCCGGAGCCGGATCGAGCCGCTGATCTCGCTCCAGTGGTGGTGCCGCATGGAGGAGCTGAAGCGTCCCGCCCTGCGAGGCGCTCGCGCGACGGTCGGGTGACGTACCGCCCATCGTCGCAGCACAGGTTCGCGATCGACTCGCTCGAGACCGCCCCGGACTGGAATATCTCGCGCCAGATCTGGTGGGGGCACCAGATTCCCGCCTGGTACTGCCCCGACGACCACATCACGGTCGCCGAGACGAACCCGGCAGCGTGCGCCGACTGCGGCTCGACCGAGCTTCGCCGCGATTCCGACGTGCTCGACACCTGGTTCTCGTCGGCGCTCTGGCCGTTCGCGACGCTCGGATGGCCCGACGACACCCCCGACCTGCAGCGCTTCTACCCGGGCAGCTTCAACATCACCGCACGCGAGATCATTCGCCTCTGGGAGAACCGGATGATCTTTGCCGGCCTCGAGTTGATGGGCGAGATCCCGTTCAGCGACGTGATCATCTACTCGACCGTGCTGGCGCCCGATGGGCGGCGCATGTCCAAGTCGCTCGGAACCGGGATCGATCCCGTCGAGACGATCGAGAAGCACGGCGCGGACGCGACGCGCTACGGGCTCATGAAGATGACCTCGACGCAGGACGTGCGCTTCAACGTCGGCGCGATCGAGGAGGGCGGGAAGCTCGCGAACAAGCTCTGGAACGTCGCCCGCCTCATCCTGTCCAACACCGAGGGCGCGCACGCGGAGCCGCGGCCGTCGAGCCTCGAGGAGCGCTGGATGCTCGGGCGGCTCGATGCCGCCCAAGCCGAGGTCGAGCAGCACCTGGCGGCGTTCGACTTCTTCCGCGTCGCAGACGTGCTCTACCACCTCACCTACGACGATTTCTGCGACTGGTACGCCGAGGCCATCAAGCCGCAGCTCTACGCGGGGAGCGTCGATGCGCAGGCCACCGCCCTGGCGTTGCTCGAACGGCTCCTGACGTATCTGCACCCGGTGATGCCCCACATCACGGAGGAGATCTGGTCGAACCTGCCCGACCGCGAAGCGCGCCTGATCGTCTCGCCGTGGCCGCAGCTCGCCGGTGTGGCGGCCGACGAGGACGCCTTCGAGCGGATCCAGACCGCAGCCGAGATCTTCCGCCGGAGCGGCGTCCGCGTGACGCTCGCGGAGGAGCAGTCGCGGATCTTCGAGGCCGTCGTGAAGCCGGAGCGCCAGAAGGCGAACGGTGACGCGGCCGCCGAGATCGAGCGCCTGCGCAAGGAGGTGGCCCGCGCCGAGAGCATGCTCGGCAACGACCGCTTCGTCGCGAACGCGCCCGCCGACGTCGTGGAGGCCGAGCGCGAGAAGCTCGCCCGCTACCGGCGCGAGCTCGATGCGCTCGCGGGATAGGCAGGCCGTGACCGACCAGACTGCGTGGATTGCCGGGCTGAGCCCCTGGCCGAAGGAGTTCGGGCTGGGGCGTATCCGGGCGGTGCTCGAACGGCTCGGTAACCCCGAGCGCAGCTTCGACGCGATCCACGTCGTCGGCTCGAACGGCAAGTCGACCGCGACCAGGACGATCGCCGAGTTGTCGAGGACGGCAGGGAGGAGGGCGGGCGCCTATACGTCGCCGCATGTGAGCGGCTGGGCGGAACGGATCTGGGTCGACGGCGCCGAGGCCGACTTCGAGCGCGCGGTCGGCCGTGTGCGTGATGCCGCGGAGGAGCTGGAGGCCACGCAGTTCGAGGCCCTCACAGCGGCAGCGTTCCTCGAGTTCGCGGAGCGCGGCGTGGAGGTCGCCGCCGTGGAGGCCGGTCTCGGCGGCCGGCTGGACGCGACGAACGTCGTCGGCGCCCCAATCGTGCTGCTGACGAACGTGACCCGTGAGCACACGGAGGTGCTCGGCGAGACGCCGGAAGAGATCGCGCGGGAGAAGCTGGCGGTAGCGCACGCAGCCAGGGTAGTTGTCCTACCGGACAACACCTTCGCACATCTCGTGCCTGCGGGCGAGATCAGGCACGGGGGCGCGCGCGAGGCCACGGAGGCGTACCTCGGCAAGCCCGTCACCGCAGAGGTCCGCGTGGCCCTACCCGGCCGGCTGGAGCGGCGAAACGGCGTGGTGTTCGACGGTGCGCATACACCCGAGGCGGCGGACTGGCTGCTGAGCCGGCTCGAAGGCGGCGACCACGTCCTCTGCGTCTCGATCCTCCGCGACAAGGACGCGCCGGCGATCCTCGAGCGCCTCGCTCGTGCCGGAGACACTTTGGTCGCGACGCGGAGCTCGAACGATCGTGCGCTCGACGAGAAGGAACTCGCGCGCTATGCCGAACCGTACTTCGAGCATGTCGAAACCGTTGCTGACCCTCGTGAGGCCCTCCAGCGCGCACGGGCGCTCGGGCCGCGCGTCCTCGTCACCGGGTCCCTCTATCTTCTTGCCGACGTCCGTTCGTCCGACTAGAAAACGTACGATGAGGAAGCTCGTCGAGAGGCTGAGCGTTTTCGCGTTTGCCGCTTTCGTTTTGGGAGCGATCGTGGGACTCGCGTTCGCCGCCGGCTATATCGTCGGGCAACTGCTCCTCTGAAGGAGGACTGTGATCTTCGCTGCACAAGACGACGGGCTGTTCGGAGGGGTCAGGGACTTCTTCGAGTCCGGCACCTGGTTCGTCGTCCGCAACCTGTCGATCTTCTTCGTGATCGTCTTCTGGGTCGCGACGATCTTCTGGGTGTTCAAGGACGCTCGGCGGCGAATCGAGGATCCGTGGCTCGTCGCGATGGCGGCGGTGCTCGGCGCGATCCCGCCGTTCCTCGGGCCGCTCATCTACATGCTCTTCCGCCCGCCGGAGTACCTCGAGGACGTGCGCGAACGCGAGCTCGAGATCCGCGCCATGGAGGAGCGGCTCAACCGGCGTGACCACCAGTGCCCGGTGTGCCGGGCCGAGATCGAGGACTCGTTCCTCGTCTGCCCGGTCTGCACGACGAAGCTGCGCCAGGCGTGCACGAACTGCAAGGCCCCGCTCGAGACCCTCTGGCAGGTCTGCCCCTACTGCGAGACACCCGTCGACACGCCGACGACGATCCAGTTCCCGCCGTCGCTGCAGACGCCGTCGCGCGAAAGCACCGGATCCACGTAGCGTATAAGCTCCGCGGCCGATGGCCGTCGAGCAGACCCTGGTCCTGCTGAAGCCTGACGCGATGCGCCGCCAGCTCGCGGGGGAGATCCTCACGCGCTTCGAGCGGCGCGGCCTTCTGATCCGCGCCGCACGCCTCGTTGCCGTCGACCGCGAGCTCGCGGGCCGGCACTACGAGGAGCACACCGACAAGCCCTTCTTCGGCGAGCTCGTCGACTTCATCACCTCGTCGCCGACGCTCGCGCTCGTGCTCGAGGGCGAGGGTGCGATCGCGCTCGTGCGTACGACGATCGGCGCGACGGACCCGGCCAATGCGGCACCGGGGACGATCCGCGGCGACTTCGCGCTCTCGATGCCCGACAACCTCGTGCACGGGTCGGACTCGCCGGAGTCGGCCGCGCGCGAGGTCGCCCTGTGGTTCCCCGATGGCGTCGTCTGACGCCCAGCGGAACCGCGCCGCCTGGGACGCGACGTCGGACGAATATCAGGAGCGCCACCGCGAGTTCATCGGGCGCGCCGAGCCGCGCTGGGGCATGTGGCAGCTGCCCGAGTCGGAGCTGCAGATCCTCGGCGATGTCGCGGGCAGGGACGTGCTCGAGTACGGCTGCGGCGCCGCGCAATGGTCGATCCTGCTCTCGCGAGCCGGCGCGCGGCCGGTCGGGCTCGACAACTCCGGGCGTCAGCTCGAGCATGCACGCAAGCTCATGGACGAGGCGGGCGCCGACTTCCCGCTCGTGCACGCGAGCGCGGGCGAAGCGCCGCTGGACGACGGCTCGTTCGACATCGTCTTCTGCGACCACGGCGCGATGACGTTCGCCGACCCCTATGCGACCGTGCCCGAGGTCGCGCGGCTGCTCCGGCCCGGGGGCCTGTTCGCGTTCAGTCACTCGACTCCGCTCGCGCTCCTTTGCTTCGACGAGCAGGCGGACACCATGGGCACCGAGCTCCGGCGGGACCTGTTCGGCATGCACCGGATCGCCTGGCTCGACGACGAGCCGGTCGAGTTCAACCTCCCGATCGGCGAGTGGATCTCGCTGTTCCGCGGCGCGGGTTTCGTCGTCGAGGACCTGCTCGAGGTGCAGCCGCCCGACGGCGCGAAGTCGACGTACCGGTCGGCCGAGGAGACCGCGTGGGCGCGTCGCTGGCCGATGGAGCAGATCTGGAAGCTGCGCCGCACATGAGCACGTCCGACCACGTCGAGCGCAACAAGGCCGAGTGGGCGGTCTGGGCGGCCGAGTACGTGGACGCCGCCGAGCGGAACTGGGCGCAGGACGAGATCACGTGGGGCATCTGGGACGCGCCCGAGTCCGAGCTTCAGGTGCTCCCGGACGTCGACGGCAGAGACGTCGTCGAGCTCGGCTGCGGGACCGCGTACGTCTCCGCCTGGCTCGCCCGCCGCGGTGCGCGACCGGTCGGCGTCGACATCACGGTCGCTCAGCTCGAGACCGCGCGCCGGATGCAGTTGGAGCACGGTCTGGAGTTCCCGTTGATCGAGGCGAGCGCCGAGGAGGTCCCGCTGCCCGCGTCGTCCTTCGATCTGGCCGTATCCGAGTACGGCGCGAGCATCTGGGCCGACCCGTACCGGTGGATCCCTGAGGCGGCTCGCCTGTTGCGGCCGGGCGGCCACCTCGTCTTCCTCGTCAACGGCACGCTGGCCAACCTCTGTGCCAAGGACGAGGAGGCGCCTCCCGACGCGAGGCTCTTGCGCGACTACTTCGGCATGCATCGCTTCGAGTGGCCGGAAGACGACTCCGTGAACTTCTACCTCGGCTACGGCGACTGGATCCGTCTCCTGCGCGCGAACGGCCTCGAGGTCGAGCGCCTGGTCGAGATCCAGGCGCCGGAGGGGGCGAAGCAGCACCGCTACGAGGCACTGCCGACGCCCGAGTGGGCGCGGCGCTGGCCCTCCGAGGACATCTGGGTCGCGCGCAAGCGGCCTTGAGCGTCCCGCCGACGCCGCCCCTGCTTCTGGCCTCGATCTCGCCCCAACGGCGGGCGATCCTCCAGCAGCTGCGAATCCCCTTCGATGCCGTCACGCCGCGGTACGAGGAGCACGACACGAACGACGATCCCGTGGCGCTCGTGCGTGCACACGCGCTCGGCAAGGCACGTTCCGTGAGCGGCGAGGCGGGGGAACGGCCCGTGCTCGGTGTCGACACCGCGGTGGTCGTCGACGGGCGCGCCTTCGGCAAGCCGACCGGGCCGCAGGACGCCGAGCGGATGCTCGAGACGCTCTCGGGGCGGACGCACGAGGTCGTGTCGGGAATCTGCTTGTTGACGCGCGCGTGGGAGGAGGTCGCACACGAGTCGACGCGCGTGACCTTCCGGTTGCTGACGCCGCGCGACATCGCGCACTACATCCGCGAGGAGGAGTGGCGCGACCGGGCCGGCGGCTACGCGATCCAGGGCCTCGGGGCGGGCCTCGTCGAGCGGATCGAGGGCGACTACCTCAACGTCGTCGGGCTCCCGGGCTCGCTCCTCGTGGCGCTCCTGGCCCAGCATTTCGCCGGCGTCTACGGCTTCGGCTAGCCCCCTGCCGGATATGCCCGTTTGCAGGACTTGCGGCTAGACTCGTGGACCCCGATGGGCCTGCGTACGTACTTCAACGGCTTCGGCGGCCGCGACATGGCCGTGGACCTGGGCACGGCGAACACGCTCGTCTACGTGCGCGGCCGCGGCATCGTGCTCTCGGAGCCGAGCGTCGTCGCGATCGACGAGCGAAGCGGCGAGGTGCACGCCGTGGGCGTCGAGGCCAAGCGCATGCTCGGGCGAACGCCGGGGACGATCAGCGCCATCCGCCCGCTCAAGGACGGCGTCATCGCCGACTTCGACGTCACCGAGCAGATGCTCAAGCACTTCATCCAGAAGGTCCACCAGCACCGCTTCGCCCACCCGCGCGTCGTGGTCTGCGTCCCCTCGGGCGTCACCGGCGTCGAGAAGCGCGCGGTCGAGGAGGCGACGCTCAACGCGGGCGCGCGGGAGGCCCATCTGATCGAGGAGCCGATGGCGGCCGCGATCGGCGCCGGCCTGCCGGTCTCGGAGCCGACCGGGAACATGATCGTCGACGTCGGCGGCGGCACCACCGAGGTGGCCGTGATCTCGCTCGGGGGCATCGTCGTCTCGCAGAGCCTGCGCGTGGGCGGCGACGAGATGGACGAGGCGATCACCAGCCACGTCAAGAAGGAGTACAAGCTCCTGATCGGCCAGCAGACGGCCGAGGAGATCAAGCTCGAGATCGGCTCCGCCTTCGACATGCGCGAGGAGTTCCACGCCGAGGTGCGCGGCCGCGACATGCTCACAGGCCTGCCGAAGACCGTCGTGCTGTCGTCGGACGAGGTCCGGCACGCGCTCGAGGAGCCCGTCAGCCAGATCATCGACGCGATCCGCTCCACGCTCGACAAGACGCCGCCCGAGCTCGCCGCGGACATCATGGACCGGGGGATCGTGCTCGCAGGCGGCGGCGCGCTGCTCGCCGGGCTCGACGAGCGGCTCCGCCACGAGACCCAGATGCCCTCCCACCTCGCCGAGTCGCCGCTGACGTGCGTCGCGGTCGGCTCCGGTCGCAGCCTCGAAGTTCTCGAGACGATGTCTCGCGCGGCCAAGGCTCGAAGCCGCAACGGGCATCGCCGCTACTAGCGGCCCAACGTTCCAGAAGCCCCCCGATTGTCCCGGTAAGGTGTTGATCCGTGCCTCGTAACCGCAGTGGTGGGCTGACGGCACTGAGCTCGTCGGTTCGGCGCACGCCCTCTCGCCCCTACCCAGTACGAAGCTCGTCGCCCCTCAAGCGCCGCCTGGTCGCGGGCGTTCTCGCGCTGGTCTCGCTCGTGCTCATCACCGGGTACTTCCGCGAGACGGACAACGGGCCCTTTCACGACGTCCAGAGCGTCGCGGCGACGGCGATGCACCCCTTCGAGGTGGGCGCCGAGCGGCTGGCGCGGCCGTTTCGGGACGCCTACGGCTGGCTGAGCGACCTCTTCAACGCGCGCGAGGAGAACCAGCAGCTCAAGGAGCAGATCGAGCGGCTCCGGAACCAGGCGATCCAGAACTCCACGGCCGCGAGCGAGGTCAGGCGCTTACAGGCGCTGCTCGACTACCGCCGCTCCGACACCTTCCCGAACGACTACGACGCGGTCGGCGCCACGGTGCTCGCCGACCCTCCGAGCCGCTTCGAGCAGTGGATCGTGATCTCGGCGGGCTCGTCGGACGGAATCCGCAAGGACGCGCCGGTGGTGACGGACGAAGGCCTCGTGGGCAGGGTGACCAAGGTGACCCGCGACACCTCGCGCGTCACACTGCTCAGCGACAAGGAGAGCGCCGCCTCCGCCTACGACGTGCAGACCGAGGCGTACGGCGTGATCCGCCACGGCGCCGGCTCGAACGACTCGCTCATCCTCGACCGCGTTCCGAAGCAGGCCCGCGTCCAGCGCGACGACGTCGTGGTCACGTCCGGCCGCCGGTTCGGCCTGCTGCCGTCGATCTACCCGCGCAACATCCCGATCGGCGTGGTGACGAGCGTCGGCCAGACCGACATCGACGTGAACCAGCAGATTCAGGTGCGGCCGTTCGTGGACTTCTCCGGCCTCGACTCGGTGCTCGTGCTCCGGCGCAAGACCCCGGAGCCCTCGCTCCCGTAATTGTGCTCCTCGATGGATTCAAGGCCGCCGTCCTCCTCTTCCTGGCCGTCGTCGTCCAGTCGACGATCATGGGCTCGATCCAGATCCTGGGCGGCACGCCTGACCTCGTGCTCGTGGTGCTGCTCGCCGTCGCGCTGCTCCGCGGCTCGATCTTCGGCGCCCTCGGCGGCTTCTGGGCGGGCTTCCTCCTCGACACCGCCTACCTCGGGACGCTCGGCGTCACCTCGCTGCTGCTGATGCTGGCCGGGTACTGGATCGGACGCTACGGCGAAACGACCGGCCGCGATCGCCTGCACGCGCCGTACCTCTCGGTCGCCGTCGTCACCGTGCTGTTCGCCTTCGGCGAGCTCGCGCTGCACTTCCTGCTCGGCGAGCCGGTCGACGCGAAGGCCCAGCTCATCGACGCGATGCCCGCCACGCTGCTCCTGAACCTTCTGCTGACGCTGCCCGTCTACGGGCTCGTCCGTCGGCTGCTCGCACCCGAGCGTCCACTCGACCGCGCGACGGAGGTGGAGCTCGTTGGCTAGCTCGACGCCGACCCGCCCGCCATCAGGGTTCCTTCCGCGCGACCCGCGCGTCGAGGAGCCCTACCGGCTCACTCCCGGCCTCGCCCTGCGGATCGGAATCCTCGGAGCGATCACGCTCGGCGTCTTCGGCATCCTCTTCTTCCGGCTCTGGGCGCTGCAGGTGCTCTCCACGACCCAGTACCTGCAGGCCGCGCAGAACAACCAGCTCCGCACGATCCGGGTGGAGGCACCGCGCGGCGTCGTCCTCGACGAGCACGGGCGAAAGCTGATCGACAACAAGGAGGCGACCGCCGTCCAGGTCTGGCCGGCCGACCTTCCCGACCGGCCGGCCGCGCGCGCCTACCTGCTGCGCCGTCTCTCACGCATCCTCGAGCTTCCGTACGCGCGTATCGCGCGCGACGTCCGCCGCCACGCAGGCGGCCCACTCTCTCCCGTCACGGTCAAGGAGGCGGCGAAGGAGGACGAGGTCCAGTACCTGCTCGAGCACGAGAGCGAGCTGCCGGGCATCCAGATCGCGGACACCTACGTCCGGCGCTACCCGTTCCAGTCGCTGGCTTCGCACGTGCTCGGGTACGTAGGCGAGATCAGCCCCGACCAGCTCAAGCGCCAGCGCAAGGACGGCTACGAGCTCGGTGACAAGATCGGACAATCGGGCGTCGAGTCGACCTACGACCGCTACCTGCGCGGCCGCCCGGGCCGCTCCCAGCTGCGCGTCGACTCGATGGGGCGTCCGCGCAGCGACGTCACGCCGACGCGTGACCCGGTGCCCGGCTACTCGCTGCGGCTGACGCTCGACATCAACCTGCAGCGCGCCGCCGAGCGCGCGCTCAAGGAGGGCATCGCCTTCGCGAAGACGCAGGACTGCAAGGGCTGTTGGATGGCGGACGGCGGCGCCATCGTCGCGATGGACCCCCGCAACGGCGAGATCCGCGCGCTCGCCTCGAACCCGACCTTCCAGCCGCGCGTCTACACGAGCCAGAACCCGCGCGAGATGCGGCCGCTCGTCAACCAGAAGGCTGCGGAGGCTGCGAACTACCCCGCGCTCGACCGCGTAACGCAGGGGCTCTATCCGCCCGGCTCGACGTGGAAGCCGGTGACGGCGCTCGCGGCGATGCAGGAGCACATCCTCGCGCCCTACTCGACGCGTCCCTGCACGAGCACGTATACGGCCGGCCGCGACCGTCAGGTCTTCCGCAACTGGGATCCGAACGTGAACGCGGCGATGACATTGCCGACGGCGCTCGGCGCATCGTGCGACACCTACTTCTACGGAGTCGGCGACGACTTCTACAAGCTGCCGCCCGAGCGCGGGCAGCCCCTCCAGGCCTGGGCGCGACGCCTCGGCTTCGGCCGCCCGACCGGCATCGACTTCGGCACGGAGTCCTCGGGCCTGCTGCCGACGATCAAGTGGAAGCAAGCGACCTTCAAGAGCGAAATCGACAAGCTGTGGAAGCCGGGCGACTCCATCCAGCTGGCGATCGGCCAGAAGGATCTCGAGGTGACGCCGCTGCAGATGGCGGTCTTCTACTCCTTCCTCGCAAACGGCGGCAAGCTCGTGAAGCCGCACGTTGCGAACCGGATCGAGGATTCGACCGACAGTGCGCAGCCGATCGTCAGGCGCAACCTGGCGCCGCCGCCGCCGCGCTCGCTGAACGTCGACCAGGGGGCGCTCGCCGCGATCCGCGACGGGCTCTACAAGGCGACGCACGAGAGCTACGGCACCGCGCACGCGGTCTTCGGGGCCTTCCCGATCCCGATCGCGGGCAAGACGGGCACGGCCCAGAAGGCGCGTGACCTCGGCGGCTACGCCGACCTCGTCGACCAGTCCTGGTTCTGCGGCTACGGGCCGACGGACAAGCCCGAGCTCGTCGTGTGCGCCGTGATCGAGAACGGCGGCTTCGGCGCTGCGGTCGCAGCCCCGACGACGCTGAAGGTGTTCGCGAAGTACTTCGGCATCACCAACTACACGAGCTCGTACGAGCAGGCGGACTGATGGTCGACTACGTCAGCAGGGGCACGCTCGCACGCCGCCCGGTCGAGGACACTCGGATCGGCGTCTACGTGCGGCGGCTGGACTGGCTCATGCTGGGCGCGGTCGCTGCGCTCGTCGGCTACGGCCTCTGGGTGATCGCCGGCATCACCCGCGACGACATCGTCGGCGACGAGAGCTACTACGTCATGCGCCAGGCGTTCTCGGTTGCACTCGGCTGCGCGGCGCTGGTCGCGGCGATCCTGATCGACCCGGGCGTCTACCGGAAGTACAAGAGCGTCCTCTTCGGCGGCGTGATCCTGCTGCTGCTCGTCGTGGTGATGCTCGGCACCGAGGTCCGTGGGTCGCAGCGCTGGCTCGACATCGGCTTCTACCGCTTCCAGCCGTCCGAGTTCTCGAAGCTCCTGCTCGTGCTCTTCCTCGCGGCGTTCCTCGCCGACCGCGGCAAGCGCGTGCTCGAGACGAGGACCGTCGCGGCGACGGTCGGCCTGGCTGCGATTCCGACGGCGCTCGTCTTCCTCCAGCCCGACATGGGCACCGCGCTCGTGTACGGGGCGGCGCTGATCTCCGTGCTGTTCTTCGCCGGCGCCCGCTGGCTGCATCTCGCGGTGCTCGTGGCGCTGGGGGCCGTGCTCGTCGCCACCGTTCTGTGGATCGCGCCGGCCATGGGCGTCCAGATCCTCAAGCCGTACCAGACGGCGCGTCTGACGGCGTTCGCGAACCCGGAGCACGATCCGGGCGGGGTCGGCTACAACGTCAACCAGTCGATCACCGCCGTCGGCGCCGGCGGGCTCCGCGGACGCGGCGTCGCGCATGCGACGCAGACCAACCTCGACTATCTCCCCGAGCATGCGACCGACTTCGTCTTCGCCTCGCTCGCGGAGCAGCGCGGTTTCGTCGGCGCCTCGATCCTGCTGCTGCTCTACCTGCTCGTGATCTGGCGCGCGGTGAAGATCGTGGCCGCCGCTCGGGACGCCTTCACGGCGACGGTGGCCGGCGCGCTCGCCTTCGTGCTGCTGTTCCAGATCTTCGTCAACGTGGGCATGACGATCGGGCTGGCGCCCGTGACCGGAATCCCGCTCCCGTTCGTCAGCTTCGGCGGCTCGTCCATGGTCGCGAACCTCGCGGCGATCGGCGTCTTGCAGGCGATCGCCGTTCGTCGCAGATGAGCGCGAGTCGGTCCGTCCGGTCCGGGTCCTACTTTGTGGCCATCCCCGACTCGGAGGTGGCAGCGGACATGGCTACGGTCAAGCGTGAAGCGCTCGAGCTTCTGCTCATCGAGGAAGCCGATGCGTGGTTCGAATATCTGGCCGCCACACGGGGCCAGGCCGAGCTGCGGTACGGGCAGATCGAGCCCTGGGCGTGGGCCCGGCTGAGCCAGCGCCTGCGGGCGATCAAGACCCGCCGGACGAAGCTCCGCCCCGCCGCCGCGTAGGCGCGGATCGCCGAACCCCTTGCTAGCCTTGGAACAAGGTCATGTTTTCGACTTGGCATCACACGTATCCAGCGCAGCACGTGCTCATCCCGCTTGGTGACACCCATCAGGCCTGTGCACGCGCGCGCGACACACAAGAGAGAGGCTTCTTTTGCTCCGTTTCTTCCGGCGCCGAAATCGGCGCGACGATGCGGCGCCCACCGAGGCTGCCGCACAGACCCCCGTTGAACCCGTAACCACCGAGCCCGCCCGCGAGGGTGGGGAACAAGCCAGAGCTCGCCGCCGCCGCGGATCGCGCGGAGGCCGGGGTCGCAGCAAGCGCCCGGCCGACAACTCGAGTCAACCGGCGGCTACCAAGACCGAGCAGCGTAAGGAGGGCCAGGCAAAGCCTGAGCGCCGTGGGCAGCAGCGCCGCTCCTCGGGCCGCCGGCGGGCACCGGTCAAGCGCCCGGCCCTGCCCGCCGCCAAGCGCGAGCTGCTGATCTCCGTCGACGTCGGCGAGCAGCGCGTCGCGGTGCTCGAGGACGACCGTGTCGCCGAGGCCTACATCGAGCGGCCCGAGCGGCGCTCGATCGCCGGGAACATCTACAAGGGCACGGTCGACAACGTCCTGCCCGGCATGGAGGCCGCATTCGTGGAGATCGGGCTCGAGAAGAACGGCTTCCTCTACGTTGACGAGATCGTCGGCCCGGAGCTCGAGGGCAAGCGCCATGACCGGCGCATCCAGGATCTGTTGAGCCGCGGCCAGGAGGTGCTCGTCCAGGCGGTCAAGGACCCGATGAAGACGAAGGGAGCCCGGCTGACGACCGACATCTCGCTGCCAGGCCGCTTCGTCGTGTTCGTCCCCAACGGCGAGGGGATCGGCGTCTCTCGCCGGCTCGAGGACGACGAGCGCGCGCGACTGCGCGACATCCTCAAGGAGATCGCCCCGAAAAAGGGCGGCGTGATCGTCCGCACCGCCGCGGAGGGCGCCTCGGCCGAGGACGTCGAGCGCGACCTCGTCTTCCTGCAGCGCCTGTGGAAGTCGATCCAGACCCGCGCCAAGGACGCGAAGCCGCCGGCACTCGTTTACCAGGAAGCCGAGCTTCCGCTCCGCGTCGTGCGCGACCTGTTCACCGACGACTTCGTGCGCGCGGTGGTCGACCACGACCGCACGCACAAGCGGATCGTCGGCTATCTCAAGAAGACGTCGCCGCACATGGTCGAACGCGTCGTCCGCCACCGTGAGAAGACCTCGCTGTTCGAGGCGTCCGGAGTCGACGAGGAGATCCGCTCCACGCTCTCGCGCCGGGTCGACCTGCCGTCCGGCGGCTACCTGATCTTCGACTACGCCGAGGCGTTCACGGTCATCGACGTCAACACGGGCCGCTTCGTCGGCTCGCGCTCCAAGAGCTCGGGCGCCCGGCTCGAGGACACGATCACGAAGAACAACCTCGAGGCGGTGAAGGAGGTCGTACGCCAGCTCCGGCTACGCGACATCGGCGGCATCATCGTCATCGACTTCATCGACATGGGCAGCCCCAAGAACCGTGCCACCGTCGAGGAGGCGCTCAAGAACGAGCTCGAGCGGGACCGGACGAAGACGTACGTCGTCGAGATCTCCCCGCTCGGGCTGGTCGAGATGACGAGGCAGAACGTCACCGACGGGCCGCGCGAGATCATGACCCGCAAGTGCCCGACCTGCTCGGGCGACGGTGTGGTGCTGTCCGAGAGGACCGCGGCGATCGACGTCGAGCGGCGGTTGCGCGACCTCGCGGCCGGCGCGAGGTCGAAGGCCTTCAAGGTGGAGCTCAACGCCCGCGTCGCGTCACTGCTGATCGGGCCCGGCGCCCGGAGGCTGGCCGAGCTCGAGGAGCGCACGAAGCGCCGCTTCTTCGTCGAGACGCGCGAGGACGTCCACCTCGATCACGTCGCGGTGCTCGGGCAGGGCACGCTCGAGAAGCTGACGCCGCCCGCGCCGATCGCCGAGGAGACCGACGTCCAGATCGAGCTCGTCGAGGTCGGCCTCCACGACGCCGGGGCCGGCATCGGCAAGGTCGACGGCTACTCGGTCGAGGTCGCGGACGCGGCCAAGCTCGTCGGCAAGAAGGTCAAGGCCAGGATCAACAGGGTGCTCGACGGCACGGCGTACGCGACGCTCGTCAGGCCGGCGCCGCCCGCCGAGGCGGACGCGCCGATCACGGCCGAGGCCGAGGCGGAGAAGCCGACGCGGGCACCTCGGCGCAAGAAGGCTGCCGAGGAGCCGGCGAAGGCGGAGAAGGCGCCGGCAGTCGAGGCCGAGACTCCTGCCGAGGACGAGACTGCGGTCGAGGAGGTCGGCGCGGCCGAGACTCCCGCCGAGGACGAGACTGCGGTCGAGGAGGTCGTCGCGGCCGAGCCGGGCGCCGACGCGGAGCAGCCGCCGAGGCCGAAGAAGAAGACGCGGCGCGGTTCCCGCGGCGGCCGCGGCCGTAAGAAGAAGACGACCACCGCCGCCGTGCAGGCCGAGGCCGACACGGCGACACAACCCGAGACTGCTCCCGAGGCACCTCAGGAGGCTGCTGTACCGACGATCCACGTCCCCGAGCCCGATCTCGGCCAGCCCGAGCCCGTCGAGGCCGAGAGCGGGGAGGAGGGGGAGGCCCCGAAGCCGCGCAAGAAGACGCGCCGTGGCACCCGAGGAGGCCGCAACCGCCGCCGCCGGCCCGCCGGGTCGGCTGCACAGTCGAACGACCCGCCGGCCTCGACAGAAGCCGGCTAAGGGACTGCGCTACACTTCGGCCCTCGCGGGCCGACGGCCCGCATTCGGCACGCCTTATGAGCTACGCGATCATCTCAGTCGGAGGGAAGCAGCACCGCGTCCGCGAGGGCGAGAAGCTGCTCGTGGAGCGCCTCGGCGTCGACGAGGGCAAGACCTTCCAACCCCAGGTCCTGATGCTCGGCGGCGACGGCGAGCCTGACCTGTCGCCGAAAGACGGTGCCGTGACCGTGCGCGTCGTCGGCCACGTCCTCGGCAAGAAGATCCGCATCGGCAAGTACCGGCGGCGCACCGGCTACCGCAGGCACACCGGTCACCGCAGCAAGCTCACCCAGATCGAGATCGAGTCGATCGGGGCGAAGAAGCGGTCGACGGCGGCCAAGAAGGACGAGGCCGCCGCGGAGGAGAAGCCGAAGCCGGCCGCGAGGAAGCCGGCGGCCGGCGCCAGGCCCAAGGCGGCCGCGAAGCCGAAGGCGTCCGCGACCAAGAAGACGGAGGAGAAGTAATGGCGCACAAGAAGGGCCTCGGGTCCTCGCGCAACGGACGCGACTCGAACCCCAAGATGCTCGGCGTCAAGATCTTCGACGGCCAGTCCGTGAGGGCCGGGATGATCCTCGTGCGCCAGCGCGGCACGCGCTTTCGCCCCGGTCCGGGCGCGGGCATCGGCCGCGACGACACGATCTTCGCCACGCGTGACGGCAAGGTCGAGTTCCGCACGAGCGGCGACCGCCGCACCGTCGCGATCACCGACTAAAGAGCTCCTTCCGGGATGAGGCACTGTGCCGCAGGGCCGCGCTGGACAGCGCGAGGCGGCGTCCTCAGTCGCGCCCACGCTACGCGTCCTAGTTACACGGACACTCCCTGCGTCCTTGCCTCGCACTGCCCATCGCACCCCTGCGGCGAGGCATCACCCCGGAAGGAGCTCTAACGTGTTCACAGACCGCGCCCGCATCGAGGTGCAGGCGGGGCGCGGCGGCGACGGCGGCCTGAGCTTCAGGCGCGAGAAATACGTGCCGAAGGGTGGTCCCGACGGCGGCGACGGCGGTCTCGGCGGCGACGTCGTCCTGCTCGCCGATCCCGACCTGCGCGACCTCTCGTCGTTCCGCTCGCGCACGCTCTTCCGCGCGCGCGGAGGCGGGCCCGGCCGCGGGTCGGGCAAGCACGGCGCCGACGGCGGCGACGTCGTCCTGCCCGTGCCGGCGGGGACTCAGGTGCTGGACGACGACGAGAACCTGGTCGCCGACCTCGCCCGCCCTGGGGCGCGGCTCGTCCTCGCACGCGGCGGCGTGGGCGGCCGCGGGAATAAACGCTTCGCCACCTCGACGCGGCAGACGCCGCGCTTCGCCGAGGTCGGCACGCCCGGGGAAGCCGCGGAGTACGAGCTACGGCTGAAGCTGCTCGTCGACGCCGCGCTGCTCGGCTTCCCGAACGCGGGGAAGTCCTCGCTGCTGCGCCGGATCTCGAACGCGAAGCCGAAGGTCGCCGACTACCCGTTCACGACGCTCACACCGGTCCTCGGAACCGTCGACTCCCCGGCAGGCCGGCAGCTGACCGTGGCCGACGTCCCAGGCCTGATCGAGGGCGCGAGCGAGGGCGTCGGCCTGGGCCACGAGTTCCTCGCGCACCTCGAGCGGGCGCGCCTGCTCGTGCATGTGATCGACGCGACCGAGGAAGATCCGGTCGGGCGCTTTCGCGCGATCGACCGCGAGCTGGCCGAGTACGGAGCGGGCCTTGTGGAGCGACCCCAGATCGTCGCTCTGAACAAGGTCGATGCCACGCTACGCGTCCCAGTCACACTCGAGCTCGAGGATCCTCGCGTCCTCCGCGTCGTTCACACCTCGGCGGTCAGCGGTGAGGGGATCGACGAGCTGAAGCACGCCCTGTTCGAGCTCTGCCCCGAAGCCGAGCCACCGGCGGCGGACGAGGACGGCCTGGCCGAGTTTCTCGTCTACCGGCCGAGGCCGAGCCGGCGCAGCTTCCGGATCCTCCGTACCGACCGCGGCTACCGCGTCGCCGGACGGCCGCCGAGCGGCGAGGAGCTCGAGGAAGCCCTCCGCGCCGCCGGCGTGAAGCCGGGCGCCGAGGTCGAGGTCGAGGGCGAGACCCTGGAATTCCAGTGAACACGGGGCTCTTCGGCGGCGCGTTCGACCCGCCGCACTACGGCCACGTCGCGCTTGCCCGCGAGGCGAAGCGGCGCTTCGGCCTCGACCGGCTCGTCGTCCTCGTCTCGACCAACCCCGAGCACAAGGATGTGGAGACGCCGGCCGCGGACCGCCTGACACTGGCCAAGGCGGCGTTTCCCGGCGACGACGTGAAGCTCGATGAGCACCCGCGCACGGTCGACATGCTCCGCGCCGGCGACTGGGAGGACCCGCTCTTGCTCGTCGGCGCCGACCAGCTCGCAGACTTCAGGCATTGGAAGGAGCCTGACGCGGTGCTCGACATGGCCCGCGTCGCCGTCGCGACCCGCCCCGGCCTGGGGCTCGAGGAGCTCGCGGACGCCCTTCAGGAGCTCGGCCGCCCCGACCGGATCGAGCTGTTCGAGATCGAGCCCTGGGCGGTCGCCTCCCGCGATGTACGCGCCCGCGTGGCCGCCGGCGAGTCTCTCGACGGGCTCGTGCCGCCGGAGGTCGCTGAGGAGATCGAGCGCCGCGGCCTGTACCGCCAGGTGTGACGTCCGCGGGACCGGGCTACACTGAGAGAGATCGACAAGGATCCTGGACAGCCTCTGAACTCCCTCGAACAAGCCCGTCGCATCGCCGGCATCGCGCAGGAGAAGCTGGCCCAGGACGTCCTGATCCTCGACATGCGGCCCGTGTGCGCGTACACGGACTTCTTCGTGATCGCAACCGGGCAGAACCCGCGTCAGACGAAGGCGATCTGGGACGAGGTGCACGAGCAGCTCAAGCGGGAGGACAAGGCCATTCCCACGACGGTCGAAGGCGCGAGCGAGGCGACCTGGATCCTCGCCGACTACCTCGACGTCGTCCTGCACGTCTTCACGCCCGACGCGCGCCGGTTCTATCGGCTCGAGGAGCTGTGGGGCGATGTACCCACTCTTGATCTAGAAGCGGCTGTCTAGACCGGACACGGCCCAGCCGAGGCCGCGGCTACGGTCGAAAGCGTGGAGCTTTCGACGGATCGAAAAGGCGCGATTGCCGAGCTTGCGATCGCAAAGTCAGCGCTCGATCTGGATATTGACGTCTATGCGCCCGTGGCCCAGGGCGGGCGCTACGACCTGATCTTCGACCTCGTCGATCGACTCGTGCGCGTCCAGTGCAAGTGGGCACGCCGCTACGGCGACATCGTGGTCGTGCGCTGCTGCTCCACGCGCCGAAGCAAGAGCGGCCTCGTCCGCCGGCCGTACGAGCCGGGCGAGGTCGATGCGTTCGCCGCCTATTGCGCCGAGCTCGATCGTTGCTACTACCTGCCGTTCGACGTGTTCCAACCTCGAAGCCAGATCCAGCTTCGACTCGAGCCTTCGAAGAACAATCAGCGTGTCGGCGTCAATTGGGCGAAGGATTTTGAGTTCGGCGCTACACTTGCACGTGTTCCAGGGGCCGTAGCTCAGCTGGGAGAGCATCTGGCTGGCAGCCAGAAGGCCACGGGTTCGAGTCCCGTCGGCTCCATCGAAAGCGCCCGCCCGAGCGGGCGCTCTCTCTTCGTCTCGACTAACCTCGGGCCGAATATGCGCAGGCGTCGCCACGACGAGGACGAGGGACGGATGCAAGGGCCGCCGGGTTCGGCGCCGCTCGCCGACCGGGAGGCCTTCCTCCGCCGCCTCGAAGAGGATCTCGCCGAGCAGCGCCGCGAGCTCCACGAGCGCGCGCGCGAGCTGCGCGACGAGGCGCGGCGCGCCGAAGTCCGCACCCAGACGCCGGACGTCGAGGTCAAGCGCCGAGCCGCGGAGCTCGACGTGCGCGAGCAGCGCATCTCCTACCTCGAGACCGCCGTCTCGGCGGGGCAGACCGAGGTCCAGAACAGCATCGCCGAGATCGGCCGCCGCGAAGCGGAGGTGGCCACGAGGCTCGCGCGGATCGACGACCTGGCGGACGCGCTCGCCGAGCGCGAGGCCGAGGTCGAAGGCAAGTCCAGTGAGCTCGAGGAGCGGCGAGGACGGCTCGACGCATTCGAGGCCGAGCTGGTGCGGCGACGGGCCGAGCTCGACGACGCGTCGGCGATCGGCGCCACCCAGGCAAAGGCGATGGCCGACCGCGAAGGGAAGGTCGCTGAGCGCGAGCAGGCGCTGACGGCGCGAACGGAAGCCGAGGACGAGCGCGAAGCACAGCTGGCGGCTCGCGAAGTCGCCGCGACGGCCAAGGAAGCCGCGATCGCGGAGCGAGAGCCTCGGCTAGAACGCCAGGCGAGCGACCTCGAGGCTCGCGAGACCGCTCTGGCAGCGACCGCGGCAGAGCTCGAGGAGCGCGAGACGCGGCTGGCGGAGGCTGCCGAGGCGGTCGCCGACGACGAGGACGAGGCGGAGATCGCGGCCCGCGAGGTTGCGCTCGAGGAGCGCGAGCGCGCGCTCGCGAAGCGGCTGGAAGAGCTGGACGCGCGCGAGCGCGAGTCGACAGAGAGCGCCCGCGCAGAGACGGAGAGCCCTCACGACGAGGCGGATCGCGCGCTCGAACAGCTTGCTGCGCGCACAGCCGAGCTCGAGCGGCGCGAAGCAGCCCTGAACAATCGAGAGAAGGAGCTGACGAACAAGGAGCGCCGCCTACGGAAGGCGGCGGAGGGCACCGTCGCGGCCCTGCACGGAGCTGTGCCCGCACCGGACGCGGCTCAGGGGCAAGAGCCCGCGCCCGAGCTGACCTTCAGCGAAGGCATCCAGGCGCTCGCCAAGGCGCGGCGGCGTCAAGGCTCCGCCGCGCTGACCGCATCACCACTTCTTCGGCCGTCGCCGCTGGCGCTCGAACGCGCGCCACTTCTTGCGCTCCTCCGACTTCAGCCGCTTGTCGAGCTTGACCTCGAGCGCGCGGAGCTCTCGCTGTAGCCGCGTGTAGCTCTCCCAGCGCTCGCGGGCTAGCGATCCGTCCGCGAGCGCGAGCTTGACCGCGCAACCCGGCTCGCGCTCGTGCGAGCAGTCGGAGAAGCGGCACCGGTTGATCAGCTCGGTCACGTCCGTGAAGGCCGTGTCCATGCCGTCCTCGTTCTCCCAGAGCTTCAGCTCGCGCATCCCGGGCGTGTCGATCACGATGCCGCCGTCGGGGAGCACGATCAGCTCGCGGCGGGTCGTCGTGTGCCGCCCGCGGTCGTCGGACTCGCGGATCGCCGCGGTCGCCTGCAACTCCGCGCCCGCGAGCGCGTTGATCAGCGTCGACTTGCCGACGCCCGAGGAGCCCAGGAAGACGCCCGTTCGATGTCCGGTGAAGTAGGCAGGCAACTCGTCGAGCCCCTCGCCCGTCACCGCGCTGACGACGTGGACGGGTACGCCGAAGGCGATCGACTCGACCTCCGCGCGGCGCGCCTCGGGGTCGTCGGCGAGGTCACTCTTGGTCAGCACGATCACCGGGCTGGCGCCGCTCTCCCAGGCCGTGGCCAGGTACCGCTCGAGCCGGCGCAGCCGTAGCTCGCGGTTGAGCGAGGTGACAATGAAGATCATGTCGACGTTCGCCGCCAGCACCTGCTCCCCGAGCTCGCGCTCGGGCACCTTGCGGGAGAGCTTCGAGCGGCGGGGAAGGACGGCGGTGATCGTGGCGCGGCCGTCCCCTTGCGCCGGTCGCCGGATAGCCACCCAGTCGCCGACTGCGGGAAGGTCGCCGCCGCCCTCCGCCTCGTGGCGAAGCCGGCCTGTGATCTCGGCCTCCTGCTCGCCGCCGTCGCCGACGACGAGGTAGAGGCCTCGGTTCTGGATTGTCACGCGAGCCGGCTCGAAGCCGTCGCCCGCGTGGGGTGCGAACGCGTCGTCGAGCTCGGGGCTCCAGCCGAGGCGGTCGCGGTGGGAATCGGTCAACAGGGACAAGAGGTGGTGCTCCTTTCCGGAACGGACGTGAGTACGAATCGACGCCTCGCGCGAGGCGGTCGTTCCGGTGGGTGTGGCTGCGGAAAGCCGCCTAGCGCGTCAGCGCAGAGCGAAAGAGAAGGCCGGGCGCAATCGCAGTCATCGGTGCCTCCTCCTTTCGTCGGGCTCCACTACCTTGGCGCAGGGTAGGCGACCTGGCCGGGCAGCGCAAGCCGAATTCGAGCAGAATCGAAGAATGGAGCCGATCAAGGTCGCCTGCGTCCAGGTCGAGCCGGTCGTGCTCGACCGCGACGCGACGCTCGACAAGCTCGCCTCGGTGGCCGCCGAGGCCGCCGGCCAGGGCGCGCGCCTGCTCGTCTTTCCCGAGGCCTTCATTCCGGCCTACCCGTCGTCGACCTGGGCCAAGGCGTTCGCGGGCTGGGCGGATCCTCGGGCCAAGGCCGCGTTCGCCCTCTTCGCGCGGGAGTCGGTTGCTGTGCCGGGGCCGGCTGCGGACCGGCTCGGCGCCATCGCCCGCGAGCATCAGGTCTGGCTCGTGACCGGCGTGACCGAGGTCGATCCGACAAGGCCCGGGACCCTCTACAACACACTGCTGTACCACGCTCCGGACGGGCGGCTGGCGCTCCGCCACCGCAAGCTCGTGCCGACGAACCACGAGCGGCTCGTCTGGGGGCCGGGCGACGGCGGCGGCCTGCGGGCTTTGGAGACCGACTTCGGCCGCCTCGGCGGCCTGATCTGCTGGGAGAACTACATGCCGCTGGCTCGCTTCTCGCTCTACGAGTCAGGGGTCGAGGTCTACGTCGCCTCGACCGCCGACGACAGCGACGCCTGGCAGGCGACGCTCGTCCACATCGCCCGCGAGTCGCGGTCGTTCGTCGTCGCGCCCTCGCACTTCCAGCGGGCCTCGGCCTATCCGGACGACTTCCCGCTGCGTGCGGAGCTCGACGGCCACGAGGTCGTCGGCCGCGGCGGCAGCGCGATCCTCGGACCGGACGGCAGCTACCTCGCCGGGCCGGTCTACGACCAGGAGGAGATTCTCTACGCCGACCTCGACCCCGCCCGCCTCTTCGAGGAGCGGCAGCGCTTCGACGCCGCCGGCCACTACCACCGGCCCGACGTGCTGAAGCTCCATGTCAACGGGCCGGACTAGACTTCTGACCGTGGTCGAGATCGTCTTCATGATGTTGATCCTGAAGCTCCCGATCCTCTACCTCGCCGGGGTCTGCTGGTGGGCGATTCGCCAGGAGCCCGATCCCCTGGAGGGCGCACGCATACGCTCGCAGGACGAGGAGTGGCCGCGCCGCTGGCGTCCACGGCCCGGGCGCCGTCCGAGCCGGGGCGGGCCGCACGCGAGCCCGCACGGCCGGAGCTCCAGGATCCGCACGTGAGCGCGCAGCCGATCAGGCGCGAGGGCGCGGCCGACACGGTCGCGGGCTTCCTCGCCACGATCGCGCTCTTCGCAGGACTGATCTCGATCGCGTACAAGCCCGTGCGCATCGGCCCCGCCGCGCTCGTGGTCGCGCTGATCGCCGTCGCGATGGGCGGGCGCCACGAGCGTCTCGCTACCTGGGCCGTCGCGACGGTCACGGTCGGCTGGATCGCGGGAATGATCGTATGCGTCCTCACCGACCGGCCCCTCTGGTAGCCCGCCGCCTCCCAGGGGTGGCGGACCGTTGCTAGAAAGAGTGCGGACGTGAAGGAAGTCGACGGACTCAATTCGGGCTACGCGGGCGACGTCTTCGAGCAGTACCTCGAGAACCCCGACGCCGTTCCGGCCGAGTGGCGCGCGCTCTTCGAGAGCGGCGACAGCACGCTCGTTGCCCAACATCCTGGGCTGAGCCGGCTCCTCGAGGCCCTGCGCCCCGACGGCACGGGTAACGGGGCGCCCGCCTCCGTCGCAACCGTCGAGGCGCCGCCCGAGCCCGCGCCGCGGGAGCCTGCTCCTGCGGCAGCGCCCGTCGACGACACGATGCTAGGAGCCGTCGCCGCGGCGATGGCGCTGGTGAAGGCACACCGCACGCACGGCCACCTCGCCGCTCGGCTCGACCCGCTGGGCTCGGAGCCCGTCAGCGACCCGTCGCTCCAGCCCGAGATGCTGCAGCCGGAGTTGACGCCGGAGCTGCAAGCCCGGATCCCGGCGTCGGTGCTCCGCGTCCACGTCCCCGGCGAGACGCTCGCCGACGTGCTGCCGCGGCTGAAGGAGATCTACTCGGGGACGATGGCGTACGAGATCGAGCACATCTCCGATCATGAGGAGCGCGTTTGGTTGCGCCACGCGATCGAGTCTGGCCGCTACCGGATGCGGCTCACCGACGAGGAGAAGAAGCGGCTGCTCGCGCGCCTCACCGAGGTCGAGGGCATGGAGCAGTACCTCAGGCGTGCCTTCCTGGGGCAGAAGTCGTTCTCGGTCGAGGGCCTCGACACGATGATCCCGATGCTCGACGAGACGATCGAGCTCGCGGCCGAGGCCGGTGCGCACCAGGTCGTGATCGGGATGGCGCACCGCGGGCGGCTGAACGTGCTGGCGCACGTGCTCGGCCGGTCGTACGAGTCGCTGCTGCGCGAGTTCGAGGGAGAGCGCACGCCGGAGGCGATCGAAGCCGACCCCGCCGGTGGCAGCGGCGACGTCAAGTACCACCTGGCGGCGGAGGGGCGGCGCGGCACCCGGTCAGGCCCGATCAGCGTCCGGCTCGCCGCGAACCCGAGCCATCTCGAGGCGGTCGACCCCGTCGTCGAGGGCCTCACGCGCGCCGACCAGACGGATCGCTCGACGCGGTCGGGCACGCACGAGCCCGACGTCGGGCTCCCCGTTCTGATCCACGGCGACGCGTCCTTCCCGGGTCAGGGCGTCGTCGCGGAGACGCTCAACCTCCAGGGTCTGCCCGGCTACACGACGGGCGGCACGCTCCACCTGATCTCCAACAACCAGATCGGCTTCACCACCGACCCCGAGCAGGGCCGTTCGACGCGCTACTCGAGCGACCTCGCGAAGGGCTTCGACGTGCCCATCATCCACGTCAACGCCGACGATCCCGAGGCCGCGATCTCGGCGATCCGCCTCGCGCTCGCGTTCCGCCGGCGCTTCGGCCACGACGTCGTCGTCGACCTCGTCGGCTATCGGCGCCACGGGCATAACGAGGGCGACGAGCCCGCATACACGCAACCGCTGATGGCGGCGCGGATCGCGCGTCAGCCCACCGTCCGCGAGCAGTTCGCTGCGCGCTTGGCCGAGGAGGACATCGTCTCCGAGGAGGAGGCACAGGCGCTCTTCGACGAGCAGCAAGCCCGGCTGAAGCAGGCGCACGAGCGCCTGAAGGCCACCTTCGGGCAGCCTCCGGCCCCCGTCCCGGACCGGCTGCCGAGTGCGGCGGACGCCAACCTCGTCACCGGGGTCTCGGAGGAGCGCCTCCGCGAGCTCGACGCCGAGCTGCGCCGCGTGCCCGAGGGCTTCACCGTGAACCCCAAGCTCGACCGCCAGCTCGCGAAGCGCACCGAGGCGCTCGACTCCGGCGGCATCAACTGGGGGCAGGCCGAGGCTCTGGCCTTCGCGAGCCTGCTGGTCGAGGGGATCCCGATCCGGCTCACGGGCCAGGACAGCGAGCGCGGCACGTTCGCGCACCGCCATCTCGTCATGCACGACCCCGAGAGCGGAGAGACGTTCACGCCGATCAAGCACCTCGACGATGCGAGCGCGGCTTTCGAGATCTACAACTCGCCGCTGTCGGAGTACGCGGCGGTGGGCTTCGAGTACGGCTACTCCGTCGCTGCGAACGAGGCGCTCGTCCTCTGGGAAGCACAGTACGGCGACTTCGTCAACGGCGCCCAGATCGTGATCGATCAGTTCCTCGTCTCCGGGCTGTCGAAGTGGCACCAGACATCGAGGCTGACGCTGCTCCTGCCGCACGGCTACGAGGGCAACGGCCCGGAGCACTCCAGCGCGCGGCTCGAGCGATTCCTTCAGCTCGCCGCCCAGGAGAACGTGCGCATCGTGAACGCGACGACAGCCGGGCAGTACTTCCACCTGCTGCGCCGCCAGGCGCTCGATCCGTCGGCTCGGCCGCTGATCGTGATGACGCCGAAGGGCCTCCTACGGCTCAAGGAGGCGGCCTCGACGCTGCAGGATCTCGCCGAGGGCTCGTTTCAGCCCGTGCTCGAGGAGCCCGGTGTCGACCGCGAGCAGGTGCGCCGGCTCGTGCTCACCTCGGGGAAGGTCTACTACGACATCGTCGGCCATGCCGAGCGCCAGAACCGCCCGGACCTGGCCGTGGCCCGGCTCGAGCAGCTGTACCCGTTCCCCGTGGCCGCGGCGGCCGAGCTCGTGCGCGGCTACCCCAACCTCACCGAGGTCGTCTGGGCCCAGGAGGAGCCCCAGAACATGGGCGCGTTCCGGGCGATCAGGCACCGCCTCGAGGACGCGATCGAAGGCCGTGTCCCGCTGCTGTACGCGGGTCGCCCGTGGCGGGCCAGCCCGAGCGAGGGCTATCCCACCGCGCACCTGCACGAGCAGGACCGGATCGTCCGCGCCGTTCTGACGGGCTAGGACTCCGACTAGGGAGCGGGAGGGCGCTTGCGGGTGCGGTCGGCGACCGCTCTGGCGACGCGCGGTCCATGCCGTCGCGTCTCGGCGAGGATGCGGCGCCGCGCCGGCGGCGGAAGACGGCGCCAGACGTCATAGGCAGTCAAAAAGAGCCCGACCGGGCCCATGCGGCGGATGAATGTCGGGCTTCGCACGATGCGCATCGTGCCACAGGGCTCAGTCGTCGCGGTCGTTGTGCCGCCCATTACAACCGGCAAAACCTTGACCCTCATGGAAATCCCCTTGGCGGCCGACAACACTCCGTGAGAGCTCTATCGGCCGACCGGAGGGGTGCCTAAGGCCGTCGTGAAAAGTTTCAACCTCAAGCTCGCCGCGTACTTCTCGCCGATCTTGCTGCTGCCGCTGGCGGCGGCGTTCTGGGGCTTCGGCGCCGGCACCGGCCATGCCGAGCCCGGCCGCGCCGACTCCGTCCTCCAGGGCGGCCTCCTGATCGCGCTCGCCCTGATCGCGCTCCTCGCCTACGTGGAGTGCCGCTCGATCGTCCGCACCCTCGTGCCGGTCAAGGGCCGCGACGAGTTGGCGCAGCTCGGCCGGGCGTTCAACGAGATGGCCGGCCAGCTGCAGGAGCGGCTCAGCGAGCTCGAGGCGGAGCGGACGCGGTTCCGGGACGCGACGATGCGCTTCGGAGAGGCGCTCGCCGCCATGCACGACCCGGACGAGCTCCTGCGCGTGATCGTCGAGACCGCCGTCGAGGCGACCGGCGCGAGGGGCGGGTTCCTCGAGAGGAGCGACGGCTTCGACCCCGCGGCCGGCGATCCGAACGCGAAGGGCGAACGTCTCCGCTTCCCGGTCACCGTGGGCCGGGAGGACTTTGGCACGCTCGTGCTGATCGGCGACCGGTTCGGCAGCGACAGCCGCGAGACGGCCACCTGGCTCGTCGGCCACGCGGCGATTGCGCTCGCGAACGCGCGCAAGCACCGGACGGTGGAGAGGCAGGCCCTCGTCGACCCGCTCACGGGTCTCCCGAACAGGCGGGTCGCGGAGGGCGCGCTGGAGACCGAGCTCTCGCGCGCAGGCCGCTTCGAGGAGCCGCTCGCGATGATCATGTCCGACCTCGACGACTTCAAGCAGATCAACGACCGCTGGGGGCATCCGTTCGGTGACGTCGTCCTGCGCGAGTTCGCGGCCGCCCTCGCCGGCAGCATCCGCGACATCGATCTCGCGGGCCGCTGGGGCGGGGAGGAGTTCGCGGTCGTGCTCCCCGGGACCGACCTCGAGGGCGGCGCGGCGCTGGCCGAGCGCATCCGCGACAACCTGCGTACACGCACGCTGATCGCTCCGGACGGCGTGCGGGTCGACGTTACCGCCAGCTTCGGAGTAGCGGCCCATCCGGCCGCCGAGACCAAGGACGAGCTCGTCGCAGCGGCCGACGCGGCTCTGTACGACGCAAAACGCGGAGGAAAGGATCGGGTGGTCTGGGCCGGATCGGTAAGCGAGCCGCCCACACCTGTAGCGTGACCCCGAGCGTCGCGCGCCGTTACAATCCTCCGCCGACCGTTTTCCAGGAGGTTCGTGTATGCCAGTGGAGACTCCTTCGCTCTTCGCAAACGTGATTGAGGATCACCTCGAGCTCAAGCGCAAGAACGCCGAGCTCGACAACCGGATGCCTCTCGAGCGCTACCGCATCGAAGACCCCTTCGAGAACCATCCGCTCTTCAAGACCGAGGAGCAGGCCCTGATCGAAGAGACCATGGACGGCGAGATCAAGGTGCCCGTCGAGGCGCACGCCCTTCAGGAGGTCTCGGAGGACACCGGGGTCGAGGACGGCCTCTGGGGCCGTTCCCGCGACTTCGACTGGGGCGACTAGCCTTCCTCTCGCCGGCCGACCGCCGGCGCCGCTAGACGAACGCAGCACCACCGCGATCGACGCGATCGCCCGCTGGAAGCTCGCGCGGACCTCTCGGTGTTTGTCCCTCGAAAGTGAGGGGTAGCCGACGTGAAACACACAGACCGAGAGGAGCCCCATGCGCAAGCTGATCGCAGTGGCCGGCGTCGGCGCCGGCCTCACCTACTTCTTCGATCCCGACAGCGGCGCGCGTCGGCGCGGTGAGGCCCGCGACCGCACGCGCGCCTTCTTCCGCCGCCGCGGTCGCGCACTCGAGGGCTTCGCGGGCAGCGTCCAAGCAGAGGCGTTCGGGCTCGTCCAGAAGGTCAAGCACCGCCAGGAGCAGCCCAACGGCGAGCCGGACGACGTCACGCTCGCGCACAAGGTCGAGAGCACGATCTTCCGTGACGTCGATGTAAGGGGGATCAACGTCAACGCCGAGGACGGCGTGGTCGTCCTGCGCGGCGAGGTCGAGCGGCCGGAGCTGATCGCCGAGCTCGAGGCGAGGACGCGCAACGTCCAGGGCGTCAAGGGCGTCGAGAACCTGCTCCACCTCACCGGCACCGAGGCACCGATGCACCAGGCGCACTAGAGGGTTTGGCGGGATATCGCTCGTTGCCGGGGCGAGCAGCGTGGCCCGGCGGCTCAGCCGTTATTTCGCCGAGCCCTCCTACCTAGGTGTTTCTTGCGCGGCGGATGAGCGGCGCCGCGAACCAGATCCACGCGAAGATGCCCGCGACACCTGCCGTCACGAGCGCGGTCGGCGCTTGGTTGTAGATCACGTCGGTCACGACCCAGACCGCGCCCGTGACCGACATCGCCAGGAAGAAGGTGCCGAGGATCGCGAGCACGTTCGCTCGCCGCAGCAGCGCTTCCTTGTCTCCCGCGCGCCAGAGGATGCGGTGCTGCGCGCTCGGCGCGATCAGCAGCGCCGTCGCGACGGCGGTCGACAGGAACGTGAGGAAGAAGACCAGCCGCTCGGTGTCCGTCACCTTCGTCCAGCCCGACGAGAACGGGACGGTCAGCAGGAAGCCGAACAACACCTGGACGCCGGGCAGCGCGACGCGGAGCTCGTTCAGGAGCTCGATCAGCTCACGGTCGAGCTTCTCGGCCCGGTCTTCGTCGCCCGCCACGGGCGGGGAACCTAGCGGGTCGGCCCGACGCCCGCGCTAGATTCCCGCGATGCAATCGGTGTCGCTCGAGGCCGCCGCCCGGGAGCTGCTGGAGGGGAACACGCAGACGGCGGTCAAGGACGGCCGCACCTATACCTTCAGCGTTCCGTCGCCGCAGGCGTACCCGTTCCAGTGGTTCTGGGACTCCTGCTTCCACGCGATCGTCTGGGCCCGCTTCGACTGGGAGCGGGCAGCCGAGGAGCTGCGCGGTCTGTTCGCCTGGCAGGGCCGCGACGGCTTCATGCCCCACGTGATCTTCTGGAACCAACAGCTCGCTCGCCGCAATCCGAACTACTGGCACTTCCGCGAGAGCAGACCCTGGCTCCGCCGTCCCAAGACAACGGCGCGGGTGCAGCCGCCGGTGATCGCGCAGGCCGTCGAGCGCGTGGTGGACGCGGGTGGGGGCGAGGCGTTCGTGCGGGAGACGATCGGGCCGCTCGAGCGCTACTACCGGTACCTCGAGCACGCGCGCGACCCCGACGGCGACTCGCTGCTGACGATCATCTCGAGCTTCGAGAGCGGGCTCGACCACTGCCCGGTCTACGACTACCCCTACTCGCTGCACGTCGACGACGCCGACCCGCTGCAGCCCGACCCCTGGTGGACGCTGCGGCGCGAGTTCGTGAACAAGCTGCTCGGTCATCGCGCGGGCGCGCTCGCCCGCCTGCGCCGCAACACGCACGAAGACGTCCACTTCACCAGCATCTACGCCCAGGGGCTGCGCTCGCTGTCACGGCTGGCGGAACGCGTGGGCGACGACGCGCTCGCACGCTGGGCCCGCGACAAGGCGTCGCGGGTGACAGACGCGCTCATGGAGCGCAGCTACGACGCCCGGGCGGGGCTGTTCTGGAACCTCGTCGGGATGCGTGAGGAGCCGATTCGCGTGAAGACGATCGTTTCCCTGATGCCGCTCATCCTGGAGGACCTACCGAGGTCGGCCGTCGAGTCCGTCGTCGAGCACCTCGCCAATCCCGATGAGTTCTGGCTCGACTACCCGGTCGCCTCGACGGCGCGGGACGAGCCGGCGTTCGTCCCCATCCGGACGCGGCTCATCTGGCGAGGGCCGATGTCGATGAACACGAACTGGTTCCTCGCCCACGGCCTGCGGGCGCACGGTTACCCGGATCTCGCGGACACGATCGCCGAGCGCTCCCGGGAGCTCGTCGAGCGCCACGGCTTCAACGAGTTCTACAACCCGCTGAACGGCGACCCGGTGGGCGTCGAGACCTTCGGCTGGGCCACCCTCATCGTGGACCTCTAGTTAGGAGGGCTTGACGAGACATCGCTGAGCCGCCGGGCCGCGCTGCTCGCCCCGAGGCGGCGTCCTCGGTCGCGCCCGTATCGCTGCGGATACGAACGCTCCCTGCGTCCTTGCCTCGGAACGACCATCGCACCCCGGCGACGAGCGACGTCTCATCAAACCCTCCTAGCCGCTCAAAAACGCGATAGGAGGGGTCGGCTTGCCGGCCCCGTTAACGTTCAGAAGAACCTTGAAGAAGGGGGTTCGTGGGGGAAACATGGTTTCCCCCGCGCAGCCGCGCGAAGATGAGGTGGTCCTCCCAGACGCCGTTGATGCAGAGGTAGCCGACGGCGTAGCCCTCCTCCCGGAAGCCGTTCTTCTCGAGCACGCGGATCGAGCCGGTGTTGCGCGGCATGACCGCAGCCTGCACGCGATGGAGCCCGGCCTCGCCGAACGCGTACTCGAGTGCCTGGCCGACCGCCTCGGTCGCGAAGCCGTGTCCGTTCCATCGCTGCGCGATCGAGTAGCCGAGGTAGGCGTTCTGGAACACGCCGCGCACGACCTGGTTGAGAGTTATGCGCCCGACGAGGTCGTCGCCGCGGAAGATCCCGAAGGCGTAGCGCCGATCGGCCGCCTCGTCGGCGGCGGCGGCCTGGATGTCGGCCAGCTGGGCTTCGAGCGTGAACCAGCTCCCGCTCGCGAACCGGCTCCCACTCCTCGAGGAAAACGCGGTTTTCGACCGCGTACGCCAGCGCGGCCGGAGCGTCGTCCTCGCGCAGCGGGCGAAGGCGGACCCCGGCGCCCGTGTCAGTCATGGCCGGTATTGTCGCGCGGTGGCCGCGACCAAGCACGACGCCGTGGTGGAGCTGCTGCGCCGGGACCTCGCGCCCGGCGAGTACGACGAGATCCGCGAGCTGTGGAAACGGCACTCGATCGCCGAGGACGAGCGCGACCTGCCCGGGCTCATCTCGACGCTGACCGAGGAGTGCGTCTACGAGCTCGTGCAGACGGGCGACCGGTGGGAGGGCCACGAGGGGGCCGCGCGCTTCTACACGCAGCTGCTCACGGCGTTCCCGGACATCAAGTTCGACCTCACGCACATCGTGATCGGGCCGCAGGGCGTCTGCGAAGAGGCGGAGGTCACCGCAACGCATCAGAGCGAATGGCTCGGCCAGGCGCCCACAGGCGAGCGCGTCGAGTTCAAGGTCGTCATCTTCTTCCCGTGGAACCGCGAGCGACGGCTCTTCGACGGGGAGCGCGTCTACTTCGACGCAGACGACGCGCTAGCGGGCAGCTCGAGGTAGAAGATCGAGCCGCCGCCGTCGCGGCCGTCGATCCAGATCTGTCCGCCCATCCGCCGCGCCAGCTCGCGACAGATGTACAGGCCGAGCCCGGTTCCGCCGATGCCCCGGCGGAGGTTCGGGTCGAGGCGCATGAACTTGTCGAAGATGCGGTCGCGCTGGGCGGCCGGAATGCCGAGCCCGCGGTCGCGGACCTCGAAGCGCACCATTCCGTCCGCGCTCGAGACCGCCACCTCGACCTCGCCGCCGTCCGGTGAGTACTTGATCGCGTTGTCGACGAGGTTCACGAGCACCTGCCGCACCTTCTCCTCGTCGCACTCGGCGTACACGGGGCCGTTGAGCGGCACGTGCGTCACGGACAGCGCGTCGGGCGCGCGCATGCGCGCGGAGTAGACGACGCTCTCGACCAGCTCCGCGACGTCGCAGCGCCCGGTGGCGATCTCGATGGAGTTCGCGTCGAGCGAGCTCGCCAGCAGGATGTCCTCGACGATGCGCGCGAGTCGCTCGGACTCGGCCGCGATCATGGTCAGGAACGAGCGCTGGTGGGCATCGCTGATCGGTACGTCGTCGCGCAGGAGGGTGCGGGCGGCGCCGTAGACGGCTGTCAGCGGTGTGCGTAGCTCGTGTGAGGCGGTGGAGACGAACTCCGCGCGCATGCCTTCGAGGGTCCGCTCCTCGGTGACGTCGCGGAGCGCATAGACGGAGCCGTCGCCGAAGCTCACAGCCGAGATCGAGACCCATCGCTCGCCGCCGTCGAGCTGCAGCGGCAGCGTTCGCGTCTCGCCGCCGGGCTCGCCGAGGTGCTCCCCCAGGGCGCTCCAGCCCTGGAAGACCTCGACCATGGGCAGCCCGAGCTTGGCGTCGTCCATTCCGAAGAGATCGGCAGCGGCCGGGTTCCAGTAGCGCAGGCGGCCCTCGCCGTCGAGGAGCAGGACGCCGTCGCCGACATGCTCGAGCGATCGGGCCGCGTCGCCGCGACGCTCGGCCTCGGCGTAGAGGCGGGCGTTGTCCAGCGAGATCGCGATCCGCCTTGCGAGCTCCTCTCCGAACTCCTGCTTCTGCCGGCTCAGGCGGCTGCGTCGCGGTGCGGTTCCGATGCCGAGCACGCCGTAGGTCAGGCCATGCGCGACGAGCGGCACCATCATCGTCTCCCGGGTCGCGAACGGCTCCAGCAGCGCCCGCTGCTCGTCGTCGCTCCCCGTCAACGGCAGCGCCCCCCGGTCGAGCGCCGAGACGAGCACCTTCTCCTTGGTCTCGAGCGCGCGTACGACGGCGGCGTGCGTGCCGGCCGGGTAGCGGCTGTGCAGGTCGCGGAGCGCCTCCTCCCGGTCGGGATCCCAGTGGGCCACGGCGGAGAGCCGTGGAGACCCGTGCTCGTCGAGCAGGTAGACCGTGCAGACGCCGAGGAGACGCGGCACCGGGAGTCGTACGACGAGTTGGAGGACGACCTCGACCTCGGACGTAGACGACAGCAGGTCGCTCGCCGCGGCCAGGACGCTCGCGATCTCCTGCGCGCGCCGGATATGGGTGATGTCGCGGAAGTACCAGACTCGGCCGTACAGCTCTCCTCCGGGGCTGCGAACCGGGGCGCTGTAGCGCTCGACGATGCGGCCGTCCATGAGGTCGATCTCGTCACGGCTCTTCTCGTCGGGGTTCGCGTACAGGTGCATCACGCGGTCGTAGAACTCCTGCGGGTCGGAGAGCTTGGACTCGATCGCGTTCAGTGCGGCAGCATCGGAGCGGCTGGCCACGACGTCGGGCGGCAGGTCCCAGAGCTCGACGAAGCGGCGGTTGAACGAGAGCATCTGGCCTTCGGGCGACACGAGCAGGATGCCGTCGTCCGAGGCCTCGCCCTCGGCTTCGAGGATCGCCTTCTGCAGCGCGAGCTCGCGGCGCGCCGCGGCCTCCGCCTCGAGGAGCTCGCCGCGCTCGAGCGCCTGCGCGCACTGGTGCGCGATCGCCTCGAGCAGCACCCGCTCCTCGCGGGAGAAGTGTCGGTTCTCGTCGAAGCTCAGGGCGAGCATGCCCAGCGTGCGGCTGGGGCCGACCAGTGGCAGCGCTGCGACGGCGAAGGTTTCCTCCTCCCGCTCGACGAGGGCCGGATAGCGGCTGTCACGCTCGGCCCTCGAGCTGAGGAACAGCGGAGTGCCCGTCCGCGCCGCCTCGGCGTGTGGAGTGTCGGCCGTGAGCGGCACGCGCTTGAAGTCGCGCACGAGCGACGAGGGGTAGTTGTGCCACGCCTTGATCTCGAGCGTCTCGCCGTCGGCGTCGACCAGGGCGACTGCGCCGCGTGAGGCCTTGCTCGCAGCGACTCCCTGCTCGAGCATCACGTCGAGGACGTCCTGCTTCGTGTTGGCCTCGACGAGTGCCGCCGTCACCTCTTGGAGCCGCTCCGCCCGTTCACGGGCGGCAGCCGCCTCGCGGTGGCCCGTCTCGCCTCGGAAGAGGAGCTCGGAGATGACCAGGGCGGTCACGACGAACACCGCCAACGAGCCGAGATCGTCGAGGTTCGTGATCCGGAACGAGTGCATTCCGGGCGTGAAGTAGTACGTCAGGCCTGCGAACGAGATGACCGTCGCGAGGAGCGCCGGCCCAAGGCCGCCGAGGAACGCGACGACGGCGACCACCAGGATGTAGAGGCGCCCTGCCGCCACCTCGTGTGGGTGGTCGGCGAAGATCCCGAAGGGCAGGACGAGCAGGGGCAGCGCGACCGCGGCCGCGTACGCCAACGGGCTCGGCCTCGATCGGAGGGCGCGCAGGGCCCTCGCCACGCGCGACTGCTCACGTGCGGCCGCGACCAGAGACACCTTCGTCCTTCGGCTAGCCGTCTCGCCGCTCGACCAGCTCGTCCACGCGCTCGCGGCGTAGCTGTTCACGCTCGCCGCGTCCCAGACGGACGAGCGTCTCGTGGAGGATCGAGCCGAGGGCGGTGGGGTCGAAGGGCTTGGTGACGTAGCCGACCGCGCCGAGCTCGTAGCCGTGGGCGTAGTCGGCGGGCTCGGCCCGGGCGGAGAGGAAGACGATCGGGAGCTCGCTCACCTCGGGGTCGCGTCCGAGCGCCTCGGCCACTTGCCAGCCGTCGACCTGCGGCATCATCACGTCGAGCAGGATCAGGTCGGGCTTCAGCTCGCGGGCCAGCTCGAGTGCGGTGACGCCGTCAGCCGCCTCGGCCGTGTCCATTTCCTCCAGGCGGAGGTTGACCCGGCACAGCAACCTGATCGCGGACTCGTCGTCGACGACGAGGACTAGCGGCCGCTCGCGTGGGACCGCGGCCGCGTTTTCGCCGCGCGCCGGCTCGCCTGAGGCATCCAGGCTGGTTCGAGGCAGAGAGAAACCCCTCGCGACCCCCCCAGGGTCGTGCGCGACTTGCTGCATGACGACTCTTCCTCCGGCGGCCGTAGTGTGGCGGTCACATTGATCCTAGGACGATTTGCCGCCGACGCAAAGCCCGGTGAGCATGTGCGTTCGCTCACCTTGGCCGATCCACGGGCGCTCAGAGAGCGTTGAAGAACGGTGGGAACGTCCCGAGGAGTCCCAGCGCGATCAGCACTGCGGCCGCACCCGCGACCCGCATGAGCGGCAGGTCGGCCCGGCGCCACCAGACCGCGAGCAGGCCCCAGGTCGCGGCGTAGACGACGACGGACGCGGTCGTGACGCCCGAGAGGTCGCCGACGCGGTCGCTGAGCGTCAGGGCGGAGGAGACCGACGGGCTCACCGCCGTGAGCACCGACAGGAGCCCGAGCGTGAAAGAGCCCAGCCCGGCGGCGAGGACGACGGCGGCGGCCGGGCCGGACGGCCGGGCAAGCTCGGCAGGGGCGGGTTGCTCTGTCGGGTCGACGGCGGGCGGCCTGGTGACCGTGGTCGACTCGTACACGAATCGTTGCGACATGTTCGCCTCCTTCAGCGGAGCGGCGCGGCCCGTGCGATGAGCGATCCGAGGAGCGCGGCAACGCTCGCGACGGCGAAGGCTCCCAGGAACAGGCCGAGGACGAGGTTGCGCAGGGCCCGATCGCGCGCGAGGGCCTTGCCGTAGTAGAGGACGAGCGCCGCGGCGGTGGTCGCGAGCATCGGTGCGATGAACGCGACGTGCGTCTTCCAGACGTCGGCGAAGTCGTGCCACTGCCGCGTGCTCGAGTCGGACAGCAGAATCGACCGCGGGCTGTCGGGTGAGTCCTCGCGGTACCACGGCAGCAGCACCCAGGTACCGGTGAACACGATCGTCCACCCCATGACTGCCATGACGGTCGTCCCGAGGCGCAGCTGCGAGACGCGGTCGCTGATCCCGTCGGCGGTGAGGTAGTCGGCCCGGAGGCCGGCGAGGGCGACGAGGCCGCCCGCGAATGCCAGGAGGAACGGCCCTCCGATGAGCAGGCCGTGGACGAGCGCCCAGATCTCCCGGTTCGTGAGGTGCAGTACGAGCCCCCTAGCCTCTCCCGGCTACCACGACCTACGGGAGTGTCCGGCGATCGGTTTGTGCGTGTGCGCTAGTCGGCGTCGCGGTCGCAGCCTGCTGCTCTCCGAGCAGGCGCGCGACGATCGCGCTCAGGGCGAAGCGATGCGGGTAGTCGCCGTCGCCGGCCGCATAGAGATCGCAATACGCTGCCAGCTCCGTGAGCCAGGACGAACCCGTATTGAGAGTTGCCACCGGCGAGGATGCGTCGGCGATCGAGGTGCTGATGAGGGCCTCCGGAGCAGCGCTGTTCCCGCGCTTCTACGGCCGCGAGCAATCCGAGAGCGCCGTCCGTCACGTCGCCAAGGTCGACGCGATGCTGCTCGTCGACGGCACGTTCTTCGTGCTCGAGGCCGAGGGGGAACTCGTCGGCTGCGGCGGTTGGAGCAGGCGCCACAGGCTCTACACCGGCAGCGGCGAGGCTGCGGATGACGGGCGGCTCCTCGACGCCGCGACGGAGCCGGCGAAGGTTCGTGCGATGTTCGTCCGGGCCGATTGGACGCGGCGGGGTCTCGGCCGCAGGATCCTGGAGGCGTGCGAGGCTGCCGCCCGACGCGAGGGGTTTCGCCGACTCGCGCTGCTGGCGACCCTACCCGGGCTTCCGCTGTACCAGGCATACGGCTTCGAGGCGCAGGAGACGGTCGAGGTCGCGCTCGAGGACGGCGTCAGGCTCGAATGCGTGGCGATGGAGAAGCCGATCCAGTAGCAACAGATTCCGTTGACTGCCGCTCGGCGGCTGTCTGTGATCGCTTTCCTAGGGCGAGAGGTCGAGGTCTTGGCCGTCGGACCCGGCTTGTTCGCAGCGGCCCCGCCTCGTACGATCGCGCTCGGACGCGTCGTAGGCCCCAACCTCGGCGGCCCGAGGCTCGTCTCTAGTGCTGTGAGGTCCTCGATCTGGAAGGAGCGGAGAATGAGGCGAGTGACGGGTACGGTCACGGCGGTGGGCCTGTGTGCGCTCGCGGTCGCAGCTGCCGGCTCGGGCAGCGGCGCCGGCTCCGGCGCACGAGAGCACGCGCCGGCGACACCGAACCAGACGAGCCATCGTGGTGGCACGCTCAAGCTGCTCGCGAGGGCGGCCGGCGGGACGATCGACCCCCACGTCAACTACACGCTTCAGTACTGGCAGCTCTACCAGGCGACGTACGACGGACTGCTCGGCTTCAAGAAGGCGGGTGGGAATGCCGCGTTCGACGTCGTGCCCGACCTCGCTGCGAATCTGCCGACGCCGACCAACGGCGGCAAGCGGTGGGTCTTCAAGCTTCGCAAGGGGATCAAGTTCTCGAACGGCAAGGAAGTGACGACGAACGACGTCGTCGCGTCGTTCAGGCGCATCTTCAAGGTGAAGAGCCCGACCTCGGGCACGTTCTACGCAGGCATCGTGGGCGCTTCGGCCTGTCTGAAGAAGCCCGCGACGTGCACGCTGAAGGGAGGCGTGAGCGCCAACGCGAAGGCTCGCACCGTCACGATCAACCTCGTGGCGCCCGATGCCGAGTTCAAGTACCGCCTGGCCGTGCCCCACGCGTCGATCCTGCCGGCCAACGCGCCGAGCAAGGACTCGGGCACGAAGCTGATCCCCGGCACCGGCCCCTACATGTTCAAGTCGTACAACACGAACCGGCAGCTGCGCATGGTGCGCAATCCGTACTTCAAGGTGTGGTCGAAGGCCGCCCAGCCCGCAGGCTACCCGGACGAGATCACGTACTCGTTCGGGCTGACGGTCGAGGCCCAGATCACGGCGATCCAGAACGGCCAGGCCGACTGGACGCTCGAGGCGCCGCCGGCCGACCGACTGCCCGAGCTGAGCACGAAGAACGCGAAGCAGGTCCACATCTCGCCGCTGACGGCCTTCTGGTACCTCCCGATGAACACGCGGATGGCCCCGTTCAACAAGCTCAAGGCGCGCCAGGCCGTCAACTTCGCAGTCGACCGCAACGCCGCCATCAAGATCTTCGGCGGCCCGCGGCTCGCCACGCCCTCCTGCCAGGTCCTGCCGCCTGCTTTCCCGGGCTACAAGGCCTACTGTCCGTACACGAAGAACCCGGGCACGAAGTGGACGGCGCCGGACGTCGCGAAGGCGAAGCAGCTCGTCAAGGAGTCCGGAACCGCGGGCCAACGGGTGGCGGTCGTCGTTCCGGACGACGAGGTCAACAAGGCCATGGGCGTGTACATCCAGAGCGTGCTCAACGACATCGGCTATCGCGCGACGGTGAAGACGATCTCGGGAAACATCTTCTTCACCTACGTCCAGAACACCAAGAACAAGGTCCAGATCAACGTGCAGCAGTGGTACCAGGACTACCCGGCCGCGTCGGACTTCCTCTACATCCTCTTCGGCTGCGAGTCGTTCCACCCCGCGAGTGACTCGAGCATCAACATCGCCGGCTTCTGCGACCGCAAGATCAATGCGCGCATGAAGTCGGCGCTCGCGCTCGGCGTCGAGGACGAGGACGCTGCGAACGCGAAGTGGACGCAGATCGACCGCTCCGTCACGGACGCCTCGCCGATGGTGACGCTGTTCACCCCGAAGCACGTCGACTTCGTGTCGAAGCGCGTCGGAAACTTCACCTTCAGCAAGCAGTTCTACTGGCTGGTCGACCAGTCTTGGGTGAAGTAGGGATCCAGGAGGGGGCCGGGCGCCTGCCCGGCCCCCGCCTACCTCGCGGCAGATGAGCGAGGCCCTCGTTGCCGGCCCTTCCGGGACGGCGCCTGCGGTTGCCGTCGCAGGGAGCCCGTGGGCCCTCGCGCGGCGGCGGCTGCTGCGCAACCGGATCGCGATGGCGATGCTCGGCCTCTTCCTCGTCATCGTCGTGGCCTGCCTAGCGGCCCCGCTGTACGCCAACTACGTCGCGGACACGGACCCGTTCCGCTCGAACCTCGACGGGACTACGATCGTCGATGGGAAAGAGGTTCCGATCATGCAGCCGGAGACGGAGGGTCTCGGGCTGGGCGTCACGCCGATCGGGCCTACCTGGGACCCCCAGCACTACTTCCTGGGTGCTGACAACCAGGGGCGGGACGTCGCCGCGAGGCTCCTGTACGGCGGCCGGAACTCGCTGATGATCGGTGCCGCGGCGGCACTGCTGACGTGCATCATCGCGACGCTGATCGGGCTCGCTGCCGGCTTCTTCGGCGGCGGGATCGACGGCGTGCTCTCGCGCCTGCTCGACATCGTCTGGGCGTTTCCCGTCTATCTCCTGGCGATCAGCCTCTCGACGGTGCTGCTCACGAGCGGCTTCTCGCTCGGCCCGATCTCGATCGAGGCCGGGAGCCTGTGGCTGCCGATCGTGATCATCGGGGTGGTCTACGTGCCGTACATCGCGCGTCCGATCCGCGGCGAGGTGCTCACGTTGCGGAACCGCGAGTTCATCGAGGCCGCGGTCGGGCTCGGGGCCTCGACGTGGCGAATCCTCTGGAGCGACGTCCTCCCGAACATCCTCACGACGGTGATCGTCTGCTTTCCGATCGTGATGGCCATTGCGATGCTGACCGAGGCGGCGCTGTCGTTCCTGTCGATCGGCGTGCAGCCGCCGGACGCGAGCTGGGGGACGATCATCCTCGACGGCCAGGGCCTGCTGTACACCCGCCCGGCGGTCGCCATTGCACCCGGGATCGCGATCGCGCTGACGGTGCTGTCGCTGAACGTCCTCGGTGACGGCATCCGGGACTCGCTCGATCCGCGGGCGAAGATCAAGCGGCACCGCGTGGGCTGATGCTGTTCTACCTCGCCCGCAAGGTGATTTCGACCGTGTTCGTGCTGTTCTCGATCAGCGTGCTCGTCTTCCTGATCTTCTTTGCGACCCCCGGCGTCGATCCCGCGTCTCGAATCGCCGGACGCAACGCCGACCAGGAGACGCTCAGGCAGGTGCGCAAGGACTTCGGGCTGGACAGGCCGATGCCCGTGCAGTACGCGGTGATGATGAAGAAGCTCTTCATCACGCGCGACCTGACCTCGTTCGTCAACCGGGGCGCGAAGGTGATCCCGCAGGTGCTCGAAGCCGCACCGGTGACCCTGTCCCTCGTCTTCGGAGCGGCGGTCATCTGGGTCGTCGTCAGTATCGCGATGGGCCTCGTGGCCGCGATGTTCCGCGGGACGCCCCTCGACGCCGGGCTGATGATCCTGGGCCTGATCGGAATCTCGATGCCGGTCTTCTGGCTGGGCGAGGTCGTGAATCTGCTCTCGCAGAGCCGGCTCCACGACACCTTCCTGTTCTCGTGGGTGCCGCCGCTCGGGTACACACCGTTCACGGAGTCGCCCGTCGGCTGGTTCAAGTCGCTGCTCCTGCCCTGGCTGACGTTGTCCGTGCTCTACATCGGCATCTATGCGCGCGTCCTTCGGTCGTCGCTCGTGGAGGCTCAGGAGGAGGACTACGTCCGTACCGCCCGCGGAAAGGGGATCAGCGAGCAGCGCGTGTGGATCCGGCACACGCTCCGGACCTCGATGATCGTGTTCGTCAGCCTGTTCGGGCTCGACTTCGGCGCGCTCGTCGGCGGCGCCGCGCTCCTTACCGAGGTCGTGTTCGGCCTCCAGGGGGTCGGCAAGCTCACCTACGACGCGCTCCAGAATCTCGATCTGCCCGTGATCATGGCGACGGTCATGTACGCGGCGTTCTTCGTCGTGCTGGCCAATGCCATCGTCGATCTCCTCTACGTCTCGCTCGATCCACGGGTCCGCCGTGCCTGACTCGACGCCGTTGCTGGACGTGCGCGACCTGCGGGTCAGCTTCCACACCGAGGCGGGACTGGTGCGCGCCGTCGACGGCGTCTCGTTCACGGTCAACGAGGGCGAGACGCTCGGCGTCGTCGGCGAGTCGGGGTCCGGCAAAACCGTGTCGATGATGGCGGTGATGCGGTTGATCCGGGATCCCAACGCCGTCGTCGAGGGGCAGGTGCTGTTGCGCGGCCGCGACCTGATGCAACTGGCTGCAGGCGAGATGCGCTCCGTGCGCGGCGAGGAGGTCGCGATGATCTTCCAGGACCCGATGACGGCGCTGACGCCCGTCTACACGGTCGGCTGGCAGATCGACGAGCAGCTCCGCGCGCACGGGAAGGTCTCGAAGCGTGCCGCGCGGGATCGCACCGTGGAGCTGCTCGCGGAGGTCGGCATCTCCAATCCCCGCCGGCGAGCGGACGCCTACCCGCACGAGTTCTCGGGCGGGATGCGTCAGCGAGTGATGATCGCGATGGCGCTGTCGTGCAGTCCGTCGCTCCTGATCGCCGACGAGCCCACGACCGCACTCGACGTGACCATCCAGGCGCAGATCCTCGAGTTGATGAGGCGGCTGCAGCAAGATCACGGGTCGTCGATCCTCTTGATCACGCATGACATGGGGGTCGTGGCCGAGCTCGCCGAGCGGATCGTCGTGATGTACGCGGGCAGCATCGTCGAGGAGGGGCCGAGGAGCAGGCTTTTCCGTGATCCGCAGCATCCGTACACCTGGGGCCTGCTCGGGTCGATCCCGCGCGTCGACCGCGGCCGTGTGCGCAGGCTCACGGCCATCCCCGGGGCACCGCCGTCGATGCTCGCACTCCCGCCGGGGTGCCGGTTCGAGCCCCGCTGCAGGCACCGGTTCGAGAAATGCTCGACGCGGCCGGAGCTTGCAGAGCGCGCGGGACCCGGGCGGAAGGACGCGTGCCATCTCGACCCGGCCGTCCGGGCCGCGCTGAGGCAATCGTCGCTGGGCGGGGCTCAGGAGGCGCGCGCATGAGCGCTCCTGTTCTGCTCGAGGGGGTCGAGCTCGTCAAGCACTTTCCGGTGCGGCGGCGTTCGGAGGAGCGCGTGCACGCAGTCGACGGAGTCTCGCTCGAGGTACGTCGCGGCGAGACGCTCGGCGTCGTAGGCGAGTCCGGCTGCGGGAAGTCGACGCTCGGCCGCCTACTCGTCCGCCTTCGCGAGCCGACGAGCGGGACGATCCGATTCGACGGCGCCGACATCACGACGCTCTCGCGGCGAGGGCTACGGCCGTTCCGGCGCGAGATGCAGATGATCTTCCAGGATCCCTACGCCTCGCTGAACCCGCGCAAGCGTGTCAGCCAGATCGTCGGCGATCCGCTGCGCATACACCGGTCGGGCTCGCGCGGCGACGTGCGCCGGCGCGTGCGCGACCTCCTCGAGGTGGTCGGCCTGTCACCGGATCACGTCAACCGCTACCCGCACGAGTTCTCGGGCGGGCAGCGGCAGCGGATCGGCGTCGCTCGCGCCCTCGCGCTCAACCCGCAGCTGATCGTGGCGGACGAGCCGGTCTCCGCCCTCGACGTCTCGATCCAGGCGCAGGTCTTGAACCTGCTCGACGACCTCCAGGACGATTTCGGCCTGACGTACGTCTTCATCGCCCACGACCTGGGCGTCGTCCGGCACGTCGCCGACCGGATTGCGGTGATGTATCTCGGGGTGATCGTCGAGGTCGCGCCGGCGGACGAGCTCTGGGACCGGCCGATCCACCCCTACACGGAGGCGCTGCTGTCCGCGATCCCCGTCATCGACGACGAGAACGGTGGCGGCCGACGGGAGCGGATCGTGCTCGCCGGTGAGGTGCCGAGCCCGATCGATCCACCGAGTGGCTGCCGCTTCCATCCTCGGTGCCGCTACGCGACCGAGATCTGTCGCGAGGTGCGGCCGCCGCTCGTAGACCACGGCGGCGGCCATGTCGCCGCCTGCCACCATCCGCTGACCGGCGCGGGGAAAGAAGGAGCGTGAAATGACCGGACAGGAAGGCCGGATGCACTGGAACGGCCACGAGACGTGGTACAGCGTCGTCGGCGACCTCGACTCGCCGAAGACGCCGGTCGTGATCTGCCACGGCGGCCCGGGGGCGACGCACGACTACACCGAGCCGATCGCCGAGTTGAGCGCGTTCGGGCGCGCGTGCGTCCTCTACGACCAGCTGGGCTGCGGCAAGAGCGAGCACCTGCCCGATGCCGCGGCCGACTTCTGGACGCCCCAGCTCTTCAAGGACGAGCTGGTCGCACTGACAGAGCACCTCGGCGTCGCCGAGCGCCACACAGTTGTCGGCCAGTCGTGGGGCGGCATGCTCGCGATGGAGTACGCGCTCGACCACCCTGCCGGGCTCAAGGGCATGGTCGTCGCGGACTCGCCCGCGAGCATCGGCCTATGGGTGTCGGAGGCCAACCGCCTGCGCGCAGACCTTCCGCCCGACGTCCAGGAGACGCTGACCCGCCACGAGGAGGCAGGGACGACCGACACCCCGGAGTACGAGGCGGCCGTCAGGGTCTTCTACGACCGCCACCTGTGTCGCGTGCCGTGGCCGGACTGCGTCCAGCGCAGCTTCGATTCGATCGACGCGGACCCCACCGTGTACCACACGATGAACGGGCCCAGCGAGTTCCACGTCATCGGCTCGCTGAAGACGTGGGACATCACCGCTCGGCTCCACGAGATCACGACGCCCACACTGCTCGTGTCCGGTCGACACGACGAGGCGACGCCGCTCATCGTCGGCGAGATCCACAAGCGCATCCCCGGCGCGGAATGGGCGCTCTTCGAGGACTCGAGCCACATGCCTCACGTCGAAGAACCGGAGGCGTTCCTGGAGGCCGTCGAGCGGTTCCTCAGCGCGCTGGACTAGAGACGAAGCCTGCCCACAGCGGGCCCGGCCTCCGTGATCGGCTCTAGGCCGTCCTCGCGCGCGAGGCGGGCTCCGATTCCAGCGCGAGAAACGGGTCTTCACCCGTGATCGCTCGATAGGCAGCCGGGATCAGCCGGCGCCTCGGGACGCCCAACTTGCCCCTGAGAGCGTCGCAGTGCATCCGCACCGTTCGTGGTGAGATCGCCAACTCGCGGGCGATCTCGGCGTTGGTCCGCCCGGCCGCGATACGCACGAGCAGTTGGCGCTGACGGTCCGACAAGGAGACCGTTCGTGTAGCCGCAGACAGCGGCGCGACATCGTCGATTCGTTGGTCGTTCACAGGTCCGTCCTCCGCGGTGGCGCCCGTGAGGCCGATACGGCGGGACTACGGGATTGGATCACCCGGCTGCGAATCTGCTCCCGACGGCCCCTGCGTGCCCGACCCGGTGATCAGGCGCGCGCCACGGCCGTGGGTGACGAAGCTGAAGGACCAGCGAATGATCACGAGCAGCCGATTCTGGAAGCCGACCAGGTACCAGAGGTGCACGAACAGCCAGGTGAGCCACGCGATGGCGCCGCCGAGCCGCAACCCCTTGATGTCGGCGACTGCGGCTGCGCGGCCGATCGTCGCGAGGTTGCCCTTGTCGCGGTAGCGGAACGGGCCTGCGTCGTCGGAGCGCAGTCTCGCGCGTACGACCTTCGCCGCGTAGCGGCCCTGTTGCATGGCGACGGGCGCCACGCCCGGGTAAACGACGACCTCGCCGGCCGGATTGCGCACGCGAACCATGTCGCCGAGCGCGAGCACCTCCGGATGGCCGGGGAGCGTGAGGTCCGACTCGACCGTCACGCGGCCGGCCCGGTCGCGTTCGGCCCCGGTCAGTTCGGCCAGCCTCGTTGCGAGCCCCGACGCCATGACGCCCGCGGCCCAGACGACGGTGCGGCAGTCGATCCGCTCCGACCGGCCGGCGCCGTCTTCGACGGTGACGCTCTCCCCGTCGACAGCGACCACCGTCCGCTCCGTGAGGACGGTCACGCCCAGCTTCTCGAGCGAGCGCGCCGCCTTTGCCGACAGCGAGGGCGGAAAGGTCGTGAGTACACGGTCGGCCGCCTCGACAAGGAGGATCCGGGCCGCTCGCGGGTCGATCGCCCGGAAGTCGCGACGAAGCGAGTCTCCGGCGAGCTCGCCGATCTGCCCGGCCATCTCGACGCCGGTCGGGCCGGCGCCGACGACGACGAACGTCAGCCAGGCCGCGCGCCGGCCGGGTTCGGGATCCGACCTCGGCGGCCTCGAACGCGCTGAGGATGCGTGTGCGCACGCTCAGGGCGCTCTCGAGCGACTTCACCTCGGCCGCGTGTTGCTGCCAGTCCTCGTGCCCGAAGTAGGAGTACCGCGATCCGCCGGAGACGATCAGCGTGTCGTACGGGATCGTTTCTCGGGCGCCGGCACGCCCGCGACGGAGCGCAGGCGGACCTCGTGTGCGTCGAGGTCGAAGTCGGCGACTTCGGCCATGAGCACGCGGACGTTGCGGTCGCGCTTGAAGATCGCGCGCAGCGGATACGCGATCTCGCCGGGTGAGAGGGCGCCGGTCGCGACCTGGTAGGTGAGCGGCTGGAAGAGGTGGAAGTTCCGCCGATCGACGAGCGTGACGTCGACTGGAGCTCGCCGCAGCTTGCGAACTGCCTGCAGCCCCCCGAAGCCGCCGCCGATCACGACCACTCGATGCCGTTCCGCCGGCTGGGTCATGTCGCGACTCTAGGGCTCGTGGTCGATCGTGCGCTTCTGGAGTCGCCGTACGACGAGGTAGCCGAGGGTCGCCAGAACGATGGCTCCTCCTCCGGCGAGGAGCCCGTAGGTGCCGATCGCGTTCGCGACGGCGCTCCCCAGGAAGTACGACACGAGGCCCACGCCTGTCGCCCAGACGATGCCGCCGGCGGCATTCCAGGCGAAGAACCGCCACCAGTGCATCCGGGAGAGCCCGGCGACCCAGGCCGCCGTGAAACGGAGGACGGGCACGAAGCGGCCGATGAACACCGTCTTGCCTCCGTGCCGGGCGAAGAAGCGCTCACCTGTTGCCAGGTATCGCTCGGCCGGTCGGCGGGTCATAGACCAGCCGAGGAGCAGGGCGCGGCCACCCCTACGCGCGGTCCAGTACCCAAGGTTGTCGCCGAGGACGGCCGCGAGGATCGCGATCGCGATCACCGACTCGATCGCGAGTGCTCCCTGCGAGGCGAGGACGGCGCAGGCGATGAGCGCGGTCTCGCCCGGCAGCGGCAGCCCGAACGACTCCAGCAGCACGAGCCCGAACAGCAGCAGGAGCGCCCATTGGCGGTGCTGGTCGATGAAGGTCGTGAGCGAGCCGACCACGATCATCCCGACGACCACGATGCCTGGTCTCCGCCCTCGGAGTCGGGCTGAGCGCGCGCCTGGCCCGCGCTACGATGCCCTCGCCCGGGGCGTTAGCTCAGCTGGGAGAGCGCCGGCTTTGCAAGCCGGAGGTCACCGGTTCGATCCCGGTACGCTCCACTCGAAAGTCGCTGCAAATCGAATCTTTCTGATGGCCAGGGCGGCGCACGGCTAAGCGGCTGCTCAGGCTTGACGGAGGTGCAGAATGAAGGCCAAGCCCGATCTCCTCGACGTCGTAGAACTGCGCCAGCCACGCGGCGGTCAGCCCGCGGGCGCAATCGGCGCCGTAGTCGAACTCTTCCCGGGCGAGGCCCTCGTCGAGATCGCCGATGAGCGCGGCGAGACGCTCGAGTTGCTGACCGTGCCGTACGAGGCACTTCGCCTCCGGGAGACCGAGCCGGCCCGTCGCCGCGCCGCCGGATAACCCGGCCGCGACGGGCAACTACTCAGCGGGATAGCCAGCAGGGCACATATGCATCATCGATGCGCCGAAGGGCTCGGCCGCCGCCGGCATGGTCATCCCTCGGAGTGCTCACCGTTGTCCAGCCAGACCGCACCCTGGGAAGGGTGCTTCTGTCTCTCTCCTGGCCCCTGCTACTAGCCCGAGGGCCCTCGCTCACACGTGCTTTCTCCTGGCCCCACGGACTCGCTACGAGCACTCGCGCCGGTCACTCGACGCCGGACTCGGGCTCAGGCGTCGCCGCTGGTACCCGGGCCGAGGAACTCGTCGACCGCAGCGTCGACCGCTTCGTCGAGTGGCTGAGCCGCATACCCGACAAGCCTCACGTTCGACTGACCGGCCAGCACCTCCATGAGGTTCGCGAGGTCAGCGCCGTCGTCGAGCTCGACGACGTGCTCCGACTCCCAGGTCACTGTGACGTGTATCGACCGCATGAGGGGTCCTTCGGCTCTCGCGGGCGCTCGCTGGAGACCCATACGGATCATTTGTCCGCAGCGTCTCTTGCGTTCAGGCTCCCCCGGCGAGAGCGAATGACGCTTGCTCCGTCTCGTGTCTCGAGCACGTACACGCCGCGATCGCCGGCGCGAGATCGCTCAGCGCGGATGAGCGGACGCAGCGGCCGTGACCGTGGACAGGTCTGGTTCGGTCATTGACACCGTCGCGCCTGGGGCGGTGACCCACAACAACCACCGTCCGCTGAGGGGTGTGGCCGCGATCAGGAGCAGGTAGGCCTGGAGCGGCGAGCCTTCTCCGTGCGCGAAGTCGAACCCACCGAGGACGAGCGAGACGAGGTAGAAGACGGCGTTGACGATCAGCCAGGAGACCAGGTTGGCGACGATCCACCACTTCCACCGCGTGGTGTAGGGGCTCAGTGCCTTGGCTTGTGAGAGCCCGATCAACGGACCGAGTGCGAGCGCCTGGCTGATCGCCAATCAGTACGCGATCCGGAGGTCCTCGCCCGAGCTCTCAGCGACGATCGCCGTCGGCACGACGACGACGATCCAGGCGACGAGGGCCGGTACGACCGAGGCCTGGACCCAAGCCCGCCGAGGGATTGGGAGTCGCTCGCGCAGCACGCGCCACTGCAGGGGTCCGAGAACGAGGCCGTAGAGCAGCGCGCCGAAGGTTGCGATTAGCAGCGTCCCGACGAGCCGGAAATCCAGGGCAAGGCGAACGGTGTGGAGATCAAGGCTCGTCAGGCCGTAGGCGATGGCAAGGATGATGGTGTAGGCCAGCGCCGTGTAGAGCGCCCACAGCCGCCACAGGCGCGCATCCCAGCCACTGGCCGGGTCGGTCGCCGAGGAAATCGCGTTCGCGAGCCGACTCATGGTCGTACGCGTCGCCCCGCGCGACTCCTCATCCGACCGGCTGCTCGCCCACGGCGGCCTTCTCACGCTCGGCTTCTGCCGGCCCGCCGTTCCGGCCGGCCTGGAGCTGCTGCCGCCAGCCCGCGAGGATGCCGTGCACGCTCGCGGCGCCGAGGATCGGCGCCTGGCGGCACCTCGAGCTGCGCCGGGTGGAGGATGAACGGACGCGTCTGGGGCCCGCCGATGCCGCCGTGGAAGGAGATCAGCTCCTCGAACGCGCAGCCCTCGTCGAGGTCCGGGTCGTAGAAGCTGCCGACCATGATGTCGGCGACGTGCTCGAAGCCGTCGGTGCGCAGCAGGTGCTCGCAGCGCGTGGGCGAGAACGGCGCGAGCGGGTCCTCGCCTTCGACGCGGCCGTCCGCGAGGTAGTGGGCGCCGTTCGCGCCGAGCGCGACCGCGCCGTGCTCTGACGAGCGGACGAGCAGCCAGCCGACGTGCGGGTGCGCGCGGAGCGTCGGCAGGAGCTCCGGATGCCGCTCATCGATCTCCTCGAGCGTCAGCCGGCGACGCTCCTCCATCAGGTAGACGAGGCCGAGGTTGCCCGAGCCGAGCACGACGACGTCGCGGTCGGAGACGTCGTTCTTCGGCCGCTTCGCCTTCTTCCCCGTCGCCTCGCCGACGGCGAGGCCGACCATCGAGCTCTGCTCGTCCCCGCCGGCGATGCCCGCCACGTCGCCGCGCGAGAGCGAGCGCTCGACGAGCTCGTCGAGGCCGTAGCCGTTGCGCTGCTTGAAGGTCGCGCCCTGCGTCTGCCCGTGGTCGGAGAGGACGACGATCTCGTACGGCCGCGGCGCGTAGCGGCGCGCTCGCTCGATCTGCGCGAAGTGGTCGTCGAGCTTGCGCAGAGCCTCGAGCGTGTCCGCGCGCTCGAGGCCCGAGTGGTGCGCCACCTCGTCGTAGCTCGGAGAACGTCGCGTAGACCGCAGGCCGCCCGCGCATCATGTCCGTGAGGACGCCCGACACGATCAGGTCGCGCACGAAGACGCACATCGCGCCCCTGCATCAGCGGGTAGATGCCGCCCCGGTGGCCGCGTGGATGCACGTCCCGGCGGATCGCGCGCAGCGCCGCGGTCCACTCGAGGATGACCTCCCAGCCGAAGAGGACGAGCGTGCGCGTCACGTTGTCGCCGTTGGCGAGAAACGCCCGGTAGCCGGGGTTGGACTTCTTCTCCGCCTCCATCCGGCTGACGGTGAGGATCACGTCCTCCGCCTCGCCGGAGAGCAGGTTTCCGCGGCTGGCGCCGCCGTCGACGAGCAGGCCGATGCCGGTCCCGCGCCGCCGCTCGATCTCCGCGCAGTCCGGCGGCGCCGAGCACGTCATCATCGTCGCGGTCTCCTTCTCCACCCAGCGGAAGGCCGAGATGTCCTCGTTCGATCCCAGCAGGATCCCCGCCTGGCTGGCACCCGTCTGCGAGGAGAGATCGGTCTCCCACTCGGCCAGGCGTGCGTGCCCTCGGCCAGCCAGCGGGCCATGTTCGGGGCGTTGCCGTCGCGCATCGCCCGGCGCAGCACGGGCAGCGCGAGCCCGTCGATCTCGAGGAAGACGATCCCGGGGACGTCGGTGGTGGCGATGATGCCCTGCCGGCGCGCGATCCGCTGCGCGATGCGGATCGGCGACATGTCGTCCGAGCCGAGGAGCACGGCGAGCACGACGCTCACGGCGGCGACCACGAGCGAGGCGAGCAGCGCCCAGCCGAAGTTGTCGACCGTGAGCACCCCGTCGGTCACGTTCAGGTCGGCGGCGACGAGGAGGATGACGGCGTCCGCGATCAGCACGAGCAGGAAGCCGAGGACGAGCGTGAGCGGCAACCGCAGCGCCGCGAGCACCGGGGGGATGACCGCGTTCAGCGCCGCGACGATCGCCGCGACGAGCAGCGCACCCCAGAAGTTCTTCGATGTCGACGCCCGGCAGGAGCGCGGCGGCCACCATCAACGCGACGCCCGTGGCGAGCCACGAGACGAGGAGAGGGAACAGCCGCAAGCGCGGGACGCTCGGGCTGCCAGGCTGTGGATTGGCCGTACGCCGGCTCGGTGCCGCTAGACATCAGGTTCTCCTCCTCCGTTCGCTGATGAAGAGCCATCCTCGCTGTCGTGGCGGCGACGGAGCAGGCCTCGCCCGGACTCGTCGCGCTCCGCACGCTTCTCCGCCTTCTTCTCGGCGTGCTGGGCCTTCTGCTCGGCGACCTTGACCTTCGCGTCGGCGTACGACTGCTCGACGAGCTGCTTTCCGCCCGTCCAGCCGAAGACCGAGACGACGAGCACGAGCGCCACGACGACGTTCCAGGCGGTCGTGATCAGCTGCTGCGCGGTGGAGTAGTCGACCGCGGTGCTCCTTGGCGACGTCGCAGCAGGTGTCGAGCGCGAGCGCGTTCGTCGCCTGCGTGATGCCGACCGCGCCGGGCGTGAAGGAGACGACGTTGGCGAGCGAGCCCGACCCCGTCACCCACATGACCGACTCGAACGTGACCGGGATCGCGAAGGCCGCCAGGAAGATCCCGATCACGGCGAGCTTGCACAGCCAGGAGAGGAACGACGGGAGAAACGCGTGCGTCAGGTACTCCTTCGGGCGGGAGAGGATCACGCCGCCCTGCTTCGCCTGCTCCCAGAGCTTCTTCACCTGCCGCCAGAAGATGCGGCCGAGGATCACGATCAGGAAGACGGCGCCTGCCGCGATCAGGATCGTCCGCACCGGGTCCTCGGAGACGTTGCCGAGGCTCTCGTCGAACGAGCCGGGCACGGACAGGAACAGGTAGAGGTAGACGAACGTGCCGGCGACCGTGAAGAAGATCTTCTGCACGAGGTAGGCGGCGACCGACCCGGCGAACGTCGCGGCCGGGATGATCGCCACGAACATGACCAGCGTCGCGAACGTGCCGATGTTCGCGGGCAGGAAGTTGTTCATCGCCACGCCGACCGCGTAGGCGGTCACGATCGGCCAGAACTCGACCTGGCCCGGATACGCCGCGCGCAGGATGCCGTAGTACGACAGCCCGGCGAAGAGCGTCTGGCCCGACTGGAACACGAGCCCCGCGACGATGTAGCCGGGCGGGACGTCCTTGATCTGGTCCCAGAGGTCCTGGAGCCAGCCGACCACGTCGACGCCGAGCAGGTTCAGGACGACGACGACGAGCACGATGCCCAGCAGCCAGCCGCCGACCTTGACCAGGCGGCTCCGGCGGGACGGAGTCGTGGAACGGCACCACGGCCGACGGATGCGGCGACCGTCGCTCATCGATCCCGTGTCTCGCTCGAGTTCGTCTCACCTGTATCAGCGGTCGGAGGGCTCGATCTCGCTCGGCCGCCAGCTCTTGTCGAAGAACGGCTGGAGCGGGTTGTAGAGCCGCAGGATCGTCCACCAGCCCTTGCCGGGCACGGTTTGCAGCCAGTTGTTCTCTTTCCCCTCGGGCGCCTCTGGGCCGAAGTAGATGTCGGTCGAGCCGTCGGGTTCGTCTCGACGGTGCCGGACTGGCTCCCGAGGCGCGGGAGGTGTTGATCGGTCTGCAGCATCGAGCGCGTCTGGCGGTCGTACAGGATCACCGACCAGAACCGGCTCTCGGGGATGTCGGCGGGCAGGGTGAGCTTGTAGCTGCGGGCGCCGTCGAAGAAGGCGCCCTCGCTGTCGCGCATCGCGTAGATGTACTGCGAGCCGATGCCGGTGAGGCGCATGCACATCGCCGGCGTGATGCCGGTGGCCATGTAGAAGAAGTTGGTGCGCGAGTCGAGCTTGCGGGCGCCGTCGCTCGGGGCCGCGGAACGGGCCCTCGGGTGTGATCTCGGGCGGCGGGTCGAGGAACTCGTAGCCACCGGCGAAGAGCATGTTCTGCCACTGCGGAGTCCGGGTAGAAGGCGAAGCCCTCCTGGGTCGCGCGCGCGAAGGTGACGGTGCGCGCGGTGGCGTTGCCGACCGCGGCCGCCTCCTCGAGGATCTTGCGCATGCGCTCGTCGGGCTCGAACGGCTTGCCGTGCAGATCCCGACGGCGGCGAGCAGACCCAGCAGCTCCGGATCGCCGGCCTCCGGCGGCTCCTGCTGCACCAGCTCGTCGATGATCTCCCAGAACCCGAAGTCGTTCGGGAACAGGTGTTGAACGACATGCCCGACGCTCGACGAACCGCGTCTTGGGCACCTCCGGGCAGCGCCGAGCGGTGCGCGCCCGGCCAGGAAGCTGCCGACCGCGGTGCCCTGCGCCCCCGGCGTACGGTGAGACCCGGAACCCCTCGCGGATCGCCTCGACCGGGGCGGTGGGATCGTTGTCGATCATGAACGCCCGGCCGATCAGGGTCGCGCGTGTCGTGCGGACATGGGAGACGTGGAAGCCGCTGTCGGGCAGCGGCCCGTCATAGCCCGGCCCGACGATCAGATACCTGCCGCCCTGCGCCGCGGTCCGGGCCGGGAAGGCCGATGTCGGTGACCCACCGGAACCACATGTCGTCGATCGTGCCGAGGATCCCCGACGGCGCCCCGATCGACGGCACGTCGATCACCATCGGCCCATCCGACAGGTCGACGAACCCCCAGAAGTAGACGGTGTCCCAGTTCGCCGTCAGGAACAGCGACGCCGAATCCATCAGCTCCGAGAAGAACTGAACGTCGTTGTCCTCCACGCCCGCCGACAGGAAGCCGCGACGGATTGCGGTGAGCGAAGCACCCGGAATGCCCCCAGGTACGCCTGCACCCCGTCAGGAAGTCGAGGTGGTCGTACAGCAGCTCGGCCGTCTCCGTCGACGGCGCGCCATCGTCGAACTCGAGCGTTCCGAGTCTCGTCTCAACCGTGTCTGGCGTCGAGATCGAAGCCAACATGTCCGCGGTCGCGCTCATCGCGCCCTCTCCTTTGCTCACATGTCCCGCGCCTTGAGGGCGGGTTTCGAGCAAGGCTCGCCAAGGGCCACTCGAATCGCGTCATCCGGATCGTATGAACTTAGGCCCCGCAGTCAGCACGCCGGCAATTCACCCAGTCGGTATGACGCCCGACATTCGTGGTTGGCCACCCTCGTTCGGTGGATCAACAGCGAACAGCGCGGGACTACCGCATGGAGCAGGTGGGGGCTTAGACATGGCCGCCTCCTTCGGCTGGGGCACCCTGGCGGCCTGCTCGCTCGTGATCGGCGCCCTGGTCGCGCTCCGTTTTCGAATCAGTTTGCGCGTCATCGGGCTGATCATGGCCTTCGGCGCCGGCGTGCTCATCAGCGCTGTCGCGTTCGACCTCGTCCAGGAGGCCGCCGAGAAGTCCATCGGTCACGGCTGGGTCGTTGTGGGCCTCTTCGCCGGCTGCGGGGTCTTCTTCGGCGGCGACTGGCTGATCGACCGCCTCGGCGGGGGTGAACGCAAGGATGCAGACGGCGGCCAGGACAGCGGCGGTCCCCGCTCGCGATCGTGCTCGGAACCGTTCTCGACGGGATTCCCGAGTCGATGGTGATCGGCCTGACGATCTACGAAGGCGGGGCGGTCGGCGCCGCCTACCTGGCCGCGGTCTTCATCTCCAACCTGCCCGAATCGATCTCCTCGACCGCGGGCTCGTTACCAGCGGCTGGAAGAAGTCGCGGATCCTCTGGATGTGGATCGCGATCGCGCTCGTCTCCGGACTCGCCTCGCTTGCCGGCTACGGCCTCTTCCAGAACTCCTCACAGGATACCGTCGCCTTCGTCCTCGCCTTCGCGGCCGGCGCGATCCTCACGATGCTTGCGGACACGATGATGCCCGAGGCGTTCGAGCACGGAGGCAAGCTCGTCGGAGTCGTGACGACGCTCGGATTCGCGGTCGCGTTCACGATCCATCTGCTCGACTGATTAGCAGGAGGCGACAATGAAACCGCGAGCACGGAGCTACCCGAGGCGCCACGCGAGACCAGGCTCGAACGGCGGCTCGAGGCAATGCTGGCCCGGGCCACCACGCCGCGCGCGGCCGCAATCGTGATCGCCGTTGCGACGACCGCGACCGCCCTCGCGGCCGGCCTCCTGATGACGGTTGCCGACCGCGACACCTATCCGTCGATCGGCTCAGGGCTCTGGTGGGCCGCCCAGACGGTCACGACGGTCGGCTACGGCGACAACGTTCCGGTGACTGTCGCCGGACGGCTCCTCGCCGTGCTCATCATGTTGGTGGGGATCAGCTTCCTGACGGTCATCACCGCCGCGATCACGAGCGCGTTCGTAGCGCGCACGACGCTCGAGCAGGCGCGCTCGGCTGCCGAGGCTCCGACGGCGGAGCAGTTCCGCCAGTTCGACAGGCGGCTCGAACGAATCGAAGCCGCCCTGGCTGGTTCCTCGCGCCTCGAGCGGACGCCGTCGGATGCCGAGACTCCGACGGCGGAGCAGCTCCGTCAGCTCGACAGGCGGCTCGAGCGAATCGAAGCCGCCCTGACTCGTCCCTCGTAGCCCTGCACCGAAGGCCGCGACTGCGACTTCATGCAATCGGTATGAGGAAGGCCGGCGACTCGGCGCCAATAGTCGGCCACCCACTGACCTTCGCGATCGGGCACGATGGCGGACAGTCCCGGGATGCACGGACGCGTGGCCACGGCGCGTCGAGTTGGTTCTGCCGATGCGAACGATCCTGCTGGTCGCCGCGACGCTGGGTGTACTGGCGGCGTTCGGGCGATCGGCGACACCTTCCTGATCGTGTTCATCGGGATCTTCCTGGCGCTCGTGTTCGAGTATCCCGTGCGGTATCTGATGGCGAAGACGGGGATGTCGCGCGGGCTGGCGGCGGCAGTGACGGTGCTCGGCACTGCCCTCGCGGTGACGGTGCTCGCGCTGCTGTTCCTGGTGCCGCTCGTCGGCGCGGTGCGGGACTTTCTCCAGGATCTCCCGGCGACGGTCGAGCAGCTGCGCGAGTCCGACGAGCTGTCGGGGCTGGGCGACAGCGGGGCCGCCGAGAACGTGCAGGCGGGAGCCGAGAAGGTCTCGGCGTCGGTGCCGGACGCGATCTCGGCTGTGCTCGGGATCGCGGGCGACTTCCTCTCCGGCTTTCTCATCGCCTTCACGATCATCTTCATCTGCATGTTCCTGCTCAGCGACATCGCGAACATGAAACGGGCGTTGGGGAGCGTGCTGATGCCGGGGGAGGACGAGCGCTGGCTGGGCGTCTGGGAGCGCGTGACGACCTCGATCTCGCGCTGGGCGATCGGTGTCGTCGTGATCGCCGCGATCGCCGGAACGACCCAGGGGCTCACGGCCTGGCTGCTCGGGTCGAGCTATGCCCTGGCGCTGGGGGTGATCGCAGGGCTGCTCGACATGATCCCGAACCTCGGCGCCACCCTCGCCGGGGTCATCCTCGTTCCGGCGCTCTGGGCCGAGGAGGGACTCACCGCGGCGATCATCATGCTGGTCGTCCTGCTCGTCTACCAGCAGGTCGAGAACAACGTTCTGACGCCGAAGATCCAGGGCAAGGCGGTCAACCTCTCGGGGTTCTTCATCATCGTTGCCGTCACGCTCTTCGGCTCCCTTCTCGGCGTCCTCGGTGCGCTCACCGCGGTTCCGCTCGCAGCGACGATCCAGATCTTCGTCCAGGAGCTGACGAAGGCCCGCCGGGCGGAGGTCGCGGCGGCGCACGCGGCGCTGGAAGCCCCCGCCCAACCCGGATAGCCGAGGCTATCGCGATGAACGACCTGAGCTCCGTTCCCAAACTTGGAATCTGGGCGTGGAGCTTCGTCGGGTTCGTGGTCGCGACGGTGATCGTGGTCACGGCGCTCGGGGCGGTGAGCGAGATCGTGTTGCCGCTGGTGTTCGCGGCCGTGCTGGCCGTGGTCTTCAAGCCTCTGGTCGTCAAGCTCGAACGCCGCGGCCTCAAGCCCACCCTCGCCGCCGGCTCGATCGTCCTTGGGCTGATCGCCTTGATGACCGTCGTCCTGGTGGCAACCGCGCGGGGCATCATCCAGCAAAGAGACGAGATCAGTGCTTCGGTCGACGCTGCTTTGTCCAACGCGAGCGTCGAGCTCGATGTCGATCAGGAGTCGCTGGAGGATGCACGGGCGGCGGCCGAGGACTCACGCCCGGCGATCGCCGAAGGCTTCGTCACCAAGGTGGTTTCCGGCGTCGACGCGCTGGTCGGCCTGGCCAGCGGTCTGATCCTCGGCGCCTTGATCATGTACTACCTGCTCAAAGACGGCACTCGCCTCCGGCGCTCCGTAGTCGCGAAGATCGACCCGTCGATCCGCGACGAGGTCGACAGCTTCATCAGCGATGCGTGCAGGATTCTCCGAAGCTACGGGCGCGGCCGCACCGTCATGTCCGCCATCGTCGCGGCGGTCGTCGGCCTCGCCGCTCTCCTGCTCGGCCTGCCGCTCGTGTTCACCATCGTGGTCGCGAACTTCATCGGCGGCTACATCCCCTATATCGGCGCCTTTCTCGGCGGAGGGCTGGCCGTCTTCGTCGCCCTCGGCGACGGCGGGGTCGGCACCGCCACGGTCATGCTCCTGGTCGTACTCGCCTCGAACCTCCTGCTGGAGAACTTCGTGGAGCCCAGGGTGATGGGACGTACCCTCGACATCCACCCGCTGCTGGTGCTCGTCGTCACCGCACTGGGCGGCTTTCTCTTCGGCATCGTCGGCCTCATCCTCGCTGTGCCCTTCACCGTGATCGCCGGCGACGCCGTCGGCCGCCTTCGGTCGCGAGGCTTCTTCAGGCTGGCGGCCGACCGCGCCCAACCGGCCATGCGAAGGATGCTCCAGTGAGCGTCGACGGCGCCGATGACGCCCCTGACCGCGCCGGCAGCGATCGCGCGCGAGGCAGGTTCAAGACCGCGATGGGCAGTGCGAGGGGCGCGGGCGAACGGCACGTGGCGCTCGCGGTCCCGCTTCGGGCGGTAGAGCGTAATCGACGGGTTGCGGCCAGCGTTCTCGCCGGGGGCTTTGCCTACCGGTTGTTCCTGTGGTTGCTGCCGTTCGGCCTGATCGTCGGGGGCGCGCTCGGCCTCGGCAACGCTGACAGCACCGAGGAAGCAGTCGAGGGCGGCGGCCTTCCGGGGGCGGTCACCAACGCGATCGGCGACGCCTCGCGTTCCGCACACTCCGACTCGTGGTGGCTCTTCGCGGTCGGGGTGCCGCTGCTCCTCTGGGCGGGATACTCGGGCGCGAAGGCGGTGCAGCTCATTCACGCGCTCGTCTGGGACGAGCCACCGCCGCGGCCCAAGCCGCTGCAGTCATCACTTGCGTTCACCGGCATGGTGTTGGCGTTCATGGCCGCGGTTGCACTCACCTGGTGGGTCCGCGACGACTGGCCGGGCCTCCTCGCGCCGGTTCTCACCTTCGCGCCGCTTGCGGCTCTGTGGCTCTGGGTTTCTCTTCACCTGCCGCACCGTGACGCTCCCTGGAAGGCGCTGCTGCCCGGCGCGCTCGTCGTCGCGATCGGCTTTCAGGTGCTGCACGAGCTGGTCGGCAGCTTCCTCGTGCCGAAGCTCGAGAAGTCGACCTCGCTATACGGCGATCTCGGCGCCACGACGACGTTCCTTTTCTTCATGTACATGATCTCGATCCTCGTCGTCGCGGCACCTGTTCTCAACAGCTCCCTGTACGACGAACTCCTCGCGAAACGCGACCAGACCCAGGTGGACGGGCCTACAAGCCCCTCGGAAGCTCAAGACGGGTGAAGGCCCGTCGGCAGGCGATGTTCCGCGATATCGCCTGCCCGCTTGACCACCGTCTCTCGTCAGGCGAGTGCGGGACGCCGATCGTCAACCATGTAGGCAACGATCAGCGCGAGCGGGAAGAAGACCAGGCTGAAGAGGAAGTAGAGGAAGAAGCTGTGCCCTTTCCGGGCGGCGACGCGGGCGGGCCAGAACGCGATTGCGATCCAGATCACTGCGAACAAGATGAACCAAAAGCACCTCGTTACCTCCTTCGATGGGTGGGACTCTCGCTCGGCGCGAGCTGGAACGGGCCGTCAGCCGCCCCTTATGAAGAGGGGCGGCTCGGCCGGCGCGGGTTACCCCTCGCCTCGCTCTTGCTCGTCGAGCTCCGCGATCTCGATCGCGACCTCGAGCGCTTCGACGATCTTGCCGGTCGCGGACGCGATTCGCGCTGTGCCGACGATCGGCGCGATCGCGGCAAGCACACCGCGGACCTGCTCGGCGTCGATACCGATCTCGCTTGCCACTCCCAGGTTCAGCAGATACGAGGCGGACGGGGCATCGACAGCGATTAGCGCAGCGATGCGAACGAGCGCCAGTGCCTCCGGATCGAGACTCGACGCCTCGATCGAGTCGGCGGTCATGCTTGCGAGCAGGTCGAGGACCGGGGTTTCGCTGGTCGATTCGGCCATGGTTCCTCCCTTTCCGTTTGACGTCGTTTCTAGATAACAGGCTCGATCTCGCTCGGTCGCCAGCTCTTGTCGAAGTACGACTGGAGCGGGCTGTAGCAGCGCAGGATCGCGAAGAAGCCCTTGTCGGGGTCGGTCTGAATCCAGTTGCCCTCCGGGGTATCCGCGGGCCGTTCCGGGCCGAACGTGACGGTCGTCGAGCCATCGTCGTCTGCGGTCGCCGCGGGAGTCGGGTAGGACTGGCTCCCGGCGCGGGGGTAGCGCTGCGGTGTCTGCAGCATCGAGCGCGTCTGATTGTCGTAGAGGGTGAGCGACCAGAAGCGGGCCGCCGGGATGTCGGGCGGAAGCGTCACCCGGTAGCTCTTGGCGCCGTCGAGGGGGTCGCCCTCGCTGTCCTTGAAGGCGACGACGTACTGCGACCCGACTCCCGGTGAGCCGCATGCACATCGCGGGCGTGATCCCGGTGTAGGCGTAGAAGAACGAGGTCCGGGCGTTCAGCGTCCGGGCGCCGGTCGGAGGCAGCGGCTCGATTCCCTCCTCGGTGACGAGCGGAGGCGGAGTCTCGAAGCTGTATCCGCCGACCCAGAGCGGCAATCCCCACGCCGACCGTCGTCGTAGTACCCGAACCCTTCAGACTCTCGCGGATCGAAGACCAGCGCCCGTGATGTCGCGCTGCCGACGGCGGCCGCATCCTCGAGGATCCCCCGCATCCGCTCGTCCGGCTCGAACGGCTTGCCCTTGACGATCCCGATCGCGGCCAGGTCCCCCATCAGCTCGATGTTGGTGTTGCTGTCCGCGGGCTCGTCCTGGACCAGCTCGTTCAGCAGCTCGAAGAAGCCGAAGTCGCTCGGTGGGATCGTGTTGAACGCCAGCCCGCTGCCCTCGACGAACTTCGTCTCGGGAATGTCCGCCGGCGGATCGGGGTGCACGTGGCCCTCGAGCAGCGTCCCGATGCTCGTCCCGAAGCCGCCCTGGGCATAGGGGTAGAGCTTGAGCGTGCTCTTGATCATCTCGACGGTCGGCGCGGGGTCCATGCCCGGGTTCTCGTTGATGAACGAGCGGCCGAGCAGGAGCGCCCTCGTCGTGCGCGAGTGCCGGACGTGGTAGCCGCTGTCGGGCAGGGAGCCGTCGTAGCCGGGCGGGACGAGCAGGAACCGGCCGCCCTCGCCGCGATCCGGGCCCGGGAGGCCGAAGTCGACGATCCACTGGAACCACATGTCGTCGAACAGCGCGAGCGCCTGCGGAGGCGTCTCGATCACCATCGGTCCCGAGGTGAGATCGACGATGCCGACGAAGTAGACCGTGTCGGCGTTCGCGGTCAGGAACAGCGATTTCGAGTCCATCAGCTCCGAGAAGATCAGGATCGAGTTGTCCTCCGCTCCCGCCTCGTGGAAGCCCTTGCGCAGCGCGACCGTCGACGCACCAGGAAAGCCGTTGAGGTACGCGTTCAGGGCGTGCATGAAGTCGAGGTGGTCGTACACGGTCTCGGCTGGTCTCGCGCGCTCGGAACACCGTCGACAAACTCGAGCGTCCCGAGCCGGCTTTCGAGCTGCTCGGGCGTCGAAATGGAGCGAAGCGTGTCGCTGGAAACGGTCATTTGGTCACCTCCTTGGTTGACTTCGGCGCCGCCACCTCGGCCGAGCGCTATCCGCCGATTTGATCGCTGTGCCGAGTATGGGAGCGCGCCCGCCCCGTCCTCCTCATACCAATGGCATGAAAAAGGAGCCTTCACGCCAGGGAAGTTCGCGACGGCGTCATGGGTTGCACGGGCTAGACGCCCGTCGCCTAGCATCGTCGACAGATGGCCGTTACCGAAGTTCCTTTCGACCTCGTGGAGGTCAAGCTCGCTGCGCCGTTGACCCGGCCGGGCACGGTGGCGAAGGCGGACGTGATCGCACGGCTGTGCGCGGCGAGCGTGCCTGTTCGCGACCGTGGTCGCGCCCGCCGGGTACGGCAAGACGACGCTGCTTGCGCGGTGGGCCGAGGCTGATCCGCGTCCGTTCGCTTGGGTCGCGCTCGACGGGCGAGACGACGACGCCGTCGTGTTCCTGCGCTACATCGCGGCAGCGATTCACCGCGTCGAGCCGCTCCCGCCCGAGGTGTTCGACGCGCTGTCCGGCCCGGGGGGATCCACCTGGTCGAAGCGCGTCCCGCGCGTCGGGAGCGCATTGGCTGCGCTCGAGCGCCCGCTGGTGCTGGTGCTCGACGATCTGCACGCTGTCGCCAATCCGTCCTGTCTGGACGTGCTCGCGGCGCTGTTCCAGTACGTTCCGGCCGGCTCGCAGATCGCGATCGCGAGCAGGGAGGAGCCGCCGCTGCCGCTTGCCCGCTGGCGGGCGCAGGGATGGGTGCACGAGATCGGCGTGGCGGACCTCCGGCTCGACGAGCAGGAGGCCGAGTTGCTGCTGGGAGCCGCCGGAGTCGAGCTCGACGCGGGCGAGCTCTCCGAGCTGACCGAGCGGACGGAGGGCTGGCCTGCCGGCCTGTACCTCGCGGCGCTGTCGATGCAGGCCGGGGCGGCAAGCCCGGCGGGCGCCGAGGGCTTCAACGGCGACGACCGGTTCGTGTCCGACTACTTCCGCCTCGAGCTCCTGTCCCGGCTGCCGGCGGCCGAGGCGCAGTTCCTCAAGTACACCTCGGTGCTGGATCGCATGTGCGGCGGTCTCTGCGACGCCGTGCTCGAGACGACGGGGTCGGCGCAGCATGCTCGAGACGCTCGAGCGTACGAACGGCTTCGTGGTGCCGCTCGACCGGCGGGGCGAGTGGTACCGCTACCACCACCTGTTCGGCCAGCTGCTGCGGAACGAGCTCGAGCGCAGCGAGCCGGACGTCGTGCCCGCGCTCAACCGCCGTGCGATGGCCTGGTGCATCGCCAACGACCTGCCCGAGGAGGCGATCGTCTACGGGCACGCCGCGGGCGAGACGGGCACCGTCGCCGGCCTGATCGACGCCCTTGCGCTGCCGCTCTACTACGACGGCCGAATGGAGACCGTGGAGGAGTGGCTCGGGTGGTTCGGCGACGACGAGCTCGTGCAGTACCCCGCGCTCGCCGTCTTCGGAGCCTGGTTGCGCGTGCTGACCGGGCGGCCCGAGGAGGCCGAGCGGTGGCTCGCCCTCGCCGACGGCGCGACCTCGGCGATCCCGCTCTCGGACGGCAGCGCCACGATCGAGCCCTGGGTCGCCACCCTGCGGGCGCACATGATGCGGAGACGGCGTCGAGCAGGCGCTCGCCGACGCCGAACCTGGCGCTCGACCAGCTCCCGTCCGAGAGTGCCTGGATCCCGGTCGCGCTCCTCACTCGAGGCGTTGCGCATGCGCTGCTCGGCGCAACCGATCGCGCGAGCGACGACCTCGCAGCAGCCGTCGAGACGGGCTGGCCGCCGGCGCCGTCGAGGACGTCTTCGTCGCACAGGCACAGCTCGCGCTCCTCGCGGCCAAGCAGGGCGCCTGGGGCGAGGCCGGCCGACACGCGCGGGCGGCACAGGCGCTCGTCGAGGAGACGGGCCTCGGCGACTACTCGACGAGCGCGATCGCGCACGTGGCGACGGCCCGCGTCGCGCTCCACGAGGCGCGACACGAGGATGCCCGCGCGGCGCTGGCGCGCGCCCACCGCCTGCGGCCGCTGCTCGACCACGGCCTTCCCTGGCTGACCGTCCAGGTCGGGCTCGAGCTCACTCGCGCCCATCTCGCGCTCGCCGAGGTCGGCCGCCGCCCGCACGGTCCTCACCGAGACCGAGCGGGTGCTCGAGCTCCGCCCGGACATGGGCTCCCTCGTCGAGGACGCGCGAGAGCTGCGCGACCGCGTGGCGGCGACCGCCGGGTCGGCCGGCGCCTGGGCGATGAGCCTGACCGGCTGCCGAGCTCCGGCTGCTTCCGTACCTCGCCACCCATCTCACGTTCCCGGAGATCGCGAGCAGGCTGTTCATCTCGCGCAACACCGTCAAGACCGAAGCGGTCTCGATCTACCGCAAGCTGGGTGCCTCCTCGCGCAGCCAGGCGATCGAGCGCGCCGTCGAGGTCGGGCTCCTGGAGAGCTCGATCTTACCCGCCGCGGGCAAATCTCACCCAGGAGGGATGACGCGGAGGCAGCGGCTTGCAGGTCGGATACGTGCCGGCGGATGGACGAATACAAGGAGCACCTCCGCCGGCTCGCCGTCCACGACGATGCGCTTCTCGAGGCGATCGCTGTCGAGGAGAGCACGCGACGCCTCGGCGATCGACGAGAGGACCGACGGCGCTCGTGCGCGTCGCCGCGACGATCGCCCTCGATGCGGCGCCCTCCTCGTTCCAGCACGCCGTGGCGCTCGCCCTTGCAGCCGGGGCGACGAGCGACGAGATCGTCGCCAGCCTCGAGGCGGTGACGCCGGTGACGGGCGCCGCGCGAGTCGTCCAGTGCGCCCCGAAGGTCGCGCTCGCGCTCGGCTACGACGTCGAGGCCGCGCTCGAGCCGCTCGACCCGTGACGAGCTGCGAGTTCATGCCACCGGTATGAGGAAGACCAGGGCATCCGCGTCCATAGTCCCTGAGCGAACGAGACAGACACCTGAAAGGAGGAACGATGAGTGACGTACCCGTAGACCTGTACATCGCGACCTATTCCGATCCGGGCGCCGCTCAGGAGGATTGGGACGGCATCAAGCAGCTTGCCCGCGACGATGTGATCACGGTGGACGGCCTCGTGCTCGTCAGCCGAAACGCCGACGGGAAGATCGAGGTGAAAGACAACGCCAACGATGTGGGCAAGGGAGCCGTGCTCGGTGCGGTTGGTGGCGCGATCATCGGCCTCATCTTCCCGCCGGCGTTCCTGGCGTCGGCCGCTGTTGGCGCTGGGATCGGCGCCGGCGCCGGCGCGATCGTCGACCGCCGGCAGAAGAAGGAGATCAAGGCGGACGTCGAAGAGGTGCTTCCGCCCGGCAGCTCGGGCATCGTCGCGCTGTTCGAGGAGCGCTGGGTGGGCGAGGTCGAGAAGGCGCTTGCGAAGGCCGACAAGGTCACCAAGCACGAGGTCGACAGCGAGAGCGCCGATGACGTCAAGGCAAGCGCAACGAGCGGAACCTAACGACGACCTAGAGACGCGCAGGGCCACCGCCCAGGCGCCGAAAGGAGCATTCACATGGCCTCACAAGATGCGTGGAGCGGCTGGATCTCCTTCGCCGCCTTCGTGATCATCATCGTCGGCGGGATGGACGCGCTCCAGGGTTTGGTCGCGATCTTCAAGGACGAGTACGTCGTGTCCACGCCGAAAGGCATCGCAATCGTCGACGTGACCGCGTGGGGCTGGGCCACTCTCCTCTGGGGTGGCGTGCTCATTCTCGCGGGGATTGGCTTGCTGGGTGGGGCGGGCTGGGCACGCTGGCTCGCCATCATCGGCGTAGGCATCAATGCCTTCCAGCAGGTCGCATTCATGGCGAACTACCCCCAGGCGTACCCCCTCTGGAACATCCTCATCGTCGCGCTGAACATCCTCGTGCTCTACGCGCTGACGGCACGCTGGGAGGGCTACAAGGAACCCGCGGCCTGAGGAGGGCTCCGAACCGGATCGAGGTGCGCCGTTGTTCCGGGTTCCTCGATCCGCGTTCGCCCTCGGCGTGTGGCCGGCGGGCAACTGAGGGACGTCCCGAGGGGAATCACGCGGTATAGGACGGCCTAGGATGGACGAGCGAGGCGGACGCCCGTGTCGTGGCTCGTCTTCGACGCGGAGGCGGTCACGCTTGCCGACTCCACAGGACTCGAGGCGCTTGAGAAGCTGACGAAGGACCTCCGGCGTGACGAGATCACGCTCGTCGTCGCCCGCCTCAGAACACGCATGGAGGAGCAGTTCGAGCGCTCCGGTCTGAGCAAGACGATCGGCCCCAGAACTTCCTTGGCACGCAGTGAGCCATTTTCATGCCATCCGTATGACGTGGGCAGGCGCGCCTCCGTCCATAGTCAGCGCAGATCTCACTAAAGGCGACTCCTGAACGCCGCAAAGCCGTGTGAGGACAAGGCGATGATCGAGGTCGCAACGAACAGGAGGAGAAATGGCCACCCGTAAGGCTTCGTGCAATTGCGGAAAGCTCAGCGTTGCGTACGAAGGGCCCGACCCAGAGCGCGTATCCCTCTGCCAGTGCTACGAGTGCCAGAAGCGGACGGGCACCGTGCTCAGCGTGCAAGCGCGAATTCCAAGGGAGCAGGTGACGATAGAAGGCCAATCGACCACGTGGACGTTTCCCAGCGAGGGCGGGGAGCCGGTCACGTTTCGCTCCTGCGACAGCGGGGGGGCCACGTATCACTTCTGCCCTGAGTGCGGGTCGACCGTGTACTGGGATATCTCCGTCGCGCCGGACGTCATCGGGGTCGCAGTCGGCGCCTTCACCGACCCGACGTTTCCGCCGCCGATGATTTCCGGCTTCGAAGCGTACGGACATCCGTGGGCGATGAACCCCTCGGACCTTCCGATCCCGCATCACGACTACGACGGAACATCACAAGGCGGGCCTCGAGCGTGACTCCGCTGGAACACCATGACTAGCGGGTGGGCTAACCCGTTCAGCATCTCCGGCCGGGTTCGTCTGACTTTCTAAGACGTCAAGGGGTGCGGACCGTCGCCGCGATCGGGCAGGGCTGGTCGCTGGCCTTGCTCGCTCTCGCACGTATGAAGGGACCCATCCTCGCGGAGGTTCGGCCCTTCCTCTTCGGAGGAAATGGCGAGCCACGGCACCGGACAGTTTCGAGTGGCGCACGATCCATCGGGCTATGCGAGTAGCGCGGGCTATAGGGGTCTACGCGGGGTCCACCTCCTTGCCGTGCGGGGTCTTCGGCCGCCAGCGTGGCCAGCCAGGTTCCTTCGAACCATGCGGATTCGGGCGACCAGGAGCGACTTGCCGCGACACCTGATCAACGCTCGTAATGATGTTGGCCGCAGAGCCGCCGCTGCTAACGCTCTGCTAAGGAAACGGCCGCAAGATCGTTTCTGCCCGGTTCCGCTTCGAAGTCGACCGATAGGCCGAATGCCGCATGAGCATTGGGATTCCGCGAACCCGGCCGAAGCGGATGCAAACGGCCGAAAAGCCCTGATTCAGCTTTGCAAGCCGGAGGTCACCGGTTCGATCCCGGTACGCTCCACCTACGAACGCCCCGCTCAGGCGGGGTTTTCGTTTGGGGCGGGGCGCCGGCCGCAGCCTCCGCGTTGTCGGCGTTCCGCGCGCGGGTGACGACGAGCCCACGGTGCTGGTCGTCGAGGACATGTCGTTCGTGACCTGTCCGAAGGTCGAGGCCGTCCGACCCTGGCCTAGACGCGATGATCGGTGCGTCCTAAGCTCGGGCCGTTAAGCCCTCGAGTCCTGCGGCGTCGCGGGCGCCAGGCACGAACAGGAGGAGGGCGAGCCATGCACACGCGCATTCGTCGCGTTGCTCTGGCAGTCACCGCCGTCGCGATCGTGGCGATCGCCGGCGGTGTCACCTATGCCGTTGCCGACATCGGCGGCGGCGGGGTGATCAACGGCTGCTACAAGTCGCAGAACGGCCAGCTGCGTCTGATCGATCCGGCGAGCGACAGCTGTCACCCGAGCGAGACGGCGATCTCGTGGAGCCAGACCGGGCCGCAAGGGCCGAAGGGTGACAAGGGCGACAAGGGCGATCAAGGGCCTGCCGGGCCGCAAGGATCTGCAGGGCCGCCAGGGCCGAAGGGCGACAAGGGTGACCCGGGGCTGCAAGGGCCCGCGGGACCGCAGGGACCCGCGGGACCGCAAGGCATCCCGGGCGCTGCAGGGGCCAACGGGCCCGCAGGGGCCGGCAGGACCTCAGGGGGCCACGGGGCCGCAAGGGCCTGCTGGACTGAGCGGCCTACCACCCCTGGGACGCTTCATTCCCACGCAGATCGTAAGAGGCGCGATCCTCACATGCGAGACCTCGAGCGGGCTGCCCTTCGACTTCACTAGCTGCCAAGGGCCGAAGCTGAACGGATTGGACATCCGTTCCGGAGCTGGGGAAGCGGAGACAATCTGCGACGCCGTCACTGGACCCCCCGTGACCAGCACGCCGATCACGTTGGCCGAGGCGCACCTCCCGTTCTTCATCTGGAACGGCTCGAACTGGGCTCTGGACTTCAGGCGCACGCCGCTCCTGGTCGAGGTCGATTGCGAGGTGCCTGCGAGCGCGGCGTCGGCGCGAACCTCGGCTCGAACGAGCGGCAGGAAACTGAAGTTCGTTGTCCGCTCTAGCTCGCCTGGCCGAAAGGGCCGCTAGCGCCTGGTTTTCGGTTCGTCGTTGATCGAAGCACGGTCCGAATGGGTGGGCAGGATGGCCCGCCCACCCATTCTGCGCGCGGCGTCTGCGTTAATTGGCAAACGCCTGGAACTCGGCGATCCTCACGATGTCGTCTTGCGTGCTCCCGGCCGCGCAGTCGGTGACGTTCAGCGGATCGTCGTCCTGGTCACCGGCGTAGTCCGGAGCACCCGTGCACTGGTTGGTCAGCACCTCGACTCGCAAGTGGCTGGCCTTCGTGCTCGGGATCGCGAGGGACCGGATGGTCAGCTCCCGACGTCCTTCTAGGGCATTCGCGGCGACCAGGCGGCCGACAGAGCGCCCGCAAGCAGCAGCAGCGCGGCGGCTGCCGCGACGAACCAGGACGTCATCTCGCTCTTGCCGGGCTTGCGTCCAAGGCTCGAGCCGAGCTGCTCGTATACCGCCTGCAGGGACTCGGCGTTCTGGGCCTCCGAGAACTTGCCGCCCGTCATCTCGGCGATCTCGCGCATCGTCGCCGGGTCCGGCGGCACCGGAATCTCGCGCTCGCCGAAGCCCGGCGTCGTTCCCGGCGAGCCGGGCTGGGCCGAAATTGGGGCCGAAGTCGCCACGCAGCACGCCGTTCGGCGTCCCCAGGGCGATCGTGTAGACGGGGATCCCCGCATCGACGGCTTTCTCGGCGCCCTCGAAGGGCTGGAGCCGTCCGCGGGTCTGCGAGCCGTCCGAGAGGAAGAGGATCGAGACGAGCTTGTTCTTCTCCTTGGCCGCCTGCGCGTAGTAGGCGATCGTCTGACCGGGGCCCTCGTCATCTGCGAGCTCCGGCACCGCCTGCTCGCCGAGCTCGACGGCCGCCGCGAGCGCGTCCCCGATCGCTGTGCCTCCGAAGCCCTCGAAGAAGCCGATCTCGCCGATGGAGTCCTCGACGAGCCCGTGGTCGGTTGTCGGCGGCGCCGCGACCTGCGCCTCGCCCGAGAAGACGATCAGCCCGACTACGCAGCCGGTCGGGAGCCCGGTCGATGAAGGTTTGGAGCGCCTTCTTCGCGGCGCCGAGCCGCGTCGGCTTGACGTCGCGCGCCTGCATCGAGAGGGAGTCGTCGATGACGAGGATCACCGTCGCCCGCTCCTCGGGCACGAGCGTGTTGCGCTCGGGCCTCGCGATCCCCAAGCAGAGCGCGGCCAGCGCCAGCAGGCACACGACCGCCGGCGCGTATCGCCGCCAGGCGGACCCTCGGGCGACCGACGCGAGCACCTCCATGTTCGTGAAGCGCACCGCGTACCGCTGCCGGCGCCGTTCGGCGAGCAGGAAGAGGACGACCGCCAGCGGGACTGCGAGTAGAGCGATGAGGAGCCAGGGGCTCTGGAAGCTCATCGCACCCTCGAGCAGATCGCGTGCACCTGGACGACGGCCTGGACGGCCGCGACCTCGACGTCGGCCGTGACGAGCAGCGATACGCGGCGCCCGCTGACGCGCTGGATCGCCGCTGACGCTCTCGACGAGGCTCGCACTCGGTGCGCTGCGCATGAAGAAGCCGAACGCGTGCGAGGCGCCGACCAGCGTCTCGCGCTGCAAGCAGCTCTTCGCAGCGGCGCTGCGACCGGGAGGCACTTCGTTCTGGGCGACGCGGCGGACCGTTGGTCTCCCCGGCTTGAACGCGGTGGGCAAGCGGCCGCCGCCGCCACCGGGCATGCAACCCACGTGCGGCCGGAAGCTCGGCGATCGTGCGGTCCCGCCGACGTAGCTCGCGTAGAAGACGATCGCGCGGCTCGTGGCGACGCCCGGGGTGACCGGAGCGCCGACGAGGCCGAGGAAGCCGACGTCGATAGCGCGGTGGCTGAGCTCGGCGTCGAGCCCGGCCGCCACGTAGCCGCGCGGGCAGAGCAGCCGCCATTCGACGCGCGGCCGCGGGATGCTGTTCCCCGTCGGGATGACGACCCACGGGCCGTGAACCGAGACGCATTGCTGCAACCCCTTGCACTCGTCGGTGGCGAACGCCGGGGCGGGGGTCGCGACGGCGAGGCCGGCGGCGACGGCGGCGAGCACGAGCAGGCGTTTCATCACGGCACCCTCCTGAACCAGAGCACGGACAGCAGACCGCCGGTCAAAAGCAGAGCGGCCGAGCCGCCGGCGAAGACGTCGGTGACCTCGCGGGACTTGTCCCGGTGGCCGAGCCGCGAGCCGAGATCCTCGTAGACCTTCTTCAGGCCGTCGTCGTCGGTCGCGGTGAAGAACTCGCCGCCCGAGAGCTCCGCGACCCGCTTGAGCACGTCGGGATCGGGCGGGACCTGGATACGCGTCCGCAGCCCGCCGGGAAGCTCCTCCTCGACGACGCCCTGCTCCGTCCCGACGAGCACCGTGTAGATCGGCACGCCGAGGGACTTGGCCTTTCGAGCGGCGTCCGCCGGCTGAGTCGTGCCGCCGTCGGGCGCGCCGTCGGAGATCAGGAGCACCGCCTTGGGCGGGCGCTTTCCGTCCTCGGTGACCTGGTCGCGGCCGAGCTGGGCCGACATGGCGATCGCGTCGCCGATCGCCGTCCCCTCGCCCGGCTTGAGCGAGTCGAGCGACGCCCGCACGAGCGCGCGGTCCTCCGTCGGGGGCAGCGCCGCGTTCGCCCGGGAGCCGAACGACACGACGCCGACGCGGAACTTCTTCGGCACCTTCTCGAGGAAGGCCTTCGCTGCCGTCTTCGCCGCCTCCAGGCGCGTGGGCTCGACGTCGTCGGCCTTCATCGAGCGCGAGATGTCGATCGCGAGCACGACCGTGGCTTCCTCGCGCGGAACGCTGACGACTGCGTGGGGCCGGGCGACGCCGACGATCATCGCCGCCAGGGCGACCAGCAGGATCGCGAGCGGGAGGTAGCGGAGCTTCCCGGGCGCGCGGTCGATCACGTTGGGCAGGAGCGCCGGGCTGCCCCAGCGGGACGCGAACTGCGTCTGGTGCCGTGCGCGCACGTAGTAGAACGCGACGATCAGCGGTATCACGAGCAGGGCGACCAGCGCGAGCGGACGGCTGAAGCTCACTTCGCTCCCCGCTTGAGGAAGGCCGCCAGCGGCCTGAGCCAGTCGCCCGAAGTCGAGAGGACGTGGTGGCGAACGGCGATCGACCCGAGCTCACGGGCGAGCCCGTCGCGCTCTTCGGCGGCAGCGGCGGCGAAGCGCGCGCGCAGCTTGCGGCTCCGGGTGTTCACGCGCAGAAGCCGGCCGGTCTCGGGATCGACGAGCCAGAGCTCACCCACGTTCGGGAGTTCCTGCTCGCGCCGATCTCGGATCTCGACCGCGAGCACGTCGTGGCGGCCGGCGAGCTCGAGCAGCGGGCGTCGCCAGTCCCGGGGGCCGCGGAAGTCGGAGACCACCACGACCAGCGCACGCTGGCGAGCCAGCGCGCCGGTCCTCGTCAGCGCCTCGCCGAGCGACGTCGCGCCGACGCGCTCTCCCGAGGGATCCGCGCGCAGGGCGGTGAGCAGGCCGATCAGCCCACGCCGTCCCTGAGTCGGCGGAAGCGCGCGCGGGTCGTCGCCGCCGAAGGTCACGACGCCGAGCCGGTTGCCGCGCCGCGTTGCGACGTGGCCGACCGCGACGGCGACGCCCTCGGCGACGTCGGCCTTGCGCCGGTCGGTCGTGCCGAACTGCATCGACGGCGAGGTGTCGAGCACGAGCCAGGTCACGAGCACGCGCTCGGCGAGGTGCTCGCGGACGTGCGGCTCGCCCGTCCGCGCGGTGACGGCCCAGTCGATGTTGCGGACGTCGTCGCCAGGGACGTACGGCCGGATCTGCGCCAGCTCCGAGCCGTCGCCGTGCACGTGCGCGCGGTAGTCGCCGGCGAGCAGGCCTTCCATCCGCCGTCCGATGTCGACGTCGAGGGCCCGCAGCAGGCCCTCGGGCATCGGCCCGGGGCCGGGCTTGTCGGGCGTCCGCTCGGCGCGGAGGAGATTCACGCGGCGCTCGCGCTCTGCCGCGTAAGGTCGATCTGCGGGACCGGCACGGAGCCGATCACCGCATCGAGGATGGTCTCGGGGCTCACCTCCTCGGCCAGCGCCTGGTACGTGAGCACGAGCCGGTGCCGGAGCGCATCCTTGGCGAGCGCGAGCAGGTCGTCGGCGAGGACGTAGTCGCGCCCACGCACCAGCGCGAGCGCGCGCGCCGACTGGACGAGGCTGATCGGGCCGCGGGGGCTCGCGCCGTAGGCGATGTAGGGCGCCAGGTCGGTCAGGTTGTGGGCGCCCGGCTCGCGTGTGGCCGTCGCGAGCGTCACCGCGTAGCTGACTAGCGCGGGGTCGACGTAGACGTCGAAGACCGCACGCTGGAGGCCCTTGAGGTCGTCGAGCGACAGCGCCTCGCGCAGGTCCGGGGGCGGCACGAGCTGGCGCTGCACGATCGTGAGCTCCTCGTCGTGCTCGGGGTACCCGATCACGATCTTGAGCATGAAGCGGTCGACCTGCGCCTCCGGGAGCGGGTAGGTGCCCTCGGACTCGATCGGGTTCTGCGTCGCCATCACGAGGAAGGGGTCGGGCACCGCGTGGGAGTTGTGCCCGATCGTCACCTGGCGCTCCTGCATGACCTCGAGCAGCGCCGACTGCACCTTGGCGGGCGCGCGGTTGATCTCGTCGGCGAGCAGGAAGTTGCAGAAGACCGGCCCGAGCTCGGTGTCGAACGTCCCCTCGCCCGCGCGGTAGACGCGCGTGCCGACGAGGTCGGACGGGACGAGGTCGGGCGTGAACTGGATCCGCGCGAACGAGCCGCCGAGCACGCCGGCAGTCGTCTTGATCGTCAGCGTCTTGGCGAGGCCGGGCACGCCCTCGATGAGGAGGTGACCCTGCGCGAGCAGGCAGACGAGGACGCGCTCGAGCATCGCGTCCTGGCCCGCGATGACGCGTCGGATCTCGAACAGCGCCTGCTCGAGGCGCTCCTTCGCCTCGGCGGGAGCAGGGACGGGCGGTTCGGCGGGCTTCTCGGGCACCGGAAGGCTCCTTTGCTCGTGGCTCGTGGCCGATAGGGAAGCATGCGGCCCTAAGCGTTTGCTGAGAAAGCTATTACGGGCCCGTTGCCGCCGTAGGCTCCGCGGCCATGACCTGGGACGCTCCCGAGTTCCTCGCGGCGGCAGAAGCCTGGATCCGCGCCGAGGCGCCCGGCGAGGTGACCGGGCCGATCGAGCAGGCGCACCTGCGCCCGTGGTCGACGGCGTTGCGCGTCCCGACGGACGACGGAATCCTGTGGTTCAAGGCGAACGCGGCGATCCACGTGTTCGAGGCGGCGCTGACCGCCCGGCTCGCCGCGGAGCTCCCCGACCGGGTGGTCGAGGTGCTCGCCGTGGACGCGGCGCGCGGCTGGATGCTGATGCGCGACGCCGGCACGCGGTTGCGCGAGCTCGACGAGTCGCTCGGCCAGGTGAGCCACTGGGAGCGGATCCTGCCGCTCTACGCCGAGCTCCAGCAGGCGCTCGCCGGGAGCGCCGAAGAACTGATCGGACTGGGCGTTCCCGACCATCGGCTGCGACGGCTGCCGGGCCTTCTCGACGAGGTGCTCGCCGACGAGCCGGTGCTCCTGCTCGGGAGCGAGGACGGGCTGTCCGTGGCGGAGCTCGAGCGTCTCCGCGCCGGTCGTCCCGAGCTCGAGGCCCTGTGCTCCGAGCTGGCCGCGTTCGGCATCCCGGAGACGATCCAGCACGACGACCTCCACGACGGCCAGGTGTTCGTCCGCGACGGGCGCTACCGCGTGCTCGACTGGGGCGACAGCTGCGTCTCGCACCCGTTCCACACGATGGTCGTCACGCTCCGCGCCTTCGCGTACAAGCACGGCCTCGATCCGGCGGCCCGCGAGCTGGTCCGCCTGCGCGACGCCTACCTCGAGCCGTTCGGCTCCGGGCTCGACGAGGCGTTCGTGCTCGCGTACCGGACGGGCACCCTCGCGCGGGCGTTCGCCTGGTACCGCTACGTCGCGGCCGCGCCCGACCTCGAGTACACCGACTCCATCCCCTACGGGCTGCGGATGTTCCTCGCGAACGGGCCTATCGGGAGCTGGGAGCCGCCTAGCGGCGGGCGGTGATCTCGATCCGCGGCTTCGCTGCGGGATTCAGCCAGCGAAGCGCCTGCCTGAGCTGCGCGACGGGGAGGCTGATGCAGCCGTTCGTCGACCGCCCCGTGGTCGCGTGCAGGAAGATCCCCGACCCGCGACCGGGGACGACCGGCCGCATGTTGAACTCGACCACCGCGAGGTGGCGGTATGCGGTGGTCGCCTCCCAGAGGCGCTCGCCCTTGACGCGGAACGGCGGCGGGGAGCCGCAGCTCACGTGGCGGAAGGTGTTGTAGTAGGGCGACTGCGGATCCTCGACCCAGTAATCGCCGCAGACGATCCGGCGGTAGCGGAAGCGCACGCCCGGGTTCGGCGCGACGCCGTACATGACCCGCCCGATCGGGAAGGTGCCGATCGGCGTCGTGCCGTCGCCCTCCCGGCGATTGCCGGAGAGGCCGCTGCGCCCGACCCGCGCCGTCCAGGGGCCGGCGACCGCCACCCAGCAGCTCCCCTGCCGTCGCCAGAGCCGAAGCGACGCGTGCGTGCTCGAGCGGCTCGAGGCCTCGACGGTGATCAGCTGCGACCCGGTTCCGGTCGCCGGCCTGCACGCTGTCGGGCCGTCGGCGGCCGACGGAAATGCCAGCAGGAGCCCGAGTGCGGTCACGGCGAGCGCGAGCACCGTGGCAGATTACGGGCGATGACGCGAGCTCTGATCCTCTTCGCGCTCCTGACGGTGCTCGCGGCCCCCGCCGGGGCGGCTCCGTCACCCGGGTTCGTCGGAACCGTCCATTCCGTGGCGCGCCGCGACCTCCCGCACTCCTGGCGTCCCGGCTGCCCGGTCGGGCCCTCACAGCTCCGCCTCGTCCGCCTCAGCTACTGGGGCTTCGACCGCAAGCCGCACGTCGGCGCGCTCGTCGTCCGGGACCGAGTCGCCGGGCACGTGGTGCGCGTCTTCCGCCGGCTGTACGCAGCGCGCTTTCCGATCCGGCGCATGCGCAAGGTCGACGCCTACCGCGGCAGCGACGACGCCTCGATGGCAGCCGACAACACCTCTGCGTTCAACTGCCGCTTCGTCCCCGGAACACGAGGCTGGTCGCAGCACGCGTACGGCGAGGCGATCGACGTCAATCCCGTGGAGAACCCGTACCTGCAGGGCACTCGCGTGAGCCCACCCGCCGGCGCGAGGTACCTCGACCGCTCGAAGCTCCGGCCGGGGATGGCCTTTTCAGGCGGTGTGCTCGTGCGGGCCTTCGAGGCGGCCGGCTGGAAGTGGGGCGGCCGCTGGACCGGCTCGCGCGACTATCAGCACTTCTCGACGACGGGCCGCTGAGCGCCTCAGAGCACCAGCGCGGGACCGCGCCCGCGCCGGCCGTCGACTTGCCACGACCAGCGCGTGACGCCGGCGACGTGCGTCCGCAGGCCGCTGCCGATCACCTCGAAGCCGAGGAGCTGCGTCGTCGCCGCGAGCATGGGCGTGTTGTCCTCGCGGACATACGTCAGCTGCGTCCGGAAGCCCCGTTTGCGCGCGTGTTCGAACGAGTAGTTGACGAGCGCGAGGCCGATTCCGCGTCCGCGCACGGCCGGCGCCTCTGCGAGGTAGACGCCGTAGCACGCGTGCGGCCTTGACAGGCGCACGTCCTCGTCGCCGTCGTCCGAGACCACGTCGACCGCGACCACCGCCTCGTCTTCGACCGCGACGAGCGCGGTTGCTCCCCTCTGCAGCCACTCCCGGAGCCCGTGCCGTCCGCTCGCCTCGTTGAACGGGGCCCAGAGGCCGGTGAGGCGGTTCTCGTCGCCCGGCTCGAACGTTCGCAGGACGACAGGCTCCGGGGCACGGGCGGGCACGGGATCGGCGTCGAGGCTCCGCTCGAGGATGACGTTGCGATCTCGGGTGAAGAGAAACCGCTTCGCGGGCGCGGCCACGCGAAGTCCGGCCCAGGCGGCGCGGCCAAGCGCCCCGTAGCGCCGGAGCGCGTACTCGGCACGTTCCATGCGCCCTTGCAGGATCTCCTCCGGTTGGCTGTCAGCCGGCGCCGGGGTGCCCCCGTGCGGGGTCGCGGCGACGAGCTCTGCCAGGCCGGCGAGCGACAGCGGCCCGCGCCGGGTCCAGACGTCGTCCGGCAGCTCGACGCCGAACACGGCCTCGATCTTCGTGAGCAGGTTGACGAGCGCCAGTGAATCGAGGCCGACTCCGAGCTCGCCCAGCGGGACGTCGAGCGGGAGCTCCCTGTCGCTGCCGAGCAAGAGCTCGTCGCGGACGATTCGCGCGAGCTCCTGCTCGACCGAATGCGCGTTCACGCGTCGATGTCCTCGAGTCGCAGGCGCACCTTCCCCGTCGACGTGCGCGGCAAGGCTGTACGGATCTCGATGCGCCTCGGGACCTTGTACTCCGCGAGGGTCGAGCGGCAGAACGACAGCAGCTCGGTCTCGTCGGTCGTTCCGGAGAGCTCGACCGCGGCGTACACGACTTGCTCGCCACGGCCGTCCGGGACCCCGAGCACGGCAGCCTCGCGCACGGCAGGGTGCCGCTGCAGCGTCGCGGTCACCTCCGCGGGCGACACCTTCAGGCCGCCGACGTTGATCACGGCGTCCTTGCGGCCCTGCAGCGTGAGGAATCCGGTGTCGTCGATCCGTCCGAGATCGCCCGTCCGGAAGACGCCGTCGCCCAGCGGCGAGGGCGCGGGCGGGGCGCCGAGGACGTAGCGTCGAGCGACCGCCCGGCTCGCGACGACGACCTCGCCGTCCTCCAGCGTGATCTGCACTCCCGTCATCGCCCGGCCCACCGAGTCCGGGCGATCCAGCACCTCGGCTCGGGACGTGGGTCGTGACGGCGCCGGTCTCCGAGCTCCCGTAGTGCTGGCAGATGGCCGTACCGAAGCGCTCGTGGAACGCCGTGATCGTCTCCGGCCCGAGTGGCGCGGTGCAGGAGAGGAGCCAGTGGACACCGGTGAGGTCGGGCATGGAGGAGAGGTGGGCGTCGAGAAACGCCCGGTACTGAGCCGGCACGCCGAGGAACGCTTCGATGCCCGCATCGCCGAGGGCGGCCAGCGTCCGGCGCGGCACGAACGCGTCCTCGAGCTGCAGCGTCGTACCGGCCAGGAGCGTCGTGAGCACGCCGAGATCGAAGCCGTAGCTGTGGAAGAGCGGCACCCCGGCCAGGACGGTCTGGCCCGGGCCGAGGCCGAGCGTCGTGGCGATGGTCTCGGCCTCCGCGATCACGTTGTCCGCCGTGAGCGCGATGCCCTTCGGCTCGGCGGTCGAGCCCGAGCTGAACTTCAGCAGCGCATCGCCTTGAGCCTCGGCGGTGCCGCCCGCGTGCGCGAGGACGTGCACGGCGAAGCCGTCGACCGTGGCCGTGCGCGCGACCTCGACGGGTAGCCTCGGGCAGCTCGGCCACGATGGTCGTCAGCGGAACGCCGTTCGCGATCGCCGCGAGCTCGCCCGGTCCGTACTGGGGTGAGAGCAGCGCGACGGTCGCGTCCAGCCGGCACAGCGCGAGCAGCGCGATCAGGAAGCGAGGCGAGTTGGGGAGGAGGAGCCCGACGGTGTCGTCCGGGCCGATGCCCTCAGCGCGGAGGGACGCGGCCGTGCGCTCGGCCTCGGCCCAGAGCTCCTCGAAGGTGAGGGCTCCGGCCGACGTCCGCACGGCGACCCGGTCGCCGAGACGGCCGGTGCGGGCGCGCATCGCCTCCCAGAGCAGGGACGACCCTGCCATTGCGCGGCAACGATAGCCCGGCCGGCCGGACGACCATCGCGGAGCGTGGGCCTACGCGGCGCGCTCCAGCCGCTCTTCGGCCCTTGCCCGCTTGCGGATGTTCTCGCGCGGGCCGAACCGCAGCTCGGCACGGACGGCACGCTGCTCATCCCAGAGCTCGTCGATGCGCGTCCCGATGTCCTTCAGCTCGGCGGCGAGCGCAGGATCATGGCCCTTCGAGAGGGCGCGGTAGAGGTCGGCGCGGCGCTCGCTGGCGCGCTCGATCTCCGCACGGATCTGATCGATTGTTCGCATGTCTAGTCAAACGAATCTTCGGGGTCGATCATTCCTCCCAGCGCCCGAAGAAGAAGAGGACGATCACGGCGGCGCCCACGACCGCGGCTGCGAGCGCCAGCACCTCGAGGAAGGTGATCACTCGTAGCCCAGCTCGGCGATCCGGTCCTCCTCGATCCCGAAGTAGTGCCCGAGCTCGTGCAGGACGGTGATGCGGATCTCGCGCTCGAGGAGCTCAGGGTCGTCCCCGAACTCGTCCTCTAGCGGGAAGCGGTAGATCGAGATCTTGTCGGGCAGCCCGCCGACCGACTGGGAGGTGCGCTCCGGGAGGGGAGTGCCCGAGTAGAGGCCGAAGAGGTCGGGGTCCTCAGGGTTCTCGTCCTCGATCACGACCGCGACGTTCTCCAGCGCCGCCGCGATGTTTTCGGGAAGCGAGTCGAGCGCGCCCTTGACGTGCGCTTCGAAGCTCAACGGGTCGTTCTAGGGCTCGCTTCCGAGGAGCTCGCCCAGGCGTTTGAGGCCGGTGAACATCCGGCTCTTGACCGTGCCGAGCGGCAGGTCGAGCTGCTCGGCGAGCTCGCTCTGGCTGAGGCCGCCGTAGTAGGCGAGCTCGATCGGGCGCCGCAGGTCCTCGGGAAGCTGCGCCAGCGCCCCCTGGACCTGCACGCGTCGGCTGCGAAGCTCGGCGTCGTCGGCCGCGGAGCCTTCCGACGGTTCGGTCTCCGGCTCCAGCAGGTCCGTGCGGCGGCGCTCCTCGCGGCGGACGAGATCGACCGCGCGACGGTGCACGAGCGTGAGCACCCAGGTGCGTGCGCTCGCACGGGCGGCGTCGAACGAGGCCGCCTGGCGCCAGACGGCGAGAAAGGCCTCCTGCACGGCGTCCTCGGCGAGCCGCTCGTCCCTGATGATCCGGAGCGCCAGGCCGTAGGCGACGCGGCCGAAGCGGTCGTACACCTCGCCGAGCGCGGCCTCGTCGCCTCGGGCCACCCGGGCGAGCAGTGCCTCTTCGCTGCTGTCGACGGCCTCTCCCCTCATCGCGCGCTCGTCCTGTGCGACGGCGCGCAAAGCTAACACGGCCCCGCTCATGTCACCTGTGCGCTGAAGATCGGTTCGGAGGTCGGCTGGTCGGAGCCGTCCTCGGGCTCGCGGGTGACGGCGACGGTCGCTCCGGACGCCGCGGTGCGGTCGAGCGGGACCGCCGTGCACGTGTCGCTCGCCTCGAAGAGGCCGGCCGGAACCGGCGTTCCGCGGATGAGCCACGCCTCGTAGGTCTGGCCGCTCGGGGCGGGCTCGAGCCCGCACACGACGAGCGCGGCGCGCCCGCTGCTGCCGACGACCAGCGTCCCCTCGGCCCCCTTCAACGGGGTCACCTTGGCCGCCGGGTCGCCGACGACCTGGAGCGCCTCCGCCTGAGCGGCGCTCAGGTCGCGCTCGCGATCGAGGTCGCTGGAGAGCGAGGCTGCCCACAGCCCGAGCCCGATCGCGAGGCAGGCGGCCGCCGCGGCGGCGATCCCGAGGGCAGGAGTGACCCAGCCTCGCCGGCGTCGGAACGGCACGACCTGGGCCTCCCCGCGGGCCTGCTCGAGGATGCGGTCGCGCAGGCGGTCGGGAGGGTCGGGTCCCTCCACGCCCCACGCGAGCGCGGCCGCGGTGCCCTGCAGCTCCTGCAGCTCACGCGAGCAGCGGTCGCAGTCGGCCAGGTGGTGTTCGAACTCGGCGCGTTCGTCCGGATCGAGCGCGTCGAGGGCGTAGGCGGCGACGAGGTCGTGGATGTCGTTCGTTGTCGGCATGAGCTGGGCTTGTGCCGCCCGCCAATGTAACCGGGTCGGCATCCGTGGTTCGACTGGAGTGCCTAATCGGTTCAGAACACGTAGGGCGCCAGGCTCAGCGCGCCGAGCGCGTACCAGATGCCGAACGCGAGGCTCGTCAGCCCCAGCACGGGCGCCAGGCGGGACATCGGCAGCCGCACCAGACCGGCGCCGAAGCCGGTCGACAGCAGCGCCATCGAGACCGCGGTGAATGCGGCGAGCAGGGCGAGCGCGATCACGCTGGAGACCGTGTTCGAGATCGTCGCCACGAGCAGCACGCCGACGCCGGCGCTGCCGCCCACCCCGTGGACGAGCCCGATCCCGAAGGCCGAGCGCGCGGACCGTGTGCGCAGCCGCTCGCCCCGCTCGTGCGAGTGGACATGCAGGTGCGGGCCGTCGCCGTGCTCGTGCACGTGCGCGTGGAAGACGCCGCGCCGCCAGCGGACGAGCAGCAGCACCGAGAGCGTGACGATCACGAGCGCCGATCGTGATCTCGGCGCCCTGCTGCACCCGGGTGGGCAGGTAGGCGTCGAAGAGCACGATCGGAAGGCCGAACGCGAACAGCGTCAGTGCATGACCGCTGCCCCAGGCGAGGCCGAGCAGGCCGGCGCGCCGCGCAGCCCGCTCCTTGGTCGAGGCGATCAGCGAGCTCACGGCGGCGAGGTGGTCTGGGTCGGTGGCGTGGCGAAGCCCGAGGAAGACGGCCACGAGCGCCACGACGGCGAGGCCCGCGCCGTCGGAGTACGAAGCGAGCCAGTCGTCGATTCCGAACATGGCTACAGCACCTCCGGGAGTGAGTTGAGTGTAATTGCGACCCCGACCGCGAGAATCAGTGCGGCGCTCACGGCCGGGAGGGCGCGGATGACGGGGCCGTCGAGCCGGAGTCGGCCGAAGGCCCGGCGGGCGAGCACGGCGACGAGGCCGATGCTCGTGATCGTGGCCGCGAGCCCGACGCTGAACGCGAGGATCAGCGCGAGCCCGAGGCCGATGCGGTGCAGCGCGATCGCCGACAGCAGGACGACCAGCGCCGAGGGGCAGGGAAGCAGGCCGGCGGCGACGCCGACGCCGAGCAGTCCCCGCAGCTCGTGGTGGTGGTGATCGTGGTGGTGATGGTGGTGGTGGCCATGAGCGTGCGCGCGGCGATGCTTGAGACGGCCGCGGAGCACGGAGGCGCCGACCGCGACGACGAGGAGCCCCGACGCGAGCGTCAGCCAGGGGTAGAGGCGCTCGGGGACGATGAACGCGGAAAGCGCGAGCGTCACGAGGCCGAGCGCGAAGACTCCGATCGTGTGCGTGACCGTCACGATCAGGCCGAGGGCCACGGCATGGCGCGGCTTGCCGCGTGAGCCCACGAGGTAGCCGGCGACGATCGCCTTCCCGTGTCCAGGCGTGAGCGCGTGGGCCGCGCCCCAGAAGGCGGCGAGCAGGAGCGAAAGCAGGATTGCGCCGACGCCGAGGTCGCGCTCGGCGATCAGCGACTCGAACCGGCCGGAGGGCCGCTCGGGCGCGGGAGCGGCGCCAAGGGTCGGCGGCGGTGCCGGCGAGTCGCCCAGGCTGAACCGGGCGGTCGCCTCGGTCACGTGCAGGGGCGCCGACAGCGAGCGGCTGGGGTAGGCGCGGAGCTCATTGCTCGCGCTCGTTGCGGGCACGCTCGAGGAGGCGACTTCGGCGCCGTCTCGGGCACGGACAACGATCTCGCGCCAGCCGAGCCGGGCCGCGTAGTTCTCGTCGCGCAGCTCCAGCCGGGAGCCCGAGCCGCGCGCGCGGTAGACGGCCTCGAAGCGCAGCGTCTTCAGTCCACCCGCGCCGGGACGCAAGGCGGAGCGCGTCGCGATCGGGTCGAGAGGAGCGCGGCGCCCGTCCAGGCGGAGGTCGAGGCGCTCGGCCACCGTGCTAGCGAAGCCCGGGCGCAGCACCCGGCCGCGCTCCTGGTAGGTCGGGATCTCCGCCAGGTCGAGGACGTAGTGGACGTAGACGCGGTCTCCCGCCAGCTCCACGCCGGCGAAGCGGTTGACCGTGAAGTTGCCGAGCGGGTGCGCGTGCGAGGGGGCCGGCGCCGTGAGCGCGGCGAGGCAGAGTGCGAGCAGCACGAGCCGCCTCACGACGCCAGCCTCCTCGCGAGCGGGCTCCACGTCAGCGAGAAGTGCGGGTTGAGCGCGAGCGCCCGGCGGAACCAGCGCCGGGCCTGGTCGTCGCGGCCCAGGCAGCGCTCGATCATCCCGCGGTGGAAGTACGTGGGCGCGTCGAGCGTGCCGAGCCTGAGCGCGCGCCTCGAGAAGCGCAGCGCTTCGCCGCATCGGCCCGTGCGCGCGAGCGCCCACGACAGCACGTCGTCGGCCTGGATGCTCGGGCGCTCGCGCTGCGCGCGGCGGGCGCGCGCGAGCGCCGACTCGAGCCTGAGGCCGTGGTCGACGTCGAACAGCGCGGTTTCGAGCTCGGTCTTGAAGCCGTTGGCCACCAGCAGGCGCTGGATGGCGGCGACCAGTCCGTACTGCTCACGCGCGAGCGCGGGGCGACCCTGCACGCGGTAGAGGTCGCCGAGGAAGCCGACGAGCTCGGGCAGGGGAATGCGGTCGGTTGCCTCGACCTCCAGCTCGATCGCGCGGCCGATTCGACCGCGGGCTGCCTCGACCCGTGCGAGCGCGTCGAGCGCGGGCACGTAGCCGGGGTAGGCCGACAGCGCCGTCCGGTACCGGCGTGCGGCGGGCTCGAGTCGCCCGCGGCCATAGTCCAGCTTGCCGAGCTGGACGAGCGCCCAGCCGTACGCCTCGGGCTGCGGGCCGGCGGCGTTCACCGCCTGTTGCATCGCGTCGATCGCGCCGGGGACGTCGCCGATCAGCTCGCGGGCGTGCGACACGCGCGCATACGAGGACAGGCTCGGCTTGAGCGCGGCCATGCGGTCGTACGCGCGGAAGGCTTCGGGGTAGCGGCCGAGCTCGACGAGCGCGTCGCCGATCACGCCGTAGGTGCGTGCGGTGGTCGGCGAAAGGCGCTGCGCGCGGCGGCCGAGGACGAGCGCTTCGCGGAAGCGGTGCCGGGAGAGCGCGAGCGAGCCGAGGCCGTGCAGGGCGTAGAGATCGTTCGGGTCCAGCCGCGAGCGCGCGGTGCAACACGGTGTCGGCGCGCGAGTAGTAGGTCGCGTCGTTGGTCTCGCGCGCCCGCTGCAGGTAGCCGAGGCCGATATCTGCGAGCTCGGCCGGGGCGGCGCTCGCGGGTGTCTGGGCGGCCTGGTCGTGGCCGAGCACACCGCCGAGGAGGAAGACGAGGGCCGTCACGACGGCTACGGCGCTTCCGATCAGGAGTCTGTGGGTCATCGCGGGTGGAGGGCCGGAAGGGCCCGCCGTCTGCCGGGCGGGCCCTTCGTTGCTGTCGGCCCCTACGGGCCTCCCACCACTCGGTGATGGACGTGCTCATAGCCCTGGTGCGGGCTCGCGAGGTACGGGAAGTTGACGCGAATCGGGAAGTCGTTCGCGTCGACGCCGTCCCCGAGCAGGTTGTTCGGCGAGCGGTTCGGCAGGCCGAGCAGCCCGTTCAGGAACGATCCGTAGCCCTCCGCGAGTGCCCGGAGCTCGATGTCGACCACGTCGTCCTCGAGCCGGCGGCCGTTCGGGAAGCCGGCCAGGTCGCCGTTGAGGACGCCGAGGCGGTCACCCTTGCCCGCCGGGGCGGTCGGCGGGATCGACATGTTCAGCCGGATCAGGTCCGCCTTGGTGTTCCCGGTGAAGTTGAGGCCGGGGACTCCGGTCTGCAGGATCGCGACCAGGTCGTCGCGGTTCGTCTCCTTGGCGTTGTCGAGCGCCGCGTAGAGCGCGTTCTCGAGCCTCGTGACCTCGGGCGCCCGGTAGAACTTCGTGAACTGGGCATCGTTGGCCGGGTCGGACGCGTTCCACTCGTCCTTCAGGCCGATCGGGATCACGACCTCGTTGATCAGAGGCTCCGCGAGCCGGGAGACCTGCACCCACGGGCCGTAGCCCTTGACCTCGGCCTTGCGGACGACGCGCACCTTCTGGCGCGCGGCGCTCGCGTAGACGCCGATCGTCGTCTGGCCCTTCGGGCCCTTGAGCTGGGCAATCGGGACCTGGATGGCGATCGAGTGGGTGTTGAAGCCGCCGACGCCGTCCACGCCCTTGGCGGGCGGAAGCGGAATCGCGTGCAGGTTGTTGAACGGCCTGAGGCCTGCCAGGTCGAAGACCGAGCCGAGATCGACGAAGAACGCGTCGTCGCGCTGGCCTGCGAAGGCCTTGATCCCGCCGGGCAGGTTGTTGACCGCCGCTGCCGCGAGCGACTCGTAGCTCGGGGTCGAGCGTGGGCCGATGTTCACGGGCGGGCTGGCCAGATTGCGGCCGAGCACCTGCGCTCGCTTCCCGTTGGTGACGCGCGTGACCGTGTAGGTCTGCCGCACGTTCCAGTCCGGATCGGAGAGCGTGTCGATCGGGCCCGTGTTGTAGAGGAACGTGTTCGGGTTGCCGGTCTTCGTCTTGAACCGGAACCGGTAGGAGATGTCCTCCTCGCCGTCGCCGGTGTTGTCGACGTTGAGGGCGTAGAGGACGTCGTCGCCGAACTTGTTGAAGTTCGGCCCGCCCGCGGGCTCCTCGAGCGGGACGTAGTTGGCGACGATCGTGACGGTGTCCGGCCGGTCCGGGCTGACGAACGCGTAGACGTCAGTGTTGTCGGCGACCGGATCCTCACTGATCAGCGGCGCCTCTCGGTGGCTGGAGGCCCGCCCTTCCCCGGGCCCGCCCCAGAACGCGACCGCGGATGCGATCCCGATCAGGAGTGCGGGCACGAGGGCATACGCGACTCTGCGCATGGGGTACGGCTCCTTTCGTGCTGGCGTCGGCCTTTCGGAAGCGGCGGCCGTCGCCGGGGTCGACGCACATTCGCCCCGCGCCCGGGATCGGTTCGATCCGCGTCTCGCCGGTGCCAGGCATGCGCACGAAAACGTCACGAACTGTCCACAGCGCCCGCCGTGCCGGGAGGGCGATCACCAGTCCCTAGGCATGGCCGTGGGGCGCCGCCCTCGGCCGTCGGCGACGTGTCCGCTAGGGCCGTTTCTTGGTGCCAGGCACCGTCACGAAAGGCGCGCGGCCTAGCGGCGGATCCAGGTGCCCGCGCGGCCGGCCATGCCGCCGAGCGCGACGACGATCGTCACACGAGTGCTTGGTCGCCGATCAGCCCGCGCTCGGTCAGCACCGAGGCGAGTGTCGGCTCGCCGATCTCCTCGAGCCTGTAGGTCACGCGGAGAGCCGGCTTGTCGAGCTCGATGATCCGCCGCAGGTCGATGGGCGTCCCGATCAGGATCAGGTCGGCGTCCGAGCGGGCGATCGTCTCGCGCAGCTCCTCCATCTGCTTCCGCCCGTAGCCCATCGCGGGCAGGAGCCGACCCACGTGCGGGTACTCCTCGAACGTCCGCGCGATCGAGCCGACCGCGAACTGCCGCGGGTCGACGAGCTCCGCCGCGCCGTGAGCCTCTGCCGCGAGGACCGCTGCGCCGTAGGTCATCTCGCCGTGCGTCAGCGTCGGCCCGTCCTCGATCGCCAGCACCTTCTTGCCGCGGATCTCGTCCGCGTCGCCCTCGACGACGAACGGGGACGCAGCGCGCACGACGCGCGCGTCCGGATTGTTCACCCGGATCGACTCGAGCACCGCGAGCACCCCCTCGGGAGGCGCGCTGTCCACCTTGTTGACGACGCACACGTGCGCCATACGGAGGTTGGTCTCGCCGGGGTGGTAGCGCAGCTCGTGGCCGGCGCGATGCGGGTCGACGACGACGACGTGGACATTCGGCCGGATGAAGGGCGTGTCGTTGTTGCCCCCGTCCCAGATGATCGCGTCCGCCTCGGCCTCGGCCGCCTCGAGGATCGCCGCGTAGTCGATGCCCGCGAAGACGAGGTTGCCCTCGGCGAGATGCGGTTCGTACTCCTCGCGCTCCTCGATCGTGCAGTCCGCGGCGTCGAGGTCCTCGTACTCCGCGAACCGCTGCACGGCCTGCTTCGTGAGGTCGCCGTACGGCATGGGATGGCGGAGCACGGCGACGCGCCGGCCGCTCTCACGCAGGATCCCGGCCACGTGCCGGGTGGTCTGGCTCTTTCCCGACCCGGTACGGACGGCGCACACCGCGACGACCGGCTTCGACGATGCGAGCATCGTCTCCATCGGCGACAGCATCCGGTAGCTCGCGCCGGCGGCGAGCGCGCGCGAGCCGATGTGCATCACGTGCTCGTGCGTGACGTCCGAGTACGAGAAGACGACCTCGTCGACCTCGCGCTCGCGGACGACGCGCTCGAGGTCCGCCTCGGGGACGATCGGGATGCCGTCCGGGTAGCCCTGCCCGGCGAGCGCGGCCGGGTAGACACGGCCCTCGATGTTGGGAATCTGCGTCGCGGTGAACGCGACCACCTCGTACTCGGCCCGGCCGCGGTAGACGAGGTTGAAGTTGTGGAAGTCGCGCCCTGCGGCGCCTGCGATGAGCACGCGAATCTTGGTCATGTCACGGAGCCTAGTCCTACGAGCGGCCGTTAGGCTCCTGGCCGATGGAACGGTTTCCCGCCCAGCTGAACGAGCAGATCGGCCGCGAGTTCGGCGCGTCGCAGCAGTACGTCGCGATCGCCGTCTACTACGACGGGGAGACGCTGCCCCACCTGGCCGCGCACTTCTACCGCCAGGCGGTCGAGGAGCGAAACCACGCGATGATGATCGTCCAGTACCTGCTCGACGCCGGCGAGACGGTCACGGTTCCCGGCGTCGAGGCACCGCGGACCGAGTTCTCCGACGCGGTGGCACCGGTCGCTCTCGCACTCGAGCAGGAGCGCACGGTGACCGGCCAGATCGTCGCGCTCGCACGCCTGGCCCGCGAGGAGAACGATCTCGTCGGCGAGCAGTTCCTGCACTGGTTCCTGGAGGAGCAGCGCGAGGAGGTCTCGAGCATGTCGTCTCTGCTGCGCACGGTCGAGCGGGCCGGCGACAACCTGCTCCTCGTCGAGCAGTTTCTCGCGAGCGCCGGTGCGAGCGAGGGTGGGCCCGAGGCGACGGCGCCACCCGCCGCCGGCGGCGTCGCTCTAGCTCTTCAAGGTCTGGCGGATGAGGTCGGCGACGACCTCCATCTCGACCGGCGTCCCCGTGACGTCCTCGAGCATCTCGTCGGCGTCCATGCTCTGGCCTGTCGACCAGAGCTCGCGGAGCAGCGAGCCGGCCTGGCGCTTGGTGAACCAGTCGGTCCCGAAGCGCTCGCGCAGGTGGGTGCGCATCTGCGCCTCGAACGCCCACGAGCGCAGGTACGCCGTGACGTAGAAGCTCGCGTCGATGTCGCCGAGGTAGTCCGTGGCGCTCGGCTCGATCTTGAGCGCGTCGCCGAGGATCTCCACGTAGCGCCGGTCGATCCCCGCCTCGACGACGTTGTCCACGGCGAAGAACTCGAGCTCGTAGAGGAGCTTCGCGCAGTAGCGCCGCACGAAGTAGAGGAAGCCGGTCGCGCCCTCGACGGCGAAGTCCTGCGGCCGCGGGAAGTCGAGGCGGCGGGTCAGCCAGGCAGGATCGTCGGTCAGTGCCTGCAGCAGCGTCGCCCAGCCTTCGGTGACCGCGTTGTCGCCGAGGCGGCGCTCCTCGACGCTCAGGTCGGGCGAGGTGTGCGCGTAGTGCTCGGTGTGCCCGGCCTCGTGGAAGAGCGCGCGCCAGTCGTCCGCGCCGCCCATCGGCTGGATGACGAGCATGACCTTGCCCGGCACCTCGATCGGGGCGCAGAACGCGCGCGGCGTCTTGTTCGGGCGCTGCTCGATGTCGAGGTGGACGTTCTCCTGCGAGCGCAGGTCGATCCCGAGATCCGAGAGTGTTGCCTCCAGGGCCGGGAGCATCCGGTCCTTCGGGAACTGCGGATCCCACTGGGGGGCACGGAAGACGCGCAAGACGTCCCAGCGCTGCGCTTCGTCGAGGCCGACGCCGACGCGGTCGCGGAAGAGCCTGTCGGCCGCCTCCTCGTACATGCCCTCGGTGGACTCGAGCACTGCACGGCACTGGTCGGCGAGCTCCTCGAGGTTGTAACCGAACCGGTGGTAGAGCTCGATGTAGCTCGGCTCGCCGAGCTGCTCGAGGCCGGTGCGGTGGACGCCGACGGCGTCGACGTAGACCGGGTTGAGGTGCTCCTCGGTCATCGTGGTGCGGATGCGGTCGATTTCGCGCCGCTTGTCGCGGTCGGGCTCGTTGCCGAGGGTGGGGCGGAGCATTCTGAACGGCACCTTCTGCCCGTCGATCTCCGCCTCCAGGGTGGCCTCGAGCATCGCGACCTTCTCGCTGTGCTCGCGGGTCAGCGCGCCGAGGTAGTTCTCGCACGTGAAGCGCCAGAGCTCCGTTCGGTGCTTGTCCCCGTTGACCGTCGCGCCGACCGCGCTCGCAGTCTCGAGCGTCGTCAGGTCGGCGTAGCGCTCGTAGATCGCCGCGAGGTCGAGCGTCTCCTTCAGGCCCGCGAAGTGCTGGTAGTACTCCTCGTCGAGCTCGGCGATGAACCGGTCCGCGCGGTCGCGGATGCGGTCGAGCTCTTGCGTCGTCGCAGGGGCGCTGGCCACGCGCCGTAGGATAGTCGGCGTGCACGAGATCGCCGTCGAGACGCAGCGGAAGACGCAGCTCGTCGACATCACCTCGCGCGTCGAGGCCGCGCTCGCCGAGGCGGACGGCGCCTCCGCCGCGCTCATCTTCGTGCCGCACACGACCGCCGGCGTGACCATCAACGAGCACGCCGACCCGGCCGTCGCGCGCGACTTCGAGGCTGCCCTCGAGCGGATGGTCGGCGACTCCTGGGGCTGGCAGCACATCGAGGAGGGCGAGGAGAACGCGCCCTCGCACATCCGAGCCTCGCTGATGAGCCCGCAGGTGCTCGTCCCGCTGCGGGACGGAAAGCTCGCGCTCGGAACCTGGCAGGGCATCTTCTTCTGCGAGTTCGACGGGCCGCGCCGGCGGACCGTCATCGTCACGCCGCTGCGCTAACCGTTCGGCGTCTTGTCGTTCCCGGACGTGTTGGTGACGCGCACGAAGCTCCAACTCGTGCCGGTCTTCGTGGCGCGGTAGAGGTCGACGTCGTGCTCCTCGTCGAGGCCGGAGGCGAACACGAGCTTGCCGTCCTGGAGCCACGAAGGCTGGAGGTCGAAGCGGCCGGTCGCGATGATCCGTGCCTGCGACATGCCTGCCGAGGTCATCGTCCAGATCTCCGAGCGGAGGCCCGAGGCGCGGCGGGCGAAGGCGATCGTCGCCGTCGGAGCTCCACGAGGTCTCAGCAGCGTGGTTCTTGGTGGTCGTCAAGCGTGTCTTGCTCGTCCCGTCCGGCTTCATCTTCCAGATGTCGAGCTCGCCGAGCGAGCCGTTCGCCCAGCTGATCTGGTTGATCGCCTGCGGGGACCAGTTCGGCGCCAGGTCGAGCTTCGTGTCGGTCGTGAGGCGCTTGAGACCCGAGCCGTCGAGGTTGACGACCCAGACGTCGAAGTTTCCGGAGCGGGTCGAGACGAACGCGATGCGACCGGCGTCGGGCGACCATGCGGGATCCAGGGCGTTGCCGGTCCCGGTGGGCAGAAGGGTGACGTCCGTACCGTCGGCGTCCATCAGGTAGATCCTCCACGTGCCGTCGCGCATGCTCGCGAAGGCGATCCGACGCGAATCCGGCGACCACACCGGGTCGGCCTCGGGCGCCGAGGTCGCGGTCAGCCGTGTCGGCATCGTCGACGGCACCGCGTCGGCGGGCAGCACGTACACGTCGCCGGAGCCCGTGTTCGTGTTGACATAGACGATGCCCCGGCTGCGGACCGTGTAGGTGAACGTCTGGCTCGTGACGCGCCCGACGCGGTCGGTTGCCGTCAGGCGCACGGTGTGGGTCGAGCCGATCGGCGAGGTCGGCACCTCGAAGCCCGCCGCGCGAGCGACGCCGTCGACTGTCGCCGCGCAGGACGCCACGCCCGAGGCCGTATCGCTGCAGCGGAAATCGAGCGGGACTCGGCCGTTCACCGGCACGGTCGCGCCGGGCTGGTCGAGGGCGACCGTCGGCGGCTTATTGTCGACCGGCGCGAACAGCGTTGCCTCGTAGCCGTTCGAGCCGCGGATCCGGACGGTGTGCAGCCCGTCGTCGGTGATCGTCAGCGGCGCCGTGAACGGTGCGAACTCGCCGCGGTCGACCGACACCTCAACTATCACGCCGGGCGCGGCCTGGACGTCGAGCACCGTCGAGGGCGTGAACCAGCCGGCCGTCTGCGTACCCCCGAGAGAGGGCGTGACGCCCGTCCCGGTCGGCGCCGGCGGCGGGGCGCCCACAAACAGGAACGCCTTGTTCGTCGAGACGGCCACATTCCCGAAGGCGTCGGCGGCCTGGACGAAGTACTCGACGCGCGTTCCTCCCACCGAAGCGCCGCCGCCCCAGGTCGCGCCTGCGCCCCGCTGGAGGTCGAGGAACCGCCAGGTCGGCGACGTCTCGTCGCGGAACGCGACGAGCACGCGGACGACGCCGGCCGCCGTCTCGGTGGGCAGGTCGACGGCGTCGACCGAGAACGAGACGAGGCCGGACCCGGGCAGCACGGCGGCCTCGATCGCGTCGAGGCGCGGTGCCAGGCGGTCGGTTCCCGTCGAGCGGAGCACCGAGAGATCGACGCGCGTGAACAGCCGCTGGGTGCCCTTCCCGTCGGCGTCGACGATGCCGTCCGAGAAGAACTGGCCTTGCACGAGCACCGCCGAGACCCGGCGGCCCGTCCGCGTGCGCTGCGAGACGAGCGACTGGATCTTCGCGGGGAACGCGACGTCTGCGAACGGCAACTCGGGCTCCGTGGCCGAGCTGTCGACGATCGGTCGCGCGAACACCGGGTTGATCGACGGCACGTCGCTCGACTCCAGGCCGGTGATCAGGACGCCGTGTGCGTCGTCGGCGACGTCGAACTCGACCTTCGGTTGGAGCGGCCGCAGATGTGTGACCTGCATGCCGCTCGGGCCCGCCCAGCGGCTGCCGAAGGCGTTGTCCGTGCGGGCGAGCGTAGGCTGCGAGCGGTAGCGGTCGGCGAGGAGGCCGGTGACGGGATCGGTGTCCGTGGAGAGCTTCGTGACGCCCTGCGGCAACGAGGGGGTGGTGGCCGGAGGCGTGACTGCGAGCCCCCACATCGGCAGGCCGTACAACGCGAGCTCGGACATCGCCTTCTCGTCGTAGACGCCGACCAGGCCGAGGTCGGCGAGGTAGCCCTGCTTCGCCTCGACGAGCGCGTCGCCGATCGACAGGCCGTTCCGGAGGCCCTGGGCGAGCCGGACGTTCAGCGCCTCGGAGTACGCGACCGTGATCGTGTCGCCGTAGCCGTAGCCGAGATTGCCTGCGACGGCCGCCGTGCCCTTGCCGGCGAACGTCTGTGCCCAGTCGTCCGCGATCGCGCCGCCGACGGACGCGTCGCTGGCCGACAGTGCGAAATGGCAGCCCATGCTGAAGACGAGCCGCACGCTCGAGCGAGGCGGGTAGGTTCGTGGCGGTGAAGAGGGCTGCGCCCGCGGCCGGCTGCAGCCGGTGGTGGTCGGCGTGGCCGTTGAGGCCGACGAGGCCCGTTGTCGTGCTCAGCGCGCCCCCGAGCGTGCCCTGTGTCCACAGGTCGCCGATCAGCGGCGGCGTCGTGACCGGCTGCGGCGCGCCCACGATGCCCGCGAAGGCGGCGGCGACGTCGTTCGCCCCGTCCCGCAGGAAGTCGTACCCGCTGGTGCGTGCGCTCCTCGGGTCGAGCACTCCGCCGAACGCTGAGGAAGCGGTCGAGCGTGCCGGTGATCTGCGCGGCCGACTCGACGAGCCGACCGACTGCCAGTTGCGGCACGAACAGCTGTCGCTGGAGGTACGGGATCGGGTCCGTCGTCGCATAGGGATCGTCGGAGAGGACGCGGTGCTCGAACAGCGCGCCGTAGAGGTCGTCGCTGCGCGCGAAAGTCGAGGCGTAGTCCGCTTCGTTCGCGATCGTGGTGAGGTCGTCCAGCCGGGCGAACGGCACCGACGTGTCGTTTCCGAGGAGAACGACGTTCCGAACCGACGGCCGGGCAGTCCGGATCAGCCGTACGACGTCCGTGATCGCCCGGACGACGGCGTTCGCGCGGACGGTGCTACACGGCTGCGCGTTCCACGCGGTGTACGCGGCCCGCACGGCGGGGTCGTCCTGGAGCCGAACCAGCGCGCTCGCGTGACCTGTCGTGCGGAGCGCATCCAGGTGCGCCATCGAGAACCAGTTGAGGACGCTCTGCCCGCCGATCGCGGCGAGCTGCGGGCCGTTGGCCAGGAAGAGCGTGTCGGCGGTGGCGGGGATCGACGCGACGTTCACGCCCGCCGCCGTGCCGAAGGAGAGACCGGGAAGGCGCGGCTGGCAGGCCGGCGCCTGGCGAGGCGCCTCGCTCTCCACACGGAGCACGTACGGCTCGACGCTCGACGCCCCGTTGTAGCCCGTCACCTGCACCACGTACGAGCCCGGCGCGCCGTCGGAGATCGCCACGACCGCCTCGTCCTCGGTCGTCCGGAAAGCCGAGACGCCGAGCACCGGACGGTCGGAGAGGAGGGTCAGGTCGTCGAGTGTCTCCGCCGGGAGCGCGTCTGTGAGATGAGTGATCGGAGCGCCTGTGTCGCCCAGCACCGGGGTCTCGAGCGGCGGTGCGTCGCCGGGAGCGACGAGCGGCTGCACGCCCTGTGGCCCGTAGACCACAAGGTCGTAGTCCGCCGGCAGGTGACTGAGGCGGATGGTCGTTCGCGTCCCTCCGGTCGACGGCACGTTCACGCGGAAGAAGTCGGTGTCGGCGGCGCTCGTCAGGTACGAGAGGTACAGCGTCCCTGGGGCGATGACCGGGGCGGTCGCCGGGTTGTCGTTCGGCTCGAACGTCTCCTGCACGTCGACCGGCGCGGCCGGGGCCGACTTCGGCGTGCCGTTCGCGGCGGCGACGGAGAGCGTCGGCGTCGCGGCGCCGAGCGTCGTGCCGGGCCTCGCGCCGAAGCGGAAGCGCAGGTCGCCGCCCACCGGGAGTGGCGTGCGCAGCGTGAAGCGCGTGCCGCCGTCCGGCGTCGGCTGGGCCGGCAACAGGTCGAGCGCCGTGATCGCGCCCGGCGGGACGTTCTCGATCGAGGGTGCCGGCCCGGTGCGCGTCCAACCGGGCGGCAGGACGACGCTGAAGGTGAGCGGCGCGCTACCCGAGACCGAGAGATCGGCCGTGAGGCTGACCGTCCCGCCGCCTGTGGCAACCTGCGCCAGCTCGGGCTGCGAGAGGTCGATCCGCTCCCAGTCGGCGGTGGCCCGCAGGAAGACGGCGAGGAGGTCGTTCAGGGTCACCCCGCTGGCGGGTGTGAAGATCGCGGCGACCTGCGCCAACGTGTAGTTCGACGGCGGGTCGAGCACGGCGAGCAGCTGGGCGACGGTGTGGTCGTTGGGGTTGCGGAGGCTCGCGACGAGGTCGGCCAGCGTCAGCGACTGCTGCGCGGCGGGCGTGAGCGCCGCCACGAAGTCGGCGATCGTCACGCCCGGCCGCAACTCGGACAGGTGCTGGTCGATCGTGTCGCCCGGAGGCGGGCACTGCGCGAACAGCGCCGAGCAGATCGCGAGGCTGGAGATCGGGGTGTCGCCGAGCGGTGTGTCCCCGAGCGGCGTGTCGCCCAGGGGTGTGTCCCCGAGCGGGGTGTCGCCGAGCGGCGCACGGTGGAGGTTGGTGTCCCCGAGCGGTGTGTCGCCGAGCGGCGTGTCGCCCAGGGGCGCATGGTTGAGGTTCGTGTCCCCGAGCGGCGTGTCGCCGAGCGGTGTGTCGCCGAGCGGCGTGTCGCCCAGCGGTGTGTCCCCGAGCGGCGTGTCCCCGAGCGGCGTGTCCCCCAGGGGCGTGTCCCCGAGCGGCGTGTCCCCGAGCGGCGTGTCGCCGAGCGGAGCGCCGCGGAGGCCCAGTGCGAGGACGCTCGTCGCGGAACAGTTCGTCGCCGTGACGACGCACCACTGCTGCAGGGCGGGATTCAGGGCTGTCGTCGCGAGCAGCTCCGACAGCGTCACTCCGTTGCCGAGCGCATACGCGATCGTGGCCACGTCGCCGAGTGCGCTGCGCGAGAGGTCGAGGTCGGCGAGCGTGATGTCGTCCGACCCCTGACCGTCGAGCACGGCCGGGGGCGGCGTGAGCGCGAGCACGTCGCCCAGGCTCACGTTCTGGAGCGCGCGGAGGTCGAGCCCCGTGTTCACGAGCACGGCCGGCCACCCGCCGTTCCGGAGGAGCGGCAGTGACGACAGCGGCACCGTTCGCAGCTCGGCCAGGAGGCTGCGGAGGCCGAGATTCGTGTCGCCCAGCGGCGTGTCGCCAAGTGGCGTGTCGCCGAGGGGGGTATCGCCCAAGGGTGTGTCGCCGAGCGGCGTGTCGCCGAGCGGTGCGGAGGCGGTGGTGCTCGGCGGCGCGAGGAGCGCCGACGTGGGCACGTCGGCGAGCGCGATCTGCGCGAGGCCGGCGCTGGGCTGGACCGGAGTCGCCGTAAACGAGGTAACGCCGAGGGTCGGCGTATACGTGACGACGAGCTTTGGCCGGAGCGCGGGGTCGGCCTCGCGCGAGTAGTACTGCAGGAAGTACGCCTGCTGCAGCTGGCCGTTCTGGCAGGGGACGGTCGTAGGCGTCCCGCACGCCTGGCTCCAGATCTGCAGCGACAGGCTGCCGTCGCCGGCCTCGGCGGCCACAGCGTTCGCGAACGACCGGTCACGGTTGACCGGGGCCGTGAAGGTGCGGACGGCCGGGCCGCCGCTGTTCGCGTTGCAATTCGCGTTGAACGCGTTCCCGATGCCCAGCACGTCGAGCGAGGTGGAGAGCGGCACGCCGTTGATCGTCGGCTCGCCGAACGGAGGCCCGACCGGGCCGGGGAGGATCCCGTCGATCGGCCGCGTGTTCCAGGTAACGCCCTCTCCCCAGGCGTTGCTGTTCAGGCGGATCGCGTAGTGGCTGGGATCGCCGTCCTGCGCGAAGCCGCCGGCGACGGTCAGGTCGAGCCTGGCGTCGGTCACCTGCACGCCCGCCGGAATCGACGAGAGGTTGAAGCGCAGCAGCCCGTAGGCAGGCCCGGGCCCGCGGCCGCAATAGATATTTGCTCCCGCGTGCACGTCGAATGTCGTCTCGGTGCCGTGGGCCGTGTCGGGGTCGCCTGCGCGCACGTAGGTGTCGGCAACCGGCTCGAGCGTCACCACGGTCTCCGAGACCCGGCTGCCCCAGTCGGCGAACGAGTTGCGCTGCGTGGAGTCCGCGAACGTGATCGGCAGCTGCGCCGTCCCGTCGGCGCGCGCCGTCCAGAGGTTGAACGTCAGGCCGCCGGTGGTTTCCCGCGTGAAGACGATGTTGCTGCCGTCGGGCGACCAGGCGGGGTCGGCGTCGAAGTTCCCGGAGTGGGTGACGTCGACCGGGTCGGAGCCGTCCACGTTCATGGTCCAGACCGACGTCACGCCGCTGCGCGAGCTGACGAACAGGAGCTTGCCGCCGTCGGGCGACCAGTCCGGATCGGTGTCGAGGGAGGGGCTGGCCGGAGTCCGGTTCACCTGCCCGCTGCCGTCGGCGTTCATGGTGAAGATGTCTCTGTTCGCGGTGCGGTTCGAGTCGAAGGCGAGCTTCGTGCCGTCCGGGCTCCAGGTCGCCGAGACGTCGTCGACGAGCGGTGTGTTCGTGAGGTTCGTCTGGCCGGTGCCGTCGGCGTTCATGACCCAGATCTCGACGTCGCCGCTGCGATTGCTCTCGAACGCGATCTTCGTTCCGTCCGGCGAGAAAGCGGGCGCGGCATTCGTGCCCAGGGACGTCAGCGCCTGCTTGTTCGTGCCGTTCCTGTTCATCAGCCAGATCTGGTTCGCGCTCTGCCACGCGATCCGGGTGCCGTCGGGCGAGAGCGACGGCCGGGTGTCGACCGACTCGGAGGTCGTGAGGCGCGTGACCTCCGTTCCGTCGGGATTCACCGCGTAGATGTCGGAGTTCCCGTCGCGATCGCTCTCGAACACGATCCGGGTGGGTGGCGTGTTGTCGATCGTGACGTCATTGCTCGCCGCGCTGGTGAGACCTGCCGCATCGCGCGCGACCGCGGAGACGGTTCCTCCGCCGAGGCCCGTATTGCCGACCTCGGTGCTGTCGAATGTCGCCGCGTACGGCGGGTCCGTGTCGGTGCCCAGGTCGACAACCGGGTGCACGCCGTCCGAGTAGCGGAAGTGCACGGCGGTCACGCCGACGTTGTCCGAGGCGTTGGCGGTGACGGTCGTGGTGCCGCGAAGCACCGAGCCGGCGACGGGCGCAGTCAGATCGACAGTCGGCGCGACCACGTCTACGGCCGCGAGCACGAGGTCGGCCCAGTTGTTGCTCGGGTCGAGCAGGTTAGGGCCGGGGGCGACGACGATCCCGCCCAAACCGCCTCGCAGGTAGCGGAAGTCGACCCCGAGGGTCTGTCCCGCCGAAGCACAGATGTCGTGGGTGGTGTCCGCGGAGCAGAGTGGGTGCCGGAGCTCATACTCCGACACCCCGGCAGAGCTCGTTCCGGCGGCGGACGTGTCGCCCGTGCCACCGTTGACGGTGTCGACGTAGTGCCCTGGGCCGTCCCGCCCGGCCGGGTCCCAGTAGGAATCCCCGCCGCTACCTCCGACCGGAGCGCGCCAAAGGTCGTCGCCCCGCTCCTTGACACCGTCGTGGTCGTTGTCGAAGTAGGCCTCGAACGTCGGCCCGAGACCCGGGTTGGCGTCCTCGACGATCACGCCGACGTAGAGGTCCGTTGGCGTGTGCACGAAGCGAACGGTCGCGTTGCCGAGTGCTCCGAGGGCAACGTTGTACGGCGTCGCGTCGGCCCACTCGGCAGGCAAGACGACACCGTCGACGGTCGGCGCCGCCGTCGCCGCTCCCGCAAGGTAGGTGCCGCCCCCGTGGGCGTGGGCGAGGCCAGGCAGGATGAACGAGGTCGCCAGCAGCGCAAGGCATACGAGGGGCAGATGCCCGCTCGGCCGTGCTGACGTGCGGCGAATCCGCAGCACAACCCCCATCCCGGGCCGACACTAGACCTGTCTCGCAATCGATACAAGCGGCGCGCGGAGTTTCCGTGGACAGAAGTGCGCGCAAAACGGTGGAATGCTCTCTTGAAATGACCGAGTCGGCCACGGCCCAGCGCGCGGATCTCGCCTCCTACCTCCCTCGCCTCGTGCGTGGCTGGAGCGCAGAGCGGGACGCGCAGCGGGCACGGAGCCTCGACGGTTCGCTGGTGTCAGTAGACATCTCGGGCTTCACCGGTCTCTCGGAACGGCTGGCAGAGAAGGGCCGCGAGGGCGCGGAGGAGCTCGTACGCACGATCTCCGCGATCTTCGCGCGGCTGATCGAGGTGGCGGAGCGACATGGCGGCGACGTCTTGAAGTTCCGGGGCGACGCATTGCTCCTGCTGTTCGTCGGTGACGCCCACGCTGCCCGGGCCTGCGGGGCCGCCTCGGACATGCAGTGGACGATCGAGCGGCTCGGCGCGGAAGCGAGCGCCACGGGGCCGAGCTGCGGATGTCCGCAGGCGTCCACAGCGGCGCCGTCCACGTGTTCCTGACCGAGCGTCCTCACCGTGAGCTGGTCGTCGCCGGCCCGGCCGCCACGCGCGTCGTCGAGCTCGAGGACCTGGCCAGGGCGTCCGAGATCGTCGTCAGCGGGGAGACTGCGGCGTCGGTCGATGAGGCGTGGCTAGTCGAGAGAGGGACGGCGCCCATCTCCTGCGCAGGCTCGATCCGTCCAGGAGCGCCGTCCCTCCGCCTCCAGACGTCCCGGGTGAGCGGCTCGGCGAATACGTTCCACCGTCGCTGCGCGACCACCTCTCCGTCGCGAGCGGCGAGGCCGAGCACCGCTACGTCTCGGTCGCGTTCCTGAAGCTCGCCGGCTCCGACACCGTGCTCGAGGAGCACGGTCCAGAGGAGCTCCTCGCGCGCCTCGACGAGGTTGCAGCGGCCGTCGACCGCGCGTGCGACACGTACGGCGTCACCTGGCTCGAGTCCGACATCGACGTGGGCGCCGTCAAGCTGTATCTGACCGCCGGTGCGCCCTCGAGTACCGGCGACGACGCAGAAGGGATGCTGCGCGCGCTCCGCGACGTGATCGACCGGTGCCCAGGCGTTTCGCTGCGCGCCGGTGTCCACCGCGGTCATGTCTTCACTGGCGACATCGGCTCGCCGAGCAGGCGCACGTACGCCGTGATGGGCGATACCGTCAACCTCGCCGCCAGGCTGGCGGCCCAGGCGGGCGATCACGAGATCCTGGCCACCGCGGGCGTCCTGGACGCCGCCCGAACGCTCTACGCCAGCGAGCGCGAGCCGCTGCTCGTGAAGGGCAAGGAGCGTGCGGTCATGGCTCACCACGTCGGCCGGGCCACAGGTCTGCGTGAGCCCGCCCCGGGCGACGAGATGCCGCTCGTCAACCGCGAGCGCGAGGTCGCCCTGCTCGGGGAGGCCCTCAACGCGGCTCGGCTCCGCCAGTTCCAGCTCGTGGAGATCGTCGGCGAACCGGGCATGGGCAAGTCGCGCCTCGTCGCCGTTGCCCGCACGCACGCGGTCGGCTTCGCCGAGGTGACCCTCGCCGGGGAGCAGTACGCCCGCACCGTGCCCTATGGCGCCTGGCGGAACGCACTACGCCAGCTCGTCGGCATCACGCCCGAGCGCTCACGCGAGGAGGCAGGCGCGCAACTCGCGCCCTTCGTGACCGCCACCATGCCGGATCTGGCGCCGTGGCTGCCGCTGCTCTCGTTGCCCTTCGACGCGGAGGTGGCGCCGACGGCCGAAGTCGACGCGCTCGACGCCGAGGCGAGCCACGAGCGGCTCCAGGCCACCTTGACGACCTTCCTCGGGCGGATGCTGATGATGCCGACGCTGATCGTCGTCGAGGATGCGCACTGGCTCGACGACGCGTCGCGCCTACTTCTGCGCCACCTCGCCGCCTCGCCGATGCCGCGGGCCTGGCTCGTGCTGGTCACGACGCGTCCGTCGGCCGAGTCGATGGTCGTGCCGGGCGGGCCGGGGCAGCAGGTGGAGCTCAACCCGCTCGACGCCGAGAGCGCCGAGCAGCTCGTGATCGCGGTCGCCGCGGAGCATGCGCTCTCCGAGGTCGCCGTTCAGGCCGTCGCCCTGCGGGCCGGCGGCAACCCGCTCTTTCTGCGGGAGCTCGTGGCGGCAAGGCGGCACGGCGAGGCCGGCGAGCTCCCCGAGTCGGTGGAGACGCTGCTGACGACGCGCATCGACACGCTCGCCCCTGCGGACCGCCTGCTCCTTCGCTTCGCGGCCGTCGTGGGCCGGTTGTTCCCGCTCGATCTCGTCGGCGAGATCCTGGCGGACGAGGTGCCGGATGCGGCGGATGCCGAACGCTGGGACCCACTCGCGGAGTTCGTCCACCAGGTTGGTGACGGCGAGTTCGTCTTCCGGCACGACCTCGTACGCCAGACGGCCTACGCAGGGCTCCCGTACAGGCGGCGGAGGGACATCCACCGGCGCGTTGGGCTCGCGCTCGAGCGACGCGCCGCGGGCCGCGCCGAGGAGGTTGCGGCGATTCTCTCGCTCCACTTCCTGGAGGCGGGCGACGGCGAGCGCGCCTGGCGCTACGCCGTGGCTGCCGGCGACCAGGCGGCAGCCGGATTCGCGAACGTCGTCGCCGCAGAGCTCTACGAGCGGGCTGTCGCCGCCGCCGACCTCGGTGCGGTCGACGCGGCGAGTCGCGCGCGCGTGTTGGAGGCGCTCGGCGACATGCGCGAGCGCTTCGGCTCCTACGAGCCCGCTCTCGATGCGTTCAGGCAAGCGCGTGACGCTCACGAACGGCCGCTCGACCGCGCCCGCGTCGTGGCCCGGATCGCGCACTGTCTCGACCGCGAGGGGCGGTACGACGATGCGGTCGCGGCTTTCGCAGAGGCTCGCACGTTGATGGAAGCCGAGGACGGCGGCCCCGCGCTGGAGACCGGGGCGACGATCGAGATCGGCCTCGCGAGCGTCGCGTACCGCCGCGCCGCCTACGCGGAAGCGATCTCGCACGCGTCCGCTGCGGCCGTCCTCGCGGAGCGGGCCGACCTTCCAGACGTGCTTGCGCACGCCCTCGTGGTTGCGGGGCTCGCGCACACCGACCTCGGCCACGACGAGGCGGTCCCGCTGTTCGAGCGCTCGATCGCGATCAGTGCCGAGCACGGCCTCCACCGAGTGCGCGGCTCAGCCCTGAACAACCTCGGTATCCACCACTACTCCGAAGGGCGCTGGGACGAGGCCGTCGAGTGCTATCGCGCCAGCCGGGAGGCCAAGCTCCATGCCGGCGACCCGCTCGGTGCCGCCGTGCAGGAGAACAACGTCGCCGAGGTGCTTTCCGACCAGGGACGGCTCGCGGAGGCGGAGCTGCTCTTCCGGAACATGGTGCGCGTCAGCCGTGCAGCTCACTTTCCGATCGGCGCGGCGCTCGGCACCGGCAATCTCGGCCGCCTGGCGGCCCGCGACGGCCGCTTCGTCGAGGCTCACGAGCTCCTTGACGAGGCGGCCGCCGGGTTCGCCGAGATCGACGCGGGCCGCTACGTCAACGAGACCCATGCCCGTCGCGCGGAGTGCCTCGTCCTCGAAGGCCGACACTCCGAGGCGCTCGAGATCGCCTCCGGGCTCGTCGCGGCCGCGCACGACACGCCATTCGGCGGGCTCGAGGCACTCGTCGAACGCACGATCGGGCTAGCTATGCACCAGGCGCGCAGGCCTGACGAGGCCATGCCTCACCTGCTCCAGAGCCTGCGCATCGCCGGGACCTCCGAGCCGTGTACGAGGTCGCGCTCACACTGCGGGCGCTCGCCGACACGAAGGCGCCGGGCTCCCATGCCCACCGCGCGGAGAGCGACGAGATCCTGGCCCGGCTGGGCGTCCTCTCCATCCCCAAGGTGCCGCTGCCCTAGTAGGACTGGCGCGTCGTTCTGGTCCACCATGTTCGTCCGCCGGGGAGTTGCCCCGCGGCGTTGACTAACCGGGATGGCCCGCGTAAGCCGCGGGGCCGGGTTGACCCTCTCGAGAAGATCTGTCAGGCTCGATTCGTTTTCCTCAACTTTCGCTGCCGCATCGATTGGGGGAGCGCTGCGGCATACCGACAACCTAGGAGCGATATGACGAATCTGCGGCGCACTCTGCGCGTAGTCATCTGTCTCGCGGTCGCGTGCGTCTTCCTCGGCGGTGCCGGCACCGGCGCCGCAGACGACGTCACGAGCCCGAATCCCTGCCCATCGCCGGACAAGGCGAAGCGGTTCTGCGTCACCGTCTCGGACACCGACGGCTACTCCAGGTCGCCGGCGCTCCCGGGCAAGCCGCTCTACATGAAGTACACGGTCACGGTGAAGAGCACCGAGACCAGTCGGTCGTTGACGCATCCGACGCTGAAGGCGACCGTGGTCGATGTCCTCGGGAGCGGTGCGACGACGTCGACGGCCGCGACGCTGTTCAGGACGACGATCAGTCCGAGCGGGACGTGCACGGGACTGGCGTCGGACGGCACGATCAGCTGTGCGCTTCCGAAGCTCACGCCGGGATTCACCTGGGTCGCGACCTTCACCATGACGACGTCGACCAACGCCCAGGCGGCGGCAACCCGGCTGACCGCCCGCGTCGCGGTCGACGAGCGCGAGCGCGAGCAGACCGACCCTAGGACCCGAACCAGGAGGTCCGCGAGGCCGCGAACTCGACGGTCTACGGGACGGGGAACTCGGGCGGTACGCTCGCCCCGGACGGCGTCGCTCAGCACTTCAGCGTGCCGACGAGCCTGTCGTCGCTCGAGTTCGAATCGCCCGGAACCCTGGCGTTCTCGGCCTTCATCACCGACATCGCCAACGACCCCAACCGGTGCTTCACGGGCGTCACCTGCCTGAAGCAGACGAGCGAGGCGACCGTCGGAGCCGGCGCGCCGCTCTTCGGACCCGCGAACCCCATCCAGTGGATCCGCCAGATCGTCAATCCGCCGGGCTCGGTGAAGGACTACAACATCAACGCGATCCACGGCTACGACCCCGTCCCAGTGACGGTCGACACGGCGACGGACACGTTCGCCGCGCCGAAGAGCTTCGTGAGCATCGACGGCGTCCGCTTCACCACGACCGGCGCGTTGCCGGCACCGCTCCAGGCCGGCGTCGACTACTTCGTCGTCAGCGGGACACGCCACGTCATTCAAGGTCTCTTCGACGAAGGGCGGAGCCCCGATCAACATCACGACGGCGGGCACCGGTACCTCGGCAGGACGCATCCGGATCATCGGCGACGACCTGAACGACGCCGAGCGAGCCACCTCCTGTGCGGAGACGTTGACGAAGGTGCCGTCGATCTTCGCCACCAAGGTGAACAACTCCCTGATGCTGGAGTGCGTCTCGGACACCGAGAACGGCTACATGAAGTAGATCGTCAGCCCTGAGCGGGCGTGGGCTCGCCCACGCGCGCAAGCGCCGCCCGCGCCCGCTCGATGCCCACGAGGTGCTCCTTCTGGTCGAGGAGCGCAATCGCGTCGTCCAACGTCGCCCGCGCCTCGTTGCCTTGGCCGGCGAGGCCGAGGATCTCCGCGAGGTCGATCAGGGCCTCGGCCCGGCGCGCCAGGATGTCCGTCGTCGTGAGGATCGCGACCGCTTCGCGGGCGAGCTGCATGCCCTCGTCGAGCTTCCCGGTGTGTGCGAGCACGCGGGCCCGGACCGAGCGCCAGTACGCCTGCGACACGACGTCGTCCTCGTCGCTGAGCTCCTCTGCGACGCGGGTGAGCTCCAGCGCCTCGTCGAGTCTCCCCTGGGCGTACACGGAACGGGCGAGCTCGCCGGCGATCGTGGAGAGGAGGTAGCGCTCGCCCATCTCCTTGAGCGTCTCGTAGTCGCTGCGGAGCTGGCGCTCTGCGACTTCCGGTTGCTCGGCGAGCATCTCGACCACGCTCGACTCCTGTGACGTCGAGGCCGCGA
>CAVTZA010000018.1:0-223226 GCA_963739085.1 uncultured Actinomycetes bacterium | reverse complement strand
TCGAGCTCGTGGAGCGGAGGGGTCAGAGCTCGCGCTGACGCGCGATGCGGCAGAGCAAGATCTGACCCCAGCGCGCCCCTAGCTGAGCTGGGCCATCCGCATCGAGTTGCCCGACGGGTCGCGGAAGCCGGCGTCGACGCCGTAGGGCTGCTCCGTCGGCTCCTGCTGGAACTCGACGCCGCGCGACTTGAGCTCCTCGTACGTGGACTGGATGTCGTCCGTGGCGAAGAAGAGGGCTGTGGACGCACCCTTCGCCATCAGCTCGCCGATCTTCTGACGCGTCTCCTCGTCGAAGACCGGCGGGCCGGGGATCGCCATCAGCACGACCGAGACGTCCTCCTGGCCCGGCACGCCGACCGTCAGCCAGCGGAAGTTGCCGAACTCGGGCACGGTCACGTCCTCGCGGAGCTCCATTCCGAGCTTCTCCGTGTAGAACGCCAGCGCCTCGTCCTGGTCGTGCACCCACACCTGCGTCGTGGTCAGGCTCTTCAACATCGTGGCCCTCCTGTCGTGTCGATCGGTCTACGGCGAGGCTAGTGAGGGGCTCTGCGCCTCGTCTTCTCCGAAACTGCTGTCCTTGGGCCGTGCCTGCGCGAACAGCACGCAGGTCGGCACGCGGGCCCGCTTCAGCGCGGGCGGATGCGCCGCGCGGTAGGCGGTGGGGGAGACGCCGAACATGCGCCCGAAGCTGGTCGTGAACGAGCCCACGCTCTTGAGACCCACGGTCAGGCAGATCTGCGCAACGGAGCGATCCGTGTTTCGCAGCAGCGCGGCTGCGCGCTCCAGTCGCCGCATCTGGAGGTACTGGTGCGGCGTCTCGCCGAACGTCCGGCGAAACTCGCGGCTGAAGTGGGCGGGGGAGAGGTGCGCGATGCGCGCCAGCTCCGGCACGTCGAGCGCCTCGCGGTAGCGGGCGTCGACCGCGTCGCGCGCGCGGAGCAGATGCCTCTCCGGCGGAACGGGTGTCACGGGCGGACGACGCGGTAGCGGAGGTGCGTCACGAGCTCGGACGGGATCGTCTCCACGAGCTCGAGCTTCCCGGCCTCGGGGCCGACGTTCTCGAACAGGCGCACGCCGCCGCCGAGGAGGTTCGGCGTGACGTGGAGCAGGAACTCGTCCACCAGCCCGGCGGCGAGGTACTGCTGGATCACGCTCGCTCCGCCGGAGATGTAGACGTCCTTGTCGCCCGCGGCGGAACGAGCCTGCTCCAGGGCGGATTCGATCCCTTCGGTCACGAAGTTGAACGTGGTGCCGCCCTGCTTCGGCACGGGATCGCGCGCGTGATGAGTGAGCACGAACACCGGCATACGGAAGGGCGGTTCGTCGCCCCACCACCCGTCGGCCCTGGGGTCGTCGTCCCAGGGGCCCTCACCGCTGCTGAACATCCGGCGGCCCATCACGATCGCGCCCTGATTGTCCATCGACTCCGTCAGGAGGTCGGCGTCCGGGCCCGTCTCGCCGCCCTCCAGTCCGTGCCGCTCGCGCCAGGACGCCAGGCGCGTCACCCATTCGTGCAGCTCTTCGCCGCCCCTGCCGAGCGGCTCCTCGAGGGTCTGGTTCGGCCCGGCGACGAAACCGTCGAGCGACATCGTGATCTCGAACACAACTCGTGCCATCGTGGCTCCCTTCTTCGCGTGTCGGATTCTGTCGATGAGACTTCCGGCCGCGACGGAACTCATCGGTGAATGCGTACGATGGCCGCCTCGATGGGGAACCCGGCGGCGACGGTTGCGATCGAGCTCCAGCTCGAGGAGTACCGCAGCGAGCTGACTGCGTTCTGCTACCGCATGCTCGGCTCGCCCTTCGAGGCCGAGGATGCGGTGCAGGACACGATGCTGCGCGCGTGGCGGAGCGCCGACCGCTTCGAGGGACGCTCCTCGGTGCGCTCGTGGCTCTACCGCATCGCGACGAACGTCTGCATGGACATGCTGGCCGGCCGGCAGAAGCGTGCGCGCCCGATGGACCTCGGCCCGTCGCGGGAGCCCGTCGAGGCCAACCTCAACACGCTGCCCGAGGTGACCTGGCTCGAGCCCATCCCCGACGGTGTGGCGATCCCCGCGGACGGCGACCCGGCGGAGGTGGCCGAGGCGCGCGAGTCGATCCGGCTCGCGTTCGTCGCCGCCCTCCAGCACCTGCCGCCGCGCCAGCGCGCCGTGTTGATCCTGTGCGAGGTGCTCCGCTGGAAGGCCTCCGAGGTGGCGGAGCTGCTCGAGACGAGCGTGGCCTCCGTGACCAGCGCGCTCCAGCGCGCCCGCGCGACGCTCGACGCGAACGACGTCACCCAGTCGACCACGCGCACCTCCCTAGAGGAGGCCGACGCGGAGCTGCTCGCCCGCTACGTCAAGGCCTTCGAGCAGTACGACATGGAGGCGCTCACCTCACTGATCCGCGAGGACGCGATCCAGTCGATGCCGCCGTTCGACCTCTGGCTGCGCGGCCGCGAAGACATCCTCAGCTGGTGGGTCGGCCCCGGAGCCGGTTGCAGGGGCTCGCGCGTGATCCCCACGGTCGCGGCGAACGGCGCGCCGGCATTCGGCCAGTACAAGCCCAACGAGGCCGGCGACGGCTACGAGCCCTGGGCGCTCCAGGTGCTCGAGATCGAGGACGGCCGCATCGTCGAGTTCACGTTCTTCCTCGACACCGAGCGGGTCTTCCCGCTGTTCGGCCTGCCGCTCGAGCTCGACTCGTAGTTCTTACACGGTGGAAATAGCGTCGCAGGGGATGACGTTGGTCAGCCCCATGAAGGAAACGAGGTCGAGCAGCTCGGGCGGTGCGCTGCAGAGGCGGATCCGGCAGTCGTGCCGCCGGGCCGCGAGCTGGAGCCGGGCGACGGCATCGATGGTGACCGCGTCCACGCCGACGCCGCTGACGTCGCAGATCGCGACGTCTGCGCCGCTCCTCGACAGCAGTGAGCAGACCCGGTCGCACAGGCCTGGAAGGTCGGCGCGGGCGATCGGGCCGCGGATCTCGAACCGGATCGTGGTCGGCGCGGGGACGGCCATCAGGAGGTAGACCGGTCTCCCTACGAAAAGTCATCGACGTTCGAGCGATGAGTTCTCGGATGAGCCCCGGTCTAACCCCATGAGACACCGATGAAGACCGATTCGCTGAAAGGACGACGCTCATGACGATGACCAATCGCAACCGTTGGCTCGCGCTCCTCGTGCTGTGCCTGGGCGATCTGATGATCGTCCTGGACGTGACGATCGTGGGCGTCGCCCTGCCGTCGATCCGTGAGGATCTCGGCTTCTCGGAGACGTCGCTCGCGTGGGTCGTGAACGCGTACCTGCTGACGTTCGGCGGCTTCCTGCTGCTGGGCGGGCGGCTCGGTGACCTGTTCGGCCACCGGCGCCTCTTCCTCGTCGGCCTCGTGCTCTTCACGCTGGCCTCGGCCGTTGTGCGGCATGTCGACCTCGCAGGAGATGTTGATCGGCGCGCGCGCGGTGCAAGGGCTCGGAGGCGCGGTGGTCTCGGCCGTCGCGCTCTCGCTGATGATGACCCTGTTCACCGAGCCGGCCGAGCGCGCGAAGGCCATGGGCATCTTCGGCTTCGTCGCCTCCGGCGGCGGCAGCATCGGCGTCCTGCTCGGCGGCATCCTCACCAACGCGTTCGACTGGCACTGGATCTTCCTGGTCAACGTGCCCGTCGGGATCACGGTCTTCGTGCTCACGCTGAAGCTCGTGCCCGGGCTGCCCGGCATCGCGACCGACCGCCGCCTGGACATCGCAGGCGCGTTCACCGTGACGGCCTCGCTGATACTGGCCGTGTACGCGATCGTGAACGGCAACCAGGAAGGCTGGACCTCGACGCAGACCCTGGGCCTGCTGGGCGCGGCCGCCGCGCTGCTCGCCGCGTTCTTGTGGATCGAGTCGACGGCGAGCTCGCCGCTGGTGCCGCTCCGCCTCTTCGCCATACGGAACGTCTCGGTCGCGAACGTGGTCGGCGTGCTGTGGGCGGCCGCCATGTTCGCCTGGTTCTTCCTCGCGGCCCTCTACCTCCAGCTGGTTCTTGGCTACAGCCCGCTCCAGGTCGGGCTCGCGTTCCTGCCGGGCAACGTGATCATGGGCGTGCTCTCCGTCGGACTCTCCGCCAAGCTCGTGATGCGGTACGGCATCCGGCCGCCGCTCGGCGTCGGGCTGACGCTCGCCGGCATCGGGCTTCTGCTGCTGGCCCGCGCGCCGGTGGACGGGAACTTCGTCGTCGACGTTCTCCCGAGCATGATCCTGCTCGGACTGGGAGCCGGAATGGCGTTCAACCCCGTCCTGCTGGCGGCCATGAGCGACGTCGACCAGAGCGAGGCAGGCCTCGCCTCGGGTGTCGTCAACACGTCGTTCATGATGGGCGGCGCGCTCGGCCTGGCGATCCTCGCGAGCCTGGCGGCGTCCCGCACCGAGAGCCTCACCGCTTCCGGCGACAGTCCGCTCGTGGCGCTCACCGGCGGGTACCACCTCGCCTTCCTGGTCGGTGCGCTCTTCGCGTTTGTCGCAGCCGCCGTCGGCGCCGCGCTGCTCCGACCGGTCGCAACGGGCGAGGCGCACGAGCTGGAGCCCGAGCTGGCGGAAGCGGCCTGAGCCGGCGATGAGTTTCTGGCCGGCCCGTCGTCATAGTCCTCGATGAGTCGTTCCCCGCAGGCCGCGCCCGCCCGGCCCGAGACCGAGGCGGGCGTCGTCGTGGCTGCGGCGCGCGCCGGCGACGAAACGGCCTTCGCAGACCTCGCCGAGACCTATCGGCCCGAGCTGCAGGCGCACTGCTACCGGATGCTCGGCTCGCTCGAGGACTCCGAGGATCTCGTGCAGGAGACGTTCCTGCGGGCCTGGCGGCGGCGATCCAGCTTCGAGGGCCGCTCGACGTTCCGGGCCTGGCTCTACCGGATCGCCACGAACGCCTGCCTCGACGCGATCGACCGCCGGCCGCGCGTCCAGCCCCATGCGGCGGCGCAGCCGCTGACCGAGGTGTCGTGGCTGACGCCGTATCCGGACGACCTGCTCGACGGGATTCCCTCTGCAGATGAGGAGCCCGAGGCCGAGGTCGTCGCGCGCGAGACGATCGAGCTGGCGTTCATCGCGGCGATCCAGTTCCTGCCGCCGAAGCAGCGCGCGGTGCTGATCCTGCGCGATGTGCTCGGCTGGACCGCGGCCGAGAGCGCGTCGCTGCTCGACCTGAGCGTGGCGGCGACGAACAGCGCGCTGCAGCGCGCCCGCGCGACGCTGCAGCGCCAGCTCCCGCGGCAGCGGCTGGAATGGGGCGGAGGCGCCGAGGTGAGCGAGGAGGAGCGGGCCCTGCTCGAGCGCTACATGGAGGCGACCGACCAGAACGACCCGGACGCGATGATCCGGCTGCTCCGCGAGGACGCCGTCTGCGCGATGGGCCCGGAGTGGTTCGCAGGTCGCGAGGCGATCATCGCGGCCTGGGTGGAGGGCGGCTTCGGCACGGAGACGGTCGGTGACTTCCGCTGCGTCGCGGTCAAGGCGAATCGGCAGCCCGCCATGGCGTGCTACCTCAGGCGTCCGGGCGACGACGCCTACCGGCCGCTTGCGCTCGACGTCCTGCGGATCGAGGACGGGCGGGTGGCCGAGGTCGTGGTGTTCGGCCCGGACTCGTTCGCGTCCTTCGGTCTGCCGGCGACGATGTGACGGAGGAGACCGGCCCGGTCTACCTCGGGCCCAGCGTTCCGGACGAGTTCGACGTCCGCCGGGTCGTCGTCACCCCGGGTGCCGAACGTCTGTTCGTCGAGGCCGAGTGGCGCGACGCGATCGTCGTGGTGGAGTCGGGCGGCCTCGAGCTGGAGTCCAGCACCGGCATCCGCTGGCGGTTCGGGCGCGGCGACGTGCTCTGGCTGATCGGCCTGCCGCTGCGGGCGCTGCACGCGTACGGCCGGGCGCCGACCGTGTTGATTGCGGTGTCTCGTTCCGGGCGCGATGCCGAGTAGGATCGCCGTCCCCTAGAGAAAAGGAAGCGCGCGATGGCAGCGCTTATTTGGTTCGCAGTTGCCGGCAACGACGGTCGGCCCGTGAACCTTCTTGTGGACGGAGACGCGAAGACGGTTGCGGACGTGATCTTCACTTCCACGCGGGAACCGCGGCTTGTGCGATTGGAGCGGAGCGGTGAGTCGGTCTGGGTGAATCCCGTGCAGGTGCTTTATGTTGAGGAGGGAGGCGACGACGAGTCGCAGGTTGGCTCTATTCGATAGTGGGGCGACCCAGGTTGCCTTGCGAACGTGTGTTCGGTACGGTGGGGCTGTGGGGATTGGCTTCCGCTTCCTGCCGCGCGACCGCGCGTGAGGCGAGGAGCCTTAAGGCGAACGGACTTCCTTGCAGGTCCAGCCTTGCGGCTGACGGGCCTCCCGCCCCTTGGCTATCCCGCTTCCCAGTAGAACGCCTCGTGCGCTAGCTCGGGCGTCCCCTCGAGGAGCGGCCCCCAGACGCTGAACATCGCGGAGCGGGTCGCGTCGTTGACAAGGTCGCTGACAAGCCCTTCGACGCCCGAGCCCTCGAAGACGAAGACCACCACGTCCTCCGCGAGAAAGACGCTGTGTCGCCGGAAGCCGGTCTCACGGAGTTCGTACGGCGCGCCCTCGGCGACGATCTCACCCGCTCGCTCGCGGGAGCCTGGCCGGAGCTTGGCGACCACCGCCACACGCTCATTCACGTCAGCGTCCGTCATCTCGATGCCTCCTTTCGTTGTCGAACCCACGGCCCGGGCCCGGAGACGGGTTGCTCGAACTAGGGAAGTCGACAGCGGATCGTGCCTGCGAACTGCTGACTGTCCGGCATTGGGTCTACGCCGGTCACGATGGTCATCCCTAGCTTGGTCTCGAGCGTTTCACCCTCGCTGGGAGGAAGCGGCAGTTCGATCTCATCGAAGTCTTCCCAGCCGTGCCCTTCGATCCTCACTCTGAACCGTTGCACAGAGAACGATCATCCCCAAGGGCACCACGCTGCGCAACAACGACCGTCAAGGGCCGGGCGGCGAGCCCGAACGCCGCGGCGCCAGCCCATCGAGCCACCTAACGGCCAGACCACACCGGGACCACACGCGCACAGCGTCTGACGGCACCCTGCGGCAGATACGTTTCGCTTGGTTGACCCGATTCGGCTTCCTGACTGACCTCGGGTCTTCCCGTTCCGGGAAGCGATGAGTTTTGTTCGTCGTTGGGGTCTGAGTGAATGGAGGGTGAGCTTCCGACCGTGAGGAGTGGGACGACGTGATGGAAGGCCGCGCACGCTGGCTCGCGCTGTACGTGCTCTGCCTGGGCGACCTGATGATCGTGCTCGACGGCACGATCGTGAACGTTGCGCTGCCGACGATCCGGGACGATCTCGGGTTCTCGGAGACATCGCTGGCCTGGGTCGTCAACGCGTACCTGCTGACGTTCGGCGGCTTCCTCCTGCTCGGCGGTCGCCTCGGCGACCTGTTCGGGCAGCGGCGCATGTTCCTGATCGGGATCGGGCTGTTCACGGCCGCCTCGCTCGGCTGCGGACTGTCGACCTCGCAGGAGCAACTCGTGTCCATGCGCGCGGTACAGGGCCTGGGCGGCGCGCTCGTCTCGGCCGTGGCGCTCTCGCTCGTGATGACGCTCTTCACCGAGACGGCGGACCGCGCGAAGGCGATGGGCATCTTCGGCTTCGTCCTCTCCGGCGGCGGCGTCGCCGGCGTGCTGCTCGGAGGCGTCCTCACCGACCTCCTCAGCTGGCACTGGATCTTCCTCGTGAACATCCCCGTCGGCGCGCTCGTCTTCGTGCTGAGCCTGCGCCTGCTGCCGGCCGCGCCGGGCATCGCGACGGGGCGACTCGACATCGGCGGCGCGGTGACGATCACCGGCGCGCTGATGCTCGCGGTCTACGCGATCGTCAACGGCAACGACACCGGCTGGACGTCGGCCGAGACGCTCGCGCTTCTCGGCGGCGCGCTCGTCCTGCTCGCCGCCTTCCTCGTCATCGAGGCCCGGATCGCCGCGCCGCTCGTGCCGCTCGCGGTCTTCCGCAACCGGAGCATCTCGACTTCGAACGTGATCGGCGCGTTCATGGCCGCCGGCCTGTTCGCCTACTTCTTCTTCTCGGCTCTGTACATGCAGCAGGTGCTCGACTACAGCCCGCTCGAGGTGGGGCTCGCCTACCTGCCGGGGACGATCCTCTGGGGCGCGTCCTCGCTCTACTCGGACAACCTCGTGATGCGGTTCGGGATCAAGACGCCGCTGCTCGCCGGGCTGAGCCTGATGACGCTCTCGCTGCTCCTCTTCGCCCGCGTGCCGGTGGACGGCTCGTGGGCGGTCGACGTGCTGCCGGCCACGCTCGCGGTCAGCCTAGGCGCCGGGATCGCCTTCAACCCGATTCTGCTCGCGGCGATGGGCGGTGTCGGGCCCGAGCAGGCCGGGCTCGCGTCAGGCGTCGTCAACACCTCGTTCATGATGGGCGGCGCACTCGGGCTCGCCGTGCTCGCAGCCCTGGCCGACTCCCGCACGAACAGCCTGACCGACTCGGGCACCGATGCCGTCGCCGCGCTGAACGGCGGCTACCACGCTGCGTTCATGCTGGGAGCGGCCTTCCTCGTCACGGCCGGCGTCATCGTCGCCACGTTGCTCAAGGCGACGACGGCACCGCAGCCACATGGGGAGCCCGCGACCGAAACGGCTTAGGTCGGCACGCGCGATGACCGAGCTTTCGACCGACCCGGCGCCCGTGCTCGCGACCGAGCGGCTTGTGCTGCGCGGCTGGCGCGAGGACGACCTCGAGCCGTTCGCGGCGCTCAACGCCGACCCGCGGGTGATGGAGTACTTCCCGTCGACGATGACGCGCGAGGAATCGGACGCGTTCGTCGAGTACATCGGCGGGCACTTCGCGGAGCGCGGGTTCGGCCTCTGGGCGGTCGAGGCGCCGGGCGTGGCGCCCTTCGTCGGCTTCGTCGGGCTCAACGCGCCGACCTTCGAGGCGCACTTCACGCCCTGCGTCGAGATCGGCTGGCGGCTGGATGCTCCGTTCTGGGGCAAGGGCTACGCGACCGAGGCCGCGCGCGCCGCTCTCGCCTTCGGCTTCGACGCAGCGGGCCTGGACGAGATCCTCTCGTGGACCGTGCCGGCGAACCGGCCCTCGATCGCGGTGATGGAGCGGCTCGGGATGCGCTACGACGGCGAGTTCGACCATCCGCGTCTGGCCGAGGGTCATCCGCTGCGCAGGCACGTGCTCTACAGGCTCGGGAGAGCGGGCCCGTAGGCCCGCCCTCCAGCTCTCGGGAACGTCCTAGTCCTCGAGATTCAGCTTCCACATGCTGCGCCCGAACGTGTTCGTGTAGAGCGTGTTCGAGGGCGCGTGGAGGCGCAGGTCGAGTACCGGTGCCAGCGGCAGGCCTTCGCCGACCGGCTTCCAGTTCTTCTTACCGTTCTTGAGGTAGAAGACGCCGACGTCGGAGCCCACGTAGACGGTGCTGCGCTCCTTGTCGATGACGGCGTCGTTGACCGGCGCGTTCGGCAGGTTCCCGCTGATGTTCTGCCACGAGGCGCCGCCGTTCGTGGTCCTGAACACGTGCGCTGCGTCCTCGCCGTTCCGGAAGCCCGAGAACGTCGCGTAGACCGTGTCCTCGTCGGTCGGGTCGATCGCCACGCGGGTGACCCAGCGCTCGGGCAGCCCCTGGCTGTCGAGCCAGGTCCAGTTGGCCCCCGCGTCTTCGGTCTTCCAGAGGCGACCGGTGTCCGTGCCGACGTAGATCGTGTTCGGCGCGGTCTTCGCGATCGCGATCGTCGTGATCGTCCCGTAGTTGGGATAGAACGGGTCGACGCGATCGGGCGACTCGAACGTCCCCGGCAGGCTGACCGGATCCGGCGGGCTGAGCACGGTCCACGTGTCGCCGCGGTTCGTGGACTTGTTCAGCTGATTGCCGCCGTAGTAGATCGTGGCCGGGTCGTTGGGGTCGAGCACGACCGGCGTCAGCCAGTTCCGCCGGGTCGACACGGTGCCGTTCGAGATCGTCCGGTTCGTGATCGGCTGCGGCCCCTCGTTGCGCCGCGAGCACGACCCGTACTGCGAGCACCCGTAGAAGATGCTGTTGTCGGATGGGTCGATCACCGTGAACTCGCCGTCGCCGCAGCCGAACGAGTTCCAGTTGTCGGGATTGCCCGGGCTCGCCGGCGACCAGGAGCGGAGACAGCCGTTGTCCTGGGCGCCGCCCGTGATCCTGTCGGGCTGTAGCTCGCCGACGTCGATCGAATAGAACTGCGTGTACGGCTCGTAGAGCGCCTGCACGAAGCCGCTGACGCCGTTCGCGTCAGAGCGGTAGGTGCCGCCGTCGTTGCCGACGTACACGCGGTTCGCGACGGCCGGATCCCACGCCATCGCGTGCTGGTCGGCGTGCAGTCCGGGCACGTTGCTCCAGGTCGCGCCGCCGTTCGCCGAGCGACGCATGCTGACGCCCGCGGCGAAGACGTGCTCCTGGTTCACCGGGTCGACCCAGAGCCGGCCGAACCACCAGCCGAAGCCGCCCTGCGAGCCGGGCCGCACCTGGGCCTGGAACGAGTCGCCGCCGTCGTCGGAGACGTAGAAGCCCTTGTCCTGGCCGAACGTGGCGGTTGTGATCACGTAGACGCGGTTCGGGTTGCTGGGAGCGAGCGCGACGCCGATGCGGCCGAGGCTCGCGTCCTGCTTCAGGCCCGAGACGTCGCCCGGGCTGTTGGTCGTCGTGTTGTCCAGCCGCGTCCATGTGTCGCCGCCGTCGTCCGATCGGAAGAGCCCCGAGCCGAGGCCGCCGTAGGTGCGGAGATCGGGCTCGCGCCGGTGATCCCACATCGCGGCGAAGATCCGGTTCGGGTTCGTCGGGTCGATAGCGAGGTCGGCGCCGCCGGCGAACGGCGTCTCGGGCGGCAGCACGAGCTGCCACGACGCGCCCCCGTTCTCCGAGCGGTAGATGCCGCGTTGACCGCCCGGGTTGAAGAGCGAGCCCGCGGCCGCGACGAAGATGCGGTCCGGGTTCGACGGGTCGACCGCGATGCGGCCGGTGTTCCCGCTGTCCGAGAGGCCGCGCTTCTTCCACGTCGCGCCGCCGTCGTCCGACGTGTAAACGCCCGTGCCGCCGAACGTGATGCTGCCCCCGCCAGGGTTCGCCTCGCCCGTGCCGGCCCAGAGGCGGCCGTTCGAGTCGATCGCGAGCGCGCCCATGGCCTGTGCGAGGTCGTCGGGCCACGCCTTCTCCATGACCACGACGCCGTCCCGGCTCTTCCAGACGCCGCCGCTCGCGGAGGCGACGTAGATCGTGTTCGCGCGCACGGGATCGACGACGAGGTCGACGATCCGCCCGCCGACGTTGGTCGGGCCGGCGAGCGTCCATTGCCCGCGCAGCTGGCGCGGTGCGTCCGATGCCTCGGCCGCACCGGCGTCGCGTAGCGCCTGTGCCTGCTTCGCCGCCCGGCCGAAGTCGCTCTGGTTCAACGTCTTCCCCGGCCCGCCGGCACGCTGGACGAGGAACCAGTCGTCGGGCTCGGCCGGGCCCAGACCCTCGTCTTCCTCCGCCGCTTCCGTATCGTCGGATTGCACGCCGCTGACCGAGATCGCCGCACCGTTCCCACTTTCGCCGACGTCGATCACGCCGAAGCCGACCAGCGCGACGACGAGAGCGAGCGTCAGCCCGAGCAGCTCGAGCCGCGTTCTTCTCTTCACGTCAACACCCCCCGGTGTCTCGTACGGTGGAACTGCTCCGCAGAGAAGGCCCTTACGGTAAACGGTTACGGGCTCGGGATGACGCAGTTCGCCGGGTAGATTCCCGCGATGCCCGGTGAGGACGGCTACTTCGACGAGCGGGTCGCCGCTCGCTACGACGAGACCTCGGCCGACATGTTCGAGCCCGCGGTCGTCGACCCGGTCGTCGACTTCCTGGCGAAGCTCGCCGGCGGCGGCCGGGCACTCGAGCTCGGGATCGGGACCGGCCGGGTCGCGCTCCCGCTCGCGGCGCGGGGCGTCCCGGTGCACGGGATCGAGCTGTCGAAGGCGATGGCCGCGAAGCTGAATGCCAAGCCCGGCGGCGAGGACATCGGCGTGACGATCGGCGACTTCTCGACGGCCGCCGCCGAAGGGACGTTCTCGCTCGCCTACCTCGTCTTCAACACGATCGGGAACCTGACCACCCAGGAAGCGCAGGTGGCGTGCTTCCGCAACGTCGCGACGCACCTCGAGCCCGGCGGCCGCTTCGTGATCGAAACCGGTGTTCCCGAGCTCCGGCGCCTCCCGCCCGGGGAGACGATTCGCGCCTTCGACGTGAGCGAGACCCACTTGGGCATCGACGAGTACGACGTCGCCACCCAAGCGCTCACGTCACACCACATCACCGTCGTCGACGGGCGGCTCGAGCGCGACTCGGTTCCGTTCCGCTACGTGTGGCCGGCAGAGCTCGACCTGATGGCACAGCTGGCGGGAATGGGGTTGCGGGAGCGCTGGGGCGGCTGGCGGCGGGAGCCGTTCACGCACGAGAGCCGAAAGCACGTATCCGTCTGGGAGAAGCCCGCCGTCTAGGAGGGTTTGGCGGGATATCGCTCGTCGTCGGGGCGAGCAGCGCGGCCCGGCGACATAGCCGTTATTCCGGCAAGCCCACCCGTGCGCGTTCGGGCCCGGAAGCGGCCTCTGGATACGATCACGACGCGGGACGCCGTCCCGCCCACACTCATGGACCAGGCCTCGGCTGCAACCGTCAGTCCCGTTCGCCGCCTGCTCGAGCGCGGCGCCGTCAGGCTGCCCGCCGGCGACCCCGGCGTCCCGGACACACGTTCTCCCGCCCGGCTGCTCGTGTGGGTCGGCCGCCAGCAGATCGGCACGCTGCTGCTCGGCGTCTTCTTCGGGATCGTCTGGATGGTCTCGCAGGCGCTGATGCCGTTCACGATCGGCCGTGCGATCCAGGACGGGATCGTCGCGCACGACAACCACGCGCTCGCGGCCTGGACGCTGCTGCTCCTGGCGCTCGGCGTGACGCAAGCCGGCGCGGGAATCATGCGCCACCGCTACGCCGTGCTGAACTGGCTGCAGGCCTCGTTCCGGATGGCGCAGGTCGTGTCGCACCATGCCGCGCGCACCGGCCCGGCCGTCCGCGGCCGGCTGTCGACCGGCGAGGTCGTCGCGACCGTGTCCAACGACGCGATGCGGGCGGGCGGCGCGTTCGACATCACCGCGCGGCTCTCCGGCGCGCTCGTGTCCTACCTGGTCGTCGCGGCGATCCTGCTGTCCTCATCGGTGGTGCTCGGCCTCGTCGTCCTGGTCGGCGTCCCGGTCCTCGTCCTGCTGCTCGGCTTCGTGATCAAGCCGCTCCAGGCCCGCCAGGCCGAGCAGCGCGAAGAGGTCGGGCACCTGACCGCCCTCGGCGCCGACACGGCCTCCGGTCTGCGCGTCCTGCGCGGAATCGGCGGCGAGGACGCGTTCTTCGCCCGCTACTTCCGCCGCTCGCAGGCCGTGCGGCAGACCGGCGTTCGCGTGGCGCTCCCGCAGTCCACGCTCGACGCGGCCCAGGTCTTCATCCCCGGGCTGTTCGTCGTGCTCGTGACCTGGATCGGCGCGCGCTTCGCGATCTCGGGGACGATCGACACCGGCGAGCTGGTCGCGTTCTACGGCTACGCAGCGTTCCTCGTGATCCCGCTGCGCACCGCCGCCGAGGCTGTGGACAAGGTCACGCGCGCGCACGTAGGCGCCCGGCGGATGCTGGACGTTCTCGACGTCGAGCGGCACGTGGCCGAGCCCGAGTCGCCCGTCACCGAGCCCCCGAAGGCCGTGCCGCTGCGCGACGCGTCGTCGGGGCTCGTGGTCGAGCCTGGGCTGCTGACGTGCATCGTCTCGTCGAGGCCCGACGAGGCCGCGGCCGTAGCCGACCGGCTGGGGCGCTTCGGCGACGACGACGGCGTCTTCCTCGGAGACGTGTCGCTGGCGGCGCTGCCGATCTCGGCCGTGCGCAGGCGGATCGTCGTCAGCGAGGCCGACCCCGTGTTGTTCTCGGGAACGCTGCGCTCCGAGCTCGACCCCTGGGGCCGCGCGGCGGACGACAGTGCGCTCCTCGGAGCGATCTCGATCGCGAGCGCAGAGGACGTGCTCCAGGCGCTGCCGGACGGGCTCGACACGACCGTTGACGAGCGCGGCCGCTCCTTCTCCGGCGGGCAGCGCCAGCGGCTCGTGCTCGCACGCGCGCTGTTGTCGGGCGCCGAGGTGCTCGTCCTCGTCGAGCCGACGAGCGCCGTCGATGCGCACACGGAGGCACGCATTGCCCGCCGCCTGCGCGAGGCTCGTGCCGGCCTGACGACCGTCGTCGTCACGACGAGCCCGCTGATGCTCGACCAGGCCGACCGCGTCGCGCTGGTCGAGGACGGGCGCGTGGTGGCCGAGGGCGGACACCGCGAGCTGCTGCGCACCAACCGGGACTACCGCGACACGGTGACGCGCGGGGAGGAGCTGTGAGCGAGCTGCTGCCGATCGCGGACGGCCCCGAGCTGCGGGATCAGGCCCGCGTGCTCGCCCGCAGGCACCGCGGCGGGATCGCGGGCGTCATCGGGCTGCACGCGGCCGCCGCCGGCGCCGGGCTCGCCGGGCCCGCGCTCCTCGGCGCCCTCGTCCAGTCGGTGCAGGACGGAACGACGCGGCATCACGTCGACACGATCGTCCTCGTGCTCGCGGTGTTCCTCACCGCGCAGGCGATCCTGACCTTCTTCGCCCGGCGCGCGTCGTTCGTCCTCGCCGAGAAGATGTTCGCCGAGCTGCGCGAGGACTTCATGCGCCGCGTGCTCGGGCTCCCACTGTCGACGGTCGAGCGGGCGGGGACGGGCGACCTCGTCTCGCGCACGACCGCGGACGTCGACTCGCTCGCCCGGACGGTCCGCTTCGCCGTGCCCGAGACGCTGATCGCGGCCGTCACGACGCTGCTCACGGTCGCCGCCGCGGTGTGGGTCAATCCGCTGGCGGCGCTGCCGGTCGTGGCCGGCGTGCCCGCGCTCCTCATCGGCACGCGCTGGTACCTGCGCCACGCGCCGGCCGCCTACCTCTGGGAGCGCGCCACGTACGCCACGCTCGCCGGCACCGTCGGCGAGACGGTCGAGGGCGGCCGCACGATCGAGGCGCTCGGCCTGCGCGAGGAGCGCGTCCGGCGGATCGACGCCGACCTCGAGGACGCCTACAGGGCTGAGCGGCGCACGCTGCGGCTGCGCACGATCTGGTTCCCGACCGCGGAGTTCTCCTACGTGCTGCCCGTCGCGGCCTCGCTCGCGTGGGGCGGCTGGCTCGTCTCCAACGGCAGTGCGTCGATCGGCGAGGTGACTGCGATCTCGCTCTACATGGTGCAGCTCGCCGACCCGGTCGACCGCCTGATCTCCTGGCTCGACGAGATCCAGGTCGGCGCGACTTCGTTCGCACGACTCGTCGGCATCGTGCGCGTGCCGCCCGACCGCACCGCGACCGACGAGCGACCCGAGGGGGACGACCTCCGCGCACGCGATGTCCGCTACGCGTACGTGGCCGACCGCGATGTCCTGCACGGGATCGACCTCGATCTCGCACCGGGCGAGCGCGTGGCCGTGGTGGGCCCGTCCGGGGCGGGCAAGTCGACGCTCGGGCGCCTGCTCGCGGGGATCCATCCGCCGCGCGCCGGCCGCGTCGACGTCGGCGGCGTCCGGCTCGTCGACCTGCCGCTCGAGCAGCTCCGCCAGGAGGTCGCCCTCGTCACCCAGGAGCAGCACGTTTTCGTCGGCACGCTCGCCGAGAATCTCCGGCTGGCGCGGCCGGGTGCCACCGACGAGGAGCTCTCCGATGCGCTCTGCGCGGTCGACGCGCTCGAGTGGGCGGAGATGCTGCCGGATCGTCTCGAAACCGGCGTCGGCGCCGGCGGGCACCCGCTTACTCCCGCGCAGGCGCAACAGGTCGCGCTCGCCCGCCTCGTCCTCGCCGATCCGCACACGCTGGTCCTGGACGAGGCCACGTCGCTGCTCGACCCGCGCGCGGCGCGACACCTCGAACGCTCGCTGGCGTCCGTGCTCGAGGGGAGGACGGTGGTCGCGATCGCGCACCGGCTCCACACGGCGCACGACGCCGACCGCGTGGCCGTCGTCGAGGACGGCTTGCTCCAGGAGGTCGGAACGCACGATGAGCTGGTTGCTCAGGACGGCTCGTACGCCGCGCTCTGGGACTCCTGGCACGGCGACCGCAAGACGGCGTAGCGGCGGTGCCGAAGCGCGAGGAGATCCGCCCGTTCCGCGACGACGACCTCGGGGCGGCCGCCGAGCTTCTCGCCGAGCGGCACGGCCGACATCGGCGCATCGAGCCGCTGCTCCCCGAGCGGTACGAGCGGGTCGACGCGGCGAGGGCCGCCGTCGAAGGCGCGTGGCGGAAGGAGGGCGCGAGCGGCGTGGTGGCCGTCCGCGACGGCCGGGTCATCGGCTACCTGATCGGAGCTCCCGACGACGAGGGCTCATGGGGCCCGAACGAGTGGATCGACGTTCCGGGACACGCGGTCGACGAGGCCGAGCTGGTCCGCGACCTCTACGCGGCCCTTGCCGAACCGGCGGTGCGGGCGGGCCGGGCGAGGCACTACGTGCTCGTCCCGGCGGGCGATCCGGAGCTCCTCGATGCGTGGTACCGGCTCGGCTTCGGACAACAGCAGGCGTACGGCATCCGCGAGATCGAGGACACGGCGTGGCCGGAGCGCGTTCGCGAAGCGACCCTGGACGATCTCGATGCCGTGTCGCCCTTCACGATCGCGATCTCGCAGCACCATGCCGGCTCGCCGGTTTTCTCGGACAACGCGGCACGGCGGGTGGAGGGGTATGAGGCCTCCCTCGACGGAGTGCGCGCGCAGCTCCGCGAGGACGTCGAAGCTGACGCGATCGCCACGCTGGTCGCCGAGGTCGACGGCCGCGTCGTCGGCTTCCTCGAGGCCTGTGCGGCGGAGCTCTCCGGGGACGGCGTGGACGGCCACGCGACGCTCGCGCGTCCGGACAACGCCTGCTTCCTCGCCTTCGCGGCGACCGACCCGGAGGCGAGAGGCCTTGGCACGGGCGTCGAGCTGACGTGCGCCGCGTTCGCGTGGGCGCACCGCGCCGGGTACGCGACGATGGTCACCGACTGGCGGGTCCCGAACCTGCTCGCCTCGCGCTTCTGGCCGAGGCGCGGCTTCCGAACGACCTTTCTCCGCCTGTACCGCTCGATCCCGTAGACGCACGGCCGCGTGCTTGACTGCGGATCGGTGCCGAGGGCGACCGACGACGCGCACGCCCGCCGCCGGGGTCAGCTCTTCGTCGCCCTGGCTGCGCTCGCCTGGTCCACCGCCGGCCTGCTGCAGCGCGGGCTCTCGATCGACACGACGACGCAGCTCGCCGGCCGCGCGCTGTTCGCGTTCCTGGCCCTGTTCGGCTTCGTCGTCCTCCTCGAGCGCGGGCGGACCGTCGAGGTCTTCCGCACGATGGGACGGGCGGGGCTCGCGGTCGCCGGCTGCATGGCCGTCGCCTCCGGGTCGTTCATCGTCGCGCTCAACCACGCGAACGTGGCCAACGTCCTGTTCATGCAGGCGGTCGCGCCCGTGCTCGCGGCGCTGCTCGCCTGGATCGCGCTGCATGAGTCGGTCACCGGCCGAACCGCCCTCTCGATGGGAGTCGCCCTCCTCGGCGTCGGGCTGATGGTCGGCGGTGCCGGCAGCGGTGGAGCAGTCGGCGTCGGGGCGTCGTTCGTGATGACGCTGGCTTTCGCCGTGGCGATCGTCATCACCAGGCACAAGCGTGAGATCTCGATGGCGCCGGCCATCTGCTTCTCGCAGCTGCTCGTCTTCCTGGCATTCGCACCGCTGGCCGACGCCGCGAGCGTCACGGAGAAGGATCTCGGCCTGCTGGTCCTGCTCGGCGTCGGACAGATGGGCCTCGGGCTCGCGTTCCTCACCGTGGGCGCCCGCCTGATCCCGGCCGCCGAGGCCGCGTTGATCACGCTGCTCGAGGTCGTGCTCGGGCCGCTGTGGGTCTGGCTGGCCTACGGCGAGAAACCGGGAGCGGCGGCGCTCGTCGGCGGGAGCGTCGTCGTCGCGGCGGTCGTCCTCCAGACGGCGCAGCGGGCGCCGGCGCAGGCACGTTTTCGCCCGCGAAGCGAGCTTCAGGAGCAGGTCACTCGATGACACCTGGACCGGCAGACATCGCGCTTCGTCCGGCCACGGTCCTGACCGCAGCCGAGCTGGCGGCGCTCTTCAACGCCGGCTACGAGGGTTATCCGTTCCCGATCGAGCTCGACGAGGCCGCGTTCACGGCCATGGCGGAGGCTTCGGACTTCGATCTCGGACTGTCGTCCGTGGCCGTTCGCGGCGACAGGCCCGTCGGCGTCGTTGTGCTCGGCGTCCGCGGTGCGGCCGGATGGATCGGCGGGCTGGGCGTCGTCTCGGACGAGCGCCGTCGCGGCATCGGGCGCACGCTGATGGACGCGGTGCTCGACGCCGCGGTCGCTGCCGGCCTCCGCGAGGTCTCGTTGGAGGTACTCGAGTCGAACGTCGGCGCGACCGCGCTTTACGACGGGCTCGGTTTTGTCACGACGCGGATGCTCGAGGTCTGGACGCTCGACGGCGAGCTCGGGAGTGCCGCAGCCGCCGAGGGCGACTTCGAGCAGGCCCATGCGTGGATCCGCGCGAACCGCCGCCACCCTGAGCCCTGGCAGCGCGCCGACGCCTCGCTCGCGCGGAGACGAGGCGGCATGAGCGCGGTCGTGCTCGACGACGAGGGCGCCGCGCTCTATCTGGCTCGGCGGCGAAGCGGTTGACATCCTCCAGCTCGGCGCCCGCACCGTCGAGGCTGCAGACGAGTTGCTGAAGGCCCTGCGCGGACGCGGAACACGTGTGCGCTTCGTCAACGTCCCGGAGGGCGACGTCGCATCCGCCGCGATGCGCGAGCTCGGCGGCCGGCTCGAGGTCCGCCAGCACGAGATGGCCTGGTCGCCGCCCTAGTAGGAGGGCTTGGCGAAATAACGGCTGTGTCGCCGGGCCGCGCTGCTCGCCCCGAGGCCGCGTCCTCGGTCGCGCCCGTATAGCTGCGCATACGAACGCTCCCTGCGTCCTTGCCTCGGAACGACCATCGCACCCCGGCAACGAGCGATATTCCGCCAAACCCTCTAGGGGCGGAGATGCTCGATCGTGGCGTCGAACCCGGCCTCGAGCCGTTCGGCGACCAGTGAGCGGTGGCAAGCCTCCGGATCTGCCTCGACGCAGAGGAGAGCCGAGGCGGCGTTCTCCGGGAGCTCGGCCAAGAGCGAGCCGAGGTCGGCCCGGTCGAGGATTTCGCTCGTGTAGCGCTTGCGGTACTCGGGCGCGAGCTCGGTGCGCGAGCGCTTGCCGACGTCGAGCCGGTCGTCCTCGCGGTACTGCAGTTGCCGCAGCTCGGTCGTGGGCGCCAGCTCCTTGTGATGTGCGTATTCGATGCCCGCATCGGCGAGGGCGGCCTGGAGCCGGGCCGCATTGGCCCACGCGTACTCGCTTCCGCGGACGCCCCGGCGCTGGCGGACGTCCACCACCAGCGCGACGCCTGCCTGCCGGAGGGCGGCCAGGAACGCCTCGAGCGTCCAGCCGTAGACCCCGATCGTCGCGACGGTGCGCACGCCTCGCTCGAGGCTAGACGACCCTCCCGTTCGTCGAAGGGCTGCCGGGGCCCTGATCCTCGACGGTCAGGTGGATGTGGTCGTCGTGCTCGGTTGCGTCCAGCAGCTTGTTGTCCAGGAGCGAGGCCGCGATCGGATCGAGGAAGACGCGGGCGCCGTCCTCCTCGACGACCTCGTCGCCCACGGCCGGCTTCGCGGTGAGCTCGAGCGAGAGCGAGGCCTCGCCCTCTCCGTCGGGCTCGGCCGTGATCCGCAGGCCGCTCCCTTCGGGGACCTCTTCGATCTCGACCATCTGCCGCACGGCCTCCTTGGCTGACTCGGTCAGCGTGAGCATCCGATCTCCTTCCGTTCGAACGAAGGTCCCTCCTGCCCGATCCTCGGAGGCCTAATCCGGCTCGCCGTCGGCGTAGTCGAGCGCCTCGACTCGCCCGATCAAGCCGACGCCGCGCCAGTAGAGCTTGTTGGAGCGAGGGTAGTAGGCGACGTCGCTCGGCTCGCGGGTGCCGTACGCCAGGTAGGTCATTCCGTCCGCGCCGGCGCGGAGCGCGTGGGCGATCTTCGTCCCGGGCGGCTGGGCGACGACGTGGCCGGCGCCGATGTCGACGTCCGCTCGGGCCTCGCCGCGGGACTGCGCGACCGGGCTCGGCCAGAGCTCCAGCGTTCCCGAGCCCTCGAGGATCACGTACGCCTCTTCCTCGGCCGAGTGGCAGTGCGGCGGCGTGCGCATGACGCCGGGGCCGAGCCTCACCCAGTTCAGCCCGGTCCGCTCGGAGCCGGCCGCTGCCGCCAGCCCCTTCCACTCGCCGGGGCGGTCGGTGGCGGTCTCCACCTCGTCGACGTTCACGATGTTGCCCGGCCGCGGCGACGGCTCGCCGAGCTCGAGCGGGTCTGACTGCGCCTCGACCTCCCAGGGATCGTCCGTCCGGCCTTGCACCCACGGCCAGCCGAACCGGATCGCCTGCGAGCGCGGAAGCCAACCGAGCTCGGTCGGATGGCGCGTCCCGAAGATCAGGACGTCGAGCCCGTCCGGCCCGCCGCACAGCGTGTGCTCCTCGCGGTCGTACAGGTGGACGACGCAGTCGCCGGGACGCAGCTCGTAGACCTGCTCGTCCTGCCACGAGAGGCCCGATCCCCCGAGCACGAAGACGAGCTCCTCCGAGGCGCCATGGGAATGGGGCGGGGTAGAGAGCCTGCCGGGATCGACGCGGACGCGGCTGACGCCGACGGCGACCGTGCCGGCAGCGTTACCCAGTCGTTGCCAGCTCGCGGCCATCTCGCCCTTCTCGCGGCGGTCGGCTTCGACCTCGTCCCAGTGCGCAAGCATCCGGGAAGTCAAGCGCCCGCAACCGGTTGCCGCAAGCGCTACCGGCGGCGGACCCGCTCGCAGCCGGAGGTCCTGTCGACCTTGTCCGCGCGCACCGTGTCTCGCCCTCGTCCGCACGCGATCACGTCTCGCACTCCGTCGCGGGCGCCGATCCGATCGGCTCCCGGGCCGCCGTTCACCTTGTCGCGCCCGGGGCCGCCGTCGAGATCGTCGGCGCCCGTGCCGCCGCTCAGCGTGTCGGCGCCGGCATTGCCGCGCAGGACGTCCTTGCCGCCCTCGCCGAAGAGGCAGTCGTCGCCGCCGAGGCCGCGAATGCGGTCGTTGCCGCCGCGACCGAAGATCTTGTCGCTGCCCCCGGTACCCGTGAGTCGGTCGGCGCGGCGGCCGCCGACCCTCCGCGAGGCGCACAGCTTCGCCTTCGCCTTCGCGAACGTCGCCTCGAAGCGGCTGCCGCGCATGACCTGGAAGCTGCACGTGGCGCCCGCTGAGCAGAGCTCCCCCGGCGCCTTCCAGCCCGCGAAGCTGGATCCCGCTGCCGGCGTCGCCCTGAGCGTCGCCGTTTCCCCCTGCTGGAACACGGCGTCGCAACCGTTTCCGGCGCCGCAGCGAATCGCATCGCTCAAGCGCGAACGGGTCGAGCTGACCGTGCCGTCGCCGCCGCCGCTCTTCCTCACCTCGAGCGCGAAGTCGATCCGGGGCGGGATGATCTCGGGCGGCCCGTCGGGACCGTCGAACCACGCGCCGACGACATCGTCTCCGGACCGCTGGAGCGTGCAGACCGGGGCGGTGCCGGCCGGCTCGCAGGCGCCGCTCCAGCCGCGGAACGCGCTCGCCGGCGAAGCGGTCAGCGTGACCGGCCCGAGCGTGTCGTAGTCGGCGTCGCAGGTCGAGTCGCCGTCGCAGTCGATCTTGGGCGGCGACTCGTTCGTGCGCACGTTGCCCTCGTTGCTCGTGATGACCGTCAGCTCGGTCGGGAGGAACGTGGCCACGACGCCGCGCAGACGGGAGTCCATCGTGATCGTGCAGGCGCCCGTTCCCGGACACTCGGGAACGCTCCAGCCGACGAGGCGCGAGCCCGGCTGCAGGTCCGGCGTCAGCGTCACGCGTGTCCCGCGCGCGACGGGGATGTTGCAGGCGCCGCCGCCATCCTGGCTCGAGTCGCAGTCGCCCCCGGGCGCAGCGGTGACCGTTGCGTCGTTGCCCGTCACGCCGACCTGCAGCGTCGCATCAGGGAGGAAGATCGCGTCGACGTCGTTGTCGATCTGCGTCGTCCGCAGGGTGCACGTCGACTCCAGGTCGAAGTCCGAGCAGGGGTCGAAGCGGTAGAGGAACGAGCCTGCGTCAGCGGTTGCCGTCAGCGTTACCACGGCGTCGCCGTCTGTGAGCCGCGAGCAGTCGGGCGGGCAGGTCGCGCCGGCCGGCGAGATCCGCACCGAGCCGGAGCCTTCCGCGCTGTCGTCGCCCCGTGTGGTCACGCGCACGCGGCGCTGCATGCCGACGGTTCGATCGGCGCCCATCGTGACGCTGCAGGGCGTGTCGGCGCCCGCGCAGTCGCCGGTCCAGCCGAAGAACTGATCCGTCGCATCCAGCGTGACTGCCGAGCCCTCGGGGAGGCTGTACGTGCAGCGGTTCCCCGCGTTGCAATCGGTTTCGGCGCCGCCGGCGGGCTCGACGCTCACGGTCGCATCTCCACCCGGCACGACGACGGTCAGCGTGTAATTGACGGCGCTCGTCGCCGCGGAGCCGCGCACGGCAGCCGCGGCCGCGATCACGGCGCACGCGGCCAGGGCCACGAAGAGCAGACGACGCCCCGCGGGATTGCCTCTTCCGACGGCGACCACAGGACCCCTCCTCACGACTGGACTACGTCATCGAGGATGGCACCGGCCCGAGGGAGTGTCAATGACGGCGGCGGCGCCTGGACGTCGCGCCGCGAGGCAGAGCAGCTCGTCCAGCGGCCGGCACTCCAGGCAGTCGAGCACCCCGGCCAGTCCATCGTCGCCGGCAACCGCCAGCCTCGCGTCGTCCGGCCCGAAGGCGACCGCTTCGAGCGAGCGGGCGCGCGTGGGGAGAAGGGCCACGAGGCGCCCGTCCGAGTAGACCCGGGCCGCGCCGTCGTCTCCCGCGGTCGCCACGAAGTCTCCGTGCTCGCTGAACGCCACCGCGCTGACGAGCGGATGCCCCCTCAGCTTCGTCAGCAGGTGGCCCGTCTTCGTGTCCCAGATCCAGGTCGAGCCCGACCAACCACCGGCGGCAAGCCGACTTCCGTCGGGGCTGAACGCGACGCTGGAGAGCCGCCTGCCGTCGCCGCCGAGACGTGCGAGCTGCCGGCCCTCGAGCGACCAGAGCCGGGCGGTGCCGTCCCAGCCCGCGCTCGCCACTGCCGAGCCGTCCGGCGCGAAAGCCACCGCCTCGACGCGCTCGGCCTGCCTTCCGAGCGTCCGGACGCGGCCCCGTCGCCAGTCCCACAGGAGCACGGCTCCGTCCTCGCCCGCGACGGCGACCGTCTTCGCGTCGGGCGCCACGTCGACCGCGCGGAGGGCCGGCCCGTCGCGCTTGCCGAATTGCGAGAGCCGCTTCCGGGTGCGTGCGTCCCAGACCGCCGCGGTGCCGTCGTCTCCCACGGTCGCCACGATGGCGCCGTCCGGCCCGAAGGCAGCGCCTTCCACCCAGTCGTCGGCCACGTCGGTGCGGCCGTGCGGCAGGGACCGCGACGAATCTCCGTCCCAGACCCGCGCGTTGCCGTCCTCGCTCGCGGTCACCAGGCGGCTTCCGTCGGGGCTGAAACGGATGTCCAGCACGCGCCTGCGGTCCGCGGTCGCGAGCTCGCGGAGCGGCTGGTCCGGCAGCGCCCACAACCGGACCGTGCCGTCGGCGCCGCCGGTGGCCACTAGCCGGCCGTCGGGACGGAAGGCCGCGGAGAGTACGGGACCGGTGTGGCCGATCAGCGCGCCGATCTCGCGCCGGCGTCGGAGGTCCCACACGCGCGCGGTCGCATCGTCGGAGGCGGTCACGAGCAGCCGCCCGTCGGGGCTGAACGCGACAGCTTGCAGCGCGTCGTCATGGCCGGCGAGCTCGTAGAGCGGCCGGCCCGACGGAACGCCCCACATGCGCAGGAGGCCGTCGTCGCCCGCAGTCGCAAGCTGCGTGCCGTCGGGCGCGAAGGCGACGTCCCGGACGCGGACCTTGCCCGGGTGCCGCATGAGTGCGATCCGCCGCCGGCCCGGCAGCGTCCACACGAACGCCGTCGAGCCGGAGGCCGCCGCCAGCCGCTTTCCTCGCGCGTCGAAGGCGACCGCCGAGAACTGCCCGGGGACGGGCGGGCCGAGCGGACGGCGCGTTGCGACGGTCCACAGGCGCAGGCCCCCGTCGCCAGCGCCTGCCGCCAGCCTCCCGTCCGGGCTGAGCGCGGCCGCGTTCGCGTTCCTCCCGAAGGACGCGAGCGGGCGCACCGAGCCCGGCCTCCACACCTGGGCGCCACGATCGCCGGCGGTCACGATCAGGCCGCGGGGCCCGAAGCGGGCGTCGAAGAGCGGCGCGCCCGAGCGCAACGAGTCCACCTCGCGGCCGCCCGCCCAGACGCGGGCGAAGCCGTCCTGGCTGGCCGTCACGAGCCGGGACGTATCGAAGCCGACACTCCAGACGCGGGCCTTGCTCACCGGCAGGACGCCCCGGCCGAGCGACGTGCGGAGCGCGTGTCGCAGCGCGTCGGCAGCCTCGTCCGTCGCCGAGGTCGTGGCCGCGCGGGCTGCGAGGGCGAGGCTCTGTTCGGGGTCCACGTCGCGCGCGGCGGCCGACTGCGCCGCGAGCTGGCGTGACAGCGCCACGCGGGCCTCGCGCCTTGCCTCGTTCCGCTGCAGGAGGGCGAGCAGCGCCAGTCCGAGCGCGACGAGCACGGCGAGTAGCGACGCGCCGAGCAGGATGCGCTGGCGTCGCGTCGCAGCACGGCGGCCCGCGTGGACGTACTCGCGCTGGAGCAAGGTCGGCTGCGGCTCCCGGTCAGGGGCCTCGTCCGCGATCCACCGTTCGGCCTCGTCGAGGTCGCGCCCGCGGAGGAGGTAACTCCCCTCGCGGCTCTCGCGCTCCCACTCGCGGGCACGGCCGAGGAGCCGCGTGTGGGCGCCGACCCACTCGAGGTCGGTGTCGAGCGCGTCGACGAGGTCGTCGAGCGACCCGTCGAAGTCGTCCTGGTCGCGGAAGAACGTCCAGTTCCGAGCGCTCAGGTCGCCTGGGACGGCCTTTCCGTCCGCGGGCCGCCGCAGGACGGGCACGAGCCGCTTGTGCTGCTCGACCGCGTGGTCCAGCTCCTCGGTGCAGACCTCGGAGCCGAGTGAGTCCGGGGTGATGACGAAGAGGAAGTTGTCGGACGACTCGATGCCGTCGAAGACCTCGGCGCGCCACTCCGCGGTCAGGGGGATGTCCTCGAAGTCGATCCAGACGTCCTTGCCGCGCTCGACGAGCCCGTCGTGGAGCCGGCGCACGAACTCGAGGTCGTCGCGCGAGTACGAGATGAAGACGTCGGCCATCGCCGCGCCTATCCCTGCTGCCGCTGCGCCCCTGCCTCGGCGACGACGCCTTCGATGTACGCCGTGGACTCCTGGCCGAGCGTCTGCTCGACGCGGCCGACGAAGTCCTGGAAGGCGCCGTCGTGCGTGGCGCCGGGCTTGTTGTACGCCCCGCTGAGCTCTGCGTACGTCCAGCCTTCCGACTTCAGCCGCTCGACCGTCCCGCGGTAGTGACGCCAGCGCGCGCCGAAGTGGAAGAACGCCTCGACCGCCGCGCTCGCGGCGACTACCAAGCTGATCGCGAACGTCAGCCAGCCGACGACGTCCTCGGAGTTGCCCGAGAGGTCCAGCGACACGAGCGCCGGGATGACCACCGCGCCGAGCACGGTGAGGAGCCGCAAGCTGTAGTAGCGGCGGCGGGCCTTGCCGGCGGCACTCTCCATCCAGAGCACCTGGTCGAGCCAGCGTCCGCGGAGGTAGAGCTCCTGGTGGTCGGCGAGGTCGAGGGCGTCGATGAGCCGGCCGAAGTCGCCGCCGGCCGCGGGCCTCGCCGGATCGCGCCCGGACATCAGCCCTCACTCCTCAGCAGCGTGCGGAGCAGGTCCCCGATCGCACCATCCTCCGCCGCGACCACGCGCCCCGACGAGGTGAGCGTCTGCGCCCGGGGATCCGCTTGCGCAGCGAGGGCGTCGGCGGTCCCGCCGCTGCCGATCACGGTGACGACCGTGCGCTCGTTCGCGACGCTCTCGATCGCGTCGGTCCACGCGATGTCGCCGCCGTGGACGAGGAGCGTCGCCGAAGGTTCGGTGCCGGCCAGCGTCCCCGCCAGACGCGCGATCCAGGGCGCCTCGCTGCCCCAGCCCGAGCCGGCCACGAGGACGAAGTGCGAATGGTTCGGCTCGAGCGGCGCGGCGTCCTTCGTCGCGGGCGCTCCGGGCATCGCGACGTTCGAGCGGGCCGCCACCCCGACGAGTGGGAAGTCGAGCGCCAGTTCGTGCCGCGCCCGGCCGAGCAGCCGCATCACGCCGGCATCGGTGCCGCCGTCGACGACCTGGGCGTCGAGGTCGCTCACGAGCGGAGCAACGGTGTCGACGAACAGCGACCGGAGCACGTCCGAGTCGTGACCTTCCAGGCCGCCGGCGCCGCCGACGAGCACGAGGGTCGGGCGCGGCCGCAGCCCGAGCGCGGTGACAGCACCGGGCAGCTCGTCCTCGGCATCGACCCGGACGGCCACAGCCGCGGGGCGGCCGGGGAACTCGAGGGTGAACGCTTCGGGCACGCTGGCCGAGGATCCTACGACCACCGCCTGCGGGCCTTCCCCGCGCCGCGGCAAGGGTCTAGGCTCGATAGGGGCATGAGCCGGGAGGGAGTGGACTACGCCTGGCACGGGCCGATCGACACCGCAACGCTCCGGTCGGCCGCGGTCACGTTCGCCATGCGCTACCTCTCCAACGACGACACGAAGAACCTCCACCGCGCCGAGGCCGACCAGCTGAGCCGCGCCGGCATCGACGTCGGCGTCGTCTGGGAGAGCACGCCCCAGCGGCCGCTCGCGGGCCGCTCCGGAGGCGTGGTCGACGCCGGGAAGGCCGCGGCCCAGGCGAGGGCCTGCGGGATGCCTTCCGGGCGTCCGATCTACTTCGCCGTCGACTACGACGCCGGCGACGCCGACAAGCCGACGATCGCCGAGTACCTCCGCGGTGCAGCGAGCGTCCTCGGCGGGCCTCACCGCGTCGGGGTCTACGGTGGGTACTGGGTCGTCGAGTACTGCCTCGACAAGGGCGTGGCGGCCTACGGCTGGCAGACCCTGGCGTGGTCCGGCGGGCGACGCGACGCGCGCGCGCAGCTCTACCAGCACACGGTGAACGTGCACATCGGCGGCCTCTCGTGCGACCTGAACACGGCCTTCGTGCCCGACTTCGGCCAGTGGCGCTCCGTCGGGGACACGACCCCGGCCCAGACGGCGCCGCCGTTTCCGTTTCCGCGGACCCACTACCTGGCAACTGCGCGCGACGACCCGAGCTGTCACACGCAGGGGGAGGCCGTGACGAGGTGGCAGGCCAGGATGGCGAAACGCGGCTGGCGCATCCCGACGGGCGGCACGTTCGACGCCCGCTGCGACGAGGTCTGCCGGCAGTTCCAGGCGGAGAAGAACCTGGTCGTCGACGGGAAGGTCGGGCCGGTGACGTGGAGGGTCACCTGGACCGCGCCGGTCACGCGCGGCGAGCCGGCCTGGCCGGAGGAGTCAGATGGCGTCACGTGGGACGGTGACGGTGATGGTCCGCCGCTTGGTTAGCCCAGTGCCCGGGCGGTCGGCCCAGCCGTCGTCGAGGCGCATCCAGTCAGGAGTCCCGGGCGGCACGTCGGCTTCGGGGATCGGCACCTTTTCGCCGGCCGCGAACGCGCTTCCATAGGGCCGCAGCGGCACGTTTTTGTCGGGGCTCTTCAGCGGGTGCAGCGCCTCGAGCGCCTCGTTCCAGTTCTCGAGCATGCGTTTGATCGCCGCGGCGTGCTTGGCGGCGCCCCCGCCCGCGGACTCCGGCTGCGTGGGGTGCGTGATCCGCCGGAACGCGACGTCCACGCTCTTGCCGTCGGCGGTCCTCTTCCACCTCTCCCAGGCGCTCTCCGCGAGCGAGCCGAGCGCCACCACGGCCTCGACCTCCTTGCCGACGATCAGTGCGCTGAGCCACTTGTTGCGGTAGTTCGCGATCTTGACGTCGTCGCGATGGCGCTCGCCGCCGCCCTGGCCGAGGACGCTGAACAGGAACGTGTTGACGAGGACGTAGCTCTTGTCGATCCCGAGCTTGGCGAGGAAGCCCTGCAGCCGGTGCCCCGCCTCGCCGACGAGGATCCGCCGGATGATCGTCTCGTGCTGGGCCGGGTCCTGGCCGATGACGAGCACCTTGGCGCTCCCGTCGAGCCGGCCGCGGTGGAAGACGGGGCCCCACTCGATGCGGAAGTCGTTCGGCGGGTAGACCGAGGTGCCGGGCACCTGCTCGCACAGCTTCCTGAACGGCTGCTCGCCGTAGCCGGGGTCGAAGTCCGTCATGTCGTCAGCTTCCTTCCTGGTCGGAGCGCCTCGGGCCGCCAGACCGACCACATCGAGCCGCTCAGATGGTGCTCGAAGACCTGCTTCACGATGTCCTCGCGGGGGTGCTCGAGCTTGTACTTCCGCATGCCCTCGAGGAGCCGGGTCAGCCCCTCGCCGAAGAGGGGCACGCCGACTTCGATCGCCGTTGTGAAGGCCTTCTTCGCCGCCGCGTGCTTGCGCTGGGCCGCCGCGAGCTCGCCCGCGAGCACGTGCGTGTCGCTCAACTCCGGATAGAGGCGCATGAGGTTGCGGACGGCCTTCTCGAGATCCTTGCCGCGACCTTGCCGGAGGAAGAGGTAGGCGCCGAGGCAGCCGGCCAGCGGGTCGACCTGCTTCGCGCGGAGCAGCTCGAGGGCGGCCTCGTTGGCGCCGTCGAGCGACCCGCTCAGGAGGACCCGCTGCATCAGCTCGAGGCGACGCAGCATGCGCGGGTGCGTCGAGTCGGCAGCCTGCAGCGAGGGGCTGTAGAGGAACGCGCGCGCCTGCTCGGCCTCGAAGACGATCGTCACCATCGTGAACCGTCCGGGCAGCTGCCCGAGCGCGAAGACCACCGGCGGTCCCTTCATCGGCTCGATCGAGAGCCAGTGCGGGCCGACCCCGGTCGGCGTGGCGAACTCGACGATCCCCGGGACCTTCCGGACGCGAAGCGGAGGTTCGGCCGTGCGCGGCACCGCCGTGTCGAGCCCCCAGGCCCGCAGCTTCAATCCGCGCAGCAGCCGCTGTGCCACCTTGGGGTCGTCGTCATCGATTCCGACCAGGAGGTAGATGGCGCTCTCGGCGTCGGCCGGGATCTCCTGCTTGAACGCCTTCAGGCCGAGCCCGTGCAGGCGCCGGCCATAGCCCGGGTCGTGCACGGCGACTCCGCCGGCGAGCGTGAGGATCGTGGAGAGGTGCGGTGAGGCGATCGGGCCGGCGACCTCCGACACCTCGACCGTGTTGTCCGGCCTCACGTCGCCGCCGATCGTCTCGAGCACCTCGCGGACGACGCGACTCTCGGGGGCGGCGGGCGGCTCGAGCTCGACGGTCGGGCTGCCGCCGGGCGTGAGCTCGACCAGCTCCTCGACGACGTCCGCTCCAGGGGTGCGTAGACGGACGCGGTAGAAGCCGGCCGGGAGCTCGCGCGAGAGCTCGCCGTTCGCGACCGCGATCAGGCGTCCCGGCTCGTCGGCGATCTCGAGCGGCGCCATCGGGTCGCTGCAGTGGACGTGGAGCTCGCCGGTCCCGTTGGCGGCGGGCGCGGCGCGGAGGACCGGGGCGCCGCCGCCGTTCGTCGGCGCCGCAGCCGCCCCGGCCTTCGCAAGCTGGAGCGGGACCTCGCGCTCGCCGTAGAGGTCGACCGGCGGGCGGGCGACCGCGCGGTCGTACTCGGGCGCGGTGGCGTGCAGCGAGTATGTCTTCGGCGGCAGGCTGAACTCGACCGGCAAGCCGGTCAGCTGGGTCTTCGAGTCGATCGGGACCGCGGCCTCGTCCAGCACGGTCACCTCGGCGACGGGGACGACCGCGCTCGGCGCGAGCTTCACCTTCAGCGTCTCGGGCGGGAAGGCTCCGTCGGCGAACTCGGCGAGGACCGGGTTGTCGTCACGGTCGGCGACGCCGCGTGCACCGGCGTCCTGTGGGATCTGGAAGACCTCCTTGGCGAGGTTCCCGCGCACCGAGAGGCGCTGGTCCGTGAGCACCGACCGCACGTGCTTGACCAGACGCTCCCAGCGCACCTGGTAGTTCTGCGTGTCGGACGACCAGGCCTTAGCCGTGCCGGCTCCCTTCAGCCCGTCCAGCAGCACCGCGGTGAACGCGCCGCGCTCGTTCCCCGCCTCGCGCAGCTCGCGTGCCTTCAGCCCGGGCGAGGTCGCGTAGAGGATGAACTGCTGGGTCGGCGGCAGGCCCGGGTCGCGGCGCCGCGGCAGGGGCCAGCGGCCGACCTCGAACTCGACGTCCTCCCAGGGGATGTTGCGGCAGGCGTCCACGAAGAGGAACTGATCCTGGAACTGCGTCGTCTCGAGCAGCTCCCAGAGCGTCCGGAGCGCGAGTGAGTTGTTCGTGGTGACCGGTGAGAAGTCGTCGGCGACCAGCGCGTTCTCGTCGCGGTTGCTGACGCGGGCTGTCAGCCCGTGGCCGGCGTAGTAGAAGAAGAGGCGCTCGCCTTTGCCCGCGCTTCGCACGAGCAGATCGTTGATCGCCGTGATGAGCTTGCTGTTCGTGGCCTCGACGTACTCGACGCCCCCCGGCGGCTCCTTGCCCTCGAGCGGCGACAAGATCAGGGCCATGTTCTCGGCAGGCACGTTGCCGCCTGCCGGATCGAGCAGCCACTCGCGCATGCTCAGCGCGTCGCGGACTGCTCCCTTCAGGCATGCCCGCTCCGTCCAGTAGCGGTCGACCCCGATCACGACGGCCCAGTTCGCCATGGCTATCCGGGGAACAGCTCCTGCGCGAGCCTCGCATGGCGGCTGCGCACCGATGGCTCCTCGTCGCCGCCGCCGAGGCCCCGCGTCGCACCCTCGTCGGAAACCGCCGCCTCGGCCTTCAGCGTGGCTGCCAGCGCTCGACCCCGGGCGGCGTCGCCGGCGAGCTTCCGCGCCTCCGACTCGGCCTTCTCCGCGCGCTCGCGGTGGACGCGCGCGCCGAAGAGGGCCCCCGCCGCTGCGAAGGCGATTGCCTCGACGGAGGAGAAGAGCCAGGCGAGGCGGGCCCACGTCACCTCGCTGTCGGTGTCGGCCTGGACGATCATGTAGACGGTGAAGCCTGCGAGTGCCGCCAGGGCGAACAGGGCCGCGATCACGGCCGGCGTCGTCAGCCTGGCGGTTCCGCTCGGCGGATTCTCGGGCGGCTGCTGCGGCACCTCGGTCTCGGGCTCGCTCACTCCGCCTCCGGCGAGAGCACCGCGAACACGTCGCTGACCGACTCGACCGCGCCCGTGCCGAAGGCAGTCAGCCGGTAGACGCCTTCGGACAGCGGCCCGATCTCGGCCTCGTGCCAGCCGTCGGCGCCCCTCTCGAGCGTCGCCCGCGTCGACTCGCCCGTCTCGACGTCGACCGCCTCCGCCAGCAGCGCGTCCGGCGGCTCCTCCTCCGGGCGGACGCGGACGCGGAGCGGCTCACCGAGGTCGTAGACGTCGTCGAGGTCGAGGCCCAGGCCGATCGTGGGGACGAAGCCGCGGAACATCGAGAAGTCGAGGTCGAGCCCGCTGAGGACGCCCTTCAGCTGCACGAGCACGCTGTCCTCGTTCTGCAGCGAGCCGTGGCGCTCGGAGCTGAACATCGCGTTCTCCTCGTGCTCGATCTCGAGCGGAGTGGCCGAGACGCGTGGCACGGTGCCGTCGCCGCCGAGGTCGTCGCCCTCCCAGGACGGCACGAGCGCGATCCCGTCGCCCTCGAGCCTGATCGACTGCGTCGTGGGCTGCTGGATCCCGACGACCGGACGGATCGCGTAGCGCTCCCGCTGGTACTCGTCGTCGGCCGTGTGCGCCTCGACTGCCATGCGGATCTCCTCGTGGAACGCCATCGCCGCCGTTGTCTTCGCCGCGTCGAGGCGCGGTACCTCCGTCTCGCTCAACCGCGTGAGCGCTCCGCCGGTGCCGCCGTCGTAGCAGGGATAGACCGGCAGCAGCTGGTAGCCGGAGGTGAACGAGCGGACGAGCTCGGTCAGGTCGAGGCCGATCGGGCCGACCTTGCGCTTGAAGCCGTTCACGAGCGCGCCGGCCGCCTTGGGCGAGCCGCGGTACGGGGTGCCGAAGGTGACGAGCACCCGCGTGTCTCGCCACCCGTCCAGGCACTCGAGGAAGTACCGAGACACGAGCCCGCCCATGGAGTGGCCGACGAGGATGAGCTTCGCGTCCTTCGCGCCGGAGTGCTCCCGCCACGCCGCGAGCCACGCGCGCCCGTCCTGGGCGAGCTTGCGGGCGGCGACCCGGTTGTCGCGCCGCCAGTCGTACGGGAACTCGAAGAAGTTCTTGCCGGCCTCGACGTCGAACGTCTCGGTGACGTAGTTGACCATCTTCGTGTAGCCGTCGATCTTCCAGAGGCCCGGGATCAGGTGGACGTCGTGCATGACGCTCGGCGCCGTGACCCCGTCGCCGAGGTCGTCGACGTCGGACGGGTCCTCCTCGAGCTTCAGCGTGTCGAGGTTGTCGCCGAGCGAGAGCAGTGCGCGCAGGACCGCGCCGGCGGCGACCTTCCAGAGGTCCTTGCCGTCCTTCTGCAGCACACTGCCCGTGACCCCCGGCAGGAAGACGATCACGTCCCGCATCGCCTTGCGTGCCATGGCTCAGATGGTCAGTGGCGTCTGGCGGTCGAAGGTCCGGTTGTTCGCGCCGACGGGGTAGAGGTTCGGCGTCTGGGTCGGCGGCATCTTCTTGCCGATCGCGCGCCAGAATCGCCGGTAGCTGCCCTTGTACGTGCCGTCGTTCCAGACGCTCAGGAGCTGCTGCGTGAACAGTCCGTTCTTCGTCCCGTCGAGCGAGAGCTGGTTGTCCTGGCAGCCCGAGATGAGCAGCACCGTGGCGCCGACCTCGACGGCATCGCCGTCGGGCGTCGAGCGCTGGATGTCGTCGTAGAGCTGCTCGTTGTTTTTGTAGGTCGCGTCCTCCACCTCGCGCGGCATGTCCTTCGTCCGCGGCTCGCCGTCGTCGATGAGGCCGTGCTCGACGATGCTCGGCACCGCGGCGTCGAAGATGTCGCGGGTGACCGAGCCGCTGTGGCAGCTGTCCGAGAGCACGAACACGCGCACCCCCGGCTGGATCGTTCCCCACACCTTGTAGAGCTCGTCGTCGACCAGCTGGCGGTCGTAGAGCACCCAGGTCTCGTCCTGCGCCTCGGGCTCGTCGCCGTTCGTGTCGGGGACCTGACCGCCGTGGCCGGAGTAGGTCAGGAAGAAGATGTCGCCCTTCTCCAGCTTCGAGGCCGCGTCGCCCAGGGCCTGCAGGACGTTTGCGGAGGTCGCGTCCTGCGTGAGCAGGAGCTGCGTGTCGAACCCCTTCTTGTCCGCGATCGACTGCATGTCGCGGGCATCGTTTTCACATGCGCGCAGCTGGCCGCTCCACCCGTTGTAGTGGGCGGGGTCGACGCTGTTGAGGCCGATGTTGATCGAGATCCCCTTGGCCATGGACGGCTCCTCTCTAGGCTCGGCGACAGGGCGGGTGCAGGCAGGCATCGGCGACGCGGCAGGCGGGGCCGCGTGGAATGCCGCAGCAACGAACCGCTCGGACCTGCACAGCGTCCCCCTCGTTGCCTGCTTCGAACATAGGACGGCCTTTCGATCCCTGTCAAGCCGCGCCGCGGCTCAACGGTCGCTCCGGGCGGCGAGCAGCGCGAGGCCGGTGTTGATCGCCGAGATCGCCGTGGCGGCGACCGCTCCCTTGCGCGGGAGGCCGCCGGTCACGCCGGTGACGAAGGCGGAGACGGTGTCGGTCGCGTGGATGAGGACCGCCTGGCGCACCGCCGGCCGGCGCACGGTCGGATCGTTCGACAGCAGGTCGAGGCCGATCAGGATCGTGCGGATCCCGAACATGCGGAACGGGTAGCCCATCGGCCCCGCGTCCGCGTCGACGCCTAGCCGCTCCGCGAGCTTCTGCGGCGCCACGAGTGCGGTCGCGCCGTTCGCGATCCGGATCCCGGCGAGGGTGAGGCGGGCCCCGTCGGCGAGCGACGGCATCGCTAGCCCGAGCCCGTGCTGCGCCAGGGGCCGAACGGGTTCGCCACCCCACGGAGCGCCGGCTCGAGCTCGGGGTAGTGGCGGAGCAGCACGGAGCGCATGGAGCTCTCCTCGATCCAATCGAGCCCGGTCTGCGTGTAGACCTCGGGGCGGTAGTCACGCGTGAAGAAGCGGTCGCTCTTCAGGCGCCGCGACGCCATCAGGATGAAGACCCGGAACGCGGTGTCGCTGAACCCGAACCCCTTGGGCTTCGGCTCCGCGAACATCCCGACCATGTGGTCGACGCGCTCGACGTCGCCGTAGACCTCGCGCAGTTCGGCGGCCGTCTGCCGGTCGCCGCCGGTCAGCTCCTCGAACGACGAAGCCGGCTTGAGCCGGAACAGGCGGCGGAACTGGTTGTAGCGCGGCACACCGCGTTCGCGGGTGCGCAGGATGTCGATCGCGGCGAGGTCGATGAGGGAGCCGTCGGGCCGGTCGAAGTGCTGCAGGAAGCGCGGGAAGTTGTGCAGCGAGATCGCGCCCGGGTGCATGCGCCCGAACGAGTAGAGAAGGTCGGGCATCGAGTGCTCGGTCAGGCGCTTGCGCACCTGGAGCGCGCCGAGGTCGGGGAGCGTGAGGCTCGTGAGCTCCCGGTCGTCCGCGAGGGAGCGGAACGTGAAGTCGTCCGGGATCAGCGGGTGCATCTTGTAGACGCCGACGAACTCCTCGGTCAGCGCGTACGGGACGCCGTGGTGGTCGGTCGGAGAGCCCGGGATGCCGCGGATCACCTCGTTCGACGTGAGCCGGCCGAACTTCTTGTCCACCTGCTCGCCCGCGAGCCCCCACCAATTGGCCCGCAGGGCCTTGACCGTCGTGGGGTGGGCGATGATGCCCGGCGTCCAGTCGACGGTGTGGATCTTCGCCATCAGCGCCCCGTTGACGAGGCGTCCCTTCTGGTAGAGCTGCTCGTCGTCCAGCTCCGGGTGGCGCTCGTGGAGCCGGTCGCAGATGGCGTTGTGCTCGCGCATGAACAGCGTGTGCAGCAGCGCGAGCCCGACCCAGAAGTTGCCGCCGACCCCCGAGAGGTCGATGTGCGCCTCCAGCTCCTTCGGCGGTAGCCCCTGCTCGTCGATCTTGAGCTTGCCGCCGTCGCCCGTGCGGATCGCGTCGGCGAACGCCTTGTCCCGCCCGTAGATCTGCGAGCCGTCCCACCAGTGGCTGTCGTCGGTGGTGAAGGTGGCGGGCCCGTTCGGGTCGGCGGTCGGGTCGCGGCGCGCGCGCTGGATCTTCATCGGGCGCTCCGGCCACGGGTCGTCGTCGTCCAGCGCGAGCTCCCACGGCTTCTCGGGATCGCCCTTGCCGTGGCTGAACCAGTCGTGGACCTCGAACTGGATCCAGGCGGCGGCAAGCAGATTGAGCGTCGTCGCCGGCTGGAACTGCTCCCGCGTCAGGAGCCGCCGGCTCACGAGGCGTGGGTTCGGCTCGAGCAGAGAGTCGGTCGGCTCCGCGTAGGTCCAGCGCAGCGGGACGTTCCGGCCGAAGCGGCTCCCGCGGGCGCCCATCAGCGGGTCGCTGAGGTCGTTGAACGAGCCGTCGATCGTGCGGGCGGTCAGATACGTCTGCTCGATGTCGATGTCCTGGCGGTCGACGGCTGCGCGGCCGGTGTCGTAGAGGTTGCGCTCGCGGAGCCGGTTTCGCAGGCCCACGAGGACAGGCAACGCGATCGCCTGCGGGAGCTTGTCCCAGCCGATCCAACGGTCGAGCGTCTCCGCAAGGCCGTCGAGCAGCGACGTGAGCGGCGAGTGAGCCATTCCGGGGCGGGCGACCGGTCGGACGGCAGCCAGCCCGGTCGGCCCGGATGAAAGCACTTCGTCCTCGCGTCAGTCAACGGGCCGCGTATTGATCGCCGCAGTAGGCCGGTGTAGTTTCGAGCCCGACTCCTGCCGCCCGAAGGGGGTTTGATGGCCGCCGACATCGCCGACCTGCTCCGCCTGTCCGACGACCAGCTCGACGACCTCTTCCGCAAGAGCCCGCCCGGCGAGATCCCGGATGGGGAGGCCGAGGGCACGGTGCTCGTCGAGTCGGGCACCCAGCTCGCCGGGCCGGCGGCGAAGCTCATTCACTACCTCGTCTGGAAGGGCAAGGTCTTCAGCCGCGAGAAGGGCGAGCTTCTGAACGAGGTCGGCCCGTTCGGCTTCAATGCCGTCCGGGCGAAGGTCTACAAGGACGAGAGCTGGCTCGACGGCAAGGAGGCGATCATCCTCGACTACTCGGACACGTCGCTGATCGCGCACTGGATCCGCGACGAGATCCGCCTGGTCGGGCCGGGTGTCTTCCTCGGCCTCGTCTACTGGGAGAAGGCGAAGATCCTCCACTTCGCGCTGGAGTTCCCGGCCTGAGCCGGGCGTCGCGGTGTCCCACCAGTCCGCACTGACCGTCGTCGCAGAGGTGCGGCCGGCTGCCGTCGACGACCTGCGCAGCCTGCTCGAGTCGATGGGCGACGGGGTCGCGAACGGGAGCGTGCTCGACTTCGAGGAGCTCACCGGCCTTCATTTCGGCCGCGTGGTGATGCTCGAGCCGGCGACCGACCTCAAGGGCAAGGCGCTGCCGGCGTCGCTGCTCCTGCTGACCGACTTCGACATCGCCAAGGACCGGCACATCGCCGAGCTGGCCGACCTTGGGGGCAGCGGGATCGACCGCCTCTTCGGCCACTGCATCGGCTACCCGCAGGCGCCGGCCACTCCCGAGCAGCGGACGATGTTCCTGCGCGGCTACTCCGTGCGCGAGCAGGCGACGTACGTGAACTGGGTCGGGCGGACGGCCCGCCAGGTGCGGCAGGAGGCCCGGCTCCGCGACCGCGTCCAGCAGTACCTGGACACGGCCGCCGACGAGCTGGAGGGGCTCGATCCGCTGGAGGTTCGTCAGCGGGTTCAGCAGCTGCTCGAGGACGACCCGAACCTCCACTGGGCACGGCGGCCCGCCGAGGGGCTCGACCGCGGCTTCAAGCTCCGCGAGCTGGTTCACGCGGTCGGGCTGGGCCTGGTCTTCCTGATCCTGCTGCCGCTGCTCCTCGTCCTGCTGCCCTTCTACCTCGTCGCCCTGCGCATCCACGAGCGCCGGGACCCGGCTCCGCACGTGAAGGCGCCTCCGGAGCTGGCCCAGAGCCTCGGCGCGCTCGAGGACCACCACGTGCAGAACCCGTTCACGGCGATCGGGCTCCTGAAGCCGGGCCCGTTCCGGAAGCTGACCGCGCTCGCGGTCCTCGCCGGAATCGCCTACACGACGCGCCACATCTTCAAGCGCGGCAACCTCGCCGGGGTCACGACGATCCACTTCGCGCGCTGGGTGTTCCTCGACGGCGGCCGGCGCGTGATCTTCGCCAGCAACTACGACGGCAGCCTCGAGAACTACATGGACGACTTCATCGACAAGATCTCGTGGGGCCTCAACATCGTCTTCAGCAACGGGTGGGGCTTTCCGCGCACCCGCTTCCTGATCCTCGACGGGTCGCGGGACGAGCAGGCGTTCAAGGACTACCTGCGGCTGCACCAGGTGCCCACCCGGGTCTGGCACACCTCGTACGGGCGGCTGTCGGCGGCGAACATCCGGAACAACGCGCGCGTTCGCGCCGGTCTCCAGGGGGAAGCGAACGCGAGGGAGGCGCAGGAGTGGCTGCGGACCCTGTAGCGCAGTCGGGCCCCGAGCTGACCGACGTCCAGGGCCTCGTCGCGCGCGGGTACGGCGAGCTGACGGCGGCGACGTTCCTGCTCGGCCGCATCGAGGACGGGGCCGCGGCGCGCGGCTGGCTGGCCGGGCTCGCCGAGCTCGTGGCGCCCGCCGACCGCCGGCCCGACGGGCGCGCAGTCCACGTGGCGTTCACGAGCGAGGGCCTGCGGCGGCTCGGGCTGGACGACGAGGTGGTCTCGCTCTTCGCGAACGAGTTCGTCGACGGGATGGTCAGCCCTCATCGCAGCCGCACGCTCGGCGACATCGGCTCCGACTCGCCCGAGCACTGGGACTGGGGTGGGCCTGCCGAGCCCGTCGACTTCGTCGTGCTGCTCTACGCCACCGACAACGCCGAGCTGGCCTCGCTGCTCGAGGAGCCCGCGGCCGAGTTCCCTCCGGGGGTTCGACTCGTCCGCCGGCTCGGCACGTCGGACCTGCGCGGCCGTGAGCCCTTCGGCTTCCGCGACGGGATCTCGCAGCCGTTCGTCGAGGGGCTCTCCAAGCAGGGCCCGAGGGCGGCCACGCTCAAGTTCGGCGAGTTCGTGCTCGGCTATCCGAACGAGTACGGGCGCTACTCCGAGCAGCAGCTGCTCGACGCCGCTCCCGAGCTCGGCCGCAACGGCTCCTATCTCGTCTTCCGCCAGCTGCGGCAGGACGTTCGGGGCTTCTGGCACTACCTCGACGAGGCGGCGGGCTCCGATCCCGAGCGGCGTGTGTGGCTGGCCGCGAAGCTCGTCGGGCGCTGGCCGGGCGGAGCGTCGCTGACGCTCTCACCGGACCGCGACGACCCGGAGCTCTCCGTCGAGAACGACTTCGCGTACCACGGGCCTGACCCCCACGGGACCGGCTGCCCGCTCGGCGCGCACGTCCGCCGCGCCAACCCGCGCGACTCGCTCGACCCCAAGCCCGGCACCGACAAGTCGCTCGCGATCAACCGCCGCCACCGGCTGCTGCGGCGCGGCCGCGAGTACGGCCGGCAGCTCACGCATGACGAGGCGCTCCAGCCCGCAGTCCCCGGGGAGGAGGAGCGCGGGCTCCACTTCGTCTGCCTGAACGGGAGCATCGCCCGTCAGTTCGAGTTCGTGCAGGGCACCTGGATGAACGACCCGACGTTCCGGGGTCTCTACGACGACTCCGACCCGATCACCGCCCCCTCGAAGCCCTACGGCGGCACCTTCACGATCCAGCGAGACGGCGTGCGGGAGCGCCTGCACGACGTGCCGCGCTTCGTGTCGGTCCGTGGGGGCGCCTACTTCTTCCTCCCGAGCCTGACCGCGCTGCGAACGCTCTCCTCGCTCTAGTAACACTCTGTTACTTGAGCCCGAGAACCGCGCGGCGCGTGCGAGATCTCTGTGTTAGTGACACTGTGTTACTTGCTTCGTCGAAGCGCTCGTCGCCGGTGGGCTCGTAGTGCTCGTCGCCGTTCATCCGCTGGCGGAGGCGCGAGAGCTCGTAGTACATGCGCTTGCGGGCCCGGCTCTGGTTGCCGAGCGGGCGGTGCTCCGGGATCGAGTGCCACGGGTTGTAGGTCAGCACGCGCGCGAACGCGAGCTGCTCGGGCGAGTCGAACGCCTGCTTCGGGATCCGAAGGACGGCGGCCGGGACCCGCGGCGAGCGCTTCGTCGGCCAGAGCACGGCGTTGTTCTCGATCGGCATCAGGTGTGGCTCGGTCTGCACCTGGAGGAGGATGTCGAACTCCACGTCGCGTTCGGCGAGAGTCTTGACCATCGCGTCGCGCAGGTAGTTGTCGGGCGGGCGGAGTGGAAGGCGCGGCACCCGGCTGCGGGTCGTCAGCCGCGAGCGGAACGAGTACTGCATCGCCTGACCGTCGCCGAGGAGGTAGGGGACGCAGCCGAAGTACTGGCTCTCGAGCGGGCTTGTCTGGGTCTTCGTCCAGAGCAGCTGCATGAGCGAGTCGAGAATGTGCGTCTCGCCCTTGAGGTTCACGAAGTAGAAGACCGGTGCGTTCTTGTTGCTCCAGCGCTGCAACTCGGCGTTCGCGCGCGTGTCCGGAGTGACGAACGTCGGCGTCGAGACACCCATCATGTCCTGGGTGTGCTGCTCGTCGTCCAGCAGCTTCGGGCCCTCGACGCCCATCAGCTTGATGCTCATGCTCATGAACCCGACGTCGTCGATGTCCGGCGTCACGTAGGGCCCTGGCCCGGAGAAGCGCACCCAGGCCTCGTACGTCCTCGGCTCGGCGTAGATGCCGCGGCGCATGTGCTCGGGGAGGTCGTCGCGGACGGTGAACTCCGCACGGACGATGCCGTGCGTCTTCGTGTTGCCGCCGCGCTCGAAGTGGCCCGGGTTCCAGAGGCCGCGCATCTGCGCCGTGAACGACTCGATGATGCTGTCGAGGCTCGCCTGCTCGCCGGGCTGCTCGCGTTCCTCCGCGAGCGCGAAGCCTTCGTCCTCCCGCATGCGGTTGATGAACCACGTCACGAGGCGCGAGAGCCGCTCGCGGAAGAGCCGGTCGAACGCGGGGCGGAAGAACGGGTCGATGCGGCGCTCCGCATGGATGGCGAACAGGAAGACCCGCGCGATCCCGTTCAGCGGCCTGCTGCCGGTGTCGGGCGGCGGCAGGCCGAAGCCCGGCCCGGGGTCGGGCCTGGCGCTCCCGGACGGCTCGGCCGGCGCCATGTGGAAGGTCTAACGCGGCCGGCGGACGCGTGCAACCAAAGGAGTAGCCTCCCCCGCATGCCGAACGAGAAGGCGGAGCACCTCACCCGCGCGCAGAAGGCGCAGCTCGAGGCCGACCTGGCCGAGCTCGAGGGCCCGCGCCGCGCCGAGGTCGTCCAGGCGATCGCGACCGCGCGCGGCTTCGGCGACCTCTCCGAGAACTTCGAGTACCACGCCGCGAAGAACGAGCAGGGTTTCCTCGAGCACCGCATCAGGCAGCTGCGCGACCGGCTCGACCGCGCAGTGCTGGTCGACGAGGACGCCGCCTACACGGGGACGGTCCGGGTCGGCTCGAAGGTCGTGCTCGAGGACGAGCAGGGGGAGAAGCTCGAGGTGGAGATCTCGAGCGTCGGCGGCGTCTCGCCGGACTCGCCGGTCGGCCGGGCGGTCATGGGCAGAGCCGTCGGCGACGAGGTCGAGATCCAGGCCCCGCGCGGCTCCTGGCGGGCCCGGATCCTGACCGTCGACTAGGAGGCCCGGCGGCAAAGCCGTTATTTCGCCAGCCCTCCTTCAGAGGCTCTCGGCCAGCGCCATCGCGCCGATGACGCCGGCGCGGCCGCCGAGGGCCGGGAGCGTGATCGAGGCGGCCTCGCCGAGGTAGCCGTTCACGAGCCCGGCGACCTCGCGCTGCACGTCGGCCAGCAGCCCCGTCCGCTGCATCACGCCGCCGCCGATGACGATTCGCTCCGGGGAGAGCACCGCGATGACCGCGACCAGCCCCAGTGCGAGATAGCGGGCCTGGAGCCGCCAGGCCCGGTCGTCGTCGAGCTCGGTGGCGGGCCTGCCCCAGCGCGCCTGGAGCGCGGTGCCCGAGGCGAGCCCCTCCCAGCAGTCGCCGTGGTACGGGCACGAGCCCGGAAACGGGTCGACCGTTGGATCGTGCGGGATGCGGAGGTGCCCGAACTCCGGGTGCAGCAGCCCGTGGAGGAGCTTGCCCCCGACCATGCCGCCGCCGCCGATCCCCGTGCCGACCGTGATGTAGCAGAACGTGTCGAGCCCCTGGGCTGCGCCCCAGCGGTGCTCGCCGAGTGCCGCGGCGTTCACGTCGGTGTCGAAGGCAACGGGAACCGACAGGGCGCGGCCGATCCCGCCCGCGATGTCGGTCTGCGCCCACCCCGGCTTCGGCGTCGTCGTGACGTGTCCCCACGCGGGCGAGCCCGGCCGGCGGTCGAGCGGTCCGAACGAGCCGATGCCGATCGCCCCCACAGGGCCCTCCCGCTCGAAGAAGGCGATCGCGCGCCCGATCGTCTCCTGCGGCGTCGTCGTGGGGATCGTCTCGGCGGCCAGGAGGTCCGGCCCGCCCGTGCCGATCGCGCACTCCCACTTGGAGCCGCCGCATTCGATTCCACCGAGCACGCTCACGCGGCCGCTGCGCCGCACGACCGCCGAACGACGAACTGGGCGGGGAGCACGACGACGCGCGGACGCTCGGGCGCGCGGTTCTCGATGCGCTCGAGCAGGAGCTGGGCGCTCAGGGTCCCGAACGTCTCCGCCGGCTGCTCCATCACGGTCAGGAACGGATAGAGGCGCGAGGCGTACTCGATGTCGTCGAAGCAGACGAGCGCAACGTCGTCGGGCACCTCCAGGCCGGCCGAGCGCACGGCTTCGATCGCGCCCAGGGCGACGAGGTTGTTGACGGTGAACACGGCCGTGGGCGGCTCGTCGAGCGAGAGCAGGCGGCGCATGCCCGCGTAGCCGCCGCCGGGGTCGACGCTCGCCCGGGCCACGAGCTCCGCATCGGCGGGAATCCCGGCGGCCCGCAGCGCCGCCTCGTAGCCGAGCCGGCGATCGCGGGCGGTCGACACGTCGTCGCTCTCGACGATCATCCCGATCCGCCGGTGGCCGAGCGACAGGAGGTGCTCGATCAGCCGCTGGGCGCCCTCCTCGCTGTCGCCGAGCACGGCGTCGGTTTCGACGCCGGGCACGGTCCGGTCCACGAGCACGAAGGGGACGTTGAACGCCGTCAGCCGGCGAAGGTGCTCGCGTGAGCGGTCGCTCACCGGCGCGATCAGGATGCCCTCGACGCGGTGGGCGAGCATCTCCTCGATCACCTCGCGCTCGACCGTCAGATCGGCGCGCGTGTCACAGAGGATGGCCCGGTACCCCGCGCGCCGGGCGACTTCCTCGGCACCCCGCACGATGAGCGTGAAGAACGGGTTGGCGACGTCGGGGACGATCACGGCGAGCGTTCCGGTCCGCTTCGCGCTCAGCCCGCGGGCCAGGCGGCTGGGGACGTAGCCCAGCTCGGTGATCGCGTCCTCCACGCGGCGCCGCGTGTCCGCGCTCACGAGCTCGCTGTCGTTGATCACGCGCGAGACGGTCATCGACGAGACACCGGCGCGCTGCGCCACATCTCGAATCGTCACGTTCGAGGCGCTCATCCCCACTGTTATCAGTACCACAGAATCACGTCGATGTCCTGACTTTCGCGCTTGACGCTGAGGTTATGCCTGTGTTATCGGTAACACAAGCAAAGCTGGAAATCGTCGAGGGAGGAATGGATATGGCTCATCGTCAGAAGCGGCCCACCCCGCGCCGTACGGCGCTGTTCGTGGGTGCGCTCATCCTCGTCGTCGCCTCGGCCGTCCTGGTCGCCGCCGCGTCGGCGAAGCCCACTGCCAAGGCTCAGTCGATCCAGGTCGGCCTGATCACCAAGGACGTCACGAACCCGTTCTTCGTGAAGATGAAAGCCGGAGCGACGGCCCAGGCGAAGAAGCTCGGGGCCGAGCTGAAATACGCGGCCGGCAAGAGCAGCTCGGACAACGCGAGTCAGATCGCGGCGATCGAGAACATGACGACCGCCGGCGCCAAGGGCATCCTCATCACGGTCGCGGACGCGAAGGCCGAAAACGCCGCGATCGCCAAGGCGCGGAAGGCCGGCGTCATGGTGATCGCGCTCGACTCGCCGACGAGCCCGAAGAGCGCGGTCGACGCGCTGTTCGCGACGAACAACGTCAACGCCGGCATCCTCATCGGGAGATACGCGCGAGCCGCCACCAAGGGCAAGAAGGTGACGATCGGGATGCTCGACGAGCACGCAGGCTCCTCTGTCGGAGCGCAGCGGCACAGCGGCTTCCTCAAGGGCTTCGGCATCAAGCCCGGGAACAAGCAGATCGCGTGCATCGGGAACGGCCAGGGTCAGACCGCGCCGTCGCAGACGGCGATGGAGAACTGTCTGCAGAAGAATCCCGACATCAACGTCGTCTACACCATCAACGAGCCGAGCGCCGCCGGCGCCTGGACGGCCCTGAAGAAGGCCGGCAAGAGCAAGGGCGACGTCACGATCGTCTCGGTCGACGGCGGGTGCGCGGGCGTGCGCAACATCAGGGCGGGCGTCATCGACGCCACCTCGCAGCAGTACCCGCTGAAGATGGCGTCGCTCGGCGTCGCGGCGGTCGTCAAGTACGCGAAGACCGGCAAGAAGGCGTCGGGCTACACCGACACCGGGGTCAACCTGATCGCAGCCAAGGCGGTCAAGGGCGTTCCCTCCAAGAACGTCAAGTACGGCCTTGCAAACTGCTGGGGCTAGCGACAGCCTCCTCTGAGTCGCGACCGGGGCGTCGTCCGGCGCCCCGGTCGCCGTCCGCGTGATCAGATGGCGACCACGGAAACAGCCGCCCCAGCAACCGCGAGCGTGGTGAGCGTCCTTCGCCGGATCGCAACGGCCCCGACCGTCGGGCCGCTCGTCGCGCTCGTGCTGACGATGGCGTTCTTCTCGGTGAAGAGCGACCGCTTCCTCGAGGCGCAGAACATCTCGCTGATCCTCCAGCAGGTGATGGTCGTGGGCGTCCTGGCGATCGGCCAGACGCTCGTCATCCTCACGGCCGGAATCGACCTCTCCTGCGGGACGGTGATGGCGCTCGGCCAGATCGTCATGACCAAGCTGGCGATCGAGAACGGCGTCGACCCGCTGCCGGCGATCGCCCTCGGGATCCTGACGTGCGTCGCGTTCGGGCTTCTGAACGGCGGTCTCGTGACGGGCCTGCGGCTGCCGGCGTTCATCGTGACGCTCGGCACGCTGAACATCGCGTTCGCGTTAACCCACATCGTCTCGAACGACCTCACCTTCTCGGGCCTGCCGAGCCAGATGCTCTTCTTCGGGCGGACGTTCAGCGTCGCCGGGGGCGAGTTCACGTACGGGGTCGTGCTCATGCTCGTTCTCTATGCGATCGCCTGGTTCGCGCTGACGCAGACCGCCTGGGGGCGGCACGTGTACGCCGTCGGCGACAACCCCGAAGCGGCGCGGCTCACCGGGATCAAGGTGAACCGCGTCCTGCTGAGCGTCTACGTGCTCGCGGGCCTCACCTACGGCATCGCCGCGATGCTGCTCGTCTCCAGGACGGAGCTCGGCGATCCCAACGCGGGCCAGACGACCGAGAACCTCGACGCGATCACTGCTGTGGTTCTAGGCGGTACGAGCCTCTTCGGCGGCCGTGGCACGGTGATCGGGACGCTCATCGGCGCGACGATCGTCGGCGTCTTCCGCAACGGGCTGACGCTGATCGGCGTCGAGGTGATCTACCAGTACCTGGTGACGGGGGTCCTCGTGATCCTCGCGGTCTCCGTCGACCAGTTGGCGCACCGGAGGGCCCTGTGAGCGAGCCCGCCCCGATCCTCGAGGCGAGCGGGCTGGTCAAGCGCTACGGCCAAGTCGTCGCGTTGAACGGCGCCGACTTCGAGCTCTTCCCGAACGAGATCCTCGCGATCATCGGCGACAACGGCGCCGGGAAGTCGACGCTGATCAAGGCGCTGTCGGGAGCATTGCAGCCCGACGAAGGCGAGATCCGGCTCGACGGCGTGCGCGTCCATTTCCGCTCGCCCGGCGACGCGCGCAAGGCCGGCATCGAGACCGTCTACCAGGATCTCGCCGTCGCCCCGTCGCTCGACATCGCCTCGAACATCTTCCTCGGCCGCGAGCGGCGCCGGCGCGGCCCGCTCGGGTGGGTGCTGCGCCTGCTCGACAAGCGGGCCATGCGCCGCGAGGCGACCCGGCACTTCGCGGAGCTGCAGATCGGCGTCCAGTCGATGACCCAGCCGGTCGAGAGCCTCTCCGGCGGCCAGCGTCAGGGAGTTGCGGTGGCGCGCGCGGCCACGTGGGCGCGCCGCCTCGTCATCATGGACGAGCCGACCGCGGCGCTCGGCGTCAAGGAGACCCGCCAGGTGCTCGACCTGATCCGCCGGGTGCGGGACCGAGGCCTGCCTGTGATCCTGATCAGCCACGACATGCCCCACGTCTTCGAGCTGGCCGACCGCATCCAGATCATGCGCCTGGGCCGCCGCATCGCGGTGGTCACGCCGCAGACGCACACGATGCCCGAGGCGGTGGCGCTGATGACCGGCGCCACGCGGGGGGAGCTCGAGCAGGCGCTGACCAAGGAGGAGCCATGACCTACATGCCCGCGGATGATCGCTACGACCGCATGCAGTACCGCCGCTCCGGCCGGAGCGGCCTGGAGCTGCCGCTGTTCTCGCTCGGCCTGTGGTGGAACTTCGGCGGCGACGTCCCGCTCGAACGCAGCCGCGCGATCGTCCGCCGGGCATTCGACCTCGGGATCACGCACTTCGACCTCGCCAACAACTACGGGCCGCCGTACGGCTCGGCGGAGGAGACGTTCGGCAAGCTGCTCCGCGACGACCTCCGCCCGTACCGCGACGAGCTCGTCATCTCGACCAAGGCCGGCTGGGACATGTGGCCGGGGCCCTACGGGGACCGAGGCTCGCGGAAGTACCTGCTCGCCTCGCTCGATCAGTCGCTGGGCCGCATGGGGCTCGACTACGTCGACATCTTCTACTCGCACCGCGCCGACCCAGACACGCCGCTCGAAGAGACGATGGGCGCGCTCGACAGCGCCGTTCGCCAGGGCAAGGCGCTGTACGTCGGCATCTCGTCCTACTCGCCCGAGCGGACGCGCGACGCTGCTCGGATCCTGCGCGAGCTCGGGACGCCGCTGCTCATCCACCAGCCGTCGTACTCGATGCTGAACCGCTGGATCGAGGACGGCCTGCTCGACACGCTCGAGGAGCTCGGCGTGGGGGCGATCGCCTTCTCGCCGCTCGCGCAGGGGATGCTGACCGACAAGTACCTCGACGGCGTCCCCGAGGGGTCGCGGGCCAGCCGCCCGACCTCGTTGTCGCCGGACCTGCTGACCGACGAGGCGCTGGCCCGGATCCGCGCGTTGAACGAGCTCGCCGCCGCGCGCGGACAGTCACTCGCCCAGCTGGCGCTCGCGTGGACGCTCCGCGACCCGCGCGTGACGTCGGCGCTGATCGGCGTCAGCAGGGTCGAGCAGCTGGAGGCGAACGTGGGCACTCTCGAGCGGCTCGACTTCGACGAAGAGGAGCTCGCCGAGATCGATCGCCTCGCGACGGACAGCGGCATCAACCTCTGGGCGGAGTCGAGCGCCGTTTAGGAGGGTTTGGCGGGATATCGCTCGTTGCCGGGGTGCGATGGTCGTTCCGAGGCAAGGACGCAGGGAGTGTCGTATCGGAGCTATGGGCGCGACGAGGACGCGGCCTCGGGGCGAGCAGCGCGGCCCGGCGGCACAGCCGTTATTTCGTCAAACCCTCCTATCGCTCTTCGCGCACGTACGGAACGCCGAGCGCGGCGGGCGCGCCCAGCCGCCGCTTCGCGGCGCCTGAGGCGACCGCGACGAGCACGACGATCGTCATCACGTACGGCAGCGACGAGAAGACCTCGGACGGGATGCTCGTGAGCCAGCCTCGCGCCTGCAGCGTCGAGGGCAGCGCGGAGAACGCGCCGAAGAGGTAGGCGCCGACGAGACAGAGGTCCGGCCGCCAGAACGCGAAGATCACGAGCGCGACCGCGATCCAGCCGGCACCGCCCGTGAGCCCGCCGACCCACTGCGGCGTGATCTGCAGGCTGAAGCAGGCCCCGCCGATGCCGGCGAGCGCGCCGCCGGCGAGCGTGTGCATGTAGCGGTACGCGGTGACGTCGATCCCCATCGCGTCGGCGGAGGCGGGCGACTCGCCGACCGCCCGCAGGTTCAGGCCCGGCCGGGTCCGGGCGAGGTAGATGCCGATCGCGACGACGAGCGCCCACGAGAGGTAGACGAGCGCCGACTGGTCGAACACGATCGGCCCGAGCACGGGCACGTCGCCGAGACCGAGGACGTCGAGCCCGGAGAACGCGTGGTCGGCCGGCGAGCCGCTCAGGTTCAGGTCGTTGCCGAGGTACGACGACAGCCCGGCGGCGCCCGCGAAGATCGTGAGCGCGAGGCCCGAGACGATCTGGTTCGCGCGGAGCGTGATCACGAGGAAGGCGTGGATCAGGGCCATCGCGCCGCCCGCGACCGCCGCCACGGCGAGCGCTCCTGCGAGCGAGACGCCGCCGGCCGCGTCGAGGCGCTGCACCGCCCAGAAACCCATGACCGCCCCGACGAGCATCATCCCCTCGACGCCGAGGTTGATGACGCCGGACCGCTCGGCGAGCAGCTCGCCCAGCGCGGCGAAGAGGAGCGGCGTGCCGTAGAGGACGGCCGACGCGACGATGATCACCGCGAAGCTGTCGTTGATCCCGGCGGCGAGCACCTGGCCGGTCACGACGCCGCCTCCGGTCGAGCCTCGGCGGCCCGCGGCGCGCTCCGGCCGATGCGGAGCCGATAGCGGACCAAAACCTCGCCGGCGAGCGCGCAGAAGAGGATCAGCCCCTGCATCACCCCGACGAGGCCGGACGGGAAGTCTGCTCCCTGCAGCGTGAAGCCCGCGCTCAGCAGGCCGCCGAGCAGGAAGGCGACCGGGACGACGGCGAGCGGGTTGTAGCGCGCGAGCGCCGCGACGACGATGCCCGTGTAGCCGAAGAACGAGGCCTGGAGACCGGTCGGGTCGATCTGGTACGCGAAGTCGCCCTCGTAGCTCGCCCCGCCGAGCCCGGCGATCGCGCCCGAGATGCACATGACCGCGAGGATCTTGCGGCGCAGGCGCATGCCGGCGAACCGGGCACTCCGCGGGGAGTCGCCGATCACCTGGATCTCGAAGCCGAAGCGCGTCCGCCAGTACAGAACCCACATCACGACCGCGAGCGCGATGCCGAGGCCGAAGCCGAGCGGGAGCACCACGCCGCCGAGGGCGTCGAGCGACCGGCTCGGCCAGTGGGCCTGCTCCGGGATCGTCTTGCCGAGCGGGAAGGTCTGCCCCTCGAACGACTCCACGTCGCGCCAGTACGAGTGGCTGTCGATGATCAGGTAGGTCAGGACCAACCCGGCCACGTAGTTGAGCATCAGCGACGTGATGATCTCGTTGGTGTGGGCGAACGCCCTGAGCACCGCGGGGATCGCGGCCCAGAGGGCACCCGCGAGCGCGCCGACGGCGCCCATCGCGAGGATGTAGAGCGGCGTCGAGTGGATGCCGTGGTCGCCCATGTAGAGGGCGAGCCCGACCGCGGCGATCGCGCCCCAGTAGAACTGCCCCTCGCCGCCGATGTTGTAGAGCTGCATGCGGAAGGCGGCGGCGGCCGCGAGACCCGTGAAGAGGATCGGCGTGCACGACACGAGCGTCGCCGTGAGCGCGCCGTTGCCGAAAAAGGCGGCGTCGAACAGCCTGCGGTACGTCGCGCCGGGCGCGTGCCCGGTCAGCACGAGCACGAACGCCATCAGGACGAAGGCGACGCCGATCGAGCAGAGCGGCACGACGACCACGAGCCAGCGCGGCTGGTCGAGCCTGCGCTCGAACCTCATGCCGCGCGCCCGCCGGCCATGAGCAGCCCGATCTCCTCCACGGTCGCCGACGATGCGTCGAGCTCGCCGACGAGCGCGCCCTCGTACATGACGACGATGCGGTCGGCGAGGGCGCGGATCTCGTCGAGGTCCTCGCTGAAGAGCAGCACGGCGACACCGTCCGCCGCCGCCTGCCGCAGGTAGGCGTGGACGGTCTCGATCGCGCCGACGTCGAGCCCTCGGGTCGGCTGGGCGGCGACGAGCACGCGCGGATCGCCGTCGAACTCGCGGCCCAGCACGAGCTTCTGCAGGTTGCCGCCCGACAGGTTGCGGGCCGGCGTGTCCGGGCCCGGCGCCTTCACGTCGTAGCGGCGGATGAGCGCGACCGCGCGGTCGCGCATGCGCCTGACGAGCAGGAGCGGGCCCCGCGAGATCGGTGGAGAGCGATAGGTCTTGAGGGAAACGTTCGACGCGATGCTGAGGCCGGGGGCGAGGCCGGTCCCGAGCCGGTCCTCGGGCACGTGCGCGACCCGAGCCGCGATCGCCGCCCGCGGATCGCCGGGCCGCAGGGTCTTGCCCGCGACGCGGACCACGCCCGTCGCCGGTGGGCGGATGCCGTAGACCGTCTCAGCCAGCTCGCGCTGGCCGTTGCCCGCCACGCCGGCGACGCCGACGATCTCGCCGGCGAGGATGCCGAACGAGACGTCCCTGACGGCGTAGCCGCCCCGGTCGCCCGCCGCCGTCAGGTGCTCGACCTCGAGCATGAGCTCGCCGACGGCGTGTTGCCGCTCGACCCGCCGGGCCTCGGCGATCTCGCGCCCGACCATCAGCGCCGCGAGCGAGCGAGGCGTCGCCTCGGCTACCGGAACGGTGTCGACGAACCGCCCGCCGCGGAGCACCGTGATCCGGTCGGCAACCGCGATCACCTCGTGGAGCTTGTGCGTGATCACGATCACCGAGTGGCCTTCCCGGGCCATCACCCGCAGGGTCACGAAGAGCTGCTCCACTTCCTGCGGGGTGAGCACCGCGGTCGGCTCGTCCAGGATCAGAACGCGCGAGCCGCGGAAGACCGCCTTGACGATCTCGACCCGCTGCTGCTCGCCGACCGAGAGCTGCCAGATCTTCGCGTCCGGGTCGACGGCCATGTGCAGCGCCTCCGAGACGTCACGGACCTGTCGCCGCCCTGCCCTCGCGCCGAGCCAGAAGCGAGGCTCGTGCCAGCCGAGCATCATGTTCTCCGCGACGGTCAGCGTCTCGACGAGGCGGAAGTGCTGGTGGACCATGCCGATGCCCGCGTCCAGCGCGTCCCGCGGCGAGTGAAAGTCGACCGGCTCGCCCTGTATGCGGATCTCGCCTTCGTCGGGCCGGTAGAGCCCGGTGAGGACGTTCATCAGCGTCGTCTTGCCGGCGCCGTTCTCGCCCAGCAGCGCGTGAACCTCGCCCGCGGCGGCCTCGAAGTCGACCGCGTCGTTCGCGAGGACGCCCGGGAAGCGCTTCGTGATTCCCCGCATGGAGACCGCGGGGACGGGCGAGGCGCCGGCGGTGCCGGCGCCTCGTGCCTTGTCGTCGTTGGGCGAGCTCGCCTTGCTAGCCCTTCGCGCTGCCGATCGTGCCCTTCACGAGCCAGTTCATCGCATACAGCTGCTTGACCGTGAGCTTCTGGCCCTTCTTCACCCGCAGCTTCCCGGACTGGTCGTAGAGCGGCCCCGCGAACTCGTAGAACGAGCCGTTGATGAGCGCCTTCTTCTTGGCCGCGATCGCCGCCTTCGTCTTCGCCGAGACCTTCGGGCCGTACGGCGCGATGCCGACGAACTTGTCCTTCAGGCTCCCGTAGTAGAAGCCGGTCTTCCACGTGCCGTTCATCGCGGCCTTCACGCGGGGCACGTAGTAGACACCCCAGTCGTAGACCGCGGCGGTGAGCCACGAGGTCGGCGCGAACTTCTTCGCGTTGGAGTTGTAGCCGACCCACGGGACCTTCTTCGACTGCGCGTACTGGCCCGCCGACGGGCTGTCCACGTTCTGGCCGAGCACGTCAGCGCCCGCCCCGACGAGGCTCTCCGCCGCTTGCCGCTCCTTCTTCGGGTCGAACCAGGAGTGCGTCCAGACGAGGCGCACCTTCGCGTTCTTCCGCACCGCCTGCGCGCCCAGCGTGAAGGCGTTCGCGTGGCGGATCACCTCCGGGATCGGGAAGGGGACGATGTAGCCGATCGTGCCCTTCTTCGTGGCCGCTCCGGCCGCCATCCCGGACAGGTAGATCGCGTCCTCGCTGGCGCCGAAGTACTCCGCCATGTTCTTGGACTGCGCCGTCCCCGTCGCCATCTCGAAGTACACGTCGGGGTGTTTCTTGGCGGCCGCGACCATCGCCGTCTGGAACCCGAACGACGTCGCGAAGATCATCTTGTTGCCGTCGCGAATCAGGCTCTCGATCACCTGCGCGACCTGTGGGCCTTCGGGCACGCTCTCCTTGTAGGTCGTCGTCACCTTGGACCCGAGCGCCTTCTGCACCTTCAGCCGGCCGGCGTCGTGCGCCTGCGACCAGCCGCCGTCGGTGTGTGGCCCGACGTAGATCCAGGCCGCCTTGAACCCCTCCTGCTTCGGCGTCGCGGAGCCCGTCGCCACGAGCACGAGCCCGATCGCCGCAAGTGCCAGGACGAGCCCACCCAACGTGTACTTCCGTGTCATCTGCATCTCCTGTGGCTCGTTCGAATGACCCGGCGACTATATGACAGTGCCGCGACTGATCTCTAACCGGCTGCCGGGACGGCCAGCCCGGCATCCGGGCACGGAAGCCGAAGGAGCCGCGCAGCCTTTTCGACACACCTGGCCCCTAGGGCGGGAGGCCGGCGTGCCGGGATTCATCAGTCCACCAGCTTGACGCCATGAACGTAGAGGACATTTGCGACATTCACCCAGATCGGTATGTCCTCTGTTGTGAGCCGTGAGAACCCGCCTGACGAGACGAGCTGGCCCACGACGGGTGGGTTTTGATCGACGTCCAGCGTCAGGTGCTCTCCCTTGGTGCTCCCCACGAACACGATCCGCGTACCTAGCTCTGGCGCTGGTGCGGGCTCAATTGCCATCTCAGCCTCCTGGAGTCGGGTCGCGCGAGTCTAGGGCGAATGCCGGCACCCTCAGCCGGGGCGGAGGTGCCTTCCAGCGCAGCCGCCAACTGTGAGACCATCACACTCGACGGCAGCACCGCGTGGACGCGCCGGTTCTTCGTCTCTTCGCACGGGAGGCCGAGCTTGCGCAGGATCGAGCGGACCTGCGCCTCGCCTCGAAGCACGATGACGCTGGTAATGCTGCACCGGGGACTCACAGGCGCAGGGTGCGCCTTGGCCCTTGGAATTCTCGCCGGCTTCTTGGCGCCCGCTGCCCGCGCTCACGGCAACATCTCGCCACAGACCGCGCAGCCGGGTGCTACCCAACAGTTCGAGATCGTCATCCCGAACTGGCCGTCGAACGTGCCGATAACCGGCTTGCGCTTGACGCCTCCAGACGACGTGAGCGTCGAGCCTGTCCAAAGCGACGACGGTTGGGCGACAACATTCGAGGGCCGGACGCTCGTGTGGGCCGGGGCGACCGTCGACGTCGGTCGAGAGGGTCGGTTCGCCTTTCGCGCCCGACTGCCGGCGGAGGCACAGACCATCACCTTCCAGGCGGAGGAGATCTATCGAGGCTATGGGCCTAGCGGCTTGTTCCCATTGCACGTGACCCCGAGCGGGCAAGTCGCGGCTCCGTCCACGTCAGAGCGACGACTGATGCCCGTCGTGCTCGTCGTTGCCAGTCTCGTTGCACTCTCACTGCTGGCAATTGCAGTCATGGCCCGCCGTCGCGGGCGCACAGCTGGCTAGACGACACCTAGCGCGGACCCAGAGCAGGTCTTGGCGGAAGCCGAAGCGCCACGTTGTCGGACCGCCCGAAGCGGGCCCGGGTGGCGGTGACGACCCGGCCGCGGCTCCTATTCGTGCAGGAAGAAGCGGCGCTCGTCGGCAGTCAGGCGCCGGTGGACCCGCCGCTTCGCCGTCGCCAGCAGCGTGTCGAGCGACCCGCACAGCTCGCAGGCGTGGATGGCGCTCGTCTTGCCGCTGGAGGACAGGATCAGGCGGCCGTCGGGACTGAACTGGACGCCGCCGTCGCCGCCGCTCAAGAAGGCCTCGATCTGGCTCCCACGGGTCGCATCCCACACACGAACGGCGTCGCGGTCGCCCGTCACCACGAGCCGGCCGTCACTGCTGAAGGCGGCCTTCGTGTCGAGCGTCGAGAAGGCCGGCGAGCGGAGCTCGACCGTGATCCTGCCGGTATCGACGTCGCGGATCCGGACCGCCTTGTCCTCCACGAGGAGCAGCCCCCGCCCGTCGGGACTGAAGGACGGCGCCGCCTCGGTCGTCTGACGCCCCCCGAGGCGCGCATGGATTCGTCCAGTTCGTGCGTCCCAGAGCCGAGCGGTCGCGGACACGGACGCTACGAGTGCTCCGTCGGGGCTGAAAGCCGCGCTCCAGACGATGTCGTCATGGCGAAAGACAGAGCGCTGCGCGGCGGTGCTCACGTCCCAGACCCGGGCGGTCCAGTCGCTACCCGTCGTCACCAGGAGCTTGCCGTCCGCGCTGAAGCCGACGTCCTGCAGGCCCGCCTCGGGCGCATCGACGTCGAACTCGTCCTTCGGCTTCGGCGGGGGTGGATGGCGAACCGAGCGGAAGCTGCGCTTCTCGCCCGTCCGGTACAGCCACGCCTTGCCGTCGGAGTCTCCGACCGCGAGGGTTCCTCCGTCGGGAGAGAAGGCCACGGCCGAGGCCCCGCCGGGAGGGCTCATCGTGACGCGCCGGCGGCCGCTCCGCGCGTCCCAGAGAACGGCCTCTCCGAAATCGTCGGCGGTCAGGACGGAGCCTCCGTCCGGCGACACGACGAAGTCGACGAAGGAGTCCCCGCGAAGTCGTTGCCGAGTCCCCTTCGCGCGGTCGTAGACGAAGAGGGCATCCAGGCCGGCGGCCGTCACCACGACGTCGCCGTCCCCGCCGAAGCGGGCGTCCCCGCCGGCGAAGGACTCCCGCGCGCGAACGGCCGGGGAGTGCCAGGTGCGCGCGGACTCGTCCTGGCTGGCCGTCGCGATCCTCGTTCCGTCGGGGCTGAAGCGCGCCCTCGTGACGGCGTCCGTATGGCCGAGCAGCTCCGCCACCAAACGCCCGGAGGCGACGCCCCACACACGCGCCGTGCCGTCGTCGCTGCCCGTCAACAGGAACCGCGAGTCGGGGCTGAACTCGACGCTCTCCACGAAGCCGGCGTGACCGCGCAAGTCGGCGAGCCGGCGGCCGTCCGCGACCCGCCAGACCGCTGCGGTATCGTCGGCGCTTCCTGTTGCGAGCAGGGTTCCGGTCCGGTCGAACGCGACGTCCTCGACGCCGTTCGCGTGCCCCGTCAGGACGTGCAGCACCCGTCCGGTGCGGACATCCCAGATCCGCGCTGTACCCACGTTCCGAGAGCCCGTGAGGGCAGCCGCGACAAGACGGCCGTTCGGGCTGAAGGCGACGCGGCCGATGACGCTCGCAGGCGCCGGTAGCGCGTGGAGCAGGCGTCCGGTCGCCGACGCAAAGAGACGCGGTACGTCTCCTCCGGTCGCGACCACGCGGCCGTCCGGACTGAACGCGACCGTGTCGCCGCCCGCGCGTTGGAGGACGTGCCGCCGCCGGCCGCTGTGAGCGTCCCACAGCGCCGTGGTGTCGTCGTCGCTCGCGGTGGCGAGCAGTGAGCCGTCGGGGCTGAACTCGACGGCGTTCACCTGATTGCCGTGTGGCCCGTCCTCCCCGCCGAGCCGAGCCCGCCGCTTGCCGCTCGCGGCGTCCCACAAGGAGGCGCCGATGCCGACCGTCGCGACGAGCTTCCCATCTGGGGACAACGCAGCGTCGTTGAGCAGGTCGTCGCGCTCGCGGAAGACGCGGAGCGGGCGGCCGCTCGCGGCGTCCCAGAGGCGCGCCGCGTCGCCTCCAACGCTCAGCAGCCGCCGGCCGGCGCGATCGAACCGGACGTTCTCGACGAAGAAGCCGTGGCCCCGCAGCGTCTGCTCTGCGAAGTCACGGCCGAGCGCCGTCCTGAGCGCGTCCTCGGCCTCCGGTGTCTCCCGCGAGCGCGCCGCCTCGGTGGCCAGAAGCACGCTCAGCTGCGGATCGGTCGCCAGCTGGGCGCTCGACTTGGCGGCCAACTCTCGGGAGCGCGCTGTCTCCTCGTTTGCGATCGCCGTGTTTCGCTGGAGGAAGGCGACGATCGCCAACGTCACTGCGACCGCCAGTGCGAGGAGGATCGCGCCCAGCGTCATCCGCTGGCGGCGCGTCGCCGCGTGCCGTCCGGCGACGACGTACTCCACCTGGACCGGAGTCGCGGTCTCCCGGTGCGATCCCTGTTCGGCCAGCCAGCGTTCGGCTCTTGCGAGATCGCTGCCGCGCAACAGGTAGCTGCGGTCGCGGCCGCTCCGGTCCCATTCGAGGGCGCGGACAAGCAGGCGGGCGTGAGCATCTGCCCACTCGAGGTCCGTATCGAGCGCCTCGACGAGGTCGTCGAACGACGCATCGAAGTCGTCCAACTCGCGGAAGAAGATCCAGTTCGGCGCATTCAGCTCCTCGCGCAAGGAGCCCCGGTCGACGTCGCGGTGGACGATCGGGACCAGGCGCTTGTTCTGCTGCACCGCATGCTCGATCTCCTCCCCGCAGATATCCGAGGCCGCGAAGTCAGGGCTGAGCACCGCGACGATTGCCTTCGCGGATTCGATGCCTGCCTGGATCCGCCCGCGCCAGTCCGCGGTCTTGCGAATGTCCTCCCAGTCGACCCAGACGTCCTTCTCGCGGGCCTCCAGGGCTGCGGCGAGCCGGCGAACGAAGTCCTCGTCCCTGCGCGAATAGGAGATGAAGACGTCCGGCCGCTCGGGCTGTGTCCTCGTTTCCGGCGTCTCGATCGAATTCGTGACGCTCATCGCGCTATCCCCCGTCGGAAGAGAGTCGACCTCCGTCTCAGCATCTCAGCGCGCGCCCTGACATCAAAGCGCGGCGGGAGGATGTCGCCCGAAACGGGCCCTAGACCTAGTAGAGCTATTCGATCAGCGGTGCGCAGGCGTCGTCGGCGTGGTCGACGCCCGGAAGCCTGGCGAGCATCTCGCTCAGCTGGTCGATCTCCTCGGCGGAGAGGTGCTCCTCGAACAGCGTGCGGATCGAGGACGTGTGGCCGCACGAGGCCTCCTCGAGGACCGCGCGGCCCTTGTCTGTGAGCTGCGCGTAGGCGACGCGTAGGTCGGACGGGCACGCCGTCCGCTCGACGAGGCCGGACGCCTCCAGGCCCTCGAGCAGGCGCGTGATGCCCGACGGCGTGAGCAGAAGCCGCCGTGCGAGATCGACCCGCTTGAGCCGCTGGTCGGGCGCAGCGGAGAGCACGAGCAGTGCCTCGTAGTCGTTGATCGTCAGCCCGTGCTCGCTCTGCAGCGAGGCGCTGAGCAGACGCGTCGTGACCGCCTGCGCGCGCACCAGCAGCGCGAACGCGCGCACCGCCGGCCCCGTCTGGGCCGGGCTGGAGGCGGGGAGGACCGCTTGATCAGACAATACTTGACACCTCAAATGTTATTCGCTAGATTGCTTGTGCACTCAAATAGTACACGACGCACAGGAGGAAGCAACCCCAATGAGCATCACCGAGACTCCAACCTACACCGGCACCTGGCAGGTCGATCCCGTCCATTCCACGGTCGGCTTCGAGGTCGCTTACATGGCCGGGACCTTCAAGGGCGAGTTCCGCGATATTGCCGCGACGCTCACGGTCGAGGGCGAGCGCGCGCGCCTCGAGGGCAGCGCGAAGGTCGCCAGCGTCGACGTGAAGGACGAGAACCTGAATGCCCATCTGCAGTCGCCTGACTTCTTCGACGCAGAGCGGAACCCCGAGCTGCGCTTCACGGCCGACGACGTCGACCTGACGAGCGGCGAGGTCACCGCGCGCGGCGAGCTCACGATCAAGGGCGTCGCCCGGCCCGTCGAGGTCAACGGCACCGCCACGGCGCCGCTCGCCGATCCGTACGGCAACGAGCGCATCGGCCTGCAGCTCACGGCCGCGGTCGACCGCACGGACTTCGGCGTCAGCTGGAACACGCCCCTTCCCAGCGGCGAGCAGGCACTCGCCGAGCAGGTCCGCATCGTCACCGACCTGCAGTTCGTCAAGGCCTAAGACCGATGAAGATCCTCGCCATCTCGGGCAGCCTCCGCGACGCCTCGTACAACACCAAGCTCCTGCGGGCCGCGCAGGAGCTGGCGCCCGACGGCGTCGAGGTCGAGCTGTGGAACGGCCTGAAGGCGGTGCCGCCGTATGACGAGGACGATGAAGTGGGCGGGGCGCCGGCGGTCGTCGAGCTCTTCGACGCCATCGCCGGCGCCGACGCCGTCCTGTTCTCCACGCCCGAGTACAACTCGTCGATCCCGGGCCAGCTGAAGAACGCGATCGACTGGGCGTCGCGACCGCGTGCGACCGCGCCGCTCCGCAACGTGCCCGTCGCGGTGATCGGGGCGAGCACCGGCATGTTCGGCGCCGCCTGGGCCCAGGCGGAGCTCCGCAAGGCGCTCGCCAGCGCGGGAGCCCGCGTGCTCGACGCCGAGCTTCCGGTCGCCGCCGCGCACACGAAGTTCGACGAGAACGGCGTGCTCGTCGACGAGGAGATCTGCGCAGGGCTGTGCAGCGTCCTCGAGGCGCTCGTCTCGATCGCGACGCCGGTACCGCTCGCGGTCTGACCCTCGATAGGCTCGATGCGTGCGCATCGAGTCGTCGGTCACCGCGATCACCTGGCTTCCCTTCGCCGCGCTGGACGCGCTGCCGAACATGCCGCTCGGATTCGCCGTCGCGCACTACGACGAGCCGCCCGGTGAGGTGCTCGGCGACGTCGACCGCCTCCGCGAGGCCGACGCCTTCCGCGAGGCGAACCAGCTTTCCGCCTGGATCGAGGCGGACGAGGGCGAGATCGTCGGACACGGCCACGAGGGCCGCGGTCTCGTCGGCGGTGTCGGCCGTAGCCTGGGACGCGAGCAGCTTGCGTTTCCCGCTGTCGAGTACCCGGTCATCCAGCCGGAGCCGGAGGTGGCGGACAGCTGGGTGCGGTTCACGCAGACCGTCGGCGGCCGCATCGGGCTGCCCGCCCCGCGGCCGGTGCGCGGCAAGCCGTACTTCCACATCGGCTCGGCCCTCGCCTGGACGACGGTCGAGCTGCTGATTCGCGCCGACGGCGTAGAGCCAGGGGCGACTCGTCGCGGCGAGCCCGTTCCCGCGGCACGCGGTCTACGACGCGGACGGCAAGCTCGTGGCCGAGCAGGGCCTGGGCGAACTTCGAGGGCTGGTACCGGGACGCCTTCGGGGCGCGGACGCCGTGGGACGAGGTCGACGGCGCCGAGGTCGCGACGGCGGTCGAGGCGCGGCTCGAGGAGGAGCTGACCCGGGTCGCAATCGACAGCGGGGCGAAGCTGCCGCGGCTCAGGCTCGCCGTGGGGGAGACCCTGGTCGAACAGGGGGAGGCCGGCTCGGACATGTTCCTGCTGGTCGACGGGATCCTCGACGTGGAGATCGACGGCGAGACGGTGGCGCAGGTCGGTGCCGGGGCGCTGCTCGGTGAGCTCGCGTTGCTCGGCGACGGGAGGCGGAAGGCGACCCTGCGCGCCGTCCGGCCGTGCCGCGTCGCGGTCCTGGCGACCGAGCACATCAGCGCCGAGCTCGCCGAGCTCACGCTGAAGCAGCGCGAGGGCGAATAGCCGCCGCCCTGGAGGGGCGGTAGCCAGGAAGTTTCCTGGCTACCTACCTCCGTGTCGGTCTGGGATCAGGCCGCGTCTGCGAGCTCTTCGTCGTCGCCCAGCTGACGGGCCAGCCGCGCGAGCGCCTCGCGCTCGATCTGCCGGACCCGCTCGCGGGAGATCCCGAGCTCGCGGCCGATCGCCTCGAGCGGCTGCTGCTGGCCGTCGAACCCGTAACGGAGCTCCAGGATGCGGCGCTCCCGCTCGGGCAGCGTCTGCACGGCGGCGCGGACCTCCTGGCGGCGGACGGCATCGCCGGCCTCCTCCTCGGGATCGGACGCGGACGGATCGGCGAACAGGTCGCCGAGCTCACCGTCACCCTCGCTGCCGATCGTCTGGTTCAGCGAGGCGGAGACCTCCGCGACCTCGAGGGCCTCCTCGACGTGCTGGAGCTCCAGGCCCGTCGCCTCGGCGAGCTCCTCGGCGGTCGGGTCGCGACCCTCCTCGAGCTCGAACTTCCGCCGGGCGCGGCCCAACTTCACCCGCCGCTCGTGGACGTGCGTGGGCACGCGGATCGTCCGGGCCTGGTTCGCGACCGCGCGCTGACAGGCCTGGCGAATCCACCAGGTGGCGTAGGTCGAGAACTTGAAGCCCTTGCGGTAGTCGAACTTCTCGACCGCCCGGTTCAGGCCGATGATCCCGTCCTGGATCAGGTCGCCGAGCGCGATGCCCTGCCGCTGGTAGCGCTTCGCGATCGAGACGACCAGACGCAGGTTCGAGTTGATCATCCGGGCCTTCGCCTCGACGTCGCCGCGCTCGACCCGCTTTGCCAGCTCGACCTCCTCGGCTGCGGTCAGCAGCTTGTAGCGGCCGATCTCGTTCATGAACATCGTCAGCGAGTCGCTCGTGAGCGGCTGCTCGGGCTCGGGCGTCACCGGGCGGACCTTCTCCTCCTCGCGGGAGATCTCGACGCCGCGCTCCTCGAGCTCGGCCCGCACGGCAGCGACCTCGTCCTCGTCGAGCTCGTGCTCGTAGGCGAGGGCCTCGAGCGCGTCCTCGGCGATCAGGCCACGCTCCTCCGCGCTGTCCACAAACCCGTTCAGTTCAGGTGTTGCGAGCAATTCTTTCTTCACTCCTTCGATCGTTTCGGTGCAGGAGAGATCGCCCCGCGGCTCTCTGTTTCGGCCACCGGGCGGTTTCCCGCGCACAGATCAAAACGACGAGGGGGTGGGAAGATTCCCTATGGACGGCTTGACGAAACGTCGCTGAGCCGCCGGGCTACGCTGCTCGCCCCGAGGCGCGTCCTCGGTCGCGCCCACGTACGCGCATACGAACGCTCCCTGCGTCCTTGCCTCGGAACGACCATCGCACCCCGGCGACGAGCGACGTTCCGCCAAACCGTCCTAGTTCGACTCGTTTTCGGCGGAGTCGTTCGACTCGCTGTCGCCCTCGACGACGACGACCTTGTAGTTCGCGTCGAGGCGCACGTCGACGGTGTTGCCGTCGCTCTTCGTCACCTCGACCTCCCACGTCGCGCCGTCCTCGTTGTCGCGCTCGACCGCGTTCGCGTGGCCGTCGCCGAGGTGGGCGAGCGCGGCCGCGCGGGCCTTGTCGGCGCCGGGGCCTGTCGCGTTCGAGTCGTCGTCGCCGCCGCCGGCGAGCGCCCAGGCCGCCCCGCCGAGGGCGAGCGCTGCGGCGACGGTGACCGCGGCAGCGATCTTGATCACTCGTGAGCTCATCCACGTGCTCCTTTCCCGGTTGAAACGGTACAGCCGGCTCGAAGGTAACGAGGCGTCGTGAAACCACCATGAGAGCTCGGAGCGGCCGTTCTCATCCGGCTCTCATGTCCGGCGACCGACAATGGAGGCGTGCGCATCCTCATCGTCGAGGACGAGGTCAAGCTGGCCGCGCTGATCCGACGCGGATTGACCGAGGAGGCGCACGCCGCCGACGTCGCGGGGACCGGCGAGGACGCGCTCTGGATGGCGCGGAGCACCGAGTACGACGCGATCGTGCTCGACCTGATGCTGCCGGGCGTGAACGGCATCGACGTCTGCCGGAGCCTCCGCTCGGACGGCGTCTGGTCGCCGATCCTGATGCTCACGGCGCGCGACGGCGTCGAGGATCGCATCGGCGGGCTGGACGCCGGGGCCGACGACTACCTGATCAAGCCGTTCGCGTTCGCCGAGCTGCTCGCCCGCCTGCGCGCGCTGGCGCGGCGGGGCGCGCCCGAGCGGCCGGTGGTCCTCACCGCGGGCGATCTGCGCCTCGACCCGGCGACGCGACGCGTCTGGCGCGACGAGGTGGAGGTCGAGCTCTCGCCGAAGGAGTTCGCGCTGCTGGAGACGTTCATGCGCCGTCCCGGCCGCGTGCTCTCGCGCTTCGACCTGCTCGAGCACGCGTGGGACTACGACTACGAGAACCGCTCGAACGTCGTCGACGTCTACGTCCGCTACCTACGGCAGAAGATCGACCGGCCGTTCGGGCGGGAGTCGCTCGAGACCGTGCGCGGAGCGGGCTACCGACTCCGCGTGGACGGAGACGCGTGAGCAGGATTCCGCTCCGGGTGCGGCTGGCGCTGGCGTTCGCGGGCGCCATGGCCGTCTTGCTGGCCCTGACCGGAGCATTCCTCTACGTGCGGCTCGACAACACGCTCGACGAGCAGATCGACCAGAGCCTGCGGGCGCGCGCCGACGACGTCGCCGTGCTCGTCGGGCGGTCGGGCTCGGGCCTGGCGAACGGCGTTCGGCTCGCCGAGGGCGAGGAATCGTTCGCCCAGGTGCTCACACCGGCCGGGCGGGTCGTCGACGTGACCCCGCCGCTCCACCGCACGCCCTTGCTCACCCCCGATCAGCTCGCGCGCGCCCGCGAGGGCACCGTCGTCGTCGAGCGCGACCCGTTGCCCGGCCTGGACACGGGTCGCATCCGGCTGCTCGCCACGTCGGTCGAAAGCCCCCGAGGGCAGTTCGTGATCGTGTCGGGCGCATCGCTCGGCGACCGCGACGAGGCGCTGACCGCCCTGAAGCGGCAGCTGCTGATCGGCGGGCCGGTCGCGCTCCTTCTCGCCTCCTTCGCCGGCTACCTGCTCGCGGGGGCGGCGCTGCGCCCCGTCGAGTCGATGCGCCGCCGCGCCGAGGAGATCTCGGCGACGGTCGCCGGCCGCCGCCTGCCCGTGCCGGCGGCCGAGGACGAGGTCGCCCGTCTCGCGCGGACGCTCAACGAGATGCTCGCGCGGATCGAAGCGGGCTTCGAGCGCGAGCGCCGCTTCGTCGCCGAGGCGAGCCACGAGCTGCGCACCCCGCTCGCACTGCTCAAGACCGAGCTCGAGCTCGCGCTGCGGCACCCGCGCTCGAGTGAGGAGCTGCGCGCGGCGATTGCGTCGGCCGCCGAGGAGACCGACCGCCTCACGGCGCTGGCCGAGGACCTGCTCGTGCTCGCCCGGTCGGACGAGGGGCAGCTGCGGATCGAGGCGGGGCCGCTTCGCACGCGGGAGCTGCTCGACACCGTTGCGCAACGCTTCGAGCGACGCGCGCACGACTCGGGCCTGGCGCTCGAGGTCGAGGCGCCGGACCAGCTCACCGCGCTCGGCGACCGGCCGCGCCTGGAGCAGGCGCTCGGCAATCTCGTCGACAACGCGCTTCGCTACGGCGGCGGGACGATCCGGCTGGAAGCCCGCCCGCAGAACGGCTCCGTCGAGCTGCGGGTGAGCGACGAAGGGGCCGGCTTCGCCCCCGACTTCCTCCCGCGCGCGTTCGAGCGCTTCAGCCGCGACGACGGCGGTCGCGTGCGCGGCTCGACCGGACTGGGCCTGGCGATCGTGCAGGCGATCGCGCGGGCGCACGGCGGGGCGGCCACGGCCGGGAACACGCCAGACGGCGGGGCGGAGATCACGCTTCTGCTGCCGGCGGAGGGCTAGCGGAAGTCGAGGGCGAGCGCCTCGACGAGCTGTTCCTGGAGCCAGGACAGGTAGCCGTAGACCGCGAGCTCCTGCGACCGTGGGTCACGGGTGTCGAGGTCGAAGCTCATTTCCTCGGTCACGTCGAGGCGCGTGCCGAGCACCAGGCGTAGGTCGTTGAGCACCGTCAGCCACGACTCCGCCTCCTCGGGCGAGAGGGAGCTCTGCTCGATCGTCCGCTCGACGGTGTCGAGCGCCCGGGTGCGGCCGCCGGCGAGCTGGCTGCCGACCAGGCGCCGGTAGTCCGCGTCGGCTTCGGGGTCGTCCTTGTGGGCCGGGGGAAAGAGCCGCCGGAGCTCGTCGTCGCCCGGGTCCTCGTCGATCCGCTGCCGCAGCTCCTCGCACAGCATCTCGAGCAGGTCGCGCTCCTCGGGGCGGAGGCGCACCTTGATCTCGCCGTGGCGGCCGCGCGTGAACTGTCGGCGGTAGAGCACGCTCAGTCTTGCTGCATCGTCGCCCACAACCCGTGGGCGTGCAGCCGGGACACGTCCAGCTCCGCCTTCTCGCGCGTGCCGCTCGAGACGACGGCCTTGCCCTCCTCGTGGACCTGGAGCATCAGCTTCGTCGCCTCGGCGAGCCCGTAGCCGAACAGCTTCTGGAAGACGAGCGTCACGTAGGACATGAGGTTGATCGGGTCGTTCCAGACGATCACGATCCAGGGCCGCTGGCGTTCAGCCTCGTCTTCGCCGCTCGGCTGCTCGAGCTCGACTTCGGCTGGTGCCAGCGTGGTGGTCATGGTCACATTGTGGCTGTCCTGCGCAGGCCCGTTAACCTCTCCCGCGATGCCGGCCGAGACGCAGCAGCTCCCACAGGCTCAGCACGAGGAGCGGTACGAGGGCGTCCTCCGGTACTACCAGCTCGCCAAGAAGAAGGAGTGGCAGACGCGCGACCTGCCGTGGGGCGGCGTCCCGCCGATTCCGGAGACCCGCCCGGGGCTCGCCCCCGAGCGCAAGGCGCGCCGCCGCGACCTCTGGCGGTCGGTGATCACGCAGCAGCTGCAGGCCGACCAGTTCGCGGTCGAGATGGCCGCGCAGCTGCTCTCGATCGCCCCGGACGCCGAGGCGAAGCTCTACTACACGACGATGGTGCAGGACGAGGCGCGCCACACCGAGGCGTGGTTGCGGCTCGCCGAGGAGGCCGGCGGTACCGCGGAGCACGACCCGCACCTCGACCGGCTCGCCCGCATGTTCCTCGACCTCGACACGCTCGAGCAGAAGGTCTTCCTGATGCAGGTGTTCTTCGAGCGCCTCATCATCCCGCGCTTCCGCCTGATCGCGCGGGCGGCGCCCGGGACGGTCCTCGAGGACCTCTGCAACCGCCTCACCATCGACGACGGCATCCACCACGGCGCAGGCGTCGCCTACGAGCGGGTGCTGCTCGAGAACGCCGACGAGAAGACGAAGAAGAGCCTCATCGACGTCGTGAACAAGATGCTCCCGATCTTCGTCGAGCACGCCCTCTGGCGCCCGAAGGAGCGTGCCTTCATCGGCGACGCGATGCGCACGCGCGACCTCGAGAACCTGCGCGAGGACCTGGACCAGGGTGTCCGGCTCGCCAACTCGCTCGGCCTCGACGTGAGCGACGTCCAGATGCCCTCCTTCTCCTGATGGCCGTCGAGCTGACCGGCGGCTGCCTCTGCGGTGGCGTGCGCTACGAGCTGACCGAGCCGCCGCACTCGGCGTCGTACTGCCACTGCACGCGCTGCCAGCGGCGCACGGGCACGGCGGCCTCGCCCCAGGTCAGGGTGACGCCGGGCACCGTCCGCTTCCTCTCGGGTGAGGAGCTCGTGCGCTGGTGGGAGCCGCCCGAGGGCTTCCCGAAGGGCTTCTGCTCGGTCTGCGGGTCGGCGCTCTTCAGCCGAGCGCCCGGCAAGACCGAGCCGACGAGTGTCCGCTTCGGCACCCTCGACAGCGATCCCGGGATCCGGCCGCAGTGGCGCCAGTTCGTCGACTACGCGGCCGAGTGGGAGCCGATCCCCGACGACGGGCTACCGCGCTACCCCGAGGGCAAGCCCGCCTAGTCGTCGAGCCAGAGGGCTGCCTCGCGCGCGACGCGCGGCGGCACCTCGTGGTCGCCGTCGAACTCGCGGTAGCGGACGTTGTAGCCCGACGCCCGTAGGCGCGGCACTCCGCGGCGGCTCGTCCGCCCGATGGGCAGCACGGAGTCGTGCGTGCCGTGCGAGATGAAGATCCGCGGCTGACCTCTCGGCTCCTGGAGCGCGATGAAGCCGGCCGAGAACGCCACGACCGACCGGAACAGATCGCCGTTCGTGAGCCCGAGCGAGAGCGCGTAGGAGGCGCCGTCGGAGAAGCCGGCAACGGCGACGTCTTCCACCGGATACTCGGCGAAGACCTGCTCGAGCAGCCGGTCGATCGCGGCGACGTCTGGCCCGAAGCCGCCCTGCGCGACGACGTCCCACGTCACCGCCTGCGACTTCGGCGCGAGCAGGATCAGTCCCTGGTCGTTGGCGTACGGACGCAGGAGCGTCATCGCGTCCTCCGGCGTCTCGGTCGCGCCGTGGAGCACGAGGACGAGCCGCTTCGGCCCGTCGCCGGGCGGCACGTACAGCAGCGCGCGTCCGAGGTGTCGCAGCCCGGCCGGGCCGCCCTCCGGCGGCGTCTCGGGCGGGCGCGCGGTCAGCCGGCCCTGTGCCGCGGCGGCCGCGCGTCCGGCCTCGCGCTCCTTCTGCGCGGCGGCAGCCTTGGCCTCGTCGTCGCCCCCTCCGCCGCAGGCGCTCGCCAGCCCCAGCATGAGCATGAGCGCGGCGGCGAGCAGACGGGTCATCGCGCGGTTAGACGTCGAGACGGCGAATCAGGCTGGGCCGCGTGCAAGGTCGGCGAGCAGCTCGTCCAGGTTCGGCGTGCGCCCGCGATGGCCGTCCCAGCGGGCGCACACCTCGGCCGCAGCCCGGCCGAGCCCGTCGGGGAGGCCGAGCGCGGCGCACGTCTCGGCGATCTCTTCCATCTCCGCCGCCCAGCGCCAGGCTTTCGGGCCGGCGCGCAGGACGCTCTCCACGGGCACCCCTTCGGCGACGAGCGCGTCGTCCACGCCGTACGCGGCGGCGATCGCGTGCGCCTGGGCGGCGAGCAGGACGCCGATCTTGTTCCACCCGCCGAAGGCCATCTTCAACGCGGACGCGGCCCCGATCCCACCCGGAAGCGGCAGCGCATGCACCTCGGTGCCCTCGAAGAGCTCCGCGACTCGCTGGACGTCCTCCTCGGCGCCCGAGAGGTAGAGGTCGATCGCGCTCTTCGCGAGGATGCCGCCGTCCACGACCCGCAGGCCACGGCCGGAGGCGATGCGCTCGGCGCGGCGCGGCGAGATCGCGTTCGCCTCGACGTAGAGCCCGTCGAAGCCGGCCTCGGCGACCTGCCCGGCGACGTCCTCGGCGATTCCGGGCGGGCAGATGCTCAGGACGATCTCGCTCTCGGCGACGAGGGCGCCGAGCGACCCGACGTCGCGGAACGAGGCCGCCCGCGCCGCGGTCTCCGCGCTGCGGCCCTCGCTCGCCCAGAGCACGTCGCCTCGCGCGGCCGCGCCGACGGCGGCGCCCATCTCGCCGGGGAAGAGGAGACCGATTCGCGTCACGCAGCGGATTGTGCGTGCTCGAGCAGGCCGTTGCCGTCTGGCTTGAGGATCAGCGTCTCCGACGGCGCGTGCTCGAGGATCCACATCAGCTCCTTCGTCGTGAAGCCGGGGCCGTGTCCGAGCGGGGCGGCCGCCAGCACGCGGTCGAATTGCTCCGCAGCCCAGAGGCGGCGGAGCGCGTGCACCGGCGTGCGTCCGCGCTCGATCCTCGCGTCCACGGCCACCCCCGATCGCAGCGCCGCGTGCTCGACCGCCTCGAGCAGCGGCATCGCGACCGACACCTGCTGCTGCACGGGCGCGTCCGGCCCGTACTTGTGCGGGACGACGACGAGGTACGCGGGCACGAGCACGGCGTCCTCGGCGCGTGCGATCCGGATGGCCGCGTTCAGCACGGTCGGGTCGAGCTCGCCGCTCGTGAACGGGACGAGGAGGCGGCGATGGCGCGCATGGGAGCGAGCCCTCACGCGTCGCCGCCACAAGAGGAGGAGGGCGGCGACGGCGGCTACAACGCCGGCGAGCGCGACCACGAGCGCCGTCATCGCGCCACCTGCTCCCGCAGAGCGCGGTCGGCGACGACGCGGATGTCGATCCCGGGCAGCTCGCGCACGAGCCGCGAGACGAGCGAGCCGTGCAGGATCTCGCGACGTCGGCTCTCGTCCGGCGTGCCGACGAGGACGTAGGTCGTGCCGCGGTCGGCGACGACCGTCTTCACGGCGTCGACGAGGTCGTCGGCCTCCTCCTCGAGGAAGTGGGCGCCGAGCAGCGTGCTCAGCCGCCTCAGCGCGGCCAACTGAGTTGCCTCGTCCTCGGTCAGCGAGTAGCCGGGCTTCCGCACCCAGAGCGCATCCAGCTCGGCGCCCAGCCGCTGCGCGGAGCGCCAGGCGCGGCGCAGGACGCGCTGCGAGCGGGGGTGGGGCTGGACGAGGGCGAGGATCCGCTCCGCGACCGCCTGCCGGCTGAGCGGGTCGAGCACATTGACCGCCCGCCGCGCCTCGACGTCCTCGGCGACCTCCCGCAGGGCGAGCTCGCGCAGCGCGCCGAGGTTCTCCGTGCGGAAGAAGTTCGACAGCGCCGTGTCCACGCGCGCCAGCGGGTAGACCTTTCCGGCGCGGAGGCGCTCCTGCAGCGCTTCGGGCGAGAGGTCGACGAGCACGACCTCGTCGGCTTCGTCGAGGATCCGGTCGGGGAACGTCTCGCGCACGCGCACGTTCGCCAGCTCGACGATCGCGTCGTTGAGGCTCTCGAGGTGCTGGACATTCACGGTCGAGACGACGTCGATCCCGGCGTCGAGGATCTCCTCGATGTCCTCGTAGCGCTTCGCGTTGCGCGAGCCGGGCGGGTTCGTGTGCGCGAGCTCGTCGATCAGCGCGAGCTCCGGTGCGCGCCGGACGACCGCGTCGACGTCGAGCTCGGAGAGCTCGAGCGGGCCGTGCATCACGCGCCGCCGGGGGACGGCCTCGAGCCCTTCGGCAAGTGCGAGGGTCTCGGGCCGGTCGTGCGGCTCGAGGTAGCCGATCACGACGTCGACGCCCTCGGCGGCCGCCTGGCGTCCCTCCTGGAGCATGCGATACGTCTTGCCGACCCCCGCGGCTGCTCCGAGCAGGATCCGGTACCGGCCTCTCATGCTTCTGAGGCTACGCCCCGAACACGTTGTGGACCAGCAGGTCGATCAGCTTGATCCCGACGAACGGCAGGATCATGCCGCCGAGCCCGTAGATCAGCAGGTTGCGCCGCAGCAGCGCGGTCGCGCCGATCGCCCGATACCTCACGCCACGCAGCGCCAGCGGGACGAGCGCCGGGATGATCAGTGCGTTGAAGATGATCGCCGAGACGATCGCGCTCTGAGGCGTGCCCGAGCGCCATGACGTTGAGCTCGTCGAGCGGGCCCTTGCCGCCGCCTGTCGCGTAGGTCGTGGCGAAGATCGCAGGCAGGATCGCGAAGTACTTGGCGACGTCGTTCGCGATCGAGAACGTCGTCAGCGCGCCGCGCGTGATCAGCAGCTGCTTGCCGACCTCGACGATCTCGATCAGCTTCGTGGGATTCGAATCGAGGTCGACCATGTTCCCGGCCTCCTTGGCGGCCGAGGTGCCGGTGTTCATCGCGACGCCCACGTCCGCCTGGGCCAGCGCGGGTGCGTCGTTCGTGCCGTCGCCGGTCATCGCCACGAGACGGCCTCTGCCCTGCTCGTCGCGAATCAGCGCCATCTTCGCCTCCGGCGTCGCCTCGGCCAGGAAGTCGTCGACTCCCGACTCGTCGGCGATCACGGCCGCGGTGACCGGGTTGTCGCCGGTGATCATGACCGTGCGGATTCCCATCCGGCGGAGCTCGTCGAAGCGCTCGCTGCATGCCGCCCTTGACGATGTCCTTCAGGTGCACGACCCCGAGGGCGAAGTTGTCGCGCGCAACCACGAGCGGCGTGCCGCCGATCGCTGCGACGCGCTGAACCTGGTCGTCCAGCTCGGCGGGCACGCGGCCGCCGTTCTGCTCGATGAAGGCCTTGACCGCGTCGGCCGCGCCCTTGCGGATGCTGTGCCCGTCGAGGTCGACGCCGCTCATGCGGGTCGTGGCCGAGAAGGGGATGAACGTCGCGTCGAGCTCGTGCAGCTCGCGCTCGCGGATGCCGTAGCGCTTGGCGAGCACGACGATCGAGCGTCCCTCGGGGGTCTCGTCGGCGAGCGAGGCGAGCTGCGCCACCTCGGCGAGCTCGCGCTCCTCGACGCCTGCGAGCGGGATCAGCTCGTCGGCCTGGCGATTGCCCAACGTGATCGTGCCGGTCTTGTCGAGCAGCAGCACGTCCACGTCGCCGGAGGCCTCGACTGCACGCCCGGACATGGCGAGCACGTTCCGCTGCACGAGCCGGTCCATCCCGGCGATCCCGATCGCCGACAGCAGGCCGCCGATCGTCGTCGGGATCAGCGCGACGAGGAGCGCGATCAGGACGGTCGTCGAGAGGTCGGTTCCCGCGTAGACCGCGAACGGACGCAGCGTCACGACCGCGGCCAGGAAGGTGATCGTCAGCCCGGCGAGCAGGATGTTGAGCGCGATCTCGTTCGGGGTCTTGCGCCGCTCGGCGCCCTCGACGAGCGCGATCATGCGGTCGAGGAACGACTGGCCCGGCTCCTGGGTCACCTCGATCACGAGCTGGTCCGAGAGCAGTCGCGTGCCGCCGGTGACCGCCGAGCGGTCGCCTCCGGCCTCGCGGATCACGGGTGCGGACTCGCCGGTGATCGCCGACTCGTCGACCGAGCCGGCCCCCTCGATGATCTCGCCGTCCGCCGGGATGACCTCGCCTGCGCTGACGACGACGACGTCGCCCCGGCTCAGCTCGGGCGCGGGGACGTCCTCGAGCGAGCCGCCGTCGGTGCGGCGGTGCGCGACCGTCGTCGTCCGCGTGGCCCGCAGGGCGTTGGCCTGTGCCTTGCCGCGGCCCTCGGCGATCGCCTCGGCGAAGTTCGCGAACAGCACCGTCAGCCAGAGCCAGAACGCGATCGTGCCGGTGAACCAGAGCGGCTCGGCGTCGCCCGAGCCGAAGAGGTCGCGGAAGAAGATCGCGGTCGTGATCACGCTGCCGAGCTCGACGATGAAGATGACCGGGTTGCGCAGCAGCGTGCGCGGGTCGAGCTTCGAGGAACGAGTCCCAGATCGCGTGCACGACGATCTCGCGCGAGAAGACGTTTCCGCCGCGCCTCGTCATCGCGCCTCCCTGTCCAGGGCGAGGTTCAGCTCGAGCACGTTGACGCCCGACTCGCCGAACATCGCCGAGCCAGCGTCCGTCCGTGTTCTCGTCCACGAGCTCCGCGACGCGGTCCTCGGAGAGGCCACGCGTCCTTCGCGACGCGCGGCGTCTGCAGCCTGGCGTTCGCCGGCGAGATCTGCGGATCGATGCCGGAGGCCGACGTGGTGACCGCGTCGACGGGGATGTCGCCGATCGTCAGGCCCGGGTTGTACGGCCGCTCGAGCTTCAGAATCGCCGTCCGCGCGCTCCTTCACGGCCTTGACGAGATCGGGGTTGGTCGGCCCGAGATTGGCGAACGTCGTGCCGGCTGCGTTGTAGGCCGGGTCCGTCCCGTCGGCCGAGGATGGAAGTACTCGGGCTTCGTGAACTCCTGTGCCGCCAGCTTCGACCCGACGACCTTGCCGTCGCGCTCGATCAGGCTCCCGTCCGCACGGTTCGGGAAGACGAGCTGCGCGAAGCCGGTGAAGACCAGCGGGTAGACGAGCCCGAGAGAGATCGTCAGGACGAGCACCGCGAGCACGGACCGGCCCGACCAGACGCGTCACGAGAGCCCCTCCACGATCGGGCCGAGGGTCAGCGCCGGAAAGATCATCAGGCCGGCGGTGAGGATGATCACGCCGACGAGCAGGACGACGAACGTCAGCGCCGTCGGTGCGGAAGGTGCCCGCCGAGGCCGGCGCGGTCTTCTTCGCGGCCAGCGACCCGCCGAGCGCCAACGCCGCGACCAGTGGTGCGAAGCGGCCGAGCCACAGCGCGATCGTGCCCACCAGGGCCGAGAACTCGGTGGCGCCGTAGCCCGCGAAAGCGCTGCCGTTGTTGTTGGCCTGCGAGTCGTACGCGTACAGGGCTTCGGAGAAGCCGTGGGCGGCCGGGTTGAAGATCGACTCCAGGCCCCGGTCGGTGACGACGGAGATCCCGGTCAAGACCAGGACCATCGTCGGGACGAAGAGGGCGCCGACGACCGCGATCTTGATCTCACGGGCGCCGATCTTCTTGCCGAGGTACTCGGGCGTGCGTCCGACCATCAGCCCGGCGACGAAGACGGCGATGACGATGTAGAAGAACATCCCGTAGAGGCCGGAGCCGACGCCGCCGAAGATGACCTCGCCGGTGAACATGTTCAGGATCGGGACCGCGCCGCCGGCAGCGGTGAGCGCGTCGTGTCCGCCGTTCACAGAGCCGTTGGAGGCATTCGTCGTCGCGACGGCCCAGTTCACCGTGTCGGCGATCCCGTAGCGGACCTCCTTGTCGGACATGTTGCCGCCGCTCGAGCCGTCGCCGCTCGTGATGTTGACGCCCGAGTCGCGCAGCGCCTGCGAGCCGTGCTGCTCGGCCGGGAGTGCGATTGCGACGCCGATCGCGAACATCGCCAACATCGCGGCGAAGATCGGCACCGCCTGCCGGCGCGCGGCGATCATCCGCCCGAACATGAACACCTGCGCCGCCGGGATGAGCAGGATCGACAGCATCTCGAGGAAGTTCGTGAACGGATTCGGGTTCTCGAACGGGACGGCGGAGTTCGAGTTGTAGAAGCCGCCGCCGTTCGTCCCGAGCTGCTTGATCGCGATCTGCGTCGCGGCCGGGCCACGGGCGATCGCCTGCTGCCCGCCTTCGACCGTCGTCGCCTGCGCGGCGCCGTCGAAGGTCTGGACGACGCCCTGCGAGACGAGCAGCACCGCGAGCACGATCGAGAGCGGCAGCAGGATGTAGACGAGCGAGCGGTAGAGGTCGACCCAGAAGTTGCCCACCGTCTTGGCGTTCCTGCGCGCAAAGCCGCGGACGACCGCTGCGAGCACGGCCATGCCGAGCGCTGCGGAGACGAAGTTCTGCACGGCGAGCCCGGCCATCTGGCTCAGGTACGACATCGTGAACTCGCCGCCGTAGTACTGCCAGTTCGTGTTCGTGATGAAGCTCGCGGTGGTGTTGATCGAGATGTGGGGCGGCACCGCCGGGAGGTCGTCGGGGTTGAGCGGCAGCTTGTCCTGCAGGCGCAGGATCAGGTAGAGCAGGACGGAGAACGCGGCCATGAAGACGAGCGCCGTCACGGCGTACGGCTTCCAGCCCTGCTCCTCGTCTGCGCGCGTGCCGACGAGCCGGTAGAAGCCGCGCTCGGGAGCCGCGAGCCAGCGTGGGATCCGGAGCGTGCCGCTGTAGACCCGGGCCATGTAGATGCCGAGCGGGTACGCGAGCGCGGTCAGGACGACGACGTAGATCGCGATCTGCGTGATGCCGTTGGCGGTCACAGAGCTCGTTCCAGTAGGCGGCACAGCGCCTCGTGCTGGAGCGAGCTCATAACCGCTCACCGCGGAAGAGCGCGTAGACGAGGTAGGCGAACACGAGCAGCGAGACGATGAGACCGAAGACGTCGGAGGCCGGCATCAGACCCGGTCCAGCAGGTAGACGAGCGCGATCGCGAACGCGAACGCGGCTGCGGCGATCAGGATTCCGAGGAGCTCGACCATCTTGGCCCCAAGCTAGGACCCGGGGCATCAAGCGGCTCGTAAGGTTCGTGCGGTCGGTCTTAAGAAGTGCTCAAGACGGCGCCACAAGCCGATATCCGGCGCCCGGCTCGGTCACGATGTACCGCGGGCGGCCGTCCGACTCGAGCTTGCGGCGCAGGTGCGAGACGTGCACGTGCAGGTAGTGGGACTCGGTCGCGTAGGCGGGCCCCCACACCTCGCGCAGGATCATGCGGTGGGTGAGGAGCTTGCCCTCGTTCGCGGCCAGGAGGCGCAGCAGGTCGTACTCGATCGGCGTCAGCTGGACGGGCTCGCCGGCCATGGTGACGGCGTGCTTGTCGAGGTCGACCTCCAGCTCGCCGACCCGCAGGACCGGCTCCCCTGAGGGGCCGGCGCGGCGCAGGGCGGCGCGGAGTCGCGCGAGGAGCTCCTCCATGCCGAACGGCTTGGTGACGTAGTCGTCAGCGCCGGCGTCGAGGGCGGCGACCTTCTCGCGCTCCTCGCCGACCGCGGAGAGGATCACGATCGGGACCGTGCTCCAGGACCGGAGCTCGCGGCAGACGTCGACGCCCGACCCGTCGGGCAGCACGAGGTCGAGGATGACGCCGTCGGGCGGCCGCGCCGCAGCGGCCGCGAGCGCGCTTTCGGCGGTTTCCGCCCGCTCGACCTCGTAGCCCGCGCCGCGGAGCGTCGTCGTCAGCGCACGGAGGATCTGTGGCTCGTCGTCGACGACCAGGATCCGCGCCTGGCTCACTGCTCCGTCTCCTCGGCGGGCAGCGCGAGCGCGAAGGACGCGCCCTGCTCCGGCTGCGACTCGGCCCAGACGCGCCCTCCGTTGGCCTCCGCGAAGCCCCGCGCGATCGCGAGGCCGAGACCCGCGCCCCGCCGGTCGGCACGGCCGGCGACGCGGTGGAACGGCTCGAAGATGTGTTCCAGCTGGTCGGCCGGGATGCCGGGGCCGCGGTCGATGACCCGCACGATCACGTCGCGGCGGGTGCTGGGTTCCGCGAACCGACACCGGGTCGGAGGGCGGGGAGAACTTCAGGGCGTTGTCGAGCAGGTTGACGAGGATGCGCTGCGCCTGGATCGGGTCGACCTGGACGGGCGGGAGGTCGGCGGGCAGGTCGACCTCGACGCGCTCGGCCCGGTCTCCGAGCTCCTCCAGCGCTTGGGCGAGCAGCTCGGCCACGGGCCAGAGCTCCGGGGTCGGCGCCGCCGCGCCCGCCTGCAGGCGCGAGAGGTCGAGCAGGTTCTCCACCAGCCCCTCGAGGCGGGACGACTCGACCCTGATCGTCTCGAGCAGCGCTTCCCGGTCGCTCTCGGCGAGCTGGAGGTCGGGGCTCTCGAGGCCCTCGGCGGCGACCCGGATCGCCGTCAGCGGTGAGCGCAGGTCGTGGCTGACGGTGCGCAGGACGGCTGTCTTGACCGCGTCGCTGCGGCGCAGCGTCTCGGCCTCGAGCGCCTCGCCGCCGAGCCGCTCGCGGTCGCTCGCCACGGCGAGGAGCGAGGCGAGGGCGGGGAGGAAGCGGCGGCGGATCTCGAGGTTCGGCTCGCGGCCCTCGTGGACGTAGAGCGTGCCGACGCGGCGATTGCCGGCGCGGAGCTCGAGCGGGGACTCCGAGCGGGGCGGGTCGCGCTGCGGCCCCAGCTCGATCCGGGCCGACTCGACCCCGAGCACGGCCGCGGTGCGCTCGGCGATCTCGTCCAGCTCGGCCTCGAGCCCGCCGTGTCGCATGAAGCCCTCCGAGAGCTCCGCGAGCACGGCCGTCTCGCGCTCGCGCTGCTCGGCCTCGGCGGCGCGGCGGCGGGCGCGCCCGGCCAGCTCGCCGACCACGACTGCGACCGCGAGGTAGACCGCGAGCGCGAACCAGTTCTCGCGGTCGGCGAGCGTGAACGTGTGCACGGGCTCGAGGAAGAACCAGTTGAAGGCGAGCATGCTCGCCACCGCAACCACGATCGCGTAGGCGCTGCCCCAGACAATTGCGATCGGCAGCACCGCGAAGAGGTAGAGGACGCCCAGGCTCAGGACCGGCGCGACCGAGTCGAAGATCGCGATCGCCACGGTGACCACGGCGACGGCGAGCGCGGATGCACCGACCCCCGCCACGCGCCGTCTGGTCACACCACAAGTGTTGCTCAGCGCGGGGTCAGCAGGCGGCGCGGAGCGCCTGTCCGCGAAGCGGACCGGGGGAAGGGGTCTGGGGAAACCGGGAGGTTGACCCAGCGCCTTACGACGCCGCTGCGCCGTCCAGCGCGCCAGGCAGCTCGGGAAGGGCCGCGATCACGGCATCCGCGCCTGCCAGCTCGTCCGCGCCGAAGCGTCCCTGCGTGATGCCGATCGCGCGGACGCCGGCCTCGTGGGCGCCGGCGACGTCCCGGGGCGTGTCGCCGACCAGGACCGTACGCTCGGCCGGCCAGCCGCCCGCGCGCTCGCGCGCGATCCCGATCAACTCGGCGCGGCGCTCGCCGTCGGAGCCGAAGGCGCCCTCGCCCTTTGCGAAGTAGCGGTCGATCCCGAGCCGGTCCATGCGGGCGCGCGCCATCCGTTCCGGGTTTCCCGTCAGCAGCGCGAGCCGATGCTCGCGCCCGAGCGTCTCGAGCGTCTCCACCGCGCCGGGCGCGAGCTCCCAGCGGCTCGTGTCTGCAGCGGCGAGGAGCTCGAGGTAGCGGTCGGTGAGGCGCTCCGTCCAGCGTTCGAGCCCGGCGTCGATGGTCCCGTCGTCGAGGCCCTCGGCAGTGAGCAGCTTGCGGAGCCCGCCCCGCGCCGTCTCGCCAGCGTTGTCGGTGCGTGCGAGCACATCCTCGCTCGGAGTGATGCCGTAGACCTCGCGAACGGCCGAGACGAGCGCCTCGGTGTAGAGACCGTCGAGTGTGAGGAAGAGCGTGCCGTCGACGTCGAAGAGGACGAGCAGCGTCAATGAACGCCGAGCAGCTCCGCCGTCCGTTCCGATTCGGGCGTGCCCGGCTCCAGCCGCTCGAGCGCCTTGCTCCAGCAGAATCGCGCGGCCTCGGTGCCGCCGACGCGCTGGTGCACGGTGCCGAGGTTCGCCAACACCTGGCCTTCGTGGTGGCGGTCGCCGATCTCGGCGAGCGTGACGAGCGCGGTGTCGAAGGCGTCGATCGCCTCGGCGTGGCGCCCGGCCTTGGCGAGGGCGAGCCCGAGCGAGTTGGCGGCGAGCGCGCGCCCGCGCTCGTCGCCGATGCTGTCGTACTGGGCCACCGCCTCCTCTGCGGCCTCGACCGCCTCGGCGACTTGCCCCTCGCGGCGGAGCAGCGTGCTCTCGCGAACCAGGTGGGGCGCCTCGGTCGTGGGTGTGCGCTCGAATCGCGTTTTCGCGCTCGCGGCGGCCGATGCGGCTCGTTCGGCCGTCGCGTGGATCGCCGGCACCGCAGTCCGGACGCCCGACCGCGTCGCGCGCTGCGCGTCGTGGGAGAGGCGGCGTGCACCCGCGAGCGCGCGGAGGCCGGCAGTTCGGCTTGCGGCGGCTGCCGTCCGCGACGCGCGACGGCTTGCGATTCCGGCCGCATGGGTGGCGCTACGGGTCAGCGGGCCGGTCCTGTGCGCCGCGGCCGACCCCGCGCGGCGCGAATGCGCCAGTCCGGCCGCGCTCGCCGTGGCAAGACGTCCGGCGTCGTCCCTGATGAACCGTCCGATGCGGCCCAGGCGGCCGCGAAGGCCGTACCGGGGCAGGCGCGGGGCAACGGTCCAGGCGACGCCGACCGCGGCGGCGACGAGCACGAGCCCCGCGAACCAGAACAGCCCGATCGCCGCCATGAAGGCGGCCCAGACGAGCCCGACGCCCGCCATGACGGCGGCGCGGCGGGCGCGAACCCCGGTCGGTTGATCCTCGAACGACGACGACGTGTCTTCGTACGCCACGTGACACACCCCCCTGAGATGGCGGCCCAAGAGGCTTCGCGACGGCCGCCGGCTTTCCTCCGTTCTGTCGGCTCCTGCCCCGGGCCGGAGCCATGGAAACGTGCTCCGGGATTCCTCTCTACGAAAAGCCGACGCAAGGCCGCTTCGCGAGCCACGACCTCGTCGTCGAGGGCGGCGAGCTGACCAAGACGCTGCTCGGCGCCTCCCGGACACAGGCCTAGTCGGACACGTCCGAAGAGGCCGTTACGGTCAGCGGCCGTGCGCCTCATCGTTTGCCGTTGCGAGGTCGTCTACTCGGGCCGGCTGAACGCCATCCTGCCCGAGTCGACGCGGCTGCTCATGCTCAAGGCGGACGGGTCGGTCCTCGTCCACGCCGACGCCGGCGGCTACAAGCCGTTGAACTGGATGACACCGCCGACGGTGGTAGAGGAGGGCGATGACACGATCGTCGTGCGCAAGCGTGCGGGCAGGAGCGAGGACCGGCTCGAGATCCGCATCGCCGAGGTGCTGAGCGACGTCGAGCACGAGATGGGCGAGGCGGCGGCGCTCGAGAAGGACGGCGTCGAGTCCCACCTGCAGGCCGAGCTCGCCGCCCGGCCGGGCGTGCTCGAGGAGGGGCTGACCCTGGTTCGGCGCGAGTGGCCGACCGACGTCGGCCCGGTCGACCTGATGTGCCGCGACGACGACGGCGGGTGGGTGGCGGTCGAGGCCAAGCGCGTCGCGACCATCGAGGCGGTCGAGCAGCTGTGCCGCTACCTCGAGTGCATCCGGCGCGATCCCTCGCTGGCGGAGTGCCGCGGCATCCTCGTCGGCCTGGTGATCAAGCCGCAGGCCCGCGCCCTGGCCGACTCGCGCGGGCTCGCGTGCGTCGAGGTCGACCTCGACATCCTGCGCGGCGAGCGCGAGCCGGACCTCACGCTCTTCGCCTGACCGCGCATTGAGTTCGGTCGTGGAAGCGTCCTACTATCGACGCATCCCCAAGCGGAAGGGCGCCGGTGTCGATGGCAGGCCGCCAAGCTCAGGAATCCGACGACGCGCTGGCCGCGCGCGCCGCCGAGGGCGACAAGGACGCGTTCGGCGAGCTCTACGCGCGGCACCACGCCGAGCTCTACGACTTCGCGGTGCGCATGGTGCGCGACCGGGATGCCGCGGCGGACGTGGTGCAGAGCACGTTCACGCGCGCGTGGCCGGCGCTGCGCGCCGGCACGAAGCCCGCCAACCCGCGTGCCTGGCTGTTCGGGATCGCGCGCAACCTCTCGCTCGACGAGCTGCGGCTGCGACGCCGCGTGACGACGAACGAGGCCCTCGGCCGTGGCCTGGCGGAGCTCGAGGACGTCGATGCCTTCGACCCCTCCGAGGTGGTGGAGACCAAGGAGCTCGCCGAGCTGGTCTGGACGTCGGCAGCCGAGCTGAAGCCGGAGGACTACGCGTTGCTCGACCTCTACGTCCGGCGGGGCCTCAACGCCGACGAGCTCGCCGACAACCTCGGCGTCCGCCGGGGTGCGGTGTACACGCGCCTCACGCGCCTCCGGGCCGCGTTGGCGAAGGCGGTCGCGACCTCGCTGCTGCTCCGGCACGGCCGCGGTCGCTGCGCCGAGCTGGACGGAATCGCCGCGTCGCTGAAGGCGGAGCCGACTCGCGAGGCACGCCTGACGGTGCAGCGCCACATCGAGTCGTGCGAGAACTGCCGGCAGACGAGGGGCATGTACGCCTCGCCGGCGCAGATCTTTGCGGGCCTCGCGCTGCTGCCGCCGCCCGACCGGCTTGCCGATGCCGTCCTGGCGATCACCGGCGGCGCGGCCGCCGGCGCCGGTGCAGTCGCCGCGGCCTCGAGCAACGGCGGCGCGGCGGGCATCGGCGGCATCCTGTCGCAGGCGCCGGTGGCAGTCGGGGTCGCGGGCGGCTTCGCGACGCTCGCGACGGTCGTCACGCTGGGGGTGTGGGCCGGCGGCTGGGCGGACGGGACGTCGAGCGCGAAGGCCGAGCATCCCCCGCCTCAGGCTCAGCAGGCTTCGCCGCCGCCCGCCTTGCGGGCCGGCCCCCGGCCGATTGCACGCGCCAAGGCCGCCAGGGCCCGGATCGAGCGGCGCTCGAAGGACAAGGCCGCGCGTTCCGTCACGGCGATCGCGACGCAGCGGCAAGGTGCGCAGCCAGCCGTTCCGGCGGCGGCGGCCGCATCGTCCCCACCGGGGGAATCGGCGCGGACGACCCCCCCGCCGCAAAAGAGCAAGCAGGGTGGTTCGACCCCGCCGCCGCCTCCGCCGGCATCGCCTCCGCCGATCTCGCCACCGCCGCCCGCTCCGCCGCCGCCGGTCGCTGGACCGCCTCCACCTCCGCCGCCCGCACCGACGGCGCCGCCGCCTCCGCCACCGGCGCCACCGCCACCGGCGCCGCCGCCACCGCCGCCTCCGGCACCTCCGCCCCCCGCGCCGTTGAACGGGAAGATCGTGATCTGCCTCGACGGCAACTTGATCATCGTGCTGCGGAGCGAGCTCGCGAGCTACCTCAGCCGGGGCGCCACGGTGGGGGCCTGCCCGATCCTGTAAGACATTCTCGAGTTCTCCGTCTCACTCCCGGGGGTTCCATACCGTCGGGAGAGGAGAGCAGGTGTCAGGAAACCAGAGCGGGAACCTCGAGCTGCTTCGGCCGGTGGGTCGGCGCGGCACGCACGCCGTCACGTGTCTCGAATGCGGCACGACCTACGCCAAGCCGGTCAAGGGCGGCACGACCGCCCGCAACCCGGGCTGCCCCAACTGCGGCTACGTGGGCTGGCTCGAGGTGGAGGTGACCGTCCGCCTCGGCCGAGGAGCCGAGGCCGCCAAGCGGATGCCCGCGTGATCTAGGCGCCGAAGCGCGCTCTGGCCGAGGCGAGCGCGCCTCCGATCCCGGCGGGCCCAGGTGCGGGGTGGGACGGTTCGATCTCCGGATCGCGCGAACGTCCCGTCCCGCACCGATCGCGCGACTTGCTCGTGGGCGTCGCGGAACGGCACCCCGGCTCGAACGAGCTCCTCGGCCGCATCCGTCGCGCGCAGCACCGGATCCGCGCACGCGGCGGCCAGACGCTCGCGGTCGAGCTCGAGGCCCCCAACGAGGGTCCGGAGCGCGGCGAGCGCCCCGCGCGTGTCGCGCCGGGCCGCGAACACGGGCGCCTTGTCCTCCTGCAGGTCGCGGTTGTACGCGAGCGGCAGGCCCTTCACGACGGCGAGCAGGCCCGCGAGGCGCCCGAGCGCCGTGCCCGCCTTGCCGCGAACGAGCTCGGCGACGTCGGGGTTGAGCTTGTGCGGCATCAGCGACGATCCGGTCGCCGCGTTCTCCGGGAGCCGGGCGAAGCCGAACTCGCTCGAGACCCACAGCGTCAGCTCCTCGCCGATCCGCGAGAGGTGGCCGAAGAGGACAGCGGATGCATACAGGTAGTCGAGGGCGAAGTCGCGGTCGGCGACGGCGTCGAGCGAGTTGCGCAGCCTCGGGCCCGGCGGCGCGGGCAAATCGAGGGATGACCCCGCCAGCGCCGCTGCCCCGAGCGGCGAGGGCCGCGCCGCCTCCGCCGCGAACCGAAAGCGCCCGCGGTCGCGGTCGAGCATCTCGACCCACGCGAGCAGGTGATGCCCGACCGTCACGGGCTGCGCACGCTGGAGGTGGGTGTAGCCGGGTAGCGGCGTCAGCGCCTCCTCCTCGGCGCGGTCGAGGAGCGTATGGGCCAGGGCAGTGATGCCCGCCTCCGCTTCCCCACAGGCCTCGACCACGTAGAGGCGGAGCGCCGCGGCAACCTGGTCGTTCCGCGAGCGTCCCGCCTGGATCTTGCGCCCGACCGTCCCGAGGGTGCGCTCGATGAGCGTATGGACGTCCTCCTCGCCTTCGGTGTACTCGAGCCCTGCGAGAACCCGTTCGACCTCGGCGAGCTCCTCGTCTCCGAGCAGGCCGGCCGCGTGTAGGCGATCGGCGTGGACAGCCGTCGCCTCGCAGTCGTAGGGCAGCAGCTCGGCGTCCTCGGCAGCGAGAAAGTCCGCGACCTCCGGCGCGACCCCGCCGACCACGCGTCCGGCCCAGAGCGTCATGTCGCGAGCGACGTCCGCTGGAGAGCCGCGAGCAGCTCGGTCTCCAGGGAGGCGATGCGGATGAATCCCTCCGCCGCACCGTGGGGGAAGGTCTCGCCCGTGCCGTATGAGGCGAGCTCGTGCGAGTAGAGCGCGTGCCCGGAGCGCCGTCCGGTCACCACCGCCGACCCGGCCTGCAGCGACAGCCGCACGTCGCCGCTCACCCGCTGTTGCGTCGCCTCGAAGAACGCGTCGTACGCATTGCGCACGGGGTGGAACCAGAGGCCCTCGTAGACGAGCGTTGCCCACCGGGGCTCGAGCTCCCGCTTCGCTCGGAGCTCGCCTTTCGTCAGCACCAGCTCCTCCAGCGAGCGGTGCGCTTCGATGAGTGCGATCGCCGCCGGAGCCTCGTAGAGCTCGCGGCTCTTGATCCCGACCGCGCGGTTCTCCACCATGTCGATTCGCCCGATCCCGTACGCGCCGGCAGCGAGGTTCAGCGCCGGGACGAGCTGCTGCAGCTCGAGCTCCTCGCCGTCGAGCGCGACCGGAAGGCCCTCGCTGAACGTCAGCTCGACTTCGATCGGCGCGGGCGCGTCGAGCGGGGAGGCGGTCAGCACGAACGCGTCCTCCGGCGGCGCCTCCCACGGGTCCTCGAGCACGCCCGCCTCGATTGCGCGTCCGAGGAGGTTGTCGTCGATCGAGTAGGGCTTCTCGGCGGTAGCCTCGACCGGGATCCCACGGGCGAGCGCGTACTCGATCTCCTCGTCACGGGTCCACACGCGGTCCCGGAGCGGGGCGATCACACGGACACTCGGGTACTTCGCCTTGAACGCGAGCTCGAAGCGGAGCTGGTCGTTGCCCTTGCCGGTGCACCCGTGCACGACGGCCTCCGCGCCGAGGTCGAGCGCGATCTCCGCGACCGCCTCGGCGATCACCGGCCGCGAGAGCGCCGAGACGAGCGGGTAACGACCCTCGTAGAGCGCGTTCGCGAGCAGTGCCTTCGCGACCTGGTCGGACGCGAACGCCTCGGTGCGGTCGAGAACGACGACGTCGTCGGCGCCGGCCTGTCTCCCACGCTCCAGCGCGGCAGCGTGGTCGGCCTCCTGGCCGACGTCCACGAGCACCGCGACGACCTCGTCGAAGCCGTAGTCCTCCTTGAGCCACGCGATCGCGCAGCTCGTGTCGAGCCCGCCCGAGTAGGCGAGCACGGCCGTACCACTCATGTCGCTCCTTCCAGGTGAAGGGACAGCGTCGCGGCCAGCTCGGCGCCGGTGACGCCCTCCCTGGCGGCGACGAAGACCGTGTTCTCGCCGGCGATCGTCCCGGCGACGTCGGCCAGCTGCGCGCGGTCGATCGCCTCCGCGAGCGGACTGGCGAAGCCCGGCGGCGTGGTCACGACGACCAGGCCGGCCGCCGGCTCGACCGTCAGCGCCCACCGCCGGAGCGCCGTCGCGAGCTCGCTGAGGCGGTCGAGGTCCTCGGCGCCGGGCAGCGCGTAGACGAGCCGCCCGTCGCGGTTGCGCACCTTGACCAGGCCCAGTTGCGCGATGTCGCGCGAGACGGTCGTCTGCACGACCTCGTAGCCCGACTCGCGCAACGCTTCGGCAAGCTCGATCTGGGTCGAGAGCTGACGCTCCCGGACGAGGCGCATGATCGCGCCTTGCCGTTCGTAGCGGTCGCTCATCGCAGCACCTCTTCGAGCGTCTCGAGCGCCTCGTCGACCTCCGCGGCGCCGATCGTGAGCGGAGGCGTGAGCCGCAGCACCCGCGCGCCCGCCGAGCCGACGATCAACCCTCGCTCTCGGCAGGCCGCGATCACGTCGGCCGCCGGAAGCTCGAGCTCGGCGCCGACGAGGAGCCCGACCCCACGCACCTCCCTCACGCCCGGCAGCGAGGCCAGACCTTCGGCGAGCAGCAGGCCGGTCTCGCGCACCTGGGCCAGCAGCTCCTCGTCGAGCGCGTCGCAGACGGCCACGGCGGCGGCCGAGCAGACCGGATTGCCGCCGAAGGTGGAGCCGTGGTCGCCGGGCGCGAACGCGCCCGCGGACTCGTCGGCGACGAGCAGGCAGCCGATCGGCAGGCCGTTCGCGAGACCCTTCGCGAGCGTCACTGCATCGGGTCGCACGCCGAGCCGCTCGAAGCAGAAGAAGCGCCCGCTCCGGCCGACGCCGGTCTGCACCTCGTCGAGGACGAACAGCGCACCGACCTCATCCGCGAGCTCGCGCGCCGCCGCGAGGAAGGCGGGCGTGAGCGGCTTGACCCCGCCCTCGCCGAGCACGGGCTCCAGCAGGATGCACCCGGTCGTCTCGTCGACGGCGGCCGCGAGCGAGGCCTCGTCGTCGGGGCGCGCGAAGCGGACTCCCGGGACGAGCGGCTCGAAGGCCGCCCGCTTGTCGGGCTGGCCCGTGACGGCAAGTGCGCCGAGCGTCCGGCCGTGGAACGAGCCTTCGAGCGCCACGATGCCCGGCTTGCCCGTCGCCCGGCGGGCGTACTTGATCGCCGCCTCGGCGGCCTCGGCACCGGAGTTGCAGAAGAACGCCTCGGCGCCGCCGAAGCGGGCGGACAACCGGTCGGCCAGCTCACCCATCGGCTCCGTCCAGTAGAGGTTGGACGTGTGCCAGAGCCGGTCGAGCTGCGCGTGGGCGGCGGCGAGCGGGGCGGGGTGAAGGTGGCCCAGCCCGACGACGGCGATCCCGGCGAGGAAGTCGAGGTAACGCCGCCCGTCGGCGTCGACGAGCCGGGCGCCGTCGCCCTCGACGAAGGTCACGTCCTGCCGCACGTATGTGGGCAGCACCGGCGCGCGGGTGCCGACGGCGCTCATCCGACCACCGCGGTCTCGCCGATCTCCGCGCGCACCCCGAGCCGCGCGGCCGTGACCGCCGCCCGGAGCTTCGGGACGATGCCCCCCTCCAGGCCGCCGTCCGAGAGCAGGAGGTCGGCGTCGCCTGCCACGATCGACGGCACCACCGCGCCGTCCACGAGCAGGCCCGGGACATCGGTCACGAAGAGCAGCCGCTCGGCACCGAGCCCGACCGCGAGCGCCGCCGCCGCCTCGTCGGCGTTGACGTTGAGCGGCCCGGCGGCGAGCGGCGCGACCACGGGGATGAGCCCTGCCTCGAGCGCGTCGGTCACCGCCCGCGGCCGGCTCGGGACCGGGTCGCCGACCAGACCGAGCTCGGGCACGTGCGTCGCCTCGAGCCCGATCTCGTCGCCGAGCAGCCCGACGGCGTTCGACCCCAGCGCGGCGCAGAGTTCGCGGTTGACGGCCGCCAGCGTTCGGCGGACGAGCATGAGCGCGGCGGGGCTCGTGACCCGCCGCCCGGAGACGAAGCGGATCGGCACGTGGAAGCGGCGCATCTCGGCTGAGATCTGCGGCCCGGCGCCGTGCACGACGCAGACCTCGGCGCCGGTCGACGCGAGCGCGACGATCGACTCGGCCGCCTCGGAGACGACCGCGCCGCCGCACTTGACCACGACCCTGCTCACGACCGGTAGTCCGCGTTGATGGCCACGTACTCGTGGGAGAGGTCGGTGGTGAGGTAGGTCGCGCGGCCGGATCCGAGCCCGAGCTCGAGCTCGATGCGGCAGCGCTCCCCGTCGAGTGTCGGCTCCGCGGATTGCGGCGAGCCGGCCGCGAAGACGGGCACGCCGTTCATCGTGAGCGTCGTCCGGGCGGGATCGAGCTGCGCGTAGCCGCCGTTGAACGACGCCGACCCGGCCGCGGCGAGGATTCGGCCCCAGTTGGCGTCCCGGCCGTGCAGCGCGGTCTTCACCAGCGATGACGTCGCGATCCTGCCCGCGATCGCCTTGGCCTCCGCCTCGCTCGCGGCGCCGGCGACCGCGACCTCGGCGACGTAGGTCGCACCCTCGCCGTCCGCCACGATCTGAGCAGCGAGCGAGTTGCAGACGGCGGCGAGCGCCTGGGCGAACGCATCGTCGTCACGTGCTGCGCGCGAGGCGCCGTTCGCGAGCAGCACGACCGCATCGTTCGTCGAGCACTCGCCGTCGACGGAGATGGAGTTGAAGCTGTCTGCGACCGCCGGTTGCAGGAACACCAGCGCCTCGCCGGGCTCGAGCGGGTAGTCGGTCGTGACGACCGCGAGCATCGTGGCGAGGTTGGGGTGGATCATCCCCGAGCCCTTGGCCATGCCCCCGACCGTGAAGCCCGAGCCGGCCGCACGGGCCTGCTTGGGCCGCGTGTCCGTGGTCATGATCGCCCTCGCGGCCTCCGCGCCTCCTTCGGCCGAAAGCGAGGAAGCTGCGGTCGCGAGGCCCGGCAGCACCTTCGCGAGCGGGAGCGGCGCTCCGATGACACCGGTCGAGAGCACGAGCACCTGCGCGACGTCGAGCGCGAGCAGCCGGGCCGTCTCGGAGGCGGTGGCCCGTGCATCGAGCTCGCCGCGCAGGCCGGTGGCCGCATTGGCGACGCCCGAGTTCAGGACCACTGCCTGCGGCTGGGCGTGCCCGAGGTGCTCCTGCGAGATCACGACCGGGGCGGCCTTGAGGCGATTCGCCGTGAACATCGCAGCTCCGGTCGCGGGAGTCGTGGAGCGGACGAGCGCGAGGTCGGGCCGGGTCTTACGGATGCCGCAGTGGATGCCGCTCGCGGAGAAGCCGCGCGGAGCGGTGACGCTCATACCAGCACGCCTCCGAGCCGCAGGCCGGCCGTCTCGTCGAGGCCGAGCGCGAGGTTCGCGTTCTGGATCGCCTGACCGGCGGCGCCCTTGCCGAGGTTGTCGAGCGCGCAGACGACGATGGCTCGGCCCGTGGCCTGGTCCTCGAACAGCCCGAGCTCTGCCGTGTCCGTGCCCTGGACCCGGGCGAGCTCCGGCGCGACGTCGTCCGGAAGGAGGCGGACCGCGGAGGCGTCGCCGTAGGCATCCTCGAGGAGGTCGCGGAGGTCGGCGCCCGTGGACCGCACGTAGCAGGTGACGAGCAGGCCCCTGCGGACGGGCAGCAGGTGGGGGACGAAGCACACCGGGAAGCCGAGCGCTGCGCCGATCTCCGGCGCGTGCTGGTGGGAGCCCACACGGTAGGGCGTCACGTTCTCGAGCACGACGCCGGCGTGCGAGCTCACCTTGAGCGCGCGGCCGGCTCCGGAGACGCCGGACTTCGCATCGACGACCACGCCAGCCGGCTCGATCGCGCCCGCAAGGGGAGCAAGCGCGAGCAGTGCCGCGGTCGCGTAGCACCCCGGGTTCGCGACCAGCGGCCCTGACGGCGGCCAGAGCTCGGGGAGCCCGTAGCTCCAATCGGCGAGCGTCTCGGGCCGCGGATGCTCGAACCCGTACCAGGCCGGGTACAGGGAGGCGGCACCCAGCCGGTGCGCGCCCGAGAGGTCGATCACGACCGCGCCTGCCGGCGGCTCGAGCGCGGCCGCCTGTTCGTGGCCGAGGCAGGCGAGGACCAGCTCGGCGCCGGCTCCGAGGGCGTCGTCGTTGGTGACGAAGGCCGGGAGGTCGCCGTTCAGCCTCACGTCGAGCGCGCGGGCGGGTTGCCCCGCGAGCGAGTCGGAGCCGAGCGCGACGAGCTCGAGCTCCGGGTGGGCCAGCACGCGGTCGAGCGTCTCCTGACCGGCGTAGCCGGCCGCACCCAGGATCGCCACGGAGTGGAGCATCTGCGTATTATGCAGAATCACGCTTATGATGCAATCGCTTCAGCAGGCGCAGTTGGTGCTCGAGGACGGCACCGTCTTCACCGGGCGCTCGGTCGGCGCGCCGGGTGTGGCCGCCGGCGAGGCCTGCTTCACGACGGCGATGGCGGGCTACGAGGAGGCGCTCACAGACCCGAGCTACGTCGCGCAGGTGCTCTGCTTCAGCTACCCGCTGGTCGGCAACTACGGCGTCGACCCGGCGCGCGCGGAGTCCGACCGCATCCAGTGCGAGGGCGTCGTCGTGCGCACAGCAGGGCCGGCTTTCGCGGCCTGGTTAACCGAGCACGGTGTCGTCGCGCTGGAGGGCGTCGACACCCGCTCGCTCGTGCTGCGGATCCGCAGCGGCGGCGCCCTTCGCTGCGCCCTCGGCACGGCCGAGGTGGACGAGCTGCACGATCGCGCACTCGCCGAGCCGCCGATCGACGGACGGCGGCTCGATCGTGCGGTGGGTACCGCCGAGCCCTACGCGGTCGGCGCCGGCCCGCGCGTCACCGTCCTCGACCTCGGGTGCAAGCGCTCGATCCCGGAGCGCCTGGCCGCGGCCGGCCTGGAGGCGCTCGTCGTACCGGGCGACTGGGATGCCGATGCGATCCTCGCGACCCGTCCCCGCGCGGTGCTGATCGGCAACGGCCCAGGTGACCCTGCAGTCCTCACGGGCCAAATCGACGCAGTCCGGAAGCTGCTGGGACGCGTGCCACTGTTTGGCATCTGCCTCGGGCATCAGCTGCTCGGGCTCGCGATCGGGCTGCGGACGTTCAAGCTTCCCTTCGGCCACCGCGGCGCCAACCACCCGGTCCGCGACCTCGCCACCGGCCGCGTGCTGGTGACCGTGCAGAACCACGGCTTTGCCGTCGAGGCCGGCGACTGCGCCGAGGTCACGCACATGTCTCTCAACGACGGGACCGTCGAGGGCCTGGCAGGCGACGGCTTCGCCGGCGTCCAGTTCCACCCCGAGGCGGCCCCCGGGCCGCTCGACGCCCTGCCCTTCTTCGACCGTCTCGCAGCCGCGTGCCGAAGCGCACCGATCTTCGCTCGATCCTGATCCTCGGCTCCGGCCCGATTCGCATCGGGCAGGCGTGCGAGTTCGACTACTCAGGCGCGCAGGCCTGCCGGGTGCTCCAGCGCGAGGGCTATCGCGTCGTGCTGGTCAACTCGAACCCCGCCACGATCATGACCGACCCGGAGTGGGCCGACGCGACCTACCTCGAGCCACTCGACCCCGAGACGGTCGCAGAGGTGATCGAGCGCGAGCGGCCCGATGCCCTGCTGCCGACGCTCGGCGGCCAGACGGCGCTGAACCTCGCGGTCGACCTGCACGACGCCGGCGTGCTCGACCGGTTCGGAGTCGAGCTCGTCGGCGCCGAGGTCGACGCGATTCGCCGTGCGGAGGACCGGCTCGCGTTCCGCGCCTCGATGGAGGCCGCCGGTCTTGTGGTTGCAGCCGGCCGGGTGGTCGCCGCCGGCGACGATCTCGACGGGCTGCCGCTGCCGGCGATCGTGCGCCCGGCCTTCACGCTCGGAGGCACCGGCGGCGGTCTCGCGCACACGCGCGAAGACCTCGGGCACGCGGTCGCACGCGGCCTGGCGGCCAGCCCGATCGGCCAAGTGATCGTCGAGCGGTCGCTCGAGGGTTGGCAGGAGCACGAACTGGAGGTGATGAGCGACTCGGCCGGGAACTGCGTCGTCGTCTGCTCGATCGAGAACCTCGACCCGGTCGGCGTCCACACCGGCGACTCGTGGACGGTCGCGCCGCAGCAGACGCTCCCCGACGCCGAGTACCAGCGGCTGCGTGAGGCCGCCTTCACCTGCGTGCGGACGGTAGGGGTCGCGACCGGCGGCGCCAACGTGCAGTTCGCGTACGAGCCCGGGACGCGCGAGCTGGTGCTGATCGAGATGAACCCGCGTGTCTCGCGGTCGTCCGCGCTCGCGTCGAAGGCGACCGGCTTCCCGATCGCGAAGCTGGCGGCGCTGCTCGCAGTGGGGTACACGCTCGACGAGCTCCCGAACGACATCACCGGCAAGACCACCGCCGCCTTCGAGCCGGCCCTCGACTACGTCGCGGTCAAGGCGCCGCGGTTCGACTTCGCCAAGTTCCCCGATGCCGCTCCGGTGCTGGGCAGCGAGATGCGCGCGGTCGGCGAGGCGCTGGGCCTGGGCCGGACCTTCGCCGAGGCGTTCCTGAAGGCACTCGAGGGACGCGAGGCGCCGCTGGAGCCGCTCGACCTCGCGCGCCGCGGCGAGCCTGTTCCCGAGCGGTGGGATCTCCTGCTGGAGGCGGCTCGCCGCGGCCTCGACGTGCCCGGTGTGCACGAGTACTTCGCCGACCGGCTGCACGAGATCGCCGCGGCGGAGCGGGAGCTTGCCGAGAGCGGCGACGTCGCCGTCGCGAAGCGGTTCGGACTTCCGGACAGCACGGTCGCGCGCGTCCTCGGGATCGACGCCGCGGAGGTCCGCGCTCGCCGACCGGCACCGGGGCGCCTCGCCGTCGACTCGTGCGCCGGTGAGTTCGAGGCCCGGACGCCCTACTTCTACCTCTCGTTCGAGGCCGGCGAGAACGGCGAGCAGGGCGGGGCGGTGGTCGTGCTCGGCTCGGGCCCCAACCGCATCGGCCAGGGCATCGAGTTCGACTACTGCTGTTCGCGGGCGGCGCTCGCCTTCCGCCGCCTCGGCCACGAGGTCGTCCTCGTGAACTCGAACCCCGAGACGGTGTCGACCGACTACGACACCTCGGACCGCCTCTACCTCGAGCCGCTGACGCCGGAGCGCGTGCTCGACGTGTGCGCCATCGAGCGCCCGCTGGGCGTTGTCGTCTCGCTCGGCGGGCAGACGCCGCTCGGTCTGGCCGCCGGGCTGGCCGAAGCGGGCGTGCCGCTGCTCGGCGACCCGCTCCCGGCGATCGAGCGGGCGGAGGACCGGGGACGCTTCGGCGCGCTGTTAGCCGAGCTCGGGCTCCGCGCGCCGGCGTGGGGGGTGGCCGAGACGACGGACGATGCCGCGCGGATCGCCGCGCGAGATCGGCTACCCGGTCCTGATCCGTCCGCACCACGTCCTCGGCGGTGACGGGATGCGTGTCGCCACCGGTCCCGACGAGATCGCCCTCGACCGGCCGGCGCTGATCGACGCGTTCCTGGAGGGAGCGGTCGAGCTCGACGTCGACGCGCTCTGCGACGGCTCGGATGCCTGGGTCGCGGCGGTCCTCGAGCATGTCGAGCCCGCGGGAGTGCACTCGGGCGACTCGGCCTGCGTGCTCCCCGCGCCATCGGTCACGGCCGAGCTGGACGCCGAGATCCGCGAGCTAGCAGCCGCGCTCGCGCGTGGGCTCGGAGCGCGAGGCCTGCTGAACCTGCAGCTCGCCCTCTGGAACCGCGAGCTGTACGTCCTCGAAGCGAACCCGCGTGCAGCTCGCACTGTGCCGTTCGTCGCCAAGGCGACCGGTGTCCCGCTCGTCGACCACGCGTGCCGCGTCCTGCTCGGTGAGAGCCTCACCGCGCTCGACCTGCCCGAGCGGGCCCTGCCCCCGCGCGCCTTCGCCAAGGAGGCCGTCTTTCCGAGCGAGCGCTTCGCATCGGCCGCGAAGCTCGGGCCGGAGATGCGCTCGACCGGCGAGGTGATGGCCGGCGGCGACACGGTCTCTGACGCGTATGCGCGCGCACTCCGCGCCGCGGGCCGGAGCCGCGCCGGCGGGAGCCTCGGGCCGCCTCTGCAGCTCGCAAGCTCGTCCGAGCTCTCGAGCCTGAAGGCCCTCGGCTAGCCTCGCGGCCATGATGGCCGCGCTCCTCGTTGCCGCAGTCCTGGCGGCGCCGCCGCCGAACGCGCCGATTCCGCGCGAGCCGGCCGCGATCGCGCGCGCCCTCAACGAGCACACCGTGGCGCTGCAGGAGGGAGTCGACGCCTGGCGCGGGCAGGGCGAGGTCCCGGAGGACGTCGAGCTCGAGGCGCTCTACCAGCAGCGCATCTACATCCACCTCACCGCGAAGCCGCAGCTCGCCCGCGCGGTCGTCGCGCGGCTGCGCGGTCGGATCAGGAGTGAGGCAAAGGAGACGCTCGCGGCCCGAGCGGCCCTCGTCCGGCTGACGCCGCCGACCACGCGGCCGCTCCGGTCGTTCCGGACCGGGCCGCCGGCCCCGGCGCGGTCGCTGGTGCGCTGGTACCGCGAGGCGGAGCGCCGCTTCGGCGTCGGCTGGCACATCCTGGCGGCGGTCAACTTCGTCGAGTCGGCGTTCGGCAAGCTCCGCTCGGCCAGCACCGCGGGCGCCCAGGGGCCTATGCAGTTCCTCCCGGGCACCTGGCGCGCGTACGGGCTCGGCGGGAACGTCCGCGACCCGCACGACGCGATCCTCGGCGCGGCCAACTACCTGCACGCCTCGGGCGCGCCGCGCGACTACCGCAAGGCGCTCTACGGCTACAACCGCTCCACGCTGTACGTGGACGCCGTGCTGCGCTACGCGAACCAGATGAAGCGCGATCTCCGCGCCTTCTACGGCTACTACGCCTGGCAGGTCTGGGTGCGGACGCCCGGCGGCCCGCGCCGGCTCACGGGGCCGGGCCTGTGAGCCGGTAGACGCGCTCGCCGAGCTCCGTCACCTCGAGCTCGACCTCCTCGAAGAAGCGTGCGGCCGGCGGACGGCCCGGCTCGGCCAGCAGGACCTCGCTGCCCAGACGAGGCAGCAAGCCGAGCAGCTGGTCGACGTTGCGGCGCTCGTAGAGCAGGTCGGCTCCGAGCACGAGGTCCCACGGCGCCGCGCGGACGAGCGCCTCGGGGCCGGACCACGAGACGAGCGCGGTTTCGAGCTCGGCTCGATTCCGGGCTGCATTGGCCGCGGCCACGTCCAACCCTTCCGGCGACCAGTCGGTCGCGAGCACCCGCGCACCGCCGAGCGCGGAGACGATGCTCGGCAGCCCCAGGCCGCAGCCGAGCTCGAGAACCCGCAGCCCGTCCACGTCGCGCCTGCGCACGACCCGCGCGAGCTCGAGCCCGCTCGGCCACAGCTCCGCCCAGTACGGAAGGAACTCTTCGTGCTCGAACGCCTCCTCGCTGATGAGCGCCTCGGCCTGGCGCGGCCGCAGGATCGACAGCATCAGGCCGCCGACGTCGACGGTCTCCTCCACGAGATTGAGCGCCTCCACTTCGGGGCAAGGATGGCAAGACCCCCGACCGAGAGGAGCCGACCGCTGTGGCGACCGCCACCGATGTCAAGCAGACGGGCGAGCGCGCCGCGCGCAGCCCCTGGGCCCGAGGCCTTGCCCGCTGGGGGCTCGCCTCGCGCGGCCTCCTCTACGGCCTCATCGGCGTTCTCGCCATCCGCGTGGCCGTGGTCGGACGCGGTCATGCGCCCGACCGGGACACCGCCCTCAGGACGGTCGCCGAGCAGCCGTTCGGGCGCTTCATCCTGGCGCTGATCGCGTTCGGCTTCCTCGGCTACTCCGTGTGGCGCTTCGCGCAGGCGTTTCTCGGCAGCGGGCTCGAGGAGGACGAGGACGAAGGGGTGCTGAAGCGGCTCAGCTATGCGGCCCGGGGAATCATCTACGCCGGCATCTTCGTCTCGACCGTCCTGCTGCTCGCCGGCCTGGGCGGCGGCGGCGACAAGAACAAGGAGGACAAGGCGACCTCCTACGTCCTGGACCTTCCGGCCGGGCCCCTGATCGTCGGTGCGGCCGGCCTTGCCTTCATCGGCGGCGGCTTCTGGAACTTCTATCGCGGCCTGTCGGGCAAGTTCCGCGAGAAGCTGAAGCTGCAGAAGATGAGCGAGCTCGAGGACAAAGCGTTCACGGTCATCGGGACGGTCGGGATCGTCGCCCGCGGCGTCGTGTTCGCGCTCGTCGGCGTCTTCCTGGTGCGCGCCGCGTACCAGTACGACCCCAAGGAGGCCGTCGGCCTCGACGGAGCGCTCAGCGAGATCGCGCGGGCTCCCTACGGGCCCTTCCTGCTCGGGCTGGTCGCTGCCGGCCTCTTCGCGTTCGGGCTGTACTCGCTCGCCGAGGCGCGATACCGCGAGGTGTAGCGCCCGCGCACCTCGATGGAGACGTAGAGCAGGGCGAGCCACGCGGCGCCCGCCGCATAGCCGGCGAGGACGTCCGAGAGGAAGTGGACGCCGAGGTAGAGGCGGCTGAACCCGATCGCGAGGATCCAGATTGCCGCGATAGCGAGGACGGCGGCCGCCAGGCGCCTGCTCGACGCGTGGCGGGCGACCACGAGGGCGAGCGAGCCGTAGACGGCGAGCGACACGAGCGCGTGGCCGCTCGGGAACGAGAACGAACTGGCGGTGGCGAGCGGATCCTCGAAGAACGGTCGGTCCCGGCGGAATCCCTGCTTCATGCCGAACGTGATCACCTCGGCGCCCGCGAAGGCGAGCAGGACGAACACGGCGTCGGTCACGAGGTTGCGCCGCCACAACAGCAGGACGGCGGCCGCCACGACCAGGGCGAGGAACGCGCCGTTCCCGGTCCAGGTCAGCACGCGCACGACGTCGGTGACGGGGTCGGTGGCGCGCTGGTGGAGCCAGTCGGCGAGGCGCTGGTCGTAGTGGATCGTGTCGCCCTCGGCCATCTCCTCGGCGATCGCGCCGAACGCCCACGCACCTGCGGTGAGCACGGCGAGCGCGGCGCCGAGCGCTAGGCCCACCCCGCGCAGCCGGTCCGTGACGGCACGGGCAACCATCGAGCCATTGTTACCCTCATTCACATGACTCGATCCGTGATCGTCTCCGCCGTACGGACGCCCTTCGGCAAGCTCGGCGGCGGGCTCGCCGGCTACGAGGCGACCGAGCTCGGGTCGCTCGTGATCCGCAACGCGATCGACCGTGTCGGGCTCGAGAACGACGAGATCGGCTATGTCACCATGGGCCAGGTCCTGCAGGGCGGGGCCGGCCAGGCGCCGGCGCGCCAGGCGTCGATCGGCGCCGGCCTGCCGATCGAGGTGCCGGCCGACACGATCAACAAGGTCTGCGCGTCGTCGATCCGCGCGGTGCAGATCGCCGACTCGATGATCCGTGCCGGCGATCAGGAGGTCGTCGTCGCCGGCGGCATGGAGTCGATGTCGAACGCGCCGTACATCCTCAAGAAGGCCCGCTTCGGCTACCGCCTGGGCGACGGGACGCTCATCGACCTGATGACGCACGACGGCCTGACGTCGACGTTCGACAAGCGGCACATGGTCGAGCAGGCGTCGTTCGTCTCACGCGAGCTCGGGATCTCGCGCGAGGACCAGGACCTCTGGGCGCTTCGCTCGCACGAGCGGGCGACGAAGGCGCAGGACGAGGGGCGCTTCCGCGACGAGATCGTCCCCGTCGGGGACGTCGAAGCCGACGAGGGCCCGCGCCGCGACACCTCGATCGAGAAGCTCGCCGCGCTCAAGCCGGTCTTCGACCCCGAGGGCACCACGACGGCCGGTAACGCGCCCGGCGTGAACGACGGCGCCTCCGCGCTCGTGGTGACGAGCGAGGAGTTCGCGAAGAAGCGCGGGCTCGAGCCGCTCGCGACGATCGTGTCCCAGGCGTACGTCGCGGACGACTTCGCCTACCTCGCGCGCACGCCGGCGAAGGCCGGCGCGAAGGCGCTCGAGAAGGCGGGTAAGACGATCGCCGACGTCGAGCGGATCGAGCTCAACGAGGCCTTCTCCTCCGTCGTCCTCAACTCGACGGAGATGCTCGGCGCCGACCCAGAGAGCGTCAACGTGAACGGCGGCGCCGTCGCCCTCGGCCATCCGATCGGCGCCTCGGGCGGACGGATCCTCGGCACGATGATCTACGAGCTCCGGCGCAACGGCGGCGGGCTCGGGCTGGCCGCGATCTGCTCCGGCGGAGGCCAGGGCGACGCGGTTCTGATCGAGGTCTGACCGTGCAGTTCGGCCACGTCCTCGTGGTCGGGGCGGGCCAGATGGGCGCGGGGATCGCGCAGGTGGTGGCCGCCTCCGGCCGCCGCGTCTCGCTCCACGACGCCGCCCCGGGCGCCGTCGATCGCGGGCTGGAGACGATGCGCAAGAGCCTGACCAGGCTCGCCGAGAAGGGCGGCGTGGATCCCGACGAGACGCTCGCCCGGGTGGCCCCGGCCGACGACCTCGTCCCGGCCGACCTGATGATCGAGGCCGTGGTCGAGGACACGGCCGTCAAGGAGGACGTCTTCCGCCGGGCCGACGAGGTGCTCCCGGCCGAGTCCGTGCTCGCCTCGAACACGTCGTCGATCCCGATCACGTCGCTGGCCGCGGTCACCGGGCGACCCGACCGGGTGATCGGCATGCACTTCTTCAACCCGGTGCCGGTGCTGAAGCTCGTCGAGGTGATCCGCGGGCTCGAGACCTCGGACGAGACCGCACAGGCGATCGCCGCGCTCGCCGAGGACCTGGGCAAGACGCCCGCCGAGGCGCGCGACTTCCCCGGCTTCGTCTCCAACCGGATCCTGATGCCGTTCATCAACGAGGCTGCCTACGCGCTGATGGAGGGCGTTGCCACGGCGGAGGCGATCGACACGATCGCCAAGCTGGGCTTCGCGCACCCGATGGGCCCGCTCGCCCTCGCGGACCTGATCGGGCTCGACACGTGCGTCGCGATCATGGAGGTGCTGCACGACGGGCTCGGCGACGACAAGTACGCGCCGTGTCCACTGCTGCGGCAGTACGTCCAGGCAGGTCGGCTCGGTCGTAAGAGCGGCCGCGGCTTCTACGAGTATTAGAGGAGGGCTTGGCGAAATAACGGCTGTGCCGCCGGGCCGCGCTGCTCGCCCCGAGGCCGCGTCCTCGGTCGCGCCCGTATACGCTCCGCATACGAACACTCCCTGCGTCCTTGCCTCGGAACGACCATCGCACCCCGGCGACGAGCGATATTCCGCCAAGCCCTCCTAGAGGCGGCGCGCCAGGTCCACGGCCTTGGGCGCCGGGAGCGCGTCCTGCGCACAGAGCGCCTGGTGGACCGTCCTTCGCACCAGCTGCTCGGCGCGCGCATGGCCCAGCGCACGAACCCGGATGCGGTCGGCGAGCAAGGCGAGGGCGTCCGACCGCGTCAGTCCCCGGCGTGCGAGCGCGCGGCGGTAGCGCCGTTTCGAGCCGTGGTACTTCGAGCGGACGAGCAAGCGCTCGGCCCGCAGGCGGTCACGCGGGCGGACGGGGACCACCCGCCGGAGCGCGCGCCGCTGTGTGAGGGCCGTGAGGGCCACGCGCCGGCCTCCGGCGAAGCGGGCGAGCCTGTTGACGGCCGCATCGGAGACCATGCCCGTTGGAAACGCGCAGCGGATGCCGACGGGCAGGATCAGCTGGCCGTCGCCGCGCGACGTGTCGAAAGGCGCCCGCGCCGGCGCGTCGCACAGCGACGAGTCGCGGGTCCAGAGGTAGACGCATGCGGCGAGCGGCTTGTCGGGATCGGCGCCGGCCGGGTCGAACGTGCCCCAACCCCACGACCAGACCGAGCCGACGCGGAGCTCGACCGCGACCTGCTCGGCCGCGAGCGCGTTGAGCTTCACGAACTCCAGCCACGCGCCGCGCGGCTGGAGACCCTCGCGGCCGCTCGTGCCCGGCTTCGAGTGGAAGCCGAGGATGAGACCGAGCCGCTCGCTGGGGATGCCGAGGCTCCGGAGGCGGCGGAGCGGCCGGCGCATCGCCGTGCGCAGCTCCCGGCTACCGAGCACCGGGCCGAGCGCGTGGATCCGCGGAGCGGCGAAGTACGACTCGTAGACGAGGTCTGCAGAGCGGGCCAGCTCACGCCACCAGGCGCCGGCGGCGCCGTCCGTCTCCAGCGTCCCGTGGACGAAGAGAAACGGACGGGCGCCGCGTGCGGCCAGCTGCTGGGCGAGCGAAAGCACGTTGGCGCGGTACACGGCGTTCGTCGGCGACCACGGGGTGGGCAGGTCCGCGCCCCAGAGCTCCTCGATGGCGATGAGCGGAGTGGCGCAGCCGGTCGAGTCGGCGGCGCGCTCGACGAGCGCTTCCGCGGCGGCGGGGATCGAGCTTGGATCGGCCGGCTGGGAAGGCGTGCCGACGAGCCGCGTCACCTTCATGTGCCAGTAGACGGTCTGAGCGCCGCCGGCCCGCAGCTCCTCGGACACCATTGCTCCGCTCGAGGCCAGCACGAGGCCGGGCCGGCGGAAGATCTCGTTGCGGAAGCCGACGCTCGCCTCCGCGTAGTCGACCCAGAGCGGCGTCGCCTCCGGGAGGCCGCACTGGCCCGCTCGCGCGGGACCGGCGCCGACGATCGCCGCCGCCGCGAGCAGGACCAGGGTGAGCGCGAGCCTCTTCACCGCAGAAAGAGACGCCATCCACGCCTAGCTTTGACATCGAGGAGCCGCGATACATGCCCCTTTCGGGGGAGTCGAGCGGTCCTCATAGACTCTGGGCGATGGACTTTTCGCTCAGCGCCGACCAGCGGGAGATCCAGGCGCTGACGCGTGAGTTCGCGCAGGCCGAGATCGAGCCGAACGCGGCCGCCTGGGACCGCGAGCACCATTTCCCCCGCGAGCTGTTCGCGAAGCTCGCCGAGCTCGGGCTGATGGGCGTCTGTGTGCCCGAGGAGTACGGCGGCGCCGGCGCCGACTTCGTCTCCTACATCCTCGTCCTGGAGGAGCTCTCACGGGCCGACGCGGGCGTGGGGGTGACGGTCGCCGTGCACACGAGCGCGGTCACGCTGCCGCTGCTGGCGTTCGGGACGGACGAACAGAAGAGCCGGTTCGTGCCGCCGCTCGCCCGCGGCGAGCACCTCGGCGCGTTCGCGCTCACCGAGCCGGAGGCGGGGTCCGACGCGGGATCTCTCCGCACGGCCGCCGTGCCGGAAGGCGAGGGCTGGCGCATCTCCGGGGCGAAGCAGTGGATCACGAACGGGCGTCACGCGGGGACGTTCCTGCTCTTCGCTCGAACCGACGCCGAGACGCCCGGGGCACGCGGCGTGTCCGCCTTCGTGCTCGACGCGGAGCACGTCCGCATCACGCGCGACGAGGAGAAGCTCGGGCTCAACTCCTCCGTGACGAACGACCTCGTCGTCGAGGACGCGATGGTCGGCCGCGACCGCCTGCTGGGCGAGGAGGGCAAGGGCTTTCGGGTGGCGATGTCGACCCTCGACGGCGGGCGGATCGGGATCGCCGCCCAGGCGGTCGGCATCGCGCAGGCGGCATTCGACGTCGCCCGCGAGTACGCCAAGGAGCGGCGGGCCTTCGGGCAGCGAATCGGCGACTTCCAGGCGATCCAGTGGAAGCTCGCCGACATGGCGACCGAGATCGACGCCGCGCGCCTGCTCGTGCACCGCGCCGCCTGGCTGAAGCAGCAGGGCGAGCCGCACACCGAGGCCGGCGCGAAGGCGAAGCTCTTCGCCTCCGAGATGGCGCGGCGCCAGACGGCCGAGGCGATCCAGATCCTCGGCGGCTACGGCTACACGAAGGAGTTCCCGGTCGAGCGGTACTACCGCGACGCGAAGATCACCGAGATCTACGAGGGCACGAGCGAGATCCAGCGGCTCGTGATCGCGCGCTCGGTTCTCGGATTGGCGCAGAAGGCCATGGCGCAGGGCTAGTGGCCGGCGGAGGCCGCGAGCTCGAGAGCTTCCTAACGCTGCTGCTCGCCGACCAGGCGCCCGAGCTCGCGGCAGCCCACGACGAGCTCTATCCCGAGCGCGTGCCCGAGGCGATCCCGCTGTCGCTGACGCTCCTCTACCCGTTCCTCCCGCCGGCCTCGATCGGAGAGCCCGAGCTCGACACGCTGCGCGCATTCTTCGCTTCGCAGCCGGCCTTCTCGTTCGACATCGCCGGCGTGGCCCAGTGGGACGGCGGCGGTGCCGTCTACGGCGTGCCCGAGCCCGAGCAGGAGCTGCGCGCGCTGATGCGCGCGCTCTGGTCGCGCTACCCACAGTGCCCGCCCTACGGCCGGCCCGGCAGCGATCCGCCTCCGCACGCGTCGCTGACGCTGGACGGCGGCGCCGACCCCGACACGCTGCGCGCCCGCGTCGAGGAGCGGCTCGCGCACGTGCTCCCGGCACGCTTCCGGATCACCGAGGTGGCGCTGATGGAGGAGTTCGAGCCGGACCGGTGCCGCCTGCGCGAGACGTTCCGGCTCGGCGCCTAGACTTCGATCGATGCCTCGCAAGGTCGACGAGCCTGTCCGTCTGACGCGGATCTACACCGGCGGCGGCGACCGCGGCGAGACCTCGCTCGGCGACGGCGCGCGCGTGTCGAAGCTCGACTGCCGCATCGCCGCGTTCGGAACTGTCGACGAGCTCAATTCGCTCATCGGCGTCGTCCTCGCCGCCGAGCTGCCCGAGCCGCTCCGGCCGGTGCTCGAGCGCGTGCAGAACGAGCTCTTCGACGTCGGCGCGGACATCTCCGTGCCGTTCGGCGTGGGCGACGGGCGGCTGCGCGTGACGGGGGCCCAGATCGAGGCGCTCGAGCACGACTGCGACCGCTTCAACGCGGAACTGCCCGAGCTGAAGAGCTTCGTGCTGCCGGGCGGGACGGAGGCGGCCGCCCGTCTGCAGGTCGCCCGCGCGGTCTGCCGGCGGGCCGAACGCGCGGCGCTCGACGCCTCGCAGGAGCTCGAGCTCAACCGCGACGTCCTCGTCTACCTCAACCGCCTGAGCGACCTGCTCTTCATCCTCGCGCGCACCGCGAACGCCGCCGCAGGCGCGGGCGAGCCGCTCTGGAAGCCCGGCGAGTCGCGCTGAGCGGCGGCGAAGCCGCCTGTCCGCGAAGCGGACCAGTGGAGGGGGTCTGGGGGAACCGGGAGGTTCCACCAGCGCCAATCGATAGACCGCCCTGTCCGCGCAGCGGACCAGTCGAGGGGGTCTATCGCCGCGCGCCTCTCTTGCGGGTGCCTGGCACCGTCGAACGAGTCACGCCCCGATCCGCCGACCGCACGGCTGAGCGGTGTGCGCGACGCCGGTTGCGAGTTTCGTCACTCTTCGGCGAGCGTCTCGTGCGCATGCCTGGCACCGTCGAGGAACGCGTCGCCCCGCGCCCGCGATGAGCGTTCCCGAGGCGGTCGCCTTCGCGGTCTGGTGCTTCGCCGTCGCGCTCGCCGGCGGCCTCGTCGGGCTCGTGCTGGGGAACATCCGCCTGCCGGCAGTGCTGCTGATCGCGTCGTCGCCGGCGAGCGCGGGCGGGGCGAACATCGCGATCTCGGGCGTCGCGGCGGCGACCGCCTCCGTCGCGCACGTGCGTGCGGGGCGCGTCAACTGGCGCCTGTTCGGCTGGATGGCGCCGCCGTCCGTGCTGGGAGCCCTCGCGGGCGGCTACCTCGCGGGCGTCGTCCCCGATCGGGCCGTCCTGCTCGGGATCTCGGCGGTCCTGCTCTACAGCGGCCTCGACCTGCTCCGGCGGACGCCGACGCCTCGACCCGCGTCCGACCGCGCACGGCTCGACATCCGAGCCGCGGTTCTCTCCGGCGCCGTGATCGGCCTGCTCGGCGGCTTCGTCGGGCTCATTCTCGGCTCGCTGCGGATGCCCGCGCTGTTGCGCCTCGTCGGAGAGGCGCCGAGCCGGGCGGTGGGCACGAACCTGCTCGTCGGCGTCTGCGTCGGGATCGCCGGGCTGCTCGGCCACCTCGAGAGCGCCGCACCGGACGTGGCGATCGTGCTCGTGGGCTCCGCCGCGTCGATCCCGGGCGCGCTCCTCGGTGCCCGCCTCACCGGACGGCTCTCCGAGGCGCAGCTCGTCAGGGCGATCGCGGTCGTGCTGCTCGTGGCCGGAGTGGCCGCCGCCTTGCAGGCCCTGTTCTGAGCGTTCCTTGACAGCTTCTCGACACGGCCGTCACACTTCACCCTGACCGTGTCTCGTGCCGCTGCCGTCGCGGCCCGAAGCGCGGCTCGATGGTCGGCCCCCATGCGCAGTCGCGCTGTCGTGGCTCTCCGCTCTTCGCCGAGCGTCGGACGCCGACGTGGAGCCGCGCCATCCTTCGGACGACTCGACGTCGTCCCCAAAGTGCGGTCGCGGGTCCCTCGACTCGCGTGGTCCAGCCGGACCAAGGGGCCTCAGGGCCCTCAGGGCATTTCCCCCGGCCCTCCGGGATCCCCCGGCCCTGGGGGCCCCTGGCCCCACTTCCGGCCGACCGCTGCGGCTGGTGAGTTGAGAGCGCTCCCCTAGACTTCGGGCATGGCCACCACCGAGGACCGGCCCGAGCTCGCCTCGGGAGTCGACCAGTGGAAGAGCGAGCTCTACGACGCCGTCCCCGAGCGGCAAGGCGAGCTCTTCTCGACGATCTCGGGCCTCGAGAACGATCCGCTCTACTCGCCTGAGACGACGGCCGTCGAGTACGACCGCGACCTCGGTTACCCGGGCGTCTATCCCTTCACGCGCGGCGTCTACCCGTCGATGTACCGGGGGCGGCTGTGGACGATGCGTCAGTTCGCCGGCTTCGGTACCGCCGAGGAGACGAACGAGCGCTTCCGCTACCTGCTCGACCACGGGCAGACCGGCCTCTCGACCGCGTTCGACATGCCGACGCTCATGGGCCTGGACTCGGACCACGCGCGCTCGCTCGGTGAGGTGGGCCGCGAGGGCGTGGCCGTGGACTCGCTCGACGACGTGGAGACGCTGTTCGCAGGCATCCCGCTCGACCAGGTCTCGACGTCGATGACGATCAACTCGCCGGCCGCGATGCTGCTGGCGTTCTACCTCTGCGTCGGCGAGGAGCAGGGCGTCCCGCGCGCGGAGCTCCGCGGGACGATCCAGACCGACATCCTCAAGGAGTACATCGCGCAGAAGGAGTGGATCTTCCCGCCGGAGCCGTCGATGCGGCTCGTGACGGACATGGTTGAGTTCTGCGCACGCGAGATGCCCAAGTGGCATCCGATCTCGATCTCCGGCTACCACATCCGCGAGGCCGGCTCGACCGCCGCGCAGGAGCTCGCGTTTACGCTCATGGACGGGTTCACCTACGTCGAGTGGGCGGTGGAGCGCGGCCTGGAGGTCGATGAGTTCGCGCCCCGTCTCTCGTTCTTCTTCAACGCGCACCTCGACTTCTTCGAGGAGATCGCGAAGTACCGGGCCGCGCGGCGTATCTGGGCGCGCGAGCTCAAGGAGCGGTACGGCGCGAAGGACCAGCGGTCGCTGCTCATGCGCTTCCACACCCAGACGGCCGGCGTGTCGCTCACCGCCCAGCAGCCCGAAGTCAACATCGTGCGCACCGCGATCGAGGCGCTCGCCGCAGTCCTCGGCGGCACCCAGAGCTTGCATACGAACTCCTACGACGAGGCCCTCGCCCTGCCGACGGAGGACGCCGTGCGGATCGCGCTCAGGACGCAGCAGGTGATCGCGCACGAGACCGGCGTCGTCAACTCGATCGACCCGCTCGGCGGCTCCTACTTCGTCGAGGAGCTCACCAACCGGCTCGAGGCGGAGGCCTACGACTACTTCGACCGCATCCGCAAGCTCGGCGGCGTGATTCCGGCGATCAAGGAGAACTTCTTCCAGCGCGAGATCGCGGAGGCGTCGTTCCGCTACCAGTCCGAGGTCGAGGCGAAGCAGCGGGTCGTCGTCGGCGTCAACCGGTACACGGCCGAGGAGGACACCTCGCTCGAGATCCTCCGCATCGACCCCGCGCTCGAGCAGAAACAGATCGACCGCGTGCAGGCGCTGCGTGCGCGCCGCGACTCGGCGGCGGTCGAGGCCGCGCTCGCGGACCTGAAGGAGGCAGCGGCGCGCGACGACGTCAACCTGATGCCCAAGATCGTCGACGCCTCGCGCGCCTACGTGACGATGGGGGAGATGTGCGATGCGCTCCGCGAGGTCTGGGGCGTGTGGAGAGAGACGCCTGTGTTCTAGCTGGGGGAACCTCCCGGTTCCCCCGGACCCCCTCCACTGGTCCGCTTCGCGGACAGGCCGCTCCGCGGCCTCTGAGTTAACGGAGCTCTAACCCGACCCGGGAAAAGCTCGTCTAATCTGTTCGGGTGAGCAAGCTCAGCTCGGTTTTCTCGTCGCGCAAGTTCAACCTCGCGCTCCCTTGGATTGCCGGCCTCGTGCTGGCGGTCGGCGTGATCGCGTTCGTCCAGTCGCGGACGGACACGGGCGGGGCGCCCGACACGCCTGTGGGCAAGCCCGACGACCGCTCGAAGAACCCGACGTCGGTGCCGGTGCCCTCGTCGGCGCGCCAGACGGCGGTGGTCTTCCTGCAGACGGCCGTCGCGCGCCAGGACCTCGCGAGGGCCTGGAAGGTCTCGGGCCCCGGGATCCGCCAGGGCCAGACGTACAAGCAGTGGCTCAAGGGCGAGATCGCGGTCGTGCCCTACCCGGGCGACTCGATGGAGAAGGCGCCGATCAAGGTCGACTGGTCCTACCCCAAGTCGATCGGGCTGACCGTCGCGCTCCTGCCGCGAAAGGGCAGTACGGAGAAGCCGCAGGTCTTCCAGATGGAGCTGAAGCGCTCTGGCCAGCGCTGGTTCGTCGACGCGTGGGCACCGTACGCGCCGCCCGCGGTCCCGGACGACCTCGCCCAGTAGCGGGGAGCGCGCGAGAGCGCCTCTAGTCTTCGGCTGTGTCGACGTTCCTCTCGTCACCGCGCCGAAGAAGACGTCTCGCCTGGGGCGGCGGCGCTGCTCTCGTCGCGGCCGGGCTCGTCACGGTCGGCATCTTCTGGCCGAACACCGCTGACCAGGCTCCCGAGGTCAAGGAGTCGGGGAAGGCGCAGGTCTACCACGAGCCCGAGCACGTCAAGCTGACCAACAAGGCGCGGGCGCAGGCGCTGGCGACCGCCGCCAACTTCGTCAAGACGGCCGTGGCGCGCCAGCATGTCGAGCGTTCGTGGCCGCTGGCCAGCGCGGCGCTCAAGGAGGGCTACACGCTCGACGAGTGGAAGCGGGGCTCCATCCCGGTCGTGCCGTATCCCGTCGCAACGGCCAGGTGGAAGCTCGACTACGTCTACACCAACGCGCTCGGCCTCCAGGTGCTCGTGTTCCCGCGCGCCGGGTCGGGTGAGCGCCCGAACCTCTTCTTCATGGAGCTGAAACCGGTCGGCGACACGAGCCACCGGCACTGGGTGGTCGACTCGTGGACACCGAGCGGCGTCGCCAACCCGGCGCTGGCCGCCCCGGTTCCGAGCAGCGGCGGCGGCAACAACGCGCTCGGAGTCCAGCCGCTCGACGCGGGCGTCGTCGGCCAGGGGGAGAGCCGGCTGGGCGCGATCTGGCTGCTGCTGCCGATCGGGCTGCTCGCGATCGTGCCGATCGTGCTCGTGTTGCTCGGCGTCCGCAGCTGGCGTCGGTCCCGGCGGGCCGAGCGCGCCTACCGCGAGCACGCCGAGCGCCGCGCCGGGCTCACGCCGCCGGGCTCGTCGGTCTCCTGATCCGGGCGCCTCGCACGTACCTCTCGTCCTACCGGCGGCGCCGGAGGCTGGCGTGGCTCGGCGGCTGCCTCCTCGTGGCCGCGCTCGTGGCCGTGCTGATCTCGCAGTTGCCCGGCCCGCCGAAGCGGCGTGAGGACGAGGCGCTGGAGCCCGGCGCGCCGCAGGTCCCTCGCGCGCTCGAACCGCTTCGGATGACTCCACGGGTCAGGCGGCAGGTGAACGAGACGGTCGACGAGTTCGTTCGCACCGCCGTCCTCCGCCGGGACCTCGAGCGCTCGTGGCGGCTTGCCTCGCCCGAGCTCCGCGTCGGCACGGTTCACGCCGACTGGATGCGCGGCGACCTGCCGGTGTTCCCGTACCCGGCAGATCCGGCCCGGACGACGTGGGACGTCGACTTCGCCGACGCCTCCGAGATCGCGCTGAACGTCACGCTGCTCCCCCGCCGTGGCGTGCGTACCGACCCCGAGGTCTTCGGCGTCTCGCTGCAGCCGTCAGGGCGCGGCAGGCAGCGGCATTGGCTCGTCAGCGCCTGGTACCCGCGGGGCCCGCTGTCCCATCCCGAGCCGCCGCCCGTGTCCGCCTCGCCGCAGGCGACCGAGCCGACGCGTGCCCAGAAGGAGGCCATCCGGCGGACGACCGAAGGCCAGATCGACCGGGTCTGGTGGCTGATCCCGGCCGGCGTGCTCGCGCTCATCGTGCTCGCCCCGCTGGCCGCCATCGGGGCCGTGCGCCTGCGCGACGCGCTCCGACGCCGAGCTACGTGATGTCGAGCTCGAGCCCGTCGTAGGCGAGCTCGAGCGTGCCGTCGAGCGGCAGCTCGTTCGGCCTGTGCGTGAGCAGCAGCCGACGTGCGCCCGACGACTCGAAGGCGGCCACCGCCTCGTCGGCCGTGAGGTGGCCGCGTGGCTCGCCGTCCAGCTCGGGGCGATCGAGCGTCGCCTCGCAGATGAACAGGTCGCAGTCGCGCGCGAGCTCGGCGAGGCGCTCGCTCGGGCCCGAGTCGCCGGAGTAGGCGAGCGAGCGGGCGCCGTTCGTGACACGGAACCCGAACGTCTGGAGCGTGTAGTGCGGCAGCCGAAGTGCGACCACGTCGAGCTCCGCGGCGCGGAACGGCTCGCGTTCGGTGTACTCGCGGAGCCTGAAGGTCCTCGCGAACATGTCCGGCTGGCCCAGGCGCCCACCGAGAGTGGCCAGCTCCTCCATGCCGCCGGGCGGCACCCAGAGCTCTGGCGGCGTCTGATCCTTGGCCGGACCGACCATGAGGCCCCAGACCCACGGCACGAGATCGCCCCAGTGGTCGAGGTGGAAATGGCTGACGACGATGGCGTCGACGCGCGGCCAGCCGTTCTCCGCGTACTGCTCGCGCAGGCGTGCCAGCACGCCGGGACCGCAGTCCAGTAGGAGCCTTCCGGGCCCCTCGATCAGATACCCGGATTGAGCGCCGCCGGGGTTCGGCCAGGCGGGCGACGAGCCCACGACGGTCAATTTCACATTCCTATACTGCCCGAAGTGGCGGGAAAAATTCGTGTGGTAATTGCAAAACCGGGTCTCGACGGGCATGACCGCGGTGCGAAGATCATCGCCCGTGCCCTTCGCGACGCCGGAATGGAGGTCATCTACACCGGCCTCCATCAGACGCCGGACCAGATCGTCGAGACGGCGATCCAGGAGGATGCGGACGCCGTCGGGATCTCGATCCTGTCCGGGGCGCACATGACGCTCGTGCCGCGGATCCTGGAAGGGCTCAAGGAGAACGGCGCCGAGGACGTCCTCGTCGTCGTCGGCGGCACGATCCCGCGGGAGGATGCCGACGAGCTGAAGCAGCAGGGCGTAGCCGAGATCTTCACCCCGGGCGCGCCGACCGCGGAGATCGTCGACTTCCTGCGCGAGCGGGTCGGGGCGGCGACATAGCCGTCGACGTCGCACGCGACGACGGCGTCGCCGTCGTGACCGTCAACCGCCCGGACGCGCTCAACGCCCTCGATGTCGCGACCCTGACCGAGCTCCGCGACCGGCTCGTCGAGCTGGCTCAGGACGCCGAGGCCAGAGTCGTCGTCCTCACGGGTGCGGGCGAGAAGGCGTTCGTCGCCGGTGCCGACATCAAGTACATGAGCGGCCTAGGCGTCGCCGAGGCGAGGGCCTGGGGAGCGCTCGGCCACGAGGCGGGGCGGCTGCTCGAGACGATGCCGAAGCCCACGATCGCCGCGATCAACGGCTTCGCGCTCGGCGGCGGCTGCGAGCTCGCGCTCGCGTGCGACCTCCGCTACGCCTCGACGACCGCGAAGCTCGGCCAGCCCGAGATCAACCTCGGCATCATCCCCGGCTGGGGCGGGACGCAGCGGCTGGCGCGCGCGACGACCCTCGGCTTCGCGAAGGAGCTGATCCTCACCGGGCGCCTCGTCGGCGCGGACGAGGCCAGGGAGCGCGGCCTGGTCAACGCGGTCTTCGAGTCGGCCGAGCTCCTCGACAAGACGCTCGAGACGGCACGTCAGCTCGCCGCGAAGAGCCCGATCGCGCTCGCCGCGGCCAAGGAGGCGGTCAATCGTGCGCTCGGCGGCGACCACGCCGAGAACCTCGAACGTGAGGGCGACCGCTTCGGCGAGCTCTTCGCGAGCGAGGACGCCAAGGAAGGCCTGACGGCGTTCATCGAGAAGCGCGAGCCCGCCTTCCGCGGGCGCTAACGAGCCTACGTTTTCTTGGGCGGCGGCGCGAGCAGCTGGACCCGCTCGGCGACGAGGTTGCGCCCGAGCTGCGTGAGCACGGTCGAGGTCGTCGACTGCGTCCAGACGACGACCGAGCGGCCCTTCTCCAGCCGCGAGAGATCCGTCGTCGTCATGTAGCCGCGTGCGTTCTCGAACGTCGCCGTCGCCGGCACCGTGAGCGTCACCGCGCGGCCCTTCTGCGTGACGCGAGGGCCGACAGGCCACGGCTTCACGGTCTCGAGCTTGAGCCGAAGCGTCTCCGGCGCGGTCGCCTGCAGCACGGTCCCGCGGAGCGAGAGGCTCACCGGCTGTCCGAGCGGTGAGCTGAAGAGCAGCCGGGGCACCGTGTTCAGCCAGTGGAAGGGGTTGGTCGCGGCGCCTGCGCCGGGATGCCGCTCGAAGTGGAGATGCGGCTGGATGCCGTCGGCGTCGCCCGAGTCGCCGACGTAGGCGATGTGCTGACCGACCTCGACGCGCTGCCCGTTCTTCAGGCCTTTCGCGAAGGCGACCCCGGCGACGCACTTGCCCCGGTTGTCGTTCTTCATCGTCAGGTCGTTGTTGAGGTGGATGTACGAGTACTTCGTGCCGCTGTCGCCGAGCAGGTTGAGCATGCAGCCCCACCCGCCCGAGTCGAACTTGACCGTGCCGCTCTCAACAGCCACGGCCGGCGCCCAGCGGACGCTCATGATGTCGTTGCCCTCGTGGGGACCCTGCGCGCGCGGCGCGCCGAAGTCGGAGATGTAGCGGGCCGGCCCGACGACCGGGAAGACGAACTTCGGCACGGCCTGAGTCGGGCGAACGGGCCCGCCGGGGGGCGGTGGAGGATCGGGCGGGATCGCCGCCGCCGTCCCGGTGGTCACACCGAGCAGGAAGATGAGGAGAAGACCTCGGGCTGTCGTCCGGTGGCTGGGCGAGAAGGGGCTCCGGTTCGCGCTCGAAGGGCGGCACCCTAACAGACAGTTGGGCTATCGGTCAGTTGGCTATGCGACGTTAGAGTCCCCCTCCGCGATGAAGATCGCCGTCTGCGTGAAGCACGTTCCGGACGCCGCCGCACCGAAGCGGCTGGACCCCCAGACGAAGCGTCTGGACCGCTCCGTGGAGGGCACGATCAACCCGTTCGACGTCCATGCCGTCGAGGAGGCGCTCCGCCTGAAGGAAGGCGGCGAGGGCGGCGAGGTCGTGCTCGTCTCGCTCGGCCCCGCCAAGGCGGCCGAGTCACTGCGGAAGGCTCTGGCGATGGGCGCCGACCGCGTGCTGCTCGTCACCGACGACGACGCAGCAGGCTCGGACCTGCTCGGGACGACGAAGGCGCTGGCCGCCGCGCTCGAGCGCGAGGCTCCCGACCTCGTCCTCTTCGGGCAGCAGTCGAGCGACTCCGACGGCGCCGTGCTGTGGGCGGCCGTGGCCGAGAAGCTGCGCCGGCCGGTCGTGTCGCAGGTCGCCGAGCTCACGCTCGCCGACGGCAAGGTGCGCGGGAAGCGCCAGACGGAGTTCGGCTACGACGTGATCGAGGCTCCGCTGCCGGCCGTGATCGCGGTGTCCGACGCGATCAACGAGCCGCGCTACCCGTCCCTCAAGGGGATCATGGGCGCGAAGTCGAAGCCGCAGGAGACGCTCTCGCTGGGGGACCTCGGCCTGAACGGCGACGCGGTCGGCGATGCCGGGAGGCGCACCGAGGTCTACGCGGTCGGCGAGCCGCCGCCGCGAGGCGACTCGGTCAAGATCGAGGACGAGGGCGACGCCGCCCAGAAGATCGTGGAGTACCTCGCGGAGCGCAAGCTCATCTGATGGCAACGCTCGTCTTCCTCGAACACCACGAAGGTGAGCTCCAGAAAGGCTCGCTCGGCGTCCTGTCCAAGGCCGCCGAGCTCGACGGCGGCAACGTCACGGCCGCGCTGCTCGGCTCGGGCGTGGCGGACCTCGCGGCCGCCGCCGGCCCATTCGGCGCCTCCACCGTGTTCGTCGCCGACGACCCAGCGCTCGAGGCCCCACTTCCCCAGCCGCGCGTCGACGCGCTGGCGCAGCTCGTGACCGAGCACGGCTTCGACACAGTCGTCTTCGCCGCGTCGGTGCTCTCGGCTGACGTCGCCGCCGGTCTCGCGGCCCGGCTCGACGCGGGACTCAACTGGGATCTCGTCGACCTCGTCCGCGACGGCGACCGGCTCGTCGGCAAGCGGCCCGCGCTCGGCGACACCGTCCTCGCCGACGTCGGCTGGACGAGCGAGCCGCGGCTGGCCCTGATCCGTTCCGGCACCTTCGAGCCCAAGGAGACCGGCGGGGAGGCCGAGGTCCGCGAGTTCGACGCGCAGCTCGAGGACTTCTCCAGCGCGGCGGTGATGGTCGAACAGGCGCACGAGACGAGCGAGGGCCCGTCGATCGAGGACGCGGATGTGATCGTCGCCGGCGGCCGCGGGCTCGGCGAGCCCGAGAAGTTCTCGCTCGTCGAGGAGCTCGCCAAGGCGCTCGGCGGAGCCGTGGCCGCGACGCGGGCGGTGGTCGACGCGGGCTGGTACCCCTACGCCGCCCAGGTCGGTCAGACGGGCAAGACCGTCGCGCCCAAGCTCTACGTCGCCTGCGGGATCTCCGGCGCGATCCAGCACAAGGTCGGCATGCAGGGCGCCGGCACGATCGTCGCGATCAACAAGGATCCGAACGCCCCGATCTTCGACTTCTGCGACCTCGGCGTGGTCGGCGACCTGAACGACATAGTCCCGAAGCTCACCGAGCTCGTGCGCGCAAAGCGCGGGAGCTGACGTGGCTTCCCGTCCTGCCGACTACCCGCCATTCTTCAGCGCTGCCGAGTACGTCGCCGAGCCGAGCGATCCGCCTGAGGAGCGCATCGAGGTCGGCGTTCTGATCGTCGGCGCGGGCCCGGCCGGCCTGTCCTGCGCGATCCGGCTCGGCCAGCTGCTCGAGGGCGACGCGGCCATGCGGGAGCGGTTGGGCGAGGTGCCGGTGGCGGTGCTCGAGAAGGGCCGCCAGCCCGGCTCGCACCTGCTGTCGGGCGCCGTCGTCAACCCGCGTTCGCTCCGCCGCCTGTTCAAGGATCGTCGCTCGCTGTCGGACATGCCCTTCTACGGCCGGGTCGACCAGGAGGCCGTGTACTTCCTCACGGGCGGCTCGGCGCTGCGGATCCCGACCCCGCCGACGATGAAGAACCACCACAACCACGTCGCGTCCGTGTCCGAGCTCGGCCGCTGGCTCGCCGGCGAGGCCGAGGCGCTGGGCGCGATGATCCTGCCCGAGACCGCGGCCGAGAAGCTGCTCGTCCAGGACGGCCGCGTGCGCGGGGTGCGGACCGGCGACAAGGGTCGCGGCAGGGGCGGCGAGCCGCTGCCGAACTTCGAGCCGGGGTCGGACATCGCCGGCCGTGTGACCGTCCTCGCCGAGGGGACGCAGGGCCACCTGACCGGAGTCGCCATCGACCGCTTCGGGCTGCACGGCGAGAGCCCGCAGGTGTGGGCGCTCGGGGTGAAGGAGGTCTGGAAGGTCGCGGAGCCGCTCGACCGCGTGATCCACACGATGGGCTGGCCCCTGCGTGGGGGCAAGAAGTACCGCGAGTTCGGCGGCTCGTTCATCTACCCGATGGGCGAGGACATGGTCACCCTCGGCATGGTCGTGGGGCTCGACTACCGCGACGTCGAGCTGTCCGTCCACGACCTGCTCCAGGAGCTGAAGACGCACAAGCTCGTGCGCAAGATCCTCCGCGGCGGCGAGCGAGTCGCGTGGGGCGCCAAGACGATCCCCGAGGGCGGGCTGCTCGCAGTGCCGCGACGGCTGCACGCGCCGGGCCTCCTGCTGGTCGGCGACGGCGCCGGGCTGGTCAACGTGCCCGCGCTCAAGGGGATCCACTATGCGGTCGAGTCCGGGCGGCTCGCCGCCGAGGCCGCCTACGCATCGCTGCAGCGCGGCGCCACCCCGGCGCGATCGCTCCACCTCTACGACGATGCCCTGCAGAACAGCTTCGTCTGGAGCGACCTGCGCGAGGTGCGCAACATGCGGCCCGCGTTCGCCCGCGGCTTCTGGATGGGCGGTGCGATGGCCGGGGCGATGACCGTCTCGAAGGGTCACTTCCCGCCGAAGGACTCGCACCTCGAGCGCGACGCCGACCAGAGCCTCATCGGTTCGAACCGCGCTGCCGGCTACCCAACGCCGGACGGCGCCATGACCTTCGACAAGCTCTCGTCGGTCTACGCGTCCGGCAACCGGACGCGCGACGACCAGCCGAGCCACATCCGGATCAGAGACCACGTGCCCCGCGACGTCGCGGAGCTGTGGGCGCACATGTGCCCGGCACAGGTGTACGAGGTCGGGGAGGCCGACGGTGACGAGCTCGTGAAGGTCGAGGTGACGCCCTCCAACTGCGTCCAGTGCGGCGCGATCACGGCGAAGGGCGGCCGGCTCACCCCGCCCGAAGGCGGCTCCGGGCCCGAGTACACCAAGACCTAGAAACGCACTGCCGCGTTTTCTTCCGGCCGCTCGGGGAAGCCGGATGCTGAGATGAAGGTCTTGAACCAGGAGCCCACCGACAACAGAGAGGACGCGCCGCAGGCGAGTCGCGCCGAGCCGGCGCCGAAGGGCCTGACGAAGCGGGACTGGCTCTCGATCTTCGTCAGCGCCGCCAAGAGCTCGCTGAAGGACCACATCACGAACCTCGCGGCGGCGCTCGCCTACTACGCGTTCCTCGCGATCCCGGCGCTGTTGCTCGTCGCGGTCGGCGTGTTCAGCCTCTTCGCCGGGGACAACGCCATCTCGACGATCATCGACAAGCTCGACGGCGTCGTGCCACAGGAGGCGCTCACGCTCATCGACGACTCGCTCCGGCGCGTCACGCAGACGGCGTCGAGCTCGGGGATCGCGTTGGTCGTGGTCGGGTCCGTGCTCGCACTCTGGACGCTGACGGGCGCGATGGACACGCTGATGTGGGCGCTCAACGCCGCCTACGGTGCCGAAGAGACTCGAGGCTTCGTCAAGCGGCGGCTCATCGCGCTCCTCATGGTCGTGCTGATGCTGGTCGCCTTCGCGCTCGCCTTCGGTCTGCTGGTCCTCGGGCCCGCGCTCTCGGACTGGATCGGGTCGGCGGTCGGGCTCGAGTCTCTGACCTCGTGGCTGTGGTGGACGGCGCAGTGGCCGATCCTGATCTTCGGGCTGCTGTTGGCGTTCGCGGCGATCCTGTACCTCGGCCCGAACGTCGACCAGCCGCGCTGGCGCTACGTCACGGTCGGCCCCGTGGTCAGCGTCCTGATCTGGCTGCTCGCATCGGGCGGGTTCGCGCTCTACGTGAGCAAGTTCGGCGGCTACAACAAGGCCTGGGGCTCGCTCGCCGCGGTGATCATCATGCTCACCTGGCTGTGGATCAGTGCGCTCGCGCTCCTGTTCGGGGCCGAGATCAACGCCGAGGCCGAGCGGACCCTCGAGCAGCGCCGGGGCACGACTACCGATTAGTCGGGCCACACACCGCGCCGGGCGGCGAGAATGCGCCGGATGACCTCGCCGCCGGTCTCGCTCGACGACGTCCTGGCCGCGCGGGAGGCGATCGGCGGCCGGCTCCACCGCACGCCGACCTTCACGTCGCGCCTGCTGAGCGAGGAGTCGGGCGCCCGCGTCCACCTCAAGGCCGAGCTGTTCCAGCGGACCGGCTCGTTCAAGCCCCGCGGGGTGTTGACGAGCCTCGCGTCGCTCTCAAACGAGGAGAAGGCGCGGGGCGTCATCGGCATTTCGGCCGGCAACCACGCCGCGGCCCTCGCCTATGGCGCCGCGCAGGAGGGCGTCTCCGCGCTAGTCGTGATGTGGCGCGACGCGAGCGCGCAGAAGGTCGAGGCGACCCGGGCCTACGGAGCCGAGGTCGACCTGAGCGCGCCCGGGCCGGCAGAGGCGTTCGACCGCCTCGACGAGCTCATCGCCGAGTCGGGGCGTACGCTCGTGCACCCGTTCGACTCGCCGACGACGATCGCGGGGCAGGGGACGGTCGCGCTCGAGCTGCTCGAGGACGTGCCCGACGCCGGCGTCGTCGTCGTGCCGGTGGGCGGCGGTGGGCTGATCTCCGGGATCGCGACCGTCGTCAAGGCGCGCCGCCCGCTGGCTCGGGTGATCGGGGTGGAGCCCGAACGCTCGAATGCCTTCCAGCTCGCCATGGCGGCCGGGGAGCCGGTGCCGATCACGCCGGTCTCGATCGCCGACGGCCTCAACGCGCCGTTCGCCGGGACCGTCGCACTCGCCCAGTCGCACGACCTGGTGGAGGAGGTCGTGCTGGTGAGCGAGGAGGAGATCGCCGAGGCGACCCGGTTCCTCTACGCCCGGGCGAAGCTCGCCTGCGAGCCGGCCGGAGCAGCCGCGACCGCCGCCTTGCGCAGCGGGAAAATCGCACATGAGCAGGGCGAGTCGATCGTGGTCGTGGTCTCGGGCGGCAACGTGGCCACGGAAACGGCCGTTGCTATCCTGAGCGAGCAATGAAGTCCGACATCCACCCCGACTACGTCCTCGCCACTGTGACGTGTTCCTGTGGGAACACGTTCGAGACGCGGTCCACAAAGCCCGAGCTCCACGTCGAGATCTGCTCGAATTGTCACCCGTTCTACACGGGCAAGCAGAAGCTCGTCGACTCCGGCGGGCGGGTCGAGCGCTTCCAGCGCCGCCTCGAGCGCGCCGGCGGCGCGCGCAAGGGCTAAGCCCAACACGATGTCGGCTCCGATCGGCGGACAGGCCGTCCTCGAGGGCGTGATGATGCGAGGGCCCTCGAACTGGGCGCTCGCGGTCCGCAAGCCCGACGGCGAGATCGCCCAGGTCGACCGGCAGATCAACTCTGTGATGGCCCGGCACCGCTTCTTCCGGCTGCCGGTGATCAGGGGCGTGATCGCGCTCGGAGAGTCGCTCGCGATCGGGTTTCGCGCGCTCGCGATCTCGGCCAACTACGCGGCGCAGGAGGAGGGCGACGAGGGGGACGTCTCCACCGAGCTCTCGCGGGGGAGCCTGATCTTCGCGTTCGCGATCGCGATCGGGTTCGCGATCATGCTCTTCAAGGTCACGCCCGCGCTGCTGACGAGCTGGCTGCCGATCGACGACACCGGCCAGTTCGTGGTCGTCGAGGGCCTCATCCGCGTCGGGATCTTCATCACGTACCTCGTGCTGATCTCGCTCCTCCCCGACCTGAAGCGCGTGTTCCAGTACCACGCGGCCGAGCACAAGGCGATCAACGCCTACGAGGCCGGCGAGGAGCTGGTACCCGAGAAGGTGCAGCGGTTCAGCCTCATCCACCCACGTTGCGGCACCGCATTCCTGCTCTGGGTGATGGTGATCGCGATCTTCGTCTTCGCGTTCTTCGGCCGCCCCGTGTGGTACTGGCTGATCGCGAGCCGGATCCTGCTCCTGCCGGTGATCGCCGGCCTGGCCTACGAGCTCATCCGCTTCGCCGGCCGGCACGCTGACAATCGTGTGGTGATGAAGCTGCTCGCGCCGGGGCTCTGGCTGCAGCGGCTCACGACGCGCGAGCCGACCCTCGACCAGATCGAGGTTTCGATCCGCGCGCTCCGCGAGGTGCTCCGACTCGAGGGCCGGCTGAGCCCCGAGGAGCGCCGCGTAGAAGTAATGGCTTAGTAAGGAGCGGCGGCAAGCCGCTACCTTTTTGCGGCACGTTCGTCCCCACTCATGAACGTGATGCGACTCACTCTCAAGCTGGGAGCTCTCCTGGTCGCGCTCGCGGTCCTCGCCCCGGGCGCGTCATCGGCGCCGAAGCTCGGCGTCGAGGTCGCGAACGCGAGGAAGGGCATCGACGAGGCGGTGTCCCGCGGCTACCTCGACCCGGACGCAGCCGCGACCGACCGCGCGACGCTCACGCGCGCCTACTCGGTCTGGGGGAAGCTGTCCGGCCAGCGGGCGCGCGAGCTCGAGGGCGTGATCCGCGACGTCTCCGCCCAGTGGCGCAGCTACAACCGCCCGCGCGCGCTGACGCTGTTCTCGATGCTCGACTTCAACGCCCAGTACCTCGGCACGCACGGGACGGTCTCGTCGGGGCGCGACGTGCAGGACGAGGAAGGGGTCGTGTACCGCGCCTTCACGAACCACGGCCTCCAGTTTCACCCGCTCGCCAACTTCGCGAAACTCAACTCGTACCTCGGCGCGAACCGGCTCGACGAGGCCGGGCTGCTCGCCGAGGCGCTCGTCGCGCGCGCGGTGCCGAAGGGCGACTCGCTCTCGTGGGAGTACGAGTTCCAGTTCGGGTCGGGCAAGCCGCCCTGGACCTCGGGGATGGCGCAGGCGGTCGCCGCGCAGGCGTTCGCCCGCGCTCAGGTCAAGCTCGGCGACCCGGTCTTCGCGACGACCGCACGCAAGGCGTTCCGCGCGATCCCCGGCAAGCTCGTGCGGGCGCTCCCGCAGGGCGCGTGGATCCGGCTCTACAGCTTCAGCGACCTCGCCGTCCTGAACGCCCACCTGCAGGCGCTCGTCTCGCTCGAGGACTACGGAGCGATGATGGAGGACCCGGCAGGCCTCAACGTCGCCGCGCAGCTCCGCGCGAGCGCTGCGGCGCTCCTGCCCAAGTTCGACACGGGCGCCTGGTCGCTCTACTCCCTCGGCGGCAACGAGTCGACGCTCGACTACCAGCGCTACGTCGTCGCACTGCTGAGGCGGATCGGCGCGCGCAACAAAGACATCTTCTGGTCCGGCTGGGGCGACCGCTTCGCCTCCTACGAGGACGTGGCGCCCGAGCTGACTCCGGGCGCCCCGGGCCCGCCCGCCTATCCGCGGCCGCTGGACGGGTTCCGCGACTACGCGCAGGTGAGCTTCACGCTCTCGAAGATCTCGCGGGTGACGATCCAGGTCGGCTCCGTGCGGCGGACGCTGCTCGTCGGCCGCGGCAAGCGCACGATCGAGGTGTTCCCGGGCAAGGTGCCGCCCGGGTCCTATCCCGTGAGCGTGCGCGCGGTCGACCTCGCGGGCAACCCGACGGAGATCGAGCTGCCGCCGGCAACCGTCAAGCGCGACACCGTGCCGCCGGCGATCGCGGCGCGGCTCGCAGGCAAGCGCCTGATCTGGCGCGCCAACGATGCCGAGACGCCGTGGCTCGACCTGCGGCTCCGCCTGGTCGGCGGCCCGCACGGCAACGCCCGCGTCATCCAGCTGGGCAAGAAGCCTCTCCGCGGCGCGATGCGGCTCTCCCCCAAGCCGGGCGCCTGGCAGACGACGCTGATCGCGCGCGACTCGTCGGGCAACCGCACGGAGGTACCGCTCGGCTTGCTCCTCGGTCGCGGTTAACCTCAGCCCCCAAATCGACGAGGAGGGGGACATGGCTACCGAGCGCCGCGCAGACGCAGTCTGGGAGGGGAGCCTCATGGAGGGCTCCGGCACGATCACGAGCACCGGCAGCGGCGTGCTTCCGCAGCTGCCCGTGACGTGGGCGTCACGGGCCGAGAGTCCCGACGGGAGGACGAGCCCGGAGGAGCTGATCGCGGCGGCGCACGCAGCGTGCTTCGCGATGGCGCTTTCGCATGCGCTGGCACAGGCGGGCAATCCGCCCGAGCGCCTCGAGACCTCGGCGACGGTCACGTTCGTCCCCGGCACCGGGATCACGAAGTCGGCGCTCACCGTGCGCGGACGCGTGCCGGGCATCGACGGCGTCTTCTTCGCGGAGGCGGCGGAGGGCGCGAAGGAAGCCTGCCCGGTCTCGGGCGCGCTCAAGGGCAACGTCGAGCTCACCCTCGACGTGGCCTTCGACACGTAATTAGGAGGGCCTGGCGAAATATCGGCTGTGTCGCCGGGCCGCGCTGCTCGCCCCGAGGCCGCGTCCTCGGTCGCCCCCGTATAGCTCCGCATACGAAGGCTCCCTGCGTCCTTGCCTCGGAACGACCATCGCACCCCGGCAACGAGCGAGATTCCGCCAGACCCTCCTAGGCCCGGGGCTACGATTGCGGCCGTCATGGCCGCGATCGAAAACCTCGTCGACGAGCTCGACCGCTCCTACCGCGAGACGCAGGAGCGGATGTCCGACCCTGCCGTCTTCAACGACCATCGTGAGGCGGCCGAGGTCGGCCGTCGGCTGAAAGAGCTGGAGGGCCCGTTCAAGCTGGCGCAGGAGTGGCGCGAGGTCGCGAACGACACCGAGGCCGCGCGCGCCGACGCCGACCTCCGCGAGCTGCTGCCCGAGCTGGAGGAGCGGCGCGAGCGGCTCGAGGAGGAGCTCAAGCTGGCGCTGGTCGAGTCCGACCCCGCCGACCGCAAGGACGTGATCGTCGAGATCCGCCAAGGGGTCGGCGGCGACGAGGCGGCACTCTGGGCCGGCGCCCTCTTCCGCATGCTCACGCGCTATGCGGAGCGCCGCGGCTTCAAGTTCGAGCAGCTGTCCGCGAGCCCGAACGAGGAGGGCGGCTTCAAGGAGGTCACCTTCGCGGTCAAGGGCGACGGCGCGTACTCCGTCTTCAAGTGGGAGGGCGGCACGCACCGCGTCCAGCGCGTGCCCGTGACCGAGTCCCAAGGCCGGATCCACACCTCGACGGCGACCGTGGCCGTGATGCCCGAGGCCGAGGAGGTCGAGGTCGAGATCGACCCGAACGACCTCAAGATCGACGTCTACCGCTCCACCGGCCCCGGCGGCCAGAGCGTGAACACGACCGACTCGGCCGTGCGGATCACACACTTGCCGACCGGCCTGGTCGTGTCGATGCAGGACGAGAAGTCGCAGATCCAGAACCGCGCCAAGGCGCTGCGCGTCCTGCGTGCCCGCCTGTACGAGCAGGAGCGCGCGAAGCAACAGGCCGAGGCCGCAGCGGCCAGGCTCTCCCAGATCGGGTCAGGCTCGCGGGCCGAGAAGATCCGTACGTACAACTTCCCAGAGAACCGCGTCACCGACCACCGGATCAAGCTGACGCTGCACAAGCTCGACGCCGTGCTCGAGGGATCGCTCGACGAGCTCACGGAGGCCCTCACCGCCGAGGACCGGCGCCGGGCGCTCGAGTCGGCGACGGCGTGACCGTCGGCGACGCGCTCGACCAGGCCGCGTCGAAGCTGAGCGCGGCGGACGTCGACACGCCGTCGGTGGACGCCGAGTGGCTGCTCGCGCACGTGCTCGGCTGCACGCGCACCGAGCTCCAGCTCGAGCGCACCCGCGAGCTCTCCCACGACGAGCAGCGGGCCTTGTCCGCGGCGGTCGAGCGACGGGCGCGGCGCGAGCCGCTCGCCTACGTGCTCGGCGAGTGGGGCTTCCGGGGCCTGACGCTGAGGGTCGACGCCCGCGTGCTCGTGCCCCGGCCGGAGACGGAGGTCGTCGTCGAGCGCTGCCTGGAGCTGATCGACCCGCTCGCGCACCCGCGCGTGCTCGACGTGGGCGTGGGCTCCGGCGCCATCGCCCTCTCGATCGCCGTCGAGCACACGGGCGCCCGGGTCGTCGGGGTCGACAGCTCTGAGGCCGCGCTCGCCCTCGCCGAGCAGAATCGCGAGCGGGTCGGCGTCGACGGCCGCGTCCGCCTCGTCCACGGCGACCTGCTCGCGGGCCAGCACGGCCCGTTCGAACTCGTCGTCTCCAACCCGCCGTACGTCCGCGCCGAAGACTGGGAGCGGCTCCAGCCGGAGATCCGCCTGTACGAGCCGCGCGCCGCGCTCGTCGGCTCCGACGTGGCCGAGACGATCGCCCGCGACGCGCAGACTGCGCTCGCGGCCGGCGGCTGGGTCGTGCTCGAGGCCGGCGACGGGCAGGCCGGAGAACTGGCCGAGATACTGCGGGGGCTGGGCTACGAGGACGTTACGATCACGCGCGACTTGGCCGGGCGTGAGCGCGTCGTCGAAGGGCGCAGGTGAGCGCGTCGTTCACCACCGCGGATGGTCGGGCGCTCGCGTACGAGGTGGTCGGCACCGACGGCCCGACGCTCGTCTGCCACCCCGGCGGCCCGGGCTTCTCGTCGCTCTACTTCGGAGAGCTCGCCGGGCTCGACGCCCACCTCCGGCTCGTCCTGCTGCAGCCGCGCGGGACGGACGGCTCGGACGCTCCCGCCGACCGCAGGGCGTACCGGTTCGCCGACTACGTCGACGACGTCGAGGATCTGCGCCGACACCTCGGCCTGGAGCGCATCAACCTGTTCGGCCATTCGCACGGCGGCATGGTCGCGCTGGCCTACGCTGCCCGCCACCCGGGCCGGGTCGAGCGCCTCATCCTCGCCAGCACGGCTGCACGCTTCGCCGAGGAGCAGGAGGCGGCGATGCAAGCGGGGATCGAGAAGCGTGCCGATCAGCACTGGTACGAGGACGCGCTCGCGGCCCTCGAGGCCGAGGGCGCCGGCGAGTACTCGAGCGCCGAGGAGCTCGCCGAGCTCGCCTTCCGCGAGTTCCGCTTCTACTTCGCGCACTACGGTGACGCCGAAGCGTCCTACCTCGACACGCTGCGCGTCGAGGTGCCGAACCCGGATCCGCTGCTCCTGTTCAACGCGGAGATCCTGCGGACATTCGATTACCGCTCGGACCTCGCGCTCGTCGACGCGCCCACGCTCGTACTGGCCGGCGACGAGGACTTCATCACCGGCCCGGTCTGCGCCCGCGAGCTGGCGAACGCCGTCGCGGGCGCCGAGCTCGAGATCTTCCCCGACACCGGGCACTTCATCTTCGTAGAGGCGCCGGACCGGTTCCGCGCCTCGGTTCTCCGCTTCCTGGAGGTGTCCGCGTGATCGAGGAAGCCGTCGAGGCGATCCGCGCGGGGAAGCCCGTGGTGCTCCCGACGGACACGGTCTACGGGCTCTGCACGACGCCGTACCACGGCGAACCTGTCAGGCAGCTGTCCCGACTGAAGGGGCGCGACGAGTCCCAGCCGATCGCGCTGGTCGCCTCGAGCATCGAGGTCCTGTTCGACTGCGTGCCCGAGCTCTTCGGGCGCTCGGGCTCGATCATCCGCGCCCTGCTGCCGGGCCCGTACACGCTCGTGCTGCCGAACCCGGCGCGGCGCTATCCCTGGCTCAGCGGGGCGCGGCCCGACACCATCGGGGTACGCGTGCCCGAACTGGAGGGCCCGGCGGAGCAGGTACTTGGGCGCGTCGGCGCGGTCGCGGCGACGAGCGCCAACCTGCACGGCGGGCCGGATCCCCGCAGCCTCGACGAGGTGCCCGCGGAGCTGCGCGACGGCGTGGCCGTCCTCGTCGACGGCGGCGTCCTGCCCGGGACTGCGTCGACAGCGATCGACTTCACCGTCGACGAGCCGGTCGTCCTGCGCGAAGGAGCCGTGCCCGCCGCCGAAGCGCTGGAGCGGGTCAGCGAGCTCGTACGCACGGGGCCGAGCCCACGTCCCTGACGCGGCCGCCGGCGTAGACGAACCGCCTATCGGACGCGGGCCACGGCTCCGAGTACGATGCCGGGGATGGCGGTTGTGCAGGAGACCATCGAGCAGCTGCGGCGCGCGGGGCTCGCCGAGCTCGATCCGGAGATCGCCGAGCTGATCGGTCGCGAGCTCGATCGCCAGCGCGGCCAGATCGAGCTGATCGCCTCCGAGAACTTCACCTGGCCGAGCATCCTCGAGGCGGTCGGGTCGGTCCCGACGAACAAGTACGCCGAGGGCTATCCGGGCCGCCGCTACTACGGCGGCTGCGAGGTCGTCGACGAGATCGAGCAGCTCGCGATCGACCGGGCCAAGGAGCTCTTCGGCGCCGAGCACGCCAACGTCCAGCCGCACGCGGGCGCCCAGACGAACATGGCCGTCTACTTCGCCGCGCTGCAGCCGGGCGACACGATCCTCTCGCTCGAGCTCTCGCACGGCGGCCACCTGACGCACGGGCTCAAGGTCAACTTCTCCGGCCGCCTCTACACGATCGCCCACTACGGCGTCTCGCGCGAGACCAACGTCGTCGACTACGACGAGGTGCTCGCCCTGGCCAAGGAGCACCGTCCCAAGCTGATCATCTGCGGCGGCTCGGCATACCCGCGGACGGTGGAGGCGGACAAGTTCCGTGAGATCGCCGACGAGGTCGGAGCGCTGCTGCTCTGCGACATGGCGCACTTCGCCGGGCTCGTCGCCGCCGGGCTGCACCCGAGCCCCGTCCCGCATTGCGACTTCGTCACCTCGACGACGCACAAGACCCTCGCGGGCCCCCGAGCCGGCTTCATCCTCTGCAAGGAGGAGCACGCGAAAGCGGTCGACCGCGCGATCTTCCCGGGCGAGCAGGGAGGCCCGCTGATGCACACGATCGCCGCGAAGGCAGCGTGCTTCCGGATCGCGGCGACCGAGGCCTTCCGCGACTACCAGGGCCAGGTTCGCGCCAACGCCGACACGCTTTCGACCACGCTCCAGGACGGCGGCCTCGACGTGCTGACGGGCGGCACCGACACGCACCTGCTCCAGCTCGATCTCCGGAGCACGGACTGGACCGGTAAGGACGCGGAGGAACGCCTCCACGAGGTGGCCGTGACGGTGAACCGCAATACGGTGCCCTTCGACGAGCGCCCGCCGACGATCGCGTCGGGCGTGCGGATCGGAACCCCGGCCGCGACAATGCGCGGCTTCGACGAGGAGGATTTCCGCGAGGTCGGGCGGATCATCGTCGGGGCTCTGGGCGACTCGCCCGACCTTGCCGCGCTGAAGGGTCGGGCCGAGGCGCTCTGCGAGCGCCGACCGCTGTATCCCGGTTTCCGCGGCTACACCACCTACGAGTCAGGCTAGCCGTGGCGGTGGCGACGCGAGCAGGTCATCGAGGTCAACGCACTCCAGCTGCGTGCAGCACAAGCTCTCCTACCTTCGCGAGCAGGACACGCCCACCGTCCACTTCCGGAAGATCGCGAACGAGGTCACGCTCCTCCTCACCTACGAGGCGACCAAGGACTTCCCGACCGAGGACGTCGAGATCGAGACCCCGCTCGAGAGGACCGTCGTCCAGCGGATCTCGGGCAAGAAGGTGGCGGTCTGCCCGGTGCTGCGCGCGGGGATGGGCATGCTCGACGGCGTCCTCTCGCTCGTCTCGGGCGCGCGTGTCGGCTTCATCGGGCTCTACCGGGACGAGGAGACGCTCGAGCCCGTCGAGTACTACGTCAAGCTGCCGACCGACCTCGCCGACCGCGACGCGATCGTGCTCGACCCGATGCTCGCGACCGGCAACTCGAGCGCGGCGGCGATCGGGAGGGTCAAGGACGCCGGCGCGAGGTCGGTCATCCTCGTGACGCTGGTCTCGGCCCCCGAGGGGATCGAGCGCGTGCTGGCCGAGCACCCGGACGTCCGCATCGTCACCGCCGCGATCGACCGCGGGCTGAACGAGAAGGGCTACATCGTGCCCGGCCTCGGCGACGCGGGCGACCGGCTGTACGGCACCCGCTAGGCCGCTCGTGGACACCCAGGCTGCCGCACGTCGCTGGAGGGACACCTGGCAGCGGGCGTGGCCGGAGCGGGACGCCGAGGCGATCGTCGCGCTCTACGCGGATTCGGTCCCGTACCGGGCGCTGGCGTTCCGCGACCCCGACGAGGGCCTCGCCGGGGTCCGGGGCTACCTCGAGCGGGAGTTCGGGGTCGAGCAGGAGATCGAGTGCCGCTTCGGCGAGCCGGTCGTCGACGGCGATCGGGCCGCGGTGGAGTGGTGGGCGAGTTGGGTCGAGGACGGCGTCCCGCTCACGCTCGCGGGCTCGTCGTTCCTCCGCTTCGACGCCGGCGGCCTGGTCGTCGACCACCGCGACTACTGGAACCAGGTCGAACGCCGCGAGCCGCCCTACGACGGCTGGTTGCGCCCCTGAGCAGCCCCGAGCACACAGCCGGTGGGTTAGATCGTGTAGAGTGTTGCCAATCATGAAGAAAGCAAAAATCACTGCGGGTGGCCAAATCTCAGTACCGGCGAGCGTTCGCCGGCGCTGGGGGACGAGCGTCGTCGCTCTCGAGGATCTCGGTGACCGGCTCGTCGTTCGACCCTTGCCAGAGGATCCGATCGCGGCCGCTCGTGGTGCTCTCAAGGGCCGCATCAGCTCGGCCGGACTGCGCGAGCGGGCGCGACGTGACGAGGAGGCCGCCGAACGTCGCCGCCTTCGGTGACCTTTCTCGACGCCTATGCCCTGGTGGCCTTCGTCGCGGACGAACCGGCCGCCGGCGAAGTCGAAAGGCTCCTCCGCGCCGACCGATGCGGTCTCACGACGATCAACCTCGCCGAGGCCGTCGATGTCGCCCGCCGCGTCCACGACCTACCGGAACAGGACCTGCGCGAGATAACCGAACCGCTCCTCGACGAGATCTCTGTCGTCCCGCCTTCACAGCCGCAGGCCTGGCGTTCCGCCGACCTGCGGGCGCGCCACTACGACAGGCGCCTCAGTCCGCTGTCCATCGCGGACTGCTTTCTGCTTGCAGCGGCCGGCCCGGATGACGCCGTCGCTACCGCTGATCCCGTCGTCGCGGAGGTTGCTCGGTTCGAGCGCATCGAGGTGATCGCGCTTCCCGATACGGCTGGACAGCGTCCTTAGCGCGGACCGGGCGCGCTGATGATCGAGTTAGGCAGAGCGGGAGAGAAAGCGAAACTGCCGGTGCCTAGCTTCGCGGCGACGCAACCAGGCCGGGGCGGCGCATCGCCTCGAGCCACACGCTGCGCGCTTCCTCGCGCGTCGCGTCGGCAGACAACCGCTCCGCCACCCAGGCGGCGCCTGCAACCGACCCGTCGCCCTCGATCGCGGCAATGCCTTCGTGCCGTTCCGAGCCGAGCTCCTCTCCGGGCGCGACCAGCACCTCGCTCAGCGTCTCGCCCCGCCGGATGCCGAGCAGGTCGATGTCGGGTGAGCCCTCGCGTCCTGCCTCGCGCCAGATCCGCTCGGCCAGCTCGCCGACCGTGAGCACGGTCGGCTCCGATGCGGTTGCCAACCGGACGCCTTCCCCGGCGAGCAGCGCCCCATGCGCGGCGAGCGTGGCGGCGTGCGCCATCGTGATCCAGTAACGCGTCATGCCCGTGTCGGTCACCGTCAGCGGCACATTGGCGCGGGCCTGTCGCAGGAAGAGCTCCGAGGCGCTCCCGGCCGAGCCGAGCACGTTGACGAACCGCACGGCGATCCGCTGCGCGCCCGCCCGCTGCCCGGCATAGGCGGTCAGCTGCTCCATGAAGCGCTTCGTCCGGCCGTAGAAGCTCGCGGCGAGAGCGGCCTTGTCCGTCGAGGCGACGACGACCGTCTCGACGCCGGCAGCCTCGGCCGCGCGCAGCAAGCTCCAGCTGCCGTGCAGGTTGTTGTCGACGAACTCCTCCGGATAGACCTCGGCCCAGTCGACGTGCTTGTAGGCGGCGAGGTGGAAGACGACGTCCGGCCGGGCGTTCGCGAGCTCCCGCGCGAGGCGACCGGAGTCGCGGATGTCGCAGAGGACGTGGGACACGCGCTCCAGTGACTCCGCCGTCCGCCCGCGCCGATCCGTGATCAAGGAGCCCTCGTGGCCGTCCACGATCGTGACGTGGTCCGGCCGGAAGCCGAGCAGGAAGGCGGACAGCGCTCGTCCGATCGAGCCGCCGCCGCCGGTGAGCAGCACGCGCCGGCCGCCGAAGCGCTCCTGCAGCTCGAGCAGCGCGGGCACGGGGTCGCGCCGGCCGAGAACGCCCTGCCAGTCGAAGTCGTCCGCGGGCACTCTCGGCACCGCGCGCTGCAGCAACGCTACGCGTCCTGGTTTCACAAGCGCGCGCTCGATCGCGCGGTAGCCGGCCTTCATGTCGTGCGAGCGGAGGTGGTCCGGCTCGGCGATCTCGGCGACGATGTAGGGGACGAGGTCGGCGAGCCGCCGCACGACGGGATCGAGCTCGAGCTCGCCGCCGCCGTACGGAAGGCCCTCGCCGAGCAGGCCGTGCGCGTTCGAGACGTGCGCGACGCGGGCGTGCGGGCCGAGCTCCTCGACGTAGCGGGCGAGGTCGAGCTCCTCGTCTGAGGCGAGGCCGAACAGGGTCGGATAGGCGGCTGCGAACGAGCGGAACAGGGCCGCGTGCGAGGTGTCGATCGTGAAACCCAGCTCCGGGACGCGCTCGCGCCAGCGCAGGAGGTCGCGCCAGTGGCCGCCGACGGGGGACAGGAAGACGCCGCCGGTGCGCATCCGCAGCACGGGCGGGACGTTCTCGATCAACGGCATCACGTCGTGGGCGAGGCACGTCTCGGCGTAGAAGCGCAGGAACGCCTCCACGCGCTCGTCGGCGACGTCGAGCGAGAACTCGGCCGGCGCCTGCGGGACGAAGAGGTGGACGGTGAGGACGCGCGAGCCGACAGCGGCCGCGAACTCGACGCTGCGCTCGATGCCGGTGCGGGCCTCGTCGTCGAGCTGGTCGACGCTGACGAACGCCCCGCTCGGCCACGCCAGAGGTGCCTCGGCCGTGACGGCCATCCCCAGGCCGTCGAGAGCGCGGAGCGAGGTCTCGATCGAGCGCGCCAGCGCCGATTCGGACGCCACGTGCGGCGTGTTCAGCCCGAGCTCGATCCCGCGCCACGGACCGCCCTCGAGACGGTCGGCGAGCTGATCCGCCTCAGGGGCGGCCTTGAGCAATGGGATCGCAGTTATCTCTGGCATCGCGGCGATTCGTTCTGCAGTTCAACCGGGCTCATCGCGTCAGGCCGGGACGCGTAGCGTGCAAGAGCCAGGCGACATAGAGCGGCACAGCCTCCTCGAGCGGACGGACGTCGAAGGGTATCCCTGCCTCCGTTTGCGGAGCGACGTAGCTCTCGTTCTCCCCAGGCGGCAGCGTCCCTCCCGGCGTCTCGATCGGGACGCCGGTGCCGGCGGCCGCGACCACGAGCTCGGCGGCGTGGCGCAGCGAGGCAGGGCGTCCGCTGGCCAGCGTGAACGTCCGGTCCCAGAGCCCGTCGCGCGCGATCGCCTCGAGCGCCGGTACCACGTCGTCGACGTAGACGAAGTCGCGTGTGCGCTCGGGGTCGCCTTGGATCACGATCGGCCGGCCCGCGAGCGCCTCGGCGGCGAAGCTCGAGATCGCGCCGGTCGCACCCTCGCGGGCCACCTGGCCGGGACCGAAGACGGACGTGAAGCGGATCACCGTCGCACGAGCGGAGTGGAGGCGGCAGACCGTCTCGCCGAGCCGCTTCGACAGCGCATAGACGTCGGGCGGCGGCTCGACCGCGGCGCGGATCGTCGACGGGTAGACGAGCCCGGCGCCATGCGCGGCGCAGGCTTCGAGGAGGTTGACGGTCGTCGCCGCGTTCTCGCGGATCGCTCGCCGCGGGTTCTCTCGCGCGCGTGCGGGATCCGGAATACCCGCGAAGTGCAGCACGGCCTGCGCGCCCGCCACGAGCTCGCGGATCTCGGCGCCGCCGGAGTCGAGCTCGACCGCGCCGAGGTCGGCGGAGTGCGCCCGGCGGACGCCTCCCGGCCGCGCGACCGCGATCACCTCGTGGCCGCGCTCCCGCAGCAGGACGGTCGCACGCCAGCCGAGGAAGCCGGTCGCCCCGGTGACGAGCAGCCTCATCGCGAGAGGTACTCGCGCACGCTGTGCTCGTACGCGAACGGCGACGCGTACGTGCACGTCGGCGTGCCCGTCGCCGCCTCGCCGCGCACGAGCGCCGCGACGTCGCCGACCGTCAGCGTCTCCGCGACGACGTTCGCGACACCAGGGTCCGCCTCGAGCAGGATCCGGGCCGCGTCCTCGACGTGGACGACGCCGATCGTCGCCGCGGGGTCGTCGATCGTCAGCTCGCGCCCGTCGCCGGCGAGCCGCCGGAACTTGTCGACGACCGTCTGCGACTCCGGGCGGTCGTGCTCGACCGGGCTAGGCCCGTAGACGATCCCGAGGCGCATGGTCGCGAGCTCGAAGCCTCGGGCGGCGGCGTGCATTCCAAGGACGAGCTCGCCGTAGATCTTGGACAGGTGCGCGAGATCGTCCTGAGGCCCATAGGGATGGTCGGCGCCGATCTCGCCCGAGAGGCGCGGGCCGCCGCCGTAGACGTGCAGCGAGCTGCCGAAGGCGACCGCCGAGCCGCGCGGGACCAGCTCCGCGACCCGCCTCGTCCCGGTGAGGTTCGTCTCCTCGGTGTAGTCGGGCTCGGCGACCGAGAGCGGCCGGCTCGCCTGGGCGGCGAGAAACACGATGCGGTCGAAGCCCTCCGCGAGCAGCGAGGCGACGGCCTCGCGGTCCCGGATGTCCACGGTCTCGATCCGCGCATCGAGCCCGTCGAGCTGCGCGCGCTCGGTCGCGTACCAGTTGTCCGCGAGCACGACCTCGTCGCCGCGCGCGAGCGCCTGCCTGGCGACCTCGCCGCCGACGTAGCCGGCGCCGAGCACGAGGACATCCACCGCTTCTAGATCGCTAGATCGAGTAGACCGTCGGCCCGGGCGGGACGACGTTGCGCGTGTCCACGACGAGCTCGGCCTCGTGCCAGTGCGGCTGCTCGACGAACTCGCGGTGCTGCGTCAGCACGACCACGCAGTCGGCGGCCCGCACCTCGTCGGCCGTCCACGCGACCGTGCGATGGGTCTTGCCGTCGAGCTCGACCGACTCCACCCACGGGTCGCAGTAGCGGACGTCGCCACCGCGGTGGATCAGCTGCCGCATGACCTCGAGGCTCGGCGACTCGCGCGTGTCGTGTACGTTCGCCTTGTACGCGACGCCGAGCAGGAGCAGGCGCGAGCCCTTGATCGGCAGGCCCGCGTCGTTGAGCGCTTCGCTCACCTTCTGCACGACGTGCAGCGGCATACGCGCGTTGATCTCGTGTGCTGCCTCGATCAGCTGGGCCGCGTAGCCGTACTCACGCAGGCGCCAGGCGAGGAAGTGGGGCACGACCGGGATGCAGTCGCCGCCGAGGCCGGGGCCCGGGTAGTGGGGGAGGAAGCCGAACGGCTTGCTCGAGGCGGCCTCGATCACCTCCCACGGGGAGATCTCGAGCCGGTCGCACATCAGCGCGAGCTCGTTCGCGAGCGCGATGTTGACGGCGCGGAACGTGTTCTCGTGGAGCTTCGCGATCTCGGCGACCATCGGCCGCGAGACGGGAATGACGACGTCCACGATCTGCCGGTAGAGCAGCTCGGTGCGGCGCAGGCACTCCTCCGTCACTCCGGCCACGAGCTTCGGCGTGTTCCGAATCGTGTACACGCCGTTGCCCGGATCGACCCGCTCGGGCGCGTAGCCGAGGAAGAAGTCGCGTCCGACCTTGCCGCCGGTTCGCTCCAGGATCGGCTGCACGATCTCCTCGGTCGTGCCCGGATACGTCGTCGACTGGAGCACGACGAGCTGACCCGGCCGCAGGTTCGCGGCCACCGACTCGGCCGCGGCGACGATGTACTGGACGTCGGGCGTCTTGGTCTTCGACAGCGGCGTCGGGACGCAGATCGTCAGCGCGTCGAGCTCGCGGGCGACCGCGTAGTCGGTCGTCGCCGCGATCGTCCCGTCGAGGGCCTCGTACCGGTCCTCCGGGACGTCCACGAGGTACGAGCGCTTCTCGCGGATCGAGCGGACGCGCTCCTCGTTGAGGTCGATCCCCGTGACGTCGAAGCCTGCCTCGGCGAACGACATCGCCAGGGGCAGGCCCGCGTAGCCGAGGCCGACGATCCCCACGCGGGCAGCGCGGGTCGCGACGCGCTCGTCGAACTCGGTCCGTGGAGAGGCCACCGCCAAGGCGTCGGCGATGCTAGCAGCGGCCTCCGCTGCTATAACCGCCCGCATGTCCTTCCGGGACTCGCTGCACGCGCTCCTCTTCGACGGAGACGCGGTGTGGGGCTTCCTGGCGGCGCTGGTACTCGTCCTCGGCCTGACCCCGCTCGCGGCACGGCTCTCGCCCCGGACCGAGGAGCGAGACGGCGACCGGCCACGCGTCCACACCGGCTTCATCCCGCGCACGGGCGGCGTCGCGATCGTGGCCGCGATCCTCGTGCCGGCGGCGTTCTTCCTCGACCTCGACGGCCCCTACCTCGGGATCCTGCTCGGGACGCTCGGCGTCGCCCTGCTCGGCCTCGTCGACGACATCCGCGGCATCTCGCCGCGCACCAAGCTGCTCGGTGTCGCCCTGCTCGCGCTCATCCCCGTGGTCGGCTACGACGTCACGTTCGGGCACATCACGCTCCCGTTCCTCGGCAACCACGACATCGGGGCCGGCGGCTACCTGCTCACGATCTTCTGGGTCGTCCTGCTCGCGAACCTCGTCAACCTCATCGACGGGATGGACGCGCTCGCCGCCGGGATCGTCGCGATCGCGGCCGGGTCGTTCGCCCTCCTCGCCGCGTCGTTCGGCCGGATCGACGCCTCCGTCCTGGCGGCGATCATCTGCGGCTCGACGCTCGGGTTCCTGCGCTACAACTACCACCCGGCCAAGGTGTTCATGGGCGACTCCGGCGCGCTGGCGCTCGGCTTCCTGCTCGCGCTGGTCGCCGTCGAGGGGTTGCTGAAGACGGCCGCCACGATCACGCTCGTCGCGCCGATGCTCGTGATCGCCGTTCCGATCCTCGACACGTCGTTCGTGGTGCTGAAGCGGCTGAAGCACGGCCGTGCCCCGTGGGGGGCCGACCACAACCACTTCTACCACCGCTTCATGCGGATCGGCTACTCCCAACGCCGGACGGCCGCGTACCTCCACGTCTGGGCTGCGGGGCTCTCGGCCTACGCGATTCTGCTCCGCTTCGTGCCGCCGCGCCCGGGTGGGGAGTGGGATCTCCGCAACACGCTGATCGGCGCCGTCGCCGGCCTGGTCGTGCTCGCGGGCTCGGTCTGGATGGTCTATACGCTCGAGATCCTCAAGGCGCGTCACCTGCGCGTGCTCGGCTTGTCCCGCTTCGCGGGCGAGCCGGACGAGGACAGCGAGGAGGCGGTCGAGGAGGTGCTGACAGCAAGTCGACGTTGACATGACATCAAAGTGATGTCATACTCGGTGGCATGAAGCTGTCACCACACGTCGACGCGCTGCAACAGGACCTGGCCGCCGCCGCCGCTTTCGGCGACGAGCAGGCGGCCGAGATCGGCTCCCGCCTCGCCGATGCCGCAGCGCGCTCGGCTCCGCTGCGCTTCCTCGAGGCGCTGGGCGACGCCCTGTTGGAGGCGAACGAGCAGCTGCCGTCCGGTCATCTCGAGCTGCGGCTGGCCGGCGGCGACCCCAGCGTCGTCTTCGTCGAGGAGGAGGGCGCCGTCCCCGCCGCGCCGGCCGACGAGCCGAGCGCGGCCCGTCTGACCCTCCGGCTGCCGGCCCGGCTGAAGTCCGAGCTCGAGGCGGCGGCCGCCGCCGAGGGGGTCTCGCTGAACACGTGGCTCGTGCGCGCGCTGTCGGGCGCCGCGAGCCACGCTACGCGTCCCAGTAACCCGCGCCGGCGCCTCGTCGGCTACGGCAAGACCTAGAAGGAGGAGTGATGCGCGAACACACATTCGAGCTTCCATCGGATCCACGGCTGAACGTGAAGATCCCGGCCGGCGTCGTCGAGATCGACGCACAGCCGGGCACGGAGGCCTTCGTCCGGCTCAGCCCCATCGTCGACGACGAGGCGACCCGCGACGCGATCGAGCGGGCCCACGTCGAGCTGCACGGCAACGAGCTCGCCGTCGAGATCAAGGAGAAGCGCCTGCGCTTCGGCAGCCCGCCGCGGATCCGGGCCGAGATCCGCTTCCCCGAGGGGTCGAAGGCGAAGCTGCACACCGCCTCCGGCGACATTCACGCGCGCGGCCGTCTTGGCGAGACGAAGACGCACGTCGCGTCCGGCGATGTCGACCTCACCCACGTCGACGGCCGTTTCGAGGCCCACACGGCGAGCGGTGACGTCGCGGTCGGCATCGTCGCCGGCGACGCGACGATCCACAGCGCGTCGGGCGATCTCGACCTCGGCCGGACCGACGCGGGCGTCACCGTCCACAGTGCATCCGGCGGCGTCGAGATCGGCGACGCGGGCGGTGGCCCGGTCAAGGTGCGGACGGCCTCCGGCGACGTCCGGATCGGGGTCCGGTCTGGGCGGCGTGTGGCCGTCGACGTCAGGACCGTGAGCGGCGAGGCCGTGTCCGACATCCCGCTCGACGGGGCCGGCAAGGAGGACGCCGATGCGCCGCTCGTGGACATCCAGGTCAACGGCGTCAGCGGCGACGTGCGCATCGAGCGCGCCGCCGAGCCCGCCCCGCTAGAGGCCTGAGAAGGCCAGCTCGAGGAGCCGACGTGGGTCGCGGCGGACTCGTGACGCCGCCGCACCCGCCGGCTTCTTGCGCAGCTCGATCTCCGCGGGGTCGCCGAGCAGCTTGAGCCGCCCTTCGGCCACGAGCCGCTCGTCGACGCCGCCCAGCTTCCCCTCGAAGATCGACCAGACGGGCGTCCCGAGGACGGCGGCCTCCCGGTTCATGGTCCCGCCGGCGGAGACGAGGGCGTCGGCGAAGGCGACGAGGCTGCTCCCGTCGACCGCTCGGTCGGGGACGACGAAGCCGTCGTCGACGGCGCGCACCGCCTGCCGCTGCTCCTCGGTGCGTGCGAGCACGACCGTCTGGACGTCCTCGTCGGCCAGCCGTCGGAGCACGCGGTCGAGCAGCGGGTTCTCCGAGCCGCCGAGATAGAGCGCGTACGACGGCGCCGTGCGTACGACGCAGATGACACGACGCCGGTCCAGGCCCAGCGACTTGATGACGGCCGCGTCCGGCTCCCAATCCGAGAGGTAGTACTCCTCCTTGAGCCCGGCGAACTGCACGAGCTTCGGCGGCCGGGCGCCGTAGCGGGCCAGCCGCGCGGCGGGAATCGCGTCCGGGACGACCACGCGATTGGCGAAGCGGCAGACCACCGAGTGCTGCGCCGTCGCCCACTCGTAGTCGAACATCGTCGCGTTCGGGATCCGCAGCAGCCGCGCCGCGGGCGGCAGGTCGACCGAGGCATGGCCCAAAGCGACGTCGAAGCGGCCGCCGCGACCGAAGCCGATCAGCCCACGGAGCCGCTCGGCCGCGGCCCTGGCCTTGCCCAGGCGCCCGGCGCCGCCGTGCCGGCCGATCGCCGTGTACGGGTGACCCCAGTCGTCCAGCAGCTCGAGCGTGTGCGAGAGCGGACGGGCGGTCAGCTCGACCGCGTGGCCGTTCGCCTCGAGCAGCTCGACCAGCGGGCGGAGCACCGGCACGTGGGCCGTGTTGGTGAAGTCGACCCAGACCCGCATCGGCTCAGGCGTCGGGGCGGTCGAGGGAGTACTGCACGAGCGTTTCGCCGTAGCGCTCGACTTCGTACGGGTCGTTCATGCCGATCTTCTCCATCACGCGGGTGGAGGCGCGGTTCGCCGGGTAGGCGAGCGCGATCACGCGTGACAACCCGAGTTGCCCGAACGCCTGCTCGAGCCACGCGCCCGCAGCCTCGGTCGCGTAGCCGCGGCCCCACACGCGCCGCGCGAAGTGGTACGCAATCTCGACGTCGGGTCCCACCCACTCGACCGGGAAGAGGCCGCACACGCCGACGACGTCGCCGCTCTCGCGCTCGACGACCGCGCACAAGCCGAACCCCGTCTGCTCGAAGCGCTGACGGTGGCGGTCGACGCGCTCGGCCGTCTCGTCGATCGATGCGTCCGGCTCGCTCGGCAGGTAGCGCACGACCTCGGGATCCGACCAGATCGCGTGCATCGCCTCGACGTCGTCGGACGCGACCGGGCGGTAGCTCAGTCGGCGGGTCGGATCGGGGAGGCTCACGGCCCGACGAACTCTACGAGCCGCTCGGCGGTCGGCCGCAGAACACCACAATCTCGGGCCAAAAGCCGCTTGTTGAGCGGCATTCCGGTGTCACAAACTTTGGTATGCTCGCGGCCGGATGGAGCCGTCCTCCCAGTTTCAACCCGCCGGAGCGGGCGCGCTCCTCGCCGGCACGACCTGCGCGGGCGTGGGGGTTGGCGCCCTGATCGGCTGGGCCGCCGGCTCGGCGAGCCTCGGCGCGATCGTCGGCGCGATCGCCGGCATCCCTGCCGGCGTCTTCGTCGTCTACCGCCACTACCGGGGCTACTTCACGTGACCGCGCGCGCCTTCAGCACGCCGAGGCCGATGCCGTCGCGCCTCCTGCCGGCCCTCGGAGGCACGCTCGTGATCGCGCTCGCCCTGCCGGTGTTCCTCGCGGCAGGCTGGCCGCTCTCCGGCTGGGGCCTCGCCGCCGTCCTCTGGCTGGCGTCGCAGGCGCTGACGCTGGTGTTGTCGCGCCTGCGCCCGGACGACGGTAATCTCGCCGCCTCGGGCGTGGTCGGGATCTCGATGATGTTTCGCGCACTCGCAGTCGGCGTCGTGGTGATCGTCGTCGCCGCGAACGACGCCGCGATCGGGGTCGCGGCCGCGCTCCTCTATGCGCTCGCCTACACGCTCGAGCTGGCGCTTTCTCTCGTCACCTACTTCGGAAGCGAGCCGGTGTCGTGAAGCGGGCGTTCGCGCTGATCACGACGCTCGCGCTCATCGCGCCCCAGGTGGCTCTAGCGGCGGACGACGAGAAGTTCGACCCCAGCGTCGAGTTCGAGCAGCACGACTGGATCCCGATCCACATCGGCCCGCTCGACCTCTCGATCACCAAGGCCGTCGCCTACCTCATTCTCGGCTCGGTGCTCACGATGGCGCTGGGGATCCTGCTCATGCGCTGGCGGACGTCGGTCGAGCCCGACCGTCGGCAGAGCGCCGGCGAGCTGATCTACGACATCGCGCAGACGCAGATCGCCGAGCAGGGCCTGCCCACCAAGGCGATCGCGCGCTGGTTCCCGTACGTGGCGAGCCTCTTCCTCTTCATCCTCGTCGTGAACCTGATCGGCTTCATCCCGCTGCCGCTCTCGGACGAGACGTTCACGATCTTCGGCGTCGAGTTGCCGACGCTCGGCATCTACGCGGCAACATCGTCGCTCGCGGTGACGCTCGCGCTCGCGCTGATGAGCTGGACCTTCACGCACATCGAGGGCGTGCGCGCGAACGGCCTGGTCGGCTACCTCAAGAGCTGGATTCCCGACGTCCCCAAGGCGCTGTACCCGCTGATCATCCCGGTCGAGGTCCTCGGTCAGTTCATGCGCCTGATCTCGCTGAGCGTCCGGCTCTACGCCAACATGCTCGCGGGCCACATGCTGATCCTCACCTTCATCGGGCTCATGTTCGTGCTCGAGAGCGTGGCGCTCGCGCCGCTCGTGATCCCGGCTGCGACGGCCTTCTACCTCTTCGAGGTCGTCATCGTCGTCGGCATCCAGGCCTACATCTTCGCCGCCCTGTCCGCCATCTACATCGGCTCGGCCATCGAGCCGGAGCATTAAGGAGGTTTCGTCCATGATCGACCCCGTCCTTGCTGCCGCCTCTGACGGCGCCGACGCGGGCAAGGCCGTCGCGCTCGCGCTCGGCATCGGCCTCGGCGCGGTCGGCGCCGGCATCGGCATCGGCAACATCTTCGGCTCCATGATCCAGTCGGTCGCCCGCCAGCCCGAGCTGCGCGGAGAGCTGCAGGGGATCATGTGGCTCGGCTTCGCGCTCACCGAGGCCGTGGTGTTCTACGGCCTCATCGGCGGGCTGCTCGCCTACGTCCTCGTCTGAGCCCGATGATGCTCGCCGCAAACCCCCTGATCGACGTCACCCCGGGTCTGATGATCTGGACCCTCGTCTGCTTCGGGATCACGTTCTACGTCCTGAGGAAGTACGCGTTCGGGCCGGTCCAGAAGATCATCGACGAGCGGCGTCAGCGGATCCGCGAGTCGCTCCACGAGGCCGACAACGCCCGCGACGAGGCCCGGCGGCTGCTCGAGGAGCACCGCGCGCTGATGCGCGAGGCCCGCGGGCAGTCCGAGGAGATCCTCGCCGAGGCCCGTCGCGTCGCCGATGCGCAACGGGAGCGGCTGCGGGAGGAGCTCGAGGCCGAGCGTCAGCGCCGGATCGAGGACACGCGCAAGCAGGTCGAGGCCGAGACGCGGCGCGCGCTGGAGCAGCTCCGCGCCGAGGTCGCCGAGCTCACTGTGATCGCGACCGCGCGCGTGACCGGGAAGGTGCTCGACGACAAGGATCACCGCCGGCTGATCGACGAGGCGATCGGCGAGCTCGACTTCTCCGTGTTGGAGCGGTCTTCTAACTAGGACGCGTAGCGTGGCCGTCGCCCAGCGCACGTACGCACGCTCGCTCTTCGAGGCGGCGGTCGAGGAGAAACGGCTCGACCGCGTGCACGAGGAGCTCGCCGACTTCGCCGCGACGGTGGAGGAGGTGCCGGAGCTGCGCGGGCTGCTCGAGAACCCCGAGGTCGAGTCGCGCGAGAAGAGAGCGCTGCTCGAGCAACTGCTCGCGGACGCCGACGAGCTCGTCCGCAACTTCCTCCTGATCGTGGCCGAGAAGGGCCGGAGCGGCGAGATCGTCGAGATCGCGCGCGAGTTCGAGGCGCTCGTCGCCGATTACCGCGGAATCCTCGACGTCGAGCTGACCACCGCAGTCGAGCTCTCGGAGAAGGAGTTCGACGCGCTCGTGCAGCGCATCGGCAAGGCGTCCGGCCGCGAGGTGCGCGCCTCGCGTGCCGTCGACCCGGGCCTGGTCGGCGGGCTCGTCCTGCAGATCGGCTCCCGCCGGCTCGACGCAAGCATTCGCGGCCGCCTCGAGCGGCTGCGCCACCAGCTCACAACAGCAAGGAGTGTCGCGTGAGGCGGCGTCAGCCGCCTGTCCGCGAAGCGGACCAGTGGACGGGGTGGGGAGAACCGGGAGGTTCGCCCGCCGAGTCACCGAGAGGAGCATCTGTTGAAGCTACGCCCTGAAGAGATCACCTCGATCCTGAAGGAGCGGATCGAGAAGTTCGGCGTCGAGACCGACCTGGCCGAGATCGGCAACGTCCTCCAGGTCGGCGACGGCATCGCCCGCATCCACGGGCTCGAGAACGCCGTCGCACTGGAGATGCTCGAGCTCGAGCACGGCGTCACCGGCCTGGCGTTCAACCTCGAGGAGGACAACGTCGGCGCGGCGCTGTTCGGCGACTGGGAGCTCGTCAAGGAGGGCGAGCCGGTCAAGCGCAGCGGCCGCGTCGCGAGCGTTCCCGTCGGCGAGGCCCTGATCGGCCGCATCGTCGACCCGCTCGGGAACCCGCTCGACGGGGGCGAGCCGATCCCACGCGACGAGACCCGGCCGCTCGAGTTCAAGGCGCCCGGAGTCGTGGACCGCCAGCCGGTGAAGGAGCCGCTCCAGACCGGCCTCAAGGCGATCGACTCGATGATCCCGATCGGCCGCGGCCAGCGCGAGCTGATCATCGGCGACCGCTCGACCGGCAAGACGGCGATCCTCGTCGACACGATCCTCAACCAGCGCGGCCAGGACATGATCTGCATCTACGTCGCGATCGGCCAGAAGGCCTCCACGGTCGCGCAGGTGTACGAGAAGCTCCGCGAGGCCGGCGCGATGGACTACACGATCATCGTCACCGCGTCCGCCTCCGAGGCCGCGCCGATCAAATGGATGGCGCCGTTCGCCGGCGCGGCGATGGGCGAGCACTTCATGTTCGACGGCAAGCACGCGCTGTGCATGTACGACGACCTCTCCAAGCACGCCGACGCGTACCGGCAGCTGTCGCTCCTGCTGCGGCGCCCGCCCGGACGCGAGGCCTTCCCCGGCGACGTCTTCTACCTGCACTCGCGGCTGCTCGAGCGCGCGTGCAAGCTCTCGGACGACCTCGGCGCCGGCTCGCTCACGGCGCTGCCGGTCATCGAGACGCAGGCCGGCGACATCTCGGCGTACATCCCGACGAACGTCATCTCGATCACCGACGGCCAGATCTTCCTCGAGTCCGAGCTCTTCTTCTCGGGCGTCCGGCCGGCGATCAACGTCGGCATCTCGGTTTCCCGCGTCGGCGGGAACGCACAGACGAAGGCGATGAAGAAGGTCGCCGGGCGCCTGCGCCTGGAGCTGGCCCAGTACCGCGAGCTGGAGGCGTTCGCGCAGTTCGGCTCCGAGCTCGACCCGCAGACGCAGCGCACGCTCGCGAGCGGGGAGCGGATGGTGGCGACGCTCAACCAGCCGCAGTACCGGCCCTGGCCCGTCGAGGAGCAGGTGGTGGCGATCTACGCGGGCATCAACGGCTTCCTCGGAGACGTCCCCGTGAGCGACGTGCCCCGCTTCCAGGAGGAGCTGCGCGAGTTCCTGCGCGCCGAGGGCTCGATCTACGGGGAGATCCAGAAGTCCGGCGACCTGCCGGACGAGCTGGCGGAGAAGCTCAACGGCCAGATCGAGAAGTTCAAGCAGGGCTTCTCGAGCTCGGAGGAGGCCGAAGCGGCGTGATAGTGCCTAGATGGCCGTCCGTCCAAGACATCAAGCGCCGGATCCGCTCGGTCCGGAACACGCGCAAGATCACACGTGCGATGGAGCTCGTGGCGGCGGCGAAGCTGCGCCGGGCCCAGGCGCGGATCGAGGCGATGCGCCCGTATGCCGACCGGATGATGGAGCTGATGGCCGGGACGGCGCGGGCAAGCACGTCGCTCCGCACCATCCCGCTCCTGCAGCGGCGCGACGTCGAGACGGCGCTGGTCGTCCCGCTCACCGGCGACCGCGGGTTGGCGGGCGCCTTCAATGCGCAGGTGCTCCGCGAGGCCTTCGCGGTCGAACGGCGGCTCCGCAGCGAGGGCCTGCAGGTCCGCTTCGCCGTGTCCGGCAAGAAGGGCGCGTCGACCCTGCGCTTCCGCCGCTATGACGTGCAGCGCGCCTGGACAGGCTTCAGCGACCGCCCCGAATACGCCGACGCGCAGGCGATGGCCCACCACGTCGCCGAGCTCTACGCCAACGGCGAGGTGGACAGCGTCCGGATCGTCTACAACCACTTCGAGTCCGCGCTCGTGCAGCGGGTCGTCGACGCGGAGATCCTCCCGATTCCGGAGCACGTCCTCGAGCGCGACGAGGCCGAAGAACGTCAACAGGCTCTGCTCGGCGACTTCATCTACGAGCCTGAGCCAGAGCAGATCCTCGAACGGCTGCTGCCGGTGTACGTGGAGACCGAGATCTACCGCGCGCTGCTCGAGTCAGCCGCGTCCGAACAGGGGGCGCGAATGACAGCGATGCGGAATGCGTCGAAGAACGCCGGCGAGCTGATCGACAACCTGACGCTCGCCATGAACCGCGCCCGCCAGTCCGAGATCACCCAGGAGATCCTCGAGGTCGTTGCCGGCGCGGATGCGCTCTCGGCTTAGCCGCTGGGGACACCTCCCGGTTTCCCCAGACCCCTTCCACTGGTCCGCTTCGCGGACGGGCGCCTTTGGCGCCGGCGCGGACGCCCTCTCGGCTTAGCCGCCGGGGACACCTCCCGCGACGGCCACGCGGGTTAACAGGCTCCTAACAACGTTCGCGGCCGGGCGTCTAACCTCCTGACGCCCGCTCCCGGGCCGTTATTCTCTTACCGCTCATGGCGCAACAGGATCGACGCGAAGTCCTTTCGGCCGGCGCGGGCCTCGCCGCAGAGGTCGCGCTCGAGTCGGGCGGCGAGTTCGGCGAAATCGAGATCAAGGCGCGTGGCTACTGGGAGCAGGTCTGGCGCCGCTTCAGCCGCGACCGGGTGGCGATCGCCAGCGGCATCTTCATCATCTTCCTCTTCGCCGCCGCCTTCGCGGGCGCTCCGCTCGCCCAGAAGTGGCTCGGCCACGGCCCGAACGACATCTTCCCGAGCGAGGGGGTCGACCCGACGACGCTGGTGCCAGTGGGGCCGCTGACCACGGTGCACAGCTTCTCTGAGAACAGGGACATCTTCTTCCTGCTCGGCGCGTCCGACACGCTCGGCCGGGACGAGTTCCTGCGCCTGCTCTACGGCGCCCGGGTCTCGCTCGAGGTCGCGATCGGCGCCACGTTCCTCTCGATGTTCATCGGCGTGCTGCTCGGCTCGATCGCCGGCTACTTCCGCGGCGGCATCGACGCGATCATCTCGCGCGTCACCGAGATCGTGATGGCGTTCCCGCTGCTGCTCTTCGTGATCGCGCTGGCCGCCACGGCCGGCGACCGGCTCAACGACATCACGATGTGGGGGATGTTCCAACCAGGGGTGATCACCCTGGTCCTGATCGGCGGCATCTTCGGCTGGTTCTACCCGGCGCGCATCGTCCGGGCCCAGGTCCTGTCGCTCCGCGAGAAGGAGTTCGTCGAGGCAGCGCGCATGGTCGGTTCGAGCGACTGGCGGATCATCCGCTCGCACCTGCTGCCGCACCTCGTGGCGCCGATCATCGTCTACTCGACCCTGATCGTCGCCCAGTTCGTGCTCTTCGAGGCGGGCCTCTCGTTCCTCGGCCTCGGCATCAAGCTGCCGACGGCAAGCTGGGGCAACCTGCTCTCGACGGCGCCGGACTTCTACACGCAGCAGCCCTGGCTGATGGTCTGGCCGGGCCTGGCGGTGCTGCTGACGACGCTCGCGTTCAACCTGCTCGGCGACGGGCTCCGCGACGCGTTCGACCCGCGCAGCTCGCACTAGGTAGGAGGGTCTGGCGGAATAACGGCTGTGCCGCCGGGCCGCGCTGCTCGCCCCGAGGCCGCGTCCTCGGTCGCCCCCGATAGCTCCGCATACGAAGACTCCCTGCGTCCTTGCCTCGGAACGACCATCGCACCCCGGCGACGAGCGATATCCCTGCGCCAAACCCTCCTGGCTTCGCAGCTCCTACACACTCCGCGAGGCCCGTCAGGCCCAGTGTCCTAACCCATTTGGGCCATTTCGGACAAAAGAACTACACACGGCGCTAACCAACGCTCAACATCGGCGTCTCATGTGTCTGGGACGTGAAAGCGGCCCGGGTCGGTGCTCGTCGACCGACTCTCGTCACGGAAAGGAGTCTCATGCACAAACGGCTCATGCTCTCCGTCGCCATGCTGGCGATTGGAGCGGGCCTGCTCGCCGCGTCGGCCACTGCTGGCTCGACGGCCGCGAGCTCGCCCACGGCATCGAGCGGGCCGGCGCAGAAGGGTGGAACCTTCCGCGTCAGCCTCAACACGGATATCGACTATGTCGATCCGGCGCTCGCGTACTACACGGTCTCGTGGTCGATCGAGTACGCGACCTGTTCGATGCTCATGAACTATCCGGACGGGCCGGCCCCGCGCGGGTCGCGCCTCGTTCCGGAGGTTGCAGCTGGCTTCCCGGCGATCTCGAAGAACGGGAAGAGTCTACACGTTCACGCTGAAGAAGACGTACAAGTTCAGCAACGGCAAGAAGGTCACGGCCGCCAACTACGCGGCTGCGATCAACCGCAACCTCAACCCGAAGATGGCCTCGCCGGCGCAGCCGTTCATCGAGGACATCGTGGGTGCCTCGGCGGTCATCGACGGCAAGGCCACCAAGGCCTCGGGCGTCAAGGTGCTGTCGCCGTACAAGCTGCAGATCTCGCTCACCAAGCGTGCGCCTGACCTGCTCTCGCGGCTGGCGATGCCCTTCTTCTGCGCGATCCCGGCGAACCTGCCGATCAACCCGGACGGCATCTCCGCTCCGGTCGTCGGCTCCGGTCCGTACTACGATCGCGAAGTGGGAGCCCAAGCGCTCGATCACGCTGATGCGGAACCCGTTCTACAAGGGCCCGCGCCCGCACAACGTCAACCGGGTCGAGTACAACATCGGCCTGCCGCTGACGACGATCCGGCTGAACATCGAGAGCAACGCAGTCGGACTACCCGGGCGACGGCCTCCCGCCGGCCGCTCACGCTGAGCTGGGTCAGAAGTACGGCGTCCGGAAGGGTTCTCCGGGCCAGTACTTCGTCAACCCGTCGGCTGCCTTCCGCTACCTGGCGATGAACCACGACCGGCCGCTCTTCGGCGGCTCGGGCACGGGCAACGTCGGGCTGAAGAAGGCCGTCAACAACGCGATCGACCGGATCGCGATGATCAACCAGCGCGGTGCGTACGCGGGCGTTATCAACGACCAGTACATGCCGCCGAGCATGCGTGGGTTCAAGAACGCGGCGATCTACCCGTCCCGGCCGAACGTGGCCCGGGCGAAGTCGCTCGCTAGCGGCAACCTGCGCGGCGGTAAGGGCGTCTTCTACACCTGCAACAGCGGCCCGTGCATTCCGACGGCCGAGATCGTGCAGAACAACCTGAAGGCGATCGGTCTCGACATGGAGATCAAGCCCTTCCCGCGTGCTGTCCAGTTCACGAAGACCGGTACCCGTGGTGAGCCCTTCGACATGACCCTCGAGGGCTGGCACATGGATTACTTCGACCCGTACGACTTCATCTTCCTGCTCGACGGGACGACGATCCGCCCGGCCAACAACGTGGACTTCTCGTACTTCAACAGCCCGGTGTACAACCGCAAGATCGCGGCTGCGGCCAGCCTCGTCGGCCAGGCCCGCTACCGCGCCTTCGGCACGCTCGATCAGGACCTCGCGAAGAACGCGGCTCCGCTGGCGTCGTACATCACGGATAACACCCGGATCCTGGTCTCGAAGAGCACTGGCTGCTTCGCGTACCACCCGGTGTACGAGCTCGACCTCGCGTCCATCTGCAAGAAGTAGGCAGACGACGTCGATCGCAAGTCGGATCACGATGCGAGGCGCCCTTCGGGGCGCCTCGCACGATCCTCTTCACAACTTTCAGGCGTCTTTCGACGTCAACACTGCTGTAAGCTGACGCCGCCCGCCGCGGCCGACGACCAAGGAGACTGAGTGCTTCGGTATCTCGATCAGGCGAATCCTTTGGGCATTCGTCCTCTTCATCGCCGTCACGCTCGTCTCCTACATCATCTTCTTCCTCGTCCCCGCCGAGCCCGCCCGCCTCGTGGCCGGCCCGCAGGCGCCGCCCGACGCCGTCGCGCGCGCGCGCAAGTTCCTCCACCTGGACGAGCCGATCTACCAGCAGTACCTCCGCTTCCTCGGCAGCCTGGCCCCCGCCAGGTTCGACGGGTTGAAGCCGGAGGTCAAGACGCCTTCGCTCGGCCGCTCGTTCGCGACGCGCCAGGAGGTCAACCACATCGTCAAGGCAGCCGCGCCCGTGACCATCTCGTTGGTCATCGGCGGCGCGATCCTGTGGATGTTGATCGCCCTGCCCATCGGGATCCTCTCGGCGTTACGGCCGCGCTCGCTGTTAGACAGAGGCGCCATGGTGTTCGTCCTGGTCGGGATCTCGGCACACCCGGTCTGGATCGGCCTGCTCCTGTCGTACTTCATCGGGTTCAAGCTCGGATTGACGCCGCTCGGCGGCTACTGCGACCTCGTCAACCCGTCCACGGATTGCGGCGGGCCCGTGCAGTGGGCTCACGCGATGATCCTGCCGTGGATCACCTTCGCGATCCTGTTCGCGGCGCTCTACGTGCGCATGATCCGAGCGAACGTGATGGAGGCGATGAACGAGGACTACGTCCGCACGGCGCGGGCCAAGGGCGCGTCCGAGTCGATCGTCATGCGCTCGCACGTGCTCCGGAACGCAATGCTGCCCGTCGTGACGATGCTCGGCATGGACATCGGCCTGGCGATGGGCGGCGCAATCTTCACCGAGTCGGTGTTCGGACTTCCCGGGAATCGGGAAGACGGCGGTGACTGCGCTCGAAGGCTTCGACCTACCCACGGTCCAGGGGATCGTCGTTTTCGCTACCGTCGCGATCATCGTCTTCAACCTTGCCGTCGACCTGCTCTATGCAGTGATCGACCCGCGAATTAGGCTTTCCTAGGAGTCTCAGATGACGCTTCTCGAGGTCAAGGACCTCAAGACCTACTTCCGCACGGACGACGGCGTCGTCAAGGCCGTCGACGGCGTCAACTTCTCGGTTGAAAAGGGCAAGACCCTGGGGATCGTGGGCGAGTCGGGCTCCGGCAAGAGCGTGACGTGCCTGACGATCATGGGCCTCAACCCAAAGAGGAACACGATCACGACGGGCGAAGCGCTCTTCAACGGCGAGAACCTGCTGCAGATGCCCAGCAAGCGGCTCCGCGACATCCGCGGCAACGACATCGCGATGATCTTCCAGGACCCGATGACGTCGCTGAACCCGGTGCACAGCATCGGCAAGCAGCTGGTCGAGGCGATCCAGCTCCACCAGGACGTCTCCAAGCGGCAGGCGAAGAACCGCGCCCTCGAACTGCTGAACGCGGTCGGGATCCCACGCGCCGACCGGCGCATCGACGACTACCCGCACCAGTTCTCGGGTGGGATGCGCCAGCGCGTGATGATCGCGATGGCGCTCGTCAACGACCCCGACCTGCTGATCGCGGACGAGCCGACGACCGCGCTCGACGTGACGACACAGGCGCAGATCCTCGAGCTCATGAACCGCCTCCAGGAGGAGTTCGGGAGCGCGATCATCATGATCACGCACGATCTCGGCGTGATCGCGGAGATCGCCGACGAGGTCGTCGTCATGTACGCGGCGCGGGTCGCCGAAAAGGGGACGGTCGACCACATCTTCAAGCGGCCCCATCACCCGTATACGTGGGGCCTGCTCGGTTCGCTGCCGCGCCTCGACGCGGATCTCGACCGCCTCGTACAGATCCAGGGGCAGCCGCCGTCGCTGCTCAACCCGCCGCGCGGCTGCCGCTTCAACCCGCGCTGCCCGTACGTCATGAGCATCTGCAAGGAGGAGGAGCCTCAGCTGCGCTCCGTCTCCGACGAGGCGGAACACCTGCAGGCATGCCACCTCGACGAGCAGACGAAGGATCGCGAGGCGGCCAAGCTCATCGCCGGCACGCTGGCTGAGGCATCCTAGAGGGGATGGCAGAGGCGGCAGCGACCAACGGAGGGGTCAGCGGCGACGAGTTGCTCGTCGTCGAGAACCTCAAGAAGCACTTCCCCGTGACGCGGGGGATCGTCTTCCAGAAGCAGGTCGCGGCCGTGAAGGCCGTCGACGGCGTCAGCTTCAGCGTCAAGCGGGGCGAGACGCTCGGTGTCGTAGGCGAGTCGGGCTGCGGGAAGTCGACGATGGCGCGCTGCGTCATGCGCCTGCTCGACGCCACCGACGGCAGCGTCGTCTTCGACGGGCGCGACATCACGAAGCTCTCGCGTTCCGAGATGCGGCCGATCCGGCGCGAGATGATGATGATCTTCCAGGACCCGTACGCGTCGCTGAACGCGCGCAAGCGGGTCGGCTTCATCGTCGCGGAGGCGCTCGAGGTGCACAAGCTCGGCACCGCCGCGGAGATCAAGCGCCGCGTCCAGGAGCTGCTCGAGGTCGTCGGGCTCAACCCCGAGCACTACAACCGCTTCCCGCACGAGTTCTCGGGCGGGCAGCGCCAGCGGATCGGCGTCGCGCGCGCGCTCGCGGTGAACCCGAAGCTGATCGTCTGCGACGAGCCGGTGTCCGCGCTCGACGTGTCCGTGCAGGCGCAGATCCTCAACCTGCTCAAGGACCTGCAGCGCGACTTCGGGCTCACCTACGTGTTCATCGCGCACGACCTCAACGTCGTCCGCCACATCTCCGACCGGGTGATGGTGATGTACCTCGGCAAGGTCGCCGAGGTCGCCAACAAGAGCCAGCTCTACGAGACCCCCAAGCATCCGTACACGGGGGCGCTTCTCTCGGCGGTGCCGATTCCGAACCCGGACCTCGGCCGCGCCCGCAAGCACATCGTGCTCGAGGGCGACGTGCCGAACCCGATCAACCCGCCGACGGCGTGCAACTTCCATCCGCGCTGCCCGCGCTTCAAGGAAGGCCACTGCGACGTCGACGAGCCGACGCTGAGACCCTTCGGCACCGGCCACCTGGCTGCCTGCCACTACCCCCTCGAGCACTGGCCGATGACGGAGGAGGAGATGCGCCGCCCGGGCGCTCCCGTCTCCTCGCCGGCCACGACGTCCTAGCCGGCCGTGTGGGGCGCGGCGCTACGCCGCCTGGTCTACCTGCTCGTCCTGGCCGGCGGGATCACGTTCGTGTGCTCGCTCGCGCTCGGGGCGCTCGTGGGCGGTTCCGTCAGCCGGTCGGTCTCGGTCGGCTTCTACCTGGTCGGGTCGTTCCTGACGATCGCCGGCTTCTTCGTCGGGAACCGCGGGCCGGTACGGTTGAAGCGAGACGTCGGCGTGCCGCTCATGGGCTCCCGGTTCGTCCGCTGGGCCACCCCCGAGGAGCGCGAGGAATCGATCAACACGTCCGCCATCTACGTTGTACTTGGTTTTGCCCTGATTTTCCTTGGCGTCCTTGCCGACACGAGGTATAGCCTTGTCTAACCGGAGGCCAATAGCTAACTATTGCTCCACCAGCCCGTCAGAATCCACGTGCACCCGATGAGGACAAGTACCAGACGTTGCGATCGCGCCCGCGAGTACGCATCGCTGCGCCTGGACGGTGAGCTCTCCGAGTTCGAGCGCGCGCTCCTCGACTCCCACCTGGAGCGCTGCCCGAGCTGCCGGGCGTTCGCGGACGACCTCGTCGGCGTCACTCAGCGTCTGCGCACGGCTCCGCTCGTGGCAGCGCCCGCGCTCTCGGTTTCGCTGCCCCGCCGTCACCTCGCCTCGCTCCGCGGCATCCAGGCGAGCGCCGCCGCCGCAGCGATGGTGAGTGTCGTCGGCATCGGCGCCCTGTTCGGAATGCTGCACTCGAGCGCCAGCCAGCCGACGCGCGTGTCGGCCCGGTTCGGCTCGATGGCCTCCGAGAACCGGGACTTCCGTGATCTCCGCCGCGCCGTGCTGACGGCGCCGCATCCCGAGCGCCGCCCGGGCGGCCTCGGCGCCCTCGACGTCTAACCCTCCGCGTAGATCCGCCTGACGACATCCTCGATGTCGGGCTCCTCGACCGTCAGGTCGACCAGGGACGCCGCGTAGCGGCGGTAGCCGCGCCGGGCGAGCTCGAAGCCGAGGCGGAGCATGAACCGCGGGAAGCTATCGTCTGTGCATGCTCGCCTCGCCCGTCAGCTCGTACGTCTGAGGCCTCGATCACGCCGCCCGGGTGGCGGTGACGCCGGCACAGAAGCACCTGCACCTCCTGGAGGAGCGAGAGAGCCGCTTCGGTAGACTCCGAGGCGCTTTCCGCAGGCTCCGTCCGGGCCGAGCGGAGAAAACTTCTCTCCAGGAGTCACATGCCCAGAAAGCGCACTGAGAACGGCCAAGAAGCGTCCACCGACAACGTCGGCAAGGTCGTCGAGATCAAGGGCGTCGTCATCGACGCCGTGTTCCCGGGGACACTGCCCGGGATCAACAATGCCGTCCGGATCGCCATCCCGGAGGGCGACGGCCGCGAGGCGGGCTACCTCGTCGCCGAGGTCCAGCAGCACCTCGGAGACGACCGCGTGCGCGCGGTGGCGATGGACTCCACGGACGGACTGGCGCGCGGCCTCGACGTCGAGGACACCGGCGCGCCCATCTCGGTGCCGGTCGGCGACCAGACGCTCGGCCGTCTCTGGAACGTGCTCGGCGACCCGATCGACAAGAAGGATGCGCCGAAGGACGGCGGCGAGCGCTGGCCGATCCACCGCGACCCGCCGACGTTCCGCGAGCTGTCGCCGACGGTCGAGACCTTCGAGACGGGCATCAAGGTCATCGACCTGATCGCCCCGTACGTCAAGGGCGGAAAGGTCGGGCTCTTCGGCGGCGCGGGCGTCGGCAAGACGGTGCTGATCCAGGAGCTGATCCACAACGTCGCCCGCGAGCACGGCGGTGTCTCGGTCTTTGCCGGCGTGGGCGAGCGAACGCGCGAGGGCAACGACCTCTGGCTCGAGATGGAGGAGTCGGGCGTCCTCGACAAGGTGGCGCTCGTCTACGGGCAGATGAACGAGCCGCCGGGCGCGCGCCTGCGCGTCGGGTTGTCCGGGCTGACGATGGCGGAGTACTTCCGCGACCAGGGCCAGGACACGCTCCTCTTCATCGACAACATCTTCCGCTTCGTCCAGGCGGGCTCGGAGGTGTCGGCGCTGCTTGGCCGCATGCCGAGCGCCGTCGGCTACCAGCCGACGCTCGCGACCGAGATGGGCCAGTTGCAGGAGCGCATCACGTCGACGCGAACGGGCTCGGTTACATCGGTGCAGGCGATCTACGTGCCCGCCGACGACCTCACCGACCCGGCCCCGGCGAACACGTTCGCGCACCTCGACGCCACGACCGTGCTCTCACGCGCGATCGTGGAGCAGGGGATCTACCCGGCGGTCGACCCGCTCGACTCCGTCTCCCGCGCCCTCCAGCCGGGCATCGTCTCCGACGAGCACTACGAGGTCGCCACGCGCGTCCAGGAGGTCCTCCAGCGCTACAAGGACCTCCAGGACATCATCGCGATCCTCGGCATGGACGAGCTGTCCGACGAGGACAAGCTGACGGTGTCGCGGGCCCGCAAGATCCAGCGCTTCCTGTCGCAGCCCAACTTCGTCGCCGAGCAGTTCACCGGCACTCCCGGCAAGTACGTCAAGCTCGAGGACACGGTCGCCGGCTTCCGCGAGATCATCGAGGGCAAGCACGATGAGCTCCCCGAGCAGGCGTTCTACATGGTCGGGACGATCGACGAGGCCGTGGCCAAGGGGCGCGAGTCGTCGGGTGAGGAGGCTTCGAAGGAAGAGGTCGAGGCCGACGCCGAGGGCGAGCAGGAGCCCGAGCCCGCCGGTACCGCCGCGTAGTCCGTGGCGTCGACCGAGAAGCACACCTTCGCGCTCTCGCTGGTCACTCCCGAGGGCGCGGTCTTCGAGGGCGAGGCCGAGATGCTGATCGTTCCGGGCGAGGCAGGTGAGATCGGCGTGCTCGCGCGGCACGCGCCGCTCGTCGCACTGCTCAAGGCGGGCTCGACGCGCGTGTACCTCGACCGCGAGCGTGAGGAGGTGCGCGAGTTCGCGACCGGCGCGGGCTTCTTCACCGTCGAGCAGGACCGTGCGATCGCGCTCGTGGACGACGCCGTCGACGCGAAGGAGATCGACGACGAGCGCGCCCGGCGGCAGCTCGACGAGGCGAAGGAGGAGCTGGAGCGCGTCGAGCGGGGCGACTCGGACGCCGACCGCTGGCAGCTCGAGCAACGGATCAAGCACGCCGAGAACCAGCTCTCGGTCCCGGCCGGCCGTAGAGCCGCCGGCTAGACCAACCAGATAGACCAGGAAGAGCAGCGGCTCAGCAGGGCGGCGGCGCCCAAAATCACAGCGCCGACGCCGGTGATGACGACGATCGGGGTCTTGTTGCTGCGTCCGCGGGTGACTTCGCGGGCGACCTCCTCCGTGTCACCGACGCCCTCTCGCCGCCTGTCGAGTCGCTCGACGGGAAGTCCGAAGCGCCGAAGCTTCGCCTCGATCTCCTCGTCGGCTGGGCCGGCCAGCACGATCTCGTCGGCGGGGAAGTCGGCGAGGGCGTCCTCGACGGCCACGACCGGGTCGGTGTCGCCGACCTCGGTCTCGGTGTGAGCCTCGTCCTCGACCGCATGTGCGGCCTTCTCGGCGATGTCTCCGGCCTCGGCCCGCGCTTCGTCCTCGTCTCCCATCACCCACTGCAGCGGCCCGATGTTGGCCGCGGGTGCCACGACGTGGACGTTGACGTCGTCGACCGTCTTGCGGCGCTCGATCGCGTCATGGATCTCCTCCTCGGAGACCGGGTCGAGCGCGACCAGCAGGACGTTTCGTCCCGCTCATGGTTCAGTCGCCTGCCCGTTCCGGCCTCGCGGGAAACGGGCGACCCGCCAAGATTCGGGGGTGGGAGCCACTCCGGCCCAGGCGAGGCGCGTCGCGGCGCTTGCCGATGTCCACGGAAACGCACCCGCGCTCGAGGCCGTCCTGCGGGAGGTCGAGCTCGAGGTGCCCGACCTCGTCGTGTTCGGCGGCGACCTCACCTGGGGGCCGCTGCCCGAGGAGACGGTCGCGTTGCTGCTGCCGCTCCGCGAGCGCGCGCTCTTCGTCCGCGGCAACGCCGAACGCGAGCTGCTGCGGCTCTTCGAGGGCCTTCCGGACGACGCGAGTGAGCGCCAGCGCTTCATGGTCGAGAGGCACGACGACGCCGCCCGCGAGTTCGTCTCGGCGTTCCGCGAGCACGTGGTGGTCGAGATCGACGGCCTGGGCCCGACGCGGTTCTGTCACGGCTCGCCGCGGAGCGACGAGGAGCTGGTCACGGAGGCGACTCCGGTCGAGCGGGTGGGCGGGCTTCTCGAGGGCGTCGAGGAGCGCACCGTGGTGACCGCGCACACGCACGTGAGCTACGAGCGCGTCGTGGACGGAACCCGGCTGCTCAATCCCGGCAGCGTCGGCCTGCCGTACGAGGGACGGCGCGGTGCCTACTGGGCGCTGCTCGGCCCCGGCGTCGAGCACCGCCGCACCGAGTACGACCTCGACGACGCGGTGCGGCGCTTTCGGGTCGGCGACAATCCGTTCGCGGACCTCACGATGGAGCTGCTTGGCACGCCGCCGACGCGCGCCGAGGCGATCGAGCACGCCGAGAGCCTGGGTTTCTCGGGTTGATGTTCGCTCGCCGTTAAGACCCCGTAAGAAGTCCGTCAAAGACCCTTGCGACCCCCCGGGGGACGCTCGATACCGTGGGCGGCGAAGTTCGAAGAAGGGAGAGTCCCCCAATGCTGTACCGCCTCTTCGGCGCGTTCATCGGCCGCGAGTCCGGCCGCACGTGCCGCGTCTGCTCGAGCGTCATCGTCCCGAAGGACGAGTTCGGCGTCAGCGAAGGCATCTGCCGGAACTGCCGCTAGCGACGGCCGGAAATCTCGCGATTTCCGGCCGTTTTCTTTCCATTTAGTGCGCGAAGGCTCAGTGGTCGAGCGCGACGCGCCACTCGCTGCGCAGGACGGCCGCGTACACCTCGCCGGGCTTGGCCCCGCCTCCCGTCGCGTCGGCGATCGCCTGGGCCCGCGCCTTGCGCGCCGTCTGCCCGGGTTGCCGGTCGGCCTCGCCGACCAGCTGCCACCGGTCGTCGTCGACCTGGCGCAGCACGACGTAGCCGGGCGGGCCTCCCGTTCGTTTGGGCTCTGCCATAGCTCAGATGATGCTGCATTGCTACATTCCTAGTACCCGGAGAGCTTTGAAGGCAGCTTGGCGACCGGGTCAACAAACGCCTAAAGAGCCCGCGAGCCCTACTCGGCTCCCGCGACTCGATAGGCGGGAGCGAGCAATGGCGACAGACCGCATCGACAGACTCAGGCAGCTTCTCGACGAGCGGATCGTCGTGCTCGACGGTGCCTGGGGCGTCCTGCTCCAGGGTCGCGGGATCACGGAGGAGGAGTGGCGCGGCGAGCGTTTCCGCGACCACTCGCACGACGTCAAGGGCGATCCCGACCTGCTCAACCTGACACAGCCGGAAATCGTCGCAGAGATCCATCGCGCCTACTTCGCGGCCGGCGCCGACATCGCCACGACGAACACCTTCACGGCCACCTCGATCGGGCAGGCGGACTACGCGCTCGAGGACGCCGTGTACGAGATGAACCTCGCCGGCGCCCGGCTCGCGCGCGAGGCGGCCGACGAGGCCGGCGGGTTCGTCGCCGGCTCGGTCGGCCCGCTCAACGTGGCGCTGTCGGTCTCGCCGAAGGTGGACGACCCGAGCTTCCGCACCGCGACTTTCGACCGGGTGCGCGACTCCTACGCCGAGCAGATCCGCGCGCTCGCAGAGGGCGGCGTCGACCTGCTCCTGATCGAGACCGTCTTCGACACGCTCAACGCCAAGGCCGCGATCGCGGCGGCCAAGGACGCGGCGCCGGAGCTCCCGCTGTGGCTCTCGTTCACCGCCATCGACGCCTCCGGGCGGAACCTGTCCGGCCAGACGGTCGAGGCCTTCTGGTCCTCTGTCGAGCACGCCGAGCCGCTCATCGTCGGGGTCAACTGCTCGCTCGGCGCCGCCCAGATGCGCCCGTTCGTGCACGACCTCGCGCAGATCGCGCCGACCTACCTCGCATGCCACCCCAACGCCGGGCTGCCGAACGAGATGGGTGCCCACGACGAGCAGCCCGCCGACACGAGCCGCTTCCTCGGCGACTTCGCCCGCGACGGGCTCGTCAACATCGTCGGCGGGTGCTGCGGCACGCGGCCGGAGCACATCGAGGCGATCTCCCGTGCGATCCACGGCGCCAGGCCCAGGCTCATCCCGAGGCGTGAGCCGAGGCCGCACTTCAGCGGCCTGGAGCCGTTCGAGATCGGCCCGGACACCGGGTTCGTGATGATCGGCGAGCGCACGAACGTCACCGGCTCCGCCCGTTTCCGGAAGCTGGTCGAGGCCGACGACTACACGGGCGCGGTCGAGGTCGCGCTCGAGCAGGTCCGGGGCGGCGCCAACCTCCTCGACGTGAACATGGACGCCGACCTGCTCGAGTCGGAGCAGGCGATGACGACGTTCCTCAACGTCATCGCGACCGAGCCCGAGGTAGCCCGCATCCCGATCATGGTCGACAGCTCGCGCCCCTCCGTCCTCGAGGCGGGGCTCAAGTGCGTCCAGGGCAAGGGCGTCGTGAACTCGATCAGCCTCAAGGAGGGCGAAGGCCCGTTCCTGGAGCAGGCCGCGATGGTGCGCCGCTACGGGGCGGGTGCCGTCGTGATGGCCTTCGACGAGCAGGGCCAGGCCGACACTGCCCAGCGCAAGGTCGAGATCTGCGGCCGCGCGTACGACCTGCTCACGGAGAAGGCCGGCTTCGCGCCCGAGGACATCGTCTTCGACCCCAACGTGCTCGCGGTCGCGACAGGCATCGAGGAGCACAACGAGTTCGCGAAGGCGTTCATCGAGAGCCTGCCGCTGATCAAGGAGCGCTGCCCCGGAGCGCGCACGAGCGGCGGCATCTCGAACCTCTCGTTCGCGTTCCGCGGCAACGACGTCGTCCGCGAGGCGATGCACTCCTCCTTCCTGTTCCATGCGATCAAGGCGGGGCTCGACATGGGCATCGTCAACGCGGGACAGCTGGTCGTCTACGAGGACATCCCGCCCGAGCTGCTCGAGCTCGTCGAGGACGTGATCTTCAACCGCCGGCCCGAGGCGACCGAGCGCCTGGTCGAGTTCGCGGGCTCGGTGCAGGGCGAGGGAACGAGGCGCGAGCGTGACCTCTCGTGGCGCGAGGCGCCGGTCGAGAAACGGATCGAGTACGCGCTCGTGCACGGGGTCGTCGACTTCATCGAGGCCGACGCCGAGGAGGCGCGGCTGAAGCTGCCGCGGCCGCTCGACGTGATCGAGGGCCCGCTGATGAACGGCATGCAGGTCGTGGGCGACCTGTTCGGCGCCGGAAAGATGTTCCTGCCGCAGGTCGTGAAGAGCGCGCGGGCGATGAAGCGCGCCGTCGCGTACCTCGAGCCCTTCATGGAGGCCGACAAGGCGCAGAACGGCGCGGGGCGGGCGCAGGGAAAGGTCGTGCTCGCCACCGTCAAGGGCGACGTGCACGACATCGGCAAGAACATCGTCGGCGTCGTGCTCGGCTGCAACAGCTACGAGGTGGTCGACCTCGGCGTGATGGTGGCCGCGGAGAGGATCCTCGACACCGCCGAGGCCGAGAACGCCGACGTCGTGGGGCTCTCCGGCCTGATCACGCCCTCGCTCGACGAGATGGTGAGCGTGGCCGACGAGATGGAGCGCAGGGGACTCGACCTGCCGCTGCTGATCGGCGGCGCCACGACGTCGAAGCAGCACACCGCCGTCAAGATCGCGCCGGCGTACTCGGAGCCGGTCGTCCACGTGCTCGACGCCTCGCGCGTCGTCGGCGTCGTGAGCGACCTGCTCGACCCCGACCGTCGGGTGACGCTCGACACCGAGAACCGCGAGCTGCAGGAGCGGCTGCGCGACCAGCACGCGGAGAAGACCCGCAAGCCGCTGCTCACGTTCGAGGAGGCGCGCGCGAACGCCGAGCGCGTGGCGTTCGACGAGCTCCCCGAGCCGCCGTTCGTCGGTACGCGGATCGTCGAGCCCGACCTCGAGACGCTCCGCGGCTACATCGACTGGCAGTTCTTCTTCTACGCCTGGGAGCTCAAGGGCAAGTTCCCCGCAATTCTCGACCGGCCCGAGGCGAAGTCGCTCTACGACGACGCCGTCGCGCTCCTGGACCAGATCGTCGCCGGCGAGCTCCTCCAGGCCCGAGGCGTCTACGGCTTCTGGCCGGCTGCGGGCGACGGCGACGACATCGTCCTCGACGGGACGCGGTTCACGATGCTCAGGCAGCAGTCGGCCTACGGCGACTCCCGCCCGAACCGATCGCTCGCCGACTACGTCGCGCCCCAGGGCGACCACATAGGAGCGTTCGCGGTCTCGGTGCACGGCGCGGACGAGCTCGCCGCCCGCTACGAGGCCGACCTCGACGACTACCGCGCGATCACGGTCAAGGCGCTCGCCGACCGCCTCGCCGAGGCGTTTGCCGAATGGCTGCACGCGCAGGCCCGGCGGACGTGGTACGAGGATGGGCCGGAGCTCTCGAGCGAGGAGCTGATCGCGGAGCGGTTCAGCGGCATCCGGCCCGCGTTCGGCTACCCCGCGTGTCCGGACCATTCGGAGAAGCGGAAGCTCTTCGCTTTGCTGGACGCCGAGGAGGCGGGCGTCACGCTGACCGAGACGTACGCCATGATCCCCGCCGCGGCCGTGAGCGGCATCTACCTCCACCACCCGCAGGCGCGCTACTTCTCGGTCGGCCGGCTCGGGCGCGACCAGGTCATCGACTACGCCCGCCGCAAGGGGATGGACCTGGCGGAGGCAGAGCGCTGGCTGCGCCCGAACCTCGGCTACGAGCCCGAGACCGCGGACCTGGTCACGGCCTGAGAGAGCTCCCTTCGCAATGAGGCACTGTGCCGCCGGGCCGCGCTGGACACCGCGATGCGGCGTCCTCAGTCGCCCCCACGTATCGCTTCGCATACAAGGTCCTCCCTGCGTCCTTGCCTCGCGACGCCCATCGCACCCCGGCGACGAGGCCCCATCACGAAGGAAGCTCTAATAGACATCAACTTCGGCAAGAGCGCCCCCTTCAGCCTGGGCGTCGAGGAGGAGTTCCAGCTGCTCCACCAGGAGAGCTACGAGCTCGTCTCGCGCTTCGACGAGGTCGCCGAGGCCGCCTCCCACGAGCGCCGGATCAAGGCCGAGCTGCTGCAGTCCGTGATCGAGGTCGCCACCCACGTCGCCGGCTCGGTGGCCGAGGCGATCGAGGACGCGCGCGGGCTGAGGGCGACCCTGCGCGACGCCGCCGCGGAGCGCGGCGCGGTGATCGCGTCGGCCGGGACCCACCCCTTCTCCCGCTGGGAGCACCAGGAGGTCACCGAGCACGAGCGCTACCGCGAGCTGATGAGCGAGATGCGTTGGGTCGCCGAGCAGGAGGTGATCTTCGGCCTGCACGTGCACGTCGGCCTGGCCACCGCCGACGCCGCGATCGCGGTCGCCAACGGGCTTCGCACCTGGCTCCCGGAGCTGCTCGCCCTCTCGGCGAACTCGCCCTTCTGGCTCGGCCGCGACACGGGCCTCGCCTCGACCCGCACGAAGATCTTCGAGACCTTCCCGCGCAGCGGCATCCCGCCTGCCTTCGCGTCGTTCGAGGAGTTCGAGCTGCTAGTCGAGCGCGCGATCAAGACCGGCTCGTTCTCCGACTACACGTACATCTGGTGGGACCTGCGGCCGCATCCCAAGCTGGGCACGCTCGAGGTGCGCATCCCCGACGCCCAGACGCGGCTCGAGAGCGTCGCCGGCCTCGTGGCGCTGGTGCAGAGCCTCGTCGCGACGCTGGCGGACGATTTCGAGCGGGGCGAGAAGCCCCCGATCCAGCCGGTGACGCTCGTGAAGGAGAACAAGTGGCGCGCCGCACGCGACGGCCTCAACGGGCAGCTCATCGACCTCGTGCGCGACGAGGAGCGGCCGGCGCACGAGGCCGTGCTCGCGCTCGTGGAGCGGGCTGAGCCCGCTGCGGTGCGGCTTGGCTGCAGGGAGGAGCTGGCAGAGGTCGAACGCCTCGTCGAACGTGGCACGGGCGCCGACGAGCAACGCAGCGTCTACGAGGAGAGCGGAAGCCTCCTCGCGGTCGCGCAGTGGCTCGCGGAGCAGACCGCAGATTCCTAGGCTGCCGACGAGTCGGCTATCCTGCGTCCCCGGCGAACGCCCGCAGGGCGTTCTCGCGTTTTCTGGGCCTCGATGCGGACGACGCTGAAGAAGGGAATCGGCCGTGGAGCCGAGTTGAACGGGAACGGCCATGCCGTTCTACCGCCCCGCGCCCTCACCCGCATGACGCGGTACCAGCAGCCCAAGCGGAGCAGGCTCCGCTTCGTCGGCAAGATCCTCTTCTCGCTCTTCGCCCTCGTGCTGATGGTCGCGCTGGGGCTCGCGGGCGGCTACTACCTCTACCTCGACAAGAGCGTCGAGAAGCTGAGCAACTACTCGCCGGCGGTGAAGCGCGCCCAGAAGAAGCTCGACAAGGTGCCGCCGCCGAACCAGCCCGCGGTCGCGCTCGTGGTCGGCTACGACCGCCGGCTCGAGGACATCAAGACGGGGAGCCCGTCACGGTCGGACACGCTGATGCTCGTCCGCGCCGACCCCACGACCGACTCGATCTCGATGCTCTCGTTCCCGCGCGACCTCCGCGTCGAGATCCACTGCCCGACCAGTCGCTTCTTCGACCGCATCAACCAGGCCTACGCGACCTGCGGCCCGGAGGGCTCGCTCGAGACGGTGAAGGCGCTCACGGGCGTGCCGATCAACTACCTGATCACGATCAACTTCCGCGGCTTCAAGCAGCTCGTCGCCAAGGTCGGCGGCGTCTGGATGGACGTCGACCACCGCTACTTCAACAACAACACGAGCGGGGGCGAGCGCTACGCCGCCATCGACCTCCAGCCCGGCTACCAGAAGCTGAACGGCCAGAAGACGCTCGACTTCGTCCGCTACCGGCACTTGGACTCCGATCTCTACCGCAACGCGCGCCAGCAGATGTTCGTGAAAGCACTCAAGCAGCAGGTGTCGCACTCGTTCGCACCCACGACGGTGCCGAAGATCATCGACGCCATCAGTGACAACGTGAAGGTCGCCGGCGGCGGCAGGTCCAAGGTCTCGCTGAACACGATCCTCACCTACGCCGTCTTCGCCTACCACCTGCCGCCGGGGCACTTCTTCCAGAGCCGAATCGAGCAGGTCAGCGACTACCAGGGCGAGAACGGCGCGCAGGAGCTCATCGCCAATCCGTCCGATGTCGAGCGCGCGGTGGCCGAGTTCAACACCCCGGACGTCGACGCCGCCGAGAAGGCGACCGCAGTCGCGCTACAGCGCAAGCTGCGCAAGAAGAAGAGCAAGGCGCCCCCGCCGAGCCGGACGACGCTGGTCGTGCTCAACGGCAACGGCATGAACGGTTCCGCGGCCAACGGGTCGTACCTCCTCGCTCGCCGTGGCTACCAGGCGCTGCTGCCGCCGAACAACGTCAAGCCGAACGCACCGAGCTTCGACTACTTCCGGTCGCGTGTGTACTGGCGCCCTTCGCGCCCCGGCGCGGAGGCTGCGGCGCGACAGCTGGCGACCCTGATCGGGAGCGCGGACGTCCAGAAGATGCCCGCGGGGAAACTCTCCCGGCTGACCGGTGAGGCGATGATCGCGGTCGTCGTCGGCCAGACGTTCCACGGCACGCTCGCGCCGGCCCCTGTCGACCGTACGCCCAAGCGCCGGCCGGCGGTCGTGATCCGCGACCCGGCCACGAGCCTCCCGCTCATCCGCCAGGTGCGCCGCAAGGTCGACTTCAAGCTGATGCTGCCGACGATCATCGAGCGCTCGTCACAGCCCGACTCGGCCATGCCGGTGCGTGCGTACGAGATCGACGGCCACAAGGCCGTGCGGCTCTCGTATCGCTTCTTCGCCGACGGCGTCTACCAGTACTGGGGGATCCAGCAGACCGACTGGGAGGACGCGCCCGCGCTCGCGGAGTCGAGCCAGCGCACGAGGATCGGCCGCCGCACCTACGACCTCTACTACTCGGGCTCGAAGCTGCACATGGTCGCCCTGCGCGAGGGCGACCGGTCCTACTGGGTCGTGAACACGCTGCTCGACAAGCTGTCGAACGAGACGATGATCGCGATCGCGAAGGGCCTGCGGCCCGTCAAATAGCGTTCGACGGAAGATGACCCGAATCGGGATCCGTAGGATTCCGGGCTCATGAAGGTCGGAATCTTCGGCGCGGGATGGGTGGGCCTCGTCACGGGCGCCTGCCTGGCCGACCTCGGCCACGAGGTCGTGATCCGCGACGTCGTCCCGGAGAAGGTCGAGGCGCTGAAGGGCGGCCGCGTGCCCTTCCACGAGGAGGAGGTACCCGAGCTGCTCGAGCGCAACAGCGAGCGGCTCGCCTTCACGCTGGACGTCGGCGAGGTCACGCACGGGGCGGACTTCGTGTTCGTCTGCGTGGACACGCCGCCCACCTACTCGGGCGACGCCGACCTCTCGCGCGTCTGGACCGTGGTGGACGAGCTGCCGCGTCTCGAGCAGCGCACGGTCCTCGTGATGAAGTCGACCGTGCCCGTCGGCACCGGCGAAAAGGTTCGCGCCGGCCTGGACGCGCGGGGCCTCGACAACGTCGGCTACGTCTCGAATCCCGAGTTCCTCGCCGAGGGCCGGGCCGTCCAGGACTTCATGAGCCCCGACCGCATCGTGATCGGCGCCTTCGAGGAGGCCGACGGCGACGCGGTCGAGTCGCTCTACGACGGCGTCGAGTCCGCGGTCGTCCGCTGCGACGTGAACTCCGCCGAGATGATCAAGCTCGCCGCGAATGCGTTCCTGATGACGCGGATCAGCTTCATCAACGAGATCGCGAACGTCTGCGAGTTGACCGGTGCAGACGTGACGAAGGTGGCTGAGGGCGTGGGGCTCGACCACCGCCTCGGGCCGCATTTCCTGCGCGCCGGGATCGGCTACGGCGGCTCGTGCTTTCCGAAGGACTCGCTCGCGCTGAAGCAGCTGGCCTCCAACTCCGGCTACCACTTCCAGCTCCTGTCGGCGGTGATCGAGGTCAACGAGCTACAGAAGCGGCGCGTGATCGCGAAGCTGCAGAAGCATCTCGGGCGCCTGCGCGACAAACGCGTCGCGCTCCTCGGACTGGCGTTCAAGCCGCACACGGACGACATGCGCGAGGCACCGAGCATCGTGCTGGCCTCACGGCTGCTTGCCGAGGGCGCCGACGTGACCGGCTGGGACCCGGTCGCGAAGCCGAACGAGATGCTCCGAGGCGTCGAGATCCGCAGCACGCCGCTGGAGGCCGTCCGCGGCGCCGACGCGGCCGTGGTCGTCACCGAGTGGCCCGAGCTCCGCGACCTGCCGTCGGCCGAGACGCTCGCCGCGATGCGCGGCAACCTCATCGTGGACGGGCGCAACCTGATCGAGCCCGAGACAGCCCGGACCGCCGGGTTCGTCTACGAGGGCATCGGCCGGGCGAGCTCGCCCTTCGCGGGCCTGCCCGAGAGCGAAGCCGAGCCGGCGACGGCCTAGGTGCCCGCTCAGCCGATCCACGCCTGCTTCTGGCCCGCGATCACGCGGCGCCAGGAACCCCTTTGCAAAGGCTGCAGAGCGCCTTTTGACGCGGGCGAGTGCGGCCCCTGGCTTGGTGCTCGCGTCCCAGAAGCTCGGCAGCATCGACTGAGCAGGCACTAGCAATGGAAGCCCTCCTGCTCGCGGGCGGCAAGGCCGAGCGTCTGGGCGATGCTGCCCAGGGGCTGCCCAAGCCGCTCGTGCCCGTCGGGGGCAGGCCGCTCGCCGCCTACGCGATCGTGCTGTTCGCCCGGGCGAGCGTCGAGCGCGTGATCGTGGCGTGCGCTGAGGGCACCGGCGAGCTCTTCGAGCGCGAGCTCGCCGGCTTCGGGCCCGAGATTGTCGCGATGGAGGAGCCCGAGCCGCTCGGGCGCGGCGGTGGGCTGCGCTTCGCCGCGCAGGCGCGCCGGGAGGAGGGACCCGTCTTCGCGATGAACGGCGACGAGCTCCTCGACGCCGACCTGACGGCGCTGCTCGAGCGGCACCGCGAGCGCGGGCCGGCGGCGACGCTGACGCTCGCGCCGCTTCGCTCGCAGTTCGGCGTCGTCGACGTGGAGGACGACGACGTCGTCACCGGGTTCCGCGAGGCGCCGCAGCTTCCGCACTGGGTCAATGCCGGCCTCTACGTCCTCGACACCGAGGCGCTGGACCAGCTGCCGGAGCGCGGCGATCACGAGACAACGACGTTCCCGCTGCTCGCGGCGCAACGGCGACTACTCGGCTACCGACACCGCGGAGTCTGGCTCACGGTCAACACGCCGAAGGAGTTGCGTCTGGCGGAGGAGTTCGTCGACTCGCATCCCGGCTTCGCGGCGGCATAGGATCGTCCGGATGGGCGATTCGCTCTCCTCTCCCAACCTCGAAGGTACAGACCGGTTCGCGTTCGAGCCGCGGCGCGTGGACAAGCCGTGGGGATACGAGCTGATCTGGGCTCTCACCGAGGACTACTGCGGCAAGGTGCTGTTCGTGCGCGCCGGCGAGTCGCTGTCGCTCCAGTTCCACCGCGAGAAGGACGAGTCCTGGTACGTCCAGGCCGGCCGGGCCGAGATCCAGGTCGGCGCCGTCGGGGAGGCCATGCTCACGCGGGAGGTGCTGTCGACCGGAGCCGCGCTGCGCTTCCGGCCGGGCACGGTGCACCGCGTAACGGCGCTCGAGGACACGACCATCCTCGAGGTCTCGACGCCGCAGATCGAGGACGTCGTGCGGCTCGAGGACATCTACGGCCGAGAGAGCACCTCGGAGCCGTGACCATAACCTTGCCACGACTGTGGTAAGGTTATCTCGATGGACGGACTGACGGTCGGACAGGCGGCTGCCCAGACGGGCTGGTCGCCGCGGATGCTGCGCTACCTCGAACGCTCTGCGCTCGTCGTGCCGCCCCGGACCGCCTCGGGATACCGCCTCTACGGGGATGCCGAGCTCGACCAGCTGCGCGCGCTGCGCCGACTGCGTGAGCGCTTCGGCCTCGAGCTGACCGACGTCGGGTTCGCAGCGCGGATGCGCCGCGATCCGGCGCTTCGGGCCGAAGTCGATTCCTGGCTCTCGGCGAGCGGCGTCCACACCGTCCACTGGGTCGACTGGGAGCAGCGTAAGCACGAGCGCCTGCTGGCAGCCTGATCACCGAGACACATTCGATTCGACAGGAAGAGAGCTGATGGCCACCACCAAGCGCTACGACGTCAAAGACCTGGCCCTCGCACCCGAGGGCATCCGCCGCATCGCGTGGGCCGACAGGCAGATGCCGGTCCTCGCCGCGATCCGCGACCGCTTCGAACGGGAGCAGCCGCTGGCCGGCTACCGCGTCGCGGCCTGCCTGCACGTCACGACCGAGACCGCCAACCTGATGCGGACGCTCAAGGCCGGCGGCGCGGACGTCGTCCTCTGCGCCTCGAACCCGCTGTCCACCCAGGACGACGTGGCGGCGGCGCTCGTGGACGAGTACGACGTCGCCGTGTTCGCCATCAAGGGCGAGGACAACGACACCTACTACGCGCACATCGAGGCCGCGGTCGACCACAAGCCGCAGCTGACGATGGACGACGGCGCCGACGTCATCGGCGTCCTGCACTCGGCGCGCCGCGAGCAGCTCGGCGACATCATCGCCGGCACCGAGGAGACGACCACCGGCGTCATCCGGCTCAAGGCGCTCGAGCAGGACGGTGCGCTCGGCTTCCCGATCATCGCCGTGAACGAGGCGAAGACGAAGCACCTCTTCGACAACCGCTACGGCACGGGCCAGTCGACGATCGACGGGATCATCCGTGCAACGAACGTCCTGCTCGCCGGCAAGCGCTTCGTGGTCGCGGGCTACGGCTGGGTCGGCCGGGGCGTCGCTTCGCGGGCCCGCGGCATGGGCGCCCACGTGATCGTGACCGAGGTCGACCCGCTCCGCGCTCTCGAGGCGGCCATGGACGGCTTCGAGGTGCTGACGATGGACCGCGCCGCCGAGATCGGCGACCTCTTCTGCACTGCGACCGGCGACAAGAACGTGATCAAGCGCTCCCATGTCGAGGTCATGAAGGACGGCGCGATCCTCGCGAACACGGGCCACTTCAACGTCGAGATCGAGATTCCGGCGCTGCGCCAGCTCGCGGTCGAGACGCGCGAGGCGCGCCAGTTCGTCGAGGAGTTCACGCTCGAGAACGGTCACCGCGTGTACCTGGTGGCCGACGGCCGGCTCGTCAACCTGGCCGCCGCCGAGGGCCACCCGGCGCTCGTGATGGACATGTCCTTCGCGAACCAGGCGCTCGCGGCCGAGTACGCGATCGCGAACGCGGCCACGCTCGAGCGGAAGGTCTATCCGGTGCCGGAGGAGATCGACCGTGAGATCGCGAAGCTCAAGCTCGACACGATGGGCATCGAGATCGACCGGCTGACCGAGGAGCAGGCCCGCTACCTCGCGTCCTGGAACGAAGGGACCTAGGCGCGTCCCTGAGGGCCTTTTGATGCATGCAGTGGTGCTCGCAGCCGGGTACGCGACCCGGCTGCGGCCGCTGACCGACCACGTCGCCAAGCCGCTCTTGCCGCTGGCGGGGCGGCCGATGCTCGACCACCTCGCCGACAAGATCGACGAGGTCGGCGAGGCGGAGGCCCTCCACGTCGTCACCAACTCGCGCTTCGCCGCCGACTTCGAGGACTGGGCGGCCGGGAGGTCCGGCCGGCTGCCCGTCCGCGTCCATGACGACGGGACGAGCTCGAACACCGACCGACTCGGTGCGATCGGCGACCTGCAGTTCGTGATCGAGCGTGCCGGGCTGGAGGGGGAGGACCTGCTCGTCGTGGCCGGCGACAACCTCTTCGACTTCTCGCTCGAGGAGTACGCGCGCTTCTGGCGCGAGCGGGGCGGGAGCGCCGTCGGCGTGCACGATGTCGGCGACCTGCGCCTCGCACGGCAGTACGGGGTGGTCGAGCTCGACGACGGCGATCGCGTCGTCTCGCTCGTCGAGAAGCCACAGGAGCCGGCGAGCACGCTCGCGTCGATCGCGGCGTACCTGTTCACCGCGCGAGCACGCAGGTCTTGTGAAGCAGTACCTGGACGAGGGGAACGCGCCCGATCAGCCGGGTCGCTTCGTCGTGTGGCTCTACCCGCGGGCGCCGGTCTACGGCTACCGCTTCGAGGGCGAGTGGCTGGACATCGGCAACCGGTCGCAGCTGCTCGAGGCGGACAACCGGATGCGCCGTCGCGCCGGCCTGCCCGAGCAGGACGAGTACCGCCTGCAGCCGGCACAGAGCTGACACAGAGTCGGCGCACACTCGTGCGCCGGCCGCGGCTAGCGTCGCCGGCGTGTGGGACTCCTGCTCGATCTCCTGCTGCCCGTCCGCTGCGTGGTCTGCGGCGCGTCTTCGCAGCTTCTCTGCGACCCGTGTCGCGCCGGATTGCGGCGGCTGGACGGTCCGGGCTGCGCCCGGTGCGGCGCGCCGACCGCGTGGCCGGTCGCGCGTTGCCGCGAGTGCCAGGGCAGGCGCCTCGCGTTCGCCTCCGCGCGGTCCGCGGTCGCGTACGACGCTGCCGCGAAAGCGTTCGTCTCCGCGTGGAAGGAGCGCGGGCTCCGGGGGCTCGCGCGAGAGGCGACCGACGTCGTGGTCGAGGTCGTGCCGCGCCCGCGCGCCCACACGATCACCTTCGTGCCGCCCGACGCCGACCGCTCGTTGAAGCGCGGGCATCACCCGGCGGAAACGCTCGCCCGCGCGCTCGCTTCGCGGTGGGAGCTCGCAGCCGCAGCCCTGCTCGTGCGGCCGCGCTCCGCCCCGCCGCAGCGTGGCCTCGGGCTGGCCGAGCGGCGCCGGAACGTCCGTGGCGCGTTCCACGCCCGCGGCCGGGTGCCGACGCGGGTGACGCTCGTCGACGACGTCTATACGAGCGGCTCGACCGCGGCCGCAGCGGCCTCGGCATTGCGCAAGGCGGGTGCTCGGCACGTCGACGTGATCACGTTTGTGCGCGCGGTTCGTTAGATTCTGAATTGTGAAGCTGCAGGTCAAGGGGCGAAACCTGGAAGTCACCGACGCCATCCGCACCTATGCCCAGGAAAAGCTCGGGAAGCTCGATCGTCAGCTGCACGACCCGACGCGGGTGGAGCTCGAGTTGATGGTCGAGCGGAATCCTTCGATCGCGGAGAACCAGATCGCGGAGGCGACGATCTGGACGAAGGGGCCGATCCTGCGGGCGCGGGAGTCGTCGCACGACATGAAGGCGTCGATCGACCAGCTCGTCGAGAAGCTCGAGCGCCAGGTCACGCGGTACCGCGAGAAGCGCCAGCGGAAGGGGTCGCGGCGCGACGGCCTGGTGGCGGAGGGGCCGCCCGGGATCCCGGTCGAGGGAGAGCCAGTGATCGTCAAGAGCAAGCAGTTCCCGGTGAAACCGATGACGGCCGAGGAGGCGGTGCTCCAACTCGAGCTCGTCGGCCACGACTTCTTCGTCTTCCGCAACGCGGACTCGGGCGAGGTGAACGTCGTCTACCGGCGCCGCGACGGCGCGTACGGCCTGATCGAGCCGCAGTAGGCTGCGGAGGGTCTGGTGGGACGTCGCTCGTTGTCGGGGTGCGATGCTCGTTCCGAGGCAAGGACGCAGGGAGCGTCCGTGTATCTAGGACGCGTAGCGTGGGCGCGACTGAGGACGCGGCATCGGGGCGAGCAGCGCGGCCCGGCAGCACAGCGCCGTTTCGCCAGGCCCTCCTAACATGGCGTTCGGGGACGAGCTCCCGCCGCACGACACGCGGCCGCGCTGGGGCACGGTCGGCATCCACGGGATCCACCGCTTCCGCGAATGGGATGCGCTGGTCCGCGTCGAGGGCGTCGAGCTGGACGACGTCGACGAGGTGTCGTTCGTCGCTCTGGGTGACGGCACGCTCGTGGTCGACGGCGACGACGACTGGGACCTCTCGCGGTTCGCGGAGGCGATCGAGATGGAGCTTCCGTCGCCGTACCGGGCTCAGGCCGTGCGCGCGGGGCCTGAGGCATGGACCGTGGCCGCGGAGGCGATCGAGCTCGTCGAGCTCGATCGGGAGCTCGAAGGCGACCGGATCGAGCTGACCGTGCGGGAGGGGGAGCAGTCGCTCGTCGTCGACGGCCGGCCGGCGTTCGGCAGTCTGCCGCAGCTGGAGGAGCTCGGCGGGGCCCGCGGCGACGACTTCGTCGTGCGCGCGACGCGCGTCGACGGCGACCTCTGGGACGTCCGCGTACTCCCCCTGTAGGCCGTGCTGGTGAGCCGAAACCGAACCGATACCCTGTAGCCGATGCCTCAGCTCGCCAACTTCGAGAAGGCCCTGCGCTTCGGCGAGGGCCGCCGGCTCAAGCGCCTGAGGAAGCAGGCGGACTACATCGCGTCACTCGAGCCCGACTTCGAGGCGCTCTCGGACGCCGAGCTCGCCGGCAAGAGCGCGGAGTTCAAGCAGCGGGTCGAGAACGGCCAACCGCTCGACGAGCTCGTCTTCGAGGCGTTCGCGGCCGTCCGCGAGGCCTTCAAGCGGGCCATGGGGGTCCGCACCTTCGACGTGCAGGTGATGGGCGGGATCGTCCTCCACGAGGGGGACATCGCCGAGATGAAGACCGGCGAAGGAAAGACGTTCGTCGCGGTGCAACCGCTCTACCTGAACGCGCTGACGGGCAACAACGTCCACCTCGTCACGGTCAACGACTACCTCGCCAAGCGCGACCCGGAGTGGACGAAGCCGGTCTGGGAAGCGCTCGGGATGCGCGTCGGCTTCATCCAGAACATGATGCCGTTCGCCCAGCGCAAGGAGGCGTACTCCGCCGACGTCACCTACGGCACCAACTCGGAGTTCGGCTTCGACTACCTCCGCGACAACATGGCCGTCTCGCTCGAGGGCGTCGTCCAGAACGGCCACGCCTATGCGATCGTGGACGAGGTCGACTCGATCCTCATCGACGAGGCACGGACGCCGCTGATCATCTCGGGTGAGCCCGAGACCGCGGCGAAGATCTACTACGACTTCGCCCGCGTCGCGAAGACCCTCGAGGGCAAGCAGAGCGAGAGCAAGACCAAGGGCCAGGACGAGCTCGCCGGCCTCGACGTCGACTACCTGTACGACGAGAAGCACAAGACGGTGTCGCCGGGCGAGCGCGCGATCGAGAGGGTGGAGCGCGCGCTCGGGGTCGAGAACCTCTACGACCCCACGAATGTCCAGCTGGTGAACCACCTGACCCAGGCGATGAAGGCGGAGGCGCTCTACAAGCGCGACGTCGACTACGTGATCGAGGACGGCGAGGTCAAGATCGTCGACGAGTTCACGGGCCGGATCATGGAGGGCCGCCGCTGGAGCGAGGGCCTCCACCAGGCGATCGAGGCCAAGGAGGGCGTGGCGATCCAGGAGGAGAACGTCACGATGGCCACGATCACGCTGCAGAACTACTTCCGGCTCTACGAGAAACTCGCGGGCATGACCGGCACGGCCAAGACGGAGGAGAAGGAGTTCGTCGAGATCTACGGCCTGCACGTCGTCGAGATCCCGACCAACGTGACCGTCGCGCGCGACGACAAGAACGACTACATCTACAAGACGAGGGAAGCCAAGTTCGACGCTGTCATCGAGGACATCGTCGAGCGTCACGACGAAGGCCAGCCGGTGCTGGTCGGCACGATCGCGGTCGAGACCTCCGAGTACCTCGCGCAGCTCCTGACGCGCCGCGGCATCAAGCACAACGTGCTGAACGCCAAGGCGCACGAGCGCGAGGCGGAGATCATCAAGGACGCCGGCCAGCTCGGCGCCGTCACGATCGCCACCAACATGGCCGGACGCGGCGTCGACATCAAGCTCGGCGAGGGCGTTCTGGAGTCCGGCGGGCTCTATGTTCTCGGCACTGAGCGCCACGAGGCGCGCCGCATCGACAACCAGCTGCGCGGCCGCTCAGGCCGCCAGGGCGACGCGGGCGAGACGCGCTTCTACCTCTCCGCGCAGGACGACCTCGTGCGGCTCTTCGCCGGGGATCGCATCTACTCGATCATCGACCGCTTCAAGATCCCCGAGGACCAGCCGATGGAGGCGGGCATCCTCTCCCGTCAGATCGAGAACGCGCAGAAGAAGGTCGAGGAGCAGAACTTCGTCGCGCGCAAGAACGTCCTCAAGTACGACGACGTCATGAACGTCCAGCGCCAGGTGATCTACGAACAGCGCCGCCGGGTGCTCGAGGGCGAGGATCTCTCCGAGGACATCAAGGCGTGGATCGAGGAGGTCGTCGTGCGGGTCGTCGCCGAGTACACGCCGGGCGACTTCCCGGAGGAGTGGGATCTCGCCGAGCTCGTCACCGCGATGGCGACGATCTACAACACCGGCGTCACCGTGGAGGAGATCCAGGGGCTCGAGCGCCAGGCGATCGTGTCGGAGTTTCTCGACGACGCACTCGACGAGTACGCCGAGAAGGAGACCGAGCTCGAGGCCATGGAGGAGGGCCTCATGCGCTGGCTCGAGCGCTACGTGATCCTCCAGGTCGTCGACACGCGCTGGCGCGAGCACCTCGAGAACATGGAGTACCTCCGCGAGGGCGTGCACCTCCGCGCCATGGCCCAGAAGGATCCGCTGGTCGAGTATCGCTCCGAGGGTCACGGCATGTTCGAGGAGCTCGGGCTCGCGATCCACGAGGAGGTCGTCAGCACGATCTTCCACGCGCAGCTCCAGCCGCAGGACGCCTCGACGATCCAGGCCGTGCAGGCCGCCGAGATGACCGACGGCGACCTCAACTACCAGCACGAGTCGATCGCCGGCGCCGACGCGATCGCGGCCGCGGGCGCCGAGGCCGCAGCGGTCGCGACCGCCGCGGGAGCCCTGGGCGGGGGAGCGACGAGTGTCGCGACGGCCCAGCGGGTCACATCGGAGCACGAGAAGCTGGGCCGCAACGACCCCTGCTGGTGCGGGTCGGGCAAGAAGTTCAAGAAGTGCCACGGCGCCTAGCGCCGCGGTCAGCTACTTCCGCGGGCGGCCCTCGTCGTACGACTTGACGTAGTTCGGCGGGATCTGCCCCGCGTCGCCTGTAGCCATCGGGTCGACCTTCCCGCTGCGGGCTGCAGTCACGGCGTCGTAGTTCTCGACCGGGCGGTCGGACACCTCGGTGTAGTCCCCGTGCTGAAGCGAGCCGATTCGGAACTTCCTGCCGAGCCTTTGCAGTGTTGTGAGCATCAACTTGACCAGATCACTCGCCAGGTTCGGACGGGGTCAGATCTTGCATTGCCACACGGTCGGTGCTCACGGGCCGCCGCCCAACCCCTTGGCGCGCAGCTCCTCCAGAGCCGAGTCGCTCTTCTCCAGGTCGTCGAGGCCCATCCCCGCGAGGATCCAGGGCGCCTTGGTGAACTGGACGTCACGGTAGTCGACGACCTCGACCTGGTTGCCCCACGGATCGCGGAAGTCCAGGCCGCGGCCGCGCGTGATCTCGACCCCCGCCTCCGCCAGGGCGCGGCGAACCGCCTCCTTGTCGTCGACGACCAGACCGAAGTGCCGATGGCGGTCGGGCGCCTGCGTGCGGCCCTCCGAGAAAGCGATGAACTGGTCGCCCAGGTCGACGAACGCCATCCCACGGACGCGACCGCGCAGGCTGAGCTCGAAGAAGCGTCCGTAGAACTCGAGCGCCTCGTCGACGCTCCCGACCTCGAGGGCCACGTGGTTGATCCCGACGAGCCGGGCCATGACGGGATGATTGCGAAAACCGGCGCTCCGGCTACCATCGACCGGGTGTCCGACACCGCAACGCCACTGAACGAGCAGCTCGAGGAGATCGGGGCCCAGCTCAGCTGGGTCCGTGATTACCTTTGACCCGGACGCCCTCGCAGCGCGTCTGAGCGAGCTCGAGCGCGAGCTCTCGGCACCGGGATTCTGGGACGACCAGCAGCGCGCTGCGGGCGTGTCGGCCGAGCACGCGCGCGTCGCGAAGCGCCTCGAGCGCTACGAGTACCTGACCCGCGAGTACGAGGAGGCCAAGGAGCTGCTCGAGCTGGACGGCGAGCTCGAGGGCGAGCTCAGGACGCAGCTCGAGCCCATTCGCCGCGAGCTCGACCGGCTGCGGGAGGACGCGCTGTTCAGCGGGGAGTACGACGCGGGCGACGCCGTCGTCACGATTCAGTCGGCCACGGGCGGCACCGATGCGCAGGACTTCACCGAGATGCTGCTCCGCATGTACGAGCGCTGGGCGGAGCGGCGCGGCTTCGCGGCCGAGCTCGTGGAGGCGAGCCCCGGCGAGGAGGCGGGCCTCAAGTCGGCCACGTTCACGATCCGGGGCGAGAACGGCTACGGCGTCCTGAAGGCGGAGCGCGGCAAGCACCGGCTCGTCCGCCTGAGCCCGTTCGACTCAGCGCACCGCAGGCACACCTCGTTCGCGCAGGTGATCGTCGCGCCGCTGCTCCCGGACGACGGCGAGGTCGAGCTCGACGAGGCCGACCTCCGGATCGACACGTACCGTGCCAGTGGAGCCGGAGGCCAGCACGTCAACAAGACTGACTCAGCCGTCCGCATCACGCACCTACCGACGGGCATCGTCGTCCAGTGTCAGAACGAGCGCTCCCAGTCGTCGAACAAGCAGACCGCGCTGCGCATCCTCCGCTCCCGGCTCGCCGAGCTGGAGGAGGAAAAGCGGGAGGCCGAGCTGGCGAAAGAGCGCGGTGACGTTCCGGACACGGGCTTCGGGGGTAATGCCATCCGTAGCTACGTCCTGCACCCCTACCAGCTCGTCAAAGACCACAGAACGGACTACGAGACGGGTAACACCCAGGCCGTCCTCGATGGTGATCTGGATGACTTCATCCAGGCGTACCTCCTTGCGAAAGCGGCAGGAAAGACCGTCTAGCAGGGGGTTTCGCTAGACTCGGAGCCCCGAATGACCGGGCCGCCGCGGTGCGGCGGCGAGCCCGTACGCTCACGGTGACAGACTCACTCGTACAGACACCAGAGACCGCTACTGCAGTACCTGCGGAGGAGCTCGAGCGCCCCGTCGCCAGCGGTCGCGCGATGATCTCCTTCGAGGAGGTCACGAAGGTCTACGAGCCGACCGTCCACGCGCTCCGCGACGTGTCGTTCGTGATCGAGAAGGGTGAGTTCGTGTTCGTCGTCGGGGCCTCGGGCTCCGGGAAGTCGACGCTGATCCGCCTGCTGCTCAAGGAGATCGAGCCCACGCGCGGCCGGATCATCGTCGGCGGACGCGACCTGGGCCGCCTCGGGAGGCGCAAGGTGCCGCTGCTTCGCCGCAACGTCGGCTGCGTGTTCCAGGACTTCAAGCTGCTGCCGAACCGCACGGCGTCCGAGAACGTCGCCTACGCGCTCAAGGTGCAGGGCGAGAGCCGGACCTCGATTCGCAACAAGGTCCCCGAGGTGCTCGGCCTCGTCGGTCTCTCGCACAAGATGAACTCGTATCCCGACGAGCTGTCAGGCGGCGAGCAGCAGCGCGTCTCGATCGCGCGCGCGTTCGTCAACCACCCGCCGCTCCTCGTGTGCGACGAGCCCACCGGGAACCTCGATCCGGACACGTCTGTCGGGATCATGCAGTTGCTCTACCGCATCAACCGCTCGGGGACGACGATCCTGATGGTCACCCACGACCGCGAGATGGTCGACAAGATGCGCAAGCGCGTCATCGCCCTCGAGGAGGGGGTCCTCGCCCGCGACGAGCGCCGCGGGGGATACACCTCCGAATGAGGCTGCGGATGGTCGGCTCCGAGGCGCTGCGCTCGATCACGGCGAACCTGTCGACGACCGTGGCCGCGACGGTCACCGTCCTGATCGGCATGTTTCTCGTTGGTCTGCTGATCGCTTTCGGGACCTGGGCTCGCTCGTGGAGCGATCACACGAAGGAGAAGCTCGTCGTCAAGACCTTCTTCTGCACCGAGTCGACCTGTGCGAAGCCGGCGACCGGCAAGGAGATCGAGCAGGTTCGCTTGCTGCTCGAGTCGAATCCGAAGGTGCAGTCGGCCACGTTCGTGCCGAAGGCCGAGGCGCTCGGGCGCATGCGCAAGCAGAACCCTGAGCTCGTGCGCGACCTCGCGTACAACCCGCTGCCCGACGCGTTCGAGGTCAAGCCGGTCAAGGGCGAGTACACGAAGGCGATCGCCGACTCGGTCGAGCACGCGAGCGCGGGCAAGCGGCCGCCCGGGGTGGAGAAGGTCACCTACGGCGAGAGGACCGCCAACCGCATCCTCAAGGTCGCCCGCGTGATCGAAGCGCTCTTCCTGCTCGCCGTCGTGATCCTGCTGTCGGCGTCGACCCTGCTGATCGCGAACACGATCCGCCTCTCGATCTTCTCGCGTCGGCGTGAGATCGAGGTGATGAAGCTCGTGGGCGCGACGAACTGGTTCGTGCGCGGGCCGTTCATGCTCGAGGGCCTGATCTGCGGGCTCGTCGGGTCGGTGGCGGCGGTGTTCCTGCTGCTGCTCGGCAAGGAGATCGCGCTCCCGCAGGTGCTCGGCCACATCGACGACGGCGACGACGTCCAGGCGATCTCGTTCGCGCTGAACGCCATGATCGTGATCGGTACAGGACTCCTGCTCGGGGCCGCGGGCTCGGCGCTGACGATCCGCCGGTTCCTGAAGGTCTGAGCCGCCTCGTCGTCGAGGTCGCCCGGCGAGGGAAGTTCCTCGTCGGTGAGCCCTACTTCACGCCCGGCACGAACCTCACGCTGGACCGCAAGGGCGCCCAGGAGGCACGGCCCGGCGATCTCGCCGTCGTCCAGGTGGCACGGCGCGGGCGGGCGCGGCTCGAGCGGGTGCTGGGCCGGGCCGACTCGATCCAGGCCGTCCTCGCCGGGCTGTTGATCGAGCGCGGCGGGCTGGGCGAGTTCGAGCCCTACGAACGCTACGCGTCCCAGCTAGACAAGGAGCTGGAAGGCCGCGTCGACCTCCGCGACCAGCTCGCGTTCACCATCGACCCCGAGACGGCGAAGGACTTCGACGACGCGATCTGCGTCGCGGCGGAAGGCGACGGCCTGCGCGCCTGGGTCCACATCGCCGACGTCTCCTACTTCGTCCCGGCGGGCTCGCCGCTCGACCACGGGGCGCGGAGACGTGCCCTGTCGACCTACGTCCCCGGCCTGGTCGCGCCGATGCTGCCGCACGAGCTCGCCGACGACCTGTGCTCGCTGAGGCCGCACGAGGATCGGCTGTGCGTAACCGTGGAGGTGCCCTTCACCGGCTCCGCGCTCGAGCAGGGTGAGCCCGTCTTCTACCGCTCGGTGATCAGCAGCAAGGAGCGGTTTACGTACGGGAAGGTCGAGGCCGTGCTCGCAGGCCGTGAGCGCGTCTCGCCCGAGCTCGCGGAAGGCCTCGAGAACGCCGAGCGGCTCTCGTCCTTCCTGCGGGCGCGCCGCTTCGCGCGTGGCGCGCTGCACGTGGAGGCGCTCGAGCTGTCGTTCGAGCTCGACGAGCGCGGTGTCGTCGACGTGCACCGCGAGAGCGAGCCGCACGCGCACGTGCTCGTCGAGGAGCTGATGATCCTCGCCAACGAGTGCGTGGCCGGCCTGCTCTCCTCGCGGCAGCGGCCGGCGCTCTACCGCGTCCACGAGCCCCCGGACCCGCAGTCGATCGAACTGCTCCTCTCCCGGCTCGCGGAGCTCGGAGCCCCGACGCCGCCGGCGCCGGATGTGGAGTCGATGGCGCCGGCAGAGGCGGCGAAGGTCGCCTCGGCCGCGAGCGAGCTCGTCACGGAGTACACCCAGCGCGCGAAGCGCGGGGAGGAGGCCTTCCGGACGCTCGTGCTGCGCTCGCTCAAGCAGGCGCGCTACGACCCGCGCAACCTCGGGCACTCGGGGCTCGCGAGCACGGCCTACTGCCACTTCACCTCGCCGATCAGGCGCTACCCCGACCTCGTCGTCCACCGGGCGCTGCTGCACGAGCTCGGAGCGGGGGAGAAGCCGGTCTCGGACGACCTGTCGGAGGACGCCGAGCACTGCTCGGTCCGCGAGCGCGAGGCCGCCCAGGTCGAGTACCTCGCCGATGAGATCTGCCTCGCGTGGCACCTCGAGGCCCGCCTGCACGATCTCGGCTGGGAGCACGTCTGGGAGGGCGAGGTCACCGGCCTGATCCCGGGCGCGCTGTTCGTGCGGTTCGGCGAGGTGTTCGAGGGGATGCTGCCCGCACGTAGGCTGGTGGACGACTACTACGAGCTGGATCCGCTCGGCGTCGCCCTCGAGGGTCGCCGCGGCGGACGCCGCTATAGGCTCGGCGACCGAATCGAGGTCCGAGTCGCGGACGTCCGCAAGAACGAGGGCAAGGTCGAGCTGGCTCCTGCAGCAGGTGGCAAGAACCGCAACCGGGGAAAGGTTGGTAGACGGCGATGAAGCTAGAAGGCATCCACCACGTCACCGCGATCACGGGTGACGCGCCGCGCAACGTCGAGTTCTACGCGGGCACGCTCGGCCTGCGGCTCGTGAAGAAGACGGTCAACCAGGACGACCCGACCGTGTACCACCTCTTCTACGCCGACGAGAAGGGCAGCGCGGGCGCCGACATCACGTTCTTCGAGTACCCGGGCGCGCGGCGGGGCCGCGCCGGCGCGGGGATGGTGCACACCGTCCGCTTCCGCGTCCCGTCCGAAGACTCGCTCGCCTTCTGGGAGGAGCGCCTCGCCGACGACGGGATCGAAAGCCGCCGGGAGAACGGAACGCTGCGCTTCACCGACCCGGAGGGCCTTGCGCTCGAGCTTGCCGTCTCGGACACGACCGACGAGCCGCTCGTCGCCGAGCACCCCGACATCCCGCCGGAGCACGCGATCCAGGGCTTCGACGGCGTGCGCGCGTACTCGATGGCACCCGAGGAGAGCCGCGCCTTCCTCGAAGGCACGCTCGGTTTCCAGCCGCGCGACGAGGGCTGGGAGGTACGCGGCGACAAGCGCGGGGGCACCTATGTCTACGACGAGTCGCCGCCCGAGCGCGGCGTCGGCGGCGCCGGGACCGTCCACCACGTCGCGTGGGCGACCACGATGGAGGAGCACAGCGCCTGGCGCGAGCAGGTGGCCGAGGCGGGCGCGCACCCGACGCCCGTCATCGACCGCTTCTACTTCAAGTCGGTCTACTTCAGGGAGCCGAGCGGTGTGCTGTTCGAGCTCGCGACGATCGGCCCCGGCTTCACCACCGACGAGCCGGCCGAGCACCTCGGGGAGCGGCTCTCGCTGCCGCCGGACTTCGAGCACCTGCGCGAGCGTGTCGAGCCGCTGCTGACGCCGCTGCCGAACCCACGCGAGGCCCGCGCCGCCCGATGAGCCTGACGTATCGGACCCGGCCGTCCACGGGCGAGCCGGACGGCTTGCTCGTGCTCTTCCACGGGCGCGGCGCGGACGAGAACGACCTGTACCCGGTGCTCGACCTGCTCGACCCCGAGCGGCGGCTCCTGGGCGTCACGCCGCGAGGCCCGCTCTCGCTGCCGCCGGGCGGGGCTCACTGGTACGCGCTCGCGGGCCTCGGCACTCCCGATCCGGCCACCTTCCGGCCCACCTACGAGACCGCGTCACGCTGGCTCGACGACCTTGCAACGGAGACGGAGATCCCGCCGGAGCGGACGGTGCTCGGAGGCTTCTCGCAGGGCTCGGTGATGACGTACGCGCTCGGGCTCGGCAAGGGCCGCCCAAGGCCGGCCGCCCTGATCGCCCAGAGCGGCTTCGTCCCGACGGTGCCGGGCTTCGAGCTCGACCTGAGCGAGCCGCTTCCGCCGGTGGCGATCGGCCACGGCACCTACGACCCGGTGATCGGCGTGGAGTGGGGGAGGCAGGCGCGGCAGCTGCTCGAGGAAGCCGGAGCGGACGTGCTCTACCGCGAGTACCCGCTGCCGCACACGATCGACCCGCAGTTCGTCGTCGAGCTCCGTCCATGGCTGGCCGAACGGTTGGCGACGGCGCCGACGTAAGAAACCCTCGCGGATGGACACCAAGCCACTGATGGACTTCCACGGCGTTCACCTGCTCACGGCTCCGGGCCGCGTGATGACGCCGCGCCCGGCGACCGAGGCGCTCGTCGACCGCGCTATCGACCTGATCGGCGACGGGCCGGCGCGGGTGGCGGACGTCGGCACCGGCTCGGGCGCGATCGCGGTCAGCCTTGCGCTGCTCTCGCCGCGCACGACCGTGTGGGCGACCGACCTCAGCCCGGCCGCGGTCGAGCTGGCCAGGGCGAACGTGGAGCGGCTCGGCCTCGAGGACCGCGTGCACATCCTCGAGGGCGACCTGCTGGAGCCGGCGCCGGAGGGGCTGGACCTCGTAGTCGCCAACCTGCCGTACCTGCCCGCCCGCGAGGCCGCCACGCATCCCGACCTCGAGGGGGAGCCGTTCGCAGCGGTGTTCGCGACCGGAGACGGCCTCGGGCCGCTGAGCCGCCTGTTCGAGCAGGCCTACGACCGTCTGCGGGCCGGCGGCTCGGTCGTCTACCAGTACCGCGGCGAGGTCTTCGACGCGCGGCGAGAGGAGCTGCCGCTCCTACAATCGCCGGCATGGCGCGAACTGGCGGCGAGAAGCTGATCGCGGACAACCGGCGGGCCCGGCACGAGTACCACCTGCTCGAGCGGCTCGAGGCCGGCCTGATGCTGACCGGATCCGAGGTGAAGTCCCTGCGCGAAGGACAGGCCGACATCAAGCGCGCCTATGCGGACGTCCGTGACGGCGAGGCCTGGCTCGTCGGGGCGCACATCTCCGGCTACGACCGAGCGGGCTACGCGAACCACGACCCCGATCGCGACCGCAAGCTCCTGCTCCACGCGAAGGAGATCGACTCGCTGTACGGCAAGGTCAAGGAGAAGGGGCTCACGATCGTCCCCACGCGGCTCTACTTCAAGAACGGCCGCGCGAAGGTCGAGCTCGCGCTCGCGAAGGGCAAGGACGTCCGTGACAAACGGCGCGATATCGCCCGTCGCGACGCCGACCGGCAGATCGAGCGCGCACTCAAGTCGCGTCGGTAGGCCCATCCGACTCGGCCGCTGCTCCGTAATCTCCTGGTGACCAACCGATGAAGGGGGTAGTTCGATTGCGTCGCCTCACCATGCTGTTCGCAGTGCTCGTGGCGCTGGCCGCAATGGTCGCTCTGCCATCGAGCGCGCACAGGGGTAAGGACTTTCCGAAGACGATCGCGTTGCCGACCGGCTTCCAGCCGGAGGGGATCGCGATCCACGGCAAGACGTTCTACGTCGGCTCGATCACGACCGGAGCCGTCTTCAGCGGAGACGTCCGGACCGGCTCGGGCTCACTGCTCGTCCAGCCGGTTGCGGGGCGCTCGTCGATCGGCGTCGAGTTCGACCGCCGTCACGACCGGCTCTTCGTCGCCGGCGGCGGGACGGGCAAGGGCTTCGTGTACGACGCCGACGACGGCTCGCTGATCAAGGAGTACCAGCTCACGACGCTGACTCCGCGCTTCATCAACGACGTCGTCGTGACGCGTCACGGCGCGTTCTTCACCGACTCGAACAACAAGCAGCTGATCCGCGTCTCGATCGGCAAGGGCGGCACTCTCGGCGACACGGCCGAGCCGCTTCCGCTCAGCGGCGACCTGGTCATGGCTGCGGGCAACAACGCCAACGGCATCGATGCCACGAAGGACGGCAAGTGGCTCGTGATCGTCCAGACCAACCTGGGCAAGCTGTTCCGGGTCAACCCGCATACCGGGGTCACGAAGGAGATCGACCTCGGCGGCGGCAACGTCGTGAACGGCGACGGGATCCTGCTCGAGGGTCGGACGCTCTACGTCGTCCAGAACCGCTCGAACCAGATCGCGGTCGTGAAGCTCAGCCATCGGCTGAAGAAGGGCGTGATCAAACGGCTGATCACCGATCCGCTGTTCGACGTCCCGACGACGATCGACGACGTCGGCGACGTGCTCTACGCCGTCAACGCCCGCTTCGGCACGACGGCACCCACGCCGCCTTCGGCGGCCGCGTACAACCTCGTGCGCGTGGACAAGCACCCGGGCCACCGGCACGGGCACGACCACGGGCACGACAGGAAGCACAAGTAGGAGGGGGCGCACGGACGCCGCCGCGAGCCCAGTGTGCCGGGCTCGCGGCGGCGTCAGTCGCCGAGCCGCAGCGGTGAGCGGCGCTCTCCGTCCGCTGACCGCCGCTCCGCAGCGCTGTCCGCGCTCGCCGTCGGCTACCGACCTCCTTGCGGAAGCGACGGCCGTGACGGCGCTCTGTTCCGGGTGACTGCGCTAGAGGAGCTGGCCTCTGCGACCGTCTGACCCGAGTGGTCGGGCGGGCCGTTCTCGTCCTCGACGGAGATGTCGATCGAGAGCTTCTTGCCCTCGGTGGGGAGCGGCACCTCGAGATGCGCCTGGCCGTTCCGCGGCAGGAATGCGCCGACGGGGATCTTCACGTCACTGCCTGGTCGGCTGATCCAGATCTCGTAGAACTGGTCTCGCTGCGCCGCGGGCACCCGGTCGAGGTCGACCACGAGCAGCCGGTTCCCGTCGTCCTGCTGGTAGACGGCGAGCGTGCCGTCCACCCGCTCGTTCGAGACCTGTACCTCGCGGATCGGGTCGCCGAGCCCGTTGTCGTCACGCGTGACGCCGACTGTCACGACGACGGCGGCTGCGGCCGCGAGTGCGGCGGCCGCGGCGGACGAGGCCCAGGTCGGGATCCGCCGGCGGCGGAACGGAATCACGGTCGCGGGAGGCTGCACCTCGTCGAGGATCCGGTCGAAGAGGTCGTCGGGCGGCGCGTCGCGGGCAACGCTTCGCTCGAGCCGCTCGATCGTGTCGGTGTGCTCCGGCATGCCCAGCTCGTCCTCCGTCGTCACCGTTCCACCTCGAGCTCGGGCAGCTCCATGAGCGCCCGCAGCCGGTTGAGCCCGAGCCGGATGCGGCTCTTCACCGTCCCGAGCGGTTCTGCCAGCCGCTCGGCGATCTCGCCGTGGCTCAGGCCGTCGAAATACGCGAGCTTGATCACCTCGAACTGGCTCTCGGGCAGCTCTGAGAGCGCGCGCGCAATCCGCTCGGCGTCGTCGCCGAGCGCCACGAGGTCGGCGGGATCCGACTCTTCACCGGCGGGCTCGATGTCCTCCTGCGGCTCCGGGGAGCGCGTTCGGGCGCGGACCAGCTCGATTGCCCGGTTCCTCGCGATCACGAACAGCCAGGTAGTCAGCTTCGCCCGCTCGGGGTCGTAGCCGCTGGCCCGGCGCCAGAGCGTGACGAACGTGTCCTGCGTGGCCTCCTCGGCGAGCTGGGCGTCTCTCGTCACTCGGTAGGTCATGCCATAGACGATGCGTCCGTAACGGTCGTACAGCTCGCGCAGGGCTTCGGTGTCGCCGGCGGCGACGCGTGCAACGGCGGCGGCGTCAGCCTCCACGAGTTCATCGTATTCCACGTACCTGGCGGCCTCGGGGGCCGTTGGGGTTCATGCCAGCTGTGGTTCGCATGGAGCACGTCGCCTGGATCAGTGGAGGGCGCCCGGCGCGGTCCGCCGGTTGACTGAGGGACCGGCAGTTGGGGAGAGCCCCACACCGAACGCCCTCGACGTGGTTCGCGCCGTCCGCGTCTTCCGGATCACTCGGGCCGGGTTCGGCCCTGGCGCGGCTACAATTGGTGCACAAGACATACGGGGGCGACCTGGTTTCGACGTGGTCGATTCTCCGGCTGAGCTGCAAGCCGAGGTCCCCGGTCGGCCTCGTAAAACAACCGGGAACCAAACGCAAGTGCGGATAACGAACTCGCACTCGCCGCCTAACTGAGTTAGGTGACGCGTCGCTCCGAACTCGGCCCGTGGTTCGGGTAGCGGCGTCATAAAACGGGCTCGGCGCCGAGGGAGAGCCAATCGCCCGAGGCGCGACATTCAAAGGATGGCTAGCCCGTCGGTAGGTCGGCTGCGAACCGGCCGCCGGGCGAAACCAAAGCGCAGCCTAAGCTTGTAGATGCTCTGACCGGTGCGTCCGCGGACGTGGGTTCGATTCCCACCGCCTCCACTAAACCTCGATTAGCAGGGATTTCCCGTATGGGCGGCGGGAACGATTCACGAATCGCCCCCGAGGACTGCCCGCATCGTGTCGGCGAGCTGGTCAATGTCCCAGTCCGCATACACGTCACCGGTGGTCTGGATGGAGGCGTGCCCTAGCAGTTTCTGGGCGGCCTTGAGGTTGCCTGTCGCGTCGAGGACACGCTGGCCGGCGGTGTGCCTGGCCTTGTGCATCCGTTCGCCGCTGGTCGACGAACGCCGGCGCTAGACGCTCATTCGGTCATGTCGGCATCGGCCGCCGCACAACCTCGGTCGTGCACAGAATCTCCACGGAAGGGCCGTAGCATCCGCAGGCGATGGGGTCTGAACCGGGGCGATCCCGCTGGTTGCGGCGAGTACTGGTACCGCTCGGCTTAGCCGCGGTCGTGATGTTTCTCGGAGCCTGCGCTTCGGCGATGTACGTGCATGTGCTCTGGGAGGAAGGGAGCCAGCGTTGTGGACAAGAGATGGCGGGGTACAGCGGGTGGGGCGTCAGCTTCAACGGCCGGACAGACGCGTTCGTCTGCACGGTGAACGACGCGAAGCTCCGAGTAGTCGCCCGGAAGGAGGTTCCGGTCGAGAAGGTCATGGGCACGTCTGGGGCCTGGCCGTTCTTTCCCGCGTTGATCGCTCATGAGTTGGAAGCCGTGGACGACGACGCCCCGTAAGCGGCTGCGCCGACGCACAGCTGATCCGAGCGACGTCTTACGATCCATACCGGCACCGCGCCGCGCAAGAACGTCGTCGTTAGAGGCAAGGTGTGAGCCCGCGTGGTTAGTCGAGAGGCGGCGGGTGCACAAGCCAGATAGTCACCGCGACGACGACGATGGCGGCCGCGAACGCGAGCAGGATCAGAGCGAGTGTCCCAAGCTGCCTGGTCAACCACCTGCTGTGACTTTCGCGGGCCACGTCACTGATCGTGCCGGGTAATCGCCGTCGGCGTTGGTGGTGGCGCCGAAGCGGTGAAAGGGGCCGGGTGGCGAGCTGAACGCCCGGGCGCTGCACCACCTCCCGGCCCACGCCGAACCCACGCCAGGTCGGATCGCCGCGCTAGACGCTCATTCGGCCACGTCCTAAGTGTTCTGGCCGCCCCGCTTCCGCCTATCGACCACCCAAACGACGGCTGCGGCAATGAGCAGAAGCGGCCAAGCGAGGCCGATGATCTGCGAGAACCCGCTCGGGTCTCTCCGAACCGCGAGGAGAAACACGAGGAAGCACAGCGCAGATGCGATCAACAGCGCCTTCGGCGACACGACCGACGCGAAGGCTACGACACGCCGCGCTCATTCGGCCACGTCCTCGACGACCAGGGCGGGCGGCTGATCGGCGTCGTCGTCGCGGACGCTGACGACGCGCAGGCTGCGGTGGCCGACCGTGATCGTGTCGCCGGCCCGCCAGTTCGGGACTGCCACCCTGACGGTAGGCGGGTCGGCGGGCGTGCCGTCCGCGTGTGTGAGCTTGAACAGGAACACGAGGTCTCCCTTCCGTGGGCCTTGGGGAGGCGCTCGCTGGATACGAGCCTACAGGCGGCGCGACCGGTCTCGGGTAGGACTCCGTTCATGCCCTATTGATCCACCCTACTCACGCCCAGAGGCCAGTCCAGATCCGCCCGGAACAAAGGGATGACCCGCTCACGGGACAGGGAAACGCAGCGGCCCCTGGAACAGCGGGGGATGCTCACGGTCTTCCTGTTCGACGAGCAAGAATCCGAGCGAGTCGATGACTGGCGGGCCGCACTCGAACGGCTCGCGGAGGACGAGTTGCTCTGGCTCGCCCTGCGAGACCCGACCGAGGAGGAGGTGGCGGCTCTGCAGGAGGCGCTCGAGCTCGGTGACGAAAGCGTGCAGAGGCTGCTCGAGCCGCCCAGCCGCGCCTCTCTGGCGGACGCAGGCGAGCGTATGAACGTGACGTTGTACGCGGCCGACGTGGACGAGGGTGGACCTATCCTTGCTCCTATCGAATGCGCGCTCGGCCGGAACTGGATTGTGACCGCTCATGGTGAGAAGGTCGCGGTGCTCGAGGAGTTTTGCGAGCGCGCCGAGGGCGGAGGCTCGGTCGGTGCGCTCGACGCACCTTCGTTCCTCGCAGCGATTTTCGAGTCGATCCTCGCCAGCTACTTCCGCGTCTTCGAGGCAGTCGAGAGCGCGTTGGAAGAGCTGGACACAAGGGTTATGTCGAGCACGCCGAAGGACGTCGTCCGGCGAGTTGGCCCAACTGGTCGAGGTCCGCCGCTCAATCGGGACGCTGCGACGGGCGCTCTCCCCGCACCGTGAGATCGTTGCCGCTCTGTCACATCCCGAGCTTGACGCGCTGTCGACCGAGGACTCGGCGAAGAAGTTCGCCGCCCTCGAGAGTCGCCTGACCCAGGCACTGGACGCCGCCCGCGAAATGAAGGAGTCGACCTTCGGCTCGTTCGACCTCCTCGTCGCCCGAATCGGCCAGCGGACGAACGACGTCATGAAAGTGCTCACGCTGGTCACGGTGATTCTCCTCCCTTCCACCGTGCTCGCAGGGATCATGGGCATGAACTTCAAGGTCGGCCTGTTCGACCTGGAGTGGATGTTCTGGGCGGTGCTCGCCGCGATGCTAGGCATCGCCGTGCTCGTACTCTCAGTCGCTCGCAGTCGACGCTGGATCTGAGTTCACGTTATGCCCTATTGATCCACGCTACTCAGCGTTGAAGGCAGAAGAGGCGTTTCACATCAAGCCTCTAGTAGCGCAACCCGGCCCAGCTCGAACGTAGGCGCCGCAGGTCGATTGCGAAAGACGCTCTTCAGGACGTGTCCTAGTCCGTACTCAGGGCGCAAACCTGCCGTTGGGATCTACCAGCGGCCTGACGGGAGAGGGCGCAAACCCGCTGTTCTCCACCATTCGAGGCGGCGGGAACGTTGCGTGGGTTCGATTCCCACCGCCTCCACTCTCGACCCGAATCCGGCTCTCGCTGGCGCGGGAGCCATGACGATTCGGGTCGAATCGCTTCTACCGGTAGGCCGCAGCGGTCATGCCGGGCAAGGCCGGGCACGGTTGCTCACCCAATCGAGTCGAGTACGCTAGCCCTCGTCGCTTGACCGAAAGGTGAATCGCGCATGGACAAGCCGCGCATCTTCCTCGGGTCGTCGGGCCAGCAGGCCAAACTGCTCCAGGCGATCACGCGCGGCCTCGAGGACGTCGCCGACGTCGAGCCCTGGACGACCACGTTCAACCCGGGGCGGTCCACCCTCGACCGGCTCGTCGAGCTCTCCCAGGAGGTCGATTTCGCTGCGTTCGTGTTCGCCCAGGACGACTGGACTACGACGGATGCGTCCGAGTCCGGCCAGGCGTCGCCGCGCGACAACGTCGTGTTCGAGGCCGGGCTGTTCGGCGGCGCGCTCGGCATCCGGCGGACGTTCATCCTCCACGCGAACGGTTCGAAGCTGCCGAGTGACCTGCTCGGGCTGACTTCCGTCCGCTACGACCCGGCCGCCGGCCCTGCGGAGGTTCGCGCGATCAACCAGAAGCTCTGCAAGGCGATCGAGACCGAGGGTCGCCGCGGCCCGGTCGAGGGGCTGTGGTGGCAGCTCTCGCTCACCATCAGGAGCGAGGAAGAACCGTCGGCGGTGAGCCTCCTGCACATCTCGCGGGACCGCGACGGCGGCCTGAACGTGAACGGCCGCGCCTGGCAGGAGGACGGCACCCTGTCGGCCCGCTACTGGAGCGAGGCTGCGAAGGAGCGCAGGGATCCGGCCGGCATCCTCTACTTCTGGAAGGGCGAGCGCCCTCGGCACCCGAATGCCCCGCAGCTCGAGGGCACCGGCGAGATCAGGGTGGAGACCGCCGACCGCGCCACCGGGTACTGGACGACGCGGTCGGATCGCGACCCCGGGCTGAATGCCCGAACCGCCGGCGTCTACCTTCGAGCCGACCCCTCAGACCTCCAGGTGCTGGACGGCGGGAGCGAGGAGGAGCGGGCCCAGCTCATCGCACAGCGCCTCCGGGAGTGGAAGTCGGCCGCGAACGCCTTCTGAGACCGACCGCGCTCTTTCTCGTCCTCGCGGTCGACCGCGCACTCGGTGCTGGTCCGCTGCCCTCGAGGCCGCGGATACCATCGGTGCGTCGTGTCCGTGATCGAGACGACGCTCTACACCGACGCCGCCTGCCCGTGGGCGTACTCCGCGAGCCCCGCTTTGCGCGTCCTGGAGTGGCGATACCGCGACCAGCTGTCGTGGCGGCTCGTGATGATCGGGCTGCGGGAGGACGCGAGCGAGCTCGTCGCCCGCGGGTACGACACGACGCGGGCGGTGGGCAACCTGGCCAGGTTCCGCGAGCGGTACGAAATGCCGTACGACCTCGTTCCGAAGGAGCGGGCTGCGGGGACCGGCCTCGGCTGCCGCGCGGTCGTGGCGGCGAGGCTGCTCGACCCCGGGAGCGAGTGGAGGGTGGTTCGCGCGCTGCAGCTTGCGCAGTTCACGAGCGGTCTGTTGCTCGACGACGCCGAGCGGATCGGGAACGCCCTGCGCACCGTGCCCGGGATCGACGCCGACGGCATCGTCGCGCGCCTCGATGATCCCGAGGTCGCCGAGGCATACGAGCGCGACCGAGAGGAGGCGCGGAGAGCAGCGGGGACGGCCGCCGAGGCGCAGGGGAAGACCTCGTCCTCGGACGGCCCGGTCCGGTTCACGGCGCCGTCGCTCGTGTTCCGCCTCGGCGAGCGAGCGCTCGTTGCGGGCGGCTGGCAGCCGCTGCTCGCCTACGACGTGCTGCTCGCGAACCTCGAGCCGACACTGGAGCGGACGCCCGCGCCGCCGACGCCCGAGCCGCTGTTCGAGTTCTTCGCCGACGGGCTGACGACCGCCGAGGTGGCTCTGCTGCTTGCCGACGGCCCGGACCCGATCGCCGACCTCCACGCCGCCGAGCGTGCCCTCCTGGACCTGGAGGCCACGGGAGCGATCGTGCGAATCCCGCTCGGGCAGGACGCGCTCTGGCAGCCGGTCGGGCGCGAGCAGGCAGCCGAAGGCGCGCGGGCCGAGGCCGCCGTTTCCTAGTCGGCGGCCTGCGAGAAGACGCCACGCCGCTGCGCGCAGCGGCGATCACGGGAGGGCGAGCTCGGGAGCCTCGGACTTCACCTGGGACTGAGCGCTCGCGCGCGGTCGGAGGAGTGCGACTCCCACCGCCACCGGGAGTGCCAGGATCCCGATGACCGCGAGGGCGATCTGACCGACCTCGCCGCCGAGCCCGAGCGGCTCCTCCGGGACGAAGAAGACCGCGAACACGACGACGACCGCCGCAAGGAAGATCGTCACCTGCCGACGCTCCTCGCCGGTCGCGCGACGAGCGCGGATCGCCACAGAGGCGAGCGACCCGACAGTCGCGAACAGGAGCAGAAATATCGCGACAAGCTCGAGCGAGTCCGCCACCCCGGCAGCGCCTGGAATCCCGAGTGGATTCGCCCCGGAGGACGGAACATCTTCGTCCACCGGGCCGGGGCGGATCGCCATCGAGATCGCCGCCAGCGCGATCGACGTACCCGCCGCGGCGCCGACGACCCACCAGCGCCTCGTCGGCGGACGACCCGTCGGGAACAGCAACGGCACGAACGTGACGACGAGGACGAGGCACGGCACGAACAGCACGTCGCTCAGGAGCGACAGCAGCTGAGGAGCTGGGAGCGAGCCAGGATGCGTGAACGTCCCGTACGTGCTGTAGGCGCCCGCGAAGAGCTTCGCTTCGAAGCACAGCCCGACCAGTAGGAACGCCCACGCGAACAGGTTCCGCGGCTCTCGAGCCAGGATCAGGGCGCCGACGAGGGCGAACGCCAGGTTCAGGAAGGCATCGACAACCTCCTCCGCCGAAGCCACCTCCAGCCCGGGGACGTTGGTCGGCGCGCCGCGTACGAGGAACCCGGCGGCGATGATGAACGCGGTCGAGAGGCCCAGGAGGGCCCAGCCAGCCCGCGACTGCGACGTAGATCCCTGCGCGTCCACGATCTCCTCCTCCGTGCGATCTCCGTGCATGCCCGTGACGCTAGGTCGGGCCCGGCGACGGCACATCGGTCGCAGCTCTCGTTCGCGTCAGCGCCGGCGATGATCCCGGTGTGGCGGAAAATCAGCCGCCGCGCTGATGCGGTGGCGGTGAGACCGCGCTACGTTGCTCGGGTGAGCGGGTACTGGAACCCGCGTGCGTCACGTCTGGGCGATCTCGTCCTCGCGGTCGGGCTCGCAGCGCTGGCGATGGTCGAAATCTGGTGGCCCGGGGGCTTCATCGCCACGGGGCCGATCGAGGGCGACAGGGCCGTGCTCGTCCCCACGGCGCTGGCGATGACCCTGCCGCTCGCCTTCCGTCGCATGTGGCCGTTGCCGACGATGCTCGTCGTTTTCGGAGCGGCAGCCCTGCAGGAGGCCCTGACCACGCCTCCCGACGGGATCGCCAGCGTTACAGCGCTCCTCGTCGCCTCGTTCTCGGTCGCCGCGTACTCCGAACCGCGTCCGGCGATCGTGGGGCTGACGGGTGGGCTTGGGCTGAGCCTCTCCTTCAGTGTCGAGGACGCGGCCTTCGCCGCGGTGCTCATCGGGAGCGCCTGGGGGGCGGGGAGGATCGTGCGCCGCCAGAACCTTCTCCTCGAAGCACTCGCACGCGACCAGGCGGCGCGAGAGCGCGCCGCCATCGCCGAGGAGCGCTCTCGACTGGCGCGCGAACTGCACGACGTCGTTGCACACGGCGTCAGCACCATGGTCGTGCAGGCCGAAGCGGGCGAGTCGTTGCTCGCGCGCGATCCGGCGCGGGCTCGCGACGCATTCGTGTCGATCACCAGCTCTGGGCGCCAGGCGCTCGGCGAGCTCCGCCGGATGCTCGTGCTCCTGCGCAGCGCCGACGGCGAGTCCTCGCTCGGCCCGCAGCCCGGCCTCGCCCAGCTCGAAGCTCTGGTCGAGGAGATGCGCGGCGTCGGCCTCCCGATCGATCTCTCGATCGAGGGCGAGCCTCGGCCGCTACCTGCGGGCGTCGACCTCTCCGCTTACCGGATCGTGCAGGAGGCGCTGACCAACACGCTCAAGCACGCACGGCCTGCGCAGGCGCGGGTGACCGTTCGCTACGGCGCGGATGACGTAGAGCTCGAGGTGCTCGACGACGGCCGAACGAGCGTCAACGGGTCGCACGGCGGCCACGGGATCGCCGGTATGCGCGAGCGGGTGCGGTTGTACGGCGGCACACTCGAAGCCGGCGGTCGGACGGAGGGTGGTTTCTGCGTGCGCGCGCGACTCCCCGCCGGGACGGCGTGATCCGCGTCCTCGTCGCTGACGATCAGGCGCTCGTCCGGGCGGGCTTCCGCGCGATCCTCGAAGGGCAGGATGATCTCGAGGTCGTCGGCGAGGCAGCGGACGGAGGCGAGGCCGTCACCATCGCGCGGGAGCTGCAGCCGGACGTGGTGCTGATGGACGTCCGCATGCCGGGCGTCGACGGAATCGAGGCTACCCGGCGCCTGACTCGCAACGGCGATACGCCGCGCATCCTGATGCTGACGACCTTCGACCTCGACGAGTACGTCTACGAGGCCATGAAGGCCGGAGCGAGCGGATTCCTGCTCAAGGACGCGCCGCGCGATCAGCTGGTCGGCGCCGTGCGGACGGTGGCGGCCGGCGACGCGCTGCTCGCGCCCGCGCTCGTGCGGCGGCTGATCGAGGACTTCGTCCGTCGACCTCCGCCGGGCCACCTGGCGCCGCCCGAGCTCGACGACTTGACCGAGCGCGAGCTCGAGGTGTTGACGCTGATCGCGCGTGGGCTCGCCAACGCTGAAATCGCGGCCCGGCTCTTCGTCAGCGAGGCGACCGTGCGTACCCATGTCACACACATCCTCGCCAAGCTCGGGCTGCGGGATCGCGTCCAGGCGGTCGTGCTCGCGTACGAGTCGGGGCTGATCCGCGCCGGCGAATCCCCCGAGTGCTGATCCCGACGAAACGGGGCGACCGTCGCCGCCGTGCCGGCCTCCTAGGCATAGGCATAGGTCGAGTCGTATCCAAGGAGGCGGCCTAGCGGGGCGCCCAGGGCGAGGCCGGCCTTCTGGACCCATGCCGGTGGAAACGGGAGCCGGACGGTGTCGAAGTGGGCCCTCGCGATCACGGCGAGGCGGAGTGGGTTCGGCATGCCCTTGCGGGTCGTCTTGCCGTCGGCGGCGAGTGCGAACATCGTCTCGAGCAGCGACTCGAACTGGAGCGCAGGGCGGATCTCGCAGACGAAGCGGGCCTGAGCCTCGCCCGCGTTCCAGAATTGATGAGGCGTGCCGGCTGCGACCGTTGCGACGTCGCCCGGTCCGAGCGTCATCTTCTCACGCCCAACTCTCATCCCAAGGCTTCCCGCTGCGACTGTGAAGCGCTCGCTCTGGGAAGGGTGCACGTGCGCCGCGGCGACAAACCCCTGCGGCCGAACGACTGTCTCGATCACGACCGCCTCGCCGTCGGTGTCGGCGGACGTGGCGAGGAAGGTGATGCGCTCGCCCGTGATCGGATTCTCGATGGTGTCACCTGTCCGGATCATCGTTGCCTCCTTCGGTGTCGATGCGACTGAAAGGAAGGCTAGGACCGCGGGCGCCGAAAATCGTCGCCCGCACGCATGATCTCGGTGGTCGAACAGGGTGATCTTGCAGCCCTCACGTCTCCACCCAGCGGCGGACCGCGACTCCTCCGACAGAGGGAGATCCACGGCAGCGCCTGTCCTCTCGCGGCTAGTCAGGCCGCAGCGCGGCGAGGATCTCGGCGTGCTCGGGGAAGCGGCCGGTCTGGTGCTTCGAGAAGACCAGCTCGCCGTCGCGGATCACGTCGAACTGGCCTCTGCCGCCCGGGATGTCCGTGGCGGCGATGTGGTTGGCTCGTAACTCGGCCACGAGACTCGAGGCCCGGTCGTCGTAGCCCGTTCAGGTCGGGCAGTAGTAGATCTCGACGGCCACGCCGTTGAGCCTACCGGTCCGGTGAAATACCGATCGCGATGAAAGCCGTCGGCTATTCCGAACCAGGCGGGCCTGAGGTCCTCCGCGTCGTCGAGCGGCCGATCCCGGAGCCGGGGCCGGGCGAGCTTCGGGTGGCGGTGGCGGTCTCCGCGGTCAACCCGACCGATTGGAAGGCGCGTTCCGGCCGACGGGGCGGCTCACTTGCTTTTCTGCTCGTCGTGCCGAATCAGGACGGGGCCGGCACGGTCGATGCGGTCGGCAGACGGGGTCGATCCAGCGCGGATCGGTGAGCGCGTCTGGCTGTGGGAGGCGGCCTGGCAGCGGGCGGACGGAACCGCGCAGCAGTACGTCGTTCTGCCAGAGCGTCAGGTCGTGCGCCTCGACGAGGCGGTGTCGTTCGAGGTCGGCGCCAGCCTCGGCATCCCGGCGCTGACAGCACATCGCTGCCTGACCGTGTCGGCGACCGGGCCGGAGCAACTCGCGCCTGGAGCGCTCGCGGGGCTGACGGTGCTGGTGGCCGGTGGCGCCGGGGCCGTCGGGCACGCGGCGATCCAGCTCGCCCGGTGGGCCGGCGCACGCGTGATCAGCACCGTCAGCAGCGACGAGAAGGCGAGGCTCGCGCAGGCAGCCGGATCCGACCACGTCGTCAACTACCGCAGGGACGACGCCGCCGACCAGATCCGCGGCCATGCCTCCGACGGGGTCGACGTCATCGTCGAGGTGGCGCCGATCGCAAACGCCGCTCTCGACCGCGCCGTTCTGGCCCCGAACGGGACCGTCGCCGTCTACGCATCCGAGGGCGGCGACGAGTTCCGCACGTCGGTATGGGGGCTGATGTCGGCCAACATCCGCTACCAGTTCCTTCTCGTCTACACGGTTCCGGCCCAGGCGAAGGATCAGGCGGTTGCCGACGTCTCCGCCGCGGCCGCCGCCGGAGCTCTCCCGGTCGGCGAGGCCGCCGGCCTACCGCTGCATCGTTTTCCGCTGGAGCAGGCCGCCGACGCGCACGCCGCCGCCGAGCGCGGCGCCGTCGGCAAGGTGCTGATCGACGTCGGATGAGCGAGCTCGCGACATTCATCGCGGGAATGCCCAAGGCGGAGCTCCATCTTCACCTCGAGGGGACGCTGGAGCCCGAGCTGAAGTTCGAGCTGGCCACGCGGAACGGGCTCGACCTGCCCTACGCGTCGGCCGCCGAGATGCGTGCCGCCTACCGCTTCGACGATCTCGCGTCGTTCCTTGCGGTCTACTACGAGGGCATGAGCGTCCTGCTCACGGAGCGGGACTTCTACGACCTCGCGATGGCGTACTTCCGCAAGGCGCACGCGCAGAACGTCGTCTACGCCGAGGTCTTCTTCGATCCTCAGGCGCACACGATGCGCGGGATTCCCTTCGCGACCGTCGTCGAGGGCTTCCGGCGGGCGCAGCAGGATGCGGAGGCGTCGCTCGGCCTGCGAACGCAGCTGATCATGTGCTTCCTGCGCGACCTCACCGCGGAGTCGGCGATGGAGACGCTCGAGCAGTCCTTGGCGTACGGCGACTGGATCGTCGGCGTCGGCCTCGACTCGGACGAGAGGGGCAACCCGCCGGTGAAGTTCAAGGAGGTGTTCGCGCGGGCGCGGCAGGAGGGGTTCCGGCTCACGATGCACTGCGACGTCGACCAGGAGAACTCGGTCCGGCACATCTGGCAGTGCCTCGACGAGATCGGGGTGGAGCGCGTCGACCACGGCGTCAACGCGCTCGAGGACGCGGCGCTGATCGCCGAGATCAACCGGCGAGGGCTCGGCCTGACGGTCTGTCCGATCTCGAATAGCTACGTCACGGACGGGCTCAAGGCCCCCGAGATCAAGCGCCTGCTCGACGACGGCGTGCGGGCCACGATCAACTCGGACGACCCCGCCTACTTCCCGGGGTACGTGAACGAGAACCTGGTCGCCGTGCAGGAGGCGGTGCACCTGAGCCGGGACGAGCTCGTGCAGCTCGCGCGGAACTCGTTCGGCGTCAGCTGGCTCTCGCAGGAGGACCGGGACGGCTACGTCGACGCGCTCGAGGAGTACGCGGCCAAGTCGGGCTGAGGTTCGGTACAGTCGGCCGCTCGCGAAGGGGGGACCATGAACCGACATCCGGGAATCCTGCGGAGCTTCGGCGCGATCGTAGTCGTCGTCCTCGCAGCGACGCTGCTCGCCGCCTCGAGCGCGAGCGGCCACGGTCGAGCCCGAACGCCCGTGGTCATGTTCCCCGCCTACTTCTTCACGACGCTGAAGGTGACGGTGCACCACCAGACCGTTGCGCCGGAGTGCCCGAAGTCCGGCTCCTTCCGCGTCTTCTTCCTGAACGACGAGCCGACGGCGTTCTCGACCGTCTGCCAGATGAAACTCCTCACGCTGCGGTACACGGCGAAGCGGGGCAAGCCGATGCGCCTCCGTTTCTCCGACCAGCGCGGCGTCGACGTGAAGATCGAGAACTACGGCAAGACCGAGAGCGCGCCCTTCTACGAGCCCATGTACGAGGCGCTCGAGGGCGCCGGCTACGTCCGCGACCGCGACATTCGCGTCGCCGGCTACGACTCCCGGCTCACGCCCGACATGCGGAACTTCCTCAACCGGACGAAGCAGCTGATCGAGGACACCTACCGCGACAACGGCAACCAGCCGGTCCACCTGGTCGGCCATTCGAACGGCCCGCTCTACATCCAGTACCTGCTGACGCACACCTCGCAGCGCTGGAAGGACAAGTACATCCACGGGTTCACGCCGTTCGCGGGCAACTTCCCTGGTCAGGGCGTCCTCTACCCGCTCTTCTTCACGGGTCTCGACGTTCGCGACTTCACAATCCCGACCACCGAGGAGACCGCCCGCGCGGGCGCCGACATGATGCTCAGAAACCCCTCGAGCTACATGAGCGCGTCCGACCCGCGCATCTTCGACAGCCTCGAGACCGTCGTCGCAGATGCCTCGACCGGCAAGACCTACACGCCGTCCGACTACCGCGAGCTGTTCGACGACGCCGGCCTGCCGTGGGCGAAGGAGATCGCCGACCACTACATCGGCTTCGTCGACTTCGCCGATCCGTCGGCGTTCCCGAACGTCGACGTCTACGCCGAGAAGGGCTCCGGGATCGAGACCCTCGTCGGCATCGGGCTCGACGACCTCTCGGTCGGCCAGGTCATCGACGACTCGAACCCGCTGTTCACGCGCGACGGCGACATCAACCAGGAGGACATCACGAACGACGCCGTGGGCGTCTGGGCGGCGATGCGCTGCTTCCACTTCAGCCTGACCGACAACCCGGGCGTCGACCACTTCGCCCTGCCGAGCAATTCCGCCGTGCTCGGCCGCCTCCTCGCCGATCTGCAGCGGCCGCGGTCGCACTGCGCCTAGACCGGCCCAACGGCCGTACAGGGAAGCGTCGGGCACGTCGACACCGTCTTGTGATGCGGACTCGAGTGAGAGGAGACGACATGGCATACGAGGAGCTCAAAGAACGGCAGAGCGTCATGTGGGGCAACGGGCCGTACCAGCGGGTCACGGAGACGCTGCCGGACATCCACGACGCGGTCATCGAGGCGTTGGCGCCCGCGCCGGGCGACCGCTGGCTCGACCTCGCCTGCGGCACCGGAGCTATCGCCGAACGCGCAGCGTCGGCCGGTGCACAGGTGACGGGGCTGGACCTGGCGCCTGTCCTGATCGAGACGGCGAAGGAGCGAGCCGAAGAGCTCGGGCTCGAGATCGACTATGTCGTCGGCGACGTCGAGCGGATCGCGTTCGACGATGCGAGCTTCGACAAGGTCTCGTCGACGTGCGGGATCATGTTCGCGCCCGACCACGAGGCGGCCGCGCGGGAGCTCGCGCGCGTGACGACGCCCGGCGGCCGGATCGTACTGGCCAACTGGACCCCGACGGGCGGCCTGGCGAAGATGTTCAAGGTGATGGCGGCGTACCAGCCGGCGCCGCCTCCGAGCAGCCCCTTCGACTGGGGCGACCAGGACCGCGTCAGGGAGTTGCTCGGCGAGTCGTTCGACCTCGAGCTCGACGAGCGGGTCTCGACTCTGCGCATGCCGTCGGGCGAGGCCTACTGGGAGCTCTTCTCGACGAGCTACGGGCCGACGAAGACGCTGGCAGACTCGCTCGGCGACCGGCGCGAGGACCTCCATCGCGACTGGGTCGAGTTCTTCGAGACGACATATCGCGTGGACGGCGAGATCCGTCACACGCGGGAGTACCTGCTCGTGCTCGGCAGACGGCGCTAGCGGCTGCCCCGGTACTCCGCGTGATCCGCGGCCGTTCAATCGGCGGTCCTTGCGTCCGGCTCGCCCCTGGGTAGGGTGGAAAACGCGGTCGATCTGCGGTCGTAGCAACCCAACCAGGAGGAATCGATGAACGGGCTGACTCGTCTGTTCTGCGGCGCCGCGCTCGTGGGCGCGCTGCTCGTCGTCTCGCCGGGCGTGGCCGGCGCCGCTTCGCCGTCCACGACCTGCACCGGGGCTCTGGCGCCCGGCACCTACCAGCGGCTCGTCGTGCCCGAGGGCGCAGCCTGCCTGAGCGAGGGGCCGGTGACCGTCAGGGGCGGGCTGTACGTCAAGGCAGGGTGCGACCTTCGTGCTCGGCAGCGAGGAGAACCCGGTCGACACCGGGACGATCTCCGGCGGCGTCCATGCCACGAACCCGGCCTCCGTGCAGATCCACTTCACGACGATCAACGGCGGCGTCGACATCCACGGCGGCTCGGGCGCGTTCGGCGGGCCGTTCGACATCACGTGGAACGCGATCGAGGACAACCGGATCAACGGCGGAGCGACGATCGAGGGCTACGACGGGTTCTGGTTCGGCTTCATCCGGAACCACGTGAACGGCTCCGTGAACCTGAACGGCAACGTGCTGGTGGATCCGGACGGCAACGAGTACGTCACCAACTCGATCCACGGCAGCCTCAACTGTGCGGGCAACTCGCCGGCTCCGCAGATCGGCGACTCGGAGGGATCGCCGAACTCCGTGACCGGCGGCAAGACGGGTCAGTGCGCGGGTCTGTGACCCGGCGCTGAAGCAACTCCCGACCGGAGAGGGCCGCCGAGGCCCTCCCGGTCGGCCCCTCAAGTCTCCGCGTGCGCCCGGGGGCGCACGAAGACGACCCCGACCTGGTTGTCGGTCAGGTCGCCCGTGTCGCTGACGACGAAGTTCGAGGTGATGCGGCCCGTCGCGCCCTCGAACTGGCCGCTGCCCTCGACGATCTCGAAGGTCGCGGTCCCGTGGCTCAGGTTCTCGTCGGCGGAGCCCACGAGGCGCCCGTCGTCAATGGTGCGCAGGTGCAGGCCATGCCCGTGACCGAAGTCCACCACCACGGCCGCGGAGAAGGTTCCCTCGCCGTTGAGCGTCAGCCTGGACTCCATGAAGGCCTCCTCCGCGCCGTCGTCGTAGACGAAGCGCGAGTCGACCCCCTCGTTCGCGAGCCGGGTCACGTGCGAGCAGGGCGGCGCGCTCGCCCGCATCGACATGCCTTGCCCGTCCTCACGTGCCTCGCCGCGAAACTCCAGCGCGTAGGTCAGCACGTGCTTCATGTCCCGATCCTGAACGTCCGGAACCGCCCACTCGCTTCGGGGGAACCCCTGGTCCGTGCTCGCGCGCCTTGTTCGCACGCCGGTTTCTGGGCTACCGTGAACGTGAATGCTGGTCGGTCGGGAAGCCGACTGTGCGCGTATCGACGACTTGCTCGGTCGCGCTCGGAGGGGGCGTAGCGGGACGCTCGTGCTTCGCGGTGAGGCGGGGCTGGGGAAGACAGTCCTCCTCGACTACGCCGCCGAGCAGTCCGAGGGCATGACGGTCGTCCGGGCGGTGGGCGTCGAGTACGAGGCAGAGCTCCAGTTCTCGGGCCTGCTCGAGCTTCTGCGGCCGCTGCTCGACCACCTCGACCAGATCCCACCCCAGCAGGCGGACGCGCTTCGGAGCGCGCTCGGCCTGAGCGCGGCTGGGACGTACGACCGCTTCACGATCTGCGCGGCCACGCTCAGCCTGCTCGCCGCGGCCGCGGAGTCGAAGCCGCTGCTCGTGCTCGTCGACGACGCCCAGTGGCTCGACCGCGCCACGAGCGACGCGCTGCTGTTCGCGGCGAAGCGCCTCGTGGCCGATTCGGCCGCGATCCTGCTCGCCGTCCGCGAAGGGGGAGAGCGGAGCTTCGAAGCGCCCGCGCTCGAGTACCTCGAGCTGCGCCCGCTTCGCTGCGAGGAGGCCGAGCGGCTCCTGAGCGGCGAGGTCATCGCGCCGGCAGTCGTCCGTGAGCTCTGCACTGCGACGCACGGCAACCCGCTCGCGCTGCTCGAGGTCACGCGTCAGCTCAGCGGCGACCAGCTGGCCGGGCGCGAGCCGCTTCCGCACCCGGTTCCCGCCGGCCCGACGCTCGAGCGGGCGTTCGCGTGGCGCGCGGAGGCGCTGCCCGACGAGTCCCGCAGCGCGCTCGTGGTCGTCGCTGTCGCGCTCGCGGACGACGTCGAGACGATCGCCGCGGCCCTGGAGTCGCTCGGCATCGAGGCCAGCGCGCTCGAGGCGGCCGAGGATGCCGACCTCGTGACGATCGCCGACCACAGAATCGCTTTCCGGCATCCGCTGATCAGGTCGGCCGTGTTCCACGCCGCCCCGCCCTCGGAGCGCCGGAATGCGCATCGAGCGGTCGCGGACGCGCTGCAGCGAAGCGGCGACGCCGAACGGCTGGCGTGGCACCTCGCCGGCGCCGCGCTCGGGCCGGACGAGGAGGCCGCGATCGCGCTCGAGTCGGCGGCGCTGCAGGCGGAACAGCGGTCGAGCTACGCGGCGGCCGCCGCGGCCCTCGAGCGAGCCGCGAGCCTCACGGCCGACCAGGACGCCCGGCCCCGCCGGTTGCAGGCGGCCGCCGACGCCGCCTTCCGGGCGGGGAGGACCGAGGACGCGCTCACGCTCCTCCGCGAGCCCGCCGAGCAGGACCGCGACGTCCTGCTCCGCGCCGCTGCGCTGCGGCTGCAGGGGCGCATCGCCTACCTGGCGGGGCGGCCGCGGGAAGCAGGCTCCGTCCTCGTCGAGGCGTCCGAGCTGCTCGAGGACGTGGACCTTCGCCTGGCGATCGAGATCTGCGCCGAGGCGTGCAGCGCGCAGCTCGGTGTGGCCGACGCCGAGGGCGTGCTCGACGCGGCCGAGCGCGCTCGGGAGCTCGTGGAGCGGGTGGACGACGAGGACCTGCACGAGCTCGTCACGCTCACGCGCGGCTGGGCGCTCTGCTACGTCGGACGCTCCGACGAGGGCCTGCCGCTCCTCGAGCAGGCCGTCTCCACGGGCGCGAAGCTCGATCCGCTCGGCCTGATGCGCGTCTCGAGCGCGCTCGAATGGCTCGACCAGTCGCGGGAAGGCTTCCGGCATGCGTGCCGCGACGTCTCGCAGGCGCGAGCCAACGGCGCGGTCGGCCTGCTTCCGTACCTGCTCTACCAGCAGGCCTGGCACGGCAACCGCGCCGGCCTGCTGAGCGAGGGCTACGCCGCCGCCTCGGAGGCGCTCTCGCTCGCGCGCGAGCTCGATCTCTGGCTGCCGAGGATCCAGGCGCTGCTCGTCCTGGCGGCGATCACCGCTCGCCGAGGTACCGAGCGTGAGTGCCTGGACTACGCGGAGGAGCTGCAGCCGGCGCTCGAGGACGCCGGCCTCGTCGGCTACTCGATGTGGCTCCGCCAGTCGCTGGGGCTGCTCGCGCTGGGCCTCGCCGACCTCGAAGGCGCCGCCCGCGAGCTCGAGGTGGCCGCGCGCAGGCTGCGCACGCTCGGCATCCACTCGCGCGGGATCGTGCCCAACGCCGAGCTCGCCGAGGTGTACGCGCGCGCCGGACGGCGCGAGGAGGCCGAGGCCGCGCTCGAGGCGTTCGAGGCCTCGCTCGAGACGCAGAGCCCGGTCGGGCTCGCCACGGCCGCCCGCGCCCGGGCGCTGCTCGCCCCGGACGACGAGCTCGAGCAGCGGTTCGAGGAGGCGTTCGCGCTCCACGAGCGGTCCGACGACCGCTGGGCGCTCGCCAGAACGCAGCTGGCATTCGGGGAGCGCCTCCGGCGGGCGGGCAGGCGCGTCGACGCGCGCGAGCAGCTGCGGCTCGCGCTCGAGACCTTCGAGGAGCAGGGCGCCGTAGCGTGGGCCGATCGGACGCGCGCCGAGCTCAGCGCCAGCGGCGAGACCCTGCGACGCCGCAAGTCCTGGGAGGTGGAGGAGCTCACGCCGCAGGAGCTGCAGATCGCGCTCCACGTGGCGCGCGGGATGACCAACCGCGAGGTCGGCACGGCGCTCTTCCTCTCGCACAAGACCATCGAGTTCCACCTCGGGCGGATCTACCGCAAGCTGAAGATGCACTCCCGGGCCGAGCTGATCAGGCGCTTCGCGCGCCAGGCCGAGGAGGCCGAGGTGCTGACCGCCTGACCACGGAACGAGACCGGGGCTCCCGTCGGAGCCCCGGTCGCGTTCGAGAGACAGTCGAGCGTTACTCGTCGGTGCCGAGGTCGACCGCAGTCTGGATCAGCGCCGCCACGCCTGCTCCGACGCTCACGTCGTCGTTGCCGGCCAGCGTGTTGATCTTCAGCAGGTCGTTCGCCGCCTCGGAGTGCTCGATCTTCACCGCGGCTGCGAGCCCGTCGACGTCGACCGCACCGGCGTTCGCCGCGACGTCGACGTCGTCAGGGGCTGCCGTGCCCTGAACGGTCACGGTGTCGGCCGCACCGTCGCCGGTGACGCCGCCGATCGCTCCGGCGAGGTCGAACTCGGCGTGCTTCAGTCGGTGCCGCTCATGTCGTTGACCACGGCGGTGTCGATTCCGCCGAGCATCCGCGTGTGGATCGTCTCCACGTCGTCGAGATCCATGGTGATGTTCGCCGCGTCGCGGAAGAAGCGGACGCGGGAGCCGTTCGCCGAGATGTCGAAGTTCTCGGCGACACCGGCGCCGTTGAACAGCATCGTGTCGGCGTCGGCCTGGCCCTCGATGACGTCGTTGCCGTCGCCCGGATCCCACTGGAACGTGTCGTCGCCGTCGCCGAGGAAGGCGATGTCGTTCGCACGATTGCCGTCGACGAAGTCGTCGCCCGCGCTCCCGAAGAACGTGTCGGCCCCGCTGCCGCCGGCCATCTCGTCGTCGCCGTTGCCGCCGTCGATCGACAGCTTGGCGACGTCCGCGCCCAACGCCGCCGCTGAGACGATGTCGTCGCCGTCGAGGGACTCGATGGCGAGACTGTCGTTCGCGACCTCGGAGTGATCCATCCTGACGCCGCCTGCAGGCCCGTCACGTCGACGCGCACCGGCGCTGGCCGGACGCCCGATCGCGTCGTCGGCGTTCGTGCCCTTGACGGTGACCTTGTCAGCCGCGCCGTCGCCGAGCGTTGCTGCCGACCGTGCTCTCGAGGTCGAACTCGATGTTCTCGCAGGTCGGTCCCGCTCAGGTCGTTGACGACGGCGTTGTCCGCGCCGCCGAGCGCCTGCGTCAGGATCTTCTCCACGTCGTCGAGATCCATGGTGATGTTCGCCGCGTCGCGGAAGAAGCGGACGCGGGAGCCGTTCGCCGAGACGTCGAAGTTCTCGGGAACACCGGCGCCGTTGAAGAGCATCGTGTCGGTGCCGGCCTGACCCTCGATGACGTCGTTGCCGTCGCCGGGATCCCAGCGGAACGAGTCGTCGCCGGCGCCGAGGAGACCGGTGTCGTTGCCGCGGTTGCCGTCGATCGCGTCGTTGCCGTCGCCGCCGAGCAAGAGCTCCGAGCCGTCGCCGCCGTTGATCGTGTCGTTGGCGGCGCCTCCGTCGATGCTGAGCTTGATCAGCGCCGCGAGACCGACGTTGCCGTTGATCGTGTCGTTGCCTCCGAGCCCGTTCACGAGCAGCGAGTCGTTTGCCGCCTCGGAGTGCTCGATCCTGACCGCGGCCGCGAGGCCGGTCACGTCGACGCCGCCCGCGTTCGGTACGACGTTGATCGTGTCGTCGGCGCTCGTGCCGTTGACGGTCACGCTGTCGGCGGCGCCGTCTCCGGCGTTGCTGCCGATCGCGCTCTCGAGCTCGAGCTCGACGTTCTTCAGGTCGGTGCCGCTCAGGTCGTTGACGACGGCGGTGTCCGCGCCGCCGAGCGCCTGCGTGAGGATCTTCTCCACGCCGTCGAGGTTCATGACGATGTTCCCGAGGTCGCGGGTGAAGCGCACGCGCGGGCCCACGGCCGACGCCTCGAACCGCTCGGCTAGCCCGTTGCCGTTGAACACCATCGTGTCGGTGCCGGCCTGACCCTCGACGACGTCGCTGCCGTCGCCGGGATCCCACGTGAACGAGTCGTCGCCCGCTCCGAGCAGGGCGATGTCGTTGCCCTTGTTCGTGTCGAGCGTGTCGTTGCCGAGCCCGCCGAAGAACAGCTCGGGCCCGCTCCCGCCGCGGAGGTCGTCGTTGCCGTCCTCGCCGTAGACGATGGTCTGCTCGGTGTCCGTGAAGACGCCGTTCGACTCGTCGATGAGGACGATGTCGTTGCCGCCGCGGGCGAGCACCACGATCTGCCTGACCTGGTTGCGGTTGAACTGCCAGTCGGCCGAGCCGTTGTTGCCGACGTCGACCTGGATCTTGTTCGGATTGTTCGCCTTCAGCCGCAGGACGATCGTCTCGCCCCTCGGCGTCCCGATCACCGTGGCCACGCGCTTCTTGACGTGGCCCTTGACCTTCGGCCTGCTGTACCGCTTCTTCTTGGGCTTCGGCTTGCTCTTGTGCTTGGCCACCTTCGGCTTGGGCTTCGGTTTCGCCTCGGCCGCGTAGCCGTTACCCGCCATCAGCAGGGAGACGAGGCCGACGAGCGCGGCGACGAGAAGAGCTCCCATCGCCGCGCGCCGACCTCGACCCTTCATCACGATCGTCGGGCTGGACTGCATTGCTTCCTCCTCCGTTTTGCGGTGCACGTCCTTGCTCCGATGGTCTCGGCGGCGCTCAGGACGGCGCTTCGGAGGAAGCCCTGGACCTCGCGAGGGCGGTCAGGGGTTGGACCTAGGGTGCCCCCTAGCCGGGGGCGATTCGCTGGCTACGCCTCGAGCGCCGGCTCGGGCTCGGGGACCTGCGCCTCCTGCGGGGCAAGGTCGCGGCCCCGAACCAGGAAGATCGCCACGAGCAGACCGACCGCAGCGATCGCGGCGCCGGCCCAGAACGCGTTCACGAAGCCGTCGGTCAGCGCGACCGGCAGCGGCGTGCGGTCGGCGAGCGCATTTTCGGTCGTGGTGACCGCGATCGTGGAGAGGACCGCAATCCCGACCGCGCCGCCGATCTGCTGCGACGTGTTGATGAGCCCCGAGGCGAGGCCCGCCTCCTGCGGCTTCGTGCCGGCGAGCGCGGCGATCGTGATCGGAACGAAGGCGAACGGAATCGCAACGCCGAGGAACAGGAAGCCTGGGAACAGGTCGCGCCAGTAGGAGCCGTCGACCGACACCTGCGTGAAGTAGAGGAGGCCGAGCGTCAAGAAGCTCATCCCGACGATGAGCACAGCCTTCACGCCCACCCGCGTCACCAGCGCCGCGGCCACGTTGGCCCAAATCACTGCCGTCCCCGCCACAGCGAGGTAGCCGATACCCGTCCTGAGCGGCGAGAAGCCGAGCACCTCCTGCATGTACAGCGTGAGCATCAGGAACATCGAGAACAGCGCTGTGCCCATGATGAAACCGGCGATGTTGGCCGCCGTCAGCGTCTGCAGCCTGAAGATCGAGAACGGCACGAGCGGCTCCCGCTGCCGCTGCTCCCAGGCGACGAACGCGGCGAGCAGGACTGCGGCGGCCGCGAACACGCCGATCGTCTTGGCCGACGTCCACTCCCATTGGCGGCCCTGCGTGATTCCGAGGACGAGCAGCAGCAGGCCCGACGTGACGAGCACCCCGCCGGGGATGTCGTGGCTCTGACCGTGTGCGTCCTTGCTCTCGCTCAGCAGGAACGGCGAGAGGAGCAGGGCGGCGGCGCCCACAGGGACGTTGACGAAGAAGATCCACTCCCACGAGAGCAGGTCCGTGAGGATCCCGCCCGCGAGGACGCCGGCCGCCGCGCCGACACCGCCGACGGCGCCCCACACGCCCAGTGCGATGTTCCGCTCGCGGCCCTCGCGGAAGGTGGTGGTCAGGATCGAGAGCGCGGACGGCGTGATCGCGGCCGCGCCGAGCCCCTGGAGCGCACGGGCGCCGATGAGCGAGGCCTCGCTCCAGGCGAGCCCGCAGAGGAGCGAGCTCACGGAGAAGACGGCGAGGCCGACCATGAAGACGATGCGGCGTCCGAGGATGTCCGCGAGGCGTCCCCCGAGCAGGAGGAACCCGCCGAAGACCAGCGCGTATGCGCTGATCACCCACTGGAGGTTCTCCTGCGAGAAGCCCAGGTCCTCCTGGATGGACGGCAGGGCGACGTTGACGATCGCGATGTCGAGCACCACGAGGAACTGCGTCATGGAGAGCAGCGCGAGGGCGAACCACTTCTTCCTGTCCGAGGTCGGCATGGGCCGGGCTCCTTTCGGTCTCGTCTCTAACGTAGACGAACGGCCGGAGCGCCCGTGGACACGTTTCGGACCCATTTTGTTGCGCGGCGGGCGCCAATCTGTATCCTCGGACGCGCCGGCCGGCACAGCGCATCGTCGGTTCCTTCGGTTCGTTCGGCGGAGGGGCCAGAAGCGGCGACCGATGAGTTCAAGGGCCTCAGCTGGTCTTAGTGGTGACTGCCAACGACTGAGGGGCAACGATGACGGACCAGATCGAGAAAACGGACACAACGCGGCGCGCGGCGCACGAGCGCCTCTCGACCGGAGCGCTTGCGCGCTGGGGACGAATGTGCGCAACGCACCCCTGGCGTGTCGTCGGGGGTTGGGTCGGAATCACCGCCCTGCTGATCGTGCTCGTGGCCACGGTCGGCGGCTCGCTTCGCGACGAATTCGAGATTCCCGGCTCCGACACGCAGAAGGCCACAGACCTGATCGAGGCGCAGTTCGCCTCCGAGCAGGGCGGTGTCCTCAACATCGTCTTCGCCGCCCCCGAGGGTCAGCGGCTCGACACGCCCGAGCGCAAGGCGGCGATCGAGGCCGCGATCGCGAAGCTCAAGACGCAGGAGTTCAAGCCCCAGGACGGGAAGGCCGGACTGGAGAGCGTCGGCGACCCGTTCAGCAAGGACACGTTCTCGAAGGACGGCCGCATCGCCTACGCCGAGGCGCAGTTCGACCAGACGATCGAGGACGCGGACCGCGACCAGGTCGTGGCGGTCGAGGACTACGTCCGCGACGCCGTGAAGGACGCAGGCGTGACGACCGAGTACAACGGCGAGGCGGAGTTCCCGCCGATCGAGCAGGGAACCTCCGAGCTGCTCGGACTGCTCGCGGCGATCATCGTCCTGCTGATCGTCTTCCGGACGTTCGTCGCCGCGATGATCCCGATCCTGCTGGCGATCACCGCCGTGGCGAGCGCGTTCCTCCTCCTCTTCATCCTCGCCGGGCTGACCGACATCAACACGATCACGCCGATCCTGGTGTCGATGATCGGCCTCGGCGTCGGCATCGATTACTCGCTCTTCATCGTCACGCGGTTCAGACAGTTCCTCCACGAGGGGTTGTCGCCGCAGGACGCGGCCGCGGAGGCCTCGGCTTCCGCAGGGCGCGCCGTCCTGTTCGCCGGCGTGACCGTCGCGATCTCGGTGACCGGGCTTGCGTTCTTCGGCCTGGACTTCGTCACCAAGCTCGGCATCGGCAGCGCCCTCGGTGTGCTGACGACCGTGCTGATCGCCAACTCCCTGCTGATCTCGGTGCTCGCCAAGCTCGGCCACAAGGTCGACCGGCTGAAGGTGCCGTTCCTGCCGCCGATCGACGACTCGGAAGCCGCCCGCGAGAAGACGCCGATCGCCCGCTGGGGGCGCTTCGTCACCCGCCACGCCGGCGCGGTGTTCGTGGTCGTCCTCCTGCTGATGCTCGGCCTCGCCTCGACGTCGGCGCTCGTGCGCCTCGGCGCCGCCGACCAGGGGACGCAGCCGACCGCACAGACGGCACGGCGGGCCTACGACCTGCTCGCCGAGGGCTTCGGGGCCGGCTTCAACGGCCCGATCCCGATCGTCGTCGACGTCAAGGACGATCCGCAGGCGCCGCAGAAGATCTACGACCGCGTGCGGGGCCTCGAGGGCGTGGCGTCGGTGCGCGAGCCGCAGCTGAACGACGACAAGACGGTCGCGATCATCTTCGTGACGCCGAGCTCGGCGCCGCAGGACGAGGCGACGGACACTCTCGTCGACCGCCTACGGAGCGACGTCGTGCCGAGGGCGACGGAGGGCGGCGACGCTGTCGCGTACGTCTCCGGCCTCACAGCGGCGTTCAAGGACATCGGCGACCGGATCATGGAGCGGCTGCCGCTGTTCCTGCTCTACATCATCGGCGTCACGTTCATCCTGCTGGCGATGGCGTTCCGCTCGATCGTGATCTCGCTGACCGCGGCGATCACGACGATCCTGTCCGCCTTCACCGCCTTCGGCGTCCTGACGCTCGTGGTGCAGGAGGGCCACCTGCTCAGCCTCACCGGCCTCGACAGAACAGGCCCGATCGAGACGTTCGTCCCACCGATCGCCTTCGCGATCCTGTTCGGGCTCTCGATGGACTACATGGTCTTCCTGATGAGCCGGATCCGCGAGGAGCACGTCCACGGCCTTCAGACCCGCGCCGCGGTCGAGCACGGCATCGCGGCGATCGGGCGGGTTGTCGTTGCCGCGGCACTGATCATGGGCACCGTCTTCGCGGCCTTCATCCTCAGCGGCGACCGCGTCTCGAAGGAGTTCGGGATTCTGCTCGCCGTCGCGATCCTGACGGACGCACTGATCGTCCGGATGACCCTCGTCCCCGCGTTCCTGACGCTCCTGGGCGAGAAGGCCTGGTACATCCCGCGCTGGCTCGACCGGCTGCTGCCGGACATCACGATCGAGCCGCCGCACGATCGCGAAGACGAGGGCATCGTCCCGGTCGAGCAGCCGGCCGGGGCTGCGGCAGGCAGGTCCTAGAGCGCTCTCCGGGTGGCGGGGCCGCGAGCGGCTCCGCCACCCGGGCCTCGCGCGCTCAGGCCGAGGTGATGTAGTCGGTCAGCAGGCGGATCTGTGCGGTCTGCTGCTTCGTCTGGAACTTGACCACGTCGCCGATCGAGACGATCCCGGCGACGTCACGGTCCGTCGGTCAGCACGGGGAGGTGCCTGATCCGCCGCTCCGTCATGACCGCCATGCACTCGTCGATGGTCGTGTCGGGCGTGACGTAGACGATCGGCGCGGTCATGATCTCGCGAACCGGCGTCTCCTTCTCGTCGCGGCCCTCAAGGGTCACGCGGCGCAGGTAGTCCCGCTCGGTGACGATGCCGGCGAGTTTGCCGTCCTCGAACACGAGGAGCGAGCCGACGTTCGCCTCGACCATCCGCTTGATCGCGTCGAGCACGGTGGCGGCGCCGTCGATCCGCAGGACGGCGTCCCCCTTTGCCTCCAGCATGCTCGCTACGTCGTCCACGGTGCTCCCGCGGCGGATCATGCCACGGTCGGCCGTTCCCGGAGTCGGTGCTCAGCGGCGGCGGTAGACGAGCGTCCGGCTGATCCCGGCCAGGTAGCCCGGCCCGGTCTGGACGTCGCTGATCACGACGCGGAGTCGTGAGCTGTTGCGCAGGCGGACGCGGAAGACCGCCGCCGAGCGGCGGTTGAGCCGGATTCGCTTCACCGTGACCCAGCGGCCGGCGTGCGTGCGCCGTTGGAGCTTCACCCGGTGCCGGGCGAACGACCGGGCGGCGATGACGCGCGTCGAGAATCTCGCTGGGCCAAGGCGGCGGAAGACGACCGCTGGCCGGACACCCACGACAATCGAGCGGCTCGAGAGCCCGTTCCAGGTCGCGGTGTACGAGGTGCGGATGCGCGGCTTCGCCGGGTAGCGCCAGCCTCCGCCCGCGCCGGTGATCACGGTCGCGATGGCCCGCGGCGAGCCGGAGCGGTATGCCTGCGCGAACAGCGTCACCTGCTGGCCCGCCTGAGCCGTCGGCACGCGGCCCGAGAGCATCACGCGGTGACCGAACACGACGCGGCGGGAGCGCGCGTTGAGTGTCACACCCGTCGTGCGGAACGTCAGGTCGGCCCCGCGGGTCGTGCCCGCGTCGTTTCGCGCCACGAGCCGGTAGTGGTAGGTGACCGCGGCCTGCAGACGCGAGATCGGCGCGCTCACGCCCTGGTCGGTGAACGTGGAGCCGGCGCTCTTGGACGCAGTCCTCGCGCCGTATCGGGTCGTCGTGCCGTACTCGAAGTACCAGGTCGTCGGCCGACCCTGCGGGTTCACCGCCCCCGTCGGCCGTGCCGAGGACATGCCGATGTCGAGCGTCGGGCCCGTGCGCGCGATCGGCGGGCCGGCCGTCCTGAGCGTCCGGTCGGCGCCGAAGCTCGTGCCCGAGCCGTTCAGGGCGACGAGGCGGTAGTGGTACGTGGTGGCGGCCCGGAGGCCCGTGGGCGTCGACGAGACGCCGTTCGGCTTCGTGCCGGAGCCCGCGCTCTTGCCGGCCGTCTTCGTCCCGTAGGCGCTGGTCGTTCCGAACTCGAAGTACCAGGTGGTCGCCTGCCCGTTGGGGCTGACGCTGCCGTTGAGCTTCGCGGACTTCGCCGTGATCGAGGTCGCCGACCCCGTCACCGCCGTGGGCACGCCCGCTGTGGAGAAGGTGCGGTCGGCGCCCCTGCTCGTGCCGGCGTCGCTCGTCGCGACGAGCCGGAAGTGGTAGGTGCGGCCGACGGCGAGCCCGGAGACTCCGGCCGCCACGCTTCTGGCCGTCGTGCCCGAGCCGGCGCTCTGCGCCGCGGTCCTCGTGCCGTAGCCCGTGCTCGTCCCGTACTCGAAGTACCAGCTCGTCTCGCGCCCGTTGGGGTCGACCGAGCCGTTGAGGGTCGCGGAGGTCGGCGTGACACCGGACGCCGCCCCGGTCGCCGCTACGGGAGCGGTCGCGGTGGTGAAGATGCCGTCGGCGCCCCGCGCCGTGCCGGACGCGTTCGTCGCGACGACGCGGTAGTGGTAGGTCGTGCCCGCCGTGAGGCCCGTGATCGCAGCGGACACCGGCACGTTGCTCGTGCCGGGCCCGGCGCTCCTCGTGGCCGTCTTCTTCCCGTAGCTCGTGCTGGTGCCGTACTCGACGTACCAGTTCGTGGACTGGCCGCCCGGGTTGACGGTGCCGGTAGCGGTTGCGGTGGTCGTTCCCACGGCGCTGACCGGGCCGGTGATAGCCGTCGGCGCAGCCGTGACGGCTGCGGAGCCCGCGCCCGTCAGCAGGAGCCCCGTGAGGAAGACGATCGCGACGACCCTCATTCGCAGGGATGCTGATACCCACTACCTGTAAGCAAGGTGTTGGGGAACGGGAAAGATTCTTGTCCGACTGTGCGGGACACGGCCCTTGAAACCGGTTTCCGTAAGCGCTTACGGGCGCTACGCTCTCGTGCATGAGCGAAGGGTCCGGCCGCGCCCGCCCGACGATCTACGACGTGGCGCGGCTCGCGGGCGTCTCCACGGCAACCGTCTCGCGCGCGCTCAACGGCACAGGCCAGATCGCCCCTGCGACGCAGGCGACGATCGAGGCGGCGGTCGAGGAGCTCGGCTACCGCCCGAACACGATCGCGAGAAGCCTCGTGATGAAGTCGACGCACACGATCGCGCTGCTGCTGCCGGACATCTCGAATCCCTTCTATGCCGCGCTCGTGAGCGGGATCCAGGAGTCGGCGCTGAGCCAGGGCCGAACGATGCTGCTCTGCACGACCGAGGGAGACGCGGAGCGCGAGGAGCACTACCTCCGCGTGCTGCAGGCCAAGCAGGTCGATGGTGCCCTCGTGGACGGCCTCGTCCTGCCGGCCGAACGGATCGCGCGCTTCGTGGAAGACGGATTCCCGATCGTGTGCCTCGACCGAAACATCGACACCGCGTTCGATACCACTGGTCCAGGTGGACAATCGCGCGGGCGGCCGGCTTGCGACGCAGCATCTGATCGAACTGGGGCATGTCCGGATCGGTCACGTCACCGGCGCGGGAGAGCTCGGCATCAGCGACGAGCGACTCGCGGGCTACCGCGACGCGCTGACCGCGGCCCGGATCGAGCCGGACTTCGACCTCGTGGCGGAGGGCGGGTTCACCGAGGAGGGGGGACACGACGCCGCCCGGGCCCTGCTCGACGACCATCCCGACCTGACAGCGATCTTCGCGGCCAACGACCTCTCGGCGCTCGGCGTCCTGAATGCGGTTGCCGAAAGCGGTCGCAGCGTCCCGGACGACGTCTCGGTCGTCGGCTTCGACGACCTCCGGCTCGCGGCCTACACGTCGCCGCCGCTGACCACCGTCAGGCAGCCGGGGGCGGAGATCGCGCGGCTCGCGACAGAGATCCTGATCGGGCTCACGGAGGGTAAGCCGGCCGAGCGAATGCGTCACTTGCTCGAGCCGGAGCTCGTCGTCCGGGCGTCCACTCGGGCCACTTGACAGGCGCTTGTGTAAGCGCTTACGGTAAGCGCTTACGGCGATGCCGCAGAACGGGCTCCATCTGGGGTTGGTGGGAGTTGGCCGGATCGGCCTCCTCCATGCGCGGACGCTCAGCACCCTCCCCGACGTCTCGCGCCTGACGATCGCCGACCTCGACGCCGACCACGCCGCAGCCGTCGCGGCCGGGGTCGGCGCCGGGGTCGTGCGGAGCCCGGTGGAGCTCGTCGACGCGGGGGTGGACGCGCTCGTGATCGCGACATCCACCCCCGGGCACGCGCCGCTGCTCGAGCTCGCGGCCGAGGCGGGCGTGGCGGCCTTCTGCGAGAAACCGGTCGCCCTCGACCTCGACGTCCTCGACCGGATCGCGGAACAGGTCGAGCGGAGTGGGATCCTCGTCCAGGTCGGCTTCCAACGGCGCTTCGACGCGGGTTACGTGGCCGCGCGGAACGCGGTCGCGGACGGTCGGCTCGGCACGCTGCTGGTACTCCGCGCGGCGACACACGATCCCGTGCCGCCGGCAGACGCGTACATCGCCGCGTCGGGCGGGATCTTCCGCGACCTCCACATCCACGACTTCGACGCGATCCGCTTCGTCACCGGGCAGGAGGTGGCCGAGGTCTACGCGGACGGGGCCGTGCGCGAGACACCGTGGTTCGCGGAGCACGGAGACGTCGACGCCGCCGCCGCGGTGCTCCGCCTGGACGACGGAGCGCTCGCCGTGCTGACGGGCACGCGGCACGACGCGCTGGGCTACGACGTGCGCCTCGAGGTGTTCGGCTCCCGGGACAGCGTCGCCGTCGGCGTCAACGACCGCACGCCGCTGCACTCGTTGGAACCGGGCGCCGAAAGCGCGCCCGGCCATGCGTACAGAAACTTCGTGGAGCGCTTCGAGGCCGCCTATCGCAGCGAGCTCGAGGCGTTTGTCATCGCCCTCCGACAGGGCGGGCCGAGCCCGTGCACGCTGGCCGACGCGCGTGCCGCGCTCGCGGTGGCACTTGCGGCCGGCCGCTCGAGGGCAGAGCATCGTCCCGTGTCGATCGAGGAGGTGGTTACCGCAGAAACCGTCGCAGGCTGAGCATCGGCCATCACGTGTCGAACCACGACAAAGGAGACGGGACACGATGAACGACGAAGTTCTCGAGATCGACGAGGAACTGGACGGGCTCTCCCGCCGCGGGCTCCTCGTGAAGGGTGGTCTCGCCGCCGCCGGCCTCTCGGTTCTCGGTGGCCCGACTGCCAAGGCGTTCGGTGCAACGGGCGCCAGCAAGATCAAGGTGGCCGTCGTCACGCACGGCGATACCGGCTCGTTCTGGTCGGTCTTCAAGAAGGGCGTCGACCAGGCTGCAAAGGACCTGCGGAGCCGCGGCATCAGCGTCACGCAGGTCTACGCGAACAACAACGTCCAGAAGCAGGCCTCCTCGATCAGCGCCGCCGTTGCAGCCGGCGCGAAGGTGATCGCGACCTCGGTGCCGGATGCCAGCGCGCTCAAGGACCCACTGACGAAGGCCTCGAAGAAGGGCATCGTCGTGATCACCGTCAACTCGGGGCTCGGCGCCTTCGACTCGCTGCCGACGTACATGGTCCACGTCGGGCAGACGGAGACGCTTGCCGGCATGGGAGCCGGCAAGCAGTTCAAGAAGCTCGGCGCCAAGAAGGTCCTGATCGTCATCCACGAGGCGAGCAACTCGGGCCTCGTGCAGCGGGCGGACGGCGTGAAGAAGATCCTCGGCAGCTCGAAGGTGAAGGTGTTGACGATCCCGAACGCGAAGTCGGACATCCCGGGGACGAAGACGAAGGTGCAGGCCGCGTTCCGGGCCGACCGGTCGCTCAACGCGTTCCTCGGTCTCGATCCCGACGTCACGATTCCGTGTACCGACGTCGTCCCCTCCGGCACGAAGGTCGGCACCTTCGACGTCGGCGGCTCGATCAAGCTGATCCAGTCGGGGAAGATGAAGTTCGCGATCGACCAGCAGCAGTACCTCCAGGGATACCTGCCGGTGGTCTTCGCGATGCTCTACGGCACGAACCTGAACACGATCGGAAACGGCGCGCCCGTGCTGACGGGCCCCGGGATCATCAACAAGGCGAACGCCGCCCGCGTAGCCGCGCTCGCCGCGAAGGGAACCCGCTAGGAGGAGAGTGCCGGCGGCGGGCGGTACGCTGCCCGCCGCCGCCTCCGATGGCCGAGACCGCAGCACCGACCTCACCCGACGAGCGGCTCGTCCGCGTCAGCGCGCTCTCACGGGTCCTGAGCCGCCCTGACATCGGCGCCTTCCTGGGCGCGGTCGCGATCTGGCTCCTGTTCGGCTACTTCGCTCGCTCCGTCGACTGGCTCACCGACCCCGGGATCACTGCGGCCTGGACCGACCAGGCAGCCCAGTACGGGATCGTGGCCGTCGCGGTCGCGCTGCTGATGATCGGCGGCGAGTTCGACCTGTCGGCCGGGGCGATGATCGGCAGCTCGGGTCTGCTGCTCGGCTACCTGACGACGTTCAAGGACCTGAACGTCTGGCCGGCGATGGCGCTCGTGATCCTTTTCGGTCTCGCCGTCGGCTTCGTAAACGGTTTCGTCGTGATCAAGACGAAGCTCCCGAGCTTCATCGTGACGCTCGCGACCTTCTTCGTGCTCCAGGGCGTCAACGCGGCGCTCACGCTCAACCTCACGGGCACGACCGCGATCCAGGAGATCGACAAGGCGAGCGGATTCGACGCTGCCCGCCGCTTCCTCGCCTCGGAGGTGACCGAGTACCAGTTCAAGGTGAAGGTGTTCTGGTGGATCGGTTTGACGATCGTCGGCGCCTGGCTGCTGGCCAAGACCCGCTTCGGTAACTGGATCTACGCCGCCGGCGGCGACCCGGTTGCGGCGAGAAACGTCGGCGTGCCCGTCGCCCGCACAAAGATCCTGCTGTTCATGATGACCTCGAGCACGGCCGCGCTGATGGGGATCATCACCGCACTGGAGCTCCGCTCGATCCAGGCCAAGGAGGGAATCGGGAACGAGTTCCTGTTCATCATCTGCGCCGTGGTCGGCGGCTGTCTGCTCACCGGCGGCTACGGCTCGGTGATCGGCACGTTCTTCGGCGCCGCCATGCTCGGAATGGTGCAGCTCGGGATCATCTACGCGAACTGGGACAGCAACTGGACGTACACGTTCCAAGGCGCGATCCTGTTCGCCGCGGTGCTCCTGAACACGGTCATCCGCAATCGCGCCGAGAGGGCCAGATGAGCAACGAGTCGCATCTCCTTCAGGCGGACGTCGATCTCGAAGTACTACGGGAGCGTCGTCGCACTGAAAGACATCTCCATGCATGTCGACGCCGGCGAGGTCACGTGCATCCTCGGCGACAACGGGGCCGGCAAGTCGAGCTTCATCAAGATCCTGTCCGGCGTCCATCAGCCCGACGAGGGCCGCGTGCTCGTCGACGGCGAGACGGTGCACTTCAGCTCACCGCGCGACGCACGTGCAAAGGGGATCGCAACCGTTTACCAGGATCTCGCGATGGTGCCGCTCATGTCGATCTGGCGGAACTTCTTCCTCGGCGCCGAGCCGCGGAGGGGCTGGGGCCCGTTGAGCTGGTTCGACGCGGCAACCGCGAAGCGCGTCTGCCGCAAGGAGCTGCACGAGATGGGGATCGACATCCGCGACCCCGACCAACCGGTCGGCACGCTCTCCGGCGGCGAGCGGCAGTCGGTGGCGATCGCACGGGCGGTCTACTTCGGCGCCCGGGTGCTCATCCTCGACGAGCCGACCTCAGCGCTCGGCGTCAAGCAGGCGGGCGTGGTGCTCAAGTACATCCTCCAGGCCCGCGACCGGGGCGTCGCCGTGATCTTCATCACGCACAACCCGCACCACGCCTTCCCGGTCGGCGACCGCTTCGTGATCCTCAACCGCGGCCAGAGCCTGGGGACGTACGAGAAGTCGGAGATCGACCGCCAGGAGCTCGTCCGCCAGATGGCGGGCGGCCGCGAGCTCGCCGAGCTCGAGCATGAGCTCGCAGTGCTGCGGGCGGACGGCTCATGAGGCTCACGGCGGCGCAGGCTCTCGTCCGCTTCCTCGCGGCGCAGTACGTCGAGCGGGACGGCGTCGAGCACCGGTTCTTCGGCGGCTGCTTCGGCATCTTCGGGCACGGCAACGTGGCCGGGATCGGCGAGGCGCTGTACGCCAACCGCGAGGCTCTGACGTACTACCAGGGCCGGAACGAGCAGGCGATGGTGCACGCCGCGGCCGGCTACGCGCGGATGCGGAATCGCCTCGGGACGCTGGTCTGTACGACGTCGATCGGCCCCGGCGCGACGAACATGGTCACCGGCGCTGCTCTCGCGACCGTCAACAGGGTGCCTGTACTCCTCGTTCCCGGTGACGTGTTCGCATCGCGCGCGCCGGACCCGGTGCTGCAGCAGCTGGAGAGCCCAACGGCGGGCGACGTGTCGGTGAACGACGTGTTCCGGCCGGTCTCGCGCTACTTCGACCGAATCTGGCGGCCTGGGCAGGTCGTTCCCGCGGCGCTGCAGGCGATGCGCGTCCTCACCAACCAGGCCGAGACGGGCGCGGTCACGCTCGCGTTCCCGCAGGACGTCCAGACCGAGGCCTTCGAGGTTGCCGACGAGTTCCTGGCGAAGCGCGTCTGGCACCTGCCGCGCCCGCTGCCCGACGAGGCGTCCCTCACACGAGCCGTCGAGTTGATCAGGGCCTCGCAGCGGCCCCTGATCGTGGCGGGCGGCGGGGTGATCTACTCGGAGGCGACCGAGGCGATCCGCGCGCTGTGCGAGGCGACGGGGATCCCGGTCGGTGAGACGCAGGCCGGCAAGGGCTCCCTACCTTTCGACCATCCCTCCGCCCTCGGCGCGATCGGCGTGACGGGGACGTTCGCCGCGAATCGGGTGGCCGCCGAGGCCGACGTCGTGGTCGGGATCGGCACGCGGTGGAGCGACTTCACGACCGCCTCCAAGACGGCCTTCCGTCGCGACGGCGTCCGCTTCGTCAACGTCAACGTCGCCGACTTCGACGCGCAGAAGCACGCGGGCGTCGCCCTCGTCGGCGACGCTCGTGCCACGGTCGAACGCCTACTCGAGCGCCTGACGGGGTGGTCGGTCGACGAGGCCTACCGGGTGGAGGCGGCCCGTCTGAACCGTGAGTGGGACGAGGAGGTCGCACGGCTCTACGCGCTCGGCCACAGCCCGCTGCCGGCGCAGAGCGAGGTGATCGGCGCCGTCAACGACGCGGCCGAAGCCACCGACGTCGTCGTCTGCGCAGCCGGCGCCATGCCCGGCGACCTGCACAAGCTCTGGCGCACGCGCGACCCGAAGAGCTACCACGTCGAGTATGGCTACTCGTGCATGGGGTACGAGATCGCCGGCGGCCTCGGCGTGAAGCTCGCCGCGCCAGAGCGCGACGTCTACGTGCTGGTCGGCGACGGCTCCTACCTCATGCTCCCGGGCGAGCTCGTCACCGCGGTGCAGGAGCGCCTGAAGCTGACGATCGTGCTCGTCGACAATCGCGGGTACAACTCGATCGGCTCGCTCTCCCGCTCGCTCGGTCTCGACGGCTTCGGCACGCTCTTCCGCTACCGGCGCAACGGCGCTCTTCCGGTCGACGGCGACGACCCTGGCGACGACCTTCCGGTCGACCTGGCGGCCAACGCCGAGTCACTCGGTGCGAGCGTGATCCGTACCCGCTCGATCGAGGAGCTCCGCGCCGGGCTCGAGCAGGCGAAGGCTCAGGAGGGCGTCACCGTCGTCGCAATCGAGGTCGACCGCTACGAAGGTGTGCCGTCCTACGAGAGCTGGTGGGACGTCGCCGTTCCCGAGGTCTCCGAGCTCGAGTCGGTTCGCGAGGCGCGAGAACGCTACGAGGAGGCGCGGCGGGACGAACGGAGCCACGTGTGATCGAGGCCGTCGTGATGGGCCGGGTCGGGATCGACCTGTACCCGGATCAGATCGAGACGCCGCTCTCGCAGGTGCGCTCGTTCACCCGCTTCGTGGGCGGCTTTGCGGGCAACGTCTCCACCGGGCTCGCGCGCCTCGGCGTACACACGGCGATCGTCTCGCGGGTGGGCGCCGAGGGGCACGGCGACTTCGTGCGCGAGTGGCTCGCCGGGGAGGGCGTCGACGTCCGCTTCCTGGCGAGCGACCCCGACTGGCAGACTCCGCCGACGTTCTGCGAGGTCTGGCCGCCCGACAACTTCCCGCTCACCTTCTACCGCAAGCCGACGGCGCCCGACTGGCAGCTGTCGCCCGGTGACTTCGACGCCGAGGAGGTCGCGGGCGCCAAGCTCCTCTACGCGACCGGCACGGGGCTGGCGCAGTCGCCCAGCCGGGAGACGACGCTGGCCGCGCTTCGCGCCCACCGGGGCACGACGATCTTCGACCTGGACTGGCGAGCGGTCCTCTGGGACGAGCCCGCGGGGTACCCGGCGCTCGCGGCGGAGGCGGTCGCCGCGGCCGACATCGTGATCGGCAACGAGGAGGAGGTCGAGGCCTCGGGGGTCACGGAGGCGCCGACGCTCGTGCTGAAGCGGGGAGAGCGAGGTGCGACCGTCATCCAGGGCGGGGAGGAGACGGACGTGCCGGGGTTCCCGGTCGAGGTCGTGAACGGCCTCGGGGCCGGGGACGCGTTCGCGGCGGCGCTCGGACATGCGCTGCTTCGCGGGCTCCCGCTCGTCGAAGGCGTGCGTCGCGGCACCGTGGCGGGTGCGATCGTCGCCTCGCAGCTCGCCTGCTCGGAGGCGATGCCGCGCGAGGAGGAGCTCGAGGCGGCGCTCGTATGAGCGACCTGCTCCTGCGGGCCGGCGAGTGGGATCAGGTAACGCCGGAGTCGGCGGGCTGGAACCACCTGTTCTTCGGCGTCCGCCGAGCTCCCATTCGCTTCGGCGACGAGAGACGTCGAGATCGCGCTCGTCCCGCTGTCCGGACGGTGTCGGGTAGAGGCTGACGGGGAGACCTGGGAGCTCGGCGGCCGCGAGAGCGTGTTCGGCGGCATGCCGTGGGCGCTGTATCTCCCGCGCGACACCGAGTACGAGGTAGACGGCGACGCGGAGATCGCGATCTGCGGCGCCCGCTGCGACGCCCGGGGCGAGCCGGTGCTCGTGCGCCCCGAGGACGTCGAGGTCGAGGTGCGCGGGGCGGGCAACGCCACCCGGCAGATCAACCACATCGTCAAGCCCGACTTCCCCGCGGAACGCCTGCTGGTCGTCGAGGTCTTCACGCCGTCCGGCAACTGGTCGAGCTACCCGCCGCACAAGCACGACGAGGACCGGCCGCCGGACGAAGTCGTGCTCGAGGAGACCTACTACTTCCGCACGAGGCGGCCGGAGGCGTTCGCCGTCCAGCGGCTCTACAGTCCGCGTCACGGCCTCGACCTGACGGCCACGGTGCGGGACGGCGACCTGCTGCTCGTGCCGTACGGGTACCACACGACCGCCGCCGCCCACGGCTACGACCTCTACTACCTCAACGCGCTCGCCGGCGACCGCCGCTCGATGGCGGCCGCGGACGACCCGGCCATGCACTGGGTGCGTGCGGCGTGGGCGGAGCTCGAGCCCGACCCGCGCGTTCCGCTCGTCCGTTGATCCGCGTCGCCAACGCGCCCGTCAGCTATGGGGCCTTCGAGCTGACCGTCGGCGTGGTCCCGAACGTCCCCGCAGCCGAGACGGTCCTCGACGCGATCGCGGCCGCCGGCTACGAGGGGACGGAGCTCGGGCCGCCCGGCTACCTCGGCGTCGGAGACCTGCTGCGTAAGCGCTTGCGGAAACGCTCTCTCGACCTTGCCGGCGCCTTCGTCGACCTTCGTTTCGGCGAGGAGAGCCTCGACGAGCTCGAGCGCACGCTCGACATGGTCGACGGCTTCGATGCGAAGGCCGTCCTCTGCGACAAGGGCCCACGCGACGGCGACGTCGACCTCGACGCCGTGTCGGACGCGGCGGCGGTCGTTCGCAGGCGCGGTTTCGAGCCGACGTTTCATCCGCATCTCGGCACCCGCGTTCAAACGCCGGCGGAGATCGAGCGCCTGCTCGCGGGGACGGACGTGCCGCTGGTGCTGGACACCGGCCACCTCACGGCGGCCGGCGGCGACCCCGTGGCCGGGCTCCGAGCATGGCGGGAGCGCATCAACCACATCCACCTGAAGGACGTGCGCGACGGGACGTTCTGCGAGCTCGGCGCGGGCGCGGTCGACCTCGAAGGCTTCCTTGCTCAGCTCGACGGCTACGACGGCTGGATCGTGGTCGAGCAGGACTGGGTGCCGAAGCCCGGCGAGGATCCGGCCGAGCAGATCGAAGCGCAGGTGCGGAACCGCCGCTGGCTTGCCGAGAAAGCAGGCGTGTAACCGCTTACGGCAAGCGCCAGAACTCGCCGGTCAAGCCGAGCCCATCGAGGATCGCCTGATTCTGCTCACGGGTGTGCGGCGTCCAGTCCGGCGCCAGGCGGTCGTCCCACCACGCGTGCGCGAGCTCGCTGAGCTTCGTCACGGGGATCGTCGCGCCGGGGGCCCGTCCGCCGACCCATCGAGCTGCGTGCTCCTCCGACCGGAAGAGGTTCATCGTGCTTCAGGTGAAGACGATGTCGTCCCACCAGTGCCCGGCCGGGACGAGGCAGTGGAAGACGAGGCCCTCGTCGGAGGGCCGGCGCTCGCGGACCTCGACCGCGATCGGCTCGGCGCAGTCGGGGCACGAGGTCTCGACGTGGCCGTCGACGTGCAGGGCCGCCGGAATCCCGAAGGCGTCCCAGGCGCAGTTGCCGTACCACCAGCGACCGCCCGCCTGGACGCGGAAGGCGGTCGGAATGGCCGAGAACGGGTTCGCCATGCGGATCTCGCCCGTCGACGGTTCGAGCACCAGTGCGTGCTCTTCGTGCAAGCGCCGCCAGCCCGCGCGCACGTCCACGCGCGAGGTGCCCAGGTCGTCGGCCACCTCGTCGGACGTGGGCGCTCGGCCGAGGCGGACGAACAGGCCGTAGGTCCGGTTCCGGAGCTCGAGGGCCGCAGACTCCACGCGCGGATTCTCGCAGGCCGGTCCGACGGCGAGCTTCGCGTCTCAGGTGCGTGCTACCAGAGTGCGCAGGTGTCGAAGCAGCGGCTTTACCTCGTTGCCGCGAGGAATGAGCCCGCTCGGTTTGCACCCGAGAGCTCGAGTGAACACGATTGCGATCGCTACTCCGCCGGCCGTGTAGGCGACTGTCGAAGCGATCGCAGCGCCCGAACCGCCGTGGCCGGGGATCAGGAGAAGGTCGAGCACGATCGTGGCCACGAAGGCGATGCCGACGCCGATGTTGGCGAGCATCGGCTGTCCCTGCGCGTTGAGGGCGTTGCCCAGCAGCTTCAGGGCGACGATGCCGAAGGCGCCGAACGCGAGGATCCGCAGATCGCCCACCGAACCGCGGAACTCGTCACCGAACACCGTCACGCAGAGAATGGGTGCCACCAGCACAAGCCCGATCGCGAGCGGCAGGGTCAGGAGGAGGGCGCCGCGGAACACTCTCGTGGCCTGCGCGCCGGCATCCGTGCGCGAGGCACGTACGAGATCCGGGCGCTGCACCATGCCGAGCACCGTCGGCAGGTAGAAGAGGGCTTCCGCCCAGGCGACGGCCACGCTGTAGAGCCCCAGTTCGCGTGAGCCCGCGATCGCCCCGACGAACCACTGGTCGAGCCGGTAGTTCCCCATCGTCATCACGCGGCCCAGGTGCGTGCGCGCGCCGAATGCGAGCGACCGTCGCGCGAGCTGAGAATCCGGCCGGGGCAGGTGCGTCAGCGGGCGGAATGCATGCCAGAGGAGAAAGACCGTGGCGATGACCTGGCCGCCGACCCAGACGATCACCGCGCTTCCGACGGTCAGCAGCCCCAGCGCCGCGAAGGCGCAGTTGACGGCCAGGCTCGTGCCCGGGGCGAGCAACCAGGCGACGTTGGTGACGGCGAAGCCGTACTGCGACTGAAGCAGCGTCTGGAGGGCGCTCTGCAGGATGAGAATCGGAATCACCAGGAGCGCGAGCGTCAGCACGGCCGTCCGTGCCTCGCCGCCCAGCGAGGGAAACAGGCCGACGAGCAGCGCGACGATGCCCGCCGCGACGCCTCCGAGGATCGCCGCCAGCACGATCGAGTTCGTCACGAGGCGGCCGCGATGTTCGGGCTCGCGCCCGCCGATGTTGGCGTTCGCTTCGAAGAGGCCGAACGCGGCGAGGTTCGAACTGAGGACGGCGATCGTCGTGAGCAACGCCACCTGGCCGCGGCCGGTGGGGCCGAGTGTCCGGGCCGTCACCAGGACGTTCAGGAACAGGAGAGCTGCAGCAGCGAGATTCGTCCCGTAGGTGGCCGCGGCAGTGGCGGCGAAGGATGAACGGCGCTCTTCGCGTGTCTCGTCCGGCGGCATCGCTCGGTTCCCAGGGCTGCGGACCGGACGGTCGCCCACACCCCGAAGCTACCAGGGTCATCCGCTGTTCGGGCAGGCCCGCTCAGCGTGGCAAGAGCGGCATGACCTCCTCTGCGAACCGGCGGACGCGATCCTCGAGACCCGGCTCGACGTGGTCGAGGTTGAGCACGAAGCCGTCGCAGCCGGCTTCGAGGTACTCGGCCAAGCGCTCGGCCACCCAGTCGGGCGGGCCGGAGACCGCGTGACGGCCGCGCTCGTCCGCGCCCGCCTGGGCCTCGGGCCGCAGGTAGGCGCTGATCCGCATGACGACCCGGCTGTCCGGCCGGCGCTCCCGCAGCTCCGCGGCCAGCGGCCGCAGCTGGTCGGGGCTCAGTGCGACCGGGTGCCAGACGCCGGTGATCGCAGCCCGCCTAATGGTCGCCCGCGAGACCCCGGCCACCCACAGCTCCGGCCCGCCGGGCCGGACGAGGGCGGGCGCGAGCCAACCGTCGACCGAGAGCTCCTTGCCCTCGTAGCGGACGTGGCCGGGCATCTGCTCGAACACCGAGAGGGCGAGCCGCAGCCAGTCGTCGAGCAGTCGGCCGCGCCTGCGGAAGTCCGCTCCCAGGACATCGAACTCGCCCTCCATCCAGCCGGCGGCGACCGCTGTCACGATCCGCCCGCCCGAGAGGAAGTCCAGGCTCGTCAGCTGCTTGAGGGCGACGAGCGGGTTCCGCTGTGGCACGACGAGGGCCGACACGCCGAGCTCGAGCGTCCGCGTGTGGGCGGCGAGGAACCCGAGGGACACGAGGGGCTCGGCGATCGTGCCGTAGATCGGCGCGTGCTCCGGCGGGACGAGCACGTGGTCGGTCACCCAGCCGGAGTCGAAGCCGCACTCCTCCGCCGCGACCGCGGCCGCGATCAGCCGCTCGGCGTCCAGCGCCTCGCCGTAGTTCGGGAGGATCAGGCCAAGGTGCACCGTGCGGGGCTAGGTGGTGGCCGTGATCGTGATGCCGCCGCGCGCCTTCTGCTCCAAGGTCACCGTCACCCGCTCGGGGCCCAGCTGCAGCGCCTCGGCGACGTCGTCGCGGATCTTGACCGCGAGCGCCTCGCAGAACGCACCCTCGTCGCGGAAGCGCGCAAGGTAGAGCTTGAGCGACTTCGACTCCAGGCAGAGCGCGTCGGGCTGGTACTCGATCGCCGCGACGTAGAAGTCGGGCTGTCCGGTGATCGGGCACACGGCCGTGAGCTCGTCGCTCACCAGCTCGACCTGGGAGACGCCCGGGTTCGGGAAGCTCTCGAGCCCGGCGTAGTGCTCGGAGCCGGCGTGACCCAACGCCACGAACTCCTTGCCAGGTTCCATGCGCCTACTGTACGCGCGATGAACCGGGCATATGTCGCCGGGCCGCCGTACGCCGAGGAGTACCGGCGCCGGGCGGAGGCGCTCCTCCGTCAGGCCGGCTGGGAGCCCGTCGATCCCATGCGGCGCGACTTCCGCGGACGCACCGAGGGCCGCGAGCGGGAGATCGTCGAGGGCGATCTCGCGGACATCGACTCGTGCGACGCAGTCCTCGCAGCGTTCACACAGCCGGACGAGGGCACGGCGATGGAGGCCTGGTACGCGCATTCGCGCGGGAAGCGGGTCGTCGCCTACACCGGCGGTGGTCGTCCGCACCCGTGGACGGTGTACGTCGCAGCCGAGGTCCACGCCGACCTCGAGGCAGCGATTTCCGCACTCGGCCGTGGCTGATTACCCTTAGGCCGTGGCGCAGATGCTGCACAAGAGCCTGCCGCTGATCCTGGCCCGAGAGTTCGCCGCCAACATCGCGACACCCGTGAGCGTGTGGGACGAGCGCGGCCGCCTCGTGTACTTCAACGAGCCGGCCGAGCGGATCGTCGGCCGGGCGCACGCCGAGGTCGGGGAGCTGGAGCACGCCGAGTGGACGAAGCTCTTCCTCGTCGAGAACCTTGACGGGAGGCCGCTGCGCCTCGAGGAGATGCCTGTCGGCATCGCACAGTTCGAGAAGCACCCCGCGCACGACACGCTTGCCTTCACGAATGCGAACGGGATCCGCCACGAGGTCGAGGTGACGGCGTTCCCGCTGCTGGGCCGAGCCGACGAGTTGCTCGGAGTCGTGGCGGTGTACTGGGAACCCGAAGACAGATGAAGGCGATCGTCTGGGGTTGCCGGGGCTCGCTGGCCGCCCCCGGGCCGGAGACGGTGGCCTTCGGGGGGAACACGTCCTGCATCCAGCTCGAGCTGGCCGACGGCACGCCGGTGGTCCTCGACGCGGGCACCGGGATCCGCTTGCTCGGCCTCGAGCTCGCGAGGATGCCGCGCCGGCCGATCCACGTCATCCTGACGCACCTCCACCTCGACCACCTCGAGGGCCTCGGCTTCTTCGTGCCCCTCTGGGAGCCCGGGCTCGAGATCCACGTCTGGGGGCCGGCCTCGCCGGTCGAAACGCTCGAGGAGCGCATCGCGCGCTACCTCTCGCCGCCGCTCTTCCCGGTGCAGCTGTCCGAGGTGCCCTCGAAGCTCGTGCTCCACGACCTCCCCGACGAGGAGTTCACGCTCGGCTCCGCGCGCATCCGCGCCGAGCCGGTCTCCCACCGAGGCCCGACGGTGGGCTTGCGGATCACCGAGCACGGAAGGACGCTCGTCTACATCCCCGACCACGAGCCGTACCTGGGCGCCGGTCCCGCGGGCGTGGAGCCCGAGTGGCTGTCGGGCTACTCCCTGGCCGAGGGCGCGACCGTGCTCATGCACGATGCGCAGTACTTCGAGCACGAGTACCCGAACCACGTCGGCTGGGGCCACTCGAGCGTCGACCACGCCGTCTCGTTCGCACGCGCGTGCGAGGTGCGTCGGCTCGTCCTCTTTCACCACGACCCGATGCACTCCGACGACCAGCTGCGGGCGCTCGAGACGCGGGCTCAGGCTCTCTGGGGCCCCAACGGCCACGAGCCCACGCTCGCCTTCGAGGGGATGAAGCTCGCGCTCGACAGCGAGGTCGAAGCGCACTCCCCTGCTTAGCCATGCCGAAGGTGTTCAACCTCAACGGCGATGAATGGAACCGCGCAGAGGATCGCCCAGGCTGGCGCAGCAAGGACGCCTGGGTGGGCGAGCGCATCGGCGCGGAGCTGCTCGGCGGGAGCATGTACGAGCTCGAGCCCGGCGATCGCCTCTGGCCGTACCACACGCACCATGCCAATGAGGAGTGGCTCCTGGTCGTGCGCGGGACGCCCACGCTGCGCACCCCCGAAGGCGAGCAGGAGCTCCGCGAGGGAGACGTCGTCGCCTTCCCGCGCGGCGACGAGGGCCTGCACCAGGTCAGCAACCGCAGCGACTCGCCGATCCGAGTGCTGATGCTCTCGACGATGATCAAGCCGGACCTCGTCCACTACGCGGACAGCGGCAAGTTCGGCGCTCGCAGCGTCAAGGGCGAGCGCGTGCTCCTGAGCCGGCCGGGCCCGATGCTCGACTACTGGGACGGCGAGGACTGAGGTCTAGCCCGCGTCGTCGCTAGGTTCGTCCGGTTCGGGCTCGGACACCGGCAAGTCCGCTGGGGCCGCATCGGGAGCGACGAGCAGCATCAACTCGCGCTCGGGCAGGACCTGCGCCTCGGGCTCCTCGTCCACCTCGACGCGTCGTTTGTCGGCCACCTCCCGTTCATGCCCACTCACCGTCAATCCGTATCCGCCGAGCGCTCAGGTGCGTTAGAGCCTCATGTTCGGCGACCAATCGTTCGCGTCGCTGCCCTGTCCCGCGTGCGGCGCTGCGATCGCCCTCGACGGCGGTGACCACGTCTGCGACGACGATCGTCGGCGCTGGCACCAGCTGTTCCTGGTCAATGCCGAGATCGAGCAGCTGGAGCACGAGGTCCGTGCGTACCTGAGCTCGCCCGAAGGGCGCTTCGAGGCGTTCTATGCGGAGCGCCAGCGGCTAGCCGCCGCGTAGCCGGCGCAGAAAGGCACCGCCTCCGAGCACGCGCTCGGCCCGTCCGCCTGCACGAGCGCGCAGCCCGCGATCCGAGGTGACGAGCCAGTACCGGTCGAGGGCTTCGGCGGCGCGCACGATCGCGTCGTCGGCCGTCTCCTTTCCCTCCCAGAAGACACGGGCGTCGAGGCCCTCGCGACGCGCCCAGTCCCCGACCAGCCGCCTGAGGTCCGCTCTGCCCACGTTCGGCCAGGTCGAGCGGCGCACGTTCTCGGCGTCGACGAGGACGACGGGAGAGGACAGGTCTACACTCAAGCGATCGGTAACGGCATCGATTCAGGAGGTATCCCAGCATGAGGCGGGTATTCGCCACGGCGCTGATTTCGCTAGTCGCCCTGTCAGTCGCGTCGCCCGCCACAGCCGCGGGTCCGACTGTGAAATCGCTCGCCAAGCAGATCAAGGTGCTCCAGAAGGACGTCAAGACCCTGAAGGCTCAGGTGTCGACCGCCCGGGCGATCGCTGCCAGCGCGCTCGTCTACGGCGCCTGCTCGACGGCGGTCACGGCCGACACGATCCAGGGCACTTGGACTGCGCTCGACGCGAAGCTCTCGCCCACCTACGGGCCGATCTTCGGGCCTCAGACGCCGCTCAACGACTTCCAGACCTGCCAGCCCCTCAGGATCACGCGCGCGCCCAGCCAGCAGCCGCCGAACACGGGCGTCTTCAACTCGCTGCTCGCGCTCTTCCGATAGTCGCATCGCGGCGGGAGGGCTCGACCAGGTCGAGCCCTTCCGCGAGCGTGAAGAACGCCCGAGCGAACGGCGAGTGCTCCGTGCGGCTGCGAACGTCGGGCCAGTCGATCTGCTCGCGGACGGCGCGCGTCATCTCCACGATCGTGTCGTAGTCGAGCTCGTGCTCGCGGAGGGCGAGCAGCTTCGAGACGAGCACGTCGCCGGCCGAGACCACGTTCACCTTGATCGCCATCACCTCGAGCTCGTCGCCGCGGCCGATCATCTCGTCGGTGACGGGCATCTCGCTCGGCCGGAAGATCAGGTCGACGAGCACGCCGTTCTCGTCGTAGGCCTTGAGCAGCCAGTCCTCGGGCGGTCGCTCCGGCTTCATACCGGCGTCGACGAGCGCCTCTAGCGCCCGCTCGGCGTCGTCGGCCTTCACGAGGAAGTCGAGGTCGTGGTCGCGCTCGGGGCCGCCCCGGGCCCAGATGGCGAGCCCGCCGGCGAGGAGGTAGGGCACCTTGGCCTCGCGCAGGGCTGCCACGGCCTTCTTCAGCGTGAGCACCAGCTCCCCGAAGGGGGCACCGTTCTCGCTCGAGCTCATCGGGTCTACGCTACCCAGCCCAATGGGGCCTTCAATCATCCGGATTGCGGCCGCGGGGGACATCCATTGCCACGAGGGCAACCGCGCCGAGATCGCCGAGGCCTTCGCGCGCATCGCCGAGCGGGCCGATCTCGTCACGCTCGCCGGTGACCTGACGACGCACGGCGAGCCCGACCAGGCGGCCGTCCTCGCCGACGCCTGCGCGGACCTGGACGTCCCGGTGTTCGCCGTGCTCGGCAACCACGACTGGCACGCGAACCGGATGGTGGAGGTCGTCCGGGTGCTCGAGGCCGGCGGGATCCGTGTCATCGACCGGCGCAGCGCCGTCTGCACGATCGACGGCGTGGAGATCGGCCTGGCCGGTGCCAAAGGCTTCGTCGGCGGCTTCCCCGACTCGGAGCTGCCGGACTTCGGCGAACCGCTCCTCCGCGCCGTGTACGCCGAGACCGGGACGGAGGTTCGCGCGCTCGACGTCGCGCTCGAGGAGATCTCCGGCTGTCCGATCCGGGTCGCGCTCCTGCACTACTCGCCGACGACCACGACGCTCGAGGGCGAGCGCCAGACGCTCTGGACGTACCTCGGGAGCGAGCGGCTCGCCGAGCCGATCGCCGAACGGCGGCCCACGCTCGTCCTCCACGGCCACGGCCACAACGGCACCTTCGAAGGCTTCATCGGCCCGATCCCGGTCTTCAACGTCGCCGTCCACGTCATGGAGACAGACTTCTGGGTCTTCGAATTCGACCGCGACGGCCGGCTGCTCCACAAGCGCAGCGAGCCCGAGCCCGCGTTACGCGCCGCGCAGCACGCAGAGACGTAGTAGCGAGCCCTAGGTGGGCGGGAGACGCGCGATCTTCTTGCCGGGGTTGAGCAGCCCCTTCGGGTCGAACACGCGCTTGATGTCGCCGTGTAGGTCGAGCGCCCTCGGAGCCCACTGGCGCTCGAGCTGTCCGCGCTTGACCCAGCCCACGCCGTGCTCTCCGGAGATCGCACCGCCGAGCCGGACCGCCAGCGCGAACAGCTCCTGCGCCGCCTGTTCCGCCCGGACGAGCTCCTCGTCGTCGTCGGCCGACACCTGGAAGGTCGCGTGGAGGTTGCCGTCGCCGGCGTGCCCCCAGCTGCAGGCGGGCAGATCCTGGCGGCGACCGATCGCAAGGGTCTCCTCGATCGCCTCGGCGAGCCTGTCGAGCGGCACCACGATGTCCTCGCTCACCTTGCGCCCGCGCACGCCGGTCACGGCGATCGAGACCCCGTCACGCCAGCGCCAGAGCGCTTCGACAGCGGCGGGCGCCGTCGGCGCGACGAGCCCGAAGGGCGCCGTCCCCCAGGACCTCGACGAGCTCGCTGCGGAGCCTCGCGGCCTCCTCGAACGAGCCGTCCGCTTCGGCGATCACGAGGAAGCCGGCCCCGGCGGGCGCCTCGTCCGGGAACGTCGGGCGGGCTGCCTCGAACGTGGGGCCGTCGAGGAACTCGAGCGCGGCCACGGTGAGCCCGCTGCCGACCACGCGCTCGATCGCCGCGCAGCCGGAGCGGACGTCGGGATGGAAGGCGGCGACCGGCAGGAAGGTCTCCGGAGCGGGGAGGAGCTTCAGCCAGGCGGCCGTGACGATCCCGAGTGTCCCCTCCGAGCCGATCAGCAGGCTCTTGAGGTCGTAACCGCCGACGTCCTTGCGCACCGGGCCACCGACGGAGACGAGCTGCCCCGGCGGGACTGCGGCTTCCAGCCCGGTCACCCACGCGCCGGTGACCCCGTACTTGAAGGCATGCGGGCCACCCGCGTTGGTGGCGATGTTGCCGCCGATCTGGGACTGCTCTGCCGCCCCGGGATCGGGCGGGAAGAAGAGCCCGTTCTCGCGCGCGAGGCGGCGGACGTCGGCGGTCCGCACCCCCGCCTCCACGTGCATTCGCCAGAGCAGCGGATCGAATCGGCGAACCGCCGTCAGCCGCTCGAGCGAGAGGACGACACCGCCTTCCACCGGGACCGCGCCGCCCGCGAAACCGGTCCCGCCGCCCCGCGGAGTGAGCGGCACGTCGTGCTCGTAGCACCAGGCGAGGACACGCGCGACCTCGTCCGCGGCTGCCGGCAGAACGATCGCGTCCGCCCGGCCCCGGACGCCGCGGCCCTCGGTCTCGTCGGCTAGATAGGCCGCGGTGGCGGGCACGACCGCGTCGCGCCCGACGAGCGTGGCCAGCTCGCGCTCGACCCTGGAGCGCGTCTCGGTGGTCATCGGCTAGACGGTCACGGCCTCCCTCGTCTCGACCGGCGCGTGCTCACGCAGGATGCCGATGAACTCGCGCATCCACGTCGGGTGATCGGGCCACGCGCGTGCGGAGACCATCACGCCGTCGACGACAGCGCCGCCGTCCACGTACTCGGCGCCTGCGGCCCTCACGTCCGCTTCGAGAGCGGGGTACGCGGCCGTCCGGCGTCCTTCGAGGACCCCGAGCGGGGCGAGTGCGAGCGGCGCGTGGCAGAGCTGCGCGACCGGCTTGTCGTCGCCGAAGAATTGCTTGACGATGCGTTGGAAGTCGGGGTCGTTGCGGATGTACTCCGGGGCGCGACCGCCCGGAATCACGAGTGCCGCGTACTCCGACGGATCCACGTCCGAGAACGCCAGGTCGGCGTCCCAGGTGTAGCCGGGCTTCTCGGTGTACGTGTCGTAGCCCTCGACGAAGTCGTGGACGACGAACTGGAGCTTCTTCTTGCTCGGGCCGGCGATGTCGACGTCGTAGCCCTCCTCGAGTAGCCGCTGGTAGGGGTACATCACCTCGAGGGACTCGGCCGCATCTCCAGCGAGGATCAGGATCTTGGCCATGGTCTGGCACCTCCTCGGTCGACCGGAACACTTGCTCTGACCAGCAGTCTAAGGCCGGGCGATGTATGCCTCGACCGAGGCTGACCCCGTCAGCGCGAGGGTGCGGGTGGCCCCCCGGCTCGGGGCTACGACCCCACCACCTGGACGAGCCAGCGGCGGTCGCGTTCGCGGTCGAGCTCGATGAAGAGGACGCGCTGCCAGGTGCCGAGCAGGAGCTCGCCGTCCCGCACGGGAATCGACTCGCCCGCCGAGCCGAGCAGCATCGACATGCAGTGCGAGTGGCCGTTGCCGAACTCCATGTCCTCCTCGCAGATGTTTTCGGTGCGGCGGTCCCAGTCGTCGTGCGCGTAGTAGGTCTCCCGCGGCACGAGCCGCTTGAGGAGCGAGGCGAAGTCGTCGAGGAAGCCCTGCTCGAACTCGTTCACGCGGACACAGCACGTCGTATGCGGCGAGTAGACGCAGGCGATGCCGTCCTTGATGCCGCTCGTGGCAACGGCTTCGTTCACCTCGTCGGTGATGTCCCGGACGGAGAGCCCACCGGTCGTCCGTAGTCGGCGTTCGTGCTGGAAGACCTTCACCGCGCCCGGGATGCTATCGCCCGTGTGTGGAGGCGGTGTGCAGGGACCGCCGCTCATGCTCTTGCAACGCGGTCTGCGCTACGCTCGCGACGCGCGGGGCCCGTAGCTCAGCTGGTTAGAGCAGCCGACTCATAATCGGTTGGTCCCTGGTTCGAGTCCAGGCGGGCCCATTTTGGACAGAAGGCGCAATAGGCCTCGTCGTTACCTCACGTCGGCGTCG
>CAVTZA010000017.1:0-65098 GCA_963739085.1 uncultured Actinomycetes bacterium | reverse complement strand
GCAGGTCTCCGGCGCTTTCGCTGCGGATCAGTCCGACGGTCAGCGCGAGAATCGTGAGCGCGAGTAGGGCGCCCGCGCCTATCGCAATCGCCATGACGCCGGCCAGGGACTCGCCCTCGCGCTGGACTTCGATCCGCAGGCCGGAGTCTGCTGCAACGTTGCGGGCGTCCGTGATCTGGTCGCTCGTGAGGGGAGTGCTGGATTCGACGAGCCAACCGCCCGGGACCTGGTTCCAGCCGTGCCGGCGAAGGCCGTTGAGGGTGATGAAACTCGGCGACCCCCGCCCGCTGTCGGCGCCGAAGAGGTGCTGTCCGAGCTCGATCTTCTGGACGTTCGCAACGGGAAACTCGCCGCGCTTGGTCATGCTCGGAGCGACGAGCTCGTCGGCCGCGACCGTGCGGTCGACAAGGAAGTCGGTGCCGCCTGGACCCTCGCGGGATCGATTCCGAGGTAGTCGAGCACTGCGGGCGTGGCGACGTAAAGCTGCGATTGGGCACGGTACTCCTTCCGCCCGGAAGGAGAGTCGAATCGCCGCGCGAGCTCCACCGTGAAGAAGAACCGGGTGCCGCCGACGACGCCGGAAGGCGCGCCTGGTTGCACCGCCTTGCGTAGCGGAACGGTCGTCGCCCGGTCGAGCTGCGCGGCGAGTTGCCGAACCCCTGCGGTCAGGTGTGGGAGCATTGCCGGTGCGTCGATCGGAGTGAGCTCTCGAGCCTCGGATGGGCCGAGGTACACCCGGATCTGCCGGTCGGAAAGACTGACCGGCTCAGCCGCGGCCTTCGCCTCCTCCGCCGAGGCGGTGACGACGACGGTCGTCGCGATGCCGAGCGCCAGCGTGACTGCCGCCAGCGCCGCTCCGGAGCGTGCCTGATGACGCGCCAGGTCTCGCAACGCCAGCCGCGGCGCGATCGGGATGCGCCCGGCCACCGCCGAGAAGGCGCGGATGGCCAGGGGCCCGAGGAGCAGGGTGCCGAGGATTGTGGCTACCAACCCGGCGACGATGAGCGCCGGCGTGTCTCGGCCGGAGAGTGCGAGACACCCGATGCCGACCGCGATGAGGGCTGCGGCGGCGACCGCCGAGTGGCGCGCGGGCCGCGGCTTGGGCGGTCGCCCGGAGAGCGCGAGCATCACCGGGAGGCGGGCGACGGTTCGCCCGGGCCACCACGCGGCGGCGGTCGCCCCGAGGACGGTGAGAAGCACGGCCATCACGATCAGCCCCCAGGGAAGACCGAGCCGCTCGATGCGGTGATCGACCGCGGTCTCGAGTGCTGGTGCGAAGAGGAACCAGAGCCCGAGGCCCAGAGCCGTCCCGATCACCGCGGCGATCGTCCCGACGACGGCGCCGTTGGCCACGAGGACGAGGCGGACGTGTTTCTGCGTCGCGCCGACGGAGACGAGCATGCCGAGCTGGCGAAGCCGGCGCTGCGCGACGACCGCGAAGCCTGCGGCTGCGACCAGCGACGCAAGCAGGAGGAAGACGGTGGCGACCGAGAACATCGCCAGCGTCTCGGTGGCGCTGCTGACGTCGTTCCCCTTGTTCATCGAGCCCTGCAAGGCCGAATGGTCGCCTAGTGAGTCGAAGAAGGAGATGATCGCCCCCTCCTCCGCGGACACGAGGACGTCGACGACCTGGGAGCCGGCGGACGAGGGCGACAGGAGCGCGAACTCATCGCTGAGCTTGCTCGGGTTCTCGACGATGCCGACCACGGTTCGGTGACGGCCGTCGAGCGCCAGGGTCGAGCCGACCCGAAGACGAAGAGCCTCGGCAACCCCGTCGGTGACGGCAACCTCGCGGGGACTCTTCGGGTAGCTGCCCCGGCGGAGGGCGAGAAGCTCGGCGCTGTACGGACCCTCGGGATCCTGCGCCCGGTAGTCGACTTTCTCGACTCCACCCGGGAGCGGCACGGACCGGTGGCCGATGACATCGGTCGTCCCGAACGCCTTCTTCGCGGAGTCGAGCCCCGCCTGGAGCTTTCCAGGATCGGACGTGTCGAAGATCAGGATGTTGTTCGCCGATCCGAACTGGCTGTTGTCGGCCGGAACCGCCTGGTACGCAACCGTGATGCTGCCGATGGCGGCCGCGACGGCGACGGTCAGGAGCGTCAGCACGACCAGCTGTTGGCGCCATTCGCGGCGGAACATCCGCCCCGCCCACCGGACGATTGCGCGGCGAGCGGCGACGCCGCCATTCCTGGGGCCGGTCAACGCCGGCCGGTGCGCAAGGGTCGTCATCGCCGATCACCTGCTGCCAGGAGCGACTCGGGGCCGACCGGTGCGGACGTCTGGTCAACGACGTGGCCGTCGCGCAGGAAGACCACGCGGTCGGCCCAAGAAGCCAACTGCGCCTCGTGAGTCACGACGACGCCCGCGACGCCCCGCTGCGTTGCCGCGCGCAGGAGGCGCATGACCGCCTCGCCGTTCACCGAGTCGAGCGCACCCGTCGGTTCGTCGGCGAGCAGCAACCCGCGCTCCCCGACGATCGCTCGGGCTATCGCAACGCGCTGGCGCTCGCCTCCCGACAGCTCGTCGGGGTACCGGCCGGCGCGGTGCGCCACATCGAGCGCCTCCATCGCCTCGAGGCCTGTCGCGCGCGCCGCCCTGGAGGGAACGCCGTCGAGCTCGAGTGGAAGGGTGACGTTCTCGATCGCCTTCAACCCCGGGAGCAGGTTGAAGTCCTGGAACACGTAGCCGATCGATCGGCGTCGCATCTTCGCGCGATCCGAGCGGGAGACGGCTGCGAGGTCGACGCCGTCCACGAGCACCTGGCCGTTGGACGGCACCTCGAGGCTGCCGGCGATCGTCAAGAGCGTGCTCTTGCCAGAGCCGCTCGGGCCCATGACCGCCACGAGCTCACCCCGCTCGACCGTGAGGTCGACCTCGGTGAGCGCGAGCACCTCGCTCGCGCCCGAGCCGTACGTCTTCGATACCTGGCGCAGTTCGAGTGCGCTCGTCATTGCGAGACCTCCATCGTGCGAGTCGGTTCTTCGATTGGCACGTCCGCCGCCCGCGCCGGTTCGACGGGCGGCCGCTGCCGCAGGCGGACGTCGGCGGCATCGAGCCACCTGACGATTCCTTCGAGGCGGAAGAGCTCGGCATCGGCGACGAGCGCCAACGCGATGTCGTCCTCCGCGGCGGCCGCCTTGATCTTCGTGTAGCGCTGCATGACCTCGATCACGTGCCGGCGGTGCACCTGCACGATCTCGTGGATGTCGATGTCCGGGATTTGAAGGGCGACGAGCACCTTGATCACAAGCTCGTCGCGCGGCGGAGGCACGAGCGCGGGTGCGGTGCGGAGCCACTCGGCCAGCTCACGCTCGCCGTCGACCGTGATCCGGTACCGCTTACGGGATCGCTCGGCTTCACCGTCGTCCGTCTCGACGAGCCCGTCCCGCTCGAGGCGCTGCAGGGTCGTATAGACCTGTCCGACGTTGAGCGGCCAGACCTCGCCCGTGCGCGACTCGAATTCGTTCTGCAACCGCAGACCGTATTTCGGCCCCTCGCTCAGCAGGGCAAGGAGTGCATGCGGGACGCTCATCGAGCTCTCCGAGAGGCGAACATACTGAGTAGTATACTGAGTATGTTCTAACCCGCAAGTCCGGACTCTGCGGCGACGAAGATCCGCGTCGCCGAGATCGTTCTACTCGACGGCGATGTTCTGGTTCAGCCTGAAGAGGTTGTTCGGGTCGTAGCGCCGCTTGACCGCTGCGAGCCGGTCCCAGGTCGAGCCTGGATAGGCCTCGCGGACTCGTGCCCCGCCTTCGTCGCCGAGGAAGTTCACGTAGACGCCGGTGTCACCGCGGGCAAGCGCGTCCTTGAAGCTGGTGATCCATGCTTCGTGCTCGGGACCATCGTCGGCCCGTTCGTAGACGGCCGCGAGCGTCGTCATCACGCGCCGCCCTCGATGGGCGAACGCCGTCGCATCGGCCGGGACCCGTGCTACCGCGCCCCCCAGCACCCGCAGCTGCGCCGCTGCCATCGGTGCGGTCGACGCCCGGAGGTGCTCGACGATCGCTGCCGCCGCCTCGGTGTCGACCGAGTCGAGGAAGAACGAGCGCGTGGCCTGGTGCGCGGGCCCAGGCGGCGCCTCGTCTCCGAACAGACTGTAGATCTCGGGGTAGACCATCGTGCGAATCAGATCCGCGAGCGGCGGGCCGAGCGCTCGAAACGGCGCGAGCGCCTGCTCGGCCGCCTCGATGTCGCCGGCCCAGCACACCAGCGCCATCACGATGGGCTTTCCGTGAGCCTCGGCGGGCAGGAACGGCATCGGCGGCGCGACCATGATGTTCGCGATCGCGGAGAGCTCGTCCGGGGCCGCCTCCGCCTCGGTGACGAACGCCGAGATCACCTCGGGCGTCGCCGGGAGAACGAGCATCCCGCCGAGGATCGAGTCGAGCTCGTGCAGCCGGTACCGGAACCTGGTCGCCACGCCGAAGTTGCCGCCGCCGCCGCGGATCGCCCAGAACAGATCCGGATCTGACTCGGCATCGACGTCCAAAAGCTCGCCGTCGGCCGTCACGAGCTCGGCGGCGAGCAGGTCGTCGATCGTGAGGCCGTGCTTGCGCACGAGGAACCCGACGCCGCCTCCGAGCGTGAGCCCGCCGATCCCGACCGAGGCCGTGTCGCCGAACCCGGTCGCCAGTCCGTGAGCGCCCGCCGCCGCCGTGTACTCGCCGGCGGTCAGCCCCGTCTGCGCCCACGCCGTCCGTTCTCGGGCGTCGATCTCCAGCGCCTTCATCTTCGAGAGGTCGAGGACGATTCCGTCCTCGGACACGCCGTGCCCGGCCATGCTGTGGCCGCCGCTCCTCACCGCGAGCTCGAGGCCGGCCTCGCGGGCCAGCGACACGACGGCGGCCACCTCGTCGGCATCTGTCGGCCGGACGATCGCGGCCGGATGGCGGTCGACGCCGCGGAAGAAGACGGCCCGCGCGTCGTCGTACCCAGCGTCGCCGGCTGTGATGACCCGCCCGTTCAGGCCGGCCCGGAGCCGCGCGATCGACGATGTGCTGATTGTCTGAGACATTCCAGGCCTCCCTATAGCCCGCTCGGGGCGTGGACGGGTTGCTCGGTGACCCTCGGCCGCGTCTCGCCGTTGTGTGGCGGCTCGATCGTCACGTTCGGCAACGCACGGTCGAGCCACCGCGGCATGTACCAAGTCCGCTCGCGCAGGAGCGTGAGCAGCGCGGGCATGAGCGTCAGCCGCACGAGCAGCGCGTCGGTCAGGATCGCGACGGCGAGCAGGAGCCCGAACTCCTTCGAGATGCGGTCGGGGCTCAGGATGAAGGCCGCGAAGACCGTGCCCATGATCAGGGCCGCGGCGACGACCACGCGGCCGATCGCAGCGATCCCGTGCTCCACCGCATCCGGCGTGGGCAGGCCGTGCACGTGCTCCTCGCGGACCCGGCTGAACACGAAGACCGAGTAGTCCATCGAGAGGCCGAACAGGATCGCGAACGCGATCGGCGGCACGAACGTCTCGATCGGCCCTGTCTGGTCGAGGCCGGTCAAGCCGAGCAGATGGCCCTCCTGCACCACCAGCGTCAGCACGCCGAAGCCGACGAAGGCCGACAGGATCGTCGTGACCGCCGCAGTCGCCGAGATCAGGATCGAGCGGAACGCCATCGCCAGCACGATGAACGTGACGCCGATGATGTAGAGCAGGAAGAGCGGCAGCCGCTCCATGATCCGGTCGGCGATGTCCTTGAACGCCGCTGTCTGGCCGGAGACGTATGCAACCGCGCTGCCGCTTCCGACGGCCGTCGGAACGACGTCGTCACGCAAGCGGTCGACGAGGTTGTCCGTCGCCACGTCCTGCGGCGCGGAGCTCGGAGTGACGAAGACGATGGCAACCGTCTTGTCCTTGTTGAACTGCGGTTCGCGCACGGAGGCGACGCCGTTCAGCCCGCGCACGTCGTCGTAGATCTTCTGCGGCGCCCGCGAATCGCCCTTGACGTCGACGACGATCGGGATCGGCCCGTTGAAGCCCTTGCCGAATCCCTCCGCGAGCAGGTCGTAGGCCCGCCGGCTCGTCTGTGCTGTGGGCTGCGTGCCCTGGTCGGCCGCACCCAGGCGCACGAACATCGACGTGGACGCGAGCGCGAGCATCACCAGCAAGCGCCGTCGCGAAGACCGCTCCGGGGTGCGCTGTCACGAAGCGTCCCCACCGGGCGATCGGCGTCTTCCTTCGAGCGGCTTCCGAGTCGTCGATCCGCCGGAGGAACGGCACCTTGAGGCGATCGATCTTGTGCCCCAGGAGCGCCAGCACCGCGAGCAGCAGCGAGTTGGCGAGCAGCACCGTCGTGAGGACGCCCAGGGCGCTGCCGACGCCGAGCTTCGTGACGAAGTCGAGGCCGAAGAACGCCAGTCCGCTGACGGAGATCGCGACCGTGACCCCGGCGAAGATCACCGCGCGACCGGCCGATGCTCCGGCTTCGGCGGCCGCGTCACGCGGAGCTAGCCCGTCGTGCAGGAGCTGGCGGAACCTGGTGACGATGAACAGCGAATAGTCGATCCCGACTCCGAGCCCGATCATCGACACGAGGATCGGCGTGATCGTGTTGACGTCGGTGAACCCGGCGAGGATGAAGAGCAGGAAGAACGCGGTCGCGACGGCGCTGATCGCGAGCGCGATCGGAATCGTCGTAGCGACGAACGTCCGGAACACGATCAGGAGCACGACGAGCGCGGCCAGGAGGCCGAGCGTCTCCGAGGTCCCTTGCTCGACCGGTGGGAACTCGGCCTCGCCGTTGTACTCGACGGTTACTCCCGCCGGCTCGACTGCCTTCCGCACCGAGTCCTCGACGTCGACGACGGAGTCGCGGTCCTCGTCGTAGATGACCCGGTCGAACTGCGCCTCCGCATAGGCGATCCGGCCGTTCTTGGCGAAGGTGTTCGCTGCGAACGGGTTGGCCACGCTCGTGAGTCCGGCCTTGTCCTTGGTCGCCTTGAACTCGGGCGACCGGAGCTCGGCGATCGCCTTCTGGATCGCCGCCTTGCGGGCAGGCGTGTCGAGACGCTGCCCCTCGGGCGCCGCGAAGACGACGTTCAGGACGCTGCCCTGCTCCGACGCGAACTCGGACTCGATCAGGTCGGTCGCCCGCTGTGCGTCGGAGCCCGGGATCTCGAACTCGTCGCGAAGGCTCCCGCCGATCGCGCCGACGAGCACGATCAGAACGGCGACGATCCCCACCCAGGCGCCGATCACACGCCATGGATGGGTGGCATTCGCACGCGCCCAGCGTGCGAGAGCGCCGGTGGACAGGCGTTGGTGAGCCGCGAGCCGCTCGGGGCGCGGAGCCTCGGCGCCGGGCGGAGTCTCGGTTACGTCGGTCATGCTTCCTCCCCGTAGACGATCGGCCCGTCCGCAGCGCTGACGCGCGCCAGCCTGGCGGCCAGGCGAACCTCGAAATCGACGTAGTGGCAGAGCCGCTCGTCGCTGAGAGCGACCCGCACCCGATTGCTGGAGTTGTCCCAGAGCAGGACTGCCGAGGCGCCGTCGTTGCTCGTCCGCGCCAGCTCCTGCCATTGCACTACCGTCGGTGACACGATGCTTCTCCTTCGAGCTGTGACTGGGTCTCTCGAAGGTCGCAGCCGCGGACGGTGCTACGAAATCCGGCTACCCGGAGTTCGACCCTGGGGCTACCCCCAGGGCGGCCACGTGGGCTAGGCGCGCAGAAAGGCGAGCACGGCAAGCACGCGACGGTGGTCCTCGTGAGCGGGAGGCAGCCGGAGCTTGCGAAAGATGTTCGCGGTGTGCTTTTCGACTGCGCCGGGCGTGATGAAGAGCCGCTCACCGATGGCCTGGTTCGAGCGGCCTTCCGCCATCAGCTCGAGGACGTCCATCTCACGGGGGGTCAACTCGTCCAACGGCCCGCGTTCGCGCGGTCGCTCGACGAGTTGCGCCACGAGCGTCGGATCGAGAGCGGAGCCCCGGTCCGCCACCCGACGGACGGCTGCCGCGAACTCGTCGATGTCGGACACGCGGTCCTTCAGGAGGTACCCGACGCCTTCGGCGCTCTCGGCCAGCAACTCCAGGGCGTAGTCGGCCTCGACGTGCTGCGAGAGGACGAGCACCCCCACGTCCGGATGCTTCGCTCGGATCTCCCGCGCGGCGCGGAGTCCCTCATCCGTCTGCGTCGGCGGCATCCTGATGTCGACGATCGCGACGTCGGGCGAGTAGCTGCGCACCTTGAGCATCAGGTCCTCGGCGGTGCCCGATTGGCCGACGATGTCGAACCCCCATTCCTGCAGCAGGCGAGCCATTCCTTCCCGGAGCAGAACCGCGTCCTCGGCGAGGACGACGCGGACCGTTTCTCGAGGCTTCGTCGGAGCAGGGCCGACCGGCTGCGCCTGCGCGTCCGGGCTGTGCGGATCCCCCAATCGGAGCGCCGGGAAGTCGCTCGCGGCACCCGTGATGTCGAGCTGAAAGATCTGCTCGGCGTTCTGGAGGCCCTTCAGCTCGTGCTCGCCGAGATCCTTGACCGACAGGTCGCCGAGCATGCTCACCACTCTCTTCGAGAGCAGCACTTGCCCGCCGTGACCGGCGGCACAAAGGCGCGCCACGTGATGGACGTCGATCCCCACGTAGTCGTCGTCCTCGATCGTCGGCCGTCCCGCGTGGATGCCGATCCGGACCCGGACTTCACGTGGGCCGGGCCAGGGATGCGCCTCGTGCCCTCGCTGGATCGCGATCGCTGCCGCGACCGCGTCCTGCCCGTCCTCGAAGACGAGGAAGCACTCGTCGCCGCGACTGTCGACGACGTGCCCCCGGTGGCCCTCGACTGCGCTCCTGACGAGCCTGCGGTGGTCGGCGATCACCTGGCCATAGGTCTCGCCGAGCTCGAGCACCAGCCCGGTGGAGTCCTCGACGTCCGTGAAGACGAACGTGACCGTCCCGGTGGGGAGCCTGGCCGCCTCGCCGGCTACTCCCACGGGATCTCCGCTCGGATCCGGGTCCCTTCCCCCGGCGGGCTCTCGATGCGGAGATCGCCGTCGAGCGCTTCGACGCGGTCGGCCAAGCCGTGAAGACCCGATCCCAGCTCCGGATCCGCGCCGCCGACACCGTCGTCGACGACCTCGACCACGGCGTACCCGTTTTCGCGCCCGACCTTGACCGAGACCGACGACGCTCCCGCGTACTTGGCGACATTGGCGAGCGCCTCGGAAACCACGTAGTAGGCGGCCGCCTCGACCCGCCTCGGCAGGCGCTCGGATGGCAACCCGTCCACATGAACGGGCACGGGCGCGCGATCGGCGAGGGAGTTCAGGGCAGGGCCGAGCCCCCGCTCGGTCAGCGCGGCAGGATGGATCCCGCGGGCGAGCTCGCGAAGCTCCTCGACCGCAAGCCCCAGCTCGGCGTTCGACTCGGCCAGCAGGTCGGCGACCTCCTGCGAGTCGGACTTCTCCAACCACGCTTGCGCCAGGCGTAGCGATACCGAGACCGACACGAGGCGCTGTTGCGCGCCGTCGTGGAGGTTGCGCTCCAGTCGGCGTCGCTCCTCGTCACCGGCCGTGACCAGACGCGCCCGCGAAGCGGCCAGCTGTCCTCGGGCTTCCTCGTTTGCGAGCGCCAGAGCGACGAGGCCTGTGAAAGCGGCGAGCCGGTCTTCCGCGCCGGGCGCGAACTCGTACGGCGGGATCAGCGTTGCGACCACTGCCCCCCACGGCCGGCCCGCAAGGCGGATGGGAACGGCGACGAGGGAGTGGATGTCGAGACGCTGCATCTGGGCGACGACGTCGGGCGGCAGGTCCGCATCAGTCACGTGTCGCCGGACGGGGCCGCCGGTCTGGGCGACCGCCTCGGAGGCCGTTCCCTTCGTCGGGTAGCGCTCGCCAATCGGGAGGCCTGTCGCTCCCGGCTTGCGCCAGCCGCCGACCAGGACCGCACCGTTTCCGTCGGGCTCGTAACGGATCAGGTTCGTGGTGTGCGCGCCGAGCACGTGCGCGGTCTCCCTCGCGACCAGGTCGAAGACCTGTTCGCTGCGCGCCTCGCTCGCAACGGCGAGCGCAACCCGATGGAGCGCTGCCTGCTCGACCTCTTGTTGCTTGCGCAGGGTGACATCTCGAATGACGACGAGGAACTCGTCCTCTCCGCTCGGGATGAACCGGCCTTCGAGGTGCCTCACGTCGCCCTCGCTACCGCTGTCCCACTCGAGCGTCTGCAGCTCGCCGCGACTTAGCGCTCGGCGCCCGGCCGCCATCAGGCCGTCGACGACACGACGCGGCGCCTGCCCGCCGTAGACGCTCTTGCCCACCTTGGGATCTGCTGGGACCGAGGCGGGCCGGCCTGGGCTTTCCTGGATGTCGAGCACGAGCCCGTCCGCGGAGATCCGGACGATTCGGTCCGGCAGCGCCTCGAGCAGAGCGCGGCTGCGCCGCTCGCTCGCCTGGAGTGCCGAGAGGTTCTGCTCACGCTCGAGCTCGAGACCGACGGCCGCTGCCACCTGCTCGAGCAACTCTGGCTGGTCGAGCAGGGCGTCGTCATGGACGATTGCGGCCAGCGGACGGCCCTCTCGTTCGACCGCGATGACCGAGCGCCCGGGCTCCGAGACGGCGTCCCGAGGCCTCCCGTAGATGTCTATGTATCCCTCCGCAGGGTCGGCGCAGTGATAGAGGAGCTCCGCGCTGGGGTCGTGAAGCAGGTCCCGCATCCGCTCCTGCACTCCGCCCGCGGGCTCTTCGGCGAGCACCCGGCTGATGTCGGCGCGGGCCAGTCGACCCTTCAGCAACCCGATGAGGAAGAACAACGGAACGCCGATCACGACGACCGAAGCGGCCCACTCCAGGACCGTCGAGGCTGTCTCCGACAACGATCGGAGACCCACGCTCAGAGCGAAGAGGAACAGCGTCGTCGCGCCGGTCAGGAGGACCGGTGCCATGGCGCGCCGCGCGGCCGGGCTCGAGTGCTTCGCACGGCCCACCAGCGTGGCGACGACCGCGGCGAGGTAGGCGACGGCGACGAGCTGAACCGCCCAGGTAGCGAGTTCCCGCCAGGTCTGGTTGTCGCTTACCAGGAAGGCATTGCTGGGACACCCGGTGTCCGCACACGACAGCGGGTCAGGATCGAACGGGAGCAGGACGAAATGGGCCTCGGCGACGAGCACATACCCGATCACCACGAGGATCAGCTCCCGGCGGGACTCGAGCCTTCCGTTGGGGTACGCAATCAGCAGGTGGATCAGGAAGCCGGCCGGGATCGCGCTCAGCGCGATGCCGATCGTCCACACGAGCGAGTCGTCGGAGGCCATGAGACCCGTGCTCAGAAGCCAGGTGAACCCCACGGCGATGAGCAACAGACCGGTGCGGTTTCCCGGACGATGCGTCCGCGCGACCAGCCCGGCCGTGATGAACGAACCCCCGACGAGCCCGGTGACGAGGGCCTGTAGCCCCGGTACCTGAAGGTGATCGCTCGCGAGGATGAGTGCCGTTGCCGCCGCCCCGACTGCGAGCGCAAGCGGGACGACGACGACCCAAAGTCGCGTCGTCCGACTCATTCCAGCAGCGCCCTCAGCGTCGCCGATGACAACTCCCCCTTCGAGATGAATCCACGCGCGCCGCTCTCCTCGATGAGCGAGCCGAAGTCACGGGGGTCATGGCTGGACGTCAGGACGACTGCCGCCGGGTTTCCGTTCGAAGCGAGAGTGGCGGCCACCTCGAAGCCGTCGATGTCCGGAAGCATGACATCCAGCAGCACCACCTCGGGCCGAAGCGTCCGCGCGGCTTCGATCGCAGAGGCGCCGTCCGCCGCCTCTCCGACCACCTCGAATCCTTCGCTCTCCAACAGCACACGTGCCGTCTTGCGAAACGTCGGGTGGTCGTCGACGATGAGAAAGGTCCTCACCAAGAGGAATGGTGGCAGGCGGGGCCAGTCTGTGCGGTAGGGCTAACCGCAGTCTTGGCCACTCGAGCAGTCACGCTCTAGCGCTTCGCAGGTAGCGAGCGGGCGTATGCGGTGCCCAGCTCCACCCAGCGTGCGAGCTCGGCGTCGGCGCGGACGTCGTCGACTCTGAGCCAGCCCTGCATCTGCCTGCCGCGCATCTCCATGAGGTAGGCCTGCGTGGTCGCGACAAGCTCGTCGGACTGCGCCGGATCGGCGCGGACGAGCACGCCGCCCTGACCGCTCGCCGCCACCGCCATGTTGCCGCCGATCAGGAATGAGAGCCCACCGAACATCTTCCTCTCGCTGAGATCAGGCCTCGCCGGCGACCAGTGAGCGGATGCGATCCGCAAGCTCCTCGTCGTACGCCATTTAGACGATCGTACGTGCCCGCGATGAGTTCGACGCCGACTCCGGGTCTACATGACGAGGACTTCATTCGTGACCGTCAGTCGCAGATTCGCCGATAGAAGGACGACCGACGCCGGGGCAGAGCTGGACGAGCTGGTGACAGCCGTGCGGGCCGCGGTCGCCAGGCGCAAGGACTGGCGGAAGACGGCTCGGCTCGTTGCTGCCGAACTGGAGCGCCGTCTTCCCTCGCCGGCCGTGCTGAGCGACGAGCAGCGCGCCGGTGACCCGAGGCGGTACCGAAGCCATGTGCTTCATGTCGAGCCCGACGGCGCCTTCTCGGTCGTCGCGCTGGTCTGGCGGCCGGGGCAAGTGACCCGGATCCACGATCACGTGACGTGGTGCGCGTTCGGTGTCGTGCAAGGGGTCGAGCACGAGGAGCTTTTCACGCTCGACGAGCAGGCAGAGTGCCTCGTCGCGGACGGGAACAGCACGAACCGAACCGGAGAGGTCAGCGGGTTCGCCCCGCCGGGCGACATCCATCGCGTCCGCAACGTGGGCGACCGAACGGCGATCTCGATCCACGTCTACGGGACCGACGTCTCGCGAATCGGCTCGAGCGTGCGACGCTACTACGAGCTTCCAGTAGGCCGTCCGAGCGCTGCAGCCCAGGCCGCGGGCTCCAGTGTCGGAAGCCTTCGCGCGTCAGCCTCGCGTGGCAGGACCTCGCGGTGAACGGTTTCGCGCCGCCGGAGCATGTGCGGGGTAGGCTCGGCAGGTGAGCCGGTTGCTCGTTTTCGGCGACCTGCACGCTGACCGACCCCACCTGCGCGGCCTCATCGAGCGCGCGGTCGAGGAGCGCTGCGACGCGCTCGTCTCCCTCGGCGACCTCTACTACCGGCCGCGCGACCCGGAAGGGCGCCGCTTCCTTCGCTCCGCCGCTGCCCTGCTCCACCGCGCCGGCCTCGAGCTTCTGCTCGTGGACGGAAACCACGACGACGGCGAGGCGCTCGCCGACGCCCGCGCCCGCGCTCCCGCGCCCGGGCCGGTGCCGCTCGGCTACCGCCTGCACCACCTGCCTGCCGGAACACGCTTCCGTCTCGGCCGCCTGCGCTGCCTCGCCTACGGCGGCGCGTTTCCCGTCCGCTCGGCTCGCGCCGGCCGCGACTGGTACCGGGCCGCCGCACGCGAGCGTGCCTCCCTTCAGCGCCTCGCCGGCGGCGACGAGATCGACCTGCTCTTCTGCCACGACCCGCGCACGCTCGAGCAAGGCGCACAGGCGCGCGGCTCCTTCGCCGCGCTCGCCGCGAAGCTCCGCCCCGCCCTCGTCCTCTACGCCCATCAGCATCGCCCGCACGTCAGCGGCGCCGGACCGCCCGCGCTCGTCGGCCTCGGCTCTTTCCGCGACGGCCAGGCCTCGGCCGTCGTGCTGGACAGCGCCGACACGGGCCGACTCGTCCGCGCGCTCCGCCACCAGCAGACCGCCGCTCAACTCGAAACCGCCGGACCGCGCCCGCCGGCACTCCCAGCTACTTAGGGCACGCCGGGCCATGCTGACGAAGCGTTCAACGCTTTCCTCGCTGCCTACTCGCTTGCTCGCGGGCCGACGACTCCGCCAGCCGCTTGATCGCTCCAAGGCGGTCGTCCCACTCGGCGGCGACTCGCGCGAGCCACTCACTTGCGGCGTCGAGCCGTTCCGGCCGGACGGCGTAGCGGACTTCACGGCCCGTTCGGCGCGAGTCGACGAGACCCGCGCGTTCGAGGACGGAGAGGTGCTTGGCGACGGCCTGCCGCGTGACGGGCAATTCGCCGGCGAGCGTGGTCGCCGTCGCCTCGCCGTGGGCTAGTAGGGCGTCTAGCAGCCTGCGGCGCGTTGGTTCGGCGACCGCCGCCCAGAGCTCGTCGACGTCGTCGCCGCTTCGCCTCATTGCCGGGGGGCTGGACGGACGTGCGTCGAGATGTACTCGCGCAGCTGGTCGAGCTCGAGCTGCCAGCCCTGGGTGTTCTCGCCCGCGTACCTCGCCTTCTTGTCCTCGGACCAGGCCAGCTCCCGAAATCCGCTCTCGACGACTCGCAGGCGCGTGTGCTCACCCTCTGCGGCGAGGGTGAACTCGACGAGCGTCGAGTTGTCCTTGCGCTGCTCCTCGCCGACAGCACGGACCCAGCGAAAGGCGAAATTGCGTGGCGGCTCGACCCGTTCGACCCAGGCACGGGCGGGGCCGTGCTCTCGCCAGTCAAATGTCGCCTCGCCGCCTGGGCGCAGGTCGATCTCGGCCGAGTCGCTGAACCAGCCGGCGACGTGCTCGGGCTCGGTCAGCACAGCCCAGACGACCTCGATCGGGGCCTCGATCAGGATCTCTCGCTCGATGCGCTCGGGAACCACCATCTCCTCCTTCGGGAATACGCAACCAACGGTTGCTCGTTATGGCCGTCTAGAGCAACCAATAGTTGCAGGAGGCCACGATGAAAGGACTGCAAGTGACTGATCACAAGATTGGAACCCGCGAGGAATGGCTCGCCGCACGCGAGCAGCTCCTTGCCCGCGAGAAGGAGCACACCCGGCTCGGCGACGAGCTCGCGCGACAGCGGCGCGAGCTGCCGTGGGTGCGGGTGGAGAAGGAGTACCGCTTCGACACCGACGACGGTGAGAAGGCGCTCGGCGAGCTGTTCGACGGGCGCTCCCAGCTGCTCGTCTACCACTTCATGTTCGGCCCGAGTTACGAGGCAGGTGACCCGGTGAATTCGTCCATCGCCGACGCCGTCGACGGCGTCCTGCCGCACCTGCGCGCTCGGGACGTGACGTTCGTCTTCGTCTCCCAAGCACCGCTGGAGAAGCTGCAGGCCTACAAGCGTCGCATGGGCTGGACCTTTCCCTGGGTCTCGTCCGCGCACAGCGACTTCAACTTCGACCTCGGCTTCTCGTTCACCGAGGAACAGGCCCGCGAGGCGGTGGCGCAGATGAGGCCGACCGGGCTCGATCCGTGGAGCGGGCTACCGCCGATCGTCGAGCAGAACGCCGGCGCGACGGGCACCGACGTCGTCGGCTACCTCACCGAGAGCCCCGGCTTCAGCACCTTCGTACGAGACGGCGGCGCCGTCTACCACACGTACTCGACGACCTGGCGCGGACTGGAATTCCTGATGGGCTACTACCCGATGCTCGACCACGCACCCAAGGGTCGCGACGAGGGCGAGGCCTGGCAGCTCTGGATCCGCCGGCACGACGAATACTGAGCGCGGTTCCAGGGGCGGGCACTGACGATCCGGTCAGGGGTGGAAGCGTCAGCCGGTCGACGATCTTCTCGACCGTCTTGCGCTCAGAGCGGAAGGCAATTCCGACCAGGTCGAGGTCGGGCGCGTGACGTCCGCGACAGAGGCGATTGGACGACGCGCAGCGCCGGTCTAGCGGCGGCTACGCCGCGCGATCGAGGCGTACGACTCGCGTGCCTTGCGACGTCCGTCTGATCAGCGGACGGTTCGCGACTGCAGTCGATGCCCTATGACGACCTCCGGGTGCGCGATGACCGATCACGTGACGGGCGTGCCGGCGAGCGCAAGCTTAGTGTGTACTAACTACGTTTGATACGTTGCCGATCGTGCAGGTCGTAAGCAGTTAGCTCCAGCCGCAACCCGTCGAATAGAGCGACCTGCCTGCCGACTCGCCGCGGCGCCGCGGACGCCCGCCGCGCGCCGTTCCGCCAAGGTTTTGGCTTCTGTAGGATCGGTGCACGGTGCGGACGGTCGTCTCGTCGCTGTCGGGTCGACGAGCATGCGCGGGCGCAGCGGGGAGTGCTGCGCTGCTCGAGGGGATGACCGCGGCCATTCGGGCGGGTGAAAGTCGCACGCGCGTCGTGCATGGCGAGGCCCGGGGTCGGGAAGACGGCGCTCCTGGACCACGCGATCGACTCGGCTTCGGATCTGCACGTCTGGCCCTTGTTGCCGCGGTGGTCAGCGGCTTTCTCGTGCGCTGCTACTCCGCGGTGAGCGCACCCGACCGGGGCCCTGTCCCTGCGGCGTAGTTCGGACGACATACGACCAAGGAGGTCGGCATGAGTACCAGTGTCGAGACCACAACCGAGATTCGCACCTTTCAGGTCGACGTTCCAGGGGAGCAGTTGGACGACCTCCGCCGGCGCATCGAGGCGACGCGATGGCCGAGCAAGGAGCTCGTCGAAGACCGCTCACAGGGTGTGCAGCTGGCAACCATGCGGGAGCTCGCCCGCTACTGGACGAGCGACTACGACTGGCGCAAGGCCGAGGCGAGGCTCAACGGGTTGCCCCAGTTCACGACCGAGATCGACGGGGTCGACATCCACTTCATCCACGTGCGCTCGGCGCATGAGAACGCGCTGCCGCTGATCATGACGCACGGCTGGCCCGGGTCTGTCATCGAGCTGCTCGAGGTCGTCGGCCCGCTCACCGACCCGACCGCGCACGGTGGAAGCGCCGAGGACGCGTTCGACCTCGTGCTGCCGTCCATCCCCGGCTACGGGTTTTCCAGCGAGCCGACGGAGATCGGCTGGGACGCCGCCCGCACCGGGCTTGCGTGGGCAGAGTTGATGCGGCGTCTTGGCTACACCCGGTACGTTGCCCAGGGCGGCGACGTGGGCGCCTCCATTACCGACGCGATGGGCCGCCAGGCGCCCGAAGGGCTGCTCGGCATCCACCTGAACCTCCTCGTGACGGTGCTCGCCGGCCCCCAGCCGGCGGAAACCGAGCAGGAACGCGCGGCGACCGACCAGCTCGCCACCTTCAGGGCGAGCGGCTTCGGCTACTTCCTGGAGCAGGCGACCCGGCCGCAGACGATCGGCTACGCACTGCTGGATTCACCCGTCGCACTCGCGGCCTGGATGCTCGACCACGACACGGACAGCTACTACAAGATCTCCCGCGCCTTCGTCGACGGCCGGCCCGCGGGCAATCTCACCAGGGACCACATCCTCGACAACATCACGCTGTACTGGCTAACGGGCACCGGGGCCTCAGCGGCCCGCTCGTACTGGGAGAGCGGGCGAGCCGCAGCTCTTGCGGCCGGCCAGGCTCCACCGGAGATCTCGCTCCCGGTCGGCTTCACCGCGTTTCCCGACGAGATCTTCCGGGCGCCGCGCAGCTGGGCGGAGAGGGGCTACCCGAGCCTCAGCTACTTCAACGAGGCCGACAAGGGCGGGCACTTCGCCGCCTGGGAGGAGCCGGAGATCTTCTCGAACGAGGTGCGGGCCGCATTCAGGTCGGTTCGCTGAGAGGAGCTCCCGATGAGCTCAACACACGCGGCCGCCGGCCACTGAGGAGGAAGAGCCATGGCCACCGTGCAGCAGGCGCCGGGAATCAGTCGCACCGATCTCCAGCAGCACGACCTGAGCGTTCCCGGCTACGAGGTGATCCAGAACCGCGTCGACGTCGGCCCGGAGGCGCCGTTCTTCAGGCACAAGCATCCGGGCGAGGAGATCATCTACGTCCTCGAAGGTTCGCTCGAGTACCACATCGATGGGCAGCCGCCCACGACGCTCAATCGCGGCGACGTCCTGCTCGTCCCGCCGGAAACGCCCCACGCGGTGAGGAATGTCGGCAGCGGCAACGCGGCCGAGCTCGCGACGTACGTAGTCGAGAAAGGCAAGCCTTTCCTCGTGTTGGTCGAGTAAACGAAAGGAGCTCCCATGTCTGAGCCAACGGTCGTACTGGTACACGGCGCGTTCGCCGACGCTTCGAGCTGGAACGGCGTCATCGAGCGCCTGCAGGCGAAAGGTGTGAACGTCACGGCTCCGGCAAATCCATTGCGCGGGATCGCCGGCGACTCGGCCTACATCGCGAAGGTGCTCGAGGAAACCCCTGGGCCGGTTATCGCCGTCGGCCACTCGTACGGTGGCGCCGTGATCTCGAATGCAGCCGCGAAGGCGGAGAATGTCGTCGGCCTCGTGTTCGTCGCCGCGTTCGCCCCCGACGAGGGCGAGGTCCTGGGCGAGGTCGAGGCGGCCTCGAAGGACAGCGTGCTGAACAGCGCCCTCGTTACCCACCATTACCCGACGGCGCGGCGGCGGCGAACCGGGGGTGGAGTTCGCGATCGATCCGGCGAAGTTCCGCGACACCTTCGCCGCCGACCTCCCGGAAGAGGAGACGGCGCTCATGGCCGCCACCCAGCGTCCTGTTGCGGAGCCCGCGTTCTCCGAGCCGACGGGGCCGCCGGCCTGGAGGGACCGGCCCTCGTGGGCCGTAGTCGCCACCGGCGACAAGGCGGCGGGCGCCGACGTCACCCGTTCGATGGCGGAGCGGGCCGGCGCGACGATCACCGAGGTCGAGGGCTCGCACGTGATCATGGTCTCGCAGCCGCAAGCCGTCGCCGATGTGATCCTCGAAGCCGTGGAGGCGGTGAAATGACGCTCGAAACCACTGCCCCCGCCGCACCAAGTGCATTCGCGGCCACGGTCAAGCAGATCGACGCCGGCCTTCTGAACGTCGGGTACGTCGATGCGGGCCCGGCCGATGGGCCGGCGGTCGTCCTGCTGCACGGCTGGCCCTATGACATCCACAGCTACGAGGACGTCGTGCCCCTGCTGACGGCGTCGGGGTACCGCGTGATCGTCCCGTACCTCCGCGGCTACGGGACGACCCGCTTCCTCTCGGACGAGACGTTCCGCAACGGAGAACAGGCAGCGCTCGGCCTGGACGCCATCGCCCTGATGGACGCCCTCGAGATCGAGAAAGCGATCGTCGCCGGTTTCGACTGGGGAGCCCGCGCGGCGGTCATCCTCGCGGCGCTCTGGCCGGAGCGGGTGAACGGGCTCGTCTCGGTGAGCGGGTACATCATCGTCAACCTGGAGGCGAACCAGAAACCGCTGCCCCCGAAGGCCGAGCTGGGCTGGTGGTACCAGTACTACTTCGCGACGGAGCGCGGCCGGGTGGGCTACGGCGAGAACCGGCGTGAGTTCAACAAGCTGATCTGGCAGCTCGCATCGCCGAAGTGGGTCTTCGACGACGCGACATTCGACCGCACTGCCGTTTCGTTCGACAATCCCGACCACGTCGACATCGTCATCCACAACTACCGCTGGCGGCTGAGCCTCGCCGACGGAGAGCGGCAGTACGACCCCTTGGAAGCGCGGCTGTTCGAGCGTCCGGTGATCACCGTGCCGACGATCACGATCGGCAGTGATTTCGACGGCGCCGCCGCGGACGGACGCGCCTACGCGGACCGATTCGCCGGCGCGTACTCGCACCGGGTCCTCGACGGCATCGGCCACAACGTCCCCCAGGAAGCCCCGGACGCCTTCGCCGCTGCCGTCCTCGAAGTAGGAGGTGCGAAGTGAGCTCGTTCGGCATTCACCGGCATGCGGAGCCGGCTCAACTCCCTGTCGAGGGTCACCTGCCCGGTTTCGACGGGGCGACCGGCTGGCTCAATTCGCCGCCGCTCACGACGGAGGGCCTGCGCGGGAAGGTCGTCCTGGTCGACTTCTGGACGTACACCTGCATCAACTGGCTCCGGACGCTCGGGTACGTCCGCGCGTGGGCGGAGAAGTACGCGGATCAGGGCCTGGTCGTGGTCGGGGTCCATACACCCGAGTTCCCGTTCGAACGTGACCTCGACAACATCCGGCAGGCCGCGAAGGACATGACTGTCGAGTATCCGATAGCGGTGGACAGCGACTATGGGGTCTGGCGCGCGTTCGGCAACCGGTACTGGCCGGCCGTCTACATCGCCGACGCGGAGGGACGCATCCGGCACCACCAATTCGGCGAGGGCGGATACGACGAGTGCGAACGGGTGATCCAGCAGTTGCTGGGGGAGGCTGGACGCGAGGGCATCACTGACGACCTGGTCTCCGTCGTTCCAGACGGGCTCGAAGCGCAGGCCGATTGGGCGAACCTCGAGTCGCCGGAGACCTACCTCGGCTACGAGCAAGCGCAGAATTTTGCGTCTCCCGGAGGTGCCGAGCTCGACCAACCTCACAGCTACGTCGCGCCGGACCGGTTGAGGCTCAACCAGTGGGCTCTGGCCGGTGAGTGGACGATCGAAAGCGGGGCGAGCGTCCTTCATCGAGCCGACGGCCGGATCGTGTTCCGCTTCCACGCCCGCGACGTGCATCTCGTCCTGGGACCGCGCGAGCGAGGCACGTCGGTTCCGTTCCGCGTGCTCGTCGACGGAGAACCTCCGGGCGCCGCTCACGGGCTCGACGTCGACGAGGAGGGCTACGGAACCGTGTCCCAGCAGCGGCTCTACCAGCTCGTTCGGGTGCCGGGATCGATCGGCGACCGCACGTTCGAGATCACGTTCCTCGCTCCCGGCGTCGAGGCCTACGTGTTCACGTTCGGCTAGTGCGCTCCTGACTCGCGCCGGAGAGGAAACGTGGTACGGAGGGGCCCGGCGTGCGCAGGAACATCACGGGAGTCTCAGTGCGCTCGACCAGCGTTGCCGCCACGCGAGCACGAATCGGCTCACCCATCAAGCTGGGCACCGTAGCGAGGTGAGCGACTCAAGGCGAACCCTGCTCTTTGCAACGCCCTAGTCCTCTGAGCGCCGGTGGCTATTGTCCTCGGCGCATGCAGACGAATCGTTCTGCGCCGCCCGCGACGGTGACTCCGGTGCTCGTGTATCCGGATGTACGCGCGGCGGTGGCGTGGTTGGAGTCCGCGTTCGGGTTCGAGGAGCGCGTGCGGATCGGAGACGCGCACCGTGCTCAGTTGCGCATCGGGTCGGACGGGGCCGTCGTCGTCACCGACGTGGGCAACGAGCGCGTCGCACCGAGCGGCCGCGGCGTCTCCCACCTCCTCAAGGTGCGCGTCCCGGATGTCGACGCGGCGTTCGCCCGCGCGCGAGATCGGGGTGCGAGCGTGGTCGAGGAGCTGACGACGTGGGAGTACGGCGAGCGGTCAGGCATCCTCGAGGACATCGGCGGCCACCGCTGGGAACTGACCCAAACGGTGCGCGACGTGGCACCCGAGGAATGGGGCGGAGTAACGGTCGCCCCCTGGTGACTTCACGCGACGACGCGGGCCTTGTCGGCCAGCACGCGCGTCTTCAGCTCCTGTGCGAACGACGAGTCGCAGATGACGTCCTCGAGCTCGATCTCCTCGGAGTCGAGCAGCTGGAGCCGGAAGTGGTCGTGGCCCTCCGCCCCGTGCAACACGAGGCCTGACGCGAAGAAGCCGAGCTCGTTCAGCTCCGCCGTTGCTCGGTCGACGTCGCGCACAGCCACCAGGTCGACGTCGGCGTACACGACGTCGACATGCTGGGACAGCAAGTGTCGAACGGCTCTCTTCAGGGCTGAACCTGCGTCACCGTCCCAGCGCCGCAGCCGCAGGAACCCGAGCGCACGAGGCTCGTCGATCGTGACAGTGACCGCCTCGTCCTGACCCGGATCCGGCTCGTCGCCGGCCTCGAGGGAGAGTCCGAGGTTGGCGTAGATGCTCTCGAGCAACTCCCCGTACTGAGCCGGCAGCACCGCTCGACGCGGGTGCTCGTCGAGCGGCCGGTACGAGCGGAGCGTCGCCGTCCGCCGTTTCGGCCCCTCGCCCCCGAACCCGCGCATCGTCGTCTGGGCCGGGAGCATGCCGAGCTGGAGCGCCGTCTCGCGGTAGCCCTGCGCGTGCTCGGCGCGCTGGCTGTAGGGGTGCATGGTGACGGCATCGCCGAAGACGGAGGCGAGACCGCGCCCGCGCGCTGTCTCGACGGTGTGCTCGAACATCCGTCCGAAGATCCCGAGGCCACGATAGGCGGAGTGCACGACCGCGGCGCCGGTCTCGGCGGACGGCGCGCCGGCGAGCGGCATCAGGGCGTGGTGGCCGATCACTCGCTCCTCGTGGACGGCGACCGTCGACAGCAGCCCGCCCGACGCGAGCTCCGCCATCAGGTAGCGCGGCCGGTAGAAGTCGGCGTGCACGTAGCTCAGGTGGTAGTTCTCGTAGAGAAGCTGCGCGATCGCCTCGGCGTCGTCCGGCCCGGCAGTCCTCACGTCGATTGCGTCGGAAGTCTCTGCCTTCGTGTGGGCGCGCCGCGGCGCAGCTTCGAGGTGGTGCCGCGTCGCCTCGGCATCGCCGCCCGCGCGGACCGAGACCTCCGCCAGAAGGCGTTTCCCGTCGGAGCCGAGGTTCAGGAGCTGCACGCTCGCGGCGGTGTCAGGGAGTGCAGCGAGCGGCTCCGGCAGCGGCCCGAAGTCGCCTCCGGCGCTCGTCAACGGCAGGCCCCAGTCATGCACGACGACGTGGACGAGACCCTCACCGAGCTCGAGCGTCAGCTCGATCTCGCCGGCGTCGTCGTCCGGATAGGCGTTGTCGAGCGTGAAGCCCAGAAGGCCCTCGACGATCGTCCGCAGCCGCCGCGCATCCTCTTCGTCGATCCGGGCTGCGGCCCCGAACACCGGGAGGACGGCGAGCACCAGCGACGTTGCGTTGCGGTCGCTCAGGACGGTGAGCTTCACCCTCGACACGGCAAGAAGCGATCGTAGAGCCCGCGCACGGCGGATGGGTTTCAAGGATCACGTCAGCCCTCGTTGAGAGCTGTGCAAGGTTTGCCGGTTAGCGTCCCGCCGTTCACGGACGGGCGGCGGGCGGTGCTGACCTCAGGGCTGAGCGGCTGGGGGAAGCGCCATCGAGGCGCGCAGCGCCTTCAGCGGCGTCGAGGGGACTGTGATCAGCCCACGAGTCGGCCGGTCGAGATCGAAGGTGACGAGGAGCAGCATCGTCACGAGCGCCGTGGCCAGGATCATCGGCACCAGGCCGCGGCCGAGCACGGACAGGAACAGTGCGAGGAGCGCGAGCGCGATCGCGGCTCCGACCACCTCGAGCACGAGGACCGCACCCGGCACTCGATTGTTGAGGGCCGCGACGCGCACCGTCTGCTGATCGATCATCGAGTTCAGGCTGTCGACGTACAGCCGCGGGGCGGTCGCCAGCGGGGCGCCGTCGACAGATTGTCCGGCGAGCCGCCACAGACGCCGCTGGATGACTCCCTGGGCGGCGGTCGTCTTGTGGAACGACCGGCTGTTCGGCACCTCGCTCGAGAGTTGAAGCGCGAGGTCTGCGTACTCGCGCAGGAGCGGGAGCGACCGGCTCCGTACGGGCTCGGAGAGGAGTTGCGCGCGCAGGTACGTGGTCCCGATCGTGTTCGCGTCGTCGACCACCGCAGCACGTCGAGACTCGTACCGCCCCACCGCAAGCGAGAGGCCGAACGCGAGGATCAAGCCGACGACGCCTAGGAGCGCGGCCTGGAGCACGCCGAACGGCTCGCGGAGCGTCTCCGAGTGCTTGCGCAGGTAACGACCCAGAAGCACACCGGCGGCGGTGAACGCGCCCACCACGGCGAGGATCAGAAGCGCGAGCTCCCAGCTGGAGAGCGAGAAGAACATCGCGTCATCTTGCTGCGACCGTCGGTCGCCATCATCCGACCGGTGACGCCGCGCCAGGAGGGTTTGGCGGAATGTCGCTCGTTGCCGGGGTGCGATGCTCGTTCCGAGGCAAGGACGCAGGGAGTGTCCGTGTGACTGGGACGCGTAGCGTGGGCGCGACCGAGGACGCCGCCTCGGGGCGAGCAGCGCGGCCCGGCGACACAGCCGTCATTTCGCCAAGCCCTCCTAACCGAGGAACGCAAGCACACGCTGCATCAGGAGCGCGGCGGCCTCGTCATCGTGCTCGGCGAAATAGTGCTCAGTGCCGGGGTAGGCGAAGAGGTCGGCTCCGGGCACGGTCGCGGCGAGCCCCTGCGCGAGCTCGAAGTCCTCGTCGCCGTCGAGGATGTGCAGCTGGAGCCGGACGCCGTCCGGCCACGTCGCCGGCCAGTTGTCGCCCCACTGTCCGAGCGGCAGGGCCGAGTAGCAGAGCACGGCGCCGCGTGCGCCCGGCCGCGTCTGGGCTAGCGACTGCGCCGACATCGCACCGAGGGAGAAGCCGACGTAGACGACCTCGCTCGGCAGCGCCTCAGCGGCCGCGCGAGCCCGGTCGACGACCGCCATCGGGAAGCCGATCTCCTCGGCGTAGGCCATCCCCTCCTCGATCGTGTCGAACGTCCGGCCGTCGAAGAGGTCGGGCATGTGCACGGTGTGGCCGGACTCGCCTAACGCTGCGGCGAATCGGCGGACGGGGTCGGTGAGCCCGAGCGCATGGTGGAAGACGACGACCTCGGCCACAGCCGGGGAGCATAGGCGGAGGTGCTACTTGAGCTGGAAGTCCGCGACGTGTGTCGTTCCGTCGATCAGCTTCAGCGTGAAGCGGCGGCACTGGCCCCTCCACGACTTCTCCGTCCTCCACACGTACGTGTACTGGCCGCCGCCGAAGGACAGGCCGCTGTTGGCCGTCGTGGTGGTCTCGATCTCGTCCGGGACCTCCGTAGTCCGAGCACTCGACCTTGGCGGAAGACGGCGAGCCCGAAGCCAGGATGTTGAGGCCGAAGTCGCCCCCGAGGCTGAACTTGACCGGGATCGCCTGGCCGGCGGTGACCGTGTTCAGGACGGGCGGGTTGTCGACCGGCGGGAAGAATCCGTCGAAGGCCCAGACGACCTGATACTGACGCGTCGCGGTTGGTCCGGTGTGGCCGACGAAGTCCGTCCCGGTGACGGACAACGTCTTGATGCCGACGGCGTTCGTCGGCAGCGGTGTGCCGCTCGGCACGGGGGTGGCGCCGACCGTGCCGGCGCAGGTCTTGATACCCGAGCCCGAGTCGCGGCAGCGGTAGTCGGCGTTCACCACCTGGCCGAAGGTGTATGTCGTCGGTGCAGGCAGCGGCGGCGTGAAGATCACCGGCGCGAGCGGGTTCGTCGCGTCGATCACGAACGACCGCGCTCCCGTCGAGCCGTCGCCGCCGGTGAACTCGACAGTGTGCGGACCGTCCGCCGAGACGACGAACGGGCCGGTGTAGGGCCCCTCGTCGCCGTCGAGGCGGCGGGTCAGTGCCACGCCGGCGGGGCCGGTGGCCGTGACGGTGACGGGGCCGGCGAAGTAGTCGGTCGGGCTCTGCGGCGGCGCGGTGCCCGTCAGGGCGATCTGGATCCCGTTGCTGCTGTTCTGGGCCGCCGCGGCGTCGAAGTAGCGCGCCTTGTTCGAGCTCGTGACGACGTTGCCGTTCGCGGTCAGCCCCTGCACGATCCACTCGATGCTGTCGCCGACGATCGGCGAGCCGCCCGTCCAGCGTGAGGTATTCGCCGCATCCTTCGTGAGCTCGACGGCCTTCCACTTGATCGACCCGTTGACCGGCGGGCTCGCGTCCCGGAACAGCACGAGCACCCGTACGACGTCCGGGACGTTGACCACGAAACCGACGTTCGAGCCGAAGCGCGTGGCCTCCACGTCGTGGATGGCCGTCGTGCCGAAGTTCGTGCCCGGGTTGTAGAAGACGCGGCCGGTGACCTTCGTGAAGCGGCGCATCGTGCCGATCGACCGGTTCGGATTGGACGGGTCGGAGAAGAACTGGCCGGTCGAGACGTTGAGCTGCGAGACCTGGTCGCTGCCGATCTTGGTCGTGACGAGCGTCGTCAGCTTGCTCGGGAACTTCGCGTCCGAGAAGAGGATCTCGGGCGACAGCGAGCCGAGGTCGATCGTCGGCGTGGAGAACGCCGCGTTGAAGTTCGGCTCGTCCGGCGCCGACTCGAGCGATTCGACGAACGGGTAGTGGGCGACCTGGCCGGCCCTCGTGGCGGGCAGCGACACGCGCGGCACGATCGGCCGGTAGTTGACCTGCGTCACCTGGCCGGCGTTCGAGTAGTGGAGTCCCTTCGGGCCGTTCACGAGCGTGAAGGTCGGCGTAAGCGAGAACTCCGCCGAGGGCTGCCCGCTGACCGGGTCGGGTACGAGCGGGCTTTCGGCCGGCGTCGTCACGCTCGTGGCGCCCGCCACCGGCACTCCGGGCGGGGCGCCCGGAATGGCCGTCGGTGCAACCCCTACGCCGTAGAACGGCAGGCCGAACATCGTCGCCTCGAGCAGCGCCTTGCGGTCGTACGACGACAGCGTGCCGCCGGCGGTCAGGTAGTAGTCCTGCTTGGCGCGGGTCAACGCCTCGCCGATCGACAGTCGCCCATCCAGCCGCGTAGCGAGGAACGACATCAGCTGCTCCGAGTAGGCGACGGTGTCGGTGTCGCCGTAGCCGTAGCCCGTCTGTCCCGCCCAGTGCGCGAGCTTGCCGCCCATGACCTCCGGCCAATCCTTCGCCGGCGTCGTGGCGCCGACGATCACGTCGCTGACCGGGAAGGCGGAGTGGCAGCCGACCGTGAAGAGCACGCGGCCGAGGAGCGAGCCCGACAGCGCCGTCGCGGAAACCGTCTCGATCGTGCCCTGCGCATTGCCGTTCGCGGTCAGCATCCGGAAGTGGTCGAAGTGGCCGTTCAGCAGGTTGAACGTCGACGCTCCGGCGCGTCGGGAAGAGCCCGCCGGTGCCGAGCAGCTGCGTGCCCGTCCAGTTGTCGTTGATCAGCTGGCGGACGTTGCCTGCTCCGAGCGACGTGCCGAAGCTGTTGCTGACCGACTGAGCCCCGTCCTTCGTGAAGTCGTACCCCTCGGAGAAGGCCGTCGACCGTGCCAGCTGGCCGTTCGCGGCGGCGTAGCGGTCGAGCTGTCCGGCGATCTGCGCCGGCGTCTCCACGAGCCGGCCGCCGATCAGGTCGCTGACGAAGAACTGCCCGTCGTCGATCGGCACCGGGTCGGTGTCGTAGTACGGGTCGTCCGTAGCCACCGTGCCCATGCTGGTACCGCCGAAGTACTGGTTGTTCGTAAAGGTCGAGGCGTAGCCGATCTCGTTGGCGATCCGCGTCAGGTCCGGCACCGCGAAGGCGGGGAGCTGGTCGAAGCCCCCGACCATGACGACGTACTTGATGGTCGGATTCGCCGACTTGAGGGCGTCGATCTTGGCCGAGATGGCCGCGGCGACCGCGTTCGCCTTCGAGACCGAGCACGGGTTGGCGTCCCACGCCCCGTACGCGTCCTGGACGTCCTGGTAACGGTCGACGCGCAGCAGATACCCGTTGACGCCGAGGCTCGCCGGGCCGGTCGCGACCGCCGCCAGCGCGGACATCACCGACGCCGACTGTCCGGGATAGGTCGCCTCGAGCCGCGTCGGGTCGACGACGAAGAGCGTGTTCGCGCCCGCCGGGACGGGAGTGGGCGCGCCCGCGAGCGCGTGCGGCATGTTCGCGCGGGGCGTGCACACCGGCTCGACGATCGGGTCGGTGACCCGGACGCGAAGCGAGTACGGCCGGTCGACGACGGCGTCGTTGTAGCCGGCGACGCGGACGACGAAGTCGGCGCCTCCCGGCGGCGCGATCCCGACGGCGTCCTCCTCGCTCGTGTTGCGGTTGATCGAGTGCTGCGTGATCGGCTGCTGGGTGATCGGCGTGTCCTGCAGGCCCGCAGGCTCGAGGCTCGTGTTCACGCTCGCGCGGTCGACGCCCGTGTCGCGGATCGGCGGATCCTGCGGCGCCCGTCCGGGAGTCGTCGTCGGCTTGAGCACCGCCTGCGCCGGCCCGAGCAGCGCGAGGTCGAGGTCGGCGCTCAGGTTCGTCATGTGCGCGATCACGCGCGCGTTGCCGGGCACGTGCACCGTGAAGTAGTCGACGTCGCCCTTGTCCGCGACGTACGACTCCTGGATCTCGGTGTTCGGGTTGGCGAGCAGGACCGCCGACTCGGGGCTGTCGTTGCCGCCGTCACCGTCCTCGAACGTGTCGCCGACGGTCACGCCTGCGGTAGCCGGGTCCGACTCGATGCCGACCGCCTCGGCGGTCATGCCTGCCTGCTTGGGGCCGAGGACGAAGCCCGCGTACGTGGCGAACTGGATCCGGTAGTTCACGTTGAAGGACGCCTCCGGAAGCGTGAAGACCAGCGTCTGAATCGGACCGTCCGGGCTCGGGTCGGTCGTGATCGCCGGCCCGTCCTCGTCGCTCTCGAGCGAGTCGAGGACGATGTCGCACTCGACGCCGCAATCGGCGATCGCGGCGTAGTCGGCCTCGGAGAAGAGCGGGCCGGTGTCGTAGCGGAAGCCCGGAGGCAGCGTGATCGTCGCGGTCAGGTCGGCGCTGCCGCCGCTCTCGCCGTCCGACAGCATCTCCGCGGTCGCCTCCCAGCGGACACGCCCGTCGCGGTTCGTGCCGAAGGCGCTGAGCACGGCCGGGTCGAGGTTCTCCCAGTCGAGCACCTGCCGGTTGACCATGATCGCGATCAGGTCGGCGATGGTGTAGTTGCCTGCGGAGCCGTCAGCGAGCAGGCCGGCGACGAGGTTCTGGACGGTGAGGTTCCCGTACCAGCCGATGTCCCCGATCTTGTAGGCGGTCAGGTCGACGACCGCACCGAGGGTCGCGAGCGTCGCCCCGGCGGCGATGTGCCCGGCGCAGAATGCGGCCGAGAGGTTGGCGTCGCCGGGGGCGGTCACGATCGAGGCGGGCAGTCCCGACGCCGTGATGTCGCCGAGCTTGGAGCGGGCGCCGTAGCGAGCGCCGGGGCAGGTGACCGGCTGGCCGGACGACAGGATGTCGCGGAGGTTCACCCCGTTCATCCCCGACGCCGAGAGGAACTGCTGCGTGATCGGCTGTTGCGTGATCGGCGAGGACGACGTCGCGAAGTAGGTCAGCTCCTGCTGGGTGATGGGCTGCTGCGTGATCGGCTGCTGCGTGATCGGCTGCTGCGTGATCGGCGCCTGCAGCGGCATCTGCGCGATCGGCATCTGCGCGATCGGCTGCTGGGTGATCGGCTGCTGGGTGATCGGCTGCTGCGTGATCGGCTGCTGCGTGATCGGCGCACCCTGCAGCGCTGCGCTCATCATGGTCTGGCTGCCGAGGGAACTCGGATTCGTGCAGTTGAGAGGCGGCCCGGCGAACGTCGCGCACCAGTCGGCGAGCGCGGTGCCGCCGCCGGCCGGGTCGAGCGTCGAGAGCGATGTCGACCCGTAGGCGAGCGCCATGATCGAGAGGTTCCGCAGCTTGCTGTACGACCAGTCGAAGTCGCCCATGCGGAGCGTGATGCCGGACGGCAGCGGGTTGCCGAGCGCGAGCACCTGACGGAGGTTGACGCCCTGCGGCGGCGCGTTCGCGAGCGCCGAGCCGGCGAGGATCGCCGGCCAGCCGCCGGCGATCGTGGTCGGCAGCGTGTCGAGCGTCACGTCCCCGAGCAGCGCCACGGAGCCTGCGTCGGCGAACCCGAACTGCGTGATCGGCATCTGCGCGATCGGCTGCTGCGTGATCGGCTGCTGCGTGATCGGCTGCTGGGTGATCGGCTGCTGCGTGATCGGCTGCTGCGTGATCGGCTGCTGCGTGATCGGCGTCGAGGCGGGGTGGATGATCGCGTCGAGCGGCAGCCGGAAAATGTCGAGCGAATCGGTGCCTGCCTCGACCACGGACGGCGTGCTGTCGCTGCGTTCGAGCGAGGCGGTGACGCTGTCCGGCCCGGGCACGACCTCCACGGTGACCGTCGCCGAGCCGACGTCCTGTTCTCCGCTCGAGCCGGTGGCGACGAGGTCGTACGACCCGAGCGTCTCCGAGGCGGTGAGCGTGAACTGCGCTACCCGCTTCGCGCCGGCCGGAAGCGAGACGTTGGCGTCCCAGACCTGGGTCGCGCCCTCCGCGTGCGGCGCACCGGAGATGATCCCGCTCGCCGATCCGGCGACGTACGAGAACCCCTCGGGAAACACGGCGCGCACGGTCTGCAGCGTCAGGGGGCCCGCGGTGTCGTTCTTGTACGTGAGCGTGTACCTCACCGGCCGGCCGGCCGCGACCGGCGTGGGCGCGGACGCCTGGAGCGAGATGTCCGCGTAGCGGACGGTGAGCCTCGGGCGGACGGCCGGGTCCGCGGCTTCCTTGCTCCAGTAGCGGGCCCAGTAGGCGCGGTTCGTGCCTGCGGGGCAGACAGGGCAGTTCGGGTTGTAGACCTCGACGGAGAGCTTGCCGTCGCCGCCCCGCTCCCCGGCGAGGCGCGTCAGCAGGTCACGTTCCGACTGGTCCGGATTCTTGAGCGCGTTGGGGTCCGGAGTCGTGGGGAAGACGTGCGCCGTGTTGCCGCGCGGGATCGGGTCGGCGTTGCAGCCGAGCACGTCGGGGAGGATGAAGCTCGAGCCGAGCGCGAACATCGAGTGACGGATGTCGCCGCCCGGGAACGCGAGGAGCGTCGGATCGCCGGGCGCCACCGTCCCGTCCGACGGCTTCGTGGCCCAGGTGACCCCGCCCACGCCGCTCTCGAGCCACGTGTCGTTCGCGATGAAGACGATGTGGTGGTTGGGGTCGCCGTCCTGGGCGTAGCTGGCGCGCTCGACGAGGCGCACGCGCGCGTCCGTCAGTTGCCGGCCGGCCGGGATCGCGCCGAGCGGGAAGCGCAGCAGGCCGTACGCCGGCGCGGCCCACGGCTCGCAGCTCCTGGTGAAGCCGCCGTAGGTGTCGAGGAAGTCGAAGCCGCCGTAGTTCGTCGTCGTGAGCCCTTCCTCGCCCACGACGAAGGTGTCGGCCTCCGGCGCGATGGTGACCGTGCCCGCGAGCCCGGCGGGCGCGGCGGAGAGCGCCCCGACGCAGGCCGCGACGACTGCAAGGCGCCGCAGCCTCCTTTGCGCCAAGCTGCGGAGGACCGCCGGAACACCCCCCCAGTCGGCCGACATGCGTCCACCGTACTCCGCTGTCGCCCGAATTCAAAATCGGGCGACGGGCCGACCCATGCGGCATGCTCATGAGATGGCTGCGCCGCCGCAGTCCGTCCTCGCTCCATACGTTGCCCGGCTCGTCCGCGACTGGGAGCTCGGCGTCACCGCCCGCGAGCTCGACGGGTCACTCGTCTCGGTCGACCTGTCGGGCTTCACTGCGCTCTCGGAGCGGCTCGCCGCGAAAGGCCGCGCCGGCGCCGAGGAGCTCGTCTTCCTCATCTCGTCGGTCTTCGACGGGTTGATCGGCGCAGCCGCGCAGCGCGGCGGCGACGTGCTCAAGTTCCGCGGCGACGCGCTGCTGATCCTGTTCGACGGCCCGCGGCACGAGCAGCGCGCCTGTACCGCGGCCGTGGAGATGCAGAGCCTGATCGCCGAGAGCGGTCGCGCCGACAGCTCGGTCGGCCGGGTAGCGCTGAGCATGGCGACGGGCGTGTTCTCGGGGCCCTGCCAGTTCTTCCTGGCCCGCACATCGCACCACGAGTTGATCGTCGCTGGGCCGGCGGCGACCGCCACGATCCGGCTCGAGGACGCCGCTCAGGCCGGTGAGATCCTCGTCAGCCCGGCGACGGCCGCGGCGCTCGGTGAAGGCTGGGTCGACCGCGAGCGCGACGGCGCCTTCCTGCTCGTCGACGACTTCGCCGGGCACGCAGCGCCCGTCGCAACGCTGAGCGAGGCTCCGCCGCGGGCCGATCTCGAGCAGTTCGTCCCACAGCCGCTCCGAGAGGCGCTCGGGGGCGGCGCGGGGGAGGCGGAGCACCGCCAGGCGGCGACGGCGTTCGTGAAGTTCTCGGGAGTCGAGGCAGTGCTCGAGGCAGAGGGCCTGGAGGGTCTCGACGCGCGAATCGAGGCGTTCTCGCAGGCTGTCGGCGAGGCGGCGGACGACAACGGCGTCACCTGGCTCGAATCGGACATCGACGTGGACGGCGGTAAGGCCTACCTGGTCGCCGGCGTCCCGACGAGCGGCGGCTTCGACGAAGCGCGGATGCTGCGCACGGTGCACCGGATCGTGGCTGCCGACTGCGGCCTGACCCTCCGCGCCGGGATCAACCGCGGCAGGGTCTTCGCAGGCGAGATCGGCGCACGCACACGCCACACGTACGCCGTTCTCGGCGACACGGTCAACCTCGCCGCACGCCTCACCGGCCGTGCTCAGCCCGGCCAGATCCTCTCCACCGGCGCCGTCCTCGACCGCTCGGAGGTCCTCTTCGAGTCGGAGGCGCAGCCGTTCCTCGTCAAGGGGAAGGAGCGCGCCGTGACCGCGTACAGCGTCGGAGCGCTGATCGGTCGCCGCGAAGAACAGGCTCCGCTGCCGCTGCCGCTGATCGGCCGAGACGCGGAGCTCGCGGTCGCCCGCGCAGCGGTGGACTCGGCGCGCCTGCGCCAGCAGCGACTCGTCGAGGTCGTCGGCGAGCCTGGCATCGGGAAGTCCCGCCTCTTGGAGGAGCTCGTCGGCCAGGCCGTCGGCTTCGCGCAGTTCTTGGCCCGTTGCGAGTCGCACGCGACAGCCGCCCCCTACTTCGTCTTCCGGCCGATCCTGCGCCAGCTCGCGGGGATCCTCCCGGGCGCGAGCTCCGAGGAGGCAGGCGCCCAGCTCGAACCGTGGGTCCAGGCGATCATGCCCGACCAGGCGCCGTGGCTGCCGCTCCTGGCGGTGCCGTTCGACGCGACCGTGCCGGCCACGCCGGAGGTCGACGCGATCGGCCCGGCCTTCCGCCGCAGGCGCCTGCACGAGGTCGTCGAGCAGTTCCTGACCCGTGTGCTGCTGATGCCGACGCTGTTCGTCGTCGAGGACACGCACTGGCTGGACGACGCCTCGCGCGAGCTGCTCGGGGCGTTGCTCGCGGAGCCGGCCATGCGGCCGTGGCTCGTCTGCACGACCCGGCGGCCGGCCGGGGCGGCACTAGCGCAGGAAGATCGGGAGGATCACGTCGTGCTGACGCTGGCACCGCTGGACGCCGAGGCGACGGCACTCCTCGCGCTGGCGGCCGACGAAGAGCTGACCCTCGGCGAGGAGGACCTTTCGGCCGTCTCTGCACGTTCGGGCGGGAACCCGCTCTTCGTCCGTGAGCTCGTCGCGGCGGCGAGCGCGGGGAGCAGCGAGCTGCCGGAAACGGTCGAGCGGCTGATGACGGAGCGGATCGACACGCTCCCGGCCGACGACCGCCTGATGCTCCGCTACGCATCGGTCGTCGGGCAGTGGTTCGACCTCGACGTGCTGCGGGAGCTTGGCGACGGTGAGCTGCAGGACGTGACGGACATCGGGCGATGGCATCGTCTGTCCGACTTCGTCGAGCGCGGCGCCGAGGATGCCTTCTTCTTCCGGCACGAGCTGTTCCGCGTGGCGGCGTACGAAGGGCTCTCGTTCAGGCGACGCCGCGAGATCCACGGCCTGGTCGGGGAGGTGCTCGAGCAGCGGTTCGCAGGCCGCACCGACGAGGCGGCGGGGTTGCTCTCGCACCACTTCGTCGAAGCCGGCGACGGCCCGCTGGCGTGGCACTACTCGGTGGTGGCCGGACGCCGGGCGCGCTCGCGCTTCGCGAACGTCGACGCGACGGAGTTCTTCGCTCGTGCCCTGCGCGCCGCAGACGAGCTCGGAGCCGCTTCGCCGCTCGAGGTGGCGGAGATTGCGGAGGCGCTGGGCGACGTCTGCGAGCTGTCAGCTCGCTACGAAGATGCCCGCACCGCGTACAGGCGCGCGAGGGCGGCGCTCGCGGACGATCCCGGCGCGCAGCTTCGACTCACGCGCAAGGAGGGGACGCTTCTCGAACGGCTCGGCCACTACGACGAGGCGGTGGCGTGGTTCGAGCGCGCGCTCGAGACCGCACCTCGTGACAACGACGCCCACGCCTCCGAGATCGCGGAGCTAGAGCTCGAGTATGCGGTCGTCCTCTACCGGCAGGGGCACTTCGCGGAGAGTTTTCAGGTCAGCGAGGAGGCCGCCGCGCGGGCCGAGCGTGTCGGCGACCGCGCAGCGCTCGCCCACGCCTACCGCCTGCTCGACTCGGCAGACCGCGCACTCGGCGGGCTGGACGAGTCGTGGCTCGCCAAGGCGCTCCCGATCTACGAGGAGCTCGGCGATCCGATCGGACGCGCGATCACGCTCAACAACTGGGGCATTCGCGCCTACTACGCCGGCCGGTGGGACGACGCGCAGGCCTACTACGAGCAGAGCCGCGAGGCCGAGCACACCTCCGGCGACGTCGTCCGGGCTGCGACGGCCTCGAACAACGAGGCCGAGATCCTGCTCGACCAGGGCCACACCGACCGGGCCGCCGGGCTATTCCAGGACGCTTTGCGCGTCTACCGTGCCTCGGGCTACACGTTCGGCGCGGCCGTCGTCTTACTCAACCTCGCCCGCTCGGAGGCCGCCGCCGGACGCTTCGACGAGGCGCATCGCCTCTTCGATCAGGCACACACGGAGCTCGCCGAGATCGGTTCGGAGAGCTTCCTGCTCGAGCTGGACATGCGACGGGCCGAGTGCTTCGTCCTCGAGGGCGGCCACGCCGAGGCGCTCGAGCTCGCGACCGCGACGATCGAGGCATCCGAGGCGTCCGGGGAGGCGGGCCCTCGACTAGCGCTTCTCGAGCGAGTGCGCGGTTACGCCCACATTCAGGCCCGACGGCCGGAGGAGGGACGCCTGCGGCTGGAGGCGAGCCTCGCAGCGGCTCGGGAGAGCGGCAACGACTTCGAGGCTGCGCTCACACTCCGGGCGTTGTCCCTGGCCGGCAGCCCCGAGTACCGACAGGAGTCGGACGACCTCCTGCGGCGACTCGGCGTCGTCTCGGGACGCACTGTGCCCCTGCCTTAGACGCTCACGGATTCAAGCAGTCCACCGGAGTTGTCGATAACCGTCATCAGCCGGCTCGCTCGCATCGTCTCGAGCTTCGAAGCATCCCGTGGCGTGGATCCCAGCGCGGGTCGGACGGCTGGCACGCGTGTGCGGCGGCTCGTCACGTAGCCGGCGACGTCGTGGCGCGGCCGGTCGATCTCGATCTCGGTCAGCACGTCAACCGGCACCTTCGTCGATCGTATCGGCGGCCGGGGTGGGGCTAAGGTCCGCGCGTGTCAGACGCAGAGCGCGAGCTCGAGCTCGACGCCGAGCACCGCGTCACCCCGCTCGAGCTCTTCTTCGACCTCGTCTTCGTGTTCGCGATCACGCAGGTCACCATCCTGCTCGCTGACGACCCCACGTGGGGCGGAGTGCTTCGCGGGATGCTCGTCCTAGCGGCGCTGTGGTGGGGGTGGAGCGTCTACGCCTGGTTGACGAGCGCGATGGACGTCGACGAGGGCGGCGTCCGGCTGACGATGCTCGCCGCGATGGCCGCGATGTTCGGCGCCGCCCTGGCGGTGCCGGGCGCCTTCGGGGACGACGCCGTGCTCTTCGGGGTCGCCTACCTGCTCGTGCGCCTCCTTCATCTCGTGTTGTCGGTCATCGTCGGGCACGACGATCCCGACCGTCTCGACGCGTTGGCGCGGTTCGCGCCGACTGCGATCGTCGGCCCCTCCTTGCTGGTTGTCGCAGGCTTTCTCGATGGGGAGGCGCGGATCGCCGTCTGGGTGGTCGCGCTCGCCGTGGACTACCTCGGCCCTGCCGTGATCGGCGCGGGACGCGGCTGGCGGGTGGCGCCCGAGCATTTCGCCGAGCGGCACGCCCTGATCATCCTGATCGCCCTCGGCGAGTCGCTCATCGCGATCGGCGCCGGCGCCGGGTTCGACCTGGACACGGGCGTGCTCGTGGGGGCGGCGCTCGGAATCGTGGTCGTCTCGGCGCTCTGGTGGCTCTACTTCGACGTCGCCGCGATCATCGCGCGGAGTCGGCTCGTGCATGCGGCGGGCCTCGCGCTGCATCGGCTCGCGCTGCACTCGTACAGCTACCTCCACCTGCCGATGGTCGCGGGCATCGTGCTCTTCGCCCTCGGCCTCAAGACGACTCTCGGCGACGTCGGCGGCGAGCTCGCCACGGTGCCCGCGGTCGGCCTTTGCGGCGGCGCCGCGCTCTATCTGCTCGGGCACATCGCATTTCTCTTCCGGTCGACCGGCTACGTGTTCCGGCGGCGGACGATCGGCGCCGTCGTGCTGCTCGCCCTGATCCCGTTTGCCGTGGCGATTCCGGCGCTCGCGGCGCTCGCCCTCGTCAGCGCCGTCTGCTCGCTGGTCGCGGCGTACGAGGCGCTGCGCTACCGCGACGCCCGCGTGCGGGTTCGGCACCCTGAGCTCGCGGCCTGATGCTCGACCGATGACTTCACCGCGGCGGCAAGGTCTACACGGCACATCGACACGGAGGTGACACGTGGGAGCCATTCACGTACACGAGTTCATGAGCCTCGACGGCGTCATCGACGCGCCGACGTGGACGTTCGAGTACGGCTTCGATCCCAAGATGGGAGAGGCGATCGGCGCCGTGACGGAGCGGTCTCGAGGCATCCTGCTCGGGCGGACGACCTACGAGATGTTCGAGCCGGCGTGGTCGACGCGCACGGTGGAGGACGACCCCGGCGCGCCGTTCTTCAACGAGACCACGAAGTACGTCGTGTCCGGGACGCTGACGGAGGCGACGTGGCGGAACTCGGAGATCGTCGGCCCGTACGACCCCGGCACCATCCGCAAGCTGAAGGACGAGGTCGACGGCGATCTCTACGTCAGCGGCAGCATCACGCTGGTGCGGGCGCTGCTCGCAGAGGGCCTCGTCGACGGGCTGCATCTCTTCGTCTACCCACTGACCCGCGGGGCGGGGCCGCGCCTGTTCCCGGAGGACGCCGCGCCCACGACGTTCACGCTCGCGGCGTCCGACTCGTACGACAACGGCGTGGTCTATCTGAGCTACTTGCCGCTCGCGTAGAAGGCATCGGAGCTAGACCTCGCGCACTCGGTGCTCACCCCGATGCGCCGGGACCCGTCGGGGTGCACCATTTCCCCGAGATGAGGCACCGCTGCGAACAGCGACACACGGCGGCCCTGCTGGCCTCGGCGGTTCTGATGATTGCTGCAGCCGCTTGTGGCGGCTCGCACGTCGACAAGGCCGGCGGCACGACCCGGGACAGGCCGCTTGTGCTGACGCTCGCCACTCACGACGACGACTACGCATACGGGACGTTCGCCGCCGCCGTCGCTCGGATTTCGAGCGGCTCGATGCGGATAAAGGTCGCGGGCGACTGGCGCACCTCCGACGCCGATCATGAGCGGGGGATCGTGAGCGACGTCCGCTCCGGGAAGGTTCCGCTTGGAATCGTCGGTGTGCGCGTGTGGGACACGCTGGGAGTCACGAGCTTCCAGGCGTTGCTCGCGCCCTTCCTGATCGACAACCTGGACCTCCAACGGCGGGCTCTCCAGAGCGAGCGCGCGTCGCGTGCGCTCACATCGGTCGCGCGGGTTGGGGTGATGGGCGTTGCGCTCCTCCCGGGGTTGTTGCGTAGGCCCTTTGGTCTTACGCGCCCGCTGGTCGGACCACGCGACTACCGGGGCGCGACGATCGCCACCAGACCGGGCGCCGTGGCGAAGGCAACCTTCAAGGCGCTCGGTGGCGCTGCTCGAGTCAATGTCCCCGGCGACTTTTCGGGGTTCGACGGCTTGGAGCCCGATCTCCTGGTGATCTCGCGCGACGCGTTGGACAGACGTTCACGTCGACTGACCGGAAACGTTGTCCTGTGGCCCAAGCCCCAGACCATCGTCATGAATCGGAAAGCCTTCAACCGGCTCGCGACGGATCAGCGGAAGATTCTGCAGCGCGCCGCGCGCGCGGCGTTTGCGGCCGAGGTCGAGCGAGACGCGCACGACGAGCGCTACCTCCGGGCGCTGCTCTGCGATGGTGGAGAGCTTTCCGTCGTCACCGCGTCTCCGCTCGACAGGACGGCGTTACGCGCCCGCGTCGCATCGGTGTACCGGATCCTCGAGCGCGACTCGTTCACGAAGGCCTGGATCACGCAGATCGCGCGGATGCGCACGAAGACGCCTACGCCCGCTGACGACGTGCGATGCCCTTGACGTCAGAAAGGAGAGTCGTCCCATGAGTCTCAGGCACTTCAGCACCGTGCTCCTGCTCAGCGCCACCCTTCCCGTTGCAACCGCGACCGCCGCAGGCGTCGGCCCGACCGGAGCGCTGCGCGCGAGCCCGCTCGAGGGCCGCTGGACGGCGACGATCACGCGAGCGCAGCTCCGGCGGGCCGGGGCGTCGGCAGCGCTGGCCGGGAAGCTCTACGGCAGCTATACCGCCCGGCACGAGAACGGCCGTTTCGAGATTCGCAACCATCGGACCGGCAGCGTCGCCCGGGGCACCTTCACCGTTCGCGGCAACGTGTTTCGCGGCGTCTTTTCGCGCGGTGTCGGAGTCAAGCCCGGCGACGTCACGGTCTGCACGTGGAGCGTCTACAGAGATCGTCTTACCTTCAGGCCGATCCCGGGTCGACCTAGCCTGCTCTGCGACGCGGGCGTCTGGACGCGCGCGCGCTAGCCGGAAGCGTCGGGCTAGGACCGAGCCGAGCCATCTGGCCGGCCGCTGATCCGGCCCGGGCGCAGGGGACGCACGTGCTCGTGCACGTCCTCCAGCACGTCGAGGAGCGCGGCGAAGTCATGCTCGTCCAGGTGCTGGGCGAAGTGCTCTTGGATCCCGCGCCGGTGGACCCGGCGCGCGGCCCGGAGTGCCTTGCCTCCCTTCGGCGTCATGACGACCTCGATCGCGCGCCGGTCGTCCGGGGGAACCTGCCGTTGCACGAGCCCCGCCTCCTCCATGCGGTCGATCACGCGCGTCAGCCCGCTCTTGCTCGCGAGGATGCGGCTCGCCAGCTCGTTCATGCGGACGGGGCGCTCCGCCTCTTCGAGGTTCACGAGGACGTCGTACCAGCGGAGCGTCATCCCGGCCTCCGCCTGCAACTCGGCATCGAGGATGTCGATCAACGCGTACGAGGTCTCCAGGTAGACACGCCAGATGGCCAGCTCGAGAGGCCGTGGGCTTGACAAGATTTGTTCGCTATGCAACTGTTCGCTCTCGCACTGTCCTCGATCCGACAGATGCAAAGCGTACCAAGTCGATCAGCCAGCGAGGAGAACCCAAATGACCACGATCGCGTCGGAGTCCACCGCCGGTCGGCTCTACCACCGTCCCGTTGCGACGGGGCCGGCGTTCTGGGGCCCAGGCGACCACTACACCTTCCTCGTCACGGGCGAGGAGTCGGGAGGCGCGTACTTCGCGATGGAAGCGCTCGTGCCGCCCGCCGGCGGGCCGCCCCCACACATCCACACCCGCGAAGACGAGACGTTCTACGTGCTCGCGGGCGAGATCGAGTTCCTCCTCGGCGAGCACACGATCCTCGCCGGGCCCGGAGACTTCGTCAACGTCCCCCGCGGCACGGTGCACCGCTTCCAGAACACAGGCAAGGAGACGGCCAAGCTCGTGCTCACCTTTACGCCGGCCGGCCTCGAGCACTGGTTCGAGGAGACGCTGGAGCAGGCCCCGAACGAGGTGACCGCCGAGGACGTGCCCGACAACGTCGACGAGGTGGCCGCGCGCTACGTCGAGGCGGCGCCCAGGTACGGGCTCGAGTTCGTCTGACAGCTGTTGATCGGGCGGCTCCGGCCGGAGCCGCCCGATCCGTAGTTCAGCTATCCAGGCCGACCGTGCCGTACTCGGGCTTGCCGGCCGACTCGTACGACGAGATCACGACCCCCGTGCCGGTCGTCCGGCTCTCCGTCAGGCGCAGCGCGCCGGGCGTGACTCCCTCGCGGAACAGCCGCTTGCCGGTTCCCAGGACCACCGGGAACGTGAGCACGTTGTAGGCGTCGATCAGCTCCTGCTCGATCAGCGTCTGGATCAGGTCACTGCTCCCGTGCACCTGCAGCTCGCCGCCCGGCCGCTTCTTCAGCTCCGCCACCTCGGCCGGCACGTCCCGGATCACCGTCGAGTTCTGCCACTCGGCGCTCTCCAGCGACCGCGACGCCACGTACTTGGGCAGCGAGTTGAGCTTCGAGGCGATGGGGTCGTTCTCGTCGGTCACGTGCGGCCAGTACCCGGCGAAGATGTCGTACGTCCTCCGCCCCAGGAGGAACGCGCCGGGCCGCTCGAATACCTCGGTCATGAAGGCGCCGGTCGCCTCGTCGAAGTACGGGACGAGCCAGCCGCCGTGCTCGAAACCGCCGCTTCGGTCCTCGTCGGGCCCACCGGGCGCCTGCATGACGCCGTCCAGCGTCACGAATGAAGTCACCACCAGCTTGGCCATGGTCTGCCTCTTTTCGTCGTCGGTAACGTCCTCTCGAGAGAGGACCGGGCGGCCCTGGGAAACTCATCGAACGGAGTCAGCATGGCCGAGCGGATGATCGAGGCAAATGGGGTCGAGCTATGCACGGAAGTGTTCGGCGACCCCACCGACCCGCCGGTCCTCCTCGTCATGGGCAGCGGCGGGTCGATGCTCTGGTGGGAGGAGGGGTTCTGCCGGCTGCTGGCCGACGGCGGGCGGTTCGTCATCCGCTACGACCACCGCGACACAGGCCGCTCGGTCACGTACACGGCGGGGCGCCCGGGATACACGGCGGCGGATCTCGTCTCCGACGCCGCCGGCGTCCTGGACGCCTACGAGATCGCCGCTGCCCACGTCGTCGGCGTCTCCATGGGCGGAGCGCTCGCGCAGCTGGTCGCGCTCGACTTCCCGGGTCACGTCCGCTCGCTCGTCCTGATCAGCACGACGCAGGCAGTGCCCGGCGGGCGCGGCGGGCTCCCGGGGCCGACCGAGGCCTTCAGCCGTTTCGCGGCCACGGCGACGGTCGACTGGTCGGATCGCGAGTCGGTGGTCGGCTACATCGTCGAGTACTCGCGCGTGCTCGCCGGAGATCGACGCCCCTTCGACGAGGCGGGGCTCCGCGAGCTCGTGCAACACGACGTCGAGCGTGCGCGGGACTTCGCCGCGGCGCAGAACCACGACCTGCTCCCGGACGACGAGCGCGTCCGGGATCCGCTGTCCTCGATAGCCGTGCCGACGCTCGTGGTGCACGGCACCGCCGATCCGATGTTCCCGTTCCCGCACGGCGAAGCGCTCGCCGAGGAGATCCCCGGTGCGCGGCTACTGGCGCTCGAAGGCGCCGGTCACGGCGTCGAGCGCGCCGACTGGGACGTGCTCGCTCAGGCGATCATCGCGCACACGGGCTTCGGCAGCGGGTGACGCGGGCGGCAATTCGCGCATCACGATGATCGCCTGTGGCGGGGCGATGAACAGCTGCTTCTTCGTCGTGACGCCGACGACACGCCAGCCCTGCGCGCCCAACACATTGAGCCGCTCCTCGATGTCCTTGCCGGTATCCATGACCTTGTACTCGTAGCGAGTCATGACTTCCTCCTGCGTTCAGACCTGCCTCGGGACGTTTCCGGTCAACGTGAACAACCGGCGCATCGCCTTGTGTCCGAAATCGGCGGTCGGGTCGAACATGCACGGGCAGCCGCCGTCGATCACCTTGATGCCGTGCGCGCGGCCGTACTCCGCGGCGGTCCTCGAGAAGCTGCCCGCCCCCGGTCCGCGATGCATCCAGACGTGCTCGATGCCGAGGTCCGCGCACTCGCGCATCGTCTCGTCGGCGATGTCCGGCCTCGTGCCGATCACGACCGCCTCGACACCGTTCGGGATCGAGCGAAGGTCGTGGTACGCGCGATCACCCTCCACTGCATCCGCGTTCGGGTTCACAGCGAACACCTCGTAGCCGCGGTCGCGGAGACGCTTGTACACCGCGTTGCTGCCGTGGCCTCCCGGCTCTCGCGACACGCCGGTCACGGCAACGCGCTTGTGCGCGAGGAACTCGGACGCCGCTTCCTTGATCGTCGCCATCGGAACCTCCTTCAAGTCACCGGAAGCATCGTCCGCCTGCAGCCGGGAGCCATCCGTGACGGCACTGATTGCCGGCTGTGGTAAATGCGCAACGGGGCGGGGAGGCCGGCTCGCCGACCTCCCCGTAACGCGCCCCGGTTACTTGCCGACGCTCGACTGTGCGGCTTCGCGCTGGTTCTCCTGCGCGTCCGCCTGAAGGACGTAGCCGGCCTTGACGTTGGCGTGTCCGTCTGCGTCACGGCGGAAACGTACTGGCCGTGATTGCGGTAGAGGGCGTCCAGCTGCTCGTCGCTGAACGGGACGTGCGTGCCGAAGAGGATGCAGAACGACGGGCCGGAGTTCGACCCGGTGTTGAGTGCGGTCGGCACCGCCATCTGCGACAGCTGGATGCCGCCGAGCGCGAGCCCGAGCTCGTTGCGGGCTTTCGTCGTGCCGTTGAACTCGAGGTACGGCGCGTGCGGCGGCGGCGTCCCGCCGTCCACCCAGCGCGCAAGGTGCGCATATGCGGCCTCGATCACCTGGCTCAGCAGGATGCGACTGAACGGCGGGTTCGTGCACTCGTACACGGGTGCGGCACCCAGGTCGCGGATCGAGAGAGGACGCCGGTACTCCTGTCCCTCCCAGCCGGAGTGCGCCGCGCCGGCGACCTCCCAGCGGCGAAAGACGTCGCTGTCGGGGCGGCGGGTGAGCGGATTCGTCACGTCCGTCTCGGACAGCACCTGCATGATCGGCTCGGGGCCGACCCGCGTCGGCGCGGTCCCGACGATGAACGCGTAGCCGTCGAAGACCGGCTGCTCCTGCGGGAGGACGACGTTGTAGTACGTCGTCATCCGGCCGGCGGACTGCGACGCGCCGATCGCGAGCACCCGCTCGACGTCGAGCCCGGCTAGCGGATCCACGGCGCCCGGTGACTTCAGCGCCTCGGCCGCCTGCGCGAAGACGTCGTACGACAGCTGGTCGGTCGTGAACGCGCCGCCTCCGGTCACGTCGAGGCCGCCGTACCGCGTCGGGCTCCAGGCGCGCAGCTGGTCGACGCCGACGCGCTGCGCGGACACGCCGACCCACGCGTAGCCGTCGCGCAGGTGCCTCCGGTTCCAGAGTGCGTCGAGGTCGTAGCCCGCGGTCACGTTCTGCCACTCGACCAGGACCGTGCCGTTGAAGTCGGCCTGGGAGACCGGCCGGCGGACGATGATCCTCGTGCGGTAGGCCACGTCGGAGGCGAGCTTGGTGCCCGCGGTCGAGTAGGCGTCCGCAGCGCCCGAGAGGTAGTACTCCTGCTCCACGTAGCCGTCCCCGGCGAGGTCCAGCCACGTGGAGAAGAACGGGTAGGTCTCGCTCAGGACCGAAGACGACGGGTCCCCCGGGACGGTGCCGGGGATCGGCCCCCCGATCACCGGGTCCTGGGCGGCGGCCGAGAGAGACGGAGTGACGAGGAATGCGGCGGCGCGAGCACGGCGATGACCGCGCACCGGCGACTGCGCGACGTGACCACATCGACCTCCTTACTGGGGGATGCGTACTGGCGACGGGAATCATTCCCCGCCCTCCGCGCCGGACCGACACAACCGGCGGAACCTGAGACTCCGCTCTCAGCGCGGTGCCAGCAGGGCCCGGACCGCGCGCTCGGCGACCTCGGGATCGGGCTGGCGCCCGCTCATGATGTCCGCGTACAGGATCGACTCGCGCAGCCTCACGTAGAGGTACGCCAGCGTGTCGAGGTCGCCGAGAAGCTCGTCCTCGTGCCCCGCGAACGCCACGGCGAAGATCTCCCTGTGCAGCGCGACCGCTCGGTCGTGGACGCCGCCGGCCGGCGTCAGCAGCACGCGCAGCGCGGTCTGCGGCTCCTGCTCGAGAAAGCGCCGGAACGGCGCCGCCGTCGTCACGGACTCGGCGAACCGGTCCGATATCTCCAGGATTGCTTCGACCCCGCGCTGCGTGACGTTACGGCGCGCCTCTGCATACGTGCGCTCGGCGAGGCTCCAGAGCACGTCGCCGAGCAGCCGGTCGCGGCCGTCCACGGCCCGGTAGAGAGTCGCGCGGCTGACGGAGAGCTCGTGGGCGAGCTGCTCCATGTCGATCGTGCCCTCGCGCAGGAAGTGGCGGCGCGCACCCGAGACGATCGCCTCGTAGGTGATGACGCGCAGGTCGTGTGGCACGTGCGGATTCTCACCGACCCGGGCCGCATGAGCCGGGCGTGGAAAATACGGCAGGATTGCCGCTGCTCCGCGCCGCCCATGCCCCTAGCGTCGGGGTACGAAAGGAGGCGGCATGAGAAAGATCATCGTGGCGGTCGTCGCCGGCCTCTCCCTCATGGGAGGCGTTGCGTTGGCGACCCCAGGCATCGGCGTTCTCAGTGCACCCGTGCATGCACGGGGGACGAACGCCGACCTGCTGAACATCCACAGCAAGGCCGGGATCAAGCTGAAGACGAAGCAAGCGCTCGACTTCGTCACGCAGCAGATCACGATCGCGCCCGGCGGCACGACCGGTTGGCACAGTCATCCGGGCCCGGTGCTCGTCACCGTGAAGTCGGGTGCGCTGACGCTCGTCTACGCGAACGACCCGACCTGCGGCGGCCGGACCTACCACGCGGGCGAGAGCTTCGTCGACCGCGGCGACGAGACCGTGCACACCGCGCTCAACCTCGGCAGCTCGAACGTCGAGCTGTGGGCGACCTACCTGGTGCCCGGTGCTCCGGGTACGCCGTTCAGGCTCGACGCGCCCGATCCGGGCTGCGACTTCTGAGCCATGAGGCCCGCCGCGGGTGACCCTCGCGGCGGGCCGTCCTACACTCAGCTGGTGACCAACGCCCCGCTCGTCGGCCGGGAGTCACAGCTTGCGGCGCTTTCCGACCTCGTGCAGGAGGCGGCCGACGGCCGGGGAGCGTTCGTCCTGCTGGCCGGCGAGGCAGGCGTCGGCAAGTCGCGCCTCGCCTTCGAGGCCCTCTCGAACCAGGGCGCGCTGTTCGTCGAGGCGACGTGCGCCGAGGACGCGACGGCACCGTACGGCCCGATCGTCGCCGTGCTGCGCGCGGCTCTTCGTGAGCGCGCGGACCTCGTCGAGGGGCTCGGCCGCTTCCGGTCGCACCTCGCGACGCTGCTGCCCGAATACGGGCCCGCCCAGACGGGCGATCGCGCGACACTGGTCGAGGCCGTGCGCGCCGCGTTCGCGGCCATCGCCGCCGACGGCCCGGCGCTCGTCCTGGTCGATGACCTCCACTGGGCGGACGCTGCGACGATCGAGCTCCTGCCGGCACTTGCGGCCGTGGCGTCGAGCGAGCCACTCGTCCTCGTCGGTACCTACCGGAGCGACGAGCTGCCACGCGGGCACCAGCTGCGACGCGCCAGAACCGAGCTCCGCCGGGCCGGCCGACTCCAGGAGCTCGCCGTCGAGCCGCTCGATCGCGACGAGACCCGAGCATTGGCCGCCTCCGTCCTGGGCGGCGAAGTCGGCCCGGTGCTCGCGGCCGCGGTGTGGGACCGCTCGCTGGGCTTGCCCTTCTTCGTCGAGGAGCTGACCCTTGCGCTGCGGGCCGGCGGCCTCGTCGTACAGGCGAAGCGGGGGTTCGAGCTCGCGGCAGGGACGGCGGCGGTGCCGCTGCCCGACACCGTTCGCGACGCCGTGCTCGTTCGCGCCGACGGACTGGAGCCCGAGGCCCGCTCGACGCTCGAAGCAGCCGCCGTAGCCGGCGCCACGGTCGACCTCCACCTGCTCGTCGAGCTGGACGAGGAGGCAGGTATAGCCGGCGCGCTCGCAAGCGGCTTCCTGCTCGACGGCGGTGACGGCCGTGTGGGGTTCCGGCACGCGCTCACCCGCGAGGCGCTCTACCAGGGCACGGCTTGGACGCGGCGCCGTCGGCTCCACTCGCGGCTCTGTGATCTGCTCGAGGCCACAGGTGGTGAGCCCGAACGAGTCGCCGAGCACGCCGTGCAGGCCGGGCAGCCCGAGCGGGCGGTGCCGTTCCTGCTCGCCGCCGCCGAGCGCTCCTGTGCCCTGCATGCCTACCGCGACGGGGCGCGCACCGGGCGCCGCGCACTCGAGCTCTGGACGGGAGCGGACGACGACCCGGTCCGCCTCGAGGCGCTCGCGCGCCTCGGGCGCTGCCTACAGCTCTCGGGCGACTTCCGCCAGGCCGCGGCCGCGTGGCGCGAGGTCGCCGATCGCCGTCGCGCACTTGGCGATCGCCGCGGCGAAGCGACTGCTCAGCGCGAGCTCGGAACAGCGCTCGACTACGGCGGGCAGGCCGCGGACGCCTACCCGATCCTGATCGCCTCGGCGGAGACGTTTGCCGAGCTCGGCAGCCCGGCCGAAGCTGCACGGTCGCGACTGGCGGCCTCCGGTGCGCTCACCGTCCTGGGCGACCACACAACCAACATCGAGACGCTGCGCCGGGCGCAAGCGGAGGCACGGGAGGCCGGTGAAGAGGAGCTGCGGGTCATGGCGCTCGCGTTCGAGGGCCTCGCGATGGCGAAGCAGCGGCGTCCGGCGGACGGCCTTCGTCTCGCCGAGCAGGCGCTGGCCGATGCCCTCGCCGGCTCGCTCGCGCAGGGCGCGGCGGATGCGTACTTCGCCACGGCGGCGATCCTCGTCCAGACGGGCGACGACGCAGCCGCCCGCTCGACGCTCGAGCAGGCCATCGAGTACTGCGAGGCGACCGGGCACGAGGCGGTCCGGCAGTTCTGCGTGGGCTGCCTAGCGATCGTTCTCTGGAAGAACGGCGAGTGGGACCAGGCTGTCGAGCTCGCACGCAGCGTCCGTGCCGTTCCCGACGCCGACGGTGTCTCCCACGGGCACGCATCGACCGCCTGGGGATGCGTCGAGTCGGCCCGCGGACGGGCGCGCCAGGCACGTCCGCTGCTCGCCGACGCTGTGCGGTTCTCGGTGGCCATGGGTGCTCCGAGCGGTCGACAGGCTGCCCCGGGGCTGGGGCGACTCGACGTCGCCCGCGGCGACCCGGGTGCCGCGACCGAACGCTGCCGCCAGCTGCTCGCGGACGTCCGTGAGGACGCCGGTGCGTCGTTCGTCGCGCCACTGCGCTGGGCCGCGGCGCACCTGGCATCGCAGGGACTCGCCGCCGAGACCGGCGCGTGCGGTGAGGCACTCGGTCGCATCGCGGCCGACTATCCACACCTCGAGGCGCGGGCAGCGCTGGCGGCGACCCTCGCCGAATCGGCGGCGCTGGACGGCGACCTCGAGCGCGCGACCGCCTACTTCTCCGACGCGCTCGGCGTGTACGCAGAGATCGAGACGCCGTTCGAGCGAGCCGAGACGCTGGTCCGTGCAGCGGAAGCGTCGATCGCACTGGGAGAACGCGAGCTCGCCGTCCAGCAACTCGTGGACGCCCACCGAGCGGCGCGCAAGCTCGGAGCCCGGCCGCTCACCGCGCTCGCCGCCTCTCGGCTGAGTGACCTAGGCGAGCGGATCGACGAGCGGATCGGCGCCCGAGCGCTCGCCGACCTCCGGCCGGGCGGCCTCACGCGCCGCGAGCTCGAGGTGCTGCGTTATGTGGCCGTAGGGCGCACCAATCGCGAGATCGCCGGCGAGCTCTTCCTCAGCACGCGGACAGTCGACATGCATGTCCGCAACACGCTCTCGAAGCTCGGCTGCCGGACGCGCACCGAGGCGGCGACCCGCGCGATCGAGCTCGGGCTCGTGGAGTCGGCTACGACCCGCTAACTGAGATTAGGAGGGCAATCGATCACTTGGCCACATTCGCCCACGGTCACCCAGACGCCGTCGTCGTCGGCGGCGACTCCAGCCGGCGGGTAGGGCATGGGGATCGGGGTCGCCTTGTTCGTCTTCGGATCGACCCGCCAGAGCGTCCCGTCTCGGGGCGTCGTCGCCCAGACCGCGCCTGAACCCGCCGCGACGTTCCAAACGCCTGCATCTGCAGGGTTCTTCACCGGCAGGGAAATGTCGTGCGGCTTGGCACCCCCGACTGCACGCATGCGCACGACCTTCGGCGCCGACCAGTCCGCGACCCAGACGGCGTCCCCGTCGACGAGGATGTGACCGGGATTGATCGCGACCCGGTCGATCGTCTCCTCCACGCGTTGTGTCTCCGCGCGAAGTCGCGAGACGCTCGCGACGTCGAAGTTGCTCATCCAGAGGTCGCCGTAGTCGGACCATGCGACCGGGGCCACAGGGCGGGGAAGGTGGATCGGGTGCCACCTGCCGGTGAGCGGGTCGATCTGCGCGAGCGTGTCGCGCATGCCCGGGCCGGGTTGGCACGGATGGCCGGTCGGGCAATGAGCTTGGGAGTTCTCCGAAAGCCAGAGCGAGCCGCCGCCGTAGGCAAGGCCGCGGTAGAAAGCCCCGCCGCCGGGGACGGCCCAGGGGCCCGCGTCGAAGTCGAGGGTGGTCGCGTCGACCCGCACGACGTTGGCGCTTCCTCCGGAACCCCGTACGAAGCAGTTCGCGACCCAGACGTCGCCCGAGGGATCAGCGGCGAGCCCGCACGGCGCGAGCCCGCCGCCGACGACCTCGGAATCGCCGGTCGCCAGGTCGACACGCGTGAGCCTCCGGCCGCCCGCATTGCGGATCTCGCCGGACGGTGTGTCGCGGAGAACGTAATGCGTGACCCAGGCGAAGCCGCCCGCGAGCACGACGAGGTCGGGAGCGCTTCCGATCGGCACGACGTCGGTCGGCTCGAGCGTCTTCGGGTCGATTCGGACGAGGCTATTCGGCACGACCTCGGGCGGCCGCGCGCTCTCCCGGCCCAGGAGCACAAGGCCGGCCGACGCAACCGCCGCCACCAGAAGGACGGCGGCTCCGATCGCAACCAGGACACGCCTCTTGGGAGGCGCGAGCTCGGCAGCCGGCGCCTTCCGGTCACTGGGAGCGCGAAGCGCTTCGCGATAGACCGCCTCGATCTCGGGTGACGGATAGGCGCCGAGCTCGTCGGCGAGGAAGCGCCGGCAGCGCTCGTACACGCGGAGCGCCTCGGCCGGATTGCGCGCGGCAACCTGCGCCCGCATCAGCTGCTCGTAGCTGCTCTCGCGGAAAGGCTCGAGCTCGATCACCTCCTCCGCGTAGCGGACCGAGTCGGCGAGCTCGCCGGCGCCCAGCGAGGCGTCGCGCAGGCATTCCAGCGCGCGCACCAGGACCTCGCGCAGGTCTCGTCGTCGTTCCTCCACCCACGGGCCCTTCTTCGCCGGGGAGGAAGCTGCGACGCGCCAGCGCAGCGGCCACCTCCGCCTGCGAGCGCGCCTCCCCGAGCTCGCCCGCCGCCAGCGCGCCTTCGGCGCGCTCGACCGCCTCCGCCGCAGCGTCGACATCGATCCAGGCCCCGGGCGGAAGCGTCAGCTTGTAGCAGCCGAATGCGCTCTTCAGCGCGGTCGAGCCGTCGATCCCGCACTCCTCCAGCAGCGCCCGCAACTTCGTCATCAGCACCCGGAGCGCCTTGTCCCAAGTTGCCGGGAGCTCCTCGCCCCAGAGCACCTCCGCGAGCTCGTCCCGAGGAACGGCCCGCCCCTTCTGCGCCGCCAGGTAGGCGAACACGATTCGACCCTGACGACCTGGGAAACGCTGCTCGCCCAGCGTCGAGCCGTTCGCTTCTACGGCGAGTTGTTCCGTCAGGGAGATCCGAACGTCCAGTGCACCGCTCCTCTCAGGGCCGCTAGCGGCGCGCTAGCGAGTCTCTAACTACGTCCCCGGAGTATGGGACGCGACATGTTCGCTGGCAAGATGCTGTTTTGCGACTGCGGCTACGAGGTTCGGGCGGATGACGACGAGGCCCTCGTGGAGGCAATCCGCCGACACGCCCGGGAGGCGCACGGAATCGACTTCTCGGTCGAGCTCGCGCGCGACGTCGCCCGGGGCGCAGAGCTCGTGCCTGCCGGCGAACACAACCTCAATTCGCGAAAGGACATGCGATGAGCACTCGCAAGAGAAGGATCATCCTGGCCGTCGTCGCAGGCCTGTCCCTGATGGGAGGCACGGCGCTGGCGACACCGGGGGTCGGGATCCTCGCAGGGCCGGTGCATGCACGCGGAACGATGCCCGAGAGCCAGATCGTCAACAGCAAGTCCGGTGTCCATCTCAAGACCAAGGGCTCCGTCGACTTCGTGACTCAGCAGATCCGCATGGCCGGCGGCGGATCGACGGGGTGGCACAGCCATCCGGGCCCGGTTCTCGTCACGGTGAAGGCCGGGGCGCTCCGCCTCATCTACGCGAATGACGAGTCGTGCGAGGGCACCGTCTACAGCGCAGGCCAGAGCTTCATCGACCGCGGCGATCAGAATGTTCACATCGCACGCAACGAGTCGCTCGTGAACGAGGTCGAGCTGTGGGCGACGTACCTCGTCCCGGGGGATCCAGGAACAACGGCGTTCCGCATCGACGCGACGCCCGCGCCGAGCGACTGCTAGCTCGCCTCCACGTCGTCCGGAGGGGGTCGTTCGACTCCCTCCGGACATCTCATCGGGGCAGGGTCAGGGCCTCCAGGCCGAGCCAGGAGGCGAGGCCGTCGAGCTCGGCGTGGACGGCCTTCGCGATCGCACGCGTGAAGCGGACGTCCTCGTGGATCGCGTGCACGTCGAGCACGGAGCCCTTCCGGTCGGCCGTGGCGTCCACCTTGCCGACGAGCCGATCCTCGTGGAGCACGGGCAGCGCGAAGTACCCCCAGCGGCGCTTGTCCTTCGGCTTGTACATCTCGAGCACGTACTCGAAGTCGAACAGCTGCTCGGCACGCGTGCGGTCGTACGTCAGTCGATCGAACGGCGACAGCAGCGCGGTCCGCCCCTCGAAGTCCCCGTCGAGCGCCGCGGGATCCACGCGCCATTCGCCGGGCACCCCCTCGACGACCGCCGGCTCCCCCGCCTCGCCGACGTAGATCGGCTCGATCGGCATCTCCCTGGCCTTGGCGCGCGCGATCCCGAGGGACTTCAATCGCCGCTCGTTCTTGATCCGCCGGGCCTCCTCCACGGAGGGCACGTGCAGATCGGCCGGGTACACGCGCTCGGGCAGGTCCCAGAGCCGCTCGCGCCCGGCGCGGCCGGCGACGGCGACCTCGCCGCGGATGGCCATGTACTCCAGCATCTGCGTCACGTTGCGCTTGTTCGTCCACCCGGTCGACGCCCACGGCACGACGGACGTGTCCGGGAGGTCACGGGACGCCAGCGGCCCCGAGTCCGCGAGCCGGTCGAGGATGTCGCGCCTGAAGGAGTCGTTGTCGCGCAGCCAGGCTCGGGCGCGGTCCCACGGAGGCCAGTCCGAGGCGCCGGCGAGATACAAGCCGATGTCGCGCATCGGCCGCACCAGGGCGTCGAGCTCGAAGAGCTTCCGGTCGTCCAGAGCCTGCTGAACCTGAGCAGGCTCGTACGCCGAGCCGAGGCGGGTCCAGGCGACGAGGTCGGCGGCCGGTGCGATCGCCGCGGTCGGGTCGATCTGCAGGAAGGTCAGGTGGTCGACCGTGTCGAGCAGCTCGGTCGGCCGGCGCGCCTCGAGGAGCTGAGCGCGGATCGCCACGCGGCGTGCTTCGGCCAGGCTCAGCCGGTGGGCGGCGGGCATCGCCGGAGGCTAGCTTGGGGCCGCGTCAGTCGCGAACGGTGTCCAGCAGCTCGCGCGACCAGGCCGCGCTCGGCCCGTCGAGGACGACAAGCCGCCGAACGGCGTCGGCTCGACGGGAGCGATCGAGCTCGCAGAGCGCGAGGTAGTAGAGAGCCTCCGGATTGCCGGCCTCGGCCTGGAGGTAGCGGTACAGGAGGATGCGTGCGCCCTCACGGTCTCCGCGGCGATAGAGGAGCACGCCCTCCCGAAGCAGGGGCGCCGCGAATTCCGGGTCGAGCTCGCGCGCCCGGGTGTACGCGTCGTGGGCGCGAGCGGCGTCGTTCAGACCCTCGAAGCCCTGGCCTGAAAGGACGAGCTTCTCGGCCTCTTCCTCCTGAGAGTCCACGGCGATCTGATCGAGCTGGTCGAGGCCCTCCTGGTATCTGCCCTCGGCGATGGCCACCTTGACAGCGAGCAGCCGATAGTCGCGTTCGCGCTCCGTCATCGTCAGCTTCCGATCGGCGTGCCGGTCACTCGTGACAGGTTCATGGTCGTTCCGACGGTCACGTGAATGACGCCCGTTTCGTCCACGAGGAAGGCAAACTGGAGGATCTCCTGATACTCGTCGCGGAAGGCGTTCGCGTCCTTCCCGGTGCCCGACGGGTCGTAGCCGGCCGGAGCACCTCCGATCGGCGTCAGGATGTTTCGTCTCTCGCTGCCGGGCTTCATCTTCGGCCCGCTGAGCTCGAAGGTGTGATAGAGCACCGCTGCGCCCCCGATCTTCAGCGCCTCGGTCAGGAGGGGTGTCGCCAGCTGCTCCGTCTCCTGCATGGCCTTCGTGTACGCGGCGAGGTTCTCCTTGGTCACCGGGTCGAACCAGTCGCCGCCGAGCGCCTTCCCCTGGATCGCCTCCGTCTTCCTTTCGAACGCGGACGCCTTCGTCTTGAGCTCCTCGGTCGCCTTGGCCTTCGGGACGACGAAATGGCCGTGGTACAAGTCCTTGACGTTGATGCCCGCGGTCCGGCTCGGGTTCTTGGACGTGAGAGCGAACTTCAACGTCGTCAGCAGGTTCTGCTGAAGCGGCTCGGGGAGCCAGGCGCTGTCGGCCGCGAACCGGAGCTCCTTTCCCTTCTTCACGAGCACCGCGTAGTCCTCGGGCGTGAAGTTCCAGTCCTCCTTCCGCTGCAGCGCAGCCTGCGACCGCAACGACGACACGAGCGCCCGGTTACCGGCCGTCCGCTGGAGCGCGAGGACGAGCTCCGCCGGAGAGGAGCCGGCGGTCCGCGGCCGCGCGGGAGCGTCGCTCTCGCTAGCCGCAGCCTGGCGCTCGAAGGCGCGAGTGCGCATGCACGCCCCTCTCCTCGTTGCCTCCTTCGATGTTCTCACGAGCGGTCCGAGCTGGCCAACCCGATTCCGTAACCCGGCAGCCGCCTACTTCCGCACGCGGTACCGGAGCCGCGCGAACTGCTTGTCCTGCGCCACGTCGACCAGCTCGAGCCGCTTCGCGGTGAGGCGGCGCGGAAGCAGAGGCGCCCCCCGGCCGAGCGTCACGGGCGCGACCCCCGCGAGGATCTCGTCGAGCAGTCCCTGGTCGGCGAACTGACCGACGAGGTCGCCGCCCCCGACGAGCCAGATGTTCTTGTCCGCGGCGGCTTCGGTCATCTGCGCGTGGACGGGCGCGACATCGCCCTGGACGAAGTGGATCGCCGCGCCGGAGATCGGCGGGAGGTCACGGTGGGTGAACACCCAGCACTGGGTGTCTCCGTAGTAGCCGCGCCACTTGTCCGGCTCGGCGAGGAGATTGTCGTGCTCGAGCACCCACTCGTACGTCGTCGCGCCCATCGCCATCGCGCCGACGTCGCCGAAGAAGGCGGCGAACGAATGCTCGCCGCCCTCCGTCTCACGGTCGACCTCGAACAGCCAGTCGAGGGAGTTGTTCTCGTCCGCGATGTACCCGTCGAGCGTCGTTGCGGTGTAGTACTGGGTCTTCGCCACGGCGGCACTCTGCCATGCGAGGCAGTGATAATCGGAGCATGGCCCTCATCGACGACACGGCGTGAGCACTGCGCGCGCGACCAGCGCGAGCGCCCAGCGCGACCAGACCGCGAAATACGCGTCGCTGCTCGCCACCGACGAGCGCGTCCTGCTCGTCAAGCAACGGCACTGGCTCACCTTCATCGAGGCGGGCCGTTGGTTCGTGCTCGCGCTCGGGATCGGGATCGTCCTCTCCGCGCTCGACCAGGCCGTCCCCGACAGCGGCGTCGCCGGACCCGTCAGCACACTCCTGAGCTGGGGCTTCTGGCTCTTCCTTCTGATCGGGTTCCTGGGGCTCGCCTGGTTCTTCCTCGTCTGGAGGGTCGAGCGCTACCTCGTCACGACGCGCCGCGTCATCGAGGCGGGTGGTGTGATCAACAAGTACACGCGCGACACGTCGCTCCAGGCGATCACCGACATGCTCGTCGGCCACCCGTGGCTCGGGCGGATCTTCGGCTACGGCGAGATCGACCTGCTGACCGCGTCGGAGGCCGGGACGAGCAAGATCCGCTTCCTTCCCGACGCCGACGGCTTCAAGAAGGCGCTCCTCGACGCCAAGCACGAGCACGAGCTGGAGGTCGGCGGCGCCCGGGTCGTCCAGGCGCCGGCTGCGCCCGCGTCGCCGGCGGGCCTGTCGGCCGACGAGCTCGACTCAGCGCTCAGCCGCCTGGGCGACCTCCGCGAGCGCGGCCTGATCACGGCGGAGGAGTTCGAAGCGAAGAAGCGCGATCTGCTCGAGCGGTTCTAGGAGGGCTTGGCGGGATATCGCTCGTTGCCGGGGTGCGATGGTCGTTCCGAGGCAAGGACGCAGGGAGCGTTCGTATGCGGAGCTATACGGGCGCGACTGAGGACGCAGTCCTCGGGGCGAGCAGCGCGGCCCGGCGACACAGCCGTTATCTCGCCAAGCCCTCCTAACACACCGCGCCCCACCATGCTGGGTCCGGCCGGAACGGCTCCGCCGGTCTGCCGGTCGCGTCGGTGTCGAACCGGTACACGAGCCCGGCAGAGGGCTCGGCGCGACGCTCCGCCTCGCTCCAGTCCTCGGTGGCGGTAGTGACGAAGAGGCGGTTCAGCCCTGGGCCGGCGAACGCGCAGGAGGTGGTCTCCTTCGCAGGCACGGGCCACTCGTCGAGCAGGTCTCCGTCCGCGGAGTAGTGGCGAACCCGTCCGCCGCCGAAGATCGCGACCCAGAGGTCGCCGGCTGCGTCGACGGTGAGGCCGTCCGGCGTGCCGACCTCGTCGGGCACCTCGATCAGCACGCGGCCGTTCGAGATCGTCCCCCGTTCGCCGTCGAACGAGAAGGCCTGCACGACGCGCGGGCCGCTGTCGGTGACATACATCGTGCCGCCGTCGAGGCTCCACCCCAGCCCGTTGGAGATCGTCAGGCCGTCGAGCATCTGGTCGATCCGCCCGTCCCGTTCGAGACGGTAGAGGGCTCCGGCTCCGGCGCGGTGGTCGTTGGCCATCGTCCCGGCCCAGAAGCGGCCCTGCGGGTCGCAGGCCGCGTCGTTCATCCGGGTCCCTGCCGGGGTGACCTCGGCAAACGGCCGCAGCGCGCCGCTCTCAGAGAGGTAGGCGAAGCCGCGGTCGGCAGCGAGCAGCCAGCCGTCGTCGTCCTCGACGGGGGCGACCGCGCCGACGGTGCCCGGCAGCTCGTAGGAGCGAACGAGGCTGAGGGCGCCGTCGTCGCCGACGCGACCGCGGTAGACGTGCCCCGCAAGGATGTCGACGACGAGCAGCTCGCCGCGACGGGCGTCCCACCGGGCGCCTTCGCCCAGTAGGGCCTGGTCGGTCGTGCACGCGACGGCCTCTGGTCTCATGTCGCCGCGAGCTTCGCACGCACGTCATGCTCCACGGATCCGGACGTGAGAGCCCAACTCCTTCAGGCAGCGCTCAACGGCGCGCGTACCGACGAGGAGCACCCTGCGATCCCGCGGACGCCCGAGCAGCTCGCGTCGGAGTCACGCGCGGCGGTCGACGCCGGCGCGGACGTGGTGCACGTCCACGCCTTCGACAAGAACGGAGTCGAGACGCTGGCCGGAGACGCGTGCGCCGCGGCGCTGCGCGCAATCCGCGCCGTGTGCCCCGGCGTGCCGATCTCGTTGACGACGTCCGCGACGATCGAGCCGGACCCGGGCCGCCGGCTGGCGCTCGTCCACGGCTGGACGGAGCTGCCGGACCTCGTGACCGCGAATCAGGGCGAGGACGGGATCGTCGACCTCTGCGAGCACCTCGTCGAGCGAGGCGTGGGAGTCGAGGCCGGGCTGCTCGGCCTCGACGACGCTCACCGCTTCGTCCGCGCCGGGATCGCAACGCGCTGCGTGCGGGTGCTCGTCGAGCCGCTGGACGCCGGCCCAGACGCGGCGCTCGCGCATGCGGCGGCGATGGAATCAGTGCTTGCCGACGCAGGAATCGGGCTGGAGCAGGTGCATCACGGTGACGGCATTGCGAGCTGGGCCGTGAACCGACGTGCGCTCGAACGAGGACACGGCATCCGCACCGGGCTCGAGGACACGACCGTCCTGCCGGACGGGCGGCTCGCGGCCGACAACGCCGACCTCGTCCGGGCGGCCGTTCGGCTGGGTGAGTGAGGCGCGGATACGGTTGGGACCGCGGTGAGCCGTCCGCCCGTCCTCCCGGAGTCGACGCTGCGCCTGTCGATGCCTGCCGAGGGCATCCGCTCCGGCGACCTCGTGCTCCGGCTGCCGACGGTGGACGACACGGACGCGATGCTGCCCGCGTTCACCGATCCCGAGCTGCGCGAGGCCGGGAACCTGCCCGCGTTCGGCCGCGAGGAGCTGCGCGACTCGCTGCGGGAGCTGCCGACGCTCGTCGAGCACGGACGCCTCATGCCGCTCGCAGCCGTCGACGTCGAGACGGGCGAGATCGTCGGCGGCGGGATGCTCCACCACCTCGACGCCGAGCGCGGCATCGTCGAGATCGGCTACTTCGTGTTCCCGCCGGCGCGCGGCCGCGGCTTCGCCACGCGGATCGCCCGCATGCTCGCCGAGCATGCCTTCTCGCTGGGGATCCAGCGAGTCGCCGCCTACGTCAACGTCGGGAACGTCGCCTCCGAACGAGTGGTCGAGCGCGCGGGCTACACCCGCGAGGGTGTGGTCCGCTCGATGCCGAAGCCGGACGGGCGCCGGGTCGACAAGACGCTCTTCTCGCTGCTCCCCGGCGAGTGATACCCGAGCAGCGCTATCTCGAGGCGCGGGCGTCTCTCGCGCGCGCGTCAACCTGACGTCAGGGGCTCCAGGATCGCCTCCACCTCGTCGTAGGCCGCTGTGCTGGCGGCGCCGGACCGGCCGCGACGGCACAGCTCCAGTGGCGTGCGCTTGCTCTCGGGGTCTCGCAGGTTGGGGTCGGACCCGTGCGCAAGCAGGCGCCGCACGCTCTCGGGTCGGCCGTTCGCGGCGGCCGTGCGGAGCGGGTGGCCTCCGAACACCGGATCGATCCCGTCGACGGGAGTACCGGCTGCGATCAACTGGTCGATGACGTCGAGGCGCTGGTGATCCGCTGCCATGACGAGCGCTCGGATCCTGGCGTCTGGCGGCGTGTCGTCTGTGGTCCAGCCGCCGACGTCGCCGGCCGCGGCCGCCACCTCGATGCCCTCCACGCGGGCGCCGGCGGCGACGAGCACGTCGACGACGTCGGTCATGCCGAACACCGCCGCGTGCAGCAGCGCAGTCCCGCCGGGAACGCCGCCCGAGTCGTCCGCCGCGGTCGCCTCGATGTCGGCACCCGCGTCGATCAACACGCGCGCGACCTCGGCGTCGCCGTAGCTGGCGGCGGTGATCAGCGGCGTCTCCCGCTCCCCGGGCTCCCCCTCGATCGGGGCACCCGCCTCGATCAGGGCACTCGCCATCGCCGCCGTGCCCGGAACCTCGCGCCAGAGCCGGCCCGCCGTGTCATAGCGGAGCATTGCCGTGTAGCCGAGCGGCGACGCTCCCTTCGGGTGGTCGCGCCAGTGCTCCATCTGGGCGGTGGCCAGCTCGGGCGCTTCCGCGAGCAGCGCGGCCAGCCGATCGAGATCGCGGTCGTCGAGGATCTCGCGGCGCTCGACCTCGCGCTTCAGCTTGGGCCAGCCGGCGAAGCCGTACTCGCGCGCGAGCGCAAGCTGGGCGGATGCCAGTGTCAACCGGTCCGACACAGCGAGGATCCGATCGCGCGCCTGGTCGTCTCCCTCGGCGGCAGAACGCAGGAGCTCCTTGGCTTGGCGGCGCAGCTGGCCGAGGTCGGGCCGGGCAGGAAGGTCGGGCATGACGTCTCCTTTCGACGGCCGGGGGCTCGCGTCCAGGCCCGAGGAGATCGCCACGCGGTTCTATGTCCCTACAGAGGTGGACTCGGTCCTGCCCGCGAACCCGGAGGCGCCCTCTCGCGCCTAGGCCGCGAATCCTACTCAGCTACCGCTCATTCGTCGCCGGGGATCTCGGGTTCGACGACCGTCGCGTCTGGGTGCTGGGCCCGGATGTCCGCCAGGGCTAGGTTTGCAGCGGTTCGCGGCAGGTACTCGAAGGTGAGATAGCGGTCGACGACGCCGGACGTGTGCAGCTCGATAGGCATGAAGGTCGAGACGGCCGCCGGCACAGGCGAGCCCTCGCTCGCCTAGGCCGAGACCTCTCGTCGCGAAGCGCAGAGATACCGACCGTGCGTAGGCTCTCGGGAACACAATTGAAGGAGGCGGCAATGACCATTCGACTGGGCGAGCCCGCGCCCGACTTCCAGGCGCAGACGACCGAGGGGCCGATCAGCTTCCACGACTGGATCGGCGACTCGTGGGCGGTGCTGTTCTCGCACCCGAAGGACTTCACGCCCGTCTGCACCACCGAGCTCGGCTACATGGCGAAGATCAAGCCGGAGTTCGACAAGCGGAACGTCAAGATCATCGGGCTCTCCGTCGACCCCACCGGTGATCACGAGCGGTGGGCGAAGGACATCGAGGAGACCCAGGGCGCGGCGATCAACTACCCGATCATCGCCGACGCCGACTTCGAGGTCTCCAAGCTCTACGGGATGCTCGCCGCGGACACAACAGGCCTTGCCTCGGATCGGACCCCGGCCGACAACCAGACCGTCCGGAACGTCTTCGTGATCGGACCGGACAAGAACGTGAAGCTGATCCTCGTGTACCCGATGACGACCGGCCGCAACTTCGACGAGGTGCTGCGCGTGATCGACTCGCTGCAGCTGACCGCGAAGCACAAGGTGTCCACGCCTGTGAACTGGCGGCACGGCGAGGACGTGATCATCGCCGGCTCCGTCTCCAACGCCGAGGCGAAGGAGCTCTTCGGCGCGTGGGAGGAGCCCAAGCCTTACATCCGCATCGTTCCCGAGCCGAAGTAAGCACCCAGGCGCGCCGACGCCGTCGGAGGTCGAACCGACTCGTTCGATCGCGGCGGTCCTTCGGCGTGGTCCGCAAGCCGCCACAATGCGCCCGCGATGGCGAGCGCCGGCCGAATCGAAGCAACCTCTCCTCGGGCCGTCGTCCTTGTCGAGGGCATCAGCGACGGGCGCGCGCTCGAAGCGCTCGCCGAGCGCCGCGGGCGCGATCTCGAGGCCGAGGGTGTCGCCGTCGTGCCGATGGGCGGAGCGCAGGCGATCGGCCGCTTCCTCCGGCGTTTCGGGCCCGAGGGCCTGGACGTCGGGCTGGCGGGCCTTTGCGACGCCGGCGAGGAACGCGACTTCAGGCGCGGACTCGAAGGCGCCGGCCTCGGCAGCCATCTCACCCGCGCGGACATGGAACGGCTCGGCTTCTACGTCTGCGAGGCCGACCTCGAGGACGAGCTGATCCGAGCCCTCGGCGCGGACGCGGTGCTCGAAGTCGTCGAGGCCCAGGGCGATCTCGGCCCGTTTCGCACGCTGCAGAAGCAGCCGGCGTGGGACGGACGGCCCCTCGAGGATCAGCTGCGGCGCTTCATGGGCAGCGGGGGCAGCCGGAAGATCCGCTACGCGCGCCTGCTCGTCGACGCCCTCGACCTCGCGCAGGTCCCACGGCCGCTCGACGCCGTGCTTGCGCGGGTTTGAGCCGAGCTCAAGGCGCGATTCCGCACCAGATCGTCTCGAGCAGCTCCTCCGCGTAGCGCTCGGTCACCGGCGGCAAACCCACCGGAAGCACGCGGACGAAGGGCGGGGCCGCGAGCAGGTCCGCGATCTGCTCCACGTTGGCATCCCGACGAAGCTCTCCCCGCTCGACCGCAAGCCGGAGCACGCTGACGAGCGCCTCGTAGCGCGGCCGGACGAGCCGCTCCGCGTAGACCTCGGCGAACGCGGGGTTCCGCTGCAGCTCGCCGAGGACGACCGGGAGGATCCGACCGTACAGCGGGTCGCCGAAGATGCGGGCGAAGTCGCGGATCCACTCGAGCAGGAGCGAGTAGACGTCGTCCTGGCGCCGGAGGTCGAGGTCGGCGATGAGCTCCTCGAGGGCCTCCACGATCAACTCCTCCTTCGAGGGCCAGCGCCTGTAGATCGTGTTCCGCCCGACCCCGGCGCGTGCGGCGATGGCCTCGATCGTCGCCTCCTGGAAGCCGCGCTCGGCGAGGAGCCCGAGCGTTGCGTCGACGATCGCCTTGCGCGCGGATGCTCGTCTGGGCCGGCCGCGGGCGCTTCGGGTCTGGACTGCGTTCGCCACCTCTTTCCGGAACCTAGCAGTCTCGGAATAGACTTCCTTTACGGGATCGTTTATTCTCGTAAAGCGTTCGTCCGAAAAGGAGACGGGCCCGGTGTACGCGCGAGCGGTCGACGACGGTGCGGAGCGCCTGCAGGCGCTGCGTCGCGAGGAGTGGGGCGACCTCGCCCTCGCGGCCGTCGCGGTTGCCGCGGCCATCGGAGCGACGATGACCCGTCCGGAGCTCGCGCTGCCGCTCTTCCTCGGCGGGCTGGTGGTCGGGGCCTGCGGGGTCCGGGCTCTCTGGTGCCGCTGGGATCTCGTCGCGAGGCTCGCCGGCGAGGGGGACGCGCACGTCATCCCGGAAGTGCTCGCCTACGCCAGGCGCCACGCGACGATGGACAGCCGGCGCTGCTTCGCCTCCTCGATCCGGTGCCGCCTGCCGCGGCCCGGACTGGCCGTCGACGCGCGGATCGTCGCCGCGGCGGACGTGCTCGAGGCGCTCGCCGCCGAGCTCGAGGACGACGGCCTCGAGCTCGACCCGGCAGCCGCGGTCGCCTGCATGCGGCTGTTGAGCGATCCGACCGACAGTCCGCTGCTCAACCTCCTGATCCCGCCCGAGAACCTGCGCTCACGGGTCTGCCAGATCCGCGCCGGCTTCAGGCCGCGGCGACTCTCGAGGTGACCGAGGGGTCGCCGCGGAGCCGCGACCAGATCCCGAAGTCGCAGCGGATGTCCTCCTTGAACCAGTAGGAGCGCAGCACGCCCTCGCGCAGGTAGCCGGCCCGTTCGGCCACGCGCTCCGAGGCCGGATTCGTGACGTCGATCCAGAGCTCGATCCGCTCGAGACCGAGCTCGGCGAAGCCCCAGTCGGTGAGCAACTGCAGCGTCCGCGTCGCGACACCCTTCCCGCGCGCGGCCGGCCCGACCACGTAGCCGATCTCGCCCTGGCGGCCCTCTGTCTCGAGCCGGACGAACATGCCGAGCCCGAGAAACACGCCGTCGTGGCTCTCGATTGCGAAGCCGGCGCGGGATCCGTCGCGCCAGCCGTCCTCGTAGATCCGCAGCCATCGCTTCACGAAGCCGGCCGGCGGCTCGCTCGGAACGCGGGTGAACTGCCGCACGTCCTCCTCGAGCACGAGCGCCTTGAGCTCTGGTTCGTACGCGGATGTGAGGGGGAGCAGACGGACCGCGTCGTCGGCGAGCGGCGGATTGGGCCGTGACAGCGTCATCGCAGGATCGATCATCGCAGCGTGAGAGGGGCCGGCATCACCGGCCCCTCTCGCAGCAGAGGATCGCGTGGGCGGTCGCTCGGACAGTCGTCCAGCGACTACTCCGAGGTCGTCGCCGCCAGCGCCCGGGCACCGGCGACCCGCACGGCCGCCGACAACGTGCCGATGTCGTAGGCGCCGTGATGACGCCGCCCGTTGATGAAGAAAGTCGGCGTGCCGGAGACGCCGCTCAGATCGGCGCTGTCGACGTCGTCGGAGACGCGAGAGGCGACGGTGTGCTCGCGCAAGGCGGTCGTGAAACGCTCGACGTCGAGACCGAGTTGCTCGGCGTAGCCGACGAGATCTCGCGGGCGAAGCGCGTCCTGGTGGGCGAACAGGAGGTCGTGCATCGCCCAGAACGCATCCTGGTCGGCTGCCGCCTCTGCCGCCTCGGCGGCGAGCTGGGCGTTCGGGTGCACGTCGTTGAGCGGCAGGTTCCGCCACACGTAGCGGACGTCGCCGAAGTCGCGGAGGAGCTCGCGCACGACCGGCTCCGCCTGCCCGCAGAACGGGCACTCGAAGTCGCCGTACTCGACCACGGTCACCGGTGCGCCGATCGGGCCGCGAATGTGGTCGCGCTCCGGGTCGACGTCGATGTAGAGGTCGACGATCGGCTCCGCCGTTCCAAGCAGGGCTCGGATTCGAAGCCTTCGCGGCAGGAGCGCGGTCGCTCGGAACAGGGTCCAGGTGACGACGGTCGCGCCGAGAGCGGCGCTGAGCACGCCAATCTTGGCCTCCTCGAGTCTCCCTCCGTCGAAGGCCAGGGTCGCCACCAGCAGGGCCACCGTGAAGCCGATCCCGGCGATCGTGCCGCCGCCGGCGACTGCCGCCCAGCCGACGGGCGGTCGGAGCCTGCCCCCGCTCAGCCTGGTCAGAAGCCACGAGCTGCCGAGGATCCCGACCGGTTTGCCGACGACGTAGCCGAACAGGATCCCGAGTGTGATCGGCGAGGTGAAGGCGGTCGACAGGGTTCCGCCGTCGATCGCGACGCCCGCATTGGCGAGCGCGAACAGCGGCACGATCACGTAGCTCGTCCACGGGTGAAGTCGGTGCTGCAGCCGCTCGTTCACAGACGTCGCCGACCTGAGCTCCACGCCTGCCTGACGCGCCAGCTCCGCGGTCGGCTGCTCGCGGAACTCGCGGAAGCGCTCTGAGGCTCGCTCGAGGTTGGAGCGGGGAGCCGGGAACGCGTAGACGAGGAGACCCATTGCGAGACCGAGCACGACGGGCTCGACGCCCGACTCGAGCAGCGCGACCCAGGCGGCCGTGCCCAGTGCGACGCAGGTGATGCCGGCCCGGAGGGGCAGCCTGCGTGACACGACGATCGCGGCATACAGCGCGACGGCCGCGAGCAGCCAAGCGACATCGAGCGTCTCCGTGTAGACCGTCGCGATCACGACGAGCGCGACGATGTCGTCGACGACGAGGACCGTCAGCATGAACGCCCTCAGGCGGTCGGGAAAGCGCGGCCCGACGAGCGCGAGCAGCCCGAGCGCGAAGGCGGTGTCCGTAGACATCGCGATCCCCCAGCCGGACGCAGATGAGCGGCCCGCGTTGAACGCCAGATAGATGGAGACGGCCACCGCCATCCCACCAACGCCTGCCAGGAGCGGCAGGGCGAACCGGCGTCGCTCGCGCAACTCGCCCAGGTCGAACTCGCGTCGCGCCTCCAGGCCGACGACGAAGAAGAAGAACGTCATCAGGCCGCTGTTCACCCAGCCGCGCAGGTCGAGCGAGATGCCGTGCCCGCCGAGGTCGATCGAGAGCGTCGTGTTCCAGAACGAGTCGTACGAGGACGCGTCGACGTTCACCCATGTGAGCGCGGCGACTGCGGCGGCCAGCAGGACGGCTGCGCCGCCGGTCTCCGTGCGCAGGAACTCGCGTAGCGGGGTCTGGACGCTGCGCGCCCACGCGGTCCGGCCGGAGAACCGCGACGGCCCGCTATTGCTCGTAGCGCTCGACGACCTCGGGGGACCTGACATCGGCCACGTCGGTGTCGAGACCGGCCTCGCGCAGCGCACGGCGCTGGCGGAGGAGGTCCCAGCACTGGTCGAGCGAGACCTTCAGCTGTTCTAGCCGCCGCCGGTCGGCGTCGGTCGCCTCGCCGCTCGATTCCCGCTCCCACAGCTCGTGCTCCTCGGACACGAGGCCCTCGATCGTCCCGTGGATCTGGACATCGTCCATCGCTCCTCCTTTCGCCTTCGCGGCCAGGCTACAGGCGGAGGTCAGGCTGCCACGCGAAGCACGACCTTGCCCCGCTTGCCGCGGGCGAGGCTGCGCTCGAACGCGGCGGACGCCTCGGCGAGCGGGTAGACCGAGTCGATCGCGGGCCGTAGCGTGCCGTCGTCGACGAGACGTGCGATCTCGACGAGCTGATCGCGCTGCGGCTCGACGACGAAGTAGGTCGCTTCGACGGTCTCCGCGCGAGGCGGCTCCTCGGCCACCGAGACCAGGCGGCCGCCGGGGCCCAGCATCGCGGCGGAGCGCTCGAGTAGCTCGCCGCCGACCGTGTCGAAGACGAGGTCGACGGGTTCCAAGGCGTCCTCCAGCGCCTCGTCCCTACCGTCGAACGCCTCGTGTGCGCCCAGCTCACGGACCGCGTCCAGGCTCGCCGCCGATGCCTGTACCGATCACGTGTGCGCCACGGCCGCGCGCGAGCTGCGTCGCGAAGTGGCCCACCCCGCCCGCGGCGCCGTGGATCAGAACACGTTGCCCAGCCTCCAGCCGTCCGTGGTCGAACAGCCCCTGCCACGCGCTGAGCGCGGCGAGCGGAATCGCGGCGCTCTCGACGTGGTCGAGCGCGGCGGGCTTGCGTGCGAGCAGATCCGCCGGCACGGCCGCGTAGGTCGCGGCGACGCCGTCTCGATCGAACGGCGTCAGCGCGTACACGCCTTCGCCGGCCGCGACGCCTCGCACGTCCGAGGCGACCTCGACCACGACCCCGGAGAGCTCGTACGAGGGGATGGCCGGCAGCCGGTCGACGGGCCACTCGAGCTCGTCCCGCGTGATGGCCGCCGCGTGCACCTCGACGAGCGCCTCGCCGGACGCAACGCCGGGAGCTTCGATTTCGTCGAGTGCGAGCCCCTCGACGCCCGGGGAATGAAGCCGAAGCGCTCTCATGAATATACCTTATCAGGAAGATACTTCTCTAGAAGTATCATCCACCCATGGCAGCTGAGAGCCGAGATCACGTCGACGAGATCGTCGCCCAGTGGCGCCGGGAGCGTCCGGAGCTCGACGTCGACGCACTCGCCCTCTTCGGCCGGATGTTTCGCACGGTTCAGCTTGCAGATGCCGAGCTGTCGAAGGAGTTTCCCCGGCACGGGCTCCAGCCTGGCTGGTTCGACCTGCTGGCGGCGCTGCGCCGCGCCGGCTCGCCGTTCGAGCTCAACCCCACGGAGCTGATGCGCGCGACGCTGCTGTCCTCGGGCGGTATCACGAAGCGGCTCGACCGTCTCGAGGCCGCCGGACTCGTCGAGCGGCGGCCCGACCCGGATGATCGCCGCGGCACGCTCGTCAGGCTCACCCGGCGGGGCAAGGCCGCGGTCGACCGGGCCGTCGCAGCACATGCCGCGAACGAGGAGCGGCTCGTCACCTCGCTTTCGGTGTCGGAGCGGCGCACGCTGGACCGGCTCCTGCGCAAGCTCCTCGCAGGCCTCGAGCGCAGCTGACTGCCAAACTGGGCCGCATGGCGACGATGGCCGATCTCGACGAGATCGCGCTCGCCATGCCGCAGACGACAAAGGAGGTCTCCGAGGACGGCCGGCCGTCGTATCTGGTCCACGGGAAGATGTACTGCTTTCACCGCAGCCGCCGTCCCGACGCAGTCGATGCGCAGACGGGCGAGCGGCTCGCGGACGTCCTGATGTTCCGGGTCGCGGATCTCGGCGTGAAGGAGCTCATGCTCTCCGACGACGGCGGCGCCTTCTTCACCACGCCCCACTTCAACGGGTACCCCGCGGTCCTGATGCGGATCGGGGACCTCGAGCGCGTCAACCGGGACGAGCTCGAGGACCTCGTGGCCGAAGCGTGGCTGACGCGTGCCCAGAAGCGGGTCGCCAAGGCGTGGCTCGCCGAGCACGGCGCGCC
>CAVTZA010000016.1:0-220883 GCA_963739085.1 uncultured Actinomycetes bacterium | reverse complement strand
GCGGCCGGCCTTCAGGTGGACGTCGCTGGCGCCGCGGTTGACCGCGGCGCTGAGGATCTGCTCGAGATCGACGTGGTCGATCGTGGTCTCGCTCATGGTGCTATCAGCCTCCGAAATCGATTGGTGAGAGGAGCTCGGGGAGTGGAAGCGGCCCGGTCAATCCGTCCGTGCCCGAGGACGCGAACGTGATCGGGGGGAACTGCAGCGTGCCGCTCTGTCCGGCGTTGACGCTCCCGTAGACGCTGACCATCGGGCCGATGACGAGGGTCCCAGAGACGCTCGCGTCGATGTTCCCGTTGCCGAGGAGCAGCCCCTGGAAGTTCCCCTTCTTGATGACGACGCTGTACCCGGAGCGGCGGCTCGAGGGGTCGATCCCGTCCGCGACGATCGCGAGGGCCGTGGTGTCCGCATCCCAGGGCGCGCTCGTACTGCAGCTGCCGCCCGAGAGGTTCACGCACAGCGCGGTGTTGTTGTCCATCGAGTAGAGCCCGCTGAGGATGATCGTCCCCTTGCCGACGTACTTCGCGGCCCCGGCACGTGCTCTTCGCGCTGCCGTCGATGAAGACGGTCCCCTTGATAGTGAGGGTGGTCCCGTCCCACGCCAGCTTCGTCTGGCCGTCTGCCGACGTGCAGCTGTAGGTGGCGCCGGTGAGATCGAACGGGGCAGCCCTCGAATAGGCGCTCTCGTTGATCGTGTTGTCCGCGGTCCCGCTCACGGTGTCGAATCTCGGCGGCGTGGGGGTGGCGCACGGCGATTTCGGGCCGAGGCCTGCGTTGAGGTACCAGAAGCCCATGTAGCTCGGGCTTGGCGGGGTCGTCACAGGCGCCGTGTGCGACGCGCCGTCTGCCGGCGCCGCCCAGGCGATGGGGTCGCAGCAGGTGAGCGTCGGAGTCGTGAGGAAGCCGGGCGGGATCACGTTGTCGTGGATGACGCCCCAGATCTTGTCGGTGTTCCCCCAGACGCAGGCGTGGGGGGTCGGGTTGTCCTTCGAAGCGCACTGGTTCACGACGTGGATCTCGGCGAGGTCGTTGGCCGGATCGGCCGAGCCGTTGACGTGGCCGACCTGGTTCTGGGGGTTCACGAGCGACAGGTTGTGCCCGACCGCGATCCTGTTCGGACGCGCGGGAAGGGTGAGCGACGCCGGGATCGTCTCGGCGATCGTCGCACGTGTTCTCGAGGATGAGGTCGTGACCGGCGTAGACCGGCGCGGCGACGATGACGGACTGGCCGAAGGTGACGTCCTTGAGCCCGTAGATCCAGTCGGTGGCCGTCGTGCCCGGAGGCACGGACGTGCTCTCCGGGATTTTGACCGGCACGACGGCGGTGGCTTTCCTGACGACGTCCCCCGCAGCAGGCCCGGTCGGATTCTTGACCCGGCCGAATGCCGTGAGCTGCCACTGCCATTTCCAGTTCGGGTTGGTCGGGACGTTGACGAGCGTTCCCGACCAGGCCACGGAGTTGGCTCCGGACGCTGTGGCCCTGGCGACCGTGGTGCCCGTGGCGTACGTTCCGGCGGCGCCGCCTGTGCAGCCCGTGAAGCTCGTGACCGTGATTCCGGTGCAGGTGACCGCCCCGGAGGAGCCGATCGAAATGGTGTTCGGGCCGGAGTTGTAGCCGAGCGTGCTCGCGACGTTGACCGTCGACGAGGCCGGGAGAGTCGTCACCGGGCCGCTGAGCGTCGTGCTGAGCAGGAGGTTGGCGTTGCCCGGGTAGATCGTGGTGCCCGGGTAGTTCTGATTCAGAACCGCGAGCGCGTTGCTGACGCCCGAATCGGCCAGGGCAGAGGCCTTTTGACCCGCATTGGAGCGGTGCGCATCCCGCGCGCCGGCGGCCGTGATGAAGATGACCGCCGTCAGCGTGATCGTCAGGACGAGCATGGTGACCATCGCGAGAATGAGCGCGACGCCCTCTTCTTCGCGAACGAGGCGGCGCCACGCCGCGACGACGCGGCGAGCGTCCTGGTTTCCTAGCGGCATGCTTTTAGGATCGTCCACGGCGCCCGTCCCCCGGATCCCCTAAATGGGTTATTCGGACCCACCGATCGCGGCGACAGCGTTCCTCCGCCTCGAGCTGCTCGAGCAGGGCGTCGATCTCGCGTTCGTCCAAATCGTCCATGTGACGAGGGCTAGCAGCCCCGCGGAGCGAACGTCCCGTTCGGGCCCGTGATGCTGACGGTCGCACTCCTGACCGTGCTCTCGACGCAGTAGGCGCTCTCGGTGGCCTTCTTCACCGAGACATCGGAGGCGATCGCGTTGTCGTAGCTCCGCAGGTCGCTCGTCTTCATCCCCGCGTAGGTGCCGTGATCGACCTTGTAGGAAGCTGCAGCAGACACGGCCGCCCCCAGGTTCGCCTCGGCGGTCGCGCTTGCGGCCTGGGCGGGCATCGACACGACAGTGTCGAGCTGCTTGGCAGGCTCGCCGGCGGCGTTGCCGACGACGTACGCGCCGATGCCGACGCCAGCGGCGACGGCGACAATGATCAGAAAGTTGATGAGACGCATGTCCAGTGAACGAGGCGCGGCCGGATAGCTGCGCTAACTCACAGACAAACTTCGGCTTTTCGCGTGTCGCGCACGAACCCCCTTTCGGGGGATCCGCAGGCTCGGCACGGAGACGCGATGCTGGAAAGGGATGCTGTGGCGGCACGGCGCCGGTGCGGTCGATCCCAGCGGGGAGGGCGTTTCTACATGCGGCGCAAACTAGTCATTGCCGACGACCACCAGCTGATGCTGGCTGCGGTGCGCATGGCGCTTCAAGACGCGCCGGACATGGAGATCGTCGGCGAGACGCAGGCCGGGAGGGCGCTCCTGCCGCTCGTCGGTCGAACGTCGCCGGACGTCGTGCTTCTCGACCTGCGGATGCCCGGCATCGACGGCCTTCGCTGCCTCGAGCTGCTCCGCGACCGGCACCCTGAGGTCAAGACCATCGTCCTGTCGGGCAGCGACGATCCTGCAGCCGTGGAGGCGTCCTTCGCGCGCGGAGCGGTCGCATTCATCCAGAAGAACATCGACCCGGCCGACCTCGCCGCCGCCGTCCGGCAGGCGATCGCGAGCAACCTCTTCTACTCGCGCGCGAAGGCCAGTCCGGTCGCCGCAGCCGGGCGCGACTGGAACCTGACACCGCGAGAGAGCGAGATCCTGCACGCGCTGGCCGAAGGCCGGTCGAACAAGCAGATGGCACAGCACTTCTGGCTCTCCATACAGACGATCAAGTACCACCTGACGAACATCTATCGCAAGCTCGGCGTCGACAGCCGTACCCAAGCCGTGCGTCTGGCGTACGAGCACGGGCTGCTCGAGAATCCCGTCGTGCGCGAGACCACCATGCTCGAATCTGCCTGAGCTCGGGGAGCCGGGCCCGGCCAAACGTCGTGATGTCGTCGGCCGAGGGGTAGGCCCGACCCACCCTCCGAACTGACGCATTTGGATCAGACGGTCGCGTCGCTGCGCGACGAGACTTGGCGCGGGGCAGAGGCCGACGGTGCCCCCCTCGAAGGCCCGAGCCCCGCTTCTTTCGCACGACGCAAATCGATGCCGAGGTACCTCCAACGCGACGCGGTTCTGGGCCGTTTCTCGCCTTCGGCGCGATCGCAGCCATGATCGTCCTGACGCCTAGTCAGCCGGCCGGGCGTTTGACCCACGGTCGAGCGGCAGGCACACTCGGCCGAGGCATGTCCGAAGCTCCTACGTTCGGCGGCGATTTCGAGGCGGCACTCGAGACAGTCAAGGTCCCCGCGTACGTGATCGATCAGAGCGGCGTGATTCGCTGGCTCAACGATGCGGCACGCGAGTGGGTCGGCGACGTCCGGGGCCGTCAGTTCACCAGCGTGATCGCCCCGGAGGCTCGGCGACGCTCGCAACAGGTGTTCGCTCAGAAGATGGTCGGCAACGCGACCACCACGACTGCCGAGCTGGTCGCGTTCGACCGGGACGGCGAGCGCATCAACGTGGAGGTGACGTCCGTACCGCTGATCCGGGGCGGGCATGTCATCGGCGTCTTCGGCCTGGTTCCGGTCGTGGAGGTCGAGAAGACGCCCCACCACGCGGCGCTCACACCGCGGCAGGCCGAGGTCCTGCAGATGCTCGAGCACGGGCGCTCGACGAAGCAGATCGCACAGGCCCTCCATCTCAGCAAGGAAACGGTTCGGAATCACGTCCGCGGCCTGCTCCGCGCCCTCGGCGTGAACTCGCGCATCGAAGCGGTCGCCCTGGCGCGCCGCGAGCATCTGCTCGCGAACTGACGCGTTTGGATCAGACGGTCGCGTCGCTGCGCGACGAGACTTGGCGCGGGGCAGAGGCCGACGGTGCCCCCACTCGAAGGCCCGAGCCCCGCTTCTTTCGCTCTCGCGATGCGGCGCGCCGACCGCGGACGATCCTCTAGGCTCGCGGGCATGGAGCTGATCCACACCTGCTACCGCATCACCGAGCCGGAGCGCTCGGTCGCCTTCTACGAGGCGCTCGGCTTCGAGAAGCGGCGCGAGCTGCCGATCGGCGACGAGGCGATCAACATCTTCATGGGCCTGCCCGGCGACGACGACCGGCTCGAGCTGACCTACAACTTCGGCGTCGACTCCTACGACGTCGGCACCGGCTACGGGCACATCGCGCTGACCGTCGGCGACCTGGACGAGACCCTGTCGAGCCTCGCCGCCCAGGGCATCGAGCCCGAGCGGCCGCCGTACACGGTCAGCAAGGGCGGCAGCCGCCTCTGCTTCGTCAGGGACCCGGACGACTACCGCATCGAGCTGATCGAGCGGCGGTAACGCGCACCGAGCACGTGGGAGGTGTCTGGAGGCACCGCCTCAGCTAGCAAGCGATGCTTTCCCCGCGTGGCGGCGAACGCTTGGGAGCCTGGCAGAGGCGACCGTCGCGGTCGCAGCCAAGAGCGGTGTTCCGCCGGTACGTCGTCCCGAGGAATGGTTGATCTTCCAGTGCCGTCCGCTTCTGGTCGTAACGCATGGCATCGAAGGCGAAGTGTCGCGAGGTTGACGCTTTCTCCGTAACCCGCGTGAACGTCGGCCAGGTCGCTGCCTTTTACCGTGGAGAAGCAGTTGCGGCGTCTCGCTGAATCAGGAGGATGGTGATGGCGACCAATTCCCAGGCAGCTCCTTCGCCTCATTCGATAGGCGCGGGGAGCCTCTTTGAGAAAGCTCGGCGGCTTCTGGACGAAGGTCGTCTGATCGAGAGCGAGCGGCTCTTCGACCAGGCTGCCGCCCAGGGCGGCGACCGCTCTGACGCGGACTACTTCGCCGGCGTGGTGAGACTCAAGCTCGGCGACGCCGACGGGGCCGCCGAGCGCTTCCGGCGCGCGCTGCAAGCGAACCCGGGCAACGCAGACGCGCTGTACGGGCTGGGAGTCGTGGCGGAGGGCGGCGGCGCCGATGCAAGCGCCGTCACGCTGTATGAGCAGGCGCTCGCAGCCAACCCGAGTCACGCAGATGCCGTGCGCAAGCTCCGCCAACACCGTGCCGAGAAGGCACTGGGCCGGCGCTGGGGCGTCTACGCGTACGTGCTTACCGATAAGTCGCCGCTCGCCCGGAAGAGCCTTCGGCTCATGGAGTCGCTCCACAGGAAAGGACGACCGAGCCTCTTGGCGTACTTCGGCCGTTACGCCGTCCACTTTCTCGTGCTCGGTGTCGCGCTCACCGTCCTTGCAGTCGCCGGACCGCAGCCCGAAACTGAGCCGTCGGTCTCGGTCCCCTGGGCCGCGATCTCGGCGGCGATCGGGCTCTTGGTCGTCGGCGTCTTCTGCATCCGCGTCCTCACGACAGAGGTCGAGCTCGACAAGGGCCGCCTGCAGATCGAGCGCGGGATCCTCAACAAACGTCGGACGAGCATCGAACTCTGGCGGATCCGCGACATCGAGTTGCGTCGGCCGCTCGTCAATCGGCTGACGCGCGACGGCACGCTCGTCCTGAGCCTGAGCCCTAGCGGAGCCGGCCGGCTTCCCGGCCGGCGAGGCCAGGGTCGCATCCGGGTGACCGGCCTCCTGCGCGGCAGCCGACTGAGCGAGAGCTACCAGGATCTGCTCAACCTCGTCTTCGTATTGCGCAGCAACGCCCAGGTCAAGGGGATCATCCAGTGAGTGGCGAGCCCGAATCGGCCGAATGGAGCGGAGAGCTCGAGGCGGACCTCGGCCTCTCCGCAGGGATCGATCTGTCGGCCCTGCTCGAGTTCGACTCCGACGAGCGCGGCGAGGGGGAGGAGATCGACGACGACGGCTCCTCGCTCGACCTTGCCGACATCGCGCAGTCGTTTGCGTCCGACGGCGGCGCCGAAGCCGGCTTCGCGTCAGCAATGGAACTGCTCGACGTGGGCGAAGACCTAAACGACGGCTAGCTGTACGACCCAGCTGGGTGTTCCTGAAGCTTGTAGCCGCTCGGTGGGTGTGGCGGCTAAGGAAGCCCTGAAGTCGGCGTCGGTTGAACAAAGTCGAGCCAGCCGGCGACGCTCGCGTGCGCTCTTACACTTGGCGGTAGACGCGGCATGGGAGGCGCCTTCGGCGGGACTTCTCGATGTTCCGCGTGGCTACGGCAGAGCCGCTCCAGTGAAGGAGTCCCAACTCGTCGCGTTGCCGTCATCGATCGCAGGCGTTCCTTTCTTGCGCGGGACGCTCACCTTGGCCGTCGTGCCCCCGGTGGGACCTGCGGAGCCTGAGCAAGTTCCGCCCTGACCGTCGGAAACGGTGTATGCGATCCGGTAGACGCGACCGTTGAAGTGCGTGTTGGCCTCGGAGCGAACGGAGACCAGGTTCGAGCTCGCGCCCGCCTGCGTGAGCGCGGCATCCGGGAACGTGTCGTCGCCAACGCCGGTGACGTATTCGTCCTGCGTCACGCCATCGATGTGATAGCCGAGCGTGTTGCCGTCGGGGTCAGTGGCCCCGGAGAGCGTGATCAGCGTCATCTTGTCGCGCATCTGTTGACTGATCGACTGGGGCGTCGCCGTCACGCCCGAGCAGTCCGGCGGTTGGTTGGGGCCGACCACGGCCAGAGTGTGGAAATCGCCGCCTGCTATTGCAGTCACACCGCCCGCCGCCGAAGGTGGGACGGTGCACTGACCGTAATCAGCAAAGCCCCCACAGCCCCAGGCGATGACGTTGCCGCTCTTCAGGGCAAAGCTGCTGTAGTTGCCGGCGGCGATCGTGGTTACGCCGGTTGCCGCCGCAGCCGGGACGGTGCACTGTCCGAGATCGTAGGGAGAGCTGCAGCCCCAGGCGATCACGCCTCCGTCCTCCGTTAGAGCGAGGCTGTGGACGGTCCCGGCGGCGGTCGCCGTCACGCTGGTGGCCGCCGCCGGCGGACGGTGCACTGCCCACGATCGTCGGCGCAGCCCCACGCGATCACGCCTCCGTCCTGCACGGCGAGGCTGTGACCGTAGCCGGCGGCGATCGCTGTCACTCCGCTTGTCGCCGCACCGGGTACGGCGCACTGGCCGCTGTCCTGAGGGAAGCCGCAGCCCCAGGCAATCACACTGCCGTCCAGCTTTAGAGCGAGGCTTTGGGAGAAGTTGGCGGCGATCGCCGTTACGCCGCTGGTCGCCCCTGGGGGACCGTGCATTGTCCGTAATCGAAGCCGACGCAACCCCAGGCGATCACGCTGCCGTCCTGCTTCAAAGCGACGCTGTGGGCGAAGCCGGCGGCGATCGCGGTCACACCGCTCGCCACCGAGGTGGGGACGACGCACTGGCCGAAGTTGCCGCCCAGCAAGCAGCCCCAGGCGATCACGCTGCCGTCTTCTTTGAGAGCAAGGCTGTGGGAGTCGCTTGCTGCCACCGCCGTCACACCGCTCGAGGCTGCGGCAGGGACGGAGCACTGGCCGACATCGGCGAAAACGGGACAGCCCCAGGCGATCACCTTGCCGGTCGGCGTCGCCTGTGCCGCTGCTGCCGGAAACAGAATCACCAAACCCAGGCCGAGCCCTAGAACCACTCGCAGGAAATGCTTCATCGGAAGACCTCCCTCGATACCGCGGAGCGCATAGCGCGTCTCCCTGCCTGCACGAAGGCCCAGTGTGGAAGTCGCCTGGGAGGACCCACTCTCGGCAGCTAGCGCGCTGGGTCTAAGCGCTGATGCGATCTTCTCACCAAGCAGCCAGAGGTCAAGGGGTGTCAACTCAACGTTTTCAAGCAGCCGAATGCACTCGACGAGTTGAAGGCCAATCCGATTTATCTGATACGCTTCTTCGGTGGCGCGACTCACGGCAACCGAGGCGGCACGGAACTTCTCGGAGGTTCTCAACCGCGTCGGCGCGGGCGAGGAGATCGAGATCGTGCGGAACGGCGCTCCGGTCGCCGTGCTGGCGCCGCCGCGTGTTCGGCTGCTTCCGGCGAGTCGGCTGCGCGCGCTGCTCGCCGCGCTCCCTGACGTCGACGAGGCATTCGCCGACGATCTGCGCCGGATCCGGCACGAGGTCGGGCCGCCCGAGGATCCCTGGGCGTCCTGATCGACACCGGCGTGTTCGTGGAGCACGAGCGGCGCGGCCGGTCGCTCGAAGACGCCGTCGGTGAAGAGGAGTGGGGCATAAGTGTGATCACCGTCAGCGAGCTCCTGCACGGAATCCACCGTGCGACGGGCGCGGTCCGGGCGCGCCGGCAGGCGTGGGTCGAGGCGCTGCTCGCAGGTGCGGAGGCAGTTCCGATCACCAACCCCGTCGCGCGCGTTCACGCGGAGGTGTGGGCGTCGCTTGCCGAGCAGGGGACCCTGATCGGCCAGCACGACTTGTGGATCGGCGCTACCGCGCTGACGCATGGCCTCGGCGTCGTCACGCGAAACGAACGCGATTTCGCCCGCGTGCCGGGGCTGCGCGTGGTTGCGGCTTAGCTCGACAAACACAAGTACCCGGACGGCCCAAGCGCGCCGGGGCTACGAGCGCCCGATTAAAGCCCGATGAGCGGCTCAGAGCACGGACGTTGGCGCCGTTTCCGTCGTTGCAGCGACGCAGGCTGCTTGCACGCTATCGGGGTCGAAGAACAAGTCCGGGCGCGTGCTCGAGGGCAGGATGTGAGTCATCTGACCCAACCACGCAAAAGCCGGCCTGACTCTCAGCTCAGAGTGGTGAGTCTCATCTGACACGGCGTTCAGCTCGCCACCCGGCCCGTTTCCCTTGGTCCACGAGTTCACCTGATCGGGTCATAGCGGGCTTGCGATTCTGTCACTACCGTGCAATTTGAGTGCGGAGGCCCTTGATGGGCCTCTTCGCATAGGTGGGCACCGGGCCTACCAATTGTGGCGGTAGAGAAGCCCGGGTAGCTCCAATAGCAAGGTAACTCAAGGAGGCGGACTTCTTGCGGAAGTCGCTGTTTATCGGCCTGCTGGCCGTTCTCGTCCTCGTCGTCGGTACCTCGGCTTCGGCGGCAAACAAGAGCACCAGCAAGGCTCCCAAGACTCGCACGCTCACGCGGTTCTGTGTGCGCTACGAGTTCAACCACATCAAATGGACGCACGGTGACCTGAACGCGTATCGCGGCAACCGTCGCATCTGCATCGTCGGCAAGCCCGGCAAGAACGGCAAGGCTGGCAAGGCAGGTGCTACCGGCGCGCAGGGTGTCGCCGGAGCTGTCGGCGCGCAGGGTGTCGCCGGAGCTGTCGGCGCGCAGGGTGTCGCCGGGGTTGTCGGCGCGCAGGGTGTCGCCGGGGTCGTCGGCGCGCAGGGCTTGCCTGGCGCTCGTGGACTTGTCGGTTTCGACGGCAGGAACGGGATCGACGGCCTGCCCGGTCTGAACGGGATCAACGGGATCGACGGCGCGACCGGCCCGCAGGGGCTGCAGGGCGTCAAGGGTGATACCGGCGCGACCGGTGCTAAGGGCGACACGGGCGCTGCGGGTGCCAAGGGTGACACGGTGCCCGGGTGCCAAGGGTGACACGGGTGCTCCTGGCGCTCCGGGTGCTCCTGGCGCTGCTGGGCCGCAGGGCGCTACCGGCCCTGCCGGGGCGAAGGGTGACACTGGAGCCATCGGTGCCTGCTGGGCCTGCTGGCCCGCAGGGCGGTACCGGCTCCGCTGGGCCGGCCGGTGCCACCGGGCCTGCTGGGCCTGCTGGCCCCGCCGGGCCGCAGGGGCCGAAGGGTGACAAGGGCGATGCTGGATTCAGCGGCCTCATCACCGTCGCAGGCGGAACGGCGTCCGGCGACAAGCAGTTCACGGTGAACTGCCCGCTGAACCTCATCGACGCCCGACCCGACCGACCGGCTGGAAGCCATCAGCGGCGGGTTCAACATCCAGGGTTCGGTGACCGCCGACTTCCGGTCGAACAGCGCCGGTAACCCGACGGGCACCACGTCCTGGACGGTCAAGCAGTCCTCGGGAGCGAGCCTCTCGGGACAGGTGTACGTCTACTGCATGGCTCCGGCCACGCCGTAGAGCAACAAGGCAGGGATCACGTCCCTGCCTGAGCCTCGTTTCCCCGCACCGACCCCCGCGAGGCTCAGAGAGGGACGTGAACCGCTCCCCTACCGGCGGCGATGCTGCTCGCCCGTCAGCGCGAGACTGCGGCCGCGGCCGCAGATACGCCGGCCGTCAGCGACCCTGGCTGTAGCTGACCAGCTCCTCGCGGTCGCCGCCGCCCGAAACCGAGATCGTGAGCACCGGCCCGACGTCCTTGGCGTAGTACTTGTGCTCCACGACCTTCGGTTCGAGCGGGGTCGTGTCCGCGGTCAGCAGCACGTGGTCGAAGGACCCGAACGGCACCTTCGCCCGCTCGTCCAGGCTCAGCACCTTCCCGCGGTCCTCTGCCTGGTCCGCGTAGTACTCCTGGCGGTACGCCATGCCGACCTCCGGCTTCGCGAGGACGACGATGCCTGCCTGGGCGCCGTCGACGCCGGCTTCCCAGGAGCCCTCGGTCGTCTTCACCTTCCCGTTCTCGTACTCCTTGGTGTCCTCGCCCAGGTACCAGACGTTTCCGTCCGTGTCCTGGGCGTACCAGTCCAGCGTGTCCTCGGTGACCTCGCCGTCCTCGCTGACGACGTCGTGGACGACCGTGGCGTCGATGCCGAGGATCTTCTTCGTCCGGTCGGTGACGGTGACCACGACCTTCTGCACGGTCCCCTCGCCGGCGGTCTCGCGGTAGGTCCAGCGGCTTCCCGGTGACATCGGCCAGTAGGGGTTGTCGATCCGCGCGACGAAGTCGGACGGCTGGAGCTCGACCGGCTCGGTCCCGGTCGGAATCGGGAGGGCGGACGTCGTTTCGGCGGCGGAGCTGTCGCCGCCTCCGCAGGCCGCTGCCAGGACGGTCAGCGGGACGATCGCGAGCAGAGCCATGGTCGAGCGCATCGAGATCACCGAGCGCTCAGGCTAGGAGCGCCCGATGAGAGCCCGATGAGCCGCTCAGAGGCTCGGGTCGTCTTCGCAGCCCGGCCCGGGCGCTTGACTCTCGGACGCGCACTCGTCACGCTTGATACGAGCCGATAGGGGGTGTCGGTCCCGTGAAACGCTCCGCAATCTGCGGCGGAGTCGAGGTTTCCTCTCAGCGCTTGTCGCTGTCTTCGGCATTCGTGGTGTCAGTCGGCGGCCCGGGCCTCGTCCCCGTCCGATCAAGCGCTTGCCACCGTCAAGGCGGCCCGCCTCGAGATCGACCTGATGGCGGGCGTATCTCAAGGAGGAAGTATGCGTCGAATGCTCATGGTGCTGGCGGCGGCAGTCAGCATGGTCCTGCTCGTATGCGGAGTCGCAGCGGCCTCCATCACGCTCTTTGAGGCGCCCCTCTTCCACCTTGGGTCCGTCAACGGACAGAGCGGCGTCGGCGGCTTCCCCTGGAAGAGCGCTCCGCCTGGCGCGATTCCGTCGTGTAACCCAACCCCAACCCTAGGACAGTACGACCAGGAGGTTGTGGCCAACATGGCGCTGCTCCTGGCGAGCCTCCTGGGTTCGGCAGTCAGTCGTTGCGTATGTCGAACCTCATGTGGGAACGGTGAGTTCTTCTACCAGACGTATTCCGCACAGGAGCCACTACAGGTCGGCGAGGCGCGGCCCAATAAGGTGTTCCTCGCCGAGTTCGCGTTTCATCCCCAAGACGCCCGCCTACCAGCCCGGACTGTTCTTGAGCGTCAGCCCGGACTCCGGCGAGGGCTCGCGCATGTCCTGGGTGGGCCTGGAAGATACGCCGGGCGGTATCCAGGTCACCGCCTCCGATACCCCTGAGGTCGATGGCGAGTTCGTGGATTACGACCTTGGCCGCTGCTCAAGGACCGTACGGTTCCGCACACGATCAGGTTCTGGATCAAGACCAACCCCGGCCCGGACAACGACCTGGTGCGAATCTCCGTCGACGGTCGTGACGTTGGTCAGTGCTTCACGACGTGGGAGAACTACTACCGCACCGCTCCGGAGCAGGCACCGCCGCCGAACCGCAATACGCCGGCGACCATTAACAGCCTGCAGTTCCGCTCCAGCGTGCCGGGGCCCGCTGCCCTTGCCACCAGTGGTGGCTACCTGTTCGACAACGTGAGTATCACTCCGAGTAACGGCCCTGGTCCACCAGGTTGCGACGTGCCGGTTGAGAAGACGGCTGACAGCCCGACGGTGACCGCCGGTGGCCGCGCGGGCTACCAGATCACGGTCCGCAACCGCGGCCGTCTCCCCGCCCGCAACCTCCGGGTCTGCGATCAGCATCCCGCGCGGGATGACGTTCGTAAGCGCCGACCGCAAGCTGCTTCGCGTCGGCCGCCGGCGCTGCCTCGTGATCCCGCGCCTGCGGCCAGGCCAACGCGTCAGCGTCCACCTCGTGCTCCAGGTCAATGCGAACGCGGCGCCCGGCACGCTGGCGAACGAGGCCGAGGTCATCCCCCGCGCCGCCGACCTCGCCGCCACCGGCGGGAGAGCCCGGAACGCCGCCCGCGCCGGGAGCGCCGCCCGCGGTCATCGCGAAGCCGCCCAAGCCCATCGCGAGGGACGTGGCCAGCGTGAAGATCGTCAAAGCCGCTCCCAAGAAGGTCGAGCGTCCCAGTCGACGGCCGCGGTTTACCGGATAGCCGCTTTGCTGCGCCGCTCGGCGACGAGCGGCGCAGCCTCCATCCAGGCCGCCGTGCGTATGAGTCGCGCTGGGCGGGCGGAGTGTTAGCGTCGTCCCGTGGGCAGACGCACGGGCATCGCAGCGGCATCCGTCGCGCTCGCGATCGTGCTGCTCGCGATCGGCGCGTACAGCGGTGATGACGACGACACGAGCTACTTCCTCATCGCGAGCGGGATCGTGATTGCCGTCGCGATCGTCCTGTTCTGGGGGATCGTCCCGCGCATAACGCGGCCCGGGCTCGGCGGCCTGGTCATCGGGATCCTCGCCGTCGTTTCGCTCGTCGTCTTCTGGCTCGGCCTCCCGTCTCCCCTCGCCGGAGCGGCGGCCGTCCTCGGTCTCACCGCCCGCGAGAGCGGGTCCGAAGCGGGGAAGGGAACCGCTGCCCTGGCGCTCGCCGCCATAGCCGTTGTCGTCGCGGTCGTATTCGCTTTTATCGGCTGATCCTGCGCTAAGGCCGCGACAAATCCGTCTCGCCACGCCGGCGGGGCCGGTCACGTCGGGCGCGACCGCGAAGCTGTGCGCGTGACGCAGGAACGGCTGCCGCGCCTGCTCGTGCTCGACGGCGAGACCGTCACCGTTCGCGTGCGCGAGTCCCGGCGGGCTCGGTCGCTGCGGGTCCGCCTCGGCCCGCACTTGCCGCTCGAGGCGGTCGTGCCGCGGCGAGTGGGCGACGCCGAGCTCGACCGCTTCCTCCACGACCGCCGCGACTGGATCGCCCGCAAGCTCGCCGAGACGAGAGCGGCCGCTGCCCGCGCGAACCTGCTCGGCCTCGACCGCCCCGACGTCGTGTGGCTCGGGCTGACGCCGATCCCGATCGCATTCGGGGACGCGAGGTCGGCGCGCCTGCATCACGGCAGACTCGTCGTCGCGTCGGGGCCGCAGGCGCCCGGTGCCATCGAGCGCTGGTACAGGCGCGAGGCCCGCGAGCGGATCGGCCGCGTGGTCGCGCGCGAGGCCGCCCGGCTCGGCGTGCGGCCCGGCACGCTCGCGATCCGCGACCCGAAGACGCGCTGGGGCTCCTGCTCGAGCCGCGGCACGATCGGCTTCAGCTGGCGCCTGGTGATCGCCCCGCTCGAGGTGCTCGAGTACGTCGTCGTCCACGAGCTCTGTCACCTGCGCGAGCTCAACCACGGCAAGCGGTTCTGGCGTCTCCTCGATGAGGCTCGGCCCGGCTGGCGGGACGAGGCCGGCTGGCTCCGCGAGCACGGCCCGGAGCTGACCGGCTACCGGGTCGCGCTGACCGCGTCGAGCTGAGCCTCGTCCTCCGCGAAGAAGCGCTCGACCTCGGCGCGGTCGTCGACGAGGCGGCAGGAGGGGAGCGCCTCGAGCAGGTGCTCGCCGTACGCGCGGGTGCGGATGCGCGGGTCGAGCACCGCGGCGACGCCGCGGTCGGCATGGCTGCGGACGAGCCGCCCGAAGCCCTGGCGGAGCTGAAGCGTGGCGACCGGGAGCGCGTAGTCGCGGAACCAGTCGCCGCCGCGCTCCGCGATCAGCTCGCAGCGGGCCTCCGTGAGCGGGTCGCCGGGTGAGGCGAACGGAAGCTTGTCCATCACGAGCAGCGACAGCGACTCGCCGGCGACGTCGATGCCCTGCCAGAACGTCGAGGTCGCGATCAGGACCGAGTCGGTGTCCGTCCGGAAGCGCTCGAGCAGGCGCTCCCGCGGCGCGTCGCCCTGCACGAGCACGGTGTAGGGCAGCCGCCCGCGCAGGCGGGACGCGAGCGCGTCGAGCATCCGATACGACGTGGTGAGCACGAGGGCGCGGCCGCGGGACGCACGGCAGAGCGCCTCGACCTCCTCTGCCACGCTCTCCTCGCGCGGCTCGGCCACCCGCCGCGGCACGTAGAGCAGCGCCTGCGAGCGGAAGTCGAACGGCGAGCCGGCGTCGAAGCGCTCCGCGTGCTCGAGCCCGAGACGCCGCGCCACGAAGCCGAACTCGAGCGTGGCGGAGACGAGGACCGCCGTAGGCCCCTCCGCCCAGAGCGAGTCGGCGAGGCGCTCCGAGACATCCGCCGGCGCGCACGCGAGCAGGCCGGGCTCGGACCAGACGACGAGCTCGGGGCCCGCAGGCTCGAGGCAGGTTCGGATGTCCTGGGCCAGCTTGAGCGCGCGGCGGGCGACCGCGTCCAGCTCGTCTCCTCGACCCCACGCACCCTGCGCCAGGCGCTCGAGCTCGTCGATCGCGACGAGGCTCGGCTCCGTGGGCAGCTCCCGCAGCCGGCGCCGGCCGCTCGTCGGCGCCACGGCGTGCAGCAGGACCTCCACCGCGCGCTCCACGCGCTCGGCGGCGCGCGGCGGGAGGCTGACCTTCGCGTCCGCGGCGGCCTGGGCAGCGTCGGCGGTCAGTCGTCGCACGGCGCCGACGGTGACGCGGGCGCCGAGCCAGCTCGCCGCTATCTCCTCGAGCTTGTGCGCCTCGTCGAAGATGACCGCGTCGTGCTCGGGCAGCACGCGCGCCCCCTCAGCGCCCTCGCGGAGCGCGAGGTCGGCGAAGTAGAGCGCATGGTTGGCGATCACGAGGTCGGCTCGGGCCGCCTGCTGGCGGGCCGACTCGGCGAAGCAGGTCTGCACGCGGGGACAGCGGCGGCCAAGACAGCGGTCGGGGCCGACCGCCAGCTCCGACCACAGCGCCGCGGGCGGCTCCTCGTCGAGCTCGGCCCGGTCGCCCGTCGCCGTCGTCGAGATCCAGGGCAGCAGCCGCTCGAACGCGCCGTCGTGGCCCGCGAGCAGACCGACGCCGTTCAGCTGGGCCGAGTCGACTCGCTTGCGGCAGAGGTAGTTCTGCCTGCCCTTGAGCACCGCCACGCGCACCCTGCGGCCGAGCGCCTCGGCCGCGAGCGGCACGTCCTTCGTCAACAGCTGGTCCTGCAGCGCCTTCGTCGCGGTGGACACCACGACCCGGCGACCGGACGCCAGGGCCGGGATCAGGTACCCGAGGCTCTTGCCCGTGCCCGTTCCGGCCTGCGCGAGCAGGTGCTCCTCCGCCTCCAGCGCCTCCCCGACCGCGGCGGCCAGCGCGAGTTGCTCGGTCCGGCGCTCGTAACCGGGGAGGATCGACTCGAGGCGCTCGAAACCGTGCACGGCCACAGGCTATGCCTCGGGTCTGCTGTCCCTTGTCTAGGGTTCGCCCTGCCGTTGGGAGAAGAACCCTCGCCTGAGCGAAGGTTCAGCAATGTCCCCATCCGCGTCGGGGCGACGCTTCCAGAAGCCCGACGCTCGCTGAGTTGTAGCGCTGGTCTTCGTAGCCGATCATGTGGCCGTGTCGACTCAGCCCTCGGGGACGGTCACGCTCCTGTTCAGCGACATCGAGGGGTCGACGCGGCTGCTGCAGCGGCTCGGAACGGAGAGTTTCGCCGAGGTGCTGGAGCAGCACCGGCGGCTTCTGCGCGAAGTCTTCGCTCGGCACGACGGCTACGAGGTCGACACGGAAGGGGACGCGTTCTTCGTCACCTTCGCTCGCGCGGGGGATGGGGTCGCGGCCGCCGAGGATGCGCAGCAGGCTCTCGACGCTGCCGCGTGGTCGGCGGAGGGTGTCGAGGTACGGGTGCGGATGGGCTTGCACACGGGCGAGCCGCTGCTGGTGGGCGCGAGGTACGTCGGCCTGGATGTGCATCGGGCGGCACGGATCATGGCTGCCGGCCATGGAGGGCAGGTGCTGCTCTCGCAAGCGACACGCGCCCTCGTCGAGGATCGCGCTCTCCGTGATCTCGGCGATCACCGGCTAAAGGACTTCGACCAGCCCGTGCGGCTGTTCCAGATCGGCGCTGCCGAATTCCCGCCGCTCAAGACGCTCAACAATACGAACCTGCCGGTGCCGGCATCGTCGTTCGTCGGTCGCGAGCGAGAGCTCGCCGAGGTCTCCTCGCTTCTGCGTAACGGCGGGGGTCGCCTCGCTACCCTGACCGGCCCCGGCGGCTCGGGGAAGACGCGCCTTGCGCTCGAGGCTGCCGGCGACGTGGTCGGTGACTACCCGGACGGAGTCTTCTGGATCGGCCTTGCCAGCCTGCGCGAGCCGGGGCTCGTCGTCGAGACGATCGCACGGACGCTCGGCGCGAGGAGCGGTCTCGCCGAACAGATCGGCGACCGCACCCTGCTTCTACTGCTCGACAACTTCGAGCATGTGATCGACGCGGCCGTCGAGCTCTCCCTGCTGCTGGGCGCGTGCCGCAATCTCCGCTTGCTGGTGACGAGCCGCGAGCTGCTGCGGCTGCAGGGCGAGGTCGAGTATCAGGTGCCGCCGCTTGCGCAGGACGAGGCCGAGGATCTCTTCTGCGCCCGCTCGCGGCTTCCGCGCGACGACGAGATCGCGGATCTCTGTCGACGTCTCGACGATCTGCCGCTCGCAGTCGAGCTTGCTGCCGCTCGCACCGCCGTTCTTTCGCCTGCGCAGATCCGGGAGCGCCTCTCGCAGCGGCTCGACCTCTTCAGGGGCGGACGCGACGCCGATCCTCGCCAGCAAACCCTCCGGGCGACGATCGAGTGGTCGTACGAGCTGCTCAGCGAACCGGAGCGTCAGCTGTTCGCCCGCCTGGCGGTCTTCGCGGGCGGCTGCACCTTCGAGGCCGCCGAAGAGGTCGTAGGGGCCGACGTCGACGGGCTGCAGTCGCTCGTCGACCAGAGCCTCGTCCGGAGGTCTGGTGGACGCTTCTGGATGCTGGAGACGATCGGCGAGCTGGCGCGTGAGCGCCTCGGGGCCTCAGGCGAGGCCGAAGCGATCGGAAGCCGGCATGCCGATTACTTCCTGAACTTGGCCGAACAGGCCGAGCCCGCCCTCAAGGGCGCCGACCAGCCGTCCTGGCTACAACGGTTGGAGGACGATCACGACAACCTCCGCCGAAGCCTCGACTGGTTGTTCGACCACGGCGAGAACGAGCTCGCGGCGAGACTCGCGGGCACCCTGTGGCTGTTCTGGTACATGCACGGTCACGTCAGCGAGGCTCGCCGCTGGCTCCGGCGAGCGCTCGACGCATGCCCGGACGAGCCCTCGGAGTCACGCGCAAAGGTGCTCGACGGCGCCGGCTATCTCGCCAACGAGCAGGGAGACCGCGACGAGGCGATCAGCCTGCTCGAGGCAAGCCTCTCCGACGCGAAGCGGGTTGGAGCCACCTCGGCAGCGGCGATCGCGGCCGCTCACGTCTGCGGTGTCCTGACCTTCAGCGATGCACGCGCGGCAGTGGCCGCGGGCGAGGAGGCGGTCGCTCTCGCCCGCGAGGCGTCAGACGACTACGTGCTCGCGGTCGCGCTGAACAACCTCGGCGGGCCGACAATTGCGCTCGGAGAGAACGAGCAGGCGACCGCCTACTACGAAGAGAGCCTGGCACTGCGTCGCCGGATCGGAGATGTGTCGCGAATCGCGCTGTCGCTGTCCAACGTCGCAGAAATGGCGCTCCTGAAGGGCGACATCGCTCGGGCGGCCGCCATGTGGGCGGAGGCGGCCGAGATCGCCACCGCGATCGGCGACAAACGGCATATCTCGATCGCACACGGCGGCCTCGCGTCGGTCGCCTACCGGGAGCGCCGTTGGGAGGAGGCGGACGCGCACGCGCGAGAAAGTCTGCGCCTCGCGCGGGAGCTCGGCATGAAGCCCTTGGTGGTTGCGGAGATCCTCTGCCTGGCCGGCACCGCCGCCGCGAGAGGAGACCCGACGCGGGCAGCTCGCCTTGCCGCCGTGGCGGAGCTCCATCAGTCGCTCCTCGGACCCGAAGAGGCCGTCTTCGCCGAACTCCACCGAGCGGACATCGAGCGCGCGAAGGCTGCCTGCGACCCGGAGACCTGGGAGCGAGCCTGGTCAGCAGGAACGGCAATGAGCCTCGGCGAGGCCGCAACGTACGCGCTGTCCTCCTCCTGACCGCCTCTGCTGAAGCCGGAACCAAGAAGGCGAAGCTCGGCTGGGCGAGCGTTTTCAGCGCGGCATTGCCGTGGTTATTGGCCGCCGCTAGTCCTGGTTGGAGACGCGAGTGAAGCCGCCGAGGTGCTCGGTGTGAAGGGCGATCTCGACGCCCTCGCCTGCCTGCCGTTTCAGAGCCGCGAGCATCTCCTCGCTCGGTTGCCCGAAGACTTGGATCCTGACCGTCGCGTCGAGCGTCTCGGCGTAGGCTGCTCGTGCTCTCTCGGCAACAATCGCAATGTGCGCCTCCATCGAGGCTGCGTCCGGGTGAACCTGGACAACCGAGACCTCATCGCCGGCTTCGTTCACGTACTCGTTGAACGCGATCAAGCGTGGCTCGTTGGCCTCGAGGAACTCGACGAGGCCCGGCACACGCGCTCGCTCGCTGTCAAGTCGCCCAGGCTTCAGGCGATTCGTTGCGATGAAGATCAACGGTCCCTGCATCCCGACTCCTTGCCCGTGACTTCGCCCGCAACCATACGCGTCAGCCGCCGCCGAGCCGAGTCTCACAGTCACCAGAGCACGACCGCGCGCCGCACCCTTCCCGCGACTAGGCTCGCGCGAGTGGAGGTGCGCCCTGAAGCGATCAGAGATCGGTCGGCCGTGCGGGCGCTACATGTCGCGGCGTTCGGAGAAGATCACGTCCCGGTTGTTGCAAACCTCGTCGACGAGCTGCGCGACGCTGTAAGGCGAGGCGAAGGGCTTTCCCTCGTCGCGGCAGAACGAGACCAGATTGTCGGACACGTGATGTTCAGCCCGAGCCTGCTCGACGCGCCGAAGCGCTTGCTCTCGGTGCAGGTGCTGAGCCCGATCGGGGTCGTGCCGGCGCGTCAGAACCAGGGGGTCGGAACGGCGCTGATCCGCCGCGGCCTCGAGCTGCTGAGCGAACGCAATGTACCGCTCGTCTTCTTGGAAGGGGCACCGGGGTATTACTCGCGCTTCGGGTTCGAGCCAGGCGCAGCCCATGGATTCAGGAAGCCGTCGTTGCGAATCCCGGACGCAGCGTTCCAAGTGCTCCGACTCCCGACCTATGAGTCCTGGATGACGGGCACGCTGGTGTACGCAGAGGCGTTCTGGAGGCACGACGCCGTCGGGCGCCGCGACCCGAAAGCCTGAAGCGGCGCTCGCCTGCCGGCAGATCGAGGCCGGCTAGCTCGGCTTGGCCGGGACGAACCGCTTGACGAAGTCGAGCGCGGTCTGCGCGACCTCCTGCCAGCCGTGGTCGATGGTCAGCGAGTGGCCGCGGTTGGGCATCTTCTTGATCTCGGTGACGCTCGGGTTGCGCTTCTGCCGCTTGTAGGCGGCGTTGGCGATCGCCCAGGGAACCGTGTGGTCCTTCTCCCCGTCGAGGATCAGCAGCGGGCCTCGATCGGGGTTCTTCGTGTCGACCTTCGACTCGGTCCAGGGATTGAGGTTGGCGTTGCCCATCTGGACCAGGGCGATCCCCGACCCGGCCACGTGGTAGGTGTCGTAAAGGCGCTTCGCCTCGTCCTCATCGGCGAGGGCGTTCGTCCAGCCGTATTTGAACTGGTCGAACGTGAGCGTGATCGCGCGCCCGCGCGTGCGCGGGTTGATCAGGAACGGGCCTACCCCCTTGAGCACCGAGCCCGGCAGAGGGAGAACGCCGCGGAAGACTCCGGGGTCGATCGCCACCGTGGCCGCGGAGAGGCCCTGGCCCGCGAGCATCTGCGCGAGCAAGCCCCCGGTCGAGTGCCCCATCACGGCGGGCTTCTTCTCGAGCTTGCCGATCACGTCGGCCGTGTGGTCGGCGACCTGCTTCAGCGTCTTCTTGGCGAGGACGTCCGGGTTCGCCCGCGCCTCTTCAACCGTTTCCGGATCGTCTGGCCAGTCCGGCGTCAGCGGCGCGTAACCGGCCTGCTTGAAGAAGTCCGCCCAGTTGGCCCAGCTGCTCGGCAGCAGCCAGAGGCCGTGGATGAAGACGACCGGAGTGGCTGCCGGAGGCGTTTGCCGCCTCGACCTCTCTGCTCTCCCGCTCCGAAATGGACGCCATGCCGAACTCCTCTCGGTCGCAGAGTGGAAGGTCATCCGACCCTAACGAACCGACGACGAGCTCATCCACGTTGCAGGCCATGCAGCACGGAGCCACGCTCGACCGATGAGCTTCGCGCGCCTCGGTGCGGTCATAACGAGAAAGACCACCACGCGAGAGAGGGCGAACCGAATGAAACTGACCGCCATGACGCAAGTCACCGTCGATGGAGTGATGTCAGCGTCGAACCAGGCGCGTCAGACGAGGCCCGCAATGGGCGAATACGACCGCTGTCCGGTGACCTCGCGGCTGCCATCGGCGAGCTGAAAGCCAAGCCGGCGGGTGAGCTGCAGGTGCACGGCAGCGGTGCCCTGGTCCGCTGGCTGCTCGAAAACGACCTCGTCGACGAGATCACCCTGCTCGTCGTCCCCGTGGTCGTCGGCCAGGGCGCGCGGCTGTTTCCCGACGCCGGCCCGGACATTGCGCTTGACCTGCTCGACTCGCGAGCCGACTCGAAGGGCGTAACGATTCAGGTCTACCGGCCCAACGGGCGCCCGCAGTATGCAACGTGACATAAGGGCACAGTCAGTGACAGTCGAGCAACGGGGGGAATCGCGACTCTGTAGTCGCCGAAACGATCGGCTGGTTCAAGGGTCGATTCCCTTACGCTAAGCCGGTGGCTGCCATAACGGGGAGATTGGGAAGGATCGCGGACGTCACGCGCCAGGACACCGCAGCCCTCAGCAGGGAAGTGCCACTGGAGCTTGCCGCGATCCAGGAAGCGTGGCCCGCCTTTGAGTCGGGGTTCGACTCACTGCACGGGCGTCGGATGATGGGCCTGATCGACAATCGAGCCGGCACGTATCGGCTCAGCACCGAGCGTCTGCCCCGCGACAGAGAGAACCCGCTCGGTCTCGACGAGACGACGATCCCAGGCGGGCGCTACCTTCGGCTCAGGCTCATCGGTGACGCTCCCGGTGTCTACGGCCAGATCGCGGCGGCGTTCGACGAGCTGTTCGAGCACGCTGACCACGACCCCACACGTCCGCTCATCGAGTTCTATCGACGCGAAGGCGAAGTCGACTGCCTCGTCCCAGTCAACGCGGCCGTCACCAGCGCCTGAGCACTCGTCAGGATTAAGCACTCAGTCATGGCTGCGCAGACGAGACAGATCGCGCTGCTCCGCGGCATCAACCTCGCCAAGAACCGGCGTGTGTCGATGGCGGACCTGCGCGAAGTGGTCAACGGCCTCGGCTACGAGGACGTGCGCACCCTCCTGCAGAGCGGCAACGTCGTCCTCACCGCGAAGGAGTCCCCGAACAGCGTCGCGCGCAAGCTCGAGCAGGAGATCGAGCGAGTGCTCGGGATGGACGTCAAGGTCGTCGTCCGCACCCGCGATGAGCTCGCGAAGGCGATCGAGGCCGACCCGTTCGGCGACGCCGTCGACAAGCCGTCGTGGTACCAGGTCACCTTCCTCGCCGCGAAGCCCGCCGCCAAGGTCGTGCGCGACCTGGAGGGCGAGGACTTCGCGCCCGAGCAGGTCGCCGTTCGCGGGCGCGAGATCTACGCCTGGCACCCCAGCGGCATGAACAAGTCGAGGCTCGCGAAGGTGCTGTCCGCCAAGGACCTCGGCGTCGTCGCGACCGCCCGCAACTGGAACACGGTGACGAAGCTGCTGGCGATCGCCGACGACGGGTGACGGACTAGGTCCTGACGCCCATCGTCAGCGTGCCGAGGTAGGCGCCCTCGGCGTTCTTGCGCAGGCGGAGGAGCGAGCGGCTCCCGCCGTTGCGGTAGACGCCGTCGCCCGCGTTCCGCGTCGTCCTCGGGCCGCGCGCGTTGTACGGCTTGCTCCGGTGGACGACGTCGGTGACGCGGTCCGGGAAATACAGCTGGCCGGTGTGGACGACGTCGCCGGCCACGTGCACCTTGACGTGGATGTGCACCGCCCGGCCCGGATACCACCCGGGGTAGATCGTCCGGAACGCGGCGACTCCCTTGGCATCGGTCCGCTGGATGCCGCGTAGGAACGACTTTCCGGCGGAGTCGTCGAAGCCCGAATAGGCGCCGCCCGCGTCGCAGTGCCAGACGTCAACTGTTGCGCCCTTGATCGGTCGGCAGGTCGCGGCGTCGACCACCGTCAGCCTCAGCGTCATGGGCCTACCGGGCCGCCCTGCCCGGATGTCGCGGCGCAGCTTCGCGGCGTCGATGTAGAAGGGGCCCTCCGTCTGCTCCGGGGTGAGCACGCAGGCGACGGCGTCGGATCCGCGCGCGAGGTCGAGCCGCCACGCGCCGAGGCCGAGCGCCGCGGCGAGGAAGCCGGCGCCCTTGGCGAGCGTGGCTGCGGCGGGTCAGCCGGTCGGTCATGCGGGGCACCCTACGCACCACGGGTGAGAACGGTCTAAGAGCTCAGCCGCGCCCGCCGGCGATCTCCGCGGCCTCCGGGCTCGCCCGCAGGCGCAGCATCGCGAGCACGCCCAGGATCGGCCCCGGGGCGAGGAAGGCGAACGCCCAGCGCCAGCCGACGTCGTCTTCGAGCACGGGGATCAGCCAGATCGTCGCCACGGTGAGGGTGAAGCCGATCGCGAGCTGGAGCGTCAGGGCCGTGCCGACGTAGGCCTGGTCGGCGAGCTCGGTCACCATCGTCGAGAACTGGGCCGAGTCGGCGACGACCGTGAAGCCCCAGATCAGGCCGAGGATCAGCACGACGACGCCCGGCCCGCCGGCGACGAGCCCGATCAGCACCGAGCAGACGCCGGAGATCGCCATCGCGGCGGCGGTCGTGGACGTCCGGCCCCAGCTGTCTCCGAGCAGCCCGCCGACCCAGCAGCCCACGGCGCCGGCTCCGATGACGGCGAAGGTGGCGAAGGCCGCGGCCCGGCTCCCGGAGACCTCCGCCGAGAAGAACACGAGGAACCAGGCCCACATCGCGTACAGCTCCCACATGTGGCCGAAGTAGCCGAGGCTGGCGAGCCGAACGCCCCTGTTCCTCAGCACGAGCGGCGCCTGCCGCGGGTTGAAGACGGCCGGCGGGAAGCGGTAGGGGCCCTCGCGCACGCCGACCCACGCGACGAGACCGCCGGCCGCCGTGAGCAGCGAGGTGGCGTACACCACGAGCTTCCAGTCGAGCCCGCCCAGGCCGTTCACCAGATACGGGAGCGCCGAGCCGAGCGTCAGCGCTCCGACGAGGATGCCGAGCGCGGTGCCGCGGCCGGTGCGGAACCACGTGGCCATCAGCTTCAGCGCCGGCGGGTAGACGCCCGCGAGGAAGAAGCCGGTCAAGGCCCGCAGCGGGATCGCCGCCTCCGGCCCGTTCGCGGCCGCGAGCAGGAGGTTGGCCGTCGCCGCGCCGAGCGCGCCGACCAGCAGGACGAGCCGTGGCGAGACGACGTCGGGCAGCGTCAGCGCCGCCGAGAGCAGCGCGCCGGCGACGAAGCCGAGCTGCACCGCGATCGTCAGCCAGGCCGCCTCGTTGTCCCCGAGCGACCATTCGTCGCGGAGCTGCGGAACGACCGCCGTCGCCGAGAACCAGGTCGTCATCGCGAGCACGAGCGCCGCCGCGAGCAGCGCCAGTGCTCTTAGAGCGGCTCGGTCCACACGAGCGCGGTCCCGTCGAGCACGACGGTTCCCGCCTGATCCGTGATCGTCGTCCGCAGGCGCGTGATCGGCTTGTCCTCGCGCGCCTCGAGCACCTCCACCTCGGCCGTGATCTCGTCGCCGGGCCGGACCGGCGCCTTGAAGCTCCAGTCCACGTGCAGGAAGACGCTGCCCGGGCCGGGGAGGTCCTCGGCGACGACCGCGTTCAGGAGCCCGCTCGTGACGCCGCCCTGGACGATCAGGCCGCCGAACCGGGAGCGGCCGGCCGCCTCGGCGTCGTAGTGGAGCGGGTTGCGGTCGCCGGTGAGCTCGGTGAAGAGCTCGATGTCGTTGGCCTGCACGCGACGCGTACGGCGGGCGGTCTGGCCGACCTCGGGCATGCGTGAAGCATCGCGCAAGGCTCGAGGGCGCGCCGGCTTGTGTTTTCGGCGCCCGCGATGGATGCTCTCCCGGGAAAGCGGGGAGGAGGACTTTGGCGCGAACGCCTCTGGCACGCTGGGTTGCTCAGACGGTCCACGAGTTGGACGCGGCGTCGAGCGGCGGGCTTCCGCTGGAGGCCGTGCTCGAGCGCCGGGCCGAGCGACGCTCGACACGGAGGGAGTTCCTCCGGGGCGCGGGCGCGCTGGGTGTTGCCGTTGCCGGAGGAGGCGTTCTCGGGCGCCTCGCGCCAACGGCGAGGGCAGCGACCGGGCCGCGGATCGTCGTGGTCGGAGCGGGTCTGGCCGGGCTGACCTGTGCCTATCGTCTGCGGCAAGCGGGCTACAGCGCGGCCGTACACGAGGCCTCCGACCGGGTCGGCGGCCGCTGCTGGACGATTCGAGGGGTCTTCGCCGACGGCCAGCTCGGCGAGCGCGGTGGAGAGTTCATCGACACCGCTCATCGTGAGATCCGAAGGCTCGCCGGTGAGCTCGACCTGGAGCTCGACGACGTCAACGCCGCAGAGGCCGCGGGGACCGAGCTCACGTCGTACTTCGCCGGCCACCGCTACACGCTCGCCCAGGCGACCGCGGACATCCAGGAGCCGTGGCGAACATGGCGCGACGACACCAAGGCGGCTGGATACCCGACGACGTACAACAGCTCGACGCCGCGCGGGCGGGAGCTCGATCAGCTGTCGATCGCCGAGTACCTCGACCGCACGATCCCCGGCGGCCGCAGCTCGGATCTCTACCGGTTCCTCGACGTCGCCTACAACATCGAGTACGGCGCGGAGACGACCCAGCAGAGCACGCTCAACTTCCTCTACCTGATCGGCTTCACGAAGCAGACGACGCTCGAGCTGTTCGGCGACTCGGACGAGCGGTTCCACGTCCGCGGCGGAAACGACCAGATCGCGACCCGGTTGGCGCAGCAGCTGCCGGGGCAGATCACGCTCGGCTCAGAGCTCGTCGCCGTCGAGCGGCGGTCCGACGGTACGTTCAGCCTCACGTTCGACCAGGGGCCGAAGACCGTGACTGTGGTCGCCGACAAGGTCGTGCTCGCCCTACCGTTCTCGATCCTCGGGTCTTCCGTCGACTACTCCAGGGCGGGCTTCAAGCAGCGCAAGGCGGTCGCGATCGAGGAGCTCGGGATGGGGACCAACGCGAAGCTCCACGTCCAGTTCGAGGATCGCCCCTGGGTCGCTCGGGGCTTCAACGGAGAGTCGTATTCCGATCGGGGTTACCAGAGCAGCTGGGAGGTGTCCCGTGCCCAGCCCGGTCGATCGGGCATCCTCGTCGACTACACCGGCGGGACGATCGGAGCGGGCTTCGGCTCCGGCTCGGTGGCGCAGCGCACGAGGCAATTCCTCGCGCAGATCGAGCCCGTGCTGCCGGGAGTATCCGAGCAGTGGAACGGTACGGCCGTACGCGACTTCTGGCCCGCCTATCCGTGGACGAAAGGCTCCTACTCCTACTGGAAGGTCGGTCAGTACACGCGCTTCGCCGGTGTCGAGCGAGAGCCGGAGGGAAACTGCCACTTCGCGGGCGAGCACACCTCCGTCGACGCCCAGGGCTACCTCAACGGCGCCGTCGAGACCGGCGAACGTGCGGCGGAGGAGATCGTCGCCGACCTCGGGCGTGCCGCGGGCGGCGTGCTGCGCGTCGGGCTCGGCTAGGGCGTCGCGGCCGGGGCCGGCGGCGCCCGACGGCCGCTCAGCCGGAAGATGAAGAACGCCGCCACGCCGAGCAGCAGTCCGACGACGATCATCCCGATGGCGAGCGGCAGCAGGATCGGCGCCTTCGCCCCGACCGCCACCGAGACGTTCACCCCGCGGGACGCGTTGTCGTTCATCGCGACCGCGACCCAGTCGCCCGACTCGACGTCCCAGTCCACGTTGAAGGGCGTGGCGCCGGAGCTCGAGGCCGCCCAGAAGTCTTGGCCGGAAGGAGGTCCGGGCGGCGCTCCCGTTGCGGGCACCCGCTCGCTCGTCCACGAGAACGGATCGAAGTCGAAGTCGACGAGTCGGTCGTGGGCGACCGTGCCGAGGTAGCCGTCGACGTCGGCGGTCCGCGCGATCCCGACGAACGCGTCCCGGCCGTTGGGCTCGACGGAGATCCGGACATTGCCGACCCGGTCGAGGAGGAAGTTCGGCGTGCTGTCGTCGATGTCGAGGTTGTCGGAGACGAGCGCGTACGTCGGCGTCGCGACCTCCTCGTGACGGGTCATGAAGTACCCGTCGTCCCGGTTCGCGAAGTACGCCCAGCCGAGCGTCCCACCGGCCACGACGAGCGCGAGCGCGATCAGCGCGGTCAGGACGCCGACGACGATCAACACGACACGCATCGAGAGGACCGTATCGCGTTCGTAGGATGCGCCGGTGACCGTCGAGGAATGGGCCCAGCGGTACGGGCGCGCGTGGGAGGACGCCGACGAGGACGCGATCGCGGCGCTCTTCACCGCAGACGCCGTCTACCGCTCCGCGCCGTTCCGCGAGCCGTACCGCGGCGAGGCCGAGATCCGGGCCTACTGGCGTCGTGGGGCCGGGACGCAGCAGGAGGTGCGCGTGCGCATGGGCAGGCCGTTCGTCGACGGTGACCGGGTGGCCGTCGAGTGGTGGACGACGATGGTCGACGCCGATGACGGCGAGGTCACGCTGCCCGGCTGCCTGCTCCTCCGCTTCGCTCCGGACGGCCGCTGCTCGGAGCTGCGCGAGTACTGGCACCTCCAGCCGGGACGCGTCGAGCCGCACGACGGCTGGGGGAGATAGGAACGAACCTCTGCAAACGGGCGGGTCGTGGCTCAGATCGTGGCCACAGTGACTACTCCGCGGTTGAACCGGGCAGTCGCGGGTAGGCGACACGAAACGAAACGAGAGCCGGGAGGCCCTGATGAAGGCGAAGCTATTGCGCGACGCGGGCGACATCAGCGAAGGGACGGAGGTCGAGATTGCTTCGCGCGCCGGGACGAACGACGCGCGGTCCGACAACGACGTGGGAGGACGGAGCACCACCGTCGCGCCGGTCTACGAGGTGACCGACGACGAAGGACACGCGGAGGAGGTCGACACGCGAGACCTCAAGCCGTTGCGGTAGCCGGAGTCTCTGGCGCACGTCGCCGTGCGGCAGCCGGAGGCGTAGCATCGGGCTCCCTACCGAAAGAGAGGCTGAGGATGGCTATCGGCATCCGCGTCAAGCTCCCAGGGGTCACCCAGGAGCAGTTCGACCAGGCTCACGATCACGCCAACCCCGATCGCACACCGCCGAAAGGGCTCCTCTTCCACGCATCTGGGCCGATCGATGCTGGCTGGGGAATCATCGACTTCTGGGAGTCCCGCGACGACTTCGACGCCTTCTCAGGGCGGATCGTGGAAGGAATGACGGCCGCGGGAATCCAACCGCAGGGGCCACCCGACATCAAGGAGTTTCCTGTCCACGAGATGATCCACGCCTAGAGTCGGCCACCAGGCGTCGACAGGGCATCGTGCGGCAGCGGTGAGTAGCCCCGTCGACGAGCGAGCCTGACCGCGCTGCGAGGCCGTGCCGCAGTCGCGTGCCGGGACCCGGCGGTGGCGAGATTCGTGGCACAGCGGCGCTGAAACGACCCGTCTCCGAGGCCGCGCGATCGAGCACTTGCCCGTGCTGGAACCTCGCGTAATCCCGTGCTGGAGAGGGATCGTGGCCCCTGCTGAACTCACCTGGCCCAGCCTGGCCCGAACAGCCTCGCTATGGGGAACCTAGGATTTGAACCTTCTGCGCGGGCCCGCGCGAAGACCCTCCCAACACGTTCCACGACCTGGAGGGTCAGATGCATCTCTCACGTTCACTGCGGCGCGGCGTCCTGCTCGTCGCGCTGCTCGCACTCACCGCACCGCTCGCGGCGTTCGCCGACCAGGGCAAGCGCGGTAACGACCGCGACGACTGGCGGCCTGGCAACAGCCGCGTCTTCTACGCGACCGACACCGGCAACAGCCTGCTCCGGTTCAGCTCCGACAACCCCGGCCGCTTGCGCGCCCGACAGATCACCGGCCTGCCGGCAGGGGTCTCGATCAAGGGCATCGACTTCCGGCCCGCTTCCGGCGACCTCTACGCGCTCGGCAGCGACAAGGTCGTCTACCGGCTCAACCCGCAGACCGCGATCGCGGTGCCGGAAGGGAAGAGCTTCGACCTGAGCCCGTCGATCCTGACCGGCGCGAACAACGGGTTCGACTTCAACCCGACGGTCGACAAGATCCGGGTCACGAGCGACGCGCGCGAGAACATCCGGCTCAACCCGGATGACGGCACCCTGCTGGCGGTCGACACGACGCTGACGCCGGCGGACGTGCAGATCGTCGGGTCCGCCTACACGAACTCGTCGTTCACCGCGTTCGCAACTCGACCGGCAGCGACCGAGCTCTACGCCTACGACGTCAGCGGTCAGGCGGATCGGCTGTGGATCCAGCGGCCGGCCAATGCCGGAACGCTGATCATGCCGCTGTCCACCGGGCTCCGCCTGCGGAGCAACGTCGGCTTCGACATCGCCGGCGCGAACAACGTCGGCTGGGTCGCCGGCACCGAGCAGGGTGGCTTCCGCGCCCGCCTCTATCGCCTCGACCTGAGCACCGGGAAGACGAGGTCGATCGGTCGCATCGGCGACGGCTCTCGCACGATCACCGGCCTGGCGGCCGTGCAGGACCAGGATCGGTAGAGCCCGCTCGAGCACGGGGCGGGTCGCTTGCGGCGAGACCCGCCCCACCGTGCGCCCGAACCGACTCGGCGCATGCGGCGAATCAGAGCCGCCGCGATGCATTGGATCTCGACAGTCGCCGCCGAACGGGTCGCCGCCGAGGAGGCCGGGCTCATGGCGCTCGTCGCCGCCGGCGATCGGGACGAGCCGCTGGTCGAGCTCTACCGGCGCTACGCAAAGCGGGTGTACGGGCTCGGCCTCCACCTGCTCCGCGACGGCGGCCTGGCCGAAGACCTCGTGCAGGAGACCTTCGTGCGCCTCTGGCGCTCCGCCTCGCGGTTCGACCCCGGGCGGGGCACCGTGAGGGCGTTCGTCTTCACGATCGCACGGAGAACGGCCGTGGATCTATGGCGGCGGCGGCGCGGGCTCTCGATTGCGACCGGGCCGGAGCAGGCCGTCGACGACGACGCGTTCGACGCGCTCCTCGTCTCGCTCGAGCTACGGGATGCGCTGGACGAGCTGAATCCGAAGCACCGTGAGGTGCTCGAGCTCTACTACCGGGCCGACCTCACGCAGCAGCAGATCGCCGAACGGCTCGAGATTCCGCTGGGCACGGTCAAGACCCGCACCTACCATGCCCTGCGCGCCCTGAAGGAACGGCTCGAGGAGCGTGACCTCCTTGACTGAGCAGCCGACGCCCCATCACGACCTGGCCGCCTACCTCCTCGGCGCCCTCGTCCCCGTGGAACGTGAGCGCTTCGAGCGTCATCTCGAGACGTGCGCGGCCTGTGGCTCGGAGCTCGCGGAGCTGCGCGCGCCGGCCCTGCTCGGGGCGCGGGCGGCGTCGCCGTTCGTCGTGCCCGACGGGCTCGAGGGCCGCACCTTCGCGGCGATCGAGCGGGAGGCAGCCGGGATCGACCTGGTGCCGGTCGCGCGCCCGCCCGTGTGGTCGAGGCGCCCGCGTCTGCTCGCGGTAGCGGCGGTCGCCGCGGTGGCGGCGCTCGCATTCGTGGGTGTGACGCGCTTCAGCGGCGGAGCCGGCACCGTCGAGCTCGAGACGGCGCTGTCCGCGCCGGCGGGCGGAACAGAGCGTGCGTCGGTCGAGGTACGGAAGACGGGGATCGGCCGCGTGATCCGCTTCGACAGCGAGGATCTCGCGATCCTGCCCAAGGGCGACTACTACGAGCTGTGGTTCGTCGGGCCGGGCGACACGCCCGCGAGGCCGAACCGAATCTCCGCCGGCACCTTCCACCCGGACGAGGACGGGCGCTCGCACGTGCGCTTCGCCGCGGCGGTCGATCCGGCGAAGTACCCCGTCCTGAGCGTGACGGCGGAGCCGGGCGACGGAGACCCGCGGCCCACCGGTCCCGAGGTCCTGCGCTCCCGTCCCGGCGGCTAGCCGGACCCGGCCACGAGCTCGGCAATGGCAAGCAAACCTGCCACGGCGGCGATGACACACCCAACGATCGTTACGGCATCCCAGTCGGCCGCAACGGCCGCGATCACGTAGACGAACGCGAGCAACGCGAGCAGAAGCCGGCCGGTCGTGCGCATCCGCCGGTTCTTCGCCGCGCTGAGACCGCCGGCGAGCGCGACCACGATCAGCACGCTGACCGGCGGCGCGGCGTCGGAGTCGGCCACGATGGCGACGATCGACCATCCGAGCAGCGCCAGCGCCGCCCAGACGGCCGGCGTCGGGGAGATCAAGCGCCGGGGCGGGTGGGAGCCTCGCCGGTCGCGGCCGGGCGACCGGGGATGCGCTCGAGCCTGCTCCAGGCTTCGCCGAGCACGTCGCCGAGGATGCCCGCGATCTCGTCGAACTCGGCCGGCCCGGCGATCAGCGGCGGCGAGATCTGTACGACGGGATCGCCGCGATCGTCGGCACGGCAGATCAGGCCCCGCTCGAACAGGCGGGGCGAGAGGAACGCACGGAGCAACGTCTCGGACTCCTCGTCGGTGAACGTCTCCCTCGTCTCCTTGTCCTTCACGAGCTCGAGGGCGTAGAAGAAGCCGGCGCCGCGGAGGTCGCCCACGATCGGCAGGTCGAGCAGCTGCCCGAGCGTCGCGCGGAACTGCCCCTCGTGCTCGCGAACGTGCTCGACGATTGCCTCGCGCTTCATGATCTCGAGGTTCTTCAGCGCGATCGCCGCCTGGACGGGGTGCCCGCCGAAGGTGATCCCGTGCGAGAAGCTCGACGAGCCCTGGAGGAACGGCTCCATGACCGCGTCCCGGGCGACAACGGCGCCGATCGACGCGTACGCCGAGGACAGGCCCTTCGCGCACGTGACGAGGTCGGGCCGGATGTCGTACCGGGCCGAGCCGAACCACTCGCCGATGCGGCCGAAACCGGTGATCACCTCGTCCGCGCAGAGCAGGATCCCGTGCTCGTCGCAGAGCGCGCGCACGCCCTCGAAGTAGCCGGCCGGCGGGGTGAAGGCACCGCCGGCGTTCTGGACCGGCTCCATGATCACCATCGCGACCGTCTCGGGCCCGGCGGCATCGATCGTGTGCTCGAGGTCGTCGAGCAGGAACCCCGTGAACTCCTCCTCCGTCTCCGCCGGCGGGCGGTGGTAGCGGTTCGTGTTCCGCACGTGCAGGACGTCCGGGACGAGCGGCTCGTAGGGCGCGCGCAGCGACGGAATCCCGTTGATCGAGAGGGCGCCCATCGTCGTCCCGTGGTAGGCGACGTTGCGCGAGATCACCTTCCAGCGCCGCTCGCCGCGGGCAGCGTGGTACTGGCGTGCGAGCTTCCAGGCCGACTCGACCGCCTCCGACCCGCCCGAGACGAAGAAGACGCGGTTCAGGTCTCCCGGCGCGAGCGAGGCCACCTCGGCGGCGAGCTCGATCGCGCGCGGGTGCGCGTACGACCAGTTGGTGTAGAAGGGCAGCTCGCGCATCTGCGCGGCGGCCGCCTCGCCGATCTCGTCCCCGAACGAGTAGCCGATCTGCACCGCGAAGAGCCCGGCGAGCGCGTCGAGGTAGCGCCGGCCCTCGGCGTCCTCGAGGTAGCACCCGTCGCCGCGCACGATGATCGGCGGGCCGCCGTCCACGTACTCGCCCATCCGCGTGAAGTGCAGCCACAGGTGGTCGCGCGCCAGGCGCTGCCACTCGCGGACGGACGGGGCGATCTCGGGCGTGGTCATGCGGCGGCTCCCTTCGAGCGGCGGTTCTGGATCAGGATGTTCGCGAGCATCGCGCCGAGGGCGACGACGAAGATCGCCGTCGCGATCACGTTCACCTGCGGCGGGGCGCCCACGCGCGCGGCGCCCCAGACGAACAGCGGGAACGTCACCTCGGAACCGGAGTTGAAGTAGGTGATGACGAAGTCGTCGACGGAGAGGGCGAAGGACAGGAGCGCGCCGGCCAGGATCGCCGGGGCGATCAGCGGCAGCGTCACCTTGCGGAACGTCGTCCACTCGTTCGCGCCCAGGTCGAGCGCGGCCTCCTCGAGATGCCGGTCGAAGCCGACAAGGCGCGCCTTGACGGTCACGACCACGTAGCTGACGCAGAACATGATGTGCGCGATCGCGATCGTCCCGAAGCCGGTCGCCGACGTTCATCGTCAGGAACAGCGCCAGCAGCGACGCGCCCAGCACGATCTCGGGCGTCGCCATGGGGAGGAAGACCAGGAGGTTCGTCGCGCCCCGGCCGCGGAAGCCGTAGCGGACGAGCGCCAGCGCGATGAGCGTTCCGAGCGCGGTCGCGAACGAGCGCGGCGATGGCGGCGATCTCGAGCGACAGCGTCATGGCGTCCGACGAGGCCGGGGACGGCATTCCAGTTCTTCCAGTTGTCGAGCGTGAAGCCCTGCCACGTGTAGTTGAAGCGGCCCGCAGGGTTGTTGAACGAGAACGCGATCACGACCGCGATCGGCAGGAGCAGGTAGGTGAACGCGAGCATTGCGTAGACCGTCAGGACGTGCTGGCGAACGAACGCGAGCACGCTTCGGCGAGGCCGGACCTGGACGGATTCGGCCGCGACCGTGGTCATCCGGTCAGCTTCTCCGTCCCGAGTGCGCGGGAGTAGATGACGATGCCGACGAGGATCGCCGCCATGAGCACGAACGACAGGGCCGCCGCGGCTCGGGTAGTCGATCAGCTCTAAGAACTTCGACTGGATTACGTTGCCGATCATGTGCTGTTTCGGCGTCCCCAGCAGCTGCGCGTTGATGAAGTCGCCCGCCGCCGGGATGAACGTCAGCAGCGTGCCGGCGAAGATGCCCGGCAGCGAGAGCGGCAGCGTCACCCGCAGGAACGCCTTCGCCTTACTCGCGTACAGATCCTGGGCGGCCTCGATCAGCCGGTGGTCGATCTGCTCGAGCGAGACGTACAAGGGCAGGGCCATGAAGGGCAGGAAGTTGTAGGTGATGCCCGCGACCACAGCGGTCGAAGTGGCGAGCAGGCGCCCGTTCTCGCCCAGGATGTGCAGGTCGCGCAGCGTGTTCACCACGAACCCGTTGTCGGCCAGGATGCTCTGCCAGGCGAGCGTCCGGATCAGGTAGGTGACGAAGAAGGGGGCGATGATCACGAGCAGCAGCAGGTTCTTCCACCGCCCGCCGCGGAACGCGATCCAGTAGACGAGGGGGTAGCTGATCACGAAGGCCAGCACCGTCGCGATCCCCGCGTAGATGAATGACCGGATCAGGTGCTGGTCGTAGGTCTGGATCGCGTCCCAGTAGTTCGAGAACTCCCAGGAGAACGTGAAGCCGAAGTCGAACGAGCCGCTCTGCAACGACTGGTAGCCGAGGAACCCGAGCGGAGATAGGAAGAAGACCGCGAGAAACGCCAGCCCCGGCGCCAGCAGCAGGTAGGGCGTGAGCCAGCGGTGGCGGTGCAGGAAGCTCAAGCCGCCCTCAAGAGCCGATCAATGTCTGCCACTTCTCGATGTAGTCCTGGTTGCTCAGGGCCTCGGAGTCGAAGATCTTCACGTTCGAGAGCGTCTCGTCGTCCGGGAAGATCAGCGGGTTGCTCGCCAGCTTCGGGTCGATCTTGGCGAGCTCTTCCTTCGCTCCCTTGACGGGCGAGACGTAGTTGACGTACGCGGCGATCTGCGCGGCGATCTTCGGGTCGTAGACGAAGTTCATGTAGGTCGAGGCCGTGTAGGACGTCCCCGCCCTGCGGGATGAGCATGTTGTCGGTCCAGATGTCGCCGCCCGACTCGGGGAGGTGCCACTCGAGGTTCGGGTTGTCGGCTGTGAGCTGGACGACGTCGCCCGACCAGGACATCGCAGCGTGGAGGTCGCCCTTCGAGAGCGGCCCGGTGTAGTCGTTGCCGGTGAACTGGCGGATCTGGTCGTTCTTGACGGCCTTCTCGATCCGCTTGTAGGCGCGGTCGAAGGAGGCGTCGTCGACCTTGGTCGGGTCGTCTCCGTTGGCCAGCATGACGAGGCTCATCGCGTCGCCCATCTCGGTCAGCAGCGTGACCTTGCCCTTCAGCTTCGGATCGTTCGAGCAGCTCGTCGATCGAGGTGACCGGCTTCTTCGTCAGCTTCAGGTTCGAGGCGATGCCCGTCATCCCCGACTGCCACGGCAGGCTGTACTCGCGATTCGGGTCGAAGCTGGGGTGCTGCAAGCGAGTCCTGGAGGTTCTTGATGTTCGGGATCGCGCTCTTGTCGAGCTTCTCGGCCCAGCCCTTGTTGATCAGGAGGCCGGGGAAGCGGGAGTTGTCGGTCAGGACGATGATGTCCCGGTCGATCGACTGACCCTGCGACAGCGGCCGCTGGATCTTTCCGAAGTACGTCGCGTTGTCGTTGATGTCCTCGAAGTACTTGACCGTCGTCCCGGTCTTCTGCTTGAACTGCTCGAGCGACCCCGGCTTCTTCGTCTTCGGGTCAATGTCGATGTAGAGCGTCCAGTTCGAGAAGCGCAGCGTGTCGGCGAGCGTCTTCTCCGCGGTGCTCGTGCCGCCGCCGGACGCCTCGTCGGAGTCGCCTCCGCCGCCGCAGGCCGCAAGGATGCCGGGCAGCGTGAGCAAGCGTCCCGCCCAGCGCCGCTCGCCGCAGCAGCTCGAGGCGGGTCAGTTCGTCGGTCATGCGGAATCCTCCTGGCTGTAGTCGACGACGAAGGCGGCTTCGGGTGCGAAATTGAGCTCGACCGGCAGGCCCGTGGCGACCGTGCTCGCGCCCGGCTCGGCGTTCTGGACGTAGACGCTCAGACGGCCGGAGGGCGTGTCCACGATGTACTGGGTCGCGACGCCCACGTACGCGCTCTCGACCACGGTGCCGGCGAGCCTGTTGGCGCCGTCACGGGCGCCGAAGCCGAGCTTTTCCGGGCGGATGCCGACGGCGACGCGCTCCGTGCCGGACGGCATGGCGCTGCCCGGCACCTGCACCTCGCCGCCGCCGTCGAGGCGGATCACGCCGCCGCCCGCCACCGTCCCCGGCAGCAGGTTGGAGGCGCCGAGGAAGCGGGCGACGAAGGCGGTCTTGGGCTTCTCGTACAGCTCGGTGGGCGAGCCGAGCTGCTCGATGTGGCCGCGGTTCATGACGGCGATCTGGTCGGCCATCGTCATCGCTTCTTCCTGGTCGTGCGTGACGTGGACGAAGGTGATCCCCATCTCGTGCTGGAGGCTCTTGAGCTCGAGCTGCATCTGCTTGCGCAGCTTCAGGTCGAGGGCGCCCAGCGGCTCGTCCAGCAGCAGCACCTGGGGCTTGTTCACGAGCGCGCGCGCGAGGGCGACGCGCTGCTGTTGGCCGCCCGAGAGCTGGCGCGGCTTGCGGCGCTCCACCCCCTCGAGGTCGACGAGGCGCAGGATCTCGCGGACGCGTCCGTCGACCTGCGGCTTGCTGACGTTCTTCCGCCTGAGCCCGAACGCGACGTTCTCGAAGATCGTCAGGTGCGGGAAGAGGGCGTAGCTCTGGAAGACGGTGTTGACGTCCCGCTTGTACGGCGGGAGGCCGGTCACGGGCTGCTCACCGAGGTAGATCGCGCCGGCGTCCGGCTCCTCGAAGCCGCCGATCATCCTCAGCGTCGTCGTCTTGCCGCAGCCCGAGGGCCCGAGGAGCGCGAAGAACGAGCCGTGCGGGATCTCGACGCTGACCCCGTCGACCGCGACGACGTCGTCGAAGCGCTTCGTGACCCGGTCGAGGCGGACGTCCGCCGGCTCCGAGGCCGCAGCAGCCTCCTGCTCGGACTTCTCCTCCGCGACGCTCAATCCAGCTTCGCCATCACATGCTTGACCTGTGTGTAGTCCTCGAGGGAGTACATCGAGAGGTCCTTGCCGTACCCCGACTGCTTGTAGCCGCCGTGCGGCATTTCCGAAACCAGCGGGATGTGGTCGTTGATCCAGACCGTGCCGAACTCGAGCTTGCGCGCCGCGTTCAGCGCGCGTGAGATGTCCCGCGTGAAGACTGACGCCGCGAGCCCGTAGGGGACGTCGTTCGCCCAGGCGAGCGCCTGCTCGTCGTCCGCGAAGCGCTGAACCGTGACGACGGGCCCGAACACCTCGCGCTGGACGATCTCGTCCGTCTGACCGACCTCGGTCACCACGGTCGGCTTCACGAAGAAGCCGCGGTCGCCGTTCGTCTCGCCGCCCGTGAGCACCTTCGCGCCCTTCGCGCGGTCGAGGAAGCCGAGCACGCGGTCCTGCTGGGCCTTGGAGATCACCGGGCCCATCTCGATCTCGTCACCCTCGGCGGGGTCGCCCACCTGGAGCGACTCCACCGCCGGCACGAGCTCCTCGAGCAGCCGGTCGTAGATCTTCGGCCCGGCCACGACGCGCGAGGCGGCCGTGCAGTCCTGGCCGGAGTTCCAGTAGCCGCCGATCTTGATCGCCTCGGCGACCTGGGCGGGATCCGCGTCGTCGAACACCACGACGGGCGCCTTGCCGCCGAGCTCGAGGTGGACGCGCTTGAGCGTCTCCGACGCCGCGCGGGCGACCTCCTTGCCGGTCGCGACGTCGCCTGTGAGCGAGACGAGCCGCACGTCGGGATGTCTGACGATTCCAGCTCCCACGGGTTCGCCATCGCCCGTGATTACGTTGAGCACGCCCGGTGGGATCACCTCCGACGCCAGCTGCGCGAAGCGCAGCGTCGACAGCGGCGTCTGCTCCGAGGGCTTCAGCACGGAGACGTTGCCCGCCGCGAGCGCCGGCGCGAACTTCCAGACGGCCATCATCAGCGGGTAGTTCCAGGGCGCGACCTGCCCGACGACCCCGAGCGGCTCGCGCCGGATCATCGACGTGTAGCCCTTCATGTACTCGCCGGTCGCGCGGCCCTCGAGCACCCGGGCGGCGCCGGCGAAGAAGCGGATGTTGTCGGAGCAGACCGGCATCTCGTCCCGCGCGTACGAGAGCGGCTTGCCAACGTTCTGCGACTCGATCTGCGCCAGCTCCTCGGTGTGCTCGTCGATCACGTCGGCGAGGCCGAGCAGAAGCTCGGCCCGCTCGGCGGGGGTGGTCTCGCGCCACTCGGCCCAGGCCTTCTTGGCCGCTTCGACCGCCCGGTCGACGTCGCCTTGCGAGCCCTGCGGGACCTCGCCGATCGTCTCGCCCGTGGCGGGGTTGATGATCTCGGCCGTCTCGCCTTCGACGGCGTCGACCCACTCGCCGCCGACGAAGTTCTGATAGCGCGCAACCGCGATGCTCATGGGCAAACCTCCGGGTTCGTCAGTCGGGCGAGCGTACTCCTCGCCAATCGGTCGGGACAAGCCAGAACGGACGGCCTACTCGCGGCTCGATTCTTGGACACCGTGTCCAACTCAGCGACCGCCTCCAGCCACTCCGGTCGCAGCGCCGCGCCCGAGGCGCTGTGCGAAGTACACGGGGATGATCGAGACGAAGATCACGAAGAGCGCGACGACGTTCACGATCGGCTGCTGACCGGGTCGGAAGAGGTTGGCGAAGATCCAGATCGGGAGCGTCTGCTGCGCGCCGGCGGTGAAGACGGTGACGACCACCTCGTCGAAGGACAGCGCGAAGGCGAGCAGGCCGCCGGCGAGCAGTGCGGTGCGCATCTGGGGGAACGTCACGAGTCGGAACGTCTGCCAGGCATCGGCGCCGAGATCGTAGGACGCCTCCTCGAGGGAGCCCGAGAGTCTGCGCAGGCGTGCGGCCGCGTTGTTGTAGACCACGACGATGCAGAACGTCGCGTGCCCGATGATGATCGTCAGCAGCCCGAAGTCGAGGCCGACGGTGGTGTAGGTGGTCTGGAGCGCCAGCCCGGTGACGATGCCGGGCAGTGCGATCGGCAGGATGACGACGAGCGAGATCGCGTCCCGCCCGAAGAAGTGGAAGCGCGACAGCGCCAGGGACACGAGCGTTCCCAGGACGAGAGCGACCGCGGTCGCGCCGAGCCCGGCCTTCAGCGAGAGCCAGAGCGCGTCGCGGACGTCCTCGTTGTGGAAGGCGACCGAGAACCACTTCGTCGACAAGTTCTCGATCGGCCAGCTCTGCGTGACGCTCTCGTTGAAGGCGTAGAACCCGATCAGGATCAGCGGCAGATAGATGAAGGCGAGCGTGAACCCGGCGCCCAGCCGAAGGAAGAAGCGGGAGAGGCGGGACTCGACCACTAGAGCGCCTCGAAGGCCTTCAGCCGCTTGGCGACGACGAGGTAGACGACCATCACGGCGATCGGTACCAAGCGTGAACGCCGCCGCGACCGGCAGGTTCGTCCCGCGCTGGTCGTAGATCACGGTCCCGATGAACTGCTGGCTCGTGATCAGGTCGGGAGCGATGTAGTCCCCGAGCGTCAGTGAGAACGTGAAGATCGAGCCGGCGACGACGGCGGGGAAGGCGAGGGGGATCGTCACCCGGAAGAACGTCCGCAGCGAGCGGCCGCCGAGGTCCGCGGACGCCTCGAGCAGCGAGGACGGAATCCGCTCCAAGCCTGCGTAGACGGGCAGGACCATGAACGGCAGCCACAGGTACGTGAAGACGAGCCACAGACCCACGCTCGAGTACCCGTCGAAGCTGAGACCGAGCGGGTCGAGCGCCCAGTTGATCGCCCCGGAGTCGGAGAGGATCGTCCGCCACGCATATGCCTTGACCAGGTAGCTCGCCCACAGCGGCATCAGCACCGCGACCACGAGCAGGTTGCGCGTCCGCGGCGACGCGACGCGCGCCATGTAGTAGGCGATCGGAAACGCGAGGACCGCGTCGGCGATCGTGACGAGCGCGGCCATCTTGATCGTGCGCCACGCCACCTCGCGATATACGTCCTCCTCGAGGATCCGGCGGAAGTTGTCGAGGTTGTAGTCGTGCACGACCTCGGACGTGAACGGGTTCGTGTCCCACAACGAGGAGAGCAGGAGCACGAAGAGCGACCCGCCGTAGCCGATGACCAGCCAGCCGATCGGGACGAGCAGGAGCAGGAACAGGCCGACGTACGAGTGCCGGTAGAAGAACGTCGAGAGCCGCCGCCCCACGGTCGGTCGGGGCGGCGGCTCCGCGTACGGGGTCGAGGTCACACCCGTGGCTTCGCTAGCCGCGAATCTCCGTCCAGGCGTTCACCCAGTCTTCCTGGGTCTTGCAGGTCCCACCCTTGCCGCCGCAGTCCTCAGTGGGGGTCGTCCAGTAGTAGACGTCGTCCCACCACGACTCGTCGGAGGCGTGGAACTGGTCACAGTGGTTCTTGTTCTTCGTGAGCGCGCAGGCCTTCAGGTTGACCGGCGCCTCGCCGAAGCCCTCGGCCACGGCCGCCTGCGCCTCCGGGGAGATCATGTGGTCCATCCAGAGGTACATGCAGTTGGGGTGCTGGGCCTTGGAGTAGATCATCCAGGTGTCGGACCACCCGGTCGTCCCTTCCTTCGGCTTGATCCCCTTCACCGGCTTCTTGTCGGCTGTCAGCGTGTTGATCTGGTAGGGCCAGGTCGTCCCCAGGACGACGTCCTTGTTGGCGTACGACTGGATCTGCTTCGCGTAGTCGGCCCACCACTCGCCGACGTTCGGGGCGAGGCCCTTGAGCAGGTCGACCGCCGCCGTGAACTGCTCGTCGTTCAGCTGGTACGGGTTGTCGATCTCGAGGTCGGGCTTCGTCGCCTTCAGCCACAGCGCCGCGTCGGCGATGAAGATCGAATCGTCGTAGATCGAGATCTTGCCCTTGTACGGCGTGTTCGTGTCCCAGATCGCGCCCCAGCTGTCCGGTGCAGGCGTGACTGAGTCCGTCCGCCAGGCGAGCAGGTTCGGGCCGCGGCCGTGCGGCACGCCGTACGGCTGGTCGTCTCTCGAGTTGTAGTCCTGGTTCTTGATCCCCTCCTGGACGTCTGCGTAGTTCGGGATCAGGTCCGTGTTCACGGGTGCGACGTCGCCGCGCTCCATCAGGCGGACGCTCGCGTTGCCCGACGCGGAGACGCCGTCGTACTGGCCCGACGTGAGCAGCTGGACCATGTCGTCGGAGGTGGCGCCGTCCTTGGTCTTGACGGTGCAGCCCGTTTGCTGCTTGAACTCCTTGGTCAGCACGGCGTAGCCGGGCCACTGGATCAGGTTGACCTGACCCTCCTCGCGGGCCTTCTGCTTGATCTCGTCGAGCGTCGTTCCCAGTCCGGCGATCTCCGTCGAGGCGGCCTCGCCGCCTCCGCCGGACCCGTCGTCGTCGTCCCCGCCGCAGCTCGCGGCGGCGAACGCCAGCGCGACGAGCAGCGCGGCGAGCGCGGCGGGGCGAAGCCAGCTCTTGCGGGCGTCATTCATCCGTCTCCTCCTCCGTTTCTCCCCCCGGATCGATTGCGTAGGTGTGCTCGGGCCGCCACGCCAGGCGTACGCGGCGGTCCCGGGCCTCGAGCACGTCGCTCGAGGACGTCTCCAGGTTCTGCCTCACCACCATCAGCGCGCCGCCGTCGTCGAGGTCGACGACGTAGCGCGTGATCATCCCGACGTACACGACGTCGCGGATCCGGCCGTCCTCGACGTGGGCGCCCGGGTCGGCCGTGGCGTCCTCGGCCAGCAGATGGATCTTCTCGGGGCGGACCGTGAAGCGGGTCGGCCGCCCGTTCAGCGGCCGCTCGAGCACGTTCGATACGCCGACGAAGCCGGCGACGAACTCGTTCTCGGGATGCTCGTAGACGCCGGCCGGCGAGCCGATCTGTTCGATGCGGCCCTCGTTGAAGACGGCCAGGCGGTCGCTCATCGTCAACGCCTCCTCCTGGTCATGAGTGACGTACACGAACGTGATCCCGACCTCCTCCTGGATCCTCTTCAGCTCGATCTCCATCTGCTGGCGGAGCTTCAGGTCGAGGGCGCCGAGGGGCTCGTCGAGCAGCAGCACGCGCGGGCGGTTCACGATCGCCCGGGCAAGCGCGACCCGCTGGCGCTGGCCGCCCGAAAGCTGCCCGGGTCGGCGGCCGCCGAAGCCGCTGAGCCGCACCATCTCGAGCGCCTCGTCCACCCTCCGCCGGCGCTCGGGCCTCGGGACCTTCTTGACCCGCAGGCCGTACTCGACGTTCTCGGCCACCGTCATGTGCGGGAAGAGGGCGTAGTCCTGGAACACGGTGTTGACGTCGCGCGAGAACGGCGGCACGCGCGTCACGTCGTCGCCGCCGAGCAGGATCCGCCCCGAGTCGGGCTGCTCGAAGCCGGCGATCAGCCGCAGGGTCGTCGTCTTGCCCGAGCCGCTCGGCCCGAGCATCGTGAAGAACTCCCCGGCCTGGACGAGCAGGTCGACGCCGTTGACGGCGGCAACCTCGCCGTACGACTTGTAGGCGGCGACGACCTCGAGCTCGGCCGGTCGGGCCTCGTCTGCCAGAGAGCTAGCCGCTGCCGTTGCAGGCGTCGACAAGCGCCTCCTCCAGGAGATCGAGGCCGCGGTCGAGCTCCTCGTCCGATGCCACCAGCGGGACGAGGATGCGGACGACGTTCCCGTACAGCCCGCAGCTGAGCAGGATCAGCCCGCGCTCACGTGCGCCGGTCGTCGTCGCCAGCGCGAGCTCGGGGGCGGGCTCCTTCGTGTCCGGCTCGCGTACGAGCTCCAGCGCCAGCATCGGGCCACGGCCCACGTACCTCGCCGACCTGCGGAATGCGCTCGGCGATCGCGTCGAGGCGGCCGCGCAGGCGTTGGCCGACCTGCTCGGCCCGCGCGCGGAAGGCGGGGGTCGAGACCTCGTCGAGCACCGCGAGCCCGGCCGCGCAGGCGACGGGGTTGCCGCCGAACGTCCCACCAAGCCCGCCGGGGTCGACCGCGTCCATCACCTCGGCCGTCCCGGTCACGCCCGCGAGGGGCAGGCCGCCGCCGATGCTCTTGCCCGAGAGCAGCAGGTCCGGCTCGACGCCGTACGACTCGATCGCCCACACCGGCCCGGTGCGGCCGACGCCGCTCTGTACCTCGTCGTCGACGTAGAGGATCCCGTGGCGGTCGCAGAGCTCGCGCAGCCCGACGACGAAGTCGCGGGGCATCGGGATGAAGCCACCCTCGCCCTGCACGGGCTCGAGGACGACGCAGGCAACCTCGCTCGGCGAGACCTCCCGCTTGAAGACGAGCTCCAGTCCCTCGAGCGCGGCCCCGCTCCCGACGCCGCGGTAGGGGTACGGCGCCGGCGCGCGGTAGACCTCGGGCGCGAACGGCCCGAACCCAGCGCGGTACGCGACCTTGCTCGTGAGGGTCATCGTCAGGAGCGTCCGCCCGTGAAACGCGTTCTCGAACGCGACCACCGCGGGGCGGCCGGTCGCGACGCGGGCGATCTTGACCGCGTTCTCGACCGCCTCCGCGCCCGAGTTGACGAGCAGGCTCCGCTGCTCCTCGCCGCGGCACGGCGACAGCTCGGCCAGGCGGCGGCAGAGCTCGACGTACGGCTCGTACATGCCGACCATGAAGCACTGGTGCAGGTAGCGGTCGATCTGCTCGTGCATCGCCGCGACCGCCGCCGGCAGCCCGTGCCCGGTGTTCTGGCAGCCGAGGCCGCCGGCAAAGTCGATGTACCGCCGACCGTCGACGTCCTCGACGGTCGCTCCCTCGGCGCGTGCGACGACGAGCTTCGGCGTCGCGATGCCCCTGGCGACGTAGCGTTCGCGGGCCGCGATGACTCGGTCGGTCTCGGTGCGCTCCGTCGTCGCCAACGCGCGCCTAGCTAAACCAACGCGTGTGCCCTCGGGCAAGGGCCGAGTCGTCCAGTGTCTTCGGCGCCTCTTGGACACCGATGTCCAAGGCTCGAAAGCCGGATTGGCCTCGTAGGGCATTGCAAAGCTCGCGCTACGAACCGTAGTTTTGGCCCGATCGTCTAGACGACCTTGCTCACTGTGCGCGACATCGCCGGTTTCTCCGGGCTCAGCCTGAGCGTCGCCGCGGGCTCCGAAGGCCTGGGGAAGCAGGTCACCTGGCTGCACGTCTCCGAGCTCGAGGACCCGACGCAGTTCCTGGAGGGTGGGGAGTTCCTGCTTACCACCGGCCTCGGCGTCGGCGAGCTCGAGACGAGCCAGCGCGCCTACGTGCGCCGCCTCGCCGACAAGGGCCTCTCGGGGCTCGGCTTCGGAGTCGGGTTCGGCTTCGCCGAGGTGCCGCCGGCGATGGTCGCGGAGGGAAACAGGCTGAGCTTCACGATCGTCACCGTGCCGTACGAGGTTCCCTTCGTGGCGATCACGAAGGCGGCGTTCACGCACCTCGGGAGCGAGCAGCTCGAGCGCTTGACGCGGGCGCTGGCCGTGCACGAGCGGCTCGCCGAGGCGGTCGTCGAGGGGCGGGGCATCCACGCGCTGCTCTCGGTCGTCTGCACCCATCTCGAGTGCAGCCTCGCGCTCCTCGACGAGAACGGGCTGGTCGTCGGTGAGCGCCATTCGGGCAGGCGGGCGTCGTTCGACGACGCGCTCGAGCTGCCGGTCGTGGCCCACGGCGAGCGGGCCACGCTGCGCGCGGCGCGGGAGGGGCGGCCGTTCGGCGAGTACGACCGCCTCGTGCTCCACCACGGCCAGACGGCGCTCGCGTTCGAGCTCTCGCGCCGGCGGGCGGTGAGCGCGGCCGAGCTGCGCCTCGCCGGCGACCTGCTCGAGGATCTCGAGGACGACCGGCTCGACGAGCGCGAGGCCTCCAGGCGGATGGCCGCCTTCGGGCTCGACCCGCACGGGAGCTACGCCGCGCTGCTCGCCCTTCCGACGGACGGGGTGACCGCCGAGGCCGTCCGGCTGCGCGTCGCCGGCGAGTTGGACACGCTGTCGGTGCCGTACGTGTCGACGGCGCGGCTCGACCGGGCCGCGTTTCTCGTCGGGGCGGAGGACGACGAGTCGGCGCTCGAGCTCGGCCGTCGCCTGGCGAGCGGCGCCGACTGGCGGGTCGGGATCGGCCGCCCGGCTCGCGGCCGCGAGCTCGGACGCAGCCTGCTGGAGGCGCGCGCCGCGCTCGAGACCACGGAGGGCAGCGTCGCCTCCTACCACGACCTGGGCTCGCTGGAGCTGCTGCTGAACCTGGAGGACGCGCCGCTCGAGGCGTTCGTCGACCGTGTCCTCGGCCCCGCGGCGGACAACTCCTGGCTGCTCGATTCGCTGGCCGGCCTGCTCGACGCGGGCTGCCGCTGGAGCGAGGCGGCCGAGCGCCTCGGCGTGCACCGGCACACGCTGCGCTACCGGATGGAGCGGCTGCGCGAGGTGACCGGGCGGCACCCGGACGACCCGGGCCAACGCATGGAGCTCTGGCTCGCGCTCCGGGCCCACGACGCCCTGGCGGCCCGCCGTGCGGTGAGGACGACGTGATCGCCGTGCTCGGGGCGGCCGGAACGATCGGCCGCACGGTGACCGGCTTCCTGGAGGACTGGGGCGCCCCCTTCCGCCGGCTCGACTTCCGCCTCGAGGACGACGAGCACGTGGACGTCACCGATGCCGACTCCCTTGCCGCCGGGTTGGACGGTGCGCGAGTCGTCGTCAACTCGGTCGACTACCGCTTCAACCTCGAGGTCATGCGCGGGGCCCTCGCCGCGGGCGCCGACTACGTCGATCTGGGCGGGCTCTTCCACATGACCCGCCGCCAGCTCGAGCTCGACGACGACTTTCGCGCGGCCGGTCGAACCGCCGTTCTCGGGCTCGGCTCCGCCCCGGGGAAGACCAACCTGCTCGCCCGCGTGGCTGCGGAGCGCCTGGGCGGCAAGCCGATCTCGATGGAGATCTGGGCCGCCACCCGCGACCCGGCCGCCGACGGTCATCCGTTCCCCGCGCCCTACTCGGTGCGGACGCTCCTCGACGAGCTGAGCCTCCCGCCGATGGTCGTCGAGGACGGCGACCTGCGCGAGACCGAGCCCATCTCGGGCCGCAAGACGCGGGAGTTCCCCGATCCGGTCGGCCCGAAGGAGGGGATCTACACCCTGCACTCGGAGCTGGCGACGCTGCCGGTCCGCTACCCGACCCTGCGCGAGGCGAGCTTCCGTCTCTGTCTGGCGCCCGGGTTGATCGAGAAGCTCCTCGCGCTGTCCGAGGGCGAGGAGCCTGAGCCCTACACGCAGTCGAGCGCCTCGGTCTCCGCGCACGTGGTCGAGGCCCGAAACGGCGACGGTCGTGCGGTCGTCGGCACCTCGCTGACGCGCGGGGGCAGCGCCCGCTCGACGTCGGAGCCGCCCGCCCGCGCGGCGGTCGAGCTGCTCGAGGGCCGCCTCTCCTCGCCCGGGGTCGCCGCCCCCGAGGACGCGGTCGCCGACCCGGAAGCATTCCTCGCGCTCCTCGGCACCGAGGTGACGTGGAGCTGACTCGCTGAAAGGAGCCCGCGTGGCAACGACCGTTCGCACACTCCAGAACTTCATCGGCGGCGACTGGCTGGAGTCCACCGGCGAGGCCGTGCGCGAGATCGTCTCGCCCGTCACCGGCGAAAAGCTGGCGGACGCGCCGGACGCGTCCCGCGAGGATGTCGCCCGCGCGGCCCGGGCCGCCCGAGCGGCGCAGCCCGGCTGGGCCGCGCTGTCCGCCTGGGATCGGGCCCGGATCTGTCACGCGATCGCCGACGCGATCGACGAGCGGCGGGAGGAGATGGCCCGCGAGCTCTCGCTCGAGCAGGGCAAGCCGTACACCGCCGAGGCGCTGCCCGACATCGAGGAGACCGCCGAGAACTTCCGGATCGCGGCCGAGGACGTCAAGCGGATGGAGACCGCGATCATCCCCTCGCAGGATGTGAACAAGCGGATCCTCACGTTCCGCAAGCCGAACGGCGTCTACGGCGCGATCACGCCGTGGAACTTCCCGACGCTGATCCCGGTCGAGCTGATCGCTCCCGGCATCGCCGCGGGCAACACGATCGTGATCAAGCCGTCGGAGTGGACGCCGATCGCGATGGCGACGTTCATGCAGGTCATGGCCGACGCGGGGCTGCCGCCCGGAGTGGTCAATGTCGTCTACGGCGGGGGCGAGGTGGGCGAGGCGCTCGTCACCGACGAGAACGTCGACTGCATCGGCTTCGTCGGCTCGCACGGGACGGCCGAGAAGATCGTCCGGGCGGCCGGCCTGAAGCGGACGCTGATCGAGGCGAGTGGGAACGGGCCGGTGATCGTCTGTGCGGACGCCGATCTCAGCGCGGCGGCGAAGGGCGCGGTCTTCGGCGGGTTCTTCTGCGCCGGCCAGGTGTGCTGCGCGACCGAGCGCGTGCTCGTGGACAAGCGCGTCCACGACGACTTCCTGTCGGCCGTGGTGTCCGAAGCCCAAGGATGGAAGCTCGGCGACCCCTTCGACGACGAGACGCTCGTCGGCCCGATGAACAACGAGCCGACCGCCGCCAAGATGGACGCCCATGTCGCGGACGCCGTCGACAAGGGCGCCGAGGTCGTGCTCGGCGGTTCGCGCGACTCCGATCGCCCGACCTCGCTCTACTACCGGCCGACGGTGGTCGATCGCGTCGGCGTCGACACGCTGATCAACCGTGACGAGACCTTCGGCCCGATCGTGCCGCTGATCGTCGTCGACGGCGACGACGAGGCGCTGGCCGTGGCCAACGACTCGCACCTCGGCCTGCAGGCAGCGGTCTACACCGGGTCGCTCAAGCGAGCCTTCCGCTTTCTCGACTCGCTCCGCGTCGGCAACGTCGTCGTGAACGACTCGACCGATTACTGGGAGGCGCACGAGCCCTTCGGCGGCGCGTCCGGAACGCGAACGGGCTGGGGGCGGATCGGGGGCCGCTACACGATGCTCGACATGACCGACCTCAAGACCGCCGTTCTCGACGTGGGCGGGCTCGAGTAGTCCGTTCGGGCATGCTGCCTCGGTGGCTCAGCTCGTTCAGGTCGCCGGCGCGCTCGCCATCCTCCTCGCCTACGGCCTCGCGCAGCTCGGCCGGCTCGATCAACGCTCGACGTCCTACCTGACGCTGAACCTCGTGGGCTCGGCCGTGCTCACCGTCCTCGCCTGGCACGAGCGGCAGTGGGGCTTCTTCCTGCTCGAAGGTGTGTGGGCGCTTGGTCTCGGCGTACGGGTTCTACGCGCGTCGACGCGCTGCGATCGCCGCCTAGCGGAGGCCGATTCGCAGGCCGAGCAGTCTGGGGAGGGTCGCCACCGCGCGGGCGGCGAGTGGGGCGCGGCGGCCGGTCTCGTCCGCCTGCTCGAGCGTGAGCACGGCGGAGCGGACCGCAGCGCCTCCGAGCCGCTTGAGCGGTTCGGGCGGAAGGCGCCTCATGCGGCGCCCGACCAGCGGGAGCCGCGTCCACTCGTCGTCGCGCCCGGTCGCGAGCGACGCGAGCGCCTGGGCGGCGAGCCAGCTCGGGCCGACGCCGTTGCCGGAGAAACCGGCGGCGTAGTGGATCCGCGCTCCGGGGACCGTGTCCACGAACGGGATCCGGTCGGCGGAGACGTCGATTGGGCCGCCCCAGGCGTGGGTGACGCGCGCTGCGGCGAGGGCGGGGAGGAGGTGGCGAAGACCTGCCTCGGCGCGCGCTGCGGTCGCGGCGTCGTGCGTGAAGCGGCCGTCGAGACGGCCGGCGAGCCCGATCGGCCCCGACCCGCTGCCCATGAGCACCCGGCCGTCCTTCGTCGTGCGGAAGTAGTGCAGGAACATGCGTGCGTCGGTCATCGCCTCGCCGCCCGTCCAGCCGAGCTCCTCGAGCAGGTCGGGAACGGGCTCGGTCAGCACGATGTAGCTGCCGAAGTTGGTCAGTCGTCCGGCCGCAGGTCTCCAGGCAGTGGCGGCGGCGTTCACGGCGAGCACGACCGTGCGGGCCCGGAGCGTTCCGTGCGTGCTCTCGAGCGTGTTGGGGTCGCCGTTGATCAGGCGAGTCACGGGAGAGCGCTCGAACAGCTCGATGCCGTCGTCTGCGAGGACGGCATTGCGGAGCGCCTTGACGAGCCGCGCGGGTTGAAGTGTCGCGCCGTCGCGAAAGAAGACGCCGCGGCGAAAGCGCGGTGAGCGGCAGCGGTCGGCGACTTCCTCGCGCGTCAGCGGAACGGCCTCCTCGGCCGTGCCGAGCGCCCGCGCGGCCTCGACGGCCGCGTCGATCTTGGCGTCCTGCGACGCCGTGGTCGAGACCTTGACCGCGCCGCCCCTCCGCAGCCAGACGTCCTCGCCGCGCCGTTCGCAGAAGGCCTGGACGGCCGGGATGATCCGGTCGCCGGCGCGCGCCAGCTGGAGTGCCCGGTCGTCGTCCGAGTGCGGTGCGCAGCGCGGCCAGGCTTCCCCAGTAGCCGTAGATGTGGCCGCCGTTCCGCCCGCTCGGGCCTTCGCCGACGCGGGCGCGCTCGAGGACGGCCACGCTGAGCGCCGGGTCGCGGTCCCTGAGGGCGAGCGCCGTCCAGAGCCCCGTGTAGCCGCCGCCGACGACGGCCACGTCGACCTCGTGAGCCCCGGAGAGCGGCGGCGCTTCCGGCTCGTCGAACAGGCCCGCCTCCTGCACCCACCAGGGCGGTGCCGCTCCCGGGAGGACGGAGGGACGGGCGTTTCGGGCCATGTCTTGGCGACAAAGTAGTCGCGAAGCCGGCACAGACACGTCACACCTTCCCCGCTAGCGTCGTCCCCATGTCAACCAAAGCGGCAACACCATGGGGCTCGGCCACCGTGGTCGAGGAGCTACGGCTTCAGCAGCGTGCCGGCGACAAGCGCTTCTCCTCGATCGTGCAGCTGCTCGAGGACGCGCGCGGCGAGCGCCTCGTCCGCTTCGCGTATGCGACCGACGGGACGGCACGACGCGGCCCGGTCACTCTGCGTTCGCGCGACCTCGCCAAATTGAAGGCCGCGCTCGCCGACACGCCCGAGCTCGCCGCGGCGCTCGGCCTCGGCCCCTAGGCGGGTGCGAGGACTCGCCGATGCGCCGACTCGACGAGCGACCCGAGGATGAACGCCCCATCCGTCGAGCCGATGAGCTCCTCGACCGCGTGCTCCGGATGGGGCATCAGTCCCATCACGTTGCCCGCCTCGTTGACGACGCCGGCAACGTCGTCGACGGATCCGTTCGGGTTCTCGCCCGGCGCGTAGCGGAGGACGACGTGTTCGGGGTGCGCGTCCGGAGCCGGGTGCCAGCACCCGTCGCCGTGCTTCACCGGGATCGTCAGCCGCCCGCCCGGCTCGCACCGGCTGGTAAAGGGCGTGTCGGCGCGCTCGACGACGAGCCCCACGTCCTTGCAGACGAACGCGAGCGACGAGTTCGGGCGCAGCACACCCGGAAGCAGCCCCGCCTCGCACAGGATCTGGAAGCCGTTGCAGATCCCGAGCACGAGCCCCCCGAGGCGCGCGAACTCGACGACGCCGTTCATCGCCGGCGAGAACCGGGCGATTGCCCCGCAGCGCAGGTAGTCCCCGTACGAGAACCCGCCCGGGAGGACGACGGCCTCACACGGCGGCAATTCCGCGTCGCCGTGCCAGACGAGGGTCGGCTCCGCGCCGAGGTCGGCGAGCGCGCCGGCCGCGTCCCGGTCGTCGTTCGACCCCGGAAACACAAGCACGGCCACGCGCGGCCGCCGCCCACTCACGCGGCTGCCTCCGTCATAGCCTGAAGAAGGCGCCCCAGCACTAGTCGGCCAGCTCGATCTCGAAGCTCTCGATCAGCGGGTTCGCGAGCAGCTCGGCGCACATGCGCTCCACCTGGCTGCGTGCCTCGTCGGGGCCCGCCGCTTCGAGCTCGAGGTCGACGACCCGACCCACCCGCGCCTCCTCCACGCCGAACCCCAGGTGGCGTAGTGACCGCCCCACCGCGTCGCCCTGCGGGTCGAGGATCCCGGGCTTCGGCCGTACGAGCACGGTGGCCCTCACCGCTGCACCGTGCTCGGGTCGGCGAGGTAGTCGGTGAACGGCACCTCCGTCAGGCGCTCGAAGGCCTCCACGTAGCGGGCGCGGGTGCCGGCCACCACGTCGTCGGGCAGCTCGGGGCCGGGAGCGGTCTTGTCCCAGCCGAGCGACTCGCAGTAGTCGCGCACGAACTGCTTGTCGTAGGAGGGCTGGGTTCCGCCCGGCGCGTACTCGTCGGCGGGCCAGAAGCGCGACGAGTCTGGCGTGAACGCCTCGTCCGCGAGGGTGAGCCGGCCGTCGGCGTCGAGCCCGAACTCGAACTTCGTGTCGGCGAGGACGATCCCTCGGTCGAGCGCGTGCTCCGACGCGAAGCGGTAGAGCTCGAGCGAGACCGCCTGGACCTCGTCGAGACGGTCCCGGCCGACCAGTTCGGCCGCCCTGTCGAGGTCGATGTTCTCGTCGTGCCCTTCCTCCGCCTTGGTCGCGGGCGTGAAGATCGGTTCCGGCAGCCGGTCGGACTCCGCGAGCCCTTCCGGGAGGCGATGCCCGCACACGGCGCCCGTGGCGCGGTAGTCCTTCCAGCCCGAGCCGGCCAGGTAGCCGCGGACGACGCACTCGATCGGGAGCATCTCCAGCCGACGGCACTCCGTCGACCGGCCGTCCGCGCGCACGGAGATGAAGTGGTTGGCGCAGATCGGCGCCGTCCGTGCGAACCAGAAGGACGAGAGCCCCGTCAGGACGCAGCCCTTGTCCGGGATCTCGGTGGGCAGGACGACGTCGAACGTCGAGATGCGGTCGCTCGCGACCAGCAGCAGGCGGTCGTCGTCGAGCGCGTACAGCTCGCGGACTTTCCCGCTGCCGGTGTGGACGGCGGCTTCAGGCATGGACGGGTTCCTCCTTCTGGACGAGGGTGCGGAGCCGTTCGAAGACGACGTCCACGTGGCGGGTGTAGGCGCCGAGGTCGAACACCTCGGCGAGCGCGCCGGCGTCGAGCACGGCGCCGATCTCGGGATCGGCCTCGACGAGCGCGCGGAAGTCCCGCTCCTCGTCCCAGGCACGCATCGCGTTGCGCTGGACGAGCCGGTACGCATCGTCGCGCGCGAGCCCGGCGTCGACGAGCGCGAGGAGCACGCGCTGGCTGAAGAAGAGGCCGTGGGAGGAGTCGAGGTTCCGCCGCATCTGCTCGGCTCGCACGACGAGGCCCTCGACGAGCCACGTGAACCGATCGAGCATGTAGTCGAGCGCCAGGAACGCGTCCGGGATCACGACGCGCTCGGCGGAGGAGTGCGAGATGTCCCGCTCGTGCCAGAGCGCGACGTTCTCGAGGCCGACCGCCGCGGCGCCGCGCACGACGCGTGCCAGCCCGCAGATGCGCTCGGCGACGACGGGGTTCCGCTTGTGTGGCATCGCGGACGAGCCCTTCTGCCCCTTGCCGAACGGCTCCTGGACCTCGCGTACCTCGGTGCGCGCGAGGTGGCGGATCTCCGTCGCGAAGCGCTCGAGCGACGCTGCCGCTACCGCGAGGGCCGACAGGACGGCCGCGTGCCGATCGCGCTGGAGCACCTGAGTCGAGGCGGGTGCGGGCTCCAGTCCGAGCCGCTCGCAGGCCAGCCGCTCCAGCTCGGGATCGGTGGCCGCGTACGTGCCGACGGCGCCCGAGAGCTTGCCGACCCGCATGCCCTCCAGCGCCTCCGCGAGCCGATTCCGCGCGCGGTCGAGCTCGAACGCCCACACCGCGAGCTTGAGACCGAACGTCGTCGGCTCGGCGTGGACGCCGTGGGTGCGGCCGATCGTCAGCGTGTCCCGGTGCTCCTCGGCCCGGGCGACCACGGCCGCGAGCGCGCGGTCGAGCCCCTTGACGATCAGGGCACCGGCGCTCCGAATCTGGAGCGCCAGCGCGGTGTCGACCACGTCGCTGGAGGTGAGCCCGTAGTGGAACCAGCGTCCGTCCTCGCCGAGCTGCTCGGCGACGGCGTCGACGAACGCAGCGACGTCGTGGTGCGTCCGCGCTTCGATCTCGGCGACCCGCTCCACCGAGGGCGGCTCCGCGCGCTCGCGGATGCGGGCGGCGACGTCGGCCGGAACGACCTCCAGCTCGGCCCACGCATCGAGTGCAGCCAGCTCGACGTCGAGCCAGCGGGCGAGCTTGCTCTCGTCCGACCAGATGCTGGCCATGGCCGGGCGCGAGTAGCGGGCGATCACCGGTCCGATTGTAGAGAGGGCTCAGGAAGGCCCGGTCGGCATCGCCCCGCCCTGGGCGAGGATCCGCGCGGCCAGGATCGCGGCGTTGCGGGCGCCGTCGACCGAGACGCAGGCAACGGGGACGCCCGGCGGCATCTGGGCGATCGCGAGCAGCGCGTCGAGCCCGTCGAGCACGCTCTTGCTCGACCGCAACGGCACGCCGATCACCGGCAGCTCCGTGTACGCGGCCACGGTGCCCGGAAGCGCAGCGGCCATGCCCGCCCCGGCGATCACGACACGCACGCCTCGAAGCGCGGCGGTCGACGCGTACTGCGCCACCGCCCGCGGGTCGCGATGCGCCGACATGACGTTGAACTCGTGCGAGATCCCGCGGGCGTCGAGCTCCTCGATCGCCGGCTCCATCGCCTCGCGGTCGGACTCCGAGCCCACGAGGATCCCGACCAGCGGCCCGGGCTCCTCGAACGCCTCGAGCATCGCGAGCGGCTCGGGCAGCGGCTCGCGCTCGGTCTCCACGCGCGGCTCACCGTGCAACGCCGGCCTCCTGCTCCGCGATGTCGCGCCGGTAGCGCATACCGGGAAAGGAGATCCGCTCCGTCGCGGCGTAGGCAGCCGTCCGCGCGGCCGCCGGATCCTCGCCCACCGCGGTCACGTTGAGCACGCGGCCGCCGTTCGTCACGAGCCGGCCGTTGCGCATGGCCGTCCCGGCATGGAAGACGAGCGCGCCGGCCGCCTCGGCCTCGTCGACGCCGTCGATCGGTCGGCCGGTGTCGCCGCGCTCGGGATAGCCGCCGGCCGCGAGCACGACCGTGACGGCCGCCTCGTCCCGCGCCGTCAGCTCCGCGTCGCCCAGCTCGCCCGCGGCCGCCGCGGCCAGAGCGCCGAGCAGATCGCCTTCGAGCCGCGGCAGGATCGACTGCGTCTCGGGGTCGCCGAAGCGGCAGTTGAACTCGAGCACCTGCACGCCCCGGTCGGTGAGCATCAGGCCGGCATAGAGGAGACCGATGAAGGGCGTGCCCCGCCGGACGAGCTCCTCCAGCACCGGCGTGTGGACGGTCGCGACGATCGCGGCGAGCCGGTCGGGCCCGACCTCGACGACCGGCGAGTAGGAGCCCATGCCGCCGGTGTTCGGTCCGACGTTGCCCTCGGACAGCCGCTTGAAGTCGCGGGCGGGCGCCAGCGCCAGGGCCCGCGAGCCGTCGCAGAGCGCGAAGACCGACACCTCCTCGCCCTCGAGCAGCTCCTCGATCACGACCTGGCCGCCCGACCGCGACGCCGCCTTGAGCCCCGCGTCCAGCTCAGCGCCGGTGCGGCACACGTAGACGCCCTTGCCGGCAGCCAGCCCGTCGAGCTTCACGACGCACGGAGGCCGCGCCACCGACAGCGACTCCGGCGTGGCGACTCCGCTCGCGCGCATGACCTCCTTGGCGAAGCTCTTCGAGCCCTCGATCCTGGCCGCGGCCGCGCTCGGACCGAACACCCGGATGCCGGCGTGGCGCAGCTCGTCGGCGACGCCCATGACGAGCGGCGCCTCCGGCCCGATCACGACGAGGTCGGCGTCCAGCTGGCGGGCGAGGCCGAGCAGGCCCTCCCCGTCATGGGCGTGGACCGGGTGGCACTCGCCCAGCTGCGCGATCCCCGGGTTGCCGGGTGCCGCGTGCACCTCGACGCCGTCGGTTTGAGCGAGCCGCCAGGCAAGCGCGTGCTCGCGGCCCCCGGAGCCGACGATGAGGACCCTCACGCCGACGGGGCCGCCGCCGCGCCGCTCCGCGCGAGCACGCGCTCGCGCTCGGCGCCTGTCCCGACGAGCGTCGCCTCGACCTCGAGCGCGCGCTCGACGAACTCGACGTACCCACGCGCCGCGGCAGGCAGCTCGGCGAAGTCCTCGACCGAGTCGATCGGCTCCTCCCAGCCGGGCAGCGTCTCGTAGACCGGGCGGCAATGGTGGAAGTCGCTCTGGTGCGCAGGGAACTCGGTCGTCTCTTCCCCGCTCTCCAGCCGGTAGCGAACGCAGACCGGCAGCTCGGCGAAGGCCGACAGGACGTCGAGCTTCGTCAGCGCCAGCGACGTGATCCCGTTCACACGTACTGCATAGCGCAACGCGACCAGGTCGAGCCAGCCGCACCGGCGCTCGCGTCCCGTCGTCGTCCCGAACTCGTGCCCGAGCTCACGGACGCGCTCCTGGTCGGGGCCTTCGATCTCGGTCGGGAACGGCCCCTCGCCGACGCGCGTGACGTACGCCTTCGCCACGCCGAGCACCGCATCGATCCGGTTGGGCCCGATGCCGATACCCGTCGCGGCTGCACCGGCGATCGGGTTCGAGGACGTGACGAACGGATATGTGCCGTGATCCAGGTCGAGGAGGGCGCCCTGCGCGCCCTCGAACAGCACCGCCTCGTCGTCGCGCAGCGCGCGGTCGACGAGCAGCGACGTGTCCGCCACGTACGGCCGCAGCCGTTGTGCGAAGCGCTCGTAGCGCTCGGCCACCTCCTCGAGCACGAGCGGCTTTGTCCCGTACACGCGCTCGAGCCAGACGTTCTTCTCGGCGAGCGCGACCTCGATCTTCTGCCGCAGGATCTTGGGGTCGAGCAGGTCCTGCACGCGGATGCCGAGCCGCGCGGCCTTGTCGGCGTAGCAGGGGCCGATCCCGCGCTTCGTCGTGCCGATCCGGAGCTTGCCCAGGCGGCGCTCGCCGGCCTGGTCGATCGCCACGTGCCAGGGCATGATCAGGTGCGCGTTGCCCGAGACCTTCACCGGCGTCGTGGAGACGCCGCGAGCCTCGAGCTCGTCGAGCTCGCCGACGAACGTCTCGGGGTCGATCACGACGCCGGCCCCGAGCACGCAGGTCTTGCCCGACAGGATCCCGGACGGCATGTGGTGGAATTTCCACGTCTGGCCGTCGGCGATCACGGTGTGACCGGCGTTGGGGCCGCCCTGGTAGCGGGCGACGATGTCCGACTCCTGGGCGAGCAGGTCGACGACCTTGCCCTTGCCCTCGTCACCCCACTGGGCGCCGACTATGACCGTGGCAGGCACGGGTTCTGAGTGTGCCAGACGAATCGGGCGCCGACTGAGCGCTACGCGGCGGCCAGGTCGGCGAACTTGGCGTAACGCTTGAGGAAGGAGAGCCTCTCGCTGCCCGTCGGCCCGTTGCGATGCTTGGCGAGGATCACCTCGGCGAGCCCCTGGTCGGGCGAGTCGTCGTTGTAGTACTCGTCGCGGTAGATGAACGTGACCAGGTCGGCGTCCTGCTCGATCGACCCCGACTCGCGCAGGTCGGACAGGATCGGGCGCTTGTCGTGCCGCTGCTCGACGGCGCGCGACAGCTGGCTCATCGCGAGGATGGGCACCTCGAGGTCGCGCGCGAGCACCTTGAGGTTGCGCGAGATCTGGGACACCTCCTGCACGCGGCTCTCGACGTTGGAGCCCGAGGTCATCAGCTGGAGGTAGTCGACGACGACCAGGCCGAGCGTCGGCTCCTTGGACTTGAGCCGCCGCGCCTTCGAACGGATCTCCATCATCGTGATCGAGCCGGTGTCGTCGACGTAGATCGGCGCCTTCGCGAGCTTGTCGCACGCGGCTGTGAGTCGCGGCCAGTCGTCGGGCGCGAGCTTGCCCGAGCGCAGCCGCTGCGACTCCACCTTCGCCTCGCTGCACATGAGCCGCTGAGTCACCTCGGCCTTGGACATCTCGAGCGTGAAGAGCGCCACCGGCAGCTGGTGCCGGATCGCGATGTTGGCCGCCATGCAGAGCCCGAGCGCCGACTTCCCCATGCTCGGGCGGGCGGCCACGATGATCAGGTTGCCCGGCTGAAAGCCGGAGGTGAGCCGGTCGATGTCGCGGAAGCCCGACGGGACGCCGGTGATCTCCTCGCCCGCCTCGTACAGCTGCGTGATGCGCTCGAAGCTCTCCTTGAGCAGCGCCTCGATGTGCGAGAACTCGGTCGAGATGCGGCTCTGCGAGAGCTCGAAGACGATCTGCTCGGCGCGGTCGACGAGGTCCGGCGCGTCTCCCGGCCGCTCCCAGCCGAGTCGCGAGACCTCGCTGCCGGCGCTGATGAGGCCGCGCAGGGTGGCCATCTCGCGGACGATGCGCGCGTAGTGCCCGGCGTTGGCGCTCGCCGGCACGAGCGCGGCGAGCTCGTGAACGCGAGACCGGCCGCCCACGTCCTCGAGCTCTCCGCGCTGCTCGAGCTCGTCGACGAGTGTGATGGCGTCGACGGGCTCGCCCCGGGCATACAGTGCGAGCGCAGCCCGGTAGACCTTGCTGTGACTGTCACGGTAGAAATCGGCCGCGTCGAGGATCTCGCTGACCGCCCCGATCGCGCCGGGGGAGAGCATCATCGCCCCGAGAACCGATTCCTCAGCATCGAGGTTCTGCGGGGGGATCGGGGCAGTCTGCGAAACCTGGGCGAGCTCGGCCACGGCGGAATTTAAGAGGTCCGAAAGTGGCCTCGCAAGAGGTGGAAAGGCGTGCCTCGCGCGACCCGGTCAGGTTGTCGAAATCTGTCCGTATGCAGGGATTCGGAACACATGTTCGTTACGATTGTCCCCAGCGGGTCGGACGTCATCCCCAGGAACGCGAACAGTTGGGGAGCACGAAGTCTCTGCTAAGAGCGGGATCTTTGGGCCGTTCTCCACAGTCGGTGGATCGGCCTGTGGAACGATCGTGACGCTCTAGGGACGATCGTCGTCGGAGGCCCGTCGCCTTCCGGGGCGTCGGCGGCCTCGCGCTCCTCGTTCGCCGCGGCCGTGCCGTCGGCTTCCGCCTCGGCGGTGGTCTCCTCCGCGGCTGTCTCCTCTTCGGCGACGATCGCCTCGACCTGCTCCTCGAGCGAGGGTGCCTCGTCCTCGGCCGCGGTCTCCTCCTCGTGGGCCTCCTCCTCGGCGGCCATGGCGGCGAGCTCCTCCTCGGGCGGCAGCTCGCCACCCTCGGGCACGACCAGGGTCTTGACCTCGACCGTGACGTCCTCGAAGACCGCGATCGGCACCTCGTAGCGGCCGATGCGCTTGATCGGCTCCTCGACGTCGATCTTCCGCCGGTCGACGCGGATCTTGCGCGCGCGCCAGATCTCGTCGGCGATGTCCGTCGGCGTGACCGAGCCGAAGAGCGCGCCGGTGGGGCCGGCCTTCACCTCGAAGCGGAGCACGGTCTTGCCCAGGACGCTCGCGATCTCCTCCGCCTGCTCGGCGTTCCGCGCCTCCTGGCGCCCGCGCAGCTCGTCACGCTTGCGCAGCTCGGCGACCCGGCCGGGAGTGGCCTCCTGGGCCAGCCGGCGGGGGAGGAGGAAGTTGCGGGCGTAGCCGCGGGCGACGTCGACGACCTCGCCGCGCAGGCCGACCTTCTCCACGTCGGTGAGCAGGATGACTTCCATGCTTAATGCCCCTTCCAGTAATGCTGCCCAGCTTCTGGGTCGTGAGCACCAAGCCAGGGGCCGCACTCGGCCGCGTCAAAGGCTCTCTGCAGCCTTTGCAAGGCCGAGGGTGGTTCCTGGCGCCGCGTGATCGCGGGCCAGAAGCAGGCGTGGATTGCTGGAGGGGGCATCAATTCGTGACGTACGGCAGCAGCGCCATCTCGCGGGCGCGCTTGATCGCGACCGAGACCTGGCTCTGGTGGCGCCGGCACGTGCCGGTGATCCGCCGCGAGCGGATCTTGCCCTTCTCCGAGACGTAGCGCCGGAGCTGGTTGTAGTTCTTGTAGTCGACTTCCTCGATCTTCTCGCGGCAGAAGTAGCAGTTCTTGCGCCTGGGGCCGCCCGGACCGCCGGGGCCGCCGGGCTTCCTGCGCTTGTTGTCTCGCTCTCTGGGTGGTGCCATTCGTTCTCCTTAGAAGGGAATGTCGTCGTCGGCGCCCTGGCCGAAGTCGGCGCCCGCGCCGGCGTTCGCGGGGACGAACTGACGCTCGCCGCCCTCTCCTTCGGTGCGGCTGTCGAGGAACTGGACCGTGTTCGCGACGACCTCGACCTTCGAGCGCTTGGAGCCGTCCTGCGCTTCCCACGACGACCAGTCGAGCCGTCCGTCGACGCCGATCCGGCGACCCTTGCTCAGGTGCTGGGACAGCATTTCCGCCTGGTTGCCGAACACTTTCACGTCGAAGAAGTTGGGCTTGTCCGTCCAGTTGCCGGCGTCGTCCTTCTGCCTGCCGTTCACGGCCAAGCCAAGCTGGAGCACGGCGCCTCCGGAAGCCAGGTGTCTTAGCTCGGGATCCCGGGTCAGCCGACCAACGAGTGTTACGCGGTTGATGTCACCAGCCATGTGCTACTCCTCCTCCGAGGGGACGCTTACGGGTTCGGCGACATCCTGACTGCGGGGCTCGGACGGCGCCATTGGCCGTGAATGCCCTGTCTGCGGGCGGCGCACCGCCATGTGGCGCATGACGCCGTCGGTGATCCGGAGGATGCGCGAGACCTCGGCGAGCGGCTCCGGCTCGGCCGTGAACGTGAGCAGGTGGTATGTGCCCTCTGGCTTGTGGTCGATCTCGTAGGCAAGGCGGCGCCGGCCCCAGACGTCGTGCCCGTCCCAGGTGCCGCCGTCCTTTTCGATCAGCTCGCGCGTGCGCGTGACGATCTCGGACTGGCGCTCCTCGGGGAGCTCCGGGTCGAGCATGAGCAGGATTTCGTAGGCGATCACGGTTCCGAGTGGCTCCTTCCTTCGGTCTGAGTCGGCCTCACCGGGATTGCCGCCGCTCGGGCCGGCGGTGCGGGCGAGGCAGGAAGAGCGGGCAGTGTAGCATCGGCCGCGATGCGCAAAGCCATCCCGCTTCTGGCCGGCGGAGCCGCTCTCGGAGCGGGTTTGGCGTGGATCCTGCGGCGCGAGCCGAGGGCTCACGAGGAGTTGGACACCCGTCCAGATCCGCGGGCCGACGAGCTCCGCACGAGGCTCGCGGAGGCCCGCGAGGTCGCGGTCGAGCGCGAGGACGAGGAAACGGCCGAGACGCCGGTCGACGAGGCCGAGCCGACCGGCGGGGACCTCGCCGAGCGGCGGCGCAAGGTGCACGCGCACGGGCATGCGGTCGCCGGCGAGATGCGCCGGCGCTCGGCGTCCAAGCGCGCTAAGCCGGAGGAGTGAACTCGGCCACGCCGGCCGCCAGCCCGCGCGCCACGCGGGCCTGGTAGGCGGCACTCTGCAGCAGGCGCCGCTCGGCCGGGTTGGTCATGAAGCCCGTCTCGACGAGGACGACCGGGACGTCGGCCCAGTTGAACCCCGTCAGGTCGGCCCTGCGGGAGAGCCCGAGGTCCCGCGCGCCTGTGGCCGCCACGAGCGAGCGCTGGATCGCGCGCGCCGCGTGCAGGCTGGGGCGATAGACGTCGCTCGTCCAGCCGCGGCGGAAGGCGGGATAGAGAGTGGACGCGCCCCGGTGCGCGGCGTTGCCGGAGCCGTCGGCGTGAATGCGCAGCATCAGGGCCGCGCCGTGCCGGTTGCAGAACCGGGCGCGCGCGATGTTCCCGCCCCGGTAGCCGCTCGAGTTCCGCGTCATCACGACGCGGTAGCCGCGGCCTAGCAACTCGGCCCGCGTGCGCCGGGCGATCGAGAGCGCCACCGCCGCCTCGCCGGAGGCTCCGCCGCCGTCCTTGATCTTCGTCACGCGCGAGCCCGGGCCGATCGGCTCGTGCTGCGCGCCGACCGCAGGCAGCGTCCCGTGGCCGGGATCCAGGCAGATCAGCGCGGCGGTGAGGGCCTCGAGCAGCACCGCTCGAGCGTAGCGGCGGTCAGCGCGACGAGTAGTAGCGCCGTGCCGTGGCCGTCAGGTACAGCAACGCGAAGGTGCCTGCGGCGAGGGCTGCGATCACGAGTGAGGGGATGAACGCCGAGCCCGGCCCCGCGAACATATAGATGACGCCTACGACGGCCGTCGCGAGCGAGCCGAGCCCGATCACCGCGCGGCCGATCGCGCTCCCCTTGCCGGTGATGTAGGCCGCGCCGAGGACGATCAGGCCGAGAATGAACGCCCCTCCGCCCACCGAGTCGCCGATCGCGTTCGAGATCAGGAAGCCGATGAAGCCGAAGAGCAGGAGAGCGATCGCGAGCGCGTAGGCGGCCCAGACGGCGATCTGCACCGGCGCGGGGACCGCGCCTCCCTCGTCCTCGCGCCGCACGCTCTCGACCCCGCTCATCGCTCACAAGCGTAACGGCGGCCGAGTACGGAAATCCAGAGAAGCCGCGTACCATCGTCGTGTGCTGGATCGGCTGAAGCGACGCGGCGAGCCTCGCCCGCGCGTCGAGCGCGTGCTGGTGGCGACCGACAGGTCCGAGACCGCGCATCGCGCGGTCGGGTGGGCCGCGGAGATGGCCGAGCGCTACGACGCGGAGCTCGTGGTGCTGCGGGTGGCGATCGACGCCGACGTCGGGGAGCTCGAGCGCGACCTCGCCGAGTACGTCGCCGGGTTCGCGGGCCGCGTGCGCCCACTGGTGCGCCGGGGCGAGGACCCCGCGCTCGTGATCGTCGCGGCCGCGAGCGAGGAGGAAGCCGACGTGCTCGTGGTCGGCAGCGTGGGGATGCAGGGCCGCAAGGAGTTCCTGCTCGGCAACGTGCCGAACCGCGTCTCGCACAACGCGCCCTGCACGGTCATCATCGTCGACACCACCTCCGGATGACGGTCGAGCCGGAAGTCGAAGGCACGCTCCTCGGCCGCGCTGTGCAGATCGGCCGCGTCATGGCCCGTCACGGCCTGAGCGGCCGGAGCGGCTCCACGCGCGAGCGGGCGCGCGCGTTCCGCGAGGCGCTCGAGGAGCTCGGGCCGACGTTCGCGAAGATCGGCCAGGTCCTGTCGACGCGGCCGGACCTGCTGCCGCCCGAGTTCGTCGAGGAGCTCTCCTCGCTGCAGGACCAGGTACCGCCCATGAGCGAGGCGGAGGTCGTGGCGGTCATGGAGGAGGAGCTCGGCGTCCCCTGGGAGGACGTGTTCGAGAGCGTCGACCCGCGTCCGCTTGCCGCCGGCACGATCGGCCAGGTCCACCAGGCCCGGCTCGAGACCGGCGAGGACGTCGCGGTCAAGGTGCAGCGGCCGACGGCCCGGGAGGAGATCCTGCGCGACCTCGGGCTGCTGTCGCTGTTCGCAGAGAAGACGCAGAACCGGCCCGTCTTCCGGCAGATCGTCGACGTGCCGGCCGTGATCTCGTACCTCTCCGACTCGCTGCAGCGCGAGCTCGACTACCGGCAGGAGGCCACGAACGTCGGGCGGCTGCGCGAGGTGCTCGAGCCGTTCTCGCGCCTGCGGGTGCCGGGAGTGCACGAGGCCTACACCTCGCGGCGACTGCTCGTGCTCGAGTGGATCGACGGCGTGCCCGTGACGCGCGCCCCCGCCGGCGCGGCCCGCAGCGAGGCGGCGCGCCAGCTGGTCGAGAGCTACTTCCGCCAGATCCTGTCGGAGGGCTTCTTCCACGCCGACCCGCACCCGGGCAACATGCTCTGGGCCGACGACTCCGTCTACTTCCTCGACCTCGGCATGGTCGGGGAGGTGCCGCCGCAGACGCGGGAGCTCGTCCTGCTGCTGCTGATGGCGTTCTGGCAGGAGGACGCAGGCTTCCTCACGGAGGTCGTGCTCCAGCTCGGCGGCGACGACCAGCGGTCGGACATCGACCTCGCCGGCCTGCGCGATGACCTCGCGGCGCTGCTCGTCACCTATCGCCACGCGTCGCTGCAGGAGCTCGAGCTGGGCCCGATCCTCCAGTCGATCACCGAGACGGCCACGCGCCACGGCGTCCGGCTACCGGCCTCGCTTGCACTCACCGGCAAGGCGCTCGCCCAGATGCAGTCGGCCGCGACCGTGCTCGACCCCACGCTCGACCCCTTCGCGGCGGTGGGCAGCTTCGTCCTGCGCGACCTGCTCCTGCGGCTCCGGGGCTCGGCCGACCCGAAGCGGCTCTTCTACGAGGGCCAGAAGCTGCGGGTGCGCGCCACCAGGCTCGTCGAGGCGTTCGAGCGCGTGACCGGTGCGCGTCCGGGCCCCAAGCTCCAGGTGCACTTCCGCGGCACGGAGCTCGAGGACGTGATCCGCAACGCGGCCCGTCGCCTGTCCCTGGGCCTCACCGGTGCGGCCGCGATTCTCGGGTCAGCGGTGACCGCCAGCGCCGACACCGTCGACGCGTGGGTCCCGCTCGCCTTCGGCGCGTCCGGGGCGTTCCTGACCGGCATGCTCGTGGTGGACATCCTGAGGCGCAAGCGCCGCTAGCGTCGCCGGCGGACCTGCTTCAGCAGCCGCCGCTCGGCGACGAAGGCGGCGAGCGACATCAGGGGGCTGAGCAGCGCGCGCTCGAGCCGCCTGGGAATGCGCCGCCGTTTCCCGCCCACAGCAGCCGAGCCTACAATCGCCAGGATGGCCCACGCGGGGCGGTCGGAACGCGCGACGTTCCTGTTCACAGACATCGAAGGATCGACGAGGCTGCTCGACCGGCTCGGCGAGCGGTACGACGACGTCTTCGCGGAGCACTGCCGCCTGCTCCGGGAGGCCTTTTCCGGCGAGGCCGGCCGTGAGATCGGCAACTCCGGCGACAGCTTCTTCGTCGTGTTCGAGCAGCCGGCGGGCGCAGTCGCGGCGGCGGCTGCCGCCCAGCGCGCGCTGAGCTCGTACGACTGGCCCGCGGGGGTCGACGTGCGCGTCCGCATGGGCATCCACAGCGGCGAGGCGCGCCGCTCGAGCGGGAGCTACGTGGGGCTGGACGTCCACCGGGCGGCGCGCATCTGCGACGCCGCTCACGGCGGCCAGATCCTGCTGTCCGAGAGCACGCGCTCGCTGGTGCCGCTGACGCGCGTCCGCGACCTCGGCGAGCACCGGCTCAAGGACCTGCCCGAGCGGCAGTCGCTCTACCAGCTGATCGTCGAGGGCACGGCCGCGGAGTTCCCGCCCCCGCGCTCGCTCGAGGGAGCCGGACTGGCGGTGCCGGCGCCGCCCACGCCCATCGTCGGGCGCGAGCGCGAGCTGGCCGAGGTCTGCGAGCTGCTCGCCCGCGAGGACGTCCGCGCCCTCACGATCACGGGCCCCGGCGGGGCGGGGAAGACGCGGCTCGCGCTCGAGGTGGCCGTGCAGCCGATGCTCGACTTCCCGGACGGGATCGTCTTCGTCGAGCTCGCCGCGGTCTCGGAGCCGCCGCTGGCGCTCACGGCGATCGCGCACGCGGTCGGCGTCGAGGAGAGCACGGGCTCGCTCGAGGCCGCGCTCGAGCGCTTTCTGGTTCGCCGGCGGGCGCTCCTGATCCTCGACAACCTCGAACAGGTGCTCGGCGCCTCGCCGCTCGTCGCCCGCCTGCTCGCCGCCGCTCCACGGCTGAAGGTTCTCGCGACGAGCCGGATTCCGCTCCGCATCCGCGGCGAGCGCGAGTACCCGCTGGGCGGGTTGACCGGGGACGAGGCCGTGGCCCTCTTCGCCGAGCGCGCCGCGGCGGTGCGGCCCGATTTCGCCGCCAACGGCTTCGTGGCCGAGCTGTGCGAGGCGCTCGACGGGCTGCCGCTCGCGCTCGAGCTCGCCGCCGCCCGGGTCCGTGCGGCCGGCCCGGAGCAGCTCCTCGGCCTGCTGTCGGACCGCCTGAGCCTGCTCTCCGGCGGCTCGCGCGACCTCCCTGAGCGGCACCGGACGCTGCGTGCCGCCGTCGACTGGAGCCACGAACTGCTCGGCCCCGCCGAGCGGGAGTCCCTCGCGCGTCTCGGCGTTTTCACGGGCGGGTTCACGCTGCCCGCGGCGGACGCCGTCTGCGGCGTCGACGTCTTCGCGCTCGAGACGCTGACCGAGCACAGCCTCCTGCGGCACGACGGCGAGCGCTTCCACATGCTCGAGACGATCCGGGCCTACGCGCTCGAGCGGCTCGAGGAGCGGACGGAGGGCGAGCAGATGCGCTGCCGGCACGCCGAGTACTTCGCCGAGTTCGCGGAGAGCGCAGAGATGACGGTGCTGCGCGGCGAGGAGCAGGCGACGTGGATCGCCCGCGTCGAGGCCGAGCACGACAACCTCCGCGCCGCCCTCGGCTGGACGCACGACGCCGGCGAGGTCGAGCTCGAGCTCCGGCTCGCCGGCGCGCTACGCGGCTTCTGGTACGTGCGCAGCTACCTGGGCGAGGGCCGACGCTGGTACGCGCAGGCACTCGCGGCCGAGGGCTCGCAGCCGCCGGCGCTGCGTGCGAAGGCGCTTCGCGGCGCCACGAGCCTCGCCCACCGCCAGGGCCGCTTCGAGGACGCGCAGCGCTACACCGACGAGGCGCTCGAGATCTACCGGGCGATCGGCGACGACGAGGGCGTGCAGACGTCGGTCAACAACCTTGCCGCCATCGCCGTCTCCCGTGGTGACCCCGCCGACGCACGCGCGTTGTTCGAGGAGAGCATCGAGATCGCGGCTCGGCGCGGCGACCGCTGGGGCGAGGCGCTCACCGGCTCGAACCTCGGCTACCTCGATCTGACCCTCGGCGACCTCGACGCGGCCGAGCGGCACCTTCGCGCGAGCCTCGACCTCCTCCGCGAGCTGGGCGCGCGCGAGGAGACGGCGATTCCCGTCCAGAACCTCGGCTTCGTGGCCCTGCGTCGCGGCGACGTCGTGGCGGCGCGTGTGCTGTTCGAGGAAAGCCGCGAGCTCTCGGAGGCGGTCGGCTGGCAGGAAGGCGTGAACTACTCGCTCGTCGGGCTCGCTGCGGTGCTCGCCGCCGAGGGGCGGGTGGAGCAGGCGGCCGAGGCGCTGGGTGCCGCTGAGCGCGTCCGGCGGGAGACGGGCGTCGCGCTCGAGCCGCTCGAGCGGGCCGTGAACGACGAGACCACCGCGAAGGTCAGGGCCGCACTGGGCGACGAGGCGTTCGCAGCCGCACGCGAGCGCGGCCTCGCATCCGGGCCTTCCTGACGCTCGGCGTCTCGACGGAGCGGCGCAGGAGTCGAACCTACCCAGCCTGGGGCTGCCAGACCTCACGCGTTTTGAAGACGCGCTGGGCCACCGGGCCCTGCCGCTCCGAGGCAAGGCTAACCTGGCCGCTCGGCGCGAACGTAAGATCGCAGCCCTGCACGGCGTCATCTTCACCAGCTTCCGTGACTACCTGACCGAGGCGCACGGCACCGGTGTCGCCCGGGAGATCTTCGCCGAGGAGCCGATCTACCTCCTCAGCGAGGCCTACCCCGACGAGCGCCTGCTCGCCCTGCTCGCACGGACCTCGGAGACGCTCGGGGAAGACGTCGACGACCTCGTCTACGACTTCGGCGTCTTCACCGGCTCGACGACGTTCACGCGTCTCTATCCCGCGTTCTTCGCGATCGCTCCGTCGGCGCGCGACTTCCTGCTCACGGTGGAGACGCGCATCCACGAGCTCGTGCGGGCGACGATCCCGAACGCGCGGCCGCCACAGCTGTCCGTGACCGAGCTCGACGGCGACGGCGTCTCGATCGAGTACACGTCGCCCAGGCAGCTCTGCGTGCTGCTCCGCGGGCTCGCGGAGGGGACCGCGCGCCACTACGGCGAGGAGGCGAGGATCGACGAGGTCAGCTGCATGAAGCGGGGCGATCCGACGTGCAGGCTCGACGTGCGGCTCAGCCCGGCCGGCGCCGCCTGAGCCGGCGGGCGTCGTCGACGCGGATCGTGACGCCGTCCCCGTCGAGCCGCTCGAGCACGAGCTGGGCGGTTCTGCGCGAGCTCCCGAGCAGGTCGCGGAAGCGCGCGAGCGTGATCGTCCCGGCCCGCTCGCACTCGGCGACGACGAGCTGGCGGGCGCGGTCGTAGGCGACCCGGTCGAGCGCCAGGCCGTCGCCGACGCGGACGAGGCGTCCTGCGTGCTCGAGCTCGGCGGCTGCGCGCGAGTCCGACACCCTGAACGGCGTGTCGCCGGCCGCCGCGAGGTCGCGCTCGACGGCCTCCGTGTCGACCGGTGCCCGGGGAGGCCGTGGCACAGGCGACGGCCGCTCGCGCCGGCGCGGTCGAAGCGGCTCGAGGACGACGGCGCCGGCCACCGTGGTGCCGGCGCGCAGGATCACCCGGTCGCCCGGGGCGGCGACGACGGCGTCGGCGAGGCGGAGCTGCACGGCGCCGTCTCGCCGGACCAGGCGAGCATCCGTCTCCGTCGTGCCGTGGTGGGCTCGGAGCCGCGCGGGAGCGGGCTCGAGCTCCTCCAGCTGCACCGCAAGCCGGTGGACGACCTCGTAGGCACCGGGCTCGACCAGCGCGATCCCGCGATGTAGGCGGCTGCGGTCGACGCCCGTGAGCGCGACGGCGACACGCTGGCCCGCCTCGGCGCGGTCGACCGGGCGGTCGTGCACCTCGACGCTGCGAACACGAACGTCAGGCCCTCCGGGCTCGGCGCGCAGGGTGTCGCCCGTTGCGACCGCCCCGGACCAGAGCGTCCCCGTCGCGACCGTGCCGATCCCGCGCAGCGTGAACACCCGGTCGACGAAGAGGCGCGTCGGGCCGTCCCGGTGCGGCGGGACGAGGTCCCGGGCTGCGCGCGCCAGGGCCTCCTTCAGCTCGGTCAGGCCGGCGCCCGTCGTCGCGCTGACGGCGACGGCCTCGGCCTCCGGGATCAGCTCGGCGGCCTCGGCGAGCGCCGCCGTTGGTTCGGCAGCGTCGGCCTTCGTGACCGCCACCACCCCGGCGTCGACGCCGAGCAGGCGCAGGATCGCCAGGTGCTCGTGGGTCTGCGGCCTCGCGCCCTCGCCGGCGTCGATCACGAGCAGGAAGAGGTCGATTCCGGTGGCGCCGGCGACCATCGTCCGCACGAAGCGCTCGTGGCCGGGGACGTCGATCAGCGACAGCGTCAGGCCGCCGGGCAGCTCGAGCGGCGCGTAGCCGAGCTCGATCGAGATCCCGCGCCGCTGCTCCTCGGGCAGGCGGTCGGTGTCCTTGCCGGTCAGCGCGCGAACGAGCCACGTCTTGCCGTGGTCGACGTGGCCGGCGGTGCCTACCGTGAGCGGCAAGCAAGCACCGCGGCGGCGACCTCGTCGACGTCGTCGTCCGAGAGCGTCCGGCAGTCGAGCAGGGTGCGGCCGTCGCGGACGATCGCGACGACCGGCGGCGTGCCCGTGCGCAGCGGCGTCGCGAGCGCCTCCTCTATCGCGCAGGCGAAGCTCGGGAGCTCGGCGAGCGGCAAGGCGCCGCCGCCGACCCGGGCGACGGTCCGCTCGACCTCGCCGTCCACCGCGGCGGCCAATCGCGCGGCCCGCGCGCGGACGCCCGCGGCTGGCTCCACGAGCATCCGCAGCACCGGAACCTCGCGGAGCGCCCTCTCGGGCTCGAGGTACAGCGCGAGCGTCCCCTCGAGCGCGGCGAGCGTGAGCTTGTCCGCGCGCAGGGCCCGCTGCAGCGGGTGCCGGCGCAGCCGCTCCACGAGGTCGGCCCGCCCGACGACGACCCCGGCCTGCGGCCCGCCGAGGAGCTTGTCCCCGGAGAAGCACACGATGTCGGCTCCCGCCTCGAGGCTCCCGCGGGCCGAGGGCTCGTCGGCAAGTAACAGACTGTTACTTGCCACGAGAACGCCCGAACCAAGGTCGTCCACGAGAGGGATGCCGGCCCTTCGAGCCACGGCGGCAAGGGCCACCGTGGTCGCCCGCTCGGTGAACCCGACGACGCGGAAGTTGGACTGGTGCACGCGCAGCAGGACGGCGGTCTCGGGCCCGATAGCCGCCTCGTAGTCGGCCGCCCGCGTGCGGTTCGTGGTCCCGACCTCGACGAGCTGCGCGCCCGAGCGGGCCAGCACGTCCGGGATCCGGAACCCGTCGCCGATCTCGATCAGCTCGCCGCGGGAGACGAGCACCTCGCGGCCCTCGGCCAGCGCGGCCAGCGCCAGCAGCACCGCCGCCGCGTTGTTGTTGACGACGAGCGCAGCCTCCGCCCCCGTCAGCCGGCGCAGCAGACCGGCGACGTGCGCCTGGCGCGAGCCGCGGCCGCCCTCGTCGAGGTCGTACTCCAGGTTCGAGTAGGAGCCGCCGACCTCGAGGACTCGCGCCAGGGCCGGCGCGCCGAGCGGTGCCCGGCCGAGGTTCGTGTGGACGATCACGCCCGTCGCGTTGAGGACGCGCCGCAGGCTCGGCTCGGTCGCGTCGGCCAGCTCGGCGAGCGCCCGCTCGGCCAGGTTGCCCGGATCGCGCCCGGCGCGGATCTCCTCGCGCGCCCGCGCGAGCGACGAGCGCGCGGCCTCGACGGCGAGCGCGCGCGGCGCGTCCTGCAGCAGCTCGTGCGCTGCGAGCTCGTCCACCGAGGGCAGATCCCTGAGCTGCACGCACAGTGAGTGTACGGACGCTCGAAAGAGGTTTGAGAGGCCAACGGAGGCCGGATCCTCTTCAGCCGAGCGGCCGCGGCGGCGCGCGCTTCGAGCTGGTCCTGCCGGCAAGTCGAGTCTAGGGCGCCGCTTCGAGCGCCGGTGCCCGCGATGCCTCGGGCTCCGCACGGGTCCGCGTGGCGAGCACCGAGCCCGCCAGCACGAGCACGAAGCCGATCCCCATGGCGACCGTGAAGTGCTCGTTCAGGATCAGGACGCCGAGCACGGCGGCGACCGCCGGGTTCACGTACGTGATCACGGTCGCGCGGACGGGCCCGATCTCGGCGATGAGCGCGAAGAAGAGCAGGAACGCGAGGGCGGTGCAGACGACGGCGAGCGCGATCACGGCTCCGATCGCCGTTCCCGAAGGCCTCTCGCTCGGCAGGCTGAAGGCCGCGATCGGAACGTACGCCACGGCCGTCAAGGCGAGCGACGCAGTGATCACGCCGAGCGCCGGCAGGTGTGAGAGCCACCGCTGCAGGATGGCGGGCCCGACCGCGTAGCACACCGCCACGAGGAAGACCTGGACGATCGGCACGACGCTCGCGCCCTCGACGTTGACGCCCACGATGGCGGCGACCCCGACAATGCCCAGGCCCAGCCCGAGCAGTGTCTGAGAGCCGGGACGCTCACGGCTCCCGGTCGTGAGCGCGATCACGGTCGCGACGAGCGGCACGGTCGCGAGCAGCAGGGCGGTGAGCGAGCTGGAGATCTCCGTTTCCGCGGCGCCGAGCAGCACCCAGGGAATCGCGATCTCGATGACGGCGAAGGCACCGAGGGGCAGCCAGTAGGGCAGGAGGGGCCGGAGCTCGTTGCGTGCGAGCGCGATCGGGAAAAGCAACAGCGTCGCCACCGCTGTGCGCCCGAGCACCAGTACGGAGGGGCTCATGTCGTCCACCGCGACCTTGATCAGCAGGTAGGGGATCCCCCAGATCACGCACATCGCGGCGAACAGGAGGGCGCCGCGCCGGGACATCGAGTCGCGGAGCACGCCCGTACGCTAGGCGTCGCCGACCGGTCTGCGCCAGCAGCATTCCTGGTCGGCTCGATCAGCCGGCCGGATCGACTACTGCGCGTCGGCCTTCGCCGGCGTCAGCGGGGCGTCGGCACACCGGTCCCGATGGCAGTCGAGCACGATCTGCACGGCCTCGTCGAGGTCGTCAGTCACGAAGAGCAGGCGCTCGTCCTCGGCCGAGATCAGGCCGTTCGACTGCACCTCGTCGCCGATCCAGTCGTCCACGAGGCCCTGCCAGAACTCCCGATCGACGAGGACGACCGGGAAGTGGAGCACCTTGCCGGTCTGGATCAGCGTCAGCGCCTCGAACAGCTCGTCGAGCGTCCCGAAGCCGCCGGGGAAGATGACGAACCCCATCGCGGCCTTCACGAACATCGTTTTCCGCGCGTAGAAGTGCTGAAAGGTGAGCGCGATGTCGCAGTAGGGGTTGCCCTGCTGCTCGTGCGGAAGCTCGATGTTGAACCCCACCGAGAGCCCGCCGCCTTCCTTCGCGCCCCTGTTCGCAGCCTCCATCGCCCCCGGGCCGCCGCCGGTCACGACCGCGAAGCCGGCCTCGGCGAAGCGGCGCGCCACGGCCCGTGCGGCCTCGTACCAGCGATCGCCCTCGCGAATGCGCGCGGAGCCGAAGATCGTCACGGCAGGCCGGTCGATCCGGTCGACGGCCTCGAAGCCACGGCGGAACTCCTCGGCGATCGCCGCCACGTCCCGTTCGAGGTCGGCGTCCTCCCGGCTCTCGTCGAGAATCCGGCGGTCTTCCAACGGCCTAGACGTTGCGCTCGATGTGCGAGGCGCTCATCGCCACGCCGAGGGCGGCCGCGAGCCCGAAGTAGACCACGGCCACCACGACCCGTTGCCACGGGGCGATCGTGTAGTACCCGGAGTACTCGGCCTCCCCGCGTTGTCGCCAGCGGTTCCAGAAGTCGAGCGCGGCGAGCACGAGGATCAGGATCAGGATCGGGTTCGGGGCGAGGAACGTCAGTGCGGTCAGCATCGCGAGGCCGACGATCCAGAACGCAGGATGGAGCGCGGCGACCGCGCGGCCGCCGTCGAGCGGGACGATCGGAATCAGGTTGAAGAGGTTCAGGAAGAAGCCGGTGAACGCGAGCGCTCGCAGCAGGTCGCTGTCTGTGTAGACAGCCGCGACCCACACGGCCGCGGCGCCCAGGCTGCCGAGGATCGGCCCTGCGAGCGCGACCTTCGCCTCGCGCCACACGTCGTTCGGGAGCTGCTTCATGGCGATCAGCGCGCCGACGAACGGGATGAACAGCGGGGCGCTGATCGGGATGCCCTGGCGCTTCGCCTCGAGCGCGTGTCCGAGCTCGTGGACGAGGATCAGCAGCACGAAGCCGGTCGCGAACTTCCAGCCCCACAGCAGCGCGTAGGCGGCGATCGACACGAGCATCGTCGCCGAGGTCGCGAAGACCTTGAGCTTGAAGACGGCGAACAGGAGGAACTTGAACTTGACGAGGAAGGCGCCGATGACCAGAAGCGGCGCAAAGAGCTTCCTCAGGAAGCGGAAGCGAGGTTCGGGCTGGATCGGCCCGAGCTCGTACGGCGGGTACTCCTGCGCGTCTCGTTCGGGCGTGATCTGACTCACGAACTCATCGTAGCTTTGTGCCGGAACCGTGCCAGAGGGCAGTACGGACGATGCGGCCGGTCGGTCTTGCAGGTAATCGGTAGGGCCGTCCCCGTCCCGTGTGACCTCGAGGAGGCCGGCCGTGAACCGAACGCTCGCTCTGCTGCTTGCGGCGCTCTGCGTCCTGACTGCTGGCGTCGAGCCCGGCCGGCCAGGCGGGTAGGCGAGTCGTTGCGGCCTTTGCGCGGAACGCCGGTGCGGTCAACGGCATTCGCGCCTCCCGGCACCCGACCGCCGGCCGCCTCCTCCCGCTGGGCCGGAACGGCAAGTTCCCGCCTTCGGTCGTGCCGGTTGCGCGCGGCCTGCGTGGAGCCGACGGAGCCCAGGGTCCGCAGGGCGTCGCCGGCCCGCGCGGCCCCGCCGGACAGCCGGGGCCTCAGGGGTCGGCAGGGCCGGCCGGCCCTCCCGGGCCGATGGGACCTCCGGGGCCGTCCGGACAGCGGGTCGACTTCGACGCGCCGGCGAACACGGCCGAAACGGAGGTCCTCGACCTCGGCGGGCTCGTGCTCCGTGCAGCGTGCAGCGCCGGCGGGCGACCTCTCCCTGGATGCGAGCTCGGTCACGAACAACGCCAAGGCCTCGGCGTTCTTCGTCGCGGACAACCCGGCGAACGTCGCCGGCTACGCCGAGGACGACGACCTCGACTCGACCGACTCCTTCGACTTCCTCGGCGCCAGCGACGACGACGTCGCCGGCACGCTCGTCTACCGCGCGCCGGGCGGGACCTCGTACGTGTCGGTCTCGTTCCTCGCCGAGCAGGTGTCGGTCACGGGCGCAAACCGCTGCATCTTCGGAGGGACGGCGACCGTGGGTAACTAGGACGCGTAGCGTGTAGGGGCCGTAGGGCGTAACTAGGGGCCGTAGGCCGTAACTAGGGGCCGTAGGCCGGCAGCTCGACCGGCTTCCCGTCTGCCTCGATCGCCGGCTCCGAGAAGACGCAGTCGATGTGGATCGTCGCCTCGTTGTCGCCGCCGTATGGGCCGGTGTTCCGTCCGATCGCGACGTGGGCCGTGCGCGCCGCCTTCTCGTCCAGCATCACGTGCCCACGCGGGGCGACGGTCGGGTTGAACCCGATGCCGAGCTCGGCGATCACGTCGCCACCCTCGCCGGCGTCTTCGACGATCCGGCGGAGCATGTCCGCTGCGCGCCCGCCCTCGATGCTCTGCACGCGCCCGCCCTCGAAGCGGAGCGTGACCGGTGCGTCGACGAGCCCCTCGACCGTGTAGGGCACGGTCAGGTCGACCACGAGCACGCCGTCCGCTCCGTCCTTGTGCGGCGCGGCGAAGACCTCGCCGCCGGGGTAGTTGGCCATCTGGCCCGGCTGGAGCGGCAGCGCGTCGGAGAGCCAGGGCCTGCCGTCGACGCGCAAAGTCAGGTCGGTTCCAGCCCGCCCGGTGACGTGAATCGTCTCGGAGCCCTCGAGCTGGTCCAGCAGGCCGCGCGCGGCAGGCTCCAGGTCCGTCGCCGGCTGTGAGAGCTCGCCGCGGAGAAGCTCCCCGTCGACGAACCCGAGGAAGATCTGGCGGCCGCCGTGGCCGGCGACGGTCTGCAGCAGGGAGAAGCGCGCCGTGCCTTCCTCGGGCAGCGGCTTCTCGGCGAGAAACAGGGAGAGATCGGCGTTCTCGGCGGCAGCGAGGACCGGCTCCGGCGCCCTCGTGAGCGGCCGGTCGCCCGTCCAGAGCTCGAGCCTGCCGTCCGCGCCGGCATCCTTGACTGCGGCGAGCAGCTCCGCGCCTTCTGCCGCCAGCGGTTCGTCGACGACCACGACTGCCCGCTCACCCGCACGCAGCCGTCCGGCCTGGATCAGGTTGCGCGTCCAGCCGGCGTGCGCCATGCGTGTCTCGCGCTCCTGCATAGGCGCCGCATCGTACGCCAGAGTCCGTCTGGACCCCACGGGATGATTTCGCGGCTTTGCGCCGTCCAGTGGTCAGGATCCGTCAGAAAAGTCCGTGCAGAGCCCTTTTTCTTTGACAGCGATTGTCGTATTCTCAACTTTCCTCGCGTGCTCGGGTTTTGGGGGTCAAATAGGTGCTTGACGTGCAACGCACGGTAGGTCGGTACGAAGTCCTGCGCGAAGTCGGCCGCGGTGGTATGGCGGTCGTGTATCTCGCGCGGCAGACCGACCTCGACCGCGACGTCGCCCTCAAGGAGCTCGGCGCTTTCCACGCCTCCGATCCGGCTTTCGCGGAGCGCTTCCTGCGCGAGTCGCGTGTCGCCGGCTCTCTGAGCCACCCGAACATCGTCACCGTCCACGACTACTTCGAGCACGAGGGCACGCCGTACATCTCGATGGAGTACATCGAGCGCGGATCCCTGCGGCCGTGGATCGGCAAGCTGTCGCTGGCCCAGGTCGCCGGTGTGCTCGAAGGGATGCTGGCGGGGTTGGCGCACGCGGAGCAGCGCGGAATCGTCCACCGCGACCTGAAGCCCGAGAACCTGATGGTCACCGGCGAAGGCACGGTGAAGATCGCCGACTTCGGGATCGCCAAGGCGCTCAACCAGGCCTCGGCCGGCCGCTTCCTGACTGCGACCGGCACGACGGTCGGGACGCCGACCTACATGGCCCCGGAACAGGCGATGGCCAAGGACATCGGTCCCTGGACCGACTTGTACTCCGCGGGCGTGATGGCCTACGAGATGCTCGTCGGCCAGGTTCCGTTCCACGACACCGAGACGCCGATGGCGATCCTGCTCCGGCACGTCAACGAGCCGATTCCCGCTCCGCGCTCGGTGAAGCCCGATCTCGACCCCGGCGCTGGCCACGTGGCTCGAGCAGTTGCTGGCCAAGAGCCCTGACGATCGGACCCGCAGTGCACGCGAGGCCTGGGACGAGCTCGAGGAGATCGTGCTCGGACTGCTCGGCGCCCGCTGGCGGCGGGAAGCGCGCCTGAAGGAGCAGGTGCCGGCCGTCGAGACTGAGAAGCCGCTGACGCCCGCCCCGTTCAACGAGGAGACAGGAGTCAGCCAGAACGAGTTCCAGACGTTCCAGGCCGGCGCGCCGGCCTCCGATGCCGCCACCGCGGCGGCTGCCGCGGCTGCCGCCGCTGCCGCTGCCGGCGCGACCCCGCCGCCCGCACCCGCGGCCAGCGAGACCGGCGACGGGTTCCAGACCTACATGCCCGGGAAGGCGCCCGAGGCTCCGGCGGAAGCGCAGACCCCGCCACCCCTCGAGGCTCCTCCGCCCGCGGCGGCACCGCCTGCCGAGCCCCCCGCCGAGGAAACGGTGGGCGACGGCTTCGAGACCTACATCGCGCCGGGCTCGGCGCCCCCGCCCGTTCCCACACCTCCGGCCGAGGCTCCTCCGGCGGCGGCACCGCCGCCGCCTGCCGAGGTCGCTCCTGCGGCCGAGGCACCGCCGCCCGTCGCCGCGCCGCCGCCGGCCGACGTTGCGCCTCCGGCACCGGTGCTGACCCCGACGCCCGAGTCGGTTCCCGCTGCGCCGCCCGTCGAGACGCCTCCGCCGGCGCCGGCAGTGGAAGAGCCCGTAGCCGCGGAGACGGCCGAGCCCGCGTTCGAGCACGAGCCTGCGATGACGATTCCGCCCGAGTCGCGCCCGGCCTCAGGTGCGACGAGCTTCGAGTGGCCGGTTCCGGGCACCGAGAAGAAGCGCGGCAAGGGTGTCTTCATCGCGATCGGTGCGGTGCTCGTCGCACTGCTCGCCGCCGTGCTCGGCTTCGTGCTGCTCTCGGGCGGCGGAGGCGGCGGCGCGGCTGCCGAGGCATCGCCTCCGCCCGCTCCGCCACCCGTGACGCCGCCGCCTCCAACACCGCAGCCCGCAGCGCTCATCACCGCTCAGGGCTTCTCGATCCTCGATCAGCCGACTCAGGTCGTTGCAAACCTCCGCTTCAGCGGCGGTGCGCTGCGCTCAAAGGCGGTCATCCTGCGGGACGGCAACATGGCCGACGGCCGCGGGCTCGTCGAGGTTCGTCAAAAGGGCATTCGGACCGCGGTCTCGAAGGGCGGCGTTCCGGGCGTGACGATGCGCGTCCGGCGCTCCGGGGACATTCTCCGCCTGACGGTCTCGGCCGGCGGCGGGAAGTTCACGGCACTCAAGGCCACCCGCGACTCGACCGGCACGACGATGGCGATCAGGCTGATCAAGAAGCCGACGCCGAAGGCGACGCCGCCTCCACCGCCGCCGTCGTCCGGCGGCAACCCGCCTCCGGTCGCGCCGCCTCCACCGCCGCCGCCGTCGGGCGGCAACCCGCCTCCGGTCGCGCCGCCACCGCCGCCGCCTCCGCCGACGTTCAAGAAGCGCGTGGGGCCGCCGCCGCCGCCGCCCTGCAAGCAGATCGGCATCTGCTAGCGCCGGTGGGCCGCGGTGTCACGACAGTCGCTGCGGTCTCGGTAATCGCAGCCGTTGCTTTCGCCGGGTACGCGACCGGCTCCGTGGGCGTCGTCAGCGGGGCAGTGGACAACGTCATCGTCCGCTCCGAGAAGCCGAAGCCCAAGCCAAAGCCGTGGGAACGTGCCGAACAGTCCAAGCCTGCCGCAGCTAGCTCGTCGCCCGCCTTCCGCGAGCGCGTGTCGCGGCCGGGCACGGCGCCCTCGCAGCCCGCGGATAGCTCCGATTTCGAGCAGGTGCTCCAGCAGCGGGCCGCCGCACAAGCAGCCCAGGACGCGGAGCTACGTGACCGTCTCGGGGAGACCGATCAGCCCGCGGCCCAGTCCTCGGACGACGCGTTCCGTGAGCGCGTCGAGACGGAGAACCAGCCGGTCGCCAAGCCGGCGGCAAAGGACTTCGGTTCGCGTGTCGGCGCGAAGCCGAAGAAGTCGAACAAGCGCAAGACGCGCCCGTTCGAGAAGCGGGTCGAGGGGAGCGGCCAGTAAGACCGTCGCACCCGTTCGATAGGTCGAACGGCCCATAGGAATACGGCGCGGCGTCGAGACACTCCAACACCAAGGCGACGGAAAGGGGAAGGGGTTCATGGAGAACGAGAAGAAGAGAAGGTGGCTTCGCCTGCCTTCGCCGGCGCTGATCGTCGCGATGATCGCGCTGTTCGTCGGCGTTCACGCAGACGGGGCTCGCGGCGAGGACGGTCGACCTCGTGCAGGCGGGGTGTAACTGCGCGAACTCGAGCGACATCGTCAACAACTCGCTGACGAGCGTCGACATCAAGAACGGGTCGCTGCTGAAGAAGGACTTCAAGAAGGGTCAGATCCCGGCCGGTCCGCGTGGCGCGCGTGGGCCTGCCGGGCGCGAACGGCGCCAACGGCGCGCCGGGGCCGGCTGGGCCCGCAGGACCGGAGGCCAGGTGCGACCGGCGCGGCCGGTGCGGCCGGACGCACCAGGTCGCGTCCGGCCTACGCGAATGGTCGGCAGCGACAGTGGGCGGTACGGTGAAATCCCGTCGAAGAGCATCACGTCGGCAGCTACGTCCGACGAGCCACGTCGGCCTACCGGGACCTACCAGGTCGTCGTTCAACCGACGAACGTAGTCACAACAGTCGTGTACCTCGGGCACGGGCGGACAGCGAGTCTGCCCGAAGCGAGCTCGCTTAATCAGGCTCCGATCCGACGCCAGTTACCACGGGCAGAGGCGGGACGAACACTGTGCAGGTCAGCGACGTGCGAACACCAGATCCGATTGCATTCGAGCCGACCGCGTTCTACGTGGCGGTGTTCAGCTGAGCCGAGCCCATGAGTGCCGCGCCTCGCAAATTTGCTCGCAGCGTTATTACAAATGGGACCGGCACGACGGCTCCTATAGGCCGAACGGCCTATAGGAAGCGGGCCGACGGCCTCGGGATACTCAAGATCACAGGCTTACACGAAAGGGGAAGGGGTTCATGGAGAACGAAGAGGAAGTGGTTTCGGCTGCCGTCGCCGGCTCTGATCGTCGCGATGGTCGCGCTGTTCGTCGGCGTTCACGCAGACGGGTCTGGCGGCGCGGACGGTCGACCTCGTGCAGGCGGGGTGTAACTGCGCGAACTCGAGCGACATCGTCAACAACTCGCTGACGAGCGTCGACATCAAGAACGGGTCGCTGCTGAAGAAGGACTTCAAGAAGGGTCAGATCCCGGCCGGTCCCCGCGGCGCGCGCGGGCCTGCCGGTGCGAACGGTGCAAACGGTGCAACGGCGCCAGGGCCCGCAGGGACCGCAGGGACCACAGGGCGACCGCCGGGCCGCCAGGTCCCGGGCGCGCCCGGTAGCGCCGTGCGTAGCGTATCTGCGAGGCGAATGGCACCTCGTCGCAACTCGCTCGACGAACGCACGATTGGACGACAGTCGTCGCGGGGCGTACTGTCTCGTCTCGACATCCCGCAGCCGGGATCAGTACGGCCAGACTTCGACACTGGGCTGCCGTCAGTTGACTGCGACGTGTGTCGTCCGAGGCGGCGACTTTGCTTGCATTCAGCCTCCACCTGTACACCCGCTGGTCGAACGGCGATGCAGACGGCGAACCGAGACGCTGGCCACGGGCACAGCATTCGCCTGTTCTCTGACGATGCGTTTATCGAGTGGTAGTCCCGTAGCCGGCTACATCGTCGCGGTGGCTGCGCGAACGGCCATCGGCGCGCGTCGCCGCGGAACACTCGACGGCGCGTCAGGATGAGTCGTCATCGGAGCACCGTCGCTGGTAGTGTAGACACGTCACCGCTGCGGCACTGCCTGTAAACGGCGACCTCTACGAGCCGCGGCCGATCCACTCCTCGCCGCCCTCGTAGACCTCCTTCTTCCAGAGCGGCACCCGCTCCTTGAGCGTGTCGATCGCCTCCTTGCAGGCGGCGAGGGCGTCCTGGCGATGGGGCGCCGAGACGGCGATCGCGACGCTGGCCTCGCCGATCCCGACACGGCCGGTGCGGTGGTGGATCGCGATCGCGCAGAGGTCGTGGCGGTCGCGGAGCTCGTCCGCGATCTGCTCCATGACCTGCTCGGCCATGCCCTCGTAGGCCTCGTACTCGAGGTGGACGACGGTTCGGCCGCGCGACGCGTTTCGAACCGTCCCGACGAACGTCGCGATCGCGCCGGCGCGATCGTCGGCGACCTCGGCGGCCACTTCGGCCGGGTCGAGCGGCGTCGGCCGAAAGCCGGAACGCGCCGCCGGAAACCGCGGGGATCAGCGCTACCTCGTCGCCGTCGTCGAGCGTCCTGTCCGGCGCTGCGTACTCGCGGTTCACCGCGTAGAGCAGGCCGCTCGGAAGGTCGCCGAGCGCGAGCGTTCCCCAGACGTCCGCGACCCGCGCGCCGTCCGGCAGCTCCACCCTCCGCTTGCCGAATCCGGCCCGCTCGCGCAGGCCTGCGAACAGCCTCACGGTCACTTCCACGGCGTGAGCGTACTCGGGGACCGATATGTGTTTGGAGCGGTACGAGGCCGGGCATGAGGTGAGAAAGGCGCCCGCCGCGTAACGACCGGCTAAGCCGGCAGCTTTGAGGGGGGCTGCGGCGGGCGCCTTCCTTTAGCGATGAGGTTGCCGGGCCGCGCTGGACGGCGCAGGCGTCCTCGGTCGCGCCCGTATGCCTCCGTACGACGCTCCCTGCGTCCTTGCCTCGCACCGCCCATCGCACCCCGGCGACGAAGCCTCATCACGTTGGCTCTCAACCGCCTACGATGGGTCTATGGCCACCGCCGAGGATCGGCGCGAGACCGACTCCGGAATCGAGGTGAAGCCCGTCTACACGGCGGACGACGTCGGCGACGTCGAGCTCGAGCTTCCCGGCGAGCCGCCGTTCACCCGCGGCCCCTATCCGGACATGTACCGCGGGCGGCCGTGGACGATCAGGCAGTACGCCGGCTTTGCCTCGGCGGAGGAGACGAACGCGCGCTTCCTCTACCTGCTCGACCGCGGCCAGACAGGACTCTCCGTGGCGTTCGACCTTCCGACGCAGCTCGGGCTCGACTCCGACGACGAGCGGGCGGCCGGCGAGGTCGGCCGCACCGGCGTCGCGATCGACTCTCTCGCCGACATGGAGCTGCTGTTCGAGGGCATCCCGCTCGGCGAGGTATCCACGTCGATGACGATCAACGCCCCCGCCTCGCTGCTCGTGCTCCTCTACGAGCTCGTCGCCGAGAAGCAGGGGGTCACGAGCGATCAGCTGCGTGGCACGGCCCAGAACGACATCCTCAAGGAGTACTGCGCGCGCGGGAACTACATCTTCCCGCCGCGGCCGTCGATGCGGATCACGACCGACCTGTTCGCGTACTGCCACGAGCGGCTGCCGCGCTGGAACACGATCTCGATCTCGGGCTACCACATCCGCGAGGCCGGGCTCGACCGCCGTCCAGGAGCTCGCGTTCACGCTCGCCAACGGCATCGCCTACTGCCAGGCCGCGGTCGACGCCGGTCTGTCTCCGGACGAGTTCGGTGCGCGGCTCTCGTTCTTCTTCAACGCGCACAACCACTTCTTCCAGGAGGTCGCGAAGTTCCGGGCGGCGCGGCGGCTGTGGGCGCGGATCATGAGCGAGCGGTTCGGCGCGACGAACCCGAAGGCGCTCGCTCTCCGTTTCCACGCGCAGACCGGCGGCTCGACGCTGACCGCGCAGCAGCCGGAGAACAACGTCGTGCGGGTGGCGATCCAGGCGCTCTCGGCCGTGGCCGGCGGCGCACAGTCCATCCACACGAACGGCTACGACGAGGCGCTCGCGCTGCCGACCGAGCGCTCGGCCCGGATCGCGCTCCGGACCCAGCAGATCCTCGCCAACGAGGCCGGCGGGACGGACACGGCCGATCCGCTCGGCGGCGCCTACTTCATCGAGAGCCTGACGTCCGAGCTCGAGTCGAAGGCCCTGGAGCTGATCGCGCATGTGGACGAGCTCGGCGGTGCGGTGGAGGCGATCGAGCGCGGCTTCGTCCAGCGGGAGATCGAGGAGGCGGCGTTCCACTACAACCAGCAGGTCGAGACGGGCGACCGCGTGATCGTCGGCGTGAACAAGTACACCGAGGCCGAGTCGGAGTCGATCGAGCTGCACCGCCTCGACCCGGCCGCCGAGCAGCGGCAGCTCGAGCGGACGGCGCTGGTGCGGGCCGAGCGCGATCCCGAGGTTGCGGGGGCGGCTCTCGACGCGGTGCGCGACGCAGCCCGAAGCGACGCGAATCTCCTACCGCCGATGCGCGAGGCGCTCCGCGCCTACTGCACGGTGGGCGAGATCTGCAACGTCCTCAGAGACGAGTTCGGAACGTACGACGCCCAGTGAGCCAGGGCCTCCGGGGCCGGCCGCTGACCACCCACCACTCTCGATCCTAATCCGGAGATTCGCGCGGATGTGTGACGACTCCGTATCGAAAGCGTCGAAGATTGGGCCGGCGTGAAGATCCTGCTCGTCTCCCAGATGTATCCAGGCCCAGATGCGCCCGACCATGGCGTCTTCGTCAAGCAGATCGCCGACGCGCTCGAGGAGCGGGGGAACACCGTCGAGCGGGCGGTGCTCGAGACGCGGGCCGGCGGACGCAAACGCTACGCGACCCTGTTCGGCAAGGCCCGGCGGGCCGCAAGGGTCTTCCAGCCGGACGTCACCTACGCCCACTTCCTCGTCCCCACAGGGCTGCTCGCCGGCTTCGCGTCCCGGGCTCCGCTCGTCGTCACCGCGCACGGGCGCGATGTTCGCAACGTCGGCTCGATCCCGGGCATCCGCACGGCGACCCGGGCTGTCGCGCGCCGCGCCGCCGCGCTGATCGCTGTCTCGGACTACCTGCGCGCCGAGCTCGAGGCGCGCGTCCCCGAGGCTCGCGGCAAGACCGAGGTCGTCGACTGCGGCGTCGACCTCACCCTGTTCAAGGGCACCGACCCCCGCGCCGCACGCGCCGAGCTCGCCTGGGACGGCGACGGCCCCTCCTTCCTCTGCGTCGGCGCGCTCGACGAGCGCAAGAACGTCATGCGCCTCGCCCGCGCGTTCGAGCACCTGGGCGAGGGCCGGCTCGCCTTCGTCGGCGACGGGCCCCTCCGCGACGCACTCGAGGGCAGGCACGGCGTGCGGGTCGTGGGCCGCGTACCGCACGACGATGTGGCGCGGTGGGTGGCGGCGAGCGACGTCGTCTGCCAGCCGAGCCTCGTCGAGCCCTTCGGACAGGCGCTCCTCGAGGCAATGGCGAGCGAGCGGTCGGTCGTGGCGACGAACGTCGGCGGGCCGCCCGAGTTCGTCACCGACGGCGTCGGCGTGCTCGTCGACCCCGAGGACGAGCACTCGATCGAGCAGGGCCTACGGACGGCGGCGCAGCTCCCGACGCCGAACCCGGCCGCGCGCGCGGCCGCCGAGCCGCACGACGTCAGGCGTCAGGCGGAGCGGATCGAGGCGATTCTCGAGCGAGCCGCTCGAGGTCGGCAAGCCTGATCTCCACGAGCGGCCGCACGCTCTCCTCGAGCCCGGCCTCAGCGGCGACCGTGAGCGCCTGCTCGTAGCTCTCACGCGCCTTCGCGGGCGAGACGCCCTGCTTCAGCCGGTTGTCCCCGGTGACGAGCAGCTTCCGGATCCGGCTTCGCGCTTCGTCTCGCTCCACCTTGCGAAGCCTAGTCGCCGTCTTTCGCGGTTAAATGGAGAGAGATGGCAGCCGCTCCTCAGCCCCTCGAGGAGCGGATCCGCGTCCTCGTCGTCGATGACGAGCACCTCTTCGTCGAGATGGTCGAAGCGATGTTGACCTCGGATCCGCTCATCGATGTCGTGGCCCGGGCCTACAACGGGCGCGAGGCCGTCGGCCGCGCGCTCGAGCTGCGCCCCGACCTGACTCTGATGGACCTCGCGATGCCAGAGGTCGACGGCATCCAGGCGATCGCCGAGATCCGTGCCGCCCATCCGGACGCTTGCATCCTCGTCCTCACCGGCGGGAACAACCCCGCCGACATCGACGAGGCGCGCAAGGCGGGCGCCGCCGGCTACCTCACGAAGGACCGGATCGCCACGGAGCTGATCCCGACGATCCACGAGCTCAGGCGCCGTTAGCTACCCTCTCCGACGCGGATGCTTCCCGTCCTGGTCTTCTGGCACTTCATCATCTCGATCGCCCTGATCGGACTCGTGCTCATGCATTCGGGCCGGGATACGGGCATGTCCGGGATGGGCTTCGTGCCCGCCTCTCAGGGCGGAACGCACATCGTCGAGAAGAACCTCACGCGACTGACGATCATCGTCGCGACCATCTTCTTCACGAACACGATCGTGCTGTTCCGCGTGCTCGACTAGCCGCCGTCGCGCAAGTCCTTCGCGAGGGCCGCCCGGCCGACTCTGCGGCCGAGCTTCAGCCCTGCCTGGTTGTCGCTGCTGAAATGGATGCCGCCGTAGAGGCGTGAGATCGCCGCTTCGTCGGCCCACTCTCGCAACTGCTTCGCGTTCCGCGGGAAGAAGCGCGCGAGCACGGTCGACGCGGCACCCAGGTCGTCGAGTGGCCGGAGACATGAGCAACAGCGCAGGGAGAGAAATATCGAGCACGGAACGGCACGTGAGTGTTTGCAAGTTGTATACGCCGCGGGGCGGCGGCTCGGTCAGAGCCCGGGGCCGGAGCCCAGGCCCGTCACGTTGAAGCTCGCTGTGGCGAGCGCGGGCGTCAATACGCCTTGTGGATACCGTTCGTCGTAGAACTCACTTTGGTTCACGAGCAGCCGCCGGCGCGTCAGACCCGGAACCTCGGCGAGCAGATCGGGGACGGAGACCGTGAACCGGAGATTCACCAACGGCTCGGCGATGCGGCCGCCCCGGATGCGGAAGGTTCCGTCGCGCGTCATCCCCGTGATCACACCCTCCCGCGGGTTGACGATCCCGAGGTAATGAAGGCGCGTGATGTAGATCCCCTCGCCGACCAGCTCGGTCAGCTCGTCCACCGACTCGGCCTCGCCACCCGAGACCGACAGCGCCGACGGCAGCGGCCCGAACACGCGGGCGGGAGGTGCGGCCGCGTGTCCGGTGGAGACCTGACCGTTGGCCGAGCGCGCCGCCGTCGTCCGGTCCCAGACCACGCCGCGGGCGACGCCGTTTTCGATCAACTGGGTGGGGCGCTTGGGCACGCCCTCGAAGTCGAACGCCTTCGGGAGCCCGTCCGGGTCGAGCGGCTCGTCCGAGATCGTGACCTTCGGATCGGCGATCGGCTCTCCGATCCGGCCGCAGAGCGCGCTCCGCTCCTCGATCAGGCCGAGCCCGCTGAAGCTGTCCCACGCGAACCACTGCAGGAGCTCGCCGAGCGCGTACGGCTCGAGCACGGCGGCGTACCGGCTCGGCTCGATCGACGCCGCTCCACGCGTACGAGCAGCTTTCTCGGCTGACTCGCGGCCGACGCCCGCTGCGTCCACGGCGGAGGCCTGCCACGACGTGCGCTCCGCGTAGCCGGAGGCATCCTCGCCCGCGGCGATCACGAGCGCGGTCGCGTCGGTCATCCGCTGATGTGCCTCCACGCCCGTCGAGGATGCGACCGCGAGCTCCGAGACGGCGCTCGTGAAGTACCCGTACGCGGCGAGCTCGCCGGTGGCATCGATCGCCTCGCCCGCGACCCCCGCGAGGTCCTCGGCGCCGAGCGAGGCGGTCGCCTCGTCGTAGCCGTCCACCTCGGCGTACGTCTCCCGATCCGCTAGCCCGGGGAAGTGCGGGTCCGGCGGAGCCAGGTCGGCCGCTTCCGCGGCCCGCCGTGCGAGCTCGCGGAGCGCTTCCGGCTCGATGCGGTTCGTCAGCGCGGAGCCGATGCGGCCGTCGCGGACCACACGCAGCTGGACTACGGCGTTCTCGATCAGCGTCGGCTGGTGCACCTCCGAGTCCGCGAAGCGGGCGAACCCCGACCGCTCGCTCTGCACGACCGCCTCGACCTGGTCGCCCTCGGCCGCGGCCAGCGCGCGGCCGGCGAGCTCGAGCGCGGACTCGCTCATGCCTTGACGCCGATCTGCACGCCGCGGAAGCGCGCGGGGGACGCGCCGTGCGAGACGTGGCCGTCCTGGCCCGGCTGGCCCTTGCCGCAGTTCGTGAGCCCCTTGAGCTGCCAGTCCGCCGGCCCGGCGACCGCGTCGAGCCCGGCCCAGAAAATCGGCGTCACACCGGTGTACGTCGCGTCGCGCAGCATCCGGCCGAGCTTCCCGTCCTTGATCTCCCAGCCGATCTGCGTGCCGAACTGGAAGTTGAGCCGCTTGTCGTCGATCGACCAGCTCTTGTTCGTCTCCAGGTAGACGCCCTCGTCGACGCCCGCGATCAGGTCGTCGAAAGAGCCGTCGCCCGGCTCGAGGTGGAGGTTCGTCATGCGCACGAGCGGCATCCGGCTCCAGCCGTCCGCCCGCATCGAGCCGCCGGCGCCGTGGCCGAGCTTGGCGGCCGTCTCGCGTGAGGTCAGGAAGCCGCTGAGGACGCCTTCGGCGACGATCGGCTCGCGTCGCGCGGGGACGCCCTCGTCGTCGAAGGCGAATGTGCCGAGCCCGCCGGGCGTCGTCGAGTCTGCGGTCACGTTCATCAGCTCGGAGCCGTAGCGCAGCGAGCCGAGATCTTCGGGCGAGAGGAAGCTCGTCCCGGCGTAGGCCGCCTCGGTCCCGTAGACGCGGTCGAGCTCGGTCGGGTGGCCGATGGACTCGTGGACCTGCATCAGCACCTGGTCGGAGTCGAGGACCACGGTCGTCGTCCCGGCCGGGCACTCCTCGGCGCGCAGCAGGGCGCTCGCCTGCTCGCCGACGCGCGGCGCCTCGCGCAGGAAGTCGAGCTCCTCGACGTACTCCCAGCCGGCCTGGCTGCTCGAGCCGCCGTGCGCGCTCGGGTAGCTCCGCACCTGGAAGAGCCCGTCGGATGTGGCGATCGCCTCGATGCCGCCGCCGGTCTCGACGAGCTCCTGCTCGATTGCGCTGCCGATCGACGAGGCGAAGAACTTGTGCTCCCGGTGGGCGCGCACGAAGGCGGAGCGCACGGAGACATCCGCGTGCGCCATCTCCTCCTCGGCGCGCAGGCAGAGCGCGACCTTGTCCGCGATCGACACCGAGAACGGGTCGCGCTCGAGCGGCGTGCGGTAGACGGCCTCGTGAGCGTCGACGGGCGCGAGCGAGCGACGGTGGCCGCCGGGCGCCGCCTTCGCGAACGCGGTCGCGCGGAGCGCCGCGTCCCGGGCCCCGTCCTCGGTCGCCCGGCGGTCGCCGGCGAAGCCCCAGGCGCCGTCTACCAGCACGCGGACGCCGATCCCCTCGCTCTCGAGGTCGCTGATCTCCTCGACCAGCCCGTTCTTCGTCGCCACCATCTGGGCGCGGCGCTGCACCATGCGCGCGTCCGCATAGGAGGCTCCGGCACCGAGCGCCGAGTCGACTGCTGCTTCGCAGAGGCGGCGCATCGCGCCTACCTTAGCCGCGGGCGGACACCGGCCTCCGAGACGACGAGAGCCGCCCCGAAAGACGGCTGTTTCACCGGGAACTGGCTCCAGCATGAGGCCTATGCCGCCGGGCCGCACTGGGCGGCGCGATGCCGCGTCCTCAGTCGCGCCCACGCTACGCGTCCTAGGTACTACGAACGCTCCCTGCGTCCTTGCCTCGCACCACCCAGCGCACCCCGGCGACGAGGCATCACCCTGGAACCAGTTCCAATGCGCTGGAGAGGACTTGAACCTCCACGGCCGTTTAAGGCCACTAGGCCCTCAACCTAGCGCGTCTACCAATTCCGCCACCAGCGCGTGAGGAAGAGCCATTCTAGCCACGCGTCCCGAGACGCTCCTTGACGCCGTCCGGAGGAGCGTCTACCCTGCGGTCGAACGTATGTTCGTAACCGACCGCGAGGAGGCGTGATGCTGACCGGACGACAGCGCGAGATCTTCGACTTCGTGTCGGAGTACGTACGCGAGCACGGCTACCCGCCGACCGTACGCGAGATCGGCGAGGCCGTCGGCCTCGCATCGCCCTCGACCGTGCACGCGCATCTCGCGAACCTCGAGCGAGCCGGGCTGCTCAAGCGCGACCCCACCAAGCCGCGTGCGCTCGAGCTCGTCGGTCGAGATCGGGGCGACGCGAACGGGCGCCCCCGCCTGCCCTCGCTGCCGCTGGTCGGCGAGATCGCGGCCGGTGGGCCGCTGCTGGCCGAGGACGACGTCGAGGACTACCTCGAGGTGCCCGAGCTTCTGGCTGCCGGCGGCGCCGACTTCCTCCTCCGCGTCAAGGGCGAGTCGATGATCCAGGCCGGCATCCTCGACGGCGACTACGTCGTCGTACGCAAGCAGCAGGACGCACGCAGCGGCGACGTCGTCGTGGCGCTCGCAGGCGATGACGAAACGGCCGACGAGGCGACGGTCAAGCGCTTCTTCCGCGACGGGGCCCGCGTGCGCCTGCAGCCCGAGAACGACACGCTCGAGCCGATCTACGCCGACCATGTCCAGATCATCGGCAAGGTGATCGGAGTGTTCCGACAGGTCTCGTGATGAACGTGCAGCCACTAGCCCGCACCCTCGACCAGGAGCTCGCCGCGCTGGCCCGCGGCGCCAGCCTCGAGTGCCTCGTGTGCGGTGAGTTCGTACTCCACCGCGGCGGCGACATCGAGTGCCCGGAGTGCGAGTCGCGCGCTCGTCGAATTCACAGCCCTGCCGCACGCGTCCGCGGAGCAGCTACGGCTCAGCGGCTGAGGTGGAACACGAAGTCGAACTTCGTGCCGCCCTCCCGGGCTCGAAGCTCCATCCAGCCTGAGGCGTCGGCGTACCGCCCTGTTCCTCCGGTAATCGCGAGCCGGCTGTCGCGCGTGTCGTAGAAGGGACCGTCGACGGTGATCTGGCCGCCAGCGAGGAACGTCGTCCACGCGCACTCCCAGCTTGCTCCCACCACGATCCGCACGCAGTAGCCCTGGTCGTCGCCGACGACCTTCTTGTCGCCGCTGTCGAAGACGTCGTTCGCGAACGTGAGGACGTCGCCCACGTTGTCCGCCGCTCCGCCCACGCCCGGATTCGAGACCACGTCGGTCGTTGCGTGCTCCACGACATGGATCGTCCGGCCGCCGCCGTGCGCTCCGGCGCCGGCCACCGCGATCGTGAGCGCCCGCGGCAGCGGGGCTACAATTGCCGCAGGACCTTCATGCCTCCTCCTTCGTCGGATGAGCGATTGTGATCCTGTCGGCCCGTGAAGGGTCCGGCGAACGGAACGGCGCTACATGGTCTGCAGGCCGGGTGACCGCGGGCCTTCGGGTCCGAGGAAAGTCCGGACACCACAGGGCAGGATGCTGGGGAAACCCCAGGCGGCGAAAGCCGACGGAAAGTGGCACAGAAAGGAGACCGCCACCGACAGTCTGCGCAGTTGTCGGAGGTAAGGGTGAAAAGGTGGGGTAAGAGCCCACCAGCGTCGCGGTGACGCGGCGGCTCGCCAAACCCCGTCCGGTGCAAGGCGAAGCAGGTCCCGACGAAGCTGCCCGCCGAGGGACCGGGTACGCCGCTCGAGCGGCCGGGCAACCGGCCGCCTAGAGAGATGGTCGCCCAAGACAGAATCCGGCTTACAGGCCTGCTAAAGAAACCCCCGCTCTCGCGGGGGTTTCTACATGAGGGGAGGGAGAAGGTGGTGATGCGGGGGCCGCCCTCGCGGCCCCCGCATCTTGAGTTGTCAGTCGAGGTTCAGCATCCAGCCGCTCAGGCCGTGCGTCGCGGCGAAGAGCTTGCGCTCCGACGGAACGATCGTCAGGCCCGCGACCTCGACGTTGGGCATCCCGCCCGCCGCTTCGACCCAGCTCGTCGTGCCGTTCGCGAGGAGCAGCACGCCGAAGTCGTTCGCGGCGTAGAGGTCACCCGTCACGTCGTCGCGGACGAGGTCGGTGATCGGCAGGTCGGCCAGGTCGAACGAGCGGTCGGCCCAGGTCGACGTCCCTGTGGCCGGGTTGTAGGTCACCTCGAACACGTGGCCCGGCGTTCCGGGTGTGGCCGAGTTGAAGCCGCTGTACGAGATCCAGGCGTGGTTCCCGTTCGCCGGGTCGACGTAGATGAGCTCACGAACCGCCCCGGCGTCGTCGCCGAGTCGTCGTCGATCCGCGTCCAGGTGACGGCGCTCGCCGGATCCGCGGCCACGTTCTTCGAGATGAAGACGCGCCCGGTGGTCGTCGCCGCCCACGCGGTCGACGAGTCGGCGGTCGTCCGCTCGATCGCGGCCATGTTGCCGCCCGCCCGGCTGCCCAGGGCAACGTTGGTCAACCGCGGCGAGCCGAGCTCGGCCCAGTCGCCGCACTGCGCGGTGAACGTGCCGGTCCACTCGTTGCAGATCGCCTGTGCCTCCGCGATCGTCCTCGAGCCGAGGCCGGCGGTCTTCGTCCGGAACACCGTCTGGGTGCCGGCGAAGAGCGTCTTCGAGACGACGGGGTCGGAGATCACCGGGGAATAGAACTCGGCAGCCTGGCCCAGCGGGTCACCGGTCCAGATCCACTTCTCGAAGTCGCCGTTGTCGAAGTTCACGTCCGGCGACGCACCGGTGAAGTTGTGGAAGCGGAACTCGGGGATCGCGACGTCGAAGCCAGACTGGCCGCCGTCGCCGATCATCGTGTTCTCCCACTTGTTCGGGTTGCCGCCCGTCTCCCAGGTGCCGTTGTCCTGCGTGCCGCCCTGGACGATGTTCACGTTGTGCGGGCTGACCGAGAAGCTCTGGAACTGGAGCGTGGACAGGCCCTTGTTGAGGCTCGTCAGCTCCGACGGGATCCTCGAGAGCATCTGCTTGCAGCGGGCGAGCGTCGCACCGCTGAGCCCGCGGTTCGGGTCGTCACACCAGGACGAGCGGTCGACGAACTCGCCGCTCGAGCGCATGACGCCGCCGTCGCCCGTCTCGATGAACTGGAACGGCCGACCCGGGAAGCGTGACGAGCGAGTGCTGGTCCGGATGGAGCCCGTTCGGGTGGAGCATGTCCGTCCCGTCGAAGGTCATGTCCGTGGCGCTGACGCCGCCGTCGGTCGAGAGCACGACCGCTCGCTTGTTCGCGATCGTCTCGCCGTAGGTGTAGTCGCCGCCGACGTAGACGATGTCGGGGTAGCCCTGCGGCGTGTAGACGAAGGAGTCGTACCAGCACTGCGGATCGCAGGTGCCGCGGAACGCGAAGCCCGGATCGGCCGGGTTCGCGCTCGACATGTCCGTGAACACGGGAGCGCCGGACGCGACGTCGTCGCTACGGAACAGGCGCGAGTCGGGTTCGCGAACTGCCCGGCGTGTCGCCCTCGAACACGTACATCCGCGTCTTGCCGTTCGGCAGCGTCGTGACCGCGAGATTCGGCCGCGACTGGATGATCGCCGAGTTGATCGACGGCTTGATCTGCGTCCAGGTTGCCCCGCCGTCGGGCGAGCGCCACACGCCGCGCGCGTACGAGCCCGCGTACACGATCTCCGGGTTCGTCGGGTCGAGCGCCAGCGAGCGCACGCCACGCGGCGAGCACGTCCGGAGGTTGTTCCACTCCGTCAGGTCGCCGACGCAGTCGGCCACGTTGGTCGAGCCGTCGTGGATGAAGTTCCACGAGGCGCCGCCGTTGGTGGACTTGTAGAGGCCCCACTTCCCGGCGCCGGGGACCGGCCGCGTGATCCCCGAGCAGCACACGGACGACATCCCGCGAAGGGCGGTCGTCACACCGAGGTAGATGGTGTTCGGGCTTCCAGGCTTGACGACGATCGCGCCGATGCCCAGGCCGTCGAAGGTGCTACCGCCGATCCGCGTCCAGCTGTCGCCGCCGTTCGTCGACTTGTACAGGCCGGTGCCGGCCACACAGCCCGAGGCGCAGATGTTGGCCTCGCCGGTGCCGGCGTAGACCGTGTTCCCGCTCGGATCGTTCGGGTCGATGTAGACCTTGCCTGCGGCGTTGATCCCGAGCGGGCCGCCGAGGTAGTCCCAGTTGCGGCTGGCCGGTCAATGCGTTCTTCGTCCGCCAGACGCCGCCGCCGGCCGCGGTGATGTACGCACGACAGTTGCCCGGCTTGCACGTTTCGGCGACGGCGATCGAGGTCGTCCGCCCGCCGGCGACGTACGTGTTCGGCACGTAGAGGAACGAGTTGCGGAAGCGCTCGAACGGATAGAGCGCCTCGCTCGGGCCGATCGTGACCCAGGTTCCCTTGCGTCCCTTGCCGCGCGGGAAGGGCCTCCCCTCCGCGGCTGCGGCCGCGGCACGGGCGTTGGCCATCTGCTCGACGGAGATCGTGTCCCCCGGAAGCGCGCGCTCCATGAACGCGCTCTCCGCCGCACTCGCCGGGCCTTCCGTGAAGCCCTCGGTGCCGGGGGATGTCATTGCCAGATCCTGGAGATGCGCGGCCAGTGCAGTCGGCATCTCACCCTCGCCCACGCGTTGCGCCTGCGCCGGTCCACTCGACGACCGCAGCAGACCCGCCGCGAGGGCGGTGACTGCGATCAGGACGAGCAGAGCGGCGAGCGCAACGGGCACACGTGTGCGTCTCATTCCTCTCCCTCCCGGCAAGCCGGTTCGGCCCGGTACGAGACCTGAACGGGCTTGCTCGCTGCTGTCGGATGGCTTCGCCGTCCGCGGCGTGCTGCGTACGTAAGCCGCCGGGTGCTACGCAGGACGGATGCGTACGTCGCCGCGAACAAGCCGGGGGACTCTGCCAAATAACGGCGCGTATATCAACCGACTACCGACGTGATATCACCGTGGCGAAAGCCCCGCTCCTCGGTGGTTTCTCAGGCGTCGCGCGTCCGGATCAGCACGAGAGCGACCAGCAGGGGGCCGGCGGCGTACAAGCCGGCGACCGCGAATCCGGCCGATGGCTCGAGCGGGATGGAGTCGGTGCGCTCGACCGTCTGCTGCACGGCCAACCCTGCTCCGATCAGGGAGCTCTGCTCGAGCCGCTCGCCGATGCTCTCGGGCAGGAAGCTGATCGCGATCACGGGGGCCAACAACACCGCGAGCACGACGGTGATTGCGCCCGCCGTATGGCGCAGGATCGCTGCCGACGGAGAGCGAGAACACCGCCAGGAGCGCGAGATACACGGCGCTGCCCACGACGGCCCGAAACGTCGCACTGTCGAGCAGCGACGCCGCCGGGTAGCCGTTCTCGTACACGAAGCCGTTCCCGCGCAGGATCGGCTGCCCGATGAGGAAGCACGCCACGCTGGTCGCGAGCCCGACGACGAAGACGACCGAAGCGACGACCGCGGTCTTCGCCGCCAGCAGCGTGCCGCGTCTCGGATCCGCCGCGAGGGACGTCCGGATCATCCGTGTGCTGTATTCCGACGTGATCGCCAGAACCGCGAGGACAGCGGCGGCGATCTGGCCGAACCAGATGCCCGCGAGGCTGTCGAGCACGATGTCGCTGTCGCCCGGCTGGCCGGGGCTCCCGCCCGTGGTCTCCGATTCCCAGCAGGAGAGGGCGCTGAAGAGCACGCGAGATCCCGACGAGGGTCAGCAGCGCCCACGTCGTGCTGCGGACCGTGCGGAGCTTGATCCACTCGGTTCGGAGAGGCCGAATCAGCCCCGCCCGCCGCGGCACCGCGGCAACAGCGTCGACTGTCATTCCGCGGCCTCCGTCCGGCGCCGCGCCGCGAACTCCACCTGGTCCCGCGTGAGCTCGATGAAAGCCTCCTCGAGCGTCGCCCGGTGCGGTGAAAGCTCGTGCAGCGGAAGCGAGTGCTCGATCGCCAGCTCGGCGATGCGCGCGGCCTCGAGACCGGTCACGGCGAGCGTGTCCGGGCCGGTGGAAGTCACGACGGCTCCCGCGCGCGCCAGAGACGTTCATGACCGCTGACGCGCGTGGCGTCCGCAGGTCGACCAGCGAATCGGACATCCGGCCCAGGAGCTCGCTCACGCTCGTCTCCGCGATCAGCCGGCCGCGGCCGATGACGACCAGGTCGTCGGCCGTGCCCTCGAGCTCGCTCATCAGGTGACTCGACACGAGCACCGTCCGGCCCTCGGCGGCCAGGCTCTTCAGGAAGCCGCGGATCCAGCGAATGCCGTCCGGGTCCAGGCCGTTCACCGGCTCGTCGAACATCAGCACCGGCGGGTCGCCGAGCAGGGCCGCGGCGATTCCGAGCCGCTGCGCCATCCCGAGCGAGAACCCGCCCGCACGCTTGCCCGCCACCTCGGAGAGCCCGACGAGCTCGAGCACGTCGTCGACTCGCCGACGTGCGAGGCCGTTGCTCGCGGCGAGCCAGCGGAGATGGCTGCGTGCGGTGCGACCCCCGTGGAGAGCCGACGCGTCCAGCAGCGCGCCGACTTCTCGCAGGGGCTCACGAGCTCGCCGTACGCGCCGGCCGTTGACGAGCGCCCGGCCTTTGTCGGGCGTGTCGAGCCCGAGGAGGACGCGCATCGTCGTCGACTTGCCCGCGCCGTTCGGTCCCACGAAGCCGGTCACGCGTCCGCTGTGCGCCGCGAAGGACAGCCCGTCCAGCGCGCGCGTCCTTCCGTATCGCTTGGACAGGCTCTGCACCTCGATCGGAGCTCCCATGCCGGTCACCGTACGAGGAGCAAGGCGCCGTGTCGTCGGCCCCGCGAGCCATCTTCGGGCACCCTCGCGACGGTGAGCATGGGGACGGCGCCGTCCCCCTGGAGAGTGACGGCCGATCTCGTCCCGGCGGCCGATGCGCGGGCGCGGGGCGACAGTGACAATTGCATGACCATCGCCGTCGTCGTGGTCGACGACCAGGAGATCGTGCGAGCCGGGTTCGCGGCACTCCTCGACACGCAGGAGGACATCACGGTCGTCGGCACCGCCGCCGACGGCGAGGAGGCCGTGCGCGTCTGCCGGGAGGCAGGCCCGGACGTCGTGCTGATGGACGTCCGGATGCCGACGCTCGACGGGGTCGAGGCGACGCGGCGCCTGAACGAGGACGGCGCGACGGCGCCGAAGGTGATCATGCTGACGACGTTCGACCTCGACGAGCACGTCTACGACGCGCTCGGTGCCGGGGCGAGCGGCTTCCTGCTGAAGGACGTCACCGCCGAGACACTCTTCGACGCCGTGCGCGTCGTCGCCGCCGGCGAAGCGCTGCTCGCGCCCACGGTCACCCGCAGGCTCGTGAGCGAGTTCGCGCGCCTGCGCCCGCCCGCGCACAGACCGGACGCGCTGAGCGACCTGACCCCGCGGGAGACCGAGGTCCTGCGGCTCGTCGCCGAGGGCCTTTCGAACGGTGAGATCGCGGAGCGGCTCGTGGTCAGCGAGGAGACCGTCAAGACGCACGTGAGCCGCGTGCTCACGAAGCTGCACCTGCGCGATCGGACGCAGGCCGTCGTCGTTGCGTACGAGTGCGGGCTCGTCGTGCCGCGAGCCCGCGCCGACGGCTCCTAGAAGAGGTCCGCGGAAGAAAGGCGCGCACGAGGCGTCCTTCATCTGGAAGAGCGATCGGGGAAGCGTGGTATCTAGGAGACGATGAGCGACGCCGCAGCACGATTGAGCGAGGCGGAGATGGCCGACCTGTGCGCGCTTGCGGACGGGACGCTCCCGGCCGAGCGTCGGCCGGCGGTCGAGGCCCGGATCGCCGCCTCTCCAGAGCTGCAAGCGTTGCTGGAACGCCAGCGACGAGCCGTCGCCGCCACGCAGGGGCTGGCGAGCGAGCCGGTCCCAGCGTCGCTGCGCGAAGCTGTCGAGGCCCAGCGACCGCCGCGGCGATCCCGGCACGGCTGGCCTCGCCGGCTCGTCCCGCGGATCGCGGCAGCGGGTGTGCTCGCCGCTGTGATTGCGGTCGTTGCCGCGGTCGTGCTCACCGGCGGCCCTGCGGCGCCGACCGTGGCCGAGGCGGCTCGGTTCGCCGCCGAACGGCCCAGCGAGCCCGCCCCGCGGACGGTCGGCGACGGCAGGCTCGCGCTGGACGTCGACGGAGTCGTGTTCCCCGACCTCTCGAGGTCGTACGGGTGGCAAGCGGTCGGCGTCCATCGCGGCAAGATCGACGGCCGCAACGCAACGACCGTCGTCTACGAGAAGGGCGGCAAGCGCATCGCGTACGTCGTCGTCGCCGGGAACGGCCTCCCCCGGCCGTCGGCGGCCGAGCGCACGGAAGTCGGCGGCGTGCCCTTCCAGACACTTCGCGTGGACGGGCGCCTCGTCGTCACGTGGCGACGCCTCGGACACACCTGCGTCCTGATCGGCGCCGCGCCGCGCTCCGAGCTGCTCACCCTGGCGAGCTGGCGGGGCGACGGTACGTTGCGCTACTGAGCTCCCGCGCTGCCGGGCGGTTCGCCTTCGAGTCGTCGTGCCACCCGATCGCGGGCGCGGAAGAGCCGGCTCGTCAGCGTCCCCTCCGGCACGGCGAGCAGCCCTGCCGCCTCGCCGTACGAAAGGCCTGCGACGTCCACGGCCACGAGCGCGTCCCTGAACTCGTCCGGGAGCTCCTGAATGGCGTCGTAGACCTGGCGGTTCTGCACGGCCTCGGCGGGATCGTCTCCCGCGCGGCCGGCGATCGAGGCCTCGTCGACGAGCGGCGTCTGCTGCGGACGTCGGCTCTCGGCTCTGCGCTGGCTCACGATCGTGTTCCGCATGGCGCGCAGCATGTAGCCGAACTCGTCCTGGCCCCGCAGCAAGCGCGGGCGCGCGAGGACGCGGGCGTAGGTCTCCTGGACGAGGTCCTCCGCCTCCTCCCGTGACCTGCACCACGCGCGGGCGATCCGGAAGAGACGCGGCAGGTGCTCGACCACGCGGTCCGGGTCGAGCCTGTACCGCCGCATCAGGTGATCTGTGGCGGCGGGAAGGAATCGGCCCGACTGGGCGTCGGTCCTTGGTGAAACCACAGCACGATCGACCCACAGGAGGTCATCTCATGAAACGATTGCTGATCCTGGGCGTGGTGGTCGCGGTCGCCGCAGCGGTCGTGGCGATCGCCGCCTACAGCGCCGGCGGGAACGACAACTCGCCGGGCGCTGCTGCACCGGCGGCCGGCGCGGCCACCGTCTCGTCCCGGGAAATCGCCGGCGAAGGCGCCGTGCTCGTGAACTCGACGGGACACGCGCTCTACGCCTCGGACCAGGAAAACGCTGCGGGCAAGGTGCTGTGCACCGGCGCGTGCACGTCCTTCTGGATGCCGCTCACAGTGGCCAAGGGGAGCCCGACGGGACGCTCCGTCTCGGGTGAGCTCGGCGTCGTCAGCCGGCCAAACGGCAGCAGGCAGGCGACACTCGACGGCAAGCTCCTCTACTCCTTCACGCAGGACAGTCCCGGCAAGGTCACCGGGAACGGCTTCGAGGACGCCTTCGGGGGTCAGATGTTCACGTGGCACGTTGTCCACGCCGACGGCAACACCGGCTCGTCGGGCGGCAACGCGACGACCACCGGGCCGTACGGGTACTAACCGCGAACTGCCCCGCGACGGTCATGCCCGTCCATGGCCGTCGCGGGCTCGCGCGAGACGGCGACCGGACCGGAAAGTAGGATCGCGCCGCCAACGGGGTCTCTGAAAGGGGGTTCGCAGATGAAAGGCCGCATCAGGGTCAGTCCGGCGCTTCTCGTGGCCTGCGTCGCCCTGCTCGTCGCGCTGAGCGACGTCGGGTGGGCGACGGTGTCCCAGCTGGTGCCGAACAAGAGCGTCGGCACCGCCCAGCTCAAGAACAACGCCGTCACCTCCCTCAAGATCAGGAACGGCCAGGTCAAGCTGGACGACCTGTCCCGGAGCGCCAAGCGGCCGGGGCCGCGCGGGCCGCGAGGCCTCACCGGCGCCGCCGGGGCCCCAGGTGCGGTAACCCGACTGTGGGCCGTGGTGAACGGGAGCGGAAGCATCGCCCGCTCGGCAGGGACGACATCGGCGGGGCGGCTCGCCACCGGGACCTACGAAGTGGTCTTCGGTCAGGCCGTGAACGCCTGCGTCTACGCCGGCTCGGTCGGGGACGCGGCGGCTGGAACCGGAACCTCGGGGGCTCTCACCGTGGCGCAGCGCGCGGGCAATGCCAACGCCGTGCGCGTCGAGACACGCAACCTCGCCGGAGCCATCGCCGATCGGGCGTTCCATCTGATCGTCGTCTGCTGAGCCTCACTGTCATCCTCACGCCCGGTGAGAGGGCTTCGCTGGGCGGGGAGGATCGTGGCGACCATCGCGCTGCTCCTGGTGGGGCCGGCGGTGCTCGTGCTGGTTCCGTCCGGAGCAGCGCCGCTGGTCGTCGTGGTGCTCGCGGTCGTGCTCGGCTCGTGGCTGCTCTGGCCCGAGCTCGACCGGACGCACGCGGTGGCCGTGGTCGTCGGCGCCACCGCGCTCGCGGGGCTCGCCGGCATCCTCGGCTACGCCGCCGCCTACAACCTCGTGACGAACCACGACCTCTGTGGCGAGGACGGCGGCAGCTTCGGCGACGCGTGGAGCATCCCGGCCGTGATCGCCTATCTGGCGGCGGGCGCGGCCGCGTTCACGAGCCCTCGTCGCGTCCTCTGGGCCTGGCCGCTCGCGGTGCTGCTCGGGTTCGCGGTCCTCGTCGGCTGGGCCGCCCTCGTCCTGCGCGGCGGCACTTGCGAGACCTGAACAGAACCGGCGACCGCACTCCTCCGAATAGCCAGGTGAACCGACTCCGAAGGAGGAACCGAAATGCGTCTCCGCGTCATCCTGTTCGCGCTGGCCCTCGCCGTCGCGCTCGTCCCCGCCCTCGCTCTGGGCGCCGGTGACAAGGGCGGGTCGCTGCACGCGACCATGAGCGGCAAGGTCGAGGTGCCGAAGGGCGATCCTGACGGCACCGGCACGGCCGAGATCAAGATCACCGGCCGCAAGGTCTGCTGGGAGCTCAAGACCGCCAGGATCGGCAAGCCGAACGCCTCCCACATCCACAAGGGCAAGGCCGGCGTGGCCGGCCCGGTCGTCGTGCCGCTCGGCGCCACGTACAAGGCAAAGGGCTGCACCACCACGACGATGGCGATCGCCAACGCCATCAGCGCGAAGCCAGGGAGCTATTACGTGAACGTGCACAACGCGAAGTACGCGGCCGGCGCCGTCCGCGGTCAGCTCAAGAAGTAGCGGTCTCGGCGTCGAAGCCGGCAGCTTTCTCCATACGCGACCGCCGGCCTCAAGGCCGGCGGTCGTTGCCTTTTGCGAAGCCTTCGAGTGCCGCCGCGACCAGCCGTGGCAGCGTGTCGAGGTTGTAGCCCCCCTCGAGCACGGCCGCACAGCGCGGAGCCGCTGCCGCGCAGCGGCCGGCGAGCTCGCGGAAGCCGTCCTCGGTGATGCGCAGGTCGGCGAGCGGGTCGTCCTCGTGAGCGTCGAAGCCGGCCGAGACGAGCAGGAGCTCCGGCTGGAAGCGGGCGAGCGTCGGCTCGACGACCCGATCGAACGCGCTGCGGTACTCCTCGTCGCCCGAGCCGGCGCGCATGGGGATGTTCAAGGTCGTCTGGGCCTGGTCGTCGGGTCCTCCGGTGCCCGGCCAGAACGGCCACTGGTGGAGCGAGACGAACAGCACCGAGTCGTCGCCGCGGAACAGCTCCTCGGTGCCGTTGCCGTGGTGGACGTCGAAGTCGACGATCGCGACACGCCCGACGTCGAGTTCGTCCTGCGCCCAGCGAGCGGCGATCGCCACGTTGGCGAACAGGCAGAAGCCCATCGCCCGCTGGCGGAGCGCATGGTGGCCGGGCGGCCGAACCAACGCGAAGCCGCCGCGGCGCACCGCCTCGATGGTCCCTCCGACCGCGAGCAGGGCAGCCTCGAACGTCGTCTCGGACGCGACCGTGTCGAGGTCGAGCCAGGTCGGCTCCCGGATCGAGCGGACGAGCTCGATGTGCTCCGGCGAGTGGCAGCGCAAGACGTCCTCCTCTGACGCCGGAGTGCACTCGACGAAGTCGGGAAACGTCTCGAGCAGGACGGCCAGCCGCTCCGGCGACTCGGGGTGGCCGAAGGTCGGGTGTAGCCGCGGGAACTCCGCATGGCTGACGACCTCCACGGCGCTACTCGACGCGCTCGGCGAGCCTGCCCGCGAGTGCGTTCATGCCCCAGCGCTCGAAGAGGGAGGACGCCTCTGCCCACGTGGGGGACTGATCTTCGAGGGGAGGGAGAGGGGCAGAGACGTCCAGCGTGGCTATTCGCCGGTACAGACGAAGCTCCTCCGCGATCTGCGAAAACCGTCCGGCGGCGAGCGCGTCCTCGAGCGAGCCGTACTGCGTCACCACCTCGGCCGCCTTCTTCGGGCCCACGCCCGGAGCACCCGGGATCTTGTCCGACGGGTCGCCGCGCAGCGCGATGAAGTCGGGCACCTGCCTCGGCTCGACGCCGTAGCGCTCGCGAACTTCGGCCGGCCCGATCCTGGCGAGCTGGCTGACTCCGCGGGTCGGCGTCAGGATCGTCGTCTGCTCGCTCGCGAGCTGGAACGAGTCGCGGTCGGACGTGACGACGACCACGGTCCCGCTGCGCTGCTCCTCCGACGCGACCGCCGCGCCGAGGAAGTCGTCCGCCTCGAACCCCGGCGCCTTGCCGGTCGCGAAGCCGAACGACCGCACCGCCTCGGGGAGGAGGTCGAGCTGCTCGAGCAGGGCCTCGTCGAAGACGCGGCCGCTCTGGTAGGCCTCGAGCGCCTCGTGCCGGTAGGTGGGCGTGTCGAGCGTGTCCCAGCCGACGAAGACAGTGCGCGGCTCCTCCGCCTCCCAGAGCCGGATCATCATGTTCGTGAAGCCGACCAGAGCGCCGGAGGGATGGCCTCCGGCCCGCTTGATCGTCTTCGGCAGGGCGTGGTAGGCGCGATGCGCCAGCGAGTCGCCGTCGATGACGAGCAGGGGCTTCACAGGTTCTCCTTCAGGTCGGAGATCGCTTTCATGAGCCGGTCGGTCGCCTCCTTCGCCGCCTCGCGCTCGTCCTCGCCCTCGAGGTCGGAGAGGTCGACCGGCGGGCCGTAGGCGACCTTCAGCGGGCCGAGCCGGAGCAGCCGGTCGGTGCCGTAGATCGCGGCCGGCACGAGCGGCGCGCCCGACCGGAGCGCGACGCGCGCGGCGCCGGACCGTGGCCGCGACTGATGCCGCTTGATCAGGCCCTTCTCCTTGCGGGTCCCCTCGGGAAAGATCACGACGATGTCGCCGGCGCGCACGCGCTCGACGGCCGTGTCGATCGCACCCTCGTCGCCCTCGCCGCGGCGCACGGGGAATGCGCCTCCCCACGAGATGAGCGTGCCGATCACCGGCTTGTACAGCTCGCTCTTGGCCATCCAGTGCAGCTGCCTACGGGGCCACAGGGGGATGCCGAGTGGCCAGGGATCGAGGTTGGAGACGTGGTTCGGAGCGAGCACGAAACCGCCGGGCGGAAGGTTGTCGACTCCCTGCGCGCGCTCGCGGAAGAGGAGGCGGATGAACGGCCAGCTGACGAGCCCGACGAGGAAGTAGAACGGGTGCACAGCGGCGGAGTATGGCCTGTCGAAGTCCTTCGCTATGGTGCCCCGCGATGCCCAAGACACTGGTGATAGCCGAGAAGCCGTCGGTTGCGCGCGATCTCACGGACGCGCTCCCCGGCCCCTTCCAGAACAAAGAGAGCTACTACGAGTCGGACGACTACGTCGTCACGTTCGCGGTCGGACACCTCCTCGAGCTGATCAACCCCGAGGACTACGACGAGCGCTTCAAGAAGTGGCGCATGGCCGACCTGCCGATCGTCCCCGAGGAGTTCCGCGTCCACCCGCGGGACAAGAAGGCCGAGAAGCAGCTGAAGACGATCGACAAGCTGCTCAAGCGCGACGACGTCGACCGGGTCGTGAACGCCTGCGACGCCGGCCGCGAGGGCGAGTTGATCTTCTCGTACATCTACGAGAGCTCCGGGGTCGACAAGCCCGTCGAGCGGCTCTGGATCTCCTCGATGACCAAGTCGGCGATCCGCGAGGGCTTCGAGCGCCTGCGGCCGGGCGCCGAGCTACGCCCGCTCGAGGCGGCCGCGCGCTCGCGCGCCGAGGCCGACTGGCTCGTCGGCATGAACGCCACGCGGGCGGCGACGATCCGCGGCCGCGCCTGGGTGGGCGGCGTCGTCTCGCTCGGCCGCGTGCAGACGCCCACGCTGGCGCTCATCGTCAAGCGCGAGCGGGAGATCCAGGCCTTCGTGCCGGAGCCCTACTGGCTCGTCCACGCGCGCTTCGACCCCCGCTACGAGGGGCTCTGGTTCGAGGGCGACGAGGTGCGGATCAAGGACGGCAAGCGCGCCGACGACATCGTGGCGAAGGTCGGCGGCAAGGAGGGCGTGGTCGAGTCGGTCGAGCGCAAGGAACAGTCCGAGCGCGCACCGCTCCTCTACGACCTCACCTCGCTCCAGCGCGACGCCAACCGCCGCTTCGGCTTCTCCGCGCGCCGCACGCTGCAGGCCGCGCAGTCGCTCTACGAGGGCAAGAAGGCGATCACCTACCCGCGCACCAGCTCGCGCTTCCTGTCGGGCGACCTCGTCCCGCAGCTCAAGTCGACCGCGGCCACCCTCCAGCCGATCGAGGAGTACGCGGGCGCGGCGCGGTACGTGCTCGGGCTCGAGCAGCTTCCGCTCGGCCGGGTGGTCAACGACGCGAAGGTCGACGACCACCACGCGATCATCCCGACCGACGTCGCACACGACGTGCACACGTTCACGCCCGACGAGCGGCGCGTCTTCGACCTGATTGCGCGCCGGTTCCTCGCGGCGTTCTTCCCGCCGGCACGCTACGCGCGCACGACGATCGTGACGCTCGTCGAGGACGAGCGCTTCCGCACCCGCGGAAAGGTGACGCTCGACGCCGGGTGGCGCGGCGTCTACGGGGTCGAGGCGACGCCCACGCGCCAGGACGAGGACGATGCGGAGGGCGGCGAGCTACCTCCGCTCGAGCAGGGCCAGAAGGTCAAGTGCGTCGAGGCCGAGAGCGAGCCGAAGGAGACGAAGCCGCCGCCCCGGTACACGGAGGCGACGCTCCTGTCCGCGATGGAGACGGCCGGCAAGCTGATCGACGACGAGGAGCTGCGCGACGCCATGAAGGAGCGCGGCCTCGGCACGCCTGCAACGAGGGCCGAGACGATCGAGACGCTGATCCGCCGCGAATACATCGAGCGGGCCGGCAAGGACCTCCAGGCGACGCCGAAAGGCCTGCAGGTGATCTCGATGCTCGAGGAGCACAAGATCACCTCGCCGGAGCTCACCGGCGACTGGGAGAAGAAGCTCTCCGACATCGAGCACGGCGGCGGCAAGCGGGACGCCTTCATGCACGAGATCGAGGACTTCACGGGCGAGATCGTCGGGCAGATCAAGGAGCTCGACAAGGAGAAGCTGCGGCCGGAGCGTGTCGAGCTCGGGCTCTGCCCGCGCTGCGGCGCCGAGACCGGCGAGATCATCCGCGAGAACTCGCGCGCCTACGGGTGCACGAGCTGGAAGAGCCGCGAGGAGCCCGGCTGCGGCTTCGTGATCTGGAAGCGCGTCGCGGGCCGGACGATCACGCCGGAGCTGGCGCGCCAGCTGCTCGAGGACCGCCGGACGAAGGAGGTCGTCTCGGGCTTCAGGTCGCGTGCCGGCAAGCCGTTCCGCGCGACGTCTCGTGCTCAACGACGAGGACAAGGTCGAGTTCGACTTTCCGACACCGCGGCGAGGCGCCAAGGAGCAGGAGGCCGAGCCCGAGCCGGCTGCGGCCGAATAGGCCACGGCTCGCGTTAAGGGCGCGTTAAGCCTGTGCCGGATTGTTGCCCGACGGTGAACAAAAGCTCGCATTCGCAAACCTTTCGCGAGAGGATTCGTAGTAGTAACCGCAGTGCCGCGTGGGCGACGCCTGCGCGGAAGACGGAGGACACTTCTCCGGCTCGACCGGAATAGGAACTGGAAGGACGTCGTTCGAACCGGTGGCAAGGCCGCTAGCCGCATGAGATCCCCTGCAAACACAAGGACAGTTCCCCTGCAGTGCGAAGGTTTGACGACCGGCGCGCGTCTTACAGTTCGCTAGGAGCGCCACGTTGCAACGAAAGGATCAGTTGACCCAGAACCAGCTTCAAGAGCTACTGGAGAGCGAAGGGGCCCGCACGATCGTCGAGGCCGCCGAGGAGCGCGGCTTCGTCTCCCAGACCGAGCTCGAGGCGTTCGCGCTCGAGCACGACCTGGCCGAAGACGAAGTGGAGCAGCTCTCGCGCGAGCTCGAGGCGATCGGCCTCGACGTGGGCGAGCCGAAGGAGCCCGAGAAGGCGGTGCCCGCCGCGCCGAACCCGGACGCCATGGTCGGCTCCGCCGACAGCCTGCAGCTCTTCCTCGCCGACGTGGGACGCCACAAGCTGCTGACCGCCGCCGAGGAGGTCACGCTCGCGAAGGCGCTCGAGCGCGGCGACCCGACCGCGAAGCGGCGCATGATCGAGTCGAACCTGCGGCTCGTCGTGTCGATCGCGAAGGGCTACCGCGGGCTCGGCGTGCCGTTCCTCGACCTGATCCAGGAGGGCACCCTGGGCCTGAACCGCGCGGTCGAGAAGTTCGACTGGCGCCGCGGCTTCAAGTTCTCCACCTACGCAACCTGGTGGATCCGCCAGTCGGTGCAGCGTGCCGTCGCCAACCACGCTCGCACGATCCGCGTGCCGGTGCACGTGGTCGAGCGCCAGCAGAAGCTCGGCCGCGCGGCGCGCCGGCTCGAGGTCGAGCTGGGCCGCGAAGCGACCAAGGACGAGCTGGCCGAGGCGACGGGCCTGCCCATGCAGCACGTCGACGAGGCGCTCGGCGCCGCGCACGCGTCGGTCTCGCTCAACCAGACCGTCGGCGCCGACGACGAGGGCGAGCTGGGCGATCTCTTCGCAGACCGCGAGGCCGCCGACCCGTTCGACGAGGCCGAGGAGTCGCTGCGGCGCCAGGGCGTGCGGCGTGCGCTCGATGCGCTGCCCGAGCGCGAACGGCGGATCCTCGAGCTCCGCTTCGGCTTCGAGGGCGAGCCCTGGACGCTCGAAGCGATCGGGCACGAGCTCGACCTCACGCGCGAGCGCGTCCGCCAGCTCGAGGCGCAGGCTCTGGCACGCCTCTCGGCGCTGCGCGACCTCGCCGCAGTCGCCGCGGCCTAGAAGGAGGGCTTGGCGAAATGACGGCTGTGTCGCCGGGCCGCGCTGCTCGCCCCGAGGCTGCGTCCTCGGTCGCGCCCGTATAGCGTCGCGCATACGAACGCTCCCTGCGTCCTTGCCTCGGAACGACCATCGCACCCCGGCAACGAGCGACATTCCGCCAAGCCCTCCAGCCAACCGAACCCCCGGCCGAAGGCGTCGTCGCCGCCGCCTAGACGCTCCGTTCCGGCGCCGCCGTCGGAGAAGTAGGGGGCGCAGGCCCGAGGTCTAGGGGAACCCCCCTAGTGGCAGAGGGCGCTGCTTCGTACCGTCGGTGCATGAGCGCAAGCAGCGAAGTCGCCGCGGTCATCGAGTCGGTCGTCAGCCGACTAAGCGCGCTCGACGCGATCGGCTCGGAAGAGGGGTGGCTCGAAGAGGACCAGATCCGGTACGTCCGGGTTTTGGTCGAGGAAGGCATCGAGCAGCTCGCTCGTGACGAGGACGCGCAGTTCGTGCTCATCGCCGAGTGCGCGATGTTGGCCGGCGAGAACATGCAGGATGCCCGGCTGCACGTCATCGAGGAACGCCTCGAGCCTGAAGAGGCGACGTTTGCGGGCTTCCTCGTCAACCTCGGGCTCATGCTCGCCCTGGAGCTCGTGGTCGTGGCCGGTGCGACCTACGCGCTGCCGGCCGTTCTCGCAATCGCAGCGACCAGGGCCCAGTCGCGGAACGCGCGCCGGCTTGTAGTCAGTCGGATCGCCGAGAAGCACGCTGCCTCTAAGGCGCTGGAGCCCTTGGCCGAAACCCTCGCGGCGAAGGAGAAAGCGCACGCCGATCTACTCAAGAAGTGGAACGAAGCACCCAGCGCCATGACCTGGCTCGAGGTGAGTGATGCCAGGGTCGCCGCGTCCAAGGCAAGGGGTGACTATTCCGTTGCCCTGCAGGCGCTAGAGACGAGCGAGGAGCTCGCTGAGCAGGCGAGGACCGCCCTCGAGGCGGCGCCGAAGCTTGCGTCGGAGGCCAACATCGAGTCGCCGCCGCTGCGGAAGTTCCTCGACGGCGCCGTCGGCTCGACGATCGTCTCCCGGGTGGCCGAGAACTCCGCGTCGGCCGCCATCGAGAAACTCGGCGAATCCGCGGGTGCCGCTCGGCTCCCCGGGCCGTTTCAGACCTCAACGGTGGTCGGGCTGTTCCTCGCGGAGACGGCACGCGACCGGCACGAGGCAGCCGAAACCTGGGCCGCCACGAAGCTCTACATCCGCCTGCTGACGGACGACCAGTTCATCAACAGCCAGCTCGCCCAACAGCTGTTCTTCTGCGTCCACTACGAGCCGGCTGCGGCCGCGGCTCAGGAGCTGGCGGCCACGGACCGCGAAGCCATGATCATCGGTTTCGAAGGGGCGCTTTGGCTGGCCTGGCTTCGCGAGCATCGACGCGCTCGGGAAGCAGGCGCGTCACGGGGTACCGCGACGGCAGGGTCGACGGCAGGCCGGACGGCGTCAACGGCGACCTCTTCATCACCGCGCTGACGGAGCTCACCGCGCATGCACCCCCGGAACGAGCACGCTCCGCGCGTCCCATTCCGTCCGCTTGTGCGACGGCGTCTCGCTATCCGGGTCTCGTCCTCATCAGCGACGGTCAAGCCGAGTACCTGTACGGCCGGTTCGCGCACGGCTTCTTCACGCTGGATCCCGAGGCCGCGCCGCCGCCGCTCGACCTTCGAAGCCCACGCGCCCCGACGAGGTAGCGTCGCTTCCGCCCACCAAGCTCGTCGGCTGATTCCCAACCTCGATCGCGAGCAACGGATCCGCCGAGATGAAGCTGCTCGTGATCGAGTTCTTCCGGATCTTCAAGGAGAACCCCGAGGCGATCGGCGGTGCCCTAGGAAAGGAAGCGCGAGGGATCCTCGGCCCCCTGCTGGAGCTCGCGCCCGACGCCGATCCCGTGGGCGATCTCCTCGACTTCCTGCCGCCGATCAGCGAGCCGGATGCCCCCGCGGCCGAGGAGGGCGAATCCGGCCTTCCACCGGAGTTCTCTCGTGTCCATGCTCGAGGCGTCGCCGGAGCGGGCCGCCCGAGACGCGGCGACGAAGCTCGGGTCGCTGGTCACCGACCTGGATCTGATGATCACCTACCAGGCCGCCTCGCCAGCACCGAGGACGACGAGCGCGTGGCTCCCGCGATCGCGGCGCAACAGGACGCCGTGCGCGGGCAATACGCCGATTTCCACCAGCCTCGCGAGCGGCCAGACCGCGCTCCTCGACGAGGTGCGGACCGACTACGAGCAACGGATCGCCACGCTCACGCGACTGGCCGCCGCCGACCTGGAAGTGGTTCGACCCGATACGCCCCGAAACCCCGCCCACCGCCTAGGAAACGAGAGTCATGGCACTCACGAACGAGCTCTTCCGCTTTGTCGCTACTCAGACCGGCTGATCGCGCCCTGATGAGCGGGATCGAAAGCCGGCTCATCCGCGACCGGAGAGCGTCGCCGCCGCTGCTCGGAACGCTCTTCGGGCCGGGTGACTTCGAATCGAAGCTGTCCGCTGCCGACGCCTTTGCATCGACTTCGAGCTTCATCGACGACGACAACCCGGTGATTCGCGAGGGAGAGCCGGTCGTGGAGTTCTTTCGCGCGGAGCTCCAACCTGGCCGCCCGCTGCCCGAGCTCGCGGCGCTCTTCAAGGAGTCGTTTCCCGACCTCGCCCGCCTCCTGCGGCGGGTCCCGCCGCAGGATCTCGCTGAGGCCACGAGCCGGCTGCTCGGGAGCCTGTGGGATTCCCTCTACACCGAGGTCACACGAGGCTGCGACCGCTTCGTCTCGACCAACTACCTCGTCGATGCAATCCGGATCTACCAGTTGATCCTGCTCCTGTGGCTCAGCGGCAAGCTCGAGCTTCCGACGTGGACGGGCGGCAGGCTGGACGAGTACCACCCGCTGATCGATCTGCAGAAGGCGGCCGCGATCGGTTCGAGCGCGGCGGCTCCCAGGAGAAGACCGGTGGCAAGGCTGCATCGGAGGCGACGCTGGCGGCGGCCGCGGGCGTGTTCAGAGTGCCGCTGTCCGTGGGCGAGATGACGCCCCCGATCGTGGGGGATCTCATCCTCGTGGAGCAGCAGCTGCGCAGATACGAGCTCGGGGAGGTCGAGGAGATCGAGACGGTGATGCGAGGCGAGCGGCGGGAGCACACCACCCGCAACCTGGCCCGCACCACTCAGACCACCACGACCGAGTCCTCCTCGGAGCAGGAGGAGACCAGCAGCGTGAGCACCGACGAGCGCTTCTCCCTGTCCTCGGAGTCTCAGACCACGGCGGCGCAGAGCTTCGGCGTGGAGCTGGGCGTGAGCGTGAGCGGGAAGTACGGCCCCGTGCAGATAGGAGCCACCGTCAACGCCTCGTACGACACGTCGAAGTCGACGACCGACTCGACCGCGCAGGAGTACGCGAAGACCGTCACCGAGGAGGCGACGAAGCGGGTCGCCAACAGCTTCAAGGAGACCAGCTCGCTCACCATCCTGACCGAGACGCAGGACACGTCGCTGCGCGGCTTCAACAACGAGGACGGCACGGCCCACATCAACGGGCTGTACCGCTGGCTGGACAAGGTCTACGAGGCGAAGCTGCTCAACTACGGCCGGAGACTGATGCTGTCGCTGAGGGTGCCGGAGCCCGCCGCGTACTACCGTGGGCTCCTGACACAGAACGAGGCGCTCGCGACGGCCGACCTCGTCGAGCCTCTCCACCCCTCGCGGATCGACCGCACCGATCTGTCGGAACTGCCTGCCAGCAACTCGACCGACGGCTTCCTGAGCTACAAGGGCATCACCGAGGCCAACTACGCCAAGCTCGCGGCCCTCTACGACGTCACGAACGTGGAACCTCCGCTCCCGCTCAATCTCACCGGCAGCAAGACCATCGTCGTTCCCGACGTCGATGGAGCCCACCGAGATGGGCGACAACGTCGTGAGCCTCGTGAGCGCCGACAACACGCTCACGGTCGACCCTGACTACCGCGTCACCCACCTCGGCGTCTTCGCACCCAATGGCCGGCGAACACGTACGAGCAGTACGCGCAGGCGCTGCACCTGGGGAGCAGAAGAACGAACGGACTGGATCCTCGTGATGGTCGGGACAAGGAGTACTACTTCTCCGCGACAGGAACGGCAACAACGACCCGAAAACATCGTCACCAACTTCGGCGTCATGCTCGTCGTCAACGAGGTCAATCTCTTCGGCTCCGCGGTGCAGAACGCAGTCCCGGTCACGTCTCGGCCAGCTTCACGGGCATGCTCAATCTCACGATCGTCTACCAGTCCGAGCGCACCGACGAGGCGATGGAGCGGTGGAAGGCGACCACCTACGCGGCGATCCTCAAGGGCTACACCGCCAAGAGGCAGGCATACGATCAGGCCCTTGCTCTCGCTAAGGCGCAGGCGACGTCGGGCACCGTGGCTCAGACCTTCCAGCTCAGGGAGGACCAGTACCGAGCGATCGAGCTGACGGAGCTGAAGCGGGGCAGCATCGACTTGATGACCGAGGGCACCGCGGTGGGGCATCCCTCGATCTCGGTGGCGACGAACGGGATGCCGACGACCGTGTACGACGAGGCGGACGCCGCGCTTATCCCCGGCTGGCGGTCGCCGCTGGCCAACGGCACGGTCGCCGAGTTCTTCGAGCTCTCCTTCGACTGGGCGCAGACGACCTACCAGTTCCACCCGTACTACTGGGCCGGCTCCGAGCGCTGGGCCGAGACGGCGCAGGCCGCCGGCGCGGACCCGATCTTCGAGAACTTCCTGCGATCGGGCAGCGCGAGCGTTGTCGTGCCGGTGCGCCCCGGCTTCGAGCGCTCCGTGATCTTCTTCCTCAAGACCGGACTGATCTGGGGCGGCGGCTATCTGCCGCTGTTCACGAACCCGGACATGCTCGACGTGTACGCCGATGTCGAGCTCGGCACGCAGTTCGATCCACCCGAGCAGATCGGCGAGCCGTGGGAGCTTCGGCTTCCCACGAGCCTCGTCATGCTGCAGGAGGACGACGTGCTGCCCGAGTTCCCGCCCGAGGCGCCCGAGGAGCCGACGGCGCGGGTGCCCGCCGAGCCTGATCCCGGACGACACCAGCCCGTTCTGAGCGCTGCGGCGAGGCCCCCGCATCGCGCGCTCCGGCGAGCGTTCCCTAACCGGGGACCGCTTCGCCGGTCCTACCTCTTGCCTCGCCGCTTGCGAAGGGTGGATACTCGCCAGAACTCGGGCGAGGAAGCGAAAGGAGAGACAGTGGGGAAGACGATTGTGAGGGGTGGCCTTCTCTTGGCCGCCGCCGTGATGGCCCTCGGGGTCGCCGGCGCCGGTGAGAAGGGTGGCACGCTCGTGTTCGCAGGCGCCGCCGATCCGACGTACCTGGATCCGGCGATCGTCTCCGACGGCGAGTCGTTCCGCGTCGCGCAGCAGATCTACGAGGGCCTGGTCGAGCTGAGGCCCGGCCGCAGCGATATTCGCCCGCGGCTCGCGAAGAGCTGGACGACGTCGAAGGACGGCAAGACCTGGACGTTCCAGCTGCAGCGGGGCGTGAAGTTCCACGACGGCACGCCGTTCAACGCGGCCGCGGTCTGTTCGAACTTCAACCGCTGGTTCAACTTCACAGGACCGTTCCAGGACGCCTCGGCGACCTACTACTACCAGGCGATCTTCTACGGCTTCAAGAAGAACGAGGTATCGACCCTCGGGAAGCCGCTCTACAACAGCTGCCGCACGAAGGGCCGCTACACCGCCATTGTCAAGCTGAACAAGCGGAACGGGCCGTTCATCCTCGCGTTGGCGCTGCCGGCCTTCGCGATGCAGAGCCCGACGGCGATGGCCAAGTACGGGGCCAACCAGGCCGAGATCAGGAACGGCACCTTCTACCCGACGGGCGATTACGCGTTCAAGCACCCGACGGGCACGGGCCCGATGAGGTTCCAGTCCTGGACGGTCGGCCAGAGCGTCGTGCTGGTCAAGAACAAGCAGTACTGGAACAAGTCGAAGTTCAAAAACACGATCGACAGGCTGATCATCCGGCCGATCTCGAACAACACGGCCCGCCTGCAGGCCCTGCAGACGCGCGAGATCAACATCGCCGACCTGCTGGCGCCCCAGGACGTGGGCACGGTCAACAAGGACAGCCGGCTGAGGGTTCGCGACCGGCCGCCGTTCAACGTCGCCTACGTGACGATCAACTCCGCCAAGCCGCCGACGAACAACCTCCTCGTGCGCCAGGCAGTGGCGTACGGGCTCGACCGCCAGTCGGTCGTGCGGGCGTTCTACGGCGGGCGGGCCACGGTGGCGCAGGAGTTCATGCCGCCGAGCCTGTTCGGGTGGGCCGAGGACGTGAAGAAGTACCCGTACAACCCGGAGCGGTCGAAGCAGTTGCTCCGCCAGGCGGGACTGACCCTGCCGGTCGAGATCGAGTTCTGGTACCCGACCGGCGTCACGCGCCCGTACATGCCCGATCCGAAGCGGAACTTCGAGGCCTTCTCGGCAAGCCTCTCGCAGTCGGGCTTCAAGGTGATCGCGAAGAGCGCGCCTTGGCGGCCGGACTACGTCAAGGAGGTCAACCAGGGAACCGCGGGCAACCTCAACCTGATCGGGTGGAGCGCTGACTACGGCGACCCGGACAACTTCCTGGGCACGTTCTTCCAGGAGTACAACCCGCAGTTCGGGTTCCGGAACGCCAAGATCAGCGGCCTGCTGAGCCGGGCGGAGCAGGAGACCGCCATCGCGAAGCGCGCGAAGCTCTACCAACAGGCGAACCGCGAGATCATGAAGTTCCTTCCGGGTGTGCCGTATGCGCACACGAGGCCAGCGATCGGCGCGGAGAAGCGGGTGCAGAACTACATCCCGTCCGTGACGGGGTCGGACCCCCTCTTCCCGGTCAGCGTCGGAGGGCAGTAGTCGAATAGCGAGCAGCCGGCGGAAGACGAACTGAATGCTCCGTTACGTCATCCGCCGGCTGCTGCTCCTGGTCCCGATCTTGTTCGGGGTCTCGATCCTGATCTTCTTCTGGATCAGGCTCCTCCCGGGTGGCCCGGCCGAGGCGCTTCTCGGCGAGCGGGCGACCCCCGAGCTCGTCGCCGCCTACCGCGAGCGCTACGGGCTCGACGAGCCGATCTACAAGCAGTACATCAAGTACGTCAGGGCGACCGCCGGCGGCGACTTCGGCGTGAGCGTCGCCACCCATCGCCAGGTCACCGACGAGATCAAGCAGCGCTTCCCGGCGACCATCGAGCTCGCGATCGGCGCGATGCTGTTCGCGACGGTGATCGGGGTGCCGCTCGGCTTCCTCGCCGCCAAGAGGTACGGCAGTTTCTTCGACCACGCCAGCCTGTTCGTGTCCCTGATCGGGATCTCGATCCCGGTCTTCTTCCTGGCGATCATCCTCAAGTACATCTTCGCCGTCAGGCTCGGCTGGTTACCCAGCGTCGGCCGGGTCAGCGTGACCGTCGAGGCGGAGCACCCGACGAACTTCTACATCCTCGACGCGATCATCACCCGCGACTGGAGCACGCTCTGGGACTGCATCAAGCACCTGATCCTGCCCGCGATCGCGCTGGGCTCGATCCCGCTCGCGATCCTCGCGCGTATCACCCGGGCGTCGACGCTCGACGTCCAGAGCGAGGACTACGTCCGCACCGCGCGGGCGAAGGGCCTGCCCCCCCGGGTCGTGGACTCGCGGCACGTGTTCCGGAACGCGCTCCTGCCGATCACGACGATCCTCGGCCTCCAGGTGGGACTACTGCTGTCCGGCGCCGTCCTCACCGAGACCGTGTTCGCGTGGCCCGGCATGGGCTCCTGGCTGCGTGACGCGATCTTCACGCGCGACTACGCGGTGCTCCAGGGCGGGATCCTCTTCCTCGCGTTCGTCTTCGTGATGGTGAACCTGATCGTCGACATCTCGTACGCCTTCATCAACCCGAGGATCCGGTACTCGTGAGCGTCGCCGAGGTCGAAGCCCGAGAGATCCAGTTCGACGCGCCGTCGGGGCTCTGGCGCGAGGCCTTCCACCGGCTGATCCGGAACCCGAGCGCCGTGATCGGCTTCATCCTGGTCGCCGATCTTCGTGACCGCCGCGGTGTTCGCGCCGCAGCTCGCGCGCGAGGACCCGCTGAAGACCGACCTGCTGCAGGTCGCGAACGGCTGCTGCCCCGGGCCGTCCAGCGAGCACTGGCTCGGCGTCGACCTGCTCGGGCGAGACGTCTACTCCCGCCTTCTCTACGGCGCGCGCTACTCGCTCCTCATCGGGATCGTCTCGGTGTTCATCGGGCTCTCGATCGGGATGGTGATCGGCGGCGTGGCCGGGTACTTCGGGGGCATCGTCGACTCGGTGCTCATGCGCATCATGGACGTGATGCTCGCGATCCCCGGGCTGCTCTTCGCGATCGCGATCGTCGCCGCGCTGCAGCCGGGGCTCTGGCAGATCATGGTCGCGGTCGGAATCGTCAACATCCCGATCTTCGCCCGCCTCTTGCGCTCGTCCGTGCTGGCGCAGCGCGAGAACGACTTCGTGCTGGCAGCGCGCGCCGTGGGCGTGCGCAGGCACGTGATCCTGACCTCGCACATCCTCCCCAACGCCATCTCGGTCCTGATCGTGCAGGCGACGCTGGCGATGGCGACCGCGATCATCGACGTGGCCGGCCTCGCGTTCCTCGGGCTCGGGAACCCCGACCCGTCGACGCCCGAGTGGGGCGCGATGCTCACCGACGTGAACGAGTACCTGCAGACGGCGCCGTTCCTCGCCGTCGTGCCGGGCGTCGCCATCATCCTGTCGGTGCTCGGCTTCAACATGATCGGCGACGGCCTGCGCGAGGCGCTCGACCCGAAGCTCCGAGGACGGACCTAGAACCGAAAGGCGCCGTAAAAGACGTCCCTATACTCTCAGCGCCGCCGGTGGGGCGGGGTCCAAGAGACAAGAGGAGGGACATGGTGAGAGGCAGGAAGCGCTGGCTTCTTGTCGCCTTCGCCGCACTGGCCCTGGCGCTTGGGGGTTGCGGAGGAGACGACGAAGGTGATCAGGCGTCGGGGGGCGGCGGTGAGAGCGGTGGAACGCTCGTCTTCGCCGGCGCATCCGATCCCGTGGTGCTCGACGGCGCGCTCGTCTCCGACGGCGAGTCGATCCGCGCGATCACGCAGATCTTCGAGACGCTGATCGGGCTCAAGCCGGGCACGACGGACCTCGTTCCGGCCCTGGCCACCAAGTGGGAGGTCGGCTCCGACGCGAAGACGTACACGTTCACGCTGCGCGAGGGCGTCAAGTTCACCGACGGCACGGACTTCAACGCCGAGGCCGTCTGCGCCAACTTCGACCGTTGGTACAACTTCAAGGGCCCGCTGCAGAGCTCGAGCGCGTCCTACTACTGGCAGTCGTTCTTCGGCGGCTACAAGAAGAACGAGAGCCCGGACCTCTCGCCTTCGCTCTACAAGAGCTGCGAGGCGACGAACCCGACCACGGCCGTGATCACGCTCACGAAGCCGTCGGCCTCGATGCTGGGGGCACTGACCCAGCAGGCGTTCTCGATCGCCAGCCCGAAGGCGCTCAAGGAGTTCGACGCCGACGCCGGCACGGTGTCCGAGGACACGGGCTTCAAGCCCACCGGCACGTTCGGCACGCAGCATCCGGTCGGTACGGGCCCGTTCAAGCTCGAGTCGTGGAAGCGCGCCGACAAGCTCGTTCTCGTCCGCAACGACGACTACTGGGGCGAGAAGGCCAAGCTCGACAAGGTGATCATCCGCCCGATCGCAGACAACGCGGCGCGCCTGCAGGCGCTGCAGAACGACGAGATCCAGGGCTACGACCTCGTCGAGCCGCAGGACGTCCCGACGATCGAGGGTGACGACAACCTGAAGATCATCGAGCGGCCGGCGTTCAACGTGGCCTACGTGACGATCAACCAGAAGCAGAAGCCGATGGACAAGCTCGAGGTCCGGCAGGCCGTGGCCTACGGGCTCGACCGCGAGGCCGTCGTGAACAACTTCTACGGCGGCCGTGGCGTCGTCGCCAAGGAGATGATGCCGCCGGAGGTCAAGGGCTACGCGGACGACGTGACCGAGTACACGTACGACCCGGCGAAGGCCAAGCAGCTGCTCCAGAAGGCAGGGCTGAAGCTGCCCGTGAAGATCGACTTCTGGTACCCGACGGACGTCTCCCGTCCGTACATGCCCGATCCGAAGCGGAACTTCGAGGCCCTGGCGGCCAGCCTGGACAAGTCCGGCTTCAAGGTCACGCCGCACAGCGCGCCCTGGAGCCCCGACTACCTCGGCCGCGTGGACGAGGGCACGGCCGGCCACCTGAACCTGATCGGGTGGACGGGCGACTTCGCCGACCCGGACAACTTCATCGGCGTCTTCTTCCAGTCGTTCTCGCCGCAGTTCGGCTTCCGGAACCCCGAGCTGTTCAACCTGCTCGACAAGGGTGAGGCCGAGCCGGACGAGGCCAAGCGCGAGGACATCTACAAGCAGGCCAACCGGCTGATCATGGACTACCTGCCGGCCGTCCCGTACGCGCACTCGAAGCCGGCGCTCGGCTTCCGCGCGGACGTCGACGGGTACGTCGCCAGCCCGACGACGAACGAGTCGTTCGCGACCGTCACGATGGGAGGCTAGGAAGGCATTCGAGTAGCGGACCGGCGGATGGCCTAGCGACGTGCTGCGCTACGTCATCCGTCGGCTGCTGCTCCTCGTCCCGATTCTCCTCGGGCTCTCGATCCTCGTCTTCGCGTGGATCAGGGCCCTGCCCGGCGGGCCGGCCCAGGCGCTCCTCGGCGAGCGGGCGACGCCCGAGACGGTGGCGCAGATCGAGCGGCAGTACGGCCTCGACGACCCGGTCTACGTCCAGTACTGGCGGTACTTCAAGACGACGTTCGTCGACCGCGAGCTCGGCACGAGCATCAACTCGCGCCGTGCGGTCTCGGACGAGCTGAAGGAGCGCTTCCCGGCGACGATCGAGCTCGCGGTCGGGGCGATGATCTTCGCGATGGTCTTCGGCGTGCCGCTCGGCTACATCGCGGCGAAACGCTACGGAGGCGTGGTCGACCAGGCGAGCCTGTTCATCTCCCTGCTCGGCGTCTCGATCCCGATCTTCTTCCTCGCGATCCTGCTCAAGTACATCTTCGCGATCAAGCTCGGGCTCTTACCCACGGTCGGTCGGCAGTCGGTGCTGATCGACTCGCCGCACCCGACGAACTTCTACATCCTCGACGCGATCATCGCGGGCGACCCGGAGGCCCTCTGGGACTGCATCAAGCACCTGATCCTGCCCGCGATCGCGCTCGGCTCGATCCCGCTCGCGATCATCGCGCGGATCACTCGGGCGGCGACGCTGGACGTCCAGAACGAGGACTACGTGCGCACCGCGAGGGCCAAGGGGCTGTCGCCCCGGGCCGTGGACGCCAACCACATCTTCCGGAACGCGTTGCTGCCGATCGCCACGATCATCGGCCTGCAGACGGGCTTGCTGCTCTCCGGCGCGGTGCTGACCGAGACGGTGTTCGCGTGGCCCGGGATCGGGACGTGGCTCGTCCAGGCGATCGACGACCGCAACTACCCGGTACTGCAGAGCGGGATCCTCTTCATCTCTCTGGTCTTCGTGCTCGTCAACCTCGCGGTCGACGTCTCGTACGCGTTCATCAACCCCAGGATCCGGGTGAGCTAGGTGTCCGTCGCCGAAGCCGAAGCCAGAGGCGTACAGAGTCTCGATACCTCGCAGGGCGGCCTCTGGAGCGATGCCTGGCATCGCCTGCGGCACAACTGGGGCGCCATGATCGGCTTCACGCTCATCGGCCTCTTCGTCTTCGTGGCGGTGTTCGCCCCCGTGATCGCCCCGGAGGACCCGCGCGTCGGCGACCTCAACCGGCTGGCAGGCAGCTGCTGTCCGGGGCCGTCCATAGATCACTGGTTCGGGATCGACCAGCAGGGGCGCGACGAGTTCTCTCGCATCGTCTACGGCGCTCGCTACTCGCTGCTGATCGGGGTCGTTTCCGTGACGGTCGGTCTGTCGGTCGGGCTCTTTCTCGGCGCGATGGCCGGGTACTTCGGCGGCGCGATCGACTCGACGGTCATGCGCCTGATGGACATCATGCTGTCGATTCCCGGCCTGCTCCTGGCAATCGGGATCGTCGCGATGCTCGGGCCCGGGATCGTCCAGATCATGGTCGCGGTGGGGGTGACGCAGATCCCCATCTTCGCGCGGCTCATGCGCGGGTCCGTGCTCGCGACGCGGGAGAACGACTACGTCGTGGCCGCACGGTCCGTGGGCGTGACGAGACGCTCGATCCTCGCCTCACACATCCTCCCGAACTCGATCTCGCCGGTGATCGTGCAGGCGACCCTGGCGCTGGCGACCGCGATCATCGACGTGGCGGGACTTGGCTTTCTCGGGCTCGGGCCTCAAGATCCCGCTACGCCCGAGTGGGGGACGATGCTGACCGACACGACCCGCTACCTGCAGACCGCGCCGCACCTGGCCCTGATCCCCGGGATCGCGATCGTGATCTCCGTGCTCGGCTTCAACCTCGTCGGCGACGGGCTCTCCGCGAGGCTCTCGACCCCAAGTTCCTGCGACGGGCCGTGGCTGAACCGCTTCTGAGCGTGCAGGACCTGCACGTCGAGTTCTGGACGTCGCGCGGGACGATCTACGCCGTCAATGGGATCTCGTTCGACATCGCGCCCGGCGAGACGCTCGGGATCGTCGGCGAGTCGGGCTGCGGCAAGAGCGTGACCTCGCTCGCGATCCTCGGGTTGCTCGCCCGCGCGGGCCGCGTCCCGAAAGGGACGGCGACGTTCGGCGGCCGCAACCTGCTCGGCCTCTCCGACTCGGAGCTACGGGGCGTGCGCGGGCGCGAGATCGCGATGATCTTCCAGGATCCGATGACGAGCCTGAATCCGGTGCTCACGATCGGGAGGCAGATCCGGGAGGCGCTCGAGACGCACTTCGGCATGGACAAGGGCGAGGCGAACAAGCGCACCGCCGAGCTCCTCGACGACGTCGGCATCCCGAGCGCGAAGATGCGGCTCAAGGACTACCCGCACCAGTTCTCGGGCGGGATGCGGCAGCGGGCGATGATCGCGATGGCACTCGCCTGTCAGCCGAAGCTGATGATCGCGGACGAGCCGACGACCGCGCTCGACGTGACGATCCAGGCGCAGATCCTCGACCTGCTCCGTCAGCTCGTGGCCGAGCGCGACACGGCGCTGATCATGATCACGCACGACCTCGGCGTCGTCGCGGGCATGTGTGAGCGGGTCAACGTCATGTACGCAGGGATGTTCATGGAGACCGGCACCGCCGAGCAGGTGTTCGCGCGGCCCCGGAACCCGTACACGCTCGGGCTTCTGCAGAGCGTCCCGCGCCTCGACGCGGCGCGACGCGCGCGTCTGCAGCCGATCGAGGGCGTGCCGAGAAACATGCTGTCGCCGCCCGAGGCGTGTCCGTTCCAGCCGCGGTGCCGATACGAGGTCGACCAGTCGCACAGGGAGGTGCCGCCGCTCGTCGAGGTCGAGCCCGGCCACTTCGTCGCGTGCTTCAACCCGGTGCCCGAGGACGAGTGGTACAAGGCGCGGCAGGCGGTGGTGGCGTGAGGGCTCTGCGCCGACCCACGAATCCCACTTCCCCACCCAGGGTGGGGAGTTCGGTAGTTCCACCCGCCACCCGCGACCAGCGTAGCCCCCGAACGCTCACGAGTCCGTGACCGATCCGGGACAGAAGCGTGAAATCTCGCCGGGCGGCGGCGGCGCGCAGACCGACACCGCCGGAGTGGCGCCGGACGCTGCGGCCGCGCCGGAAACCGCGACTGCTCCGGACACAGCGGTGACACCGGCGGCCAACCACCGCGAACGGCGACGGGCTCGTCGAGCTCGAGCACCTCAAGGTCTACTTCCCGATCAAGAGCGGCCTCATCCTCGACCGGCACGTCGGAGACGTCCGGGCTGTCGACGACGTCACGTTCACGATCCACCGCGGCGAGACCCTCGGGCTCGTCGGCGAGTCGGGCTGCGGGAAGTCCACCGTCGGCCGCGCGATCATCCGCCTGTACGAGCCGACCTCCGGCTCGATCCGCTTCGACGGCCAGGACATCACCACGCTCGGCGAGGGTGAGCTGCGCCCGCTGCGGCGGCGCATGCAGATGGTCTTCCAGGACCCGTTCGCGTCGCTCAACCCGCGGCACAGTGTCGGCCGCATGGTCGGCGAGCCGCTGCGCGTCCACGGCCTCGCGTCAGGCAAGACCGCCAACCGCCGCGTGCGCGAGCTGCTCGAGATCGTCGGCCTGCCGGCGGACGCCGCCACGCGCTACGCGCACGAGTTCTCGGGCGGGCAGCGCCAGCGCATCGGCATCGCGCGCGCCCTCGCGGTCAACCCCGACTTCATCGTCGCCGACGAGCCGGTCTCGGCGCTGGACGTCTCGATCCAGGCGCAGATCATCAACCTGATGGAGAACCTCCAGGAGGAGTTCGACCTCACCTACCTGTTCATCGCCCACGATCTCGCCGTCGTTCGCCACATCTCCGACCGGATCGCGGTCATGTACCTCGGCGTGATCGTCGAGGTCTCGCCGGCAGACGAGCTCTACGACAACCCGCTGCACCCGTACACGATCTCGCTCCTCTCGGCGGTGCCGATCCCGGATCCCGAGGTCGAGTCGAAGCGCGAGACGATCCTGCTCGCGGGCGACCTGCCCAGCCCGGCGAACCCGCCGCCGGCCTGCCGGTTCCACACACGCTGCCCCTACATCCAGCCGACCCGCTGCACCGAAGATGTGCCGGAGTTACGCGAGCTGGAGAGCGGGCATGTCGTCGCCTGCCACTGGGCGGAGAAGATCAAGGCAGGCGAGATCAAGCCCCAGGAGCGCGAGGCGCAGATGGGCGCGGCTCCGGCGATCCACGAGTGGGAGCCTCCGCCGGTCTAGCCCCGATGTTCGAGGGGTTCACGCTCGACCGCGTCGACGTCGGCGAGGTCGTCCTCCGAGTTCGTCACGGCGGGTCGGGCCCGCCGGTGCTCCTGTTGCACGGACACCCGAGAACGCACACGACGTGGCACCGCGTCGCCCCGCTCCTCGCCGGCGAGCACGCGGTCGTCTGCCCGGACCTGCGCGGTTACGGCGAGTCGTCCAAGCCGACGACGACGTCCGACCACGAGCCGTACTCCAAGCGTGCCATGGCCGGCGATTGCGTCGAGCTCATGCGCCGGCTCGGACACGAGCGGTTCGCGGTAGTCGGGCACGACCGCGGGGCGTACGTCGCGACCCGGACGGCGCTCGATCATCCGGGAGCCGTGTCCCGCCTGGCCGTTCTCGACGCGGTGCCGATCGGCGAGGCACTCGCACGGTGCGATGCGAGGTTCGCCGCCTCGTGGTGGCACTGGTTCTTCTTCGGCCAGACCGACAAGCCGGCCGAACGGGTGATCTCGGCCGACCCGGAGGCGTGGTACCGGCCCGACCGCGCGCTGATGGGCGAGGAGAACTACGCGGACTACCTGCGCGCGATCCACGACCCTGCGACGGTGCACGCGATGGTCGAGGACTACCGCGCGGGGCTCGGCATCGACCGCAAGCACGACGACGAGGATCTCCGCTCCGGGACGAGGTTCGCCTGCCCCGTCCTCGTCGTCTGGGCCACGCGGGACGACATGGAGGAGCTCTACGGCGATCCGCTCTCCGTCTGGACGGCGTGGGGGGACGATCTTCGCGGCGCACGCATCGAGAGCGGACACCACATGGCCGAGGAGGCGCCCGAGGCGCTGGTGGCCGAGCTGCGCGCCTTCCTGGCCGCCTAGCGCGAGGCGAGCGCCGGGCCCCAGGCGGCCAGCGGGGAGATCTCGCCCTCGCGGCCGTTGAGGTTGCGATAGCCGAGCGCGTGCTCGGCCTGCAGCATCTTGTGGATCTGCGTCGTGCCCTCGTAGATGATCGGCGCCCGCGCGTTCCGGAAGTAACGCTCGATCCCGTACTCGGCCGAGTAGCCGTACGCACCGTGCACCTGGATCGCCTGGTGGGCGGCCTTGAACGCCGACTCGGTGGCATGCCACTTCGCCAGCCCCGTCTCGCGCGTGTTGCGGACGCCCTGGTTCTTGAGCCAGGCAGCTTGCATCACGAGCAGCTTCGACGTCTCGTAGCCGAGCACCATGTCGGAGATCATGTCCTGGACGAACTGGTACTTACCGATCGGCTGGCCGAAGGTCTCTCGCTCGCGCGCGTACTCGACCGAACGCTCGAGACAGGCCCGGATGACACCGCAGGCGCCGGCGGCGACGGTGAAGCGACCCTGGTCGAGGCCGTACATCGCGATCTCGAAGCCCTGGCCCTCCTCGCCGACGAGGTTCTCGGCCGGGACCTCGACGTTCTCGAAGAACAGCTCGCCCGTCGACCCTGCCCAGATCCCGAGCTTGTGCTCGGTGTCGCGCGTGGTCACGCCGGCCCACTCACGCTCGACGATAAACGCCGAGATGCCCTTGTGCTTTGCGTCGGGCGCGGTCTTGGCGAAGACGAGCTCGTGGTCGGCGACGGACGCGTACGAGATCCAGTTCTTCTGGCCGTTGAGCACGTAGACGTCGCCCTCGCGACGCGCGGTCGTGCGCATGGCAGCGACGTCGGAACCCGCCTCCGGCTCGGTCAGGCCGAAGCATGCGAGCTTCTCGCCGCGCGCCTGCGGCACCAGGTACCGCTGCTTCTGCTCCTCGTCCGCGTACTCGAGCAGCGAGAGCGAGTTGAGCCCGACGTGAACGGAGATCAGCGTCCGGAAGGCGGCCTCGCCGCGCTCGATCTCCTCGCAGGCCAACGCCTCGGCGACGAAGTCGAGCCCCGCCCCGCCGTACTCCTCGGGGATCGCAATGCCGAGGAGGCCGAGCTCGGCCATGCCCTCGATGATCCCCATGTCGAGGTGGTGGTTGATGTCGTTCTCGACCGCCTTCGGCAGGACGCGCTCGTCCACGAAGTTGCGGACGGTGTCCTGGATCAGGCGCTGTTCGGGGGTGAGATCGAGGTCCATGCCGCGGGCTAGTGTACGCGCGCCTTGTGGCTAGCCGCCTTCGTTTCCGTGCTCGCCGGCCTCTTCTCGCCCGAAGCCGTCGCGGTCAAGCAGATGACGCCGCGCGAGAAAGCGGCGATGGTCGTCGTCTCGGGGCTCCCGGCGCCGACAGGCGTCGGAGGCGTGATCGTCCGCCGCTGGGACCGCGACGCGGCCCGGCCTCGGGGGACGCTCGTCTTCGTCGACCAGGAAGGCGGTGACGTCCGCGCCTTCCCGGCGCTGCCGCCGGCGAAGAACGCAGCGGGCGTCGCCGGCGTGGAGGAGGCGTTCGCCGCCGGCCGCGACACGGCTCGGGCCTTACGCCGAGTCGGCGTCCACGTCGACCTCGCTCCCGTGCTCGACGATCGCGACGGGCCGCTCGGCGCCCGACAATTCGATCGTCCGGAGTACGGGCTCGCATTCGCGAGGGGCCTCGAGGCCGGCCGCGCGGGCGCTTGCGCCAAGCACTTTCCAGGCCTCGGCTCGGCCGCCGTGTCGACGGACAAGAAGCCGCACGTCTCGGCCGTTGTGCGCGACAGCGAGCTGCGGACGTTTCGGGCGGCCGTGCGGGGCGGGGTGCCATGCGTGATGACCGGGCACGCGTTCTATCGTCGGCTCGGCCGCTTCCGCGCGTCGCTCGAGCCGCGCACCTACGCGCTGCTCCGCTCCACGGGCTTCGGCGGCGTCGCGATCACGGACTCGCTGGACATCGTCAGCCCCGCGCCGAGGCACTGGCCCACCCGGGCGATCCGTGCCGGCGCCGACCTTCTGCTCTTCACGAGCCCGTCGAGTGCGGCGCGGGCGATCGCGCAGCTCGTTCCGCTCGCGCGCCGCGGCGAGCTCGACGAGCACGTCGTCCGCGTGCTCCGCTTCCGGTCGAGATACTTAGCGCGATGAGCATCCAGCTGCTGAACCAGCACGTCGACCGCTTCAACCGCGCGGTGCGGACGGGGGAATGGGACGACATGGCGTCGTACTTCACCAACGACGCCGAGCTGGCCTTCGAGGGCGTCCCCGCGGGGCCGTTCCAGGGGCGGGAGACGATCGCGGCTGCCTACCGCGAGCAGCCGCCCGACGACGAGGTTCGGATACTCGACGCGGATCAGGTCGGCGACGAGGTGATCGCCGGCTACGCGTGGGCCGGGGATCCGGAGCGCCGGGCGGGCGAGATGCGGCTCACCGAGCGCGACGGCCGCATCGCGAAGCTCGTCGTCACGTTCGACTGACGGTGCCAGGCACCGTCACGGAAGCGTGACGAACTGCCCACAGCGGTCTAGGCCTGCTGGTGCCAGGCACCCTCGCAAAAGACGCGCGAACGCTCCACAGGCTCGCCGGCTAGAAACCGGCGTCGATGGTGGTGAAGAACCACCACGCGCTCGTGTACCAGACCGTGATGATCGCCGTGAAGAGCAGGCCGCCGATGGTCGGGATCACCCAGACGGGATAGCGCTTCATCCTCACGACGAGCACCTTCGACACGTAGGCGCCGTAGAACGCGCAGCCGGCGAGCGAGTGGACGACGATGCGGCTGTCATCGCTCTGGAACCCGAGCCGGAAGATGCAGTGGAACGCGACCGGCAGCGAGATCAGGAACGCGGCGCGCCCGGTCCAGCGGTGCACGCCGTTCACCCACGGCCGCCGCTCGAAGGGCAGCTTGCGGAAGATCCACGCGGCGGTGAAGAGCTGCGCGCAGGCGAGCACAGCCACCGCCGTAGCGAGCCAGGCCTTCATGTGAATCGTGCTCGTGAACAGCAGCTCGATGTAGGTGCCCTGCGCCTTGCCGCTCGCCGTGTGCTGGTGCCGCGCGATCACACCCAGGGTGAGCGCGACGAGGGCAAGCACGCCGAAGGGCAAGAGTGCCCACGAGTTCGAGCGTCGACCGGTCGGAGGAGCCTGCGCAGCCGTCGCCATGGAGGGATCAAACCCCGCAGAATCGCCGGATTCAAGCCTTGGTACGCTTTGACTGACTAGTCAATCAACCAGGAGACGACGGTGGCGGTTGCAACGGAAGCGGGCGTTTCGTTCGCGCTGACGGACGAACAGAAGGAGCTGCGCGCGCTCGCGCGCGAGTTCGCCGAGAAGGAGATCCGGCCGAAAGCGGCCGAGTACGACGAGCACCAGACGCATCCGGCGGACGTGATCGCGAAGGCGCACGAGCTCGGGCTGATGAACGTCCACGTGCCCGAGGAGTACGGCGGCCTCGGCCTCAAGACATTCGACGGGATCCTGATCGGCGAGGAGCTCTCCTGGGGCTGCGCCGGCATGGCCGTCTCACTGACCGCGAACACGCTCGGCGCCGGCCCGGTCTTCATCGCCGGCACGGACGAGCAGAAGCGCGACTGGCTCCCGCCGCTCCTCGAGGAGCCGATCCTCTGCTCGTTCGGACTGAGCGAGCCCGATGCCGGCTCCGACGTCGCCCGCATCAAGACCACCGCCGAGCTGCGCGGGGACGAGTACGTTCTGAACGGCTCCAAGACGTTCATCTCGAACGCGGGTCACGCCGCGTGGACCGTCGTCTTCGCCAAGACCGACCCGAGCAAGGGCCACCGCGGGCTCTCGGCCTTCATCGTGCCGATGGACGCACCGGGCGTCACGGTCGAGAAGCACCTCGACAAGATGGGGCAGCGCTCGACGGACACCTCGGCGTTCGCGCTCACCGACGTCGTCATCCCGGTCGCGAACCGGCTCGGCGAGGAGGGTGACGGGTTCAAGATCGCGATGCAGACGCTCGACTTGACGCGCCCCGGAACCGCCGCCGGCGCCGTCGGCGTCGCCCAGGCCGCCTACGAGCTCGCGGTGGAGTACGCGCGCGAGCGCGTCACGTTCGACGTCCCGATCGCCATGCACCAGGGCGTGAACTTCCTGATCGCGGACATGGCGACCGAGATCGAAGCCGCGCGCCTGCTCACCTGGCAGGCCGCGTGGATGCTCGACAACGGCTACGGGCGCAAGGCCACCCTCTACTCCTCCTTCGCCAAGCGCTTCACCGCCGACACCGCGATGAAGGTCACCACCGACGCCGTCCAGGTGTTCGGCGGCTACGGCTACATCAAGGAGTACCCGGTCGAGAAGCTCATGCGCGACGCGAAGCTGTTCCAGATCTACGAGGGCACCTCGCAGATCCAACGGCTCGTGATCGCCCGTGAGATATTCATGCCGAGTGGCGATTGAGATCGACCTGACGGGGCGCGTCGCCCTCGTCACCGGCGGATCACGAGGACTGGGCAGGGCGGACGCGCTCGCGCTCGCGCGCGCCGGCGCGGACGTCGCGATCGCCGACATCCAGCTCGAATCCGACGAGGGAGTGGACGCGGAGCGCTACGGCGTGCTCGCGCAGGTCGCCCGCGCGCAGGGCATCGTCTATACCGAGTCGACCGTCGACGAGATCCGCGGGCTGGGCCGCCGCGCGCTCGCGGTCAAGTGCGACGTCACCGACCGCGACCAGGTGGACGCAGCCGTCGCCCAGATCAGGGACGAGCTCGGAACCGTCGAGATCCTCGTCAACAACGCGGGCACGCTCGACCACACCGCGCAGTTCCAGCAGCAGGCGCCGGAGCTCTGGGAGCGCGACCTCCGCGTCAACCTCACCGGGGCGTTCAACTGCGCCCAGGCCGTCTGGGAGCCGATGCGCGCGAACGGCTGGGGGCGGATCGTGAACATGGCCTCGGTCGCGGGGACGCTCGGCGGGTTTGGCCAGGCCAGCTACTCGACGACCAAGGCGGGGCTGCTCGGGCTGACGAAGACGCTCGCGCTCGAGGGCGCGCGCCACGGGATCACGGCGAACGCGATCGTGCCCGGGATCATCGGCACCGAGGCCTTCGGCTTCGGCAACCCGGAGATGAACGAGCGGATGATCAAGCGGACGGCGATGCGGAGGCCCGGAGAGCCGGACGAGATCGCGAACGTGATCGCCTTCCTCTGCTCCGACCTCGCAAGCTACGTGACCGGGGCCGCGATCCCGGTGACCGGCGGGATCGAGCTCTTCACATTCTGACTGAGAGCAGCGCCCCGGCGGCGAAATGAGGGCCGCCGCACCAACGGGTACAGTCCCGGCACGTGGGCACGACGAGAGCCGCCTCCCGTTCGCCACGTGCCCGGAGGCGCCGCCAGCGGACCCGCCTCCTCTGGCAGTGGTCGCTTCTCCTCGCGACGATCATCGTCGCGGTCGCGGCGCTGTTCGGATTCGCCTTCGCGGGCTCGACGAAGAAGGTCCCCGCCGGCGCCCGGATCGAAGGGGTGCCCGTCGGCGGGCTCGAGGTCGGCGAGGCGAAGAAGCGTCTCGAGCGCCGAGCCGACCGCCTCCGCCACGTTCCGGTCGAGTTCCGCGCCGACGGCCGCAGCTGGAAGATCCGCCCGAGCGCGCTCGGCGTGGAGGTGGACTGGAGCGCGGGCGTGGAATCTGCGCGCCGCCAGGGTGACGGCTTCGGCCCCTTTCGCGGCCTGCGCCGGATCGGCGTGCGTGTCTTCGGCAGCGACATCCATCCGCCGGTCGAGGTCTACGAGCCCGCGCTCGACTTCTTCGTCTCGAAGCTCGGCGGCGAGATCGACCGCCGGCAGCGCGACGCTGCGGTGCAGCTTCGGGGGCTCAACGTGGCGCTCGTTCCCGGTCGCAACGGCCTGACACTCGACCGCCAGGCGGCGGCCGCGACGATCGTCCACGCCCTTGCGGGCTTCGAGCGGCTGCCGGTCGCTCTGCCCGTGCGCGCGGCGCGCCCTGCGGTCACGGCCGCGGCGCTCAGGCCGGTCGTCGGGCAGCTGCGCACGGCGCTGTCGGCACCGGTGACTCTGACGCTCGCCAACACGCGGTGGCGGCTCCCGCGGTGGCGGATCGCCGGCCTGCTCGACCTTCCGAGCGGCGGCACCCGCACCCTGTCGATCGGCGGCGCCAAGGCCGACCGCTGGCTCGCCGCCCTGCAGCGCTCGGTCAACAGGCCGCCCAAGAACGCGGACTTCCTGATCACGTCGAGCGGTGTCGAGGTCATCCCCGAGCAGGACGGCCTCGCGCTCGACGTCGACGCGGCGAAGAAGGCGATCCTCGCGGCCGCGGTCCAGCGCCAGGGTCGCGTGGCACGGCTGACGGTCGCGCACGCCACCGCAGAGCGCACGGCCGCCGAGGCGAGGCGGATGGGGATCAAGGGCCTCGTCGGCAGCTACGAGACCATCTACGGCGGCGAGGCGAATCGCCTGCACAACGTGCGCCTCGTGGCACAGCTCGTCGACCGCACGCTGATCGCGCCTGGCTCCACCTTCTCGTTCAACGGCGCCACCGGCGAGCGAACGGCCGACAAGGGCTTCCTCGAGGCGCCCGTCATCATCAACGGCGAGCTCCAGACGGGCCTCGGCGGCGGCGTCTGCCAGGTCTCGACGACGGTCTTCAACGCGGCCTTCGAGGCCGGCCTGCCGATCACGCAGCGGACGAACCACGCGCTCTACATCAGCCACTACCCCACCGGCCGCGACGCAACCGTGAACTACCCCGACCTCGACCTGAAGTTCGTGAACGACACCGGCCACTGGCTGCTGCTGCGGACGTTCGTCGGGTCGTCGTCACTCACGGTCGCTCTGTACGGAACGCCGGTCCACCGGCGGGTGGAGTCGGAGACCGCGCCGCTCCGCGTCACCGCGCAGCCCGGCGTGAAGCGGGTTCCCGACCCGGAGCGCTTTGTCGGCGAGACCTCCCTGGAGACCTACGGCGAGCCCGGGCGCACGACGAGCGTCCGCCGCCGCGTCTACTCGAGCGCCGGCAAGCTGCTGTCCGACGACTCGTGGTCGTCGTACTACGTCGCCGAGCCGCGCGTGGTCATCTACGGCACGAAGCCGAAGCCCAAGCCGAAGCCCAAGCCGCCGCCTCCACCTCCGCCGCCGCCGACGACGACCGGAGAGGAGGAGCCTCCGCCCCTGCCTCCGCCGCCGACGACCACCGGCAAGCAGCCGCCCCCGCCGCCGGGCAAGCCCGCCTAGCTTTCGGCTGCGGCGATCGCCTCGACGAGGAACGCGGGCACGCGCGTCGGCCTGAGCGTCGTCGCGTCGACGCAGGCGTGAGCGGTCCAGCCGTCGGCCAGGCGAATCCCGCCGCGTTCGATCGCGTACTCGAAACGGAAGCGTGCGCCGCGCACGTCGACGCAGCGGACACCGATGTCGAGGTGGTCCGGGAAGCGCGCCGGAATCAGGTACCGGACGTTGGCCTCGACCGTGGTGGCGTCGACGCCGGCCTCGCGCATGGCGGGGTAGCCGCCCTCGAACCGCGCCAGGTAGTCGATGCGCGCGTTCTCGAACCAGACGAGGTAGGCGGCGTGGTGGACGACCCCCTGCGCGTCGGTCTCCGCAAAGCGCACCTTCACGTCGGTCGTAAAGCGGAACCCGTCCACGGGGCGAGTCTACGATCGGGCCGATGAGCGTCGAGCGGCTTGTGGAGCTGTTCCGGGAGCGGGGCCCCGCCGTCGTGCTGACGGGTGCCGGCATCTCGACCGAGAGCGGCATCCCCGACTTCCGCTCGCCCGGGGGCATCTGGGAGACCGTCGACCCGTTGGAGTACGGGTCGCTGGATTCCTTTCGCCGAGACCCGGCCAAGGTGTGGGAGTTCTACGCCCCGCGCTTCTCGATGCTTGGCTCAGCCGAGCCGAATGCCGGGCACGTGGCGCTTGCCGAGCTCGAGCGCGCCGGTCACGTGACCGCGATCGTGACGCAGAACATCGACCTCCTCCACGAGCGGGCCGGGAGCCGCGACGTCGTGGAGGTCCACGGTTCGATCCGTAGCGCGAGCTGCCCCGATTGCGGCCGCAGCTATCCGCTTGCGGCGGTCCTGGAGCTGACCGGCGACGGCGGCCCTCCGAGCTGCGCCGACTGCGGGGCGATCCTGAAGCCCGACGTGGTCTTCTTCGGCGAGCTCCTGCCGGAAGCGGCGATCGAGCGCGCGTTCGAGCTGGCCGCGTCGGCGTCGCTGATGCTCGTCGTCGGATCGGCGCTGGAGGTCTATCCCGTGGCCGGGCTCCCGCTCGACACGCTTCGCGCGGGCGGCGCGGTCGCGATCGTGAACCGAGGCCCGACCGCCTTGGACTCCTCGGGCGACGCTCAAGCTCGACGGCAGCGCAGGAGAGCTCCTGCCGCAGGTGGCAGCAGCGCTCGCGCGGGACTGCGCCAGGCCTAAGCCGCTGCGCGCTTCAGCGGGCGCTCGTCCAGGATCCGGCTACAGGACGAGCAGACCTTCTGCTCGAGCTCGTAGGGGATTCCCTGCCGCTGGGCGAGCACGTGCAGCGTGACCGACCGGTGACGGTGGCGGGCTGCCGGGCTCTGAGGGGAAGTCTTCATCGGCATCGAGGCTACCCTCACTAGCGGCCGTTTCCCGTGAATCCTGGTAACGGGCCGGTAAGGATCCTGTGAAAATTCGGACGTCGTTCAGGGCGAATCGTTAGTGGAGCCCCGGGTAAGGTCCGGAGAAACATCGGAAAGGCGGAGCGACATGGCGGAGCGCAAACAGGATGTTCTCGGCAACTTGATCGGCCGGATCACGGAGCTTCCCGGTGCCAAGGGGGTCATCGACTCCGTGCACACGCTGCGCGAGCGCGTAGACGACCTGCAAAAGCGCGTCCGCGGCCTCGAGGGTCTGGAAAAGAAGGTCAAGGACCTCGAGAAGCGGGTCAAGGCGCTCGAGGGCGGCGGCTCCCGTCCCGCCTCGACCGCCCGCAAGGCGACCACGACGAAGTCCACCTCGCCGCGCCGCCGCACCACGCAGCGGAAGAGCCCGGCCTCCGGCTCCTCGGGCTCCTCGGCCCCGGGCTCCTCGGCCCCGGGCTCCTCGGCCCCAGGCTCGTCGGCTCCAGGCTCCTAGCCAGGCACGCGCAGGCGCAACGCCCCGGGCACGACCTCGAAGGTCGCCGGAGTCGTCCCGGGCTGCTCGCCGTCGAGCTCGATCGGGACGGGCACCTCGCCCTCGACGGAGACGCGCGCTCCTCGGAGGAGCTCGATCTTCGGGTGCGAGAGATGCGTTCCCCGGTAGATCTTCCCGACGTTGAGGAGGAAGTCCCGCTTCGTCACGTCGCCGATCACGAGGATGTCGAAGAGCCCGTCGTCGGGAACTGACTCCGGTGCGATCAGCATCCCGCCGCCCTGGTAGCGGCCGTTCGCCACGATGAGGTTCGTCATCTTCCCGGAGCGCCGCTCGCCGGCGACGTCCACCTCGAGCTCGGTGTTGCGCCAGCCCGCGAAGACGCGGACGAGCGCGGCGAAGAAGCTGACCCGGCCGCCGAGCGCCTTCGTGGTCTGGTTGGCCTGTCGCGCGACGGCTCCGCTCATCCCGGCGCTCGCGATGTTGGCGAAGTACGACTCCGCCTCCGCTCCGTCCCAGGCCGCGTAGCGAACGCGGCCGGCGTCGATCGAGACGACGTTCCCGGAGAGCGCCACGTCGACGGCGGCCTCGAGCTTGCGCGGAATCCCGTGGCTCCGCGCGAAGTCCATTCCGGTGCCGAACGGGATCACCGCGAGCTCGGGGCGGTCCCCCTGGAGCGCGAGCAGGCCGTTGGCGATCTCGTTCAGCGTCCCGTCGCCGCCGACCGCGACGACCTGCTCCGCGCCGTCGGCGGCCGCCCGCGCGACCAGTTCCGCGAAGTGCCCCGGCCGCTCGGAGAAGAGCGTGACGCCTTCGAGGCCGAGCTCAGCCGCGCGGTGAGCCAGCTGCGGCCAGCGCCGCCCGGTCGCCCCGTTGTCCGAGGCCGGATTGACGAGGAAGGCCCTAATGCTCGGCGGTCACGGTGCGGAGCGCCACGCGGGTCATGCGGTCGACGGCCGCCTTCAACTCGTCGTCCGAGATGCGCTTGAACTCGCCCTCGACCACGATGTCGCTGACGGTCAGCAGGCAGCCGCTCTGGACCTTGCGCAGCGCCCCGACGGTGAAGAGCGCGGCGGCCTCCATCTCGACGGCGAGGACGCCGCGCTGCGACCAGCGCTCGTACTGCCCGTCGTCGGGGTTGTAGAAGAGGTCGCTCGAGACGATCGGGCCGACGTGCATCGGCTGCTGCATCTCCTTGGCGACGTGGACGGCGCCGTGGATCAGCGACCAGCTGGCGGTCGGGCAGTGCGGCTCGTTCGCCACCAGGTGGACGGCGGTCGCGTCGGCCGGCACCGCGGTCAGCGCGACGATCAGGTCGCCGAGAGCGTGGTGGGGCTGCAGGCCGCCGCAGGTGCCGACCCGGACGAGCTTCGTGACGCCGAGCTGGATCAGCTCCTCGAAGACGATGGTCGCGCCGGGGCAGCCCATGCCGGTGCCCTGGACCGAGACACGCTTGCCCTCGTACTCGCCCGTGTAGCCCAGCAGGCCGCGCTCGCCGTTGACCTGCACGGGGTTGTCGAAGTACGTCTCCGCGATGTACCTCGCGCGCAGCGGATCGCCCGGGAGCAAGCAGGCATCGGCGTAGTCGCCCTTCTCGGCGCGGAGGTGGATCGGCACGGGGAGGAGAACCCTAGAGCTTTCTTTGGGTCGAGGCCTCCCCGACGGGGTGCGATGGTCGGCGCGAGGCAAGGACGCAGGGAGCGTTCGTATGCGCAGCGATACGGGCGCGACTGAGGACGCCGCATCGCGTCGTCCAGCGCGGCCCGACGGCTCAGGACTCGGCCCGAAGGGAGCTCCTAGGGGACGGGCGAACCGTTGCGCTCCGCTTCCTGCTGGGAGCGCTCACGTGGCTTGGGCAGCGGCGGCAAGGTCCGCCGCGGCGTCATCGCGTAGTCTCGCTCGGACCTCGCTTCGCGCAGCTTGCCGCGGACGAACATCACCAGCGGGATCAGGAGCACGAGCGCGATCAGGCCGGGCGGGATCAGGAAGAACAGCGGGCTGAGCCGTGGCTTGCCGGTCTGGCTGGTGCCCTTGACGTTGCCGGGGCCGAGGTCGGCCTGGGACAGCGGCTGACCGCCCTTCTCGACCTTCGGGAAGATCGCCGTCGGGAAGAACGAGTCGACGCGCCACTGCCGGTCGTGACCGCGCTTGAACTCGACGGTGAACGCGATCGGGCCGACGTCCGCGCCCTTCTTCGGCTGGACGAACAGGTCGACGTTGACGTCGTTGGGGTACGAGAAGTTCAGCGTCCAGTCGCGGTGCTTGCTCGCCGGGTACGGGTAGACCGGGATGTTGCCCCGGCGCCACTCGGCGCGCGTCGCCGACTGGCGCAGGCCGCGCGTTGCGAGCCGGTACGCCGCGGCCGGGTCCTTGCGCTCCACGGCCGCCGGGATGAACTCGTCCAGGAGCTTGTTGAGCGCCCGCCGCTCGGCGCGGCGCAGCGGCACCTGCTTCTCACGGAAGACGAGCTTGTTCGACCCCTGCTCGTTCGGCGCGGCGCTCTCGTGCTTCGGCGCAGGCAGCAGCTGCGAGAGCCCCCACACGCCGAAGCCGACCGCGACCACGGCGCCCAGGATCCCGAGCCGGCGGCGCCTGCGCGCCGAGGACGGAAGCAGCGTCACGGCCCAGACACTAGCGTAAGGTCTTTACCGGTGTCTACTATTGTCGGCGTGCTCCAGGATCCGGGTGGGAGAGCGCCGGCACCCGTGCCGCTCCGCCTCGTGCAGGCGTTCGTGAACACGGTCGACTTCGAGAACGGGATCGAGGAGTTGACCGACCCCGAGGCGCTGCGTCGAACCCTCGTCGGCCTGGACGTCCTCGCACCGGATCTCGTGCTCGTCGAGGACGACCTTCGGCGCGCGCTCCACGTCCGCGAGGCGCTACGCGCGCTGCTGCTCGGCAACAACGGCGTCGAGGTCGAGCGCGCCACGCTGGAGACCCTCGAGGAGACCGCGCGGCGCGGTCGCCTCGTCGTCCGCTTCGAGGGCGAGCACGGGACGAGCCTGCTCCCGGACGCGACGGGCCTCGACGGGGCGCTCGGGCGCATCGTCGGCGTCGTCCATACGGCGACGGCGGACGGCAGCTGGCCGCGGCTGAAGGCCTGCCCGCGCCACATCTGCCGCTGGATCTTCTACGACCGCTCGAAGAACCGCTCGAGCCGCTGGTGCGCGATGTCGGTCTGCGGGAACCGCGTGAAGACGACGCGCTACCGCCGGCGCGCCGTCGAGACGTAGGTCTGCCTACAGTTGCGGCCGTGTCCGCCACGGTCTCGGATCCACCGCTGGCGCAGGTGCTCGAGTTCTGCGCCGCCGACCCCGTCGAGCGGGTCTTCCTGGAGGACGTTGCCAGGCGCGGTCTCGGCCGGTTCCACGCGGTCGAAACGGACGGGCACCTCACTGCTCTCTGCCACGTGGGCGCCAACGTCGTCCCCTCGGGCGCGGACTGCGCGGTGTTCGGGGCCGCGGCCGCCCGCGGGAAGCCGCTGATGATCATCGGCGACGAGCGGGCGGTCGCCGAGCTCTGGGAGGTGGCGCGGCATCGAATGCCACCGCCGCGGGCGGACCGGCCCGGTCAGCCGGTCTTCGTGATCGAAGAGCCGCCCGAGCCGGGTGAGACCGGGCTCCGGGCGGCAACGACCGGGGACCTCGAGCTGCTCGTGCCCGCCTGCGCGCGGACGCACTTCGAGGAGATCGGGGTCGATCCGCTGCGCCGGGACCCCGAGGGCTTCCGCTGGCGGACGCGAGCCCAGATCGAGGAGGGGCGCTCGTGGCTCTGGCAGGAGAACGGCACGATCCTCTTCAAGGCGGAGGCGTCGGCCTGGACGCCGAGCGCGGTCCAGATCCAGCAGGTGTGGGTCGATCCGGAGGTACGCGGCCGTGGGAACGCCCAGCGCGGGATGCGCGACCTCGTCTGCCTGCTGCTGAGACGGGTGCCTCGCGTCTGCCTGTTCGTGCGCGCCGAGAACGCGCCGGCGATCCGCGTCTACGAGGCGATCGGCATGCGCCAGCGCGGCGCCTACCGCTCGCTGCTCTTCTGAGGGAGGGCGGCCGGCGGCGTCGACCGCCCTCCTGGCAACGCGTTCAGTCCGCAGCGAGCAGCGGGCAGAGATCCACGCTCTTGCCGATCCGGCTGATGAACGAGCCGTCGGCGAGGTCGATCTCGAAGCGGCCGTCGTTCGTGCTGAGCTCCGGCGGCGAGCCGGGCCCGAAGAACCCTGCCTCGCCGAAGAAGAGCCACGGCCCAGTCCCGGTCAGGACGTCCCCGGATGTGGAGATTCTTCCGGGCCCGGAGATGTTCAGCGCCACCGTCTTGCCCGACTCGACGTTCGTGACCTCGACCTTCAGCGCTCCCGTGAACAGGATCGCTCCACTGCTGAAGATGTGCGTCCTTCCCATGTTCGTGGTCGCGTGGACGAGCACGTCGAAGTCCGCGCAGTACCTTCCGGTCTCGTCGGAGAACGGCGACGGCACGGTGACCGGCTTGTCCGCTGCCGCAGTCGAGACGAACAGTGCTGCGGCTGCCGCGACTACGACGGCCCCAGCGAGCGTCTTGCGGATCATGGGGATCCTCCCTCTCCCCCCGAGATCGCAATGGGCGGGCGCGCGCCGCCTCTCGGTGAGCGGAGTCTCCTATCACGCGCGTCTCGAAGTCAAGATCGCGGAGTAGCCTCCGCCGGTGTGGAGCGTGTGATCCTCGTCCGCCATGCCGAGAGCGAGTTCTCGGCTCGAGCAGCCGTCTCGAGCGACCCTGCGATCGCTGTCGGGCTGACTCCGGCAGGCGAGGAGCAGGCGCGTGCGCTCGGCAAGGCCCTGGCCGGCGACTCGATCCACCTCTGCGTCGTGACCGAGTTCGCGCGCACACGCCGAACCGCCGAGCTCGCGCTCACCGGGCGCGAGGTTGCGATCGTCGTCGTTCCGGAGCTGAACGATCCGCGGGCGGGTCGCTTCGAAGGAGGATCGCTCGACGACTTCCGCACTTGGGCGTGGGCGCACGGCTCAGCCGACGAGCCGCCGGGTGGCGGCGAGAGCCGTCTCGCCGTCGCCGCGCGCCTCGCGCGCGGCTACCGGCGTGTCCTCGAGCGTCCCGAGGGCACTGTTCTCGTCGTCGGGCATGCGCTGCCGATGGCGTACGTCGTCGGCGGGCCACGCCGGCGCATCGACCAGTTCGACTACGTCACCCCGTACCGACTGTCGCGCGACGAGCTCGAGGCCGCGGTCGAGCGGCTCGAAACCTGGACCGCAGCGCCGACCTGGTGATCAGGCGCCTGCTCCTCCTCGCTGCACTCGCGTGGATCGGGCGCTGGGCCGTCCTCGAGGCGGCGTCGAGGCTCGCGAACCGGCCGGGCCGGCCGCCTCCGCCGCCGCCCGACCCGCGGCGACCCCCGGGCTACATGCCCGGCCCGTTCGATCGCTGAGACAATTCGGGGCATGGATCCGACCCGGATCCGCGAGCTGGTCGAGGCCGACATCCGCCGCCACGAGCTGATCCCTGCGGGCGGCGAGGTCGTCTGCCTCGTGTCCGGCGGGCCCGACTCGACCTGCCTGTGGCACGTTCTGCGCGAGCTCGGCTACGGCGTGAGCGGCTTGCACGTCGACCACGGGCTGCGCGGGCGGGAGTCCGACGAAGACGCGCGGTTCTGCCGTGAGCACCTCGCCGCCGAGGTGGTCGACGGGCGGGGCGGGACGACCGAGGACGAGCTACGCGGCATCCGCTACTCATTCGCGACCGATCGCCTCAGGGCGACCGGCCACACCGCGTCGGATCAGGTCGAGACCGTGCTCTTCCGCGTCGCCACCAGCGGTGCGCCCGGAGGAATCAAGCGCCGGCGCGAGGACGGCGTGGTCAGGCCGCTGCTTGGGCGCTGGGCCGAGGAGACGCGCGCCTACTGCGAGGCGGTCGGGCTCCCGTGTCGGCTGGACAGCTCCAACGCGGACACGAAGCGCGGCTTCATCCGGCGCGAGCTGCTGCCGCGCCTGCGCGAGCTCGATCCGAACGCCGACGCGAACCTGCTCCGCCTGGCGGAGCGCAGGACGATCTCGCCGTCGCTCGCCGAGTTTCTCGACGCTCCGGTCGGCACGGCGAGGCTCGACCTGGGCAGCGGCGTCGTCGCCGTGCGCGAGTACGACGGCGTGTGGCTGGAGCGCGGGCCGGTCGCGCTGCAGGGCGAAGTGCGCTGGGGGCCGTGGAGGATTCGGTCGTCGCTGGCAGGCCTTAAGGTACGCGGATGGCGTCCGGGCGACCGCCTCGCGGGGCGTAGGAGGAAGATTCAGGATGTGTTCGTCGACGCGAAGGTGCCGCGCTCCCAGCGCGAGGCCTGGCCGCTCGTGGTCCGCGGCGACGAGGTGGTCGCCGTGCCCGGTGTCGTCGAGGCCCCCGGCTACGAGGGTACGGTGGACGCCGTGAGGGACGACACGTGAGCGTGAGCATGGAGCTGGAACGCGACGTCTCCGAGATCCTCATCGAGGAGGAGGCATTGCAGCGCCGGATCGCCGAGCTCGGCGACGAGATCTCGGCCGACTACGGGGATCGCGACCTGCTGCTCATCGGCGTGCTCAAGGGCGCCGTCTTCTTCATGGCCGACCTGATGCGCCGGCTCTCGGTCCCGTGCGAGATCGACTTCATGGCGATCTCCAGCTACGGCGGCCAGACCGACTCCTCCGGCGTCGTGCGGATCCTGAAGGACCTCGACATGAACATCAAAGGACGCCACGTGCTGGTTGTCGAGGACATCATCGACTCGGGCCTGACCCTTTCGTACCTGATGCGAAACCTGCGCTCGCGTGAGCCCGCGTCGCTCGAGATCTGCGCGCTGATGACGAAGCCCTCGAGGCGGGAGATCGAGGTTCCGGTGCGCTATGTCGGCTTCGAGATCCCGAACCGCTTCGTCATCGGTTATGGGCTCGACTTTGGGGAGCGCTATCGCAATCTCCCCTATGTCGGGGTACTGAACGCGGATCTCGTTTCCGAAGGGGAGTAAGGAGCCCGCCGCCGCGGTGGGTTTGGCGAGTACTCACTGCTACCCTGGGTCGGAGGCCACCCTTGAATCGTTTCTTTCGTAGCGCGCTTTTCCCGCTGATCGTGATCGTCCTGCTCGTCTATTTGGCGAGCCAGACGCTCATGGGCGGACAGAAGAACGAGAAGAAGCAGACCTACTCGCAGCTGATCCAGCGAGTCGAGCAACAGCCGGATTCGATCAAGGAGATCGTGCTCGACCCGAACAAGCAGCGTGCCTCCGTCGAGCTCCGGAACAGCGACAAGTTCAACGTCAACTATCCGAGCGACGAGTCGCTGGTGCAGCTCGAGGATCACCTGCAGAAGAACGACGTGCTCTACGACTCGAAGGGCACGGGCTCGTCGCCGTGGTGGACGATCCTGACGTCGCTGCTGCCGTTCGTCCTGCTCTTCGGCTTCTGGATCTTCCTGATGAACCAGGTCCAGGGCGGCGGGTCGAAGGTGATGAGCTTCGGCAAGTCGCGCGCGAAGCGGATGACGCCCGACTCGCCCAAGATCGGCTTCAAGGACGTGGCCGGCGTGGACGAGGCGGTGGAGGAGCTCCAGGAGATCAAGGAGTTCCTCGAGAACCCGAAGAAGTTCCAGGCCCTCGGCGCTCGGATCCCCAAGGGCGTGTTGCTCTACGGGCCGCCCGGCACCGGTAAGACGCTCCTGGCCCGTGCGGTCGCGGGCGAGGCCGGTGTGCCGTTCTTCTCGATCTCCGGTTCCGACTTCGTCGAGATGTTCGTCGGCGTCGGAGCGTCCCGTGTGCGCGACCTGTTCGAGCAGGCGAAGCAGTCGTCGCCGTGCATCGTGTTCATGGACGAGATCGACGCCGTCGGCCGACATCGCGGCGCCGGCCTGGGCGGCGGGCACGACGAGCGCGAGCAGACGCTGAACCAGCTCCTCGTCGAGATGGACGGGTTCGAGCTGAAGGACAACATCATCCTGATCGCCGCCACGAACCGGCCCGACATCCTCGACCCCGCGCTCCTGCGCCCGGGCCGCTTCGACCGGCAGATCGTCGTCGACCGGCCCGACCGCAACGGCCGGCGCAAGATCCTCGAGGTGCACGCCAAGGGCAAGCCGCTCGACCCGTCGATCGACCTCGACACGCTCGCAGCCGGAACGCCCGGGTTCACGGGCGCCGACCTGGCCAACCTCGTCAACGAGGCGGCTCTGCTGTCGGCGCGGCGCGGGCGGAAGACGATCGGGCAGGAGGAGCTCGAGGAGGGGATCATGCGCGTCATCGCCGGGCCTGAGAAGAAGACGCGGCTCTTCTCCGAGGAGGAGCGGAAGATCACCGCCTACCACGAGATGGGCCATGCCCTCGTCGGCCACTATCTCGAGCACACCGACGAGGTGCACAAGATCTCGATCATCAGCCGCGGGCAGGCGCTCGGCTACACGATCTCGCTGCCGCGCGAGGACCGGTACCTGACGACGAAGCGGGCGCTGATGGAGCAGCTCGCGATGACGCTCGGCGGTCGCGCGGCCGAGGAGCTCGTCTTCAACGAGGTGACGACCGGCGCAGCGAACGACCTCGAGAAGGTCACGTCCACGGCGAAGCAGATGATCATGCGCTACGGCATGAGCGAGAAGCTCGGACCGCGCGTTCTCGGCCGCAACCAGGACATGCCGTTCCTGGGCCGCGAGATGTCGGCGGAGCCCGACTACTCGGAGGAGATCGCGCGCGAGATCGACGACGAGATCCGGCGCGTGATCGAGGAGGCGCACACGCTTGCCCGCCAGGTGCTCCAGAAGCACATGGAGGACCTCCATCGGATCTCGGGCATCCTCATCGAGCGCGAGACGATCGACAAGGATCAGTTCGTCCAGCTGCTCGAGGGCGAGGCCGTGGAAGTCGTGTTCGGCGACGAGCCGGCGCCCGTTCCGGGCGAGGAAGGCGCGACCGCCGAGAAGAAGCGCCGGGCGCCCAAGCCGCGGCCGTTCCCGCTTCCCGGCGCCACGATGCAGCCGCCGCCGCCCGAAGGCGCGAAGAGCTAGTTCTCGTTCGCTCGGCGTCTCGCCTTGGCGCGGCGCCAATTCGGCACGGTCTCGACGCAGATGGGTGCGTCGTTCGCCGCTAGCGTGAGCCCCGGCGGGGGTCTAGGGGTCCCCCGAATCACGCGTCAACAGAGTTAGGGGCACGCCCGGCGGCGCGGATTGCGCGCGCGGCATGGCTGCGAGGCGCAAGCGGCGCAGTAGCCTTCGCTCCGTGACGGCCGTCGAGGATCGCTTTCCGCGCCCCTCGGTGATGGGCGTCGTCAACGTCACTCCCGACTCGTTCTCGGACGGCGGGGCGAACTTCGATGCCGGCACGGCGATCGCCTCGGCGCGCCGCATGGTGGCCGAAGGGGCTGCGCTCGTCGACGTCGGCGGCGAGTCCACCCGCCCCGGCTCGGACGCCGTCCCATTGGACGAGGAGCTGCGCCGCGTCGTGCCTGTGCTGGAGGCGATCGCCGGCGAGCTCGCGGTGTCGATCGACACCGCCAAGGCGGAGGTGGCCAGGCGCGCGCTCGCGCTAGGTGCCGAGCTCGTGAACGACGTGACGGCGCTGCGCGGCGACCCGGACCTCGCCGGCGTCGTGGCCGGATCGAACGCTTTCCTCTGCCTCATGCACATGCGCGGCGAGCCGCGGACGATGCAGGTCGACCCCGTCTACGAGGACGTCGTCTCCGAGGTCGCGGCCTTCCTCGAGCAGCGGCTTCGCTTCGCGGTCGACGCCGGCATCCCCGAGGAACGGATCTGTCTCGATCCTGGAATCGGCTTCGGCAAGACCGCGCAGCACAACTTCGAGCTGGTGCGGCGTCTGGACGTCCTCGTCGGCCTCGGCAGGCCGGTCGTGATCGGCTTCTCGCGCAAGCGCACGCTCGGGCGCCTGCTGGGCGATGCCGACGCGACGACCGGCCCGCTCGGCGCGAGCATCGGCGCCGCCGTCGCCGCCTACGAGCGCGGCGCCTCGATCCTGCGGGTCCACGACGTGCGCGAGCACGTCGAGGCGCTCACGGCAGCGCACGCCGTCGCCGACCCGGCCGCAGCCGGCCTGTCGCCCTCGTAGGGTGCGGCGGTGACGATCCTGGTCGAGCTCAACGGCCTCCAGGTCTTCGGCCGCCACGGCCTGCTCCCCGAGGAACGGGTCGGGCAGACCTTCCTCTACGACGTCGAGCTGGAGACCTCGGACGAGGCGGTGTCGGACCGGATCGAGGACACCGTCGACTACCGCGAGGTGGCCGAGCTCGTGCGGGTGGTGTCGGACGGAAAGCACTTCGACCTGCTCGAGGCGCTGGCGGCGGCCGTCGCGGACCTCCTGCTGGCCCGCTTCGACGTCGAGCGCGTGCGAGTCCGCGTCCGCAAGACGAAGCCGTACGGCGTCCCCGTCGACTGGGCGGCGGCGACGGTCGAACGGCGACGCTGACGCGGTAGGTCGCCCGCGGTACCCAGGCCGTCGTTAACGCTGGGTTGTGGCGGAGAGCCGGTACGCGACGCGTCTGACGTCGCGGCCTGGGAACACGTCGAGGAAGTAGTAGGCGCCGCGCTTGGACGTGTTCCGCAGGTGGACGACCTCGCGGCTCGAGCCCTTCTTCTGGCTCAGGTCCACCAGGTCGCGCTTGAAGGCCGGTCCGCGCTCGAACACGGTCTTCGTCTTCGGGCCCCAGGCGGCGAGCTGCGCGTTGCCGTTCGGGCGGAGCGTGGCCGTCACCGTGCGCCGGCCCGGCACCCACACGCGGTAGACGTCCTCGAGGTCCTCGGTCGCATCCAGGCGGGCGGCGATGTTCGTCTTGGAGTGCCCGGGCCGGGTGAGCCCGGGGGTCGCCTGGCGGAAGAGGCCGCCGGCGCGCACGTGCCGGATGTCGTCGTTCGGCTCCTGCGGGTCGGACGCCGGGGCGGGCAGCGAGAGCGCCTTCGGGATGTCGAGCATCCCGAAGCCCGTGTCCGCGTCTGGCCCCGGCGGCGCGATGTCGCGGGCCGACGCGCGCATCAGCTCGAACACCTGCGTGTTGTCGAGCGTCGGCCTGGACGTCCACACCCAGGCGGTCGCGCCGGAGACGAGCGGGGTCGAGAAGCTGGTGCCGTCGAAGAGCGTGTAGCCGGTCGGGTCGGTGCCGGGCGGGACGGCGACCGGGATGTCCGTGGCCGGCGCGGCGAGGTCGGTGGCCTCCGAGCGGCTCGAGAACGACGCGACGGTCCCGGTCTGGTCGGTCCCCGCGATCGTCAGGACGTGGGGCAGCGAGGCAGGGATGCTCGGCCGGCTGCCCAGCAGCCGGTCGTTCCCGACCGCGGCGACGACGAGCGAGCCCGAGCCGTAGGCGGCGTTGACGAGGTCCTCGAGCACCTGGCTCGACCCGACGCCGAGGCTGAGGCTGATCACGCTCGGCCCGCGGCGAATGGCGGCGTCGAGGCCGGCGATCACACCGGACGTGCTGAGCGAGCCGCCCCCGTCCGCGTCCCAGACGCGCAGCGAGGCGTCCGGGTAGACGCCGACGACGCCGAGCCCGTTCGCCGGCGCGCCCACGACCGAGCTGACGGCGGTGCCGTGCGGGTACCCGTCGTTCGCGGCCAGCACTTGCGTGTTCAAAGCCTCGACGCCCACGCGGCCGGCGAACTCCTGGTGCGTCTGGTCGAGACCGGAGTCGATCACCGTTACCGGCTTGCCCGGGCCGGGCGGCTCGACGCGGTCCGCGCCGACCGCTGCGAACCACCACTCGTTCGGGAGCAGCGGGTCGCCGGAGGTCGTGTGGTGGAAGTACTGGATGGGCAGGTCTGGCTCGACGACGTGGATGAAGCCGCCGCGCCGAAGCGCCGGGAGCACGCGGCGGGCGGCGAGCGTGCGCAGGCGCCAGACGCCGAACCTGCGTGCGACCGACTTGCCGCCGGCGAGCGCCAACGTCACTTCGGCGGCGGAGCCAGGCGTCTCGAGGTCGACGATCGCGAACGGGTGCGAGCCCAGCGACTGGATCGTGCGCGCCGGAGCTTCAGGTCCGGCGCGCAGAAGCTCGGCGGGCGCAGCGGTCGCTGCGGCGGCCGATGTCACGGGGCCAACCAGAGCGAGCGCAATGAGGGCCCCCAACCGGCGCAACCGGCCCAAAATAGCAGCGATGCGCGCATACCTTGGTCTCGGCGCCAACCTGGGCGACCGCGAAACGACGATTCGGCGGGCCGTCGAGCTGCTCGGCGAGGACGGCGCGGTCGAGGTCGTCGCCGTCTCGACCCTCCGCGAGACCGACCCCGTAGGCGTCGTCGACCAGCCGCGCTTCCTGAACGGCGTGGCGGCCGTCGAGACCCGCCTGACGCCGCGCGCCCTGCTCGACCGGCTGCTCGCCGTCGAGCGGGAGCTGGGGCGGGCGCGCACGGGCCCGAGGTTCGGGCCGCGCACGATCGACCTCGACCTGCTCGTCTACGGCGACGAGGTCGTCGACGAGCCCGGGCTCACCGTCCCGCACCCCCGCCTCGCGGAGCGCGGATTCGTGCTGGAGCCCCTGGCCGAGCTCGCGCCGGACCTGCGCGTGCCCGGTCGTGGGCGCGTGTCGGACCTGCTTCTGGGGCTACAATCGGGGTGATGTCGCACCTCGACGAGCTCGACGAGTTCGAGGCAGAGCTGGAGCTTCGCCTGAAGAAGGAGTACACCGCCGTCTTCGGGCTGTTCCGCTACTGCGTCCTCACGCAGGACGCCACGTACCTCTGCAACAAGCTCGACCTCCAGTTCGTGCCCCAGCCGAGCTATCCGTTCTTCCACGTCAAGATGGAGGACGTCTGGGTCTGGGACAAGAATCGGCCCACCCGGATGATCCCGCGGGCCGAGGTCTACACGTCGAGCGACGTCACGGTCGAGGAGCTGCGCGGCGAGGGCGAGGAGCCCCGCCTCACGCCGGAGGCGCTGGCCGAGCGCATCGGCGAGCCGCCCGGCTTCGAGTCCGGCACCGACTGACCTCGCCGTCCAGTCAGACTTAGCGCCGTGCTGCTGGCGATCGACGTCGGAAACACGCAGACGGTCCTGGGCCTGTTCGACGGCGCCGAGCTGCGCGAGCACTGGCGGCTGGCGACGGACCGCGACCGCACCGGCGACGAGCTCGGCGTCCTGATCACCGGGCTGCTCGAGCCCGACGACGTCGGAGGGATCAGCCTCTCGTCGTCGGTCCCGCCGCTCGTCAACGCCTATGAGGCGGTGGCCGAGCGCTGGCTGCACGCACCCCTCCTGACGCTGGGGCCGGGCGTGCGAACGGGCATCCCGATCCGCTACGACGACCCGCGCGAGGTCGGGCCGGACCGCCTCGTCAACGCGGTGGCGGCCCTGGAGCGCTACGGCGCCCCGTGCATCGTCGTCGACTTCGGCACGTCCACGAACTTCGACGTCGTCTCCGCCGAGGGCGAGTTCGTCGGCGGTGTGCTCGCGCCCGGGATCGAGGTCTCCATGAACGCGCTCTTCGCGCGGGCGGCGCGGTTGTTCACGATCGAGTTCGTCGAGCCGCCGGCGGTGATCGGCAAGACCACCGCCGCCAGCCTGCAGTCCGGCCTCGTCTACGGGTTCGCCGGCCAGGTGGACGGCATCGTCGAGCGGATCAGGGGCGAGCTCGGGGCGGAGGCGCGAGCCGTGGCGACAGGGGGGCTGGCCGACCTGATCGCGCGGCACACCCGCACGATCGAGCGCGTGGACCCGTTCCTGACGCTCGAGGGCCTACGCCTCGTCTGGGAGCGGAACCGCTAGCCGCCGCCGTAGATCGAGATCGGGAGGTCGAGGAGAACCTCGTCCCCGGTCGGCAGTTCGTCCTCGAGGCGGGCGAGCACGTCCGCCGCTCCCGGCGCCGCGGCCAGGAGGCGCGTCTCCACCTCGGCCGTCGTCTCGAGCTGGACGAGCTCCTGCTTGAAGGGCCTCGGGAAGCGGCCGCGTCCGAGATACCAGCCGTAGAACTTCTTCAGGAAGCTGGTCGCACGCTTCTCGCCGAGCTCCCGGACGGTCTCGCGTACGAAGAGGATCAGCTCCGCGGCGACCTCCTCGCGGCTCGGCTCGGTCGAGTCGTCCTCGACGATCTCGCGGAGCGCCCACGGGTTCCCCTGCGCCGCGCGTCCGACCATCACAGCGGCGCAGCCCGTGGTCGCGAGCACCGCCTGCGCCCGCGCACGCGAGGTGACGTCGCCCGAGGCGATGACCGGCACGTCCACACGGCCGACCAGCTCGCGCGTCAGGCTGTGATCGGCCTCGCCGGTGTACATCTGCCGCGCGGAGCGCGGATGGAGAGTGAGCGAGGCGGCGCCGGCGTCCACGAGCCGGGGCCCCAGCGCGAGGCAGGTCCGCGCCCCGTTCTCCAGGCCGCGGCGCATCTTGACCGAGACCGGGATGTCGACGGCGTCGGCCACGGTCGAGACGATTGCGCACGCGCGCTCGGGATCCTCGAGCAGGGTCGCGCCGGCACCCGTCTTGGTGACCTTGCGGACCGGGCAGCCGAAGTTGATGTCGACGATGTCCGCGCCGGCGTCCGCGACCATGTGCGCAGCCTCCGCCATCACGTCGGGGTCGGAGCCGAAGATCTGGACCGCGAGCGGATGCTCGTCGCGCGCGATGCGCAGGTACCCGAGGGTGCGCTCGTTCCCGTGGTGCAATCCGGCGCAGCTGACCATCTCGGAACAGACCAGGCCCGCCCCGAAGCGGCGCCCCTGGCGCCGGAACGCCTGCACGCTGACGCCGGCCATCGGAGCGAGCACGAGCCGGGTCGGAATCTCCACCGTCCCGATCCGCCAGGAAGCGCGGAGATCGACGTCCACGGGCGGCCATGATAGCGGTGCTAGCAGGGCTTTTCCGTCCCTTGACGGCCTCCACGGCTACCGGTACCATGGCCGCCCGCGACGGCGCGGGCATGCGCCTCGCATTTTTCTTAGGGAGGCAGAAGTGAAAGAAGTGATCCTCACTCCCGGGGGTTACGAGAGGCTGAAGGCCGAGATCGAACATCTCTCGACCGACAGGCGGCGTGAAGTCGCCGAGCGGATCCGAGTCGCTCGCCAGTTCGGTGACATCGCGGAGAACGCCGAGTACGACGACGCCAAGAACGACCAGATGCTGCTCGAGCATCGCATCGCGCGTCTCGAAGAGCAGCTGCGCAATGCGCGGGTGATCGAGAAGAACGAGGTGACCTCGGACCACGTGTCCGTCGGCTCCGTCGTCCGGCTCCGCGACGTCGACGCCAAGCAGACCGTCGAGTACTACATCGTCGGCTCGGCGGAGGCGAACCCGTCCGAGAACAAGCTCTCCAACGAGTCGCCTGTCGGGAAGGCCATCATCGGCCACAAGAAGGGGGAGACCGTCGAGGTCACGACCCCTCGCGGCAACTCGCTGAAGTACAAGATCATGGAGATCAAGGCGGCCTGACCCGGCGGGGTCGGGTCGCCAGTCGCCCCGTACTCGCTGGGGGAACCTCCCGGTTTCCCCAGACCCTTCCCCTGGTCCGCTTCGCGGACAGGCGCTACGCGCCGGGGTCAGACCCCGGACGTGGCCCGGCGGGACGTGCGTCGCGCGTCACTAGACTCGCGCGTCATGGCGTCGCTGCCCAAGCGCTTCCCCGACCGCGTCGACGTCGCCTCCGTGCGCGCCGAGGCCGAGTCGCTCGAGCCGGGCGAAGAGTCGTCCACGGTCCGCAGGATCGCGGGTCGCGTGCTGGCCCGGCGCGGCCACGGCAAGCTCGTCTTCCTCGACCTGGTCGATCGCTCAGGGCGCATCCAGCTCCTCGCGGAGGAGGGGCGCGCCGGCCCGGTCGACCTCGACCTCGGCGATGTCGTAGGCGCCGTCGGCAAGCCCGCCAGGACGCGGCGGGGCGAGCCGTCCCTGGCGGTCGACGAGCTCCAGCTGCTCGCGAAGATCCGTGCGCCGCTCCCGGACACGTTCCACGGCGTCACGGACGTCGAGCAGCGCTATCGGCGCCGCCACCTCGACCTGATGATGAACGCGGATACGCGGAAGGCCTTCGAGGTCCGCACCCGCATGGTCTCGGCGATGCGAGGCTACCTCGACGCCAACGGCTTCCTGGAGGTCGAGACGCCCGTCCTGCAGCCGCGCTACGGCGGTGCCTTCGCGGATCCCTTCGTCACGCACTCCAACGAGCTCGACGCCGACCTCTACCTGCGGATCGCGACCGAGCTGTACCTGAAGCGCCTCATCGTCGGCGGCCTGGAGCGGGTCTACGAGATCGGCAAGGACTTTCGCAACGAGGGTGTGTCGTACAAGCACCAGCCCGAGTTCACGATGCTCGAGTGGTACGAGGCCTACGCGGACTACAAGGACACGATGGTGCGGCTGGAGGAGCTCGTGGCCACCGTGGCGCAGGAGACAATCGGCACGACCAGGGTCACGTTCCGCGGCCACGAGCTCGACCTGTCCAGTTGGCGGAGGGTGAAGCTCGTCGAAGCGCTCGAGGAACAGGGCCTGTGGACGCGCGACGAGGACGAGCTCCGCAGCAGCCTGAACGAGCGTGGGGTCGACACGAGCCAGGACCGGACGTGGGCGCAGCTCGTCGACCACGCGCTCAGCAGCTTCGTCGAGCCGAGCCTGATCGAGCCGACGATCCTGTACGACTACCCGATCGAGCTCTCGCCGTTCGCGCGCACGACCGACGACGACCCGACGATCGTGGAGCGCTTCGAGTTCACGGTCGGCGGGATGGAGCTCGGCAACGCGTACAGCGAGATCAACGAGGCGGAGGAGCAGGCGGCCCGCTTCGCGATGCAGGAGAGCGAAAGGGCGGCGGGCGCGCAGACCACGACCGCGGACGATCCGGACTACGTCGACGCCCTGAGCTACGGCATGCCTCCCACCGGTGGGCTCGGGCTCGGGATCGACCGGCTCGCGATGGTGCTCACCGGACAGGACACGGTCCGCGATGTGACGCTCTTTCCGGCTCTCCGGCAACGCTAGCCGATAGTTAGACAAACGCTGGAGGTCGGAGTACCCTACCCTCGCATCAAGGCGGGGTGACTGCCCCTCTCCCTCTCCCCGCCGAGCGGGAGGTTGCGAGCGAGCCGCAGGTTCGCGGCCTCCCGCATCTCTTACGTGCGGCCGATTGGACGGAGCTCAGGCGTCCGCGTGTTGCAGCCTCCGGTCGGACGGATCCGGCCGTAGGTGCGCCACGACGTCCAGGACGATCTGATCGAGTGAGATCGTCGGCCTCCATCCGATCGCAGCTCCGATCCGGTCGATGGCGGGTGCGCGGTGGAACATCTCGTCGATACCTTGGCCGTAGACCTCCGAGTACGGCACGAAGACGAGCTCCGAGGGCGACGCCGTGAGCTCCAGTACCCGCCGAGCCAGGTCGGCGATCGTGATCCGATCGGTGGAGCCGACGTTGAAGACGCCGCCGGCGACCGACGGCTCGGCCATGAGGCCGCTGAGGGCGCGCACGGTGTCCGCCACGTGGCAGAAACAGCGCGTCTGCGTCCCGTCGCCGTGCACCTCGAGGGGCCGCTCCTCGAGTGCCGCCGCGACGAAACGAGGGATCACGTTGCCGTATTGACCGCTCTGGCGCGGGCCGACGGTGTTGAACAGGCGGGCGATCACGCAGTCGAGGCCGCGCTCCTGATGGAGCGCGAGCGCGAGGAACTCGTCCATCGCTTTCGTGTCGGCGTAGGCCCAGCGCTTGGAGGTCGTCGGCCCGTAGATACGCCGCGCCTGCTCGTCGAGCGACGTGTCCTCGGGGTGGTCGCCGTAGACCTCCGACGAGGATGCGACGAGCACGGGCTTGCCGAACCGGGCGCAGTACTCGAGCACGTTCTCGGTGCCCTGCACGTTGGTCAGGAGGGTGCGCCCCGGCTGCTCGACGATCAGGCGCACGCCAACGGCAGCCGCGAGGTGGAAGACGACGTCGCACTTGTGGACGAGCTCGCTCACCACCGAAGGGGAGAGCACGGACTCGACGACCAGGTGGAAGCGTTCGCCGAGAGCGTCGACATTGTCCGGCGACCCGGTCGAGAGGTCATCCAGCACGAAGACCTCCCACCCGTCTGCGAGCAGGAGCTCGGACAGGTGCGAGCCGATGAACCCCGCGCCACCGGTGACGAGCGCCCGTTTCATGACGGCGAGCCTACCCAAGCGGAGACTGCAGGTGCCCGCTTACTCGGCGAGAGCGCTGCGCGCCATGATCGTCCCGGCGGCGAGGAACGCCAGAAAGGCGGGCATCAGCGCGACGGTGGGGTCGAGCGTGGCCACGAGGGACTGCCCGAGGACGAGCAGCGCGACGGCGGCGATTCGGCTCATCACTCATCCGAACGGCGCTGGCTGCCGAAAGGTTACGTACGAGTAAAGCTTGTTTGGCCCGATGCATGACTCCGAAGGCGAGAGCTAACATGGGTCGCACCTCCGACAGGATCTCCAGGAAAGGGGGGTCGAGGGTTTGTTCGAGCGATTTACAGAGCGGGCGAGACAGGTCGTAGTCCTCGCACAGGACGAGGCGCGTGCCCTGAAGCACAACTACATCGGCACGGAGCACATCCTCCTCGGGCTGCTGCGTGAAGAGGAGGGTCTTGCCGCGCGCGTGCTCGAGTCGCTCGACATCACCGTGGAAGAGGTGCGCGCTCAGGTCGCCCGCATCGTCGGCCAGGGCGACGAGGTCACCACCGGCCAGATCCCGTTCACGCCGCGCGCGAAGAAGGTGCTCGAGCTCGCGCTGCGCGAAGCGCTCTCGCTGGGCCACAACTACATCGGCACCGAGCACATCCTGCTCGGGCTCGTCCGCGAGAACGAGGGTGTCGCGGCCCGCATCCTGCTCGACTTCGACGCCGACGCCGAGAAGATCCGCAACGAGATCATCCGCATGCTCTCCGGCCCCGGCCGGCGCCAGGGGGGCGGCTCGGCCGCTCCGGGCGAGAAGGCCAAGAGCTCCAAGCTGCTCGACCAGTTCGGCCGCAACCTGACCAAGCTCGCCGCTGAGAGCAAGCTCGACCCCGTCGTCGGGCGCCAGACCGAGATCGAGCGCGTGATGCAGATCCTGTCGCGCCGCACGAAGAACAACCCGGTCCTGATCGGCGAGCCCGGCGTCGGCAAGACCGCCGTCGTCGAGGGCCTCGCCGCCCGCATCTCGGGCAACCAGGTTCCGGAGCTCTTGAAGGGCAAGCAGATCTACACGCTCGACCTCGCAGCCCTGGTGGCCGGGTCGAAGTACCGCGGTGAGTTCGAGGAGCGCCTGAAGAAGGTGATGAAGGAGATCACCCAGCGCGGCGACATCATCCTGTTCATCGACGAGCTCCACAACCTCGTCGGCGCCGGCGCCGCCGAGGGCGCCATCGACGCGGCCTCGATCCTCAAGCCGGCACTCGCCCGCGGAGAGCTCCAGACGATCGGCGCGACGACGCTCGACGAGTACCGCAAGTACCTCGAGCGTGACGCCGCGCTCGAGCGCCGCTTCCAGCAGATCCGCGTCGACGAGCCGTCGGTGGACGACACCGTCCAGATCCTTCGCGGCCTGCGCGACCGCTACGAGGCGCACCACCGCTGCAAGATCACCGACGACGCGCTCGAGTCCGCGGCCGTGCTGGCCGACCGCTACATCCAGGACCGGCACCTGCCCGACAAGGCGATCGACCTGATCGACGAGGCCGCGTCGCGCATGCGCATCCGCAACATGAGCGCGCCGCCGCGCTACCGCGAGCTCGAGGAGGAGATCGAGAAGGTCCGCAAGGACAAGGAGAACTCGATCGAGGCTCAGGAGTTCGAGAAGGCCGCGTCGCTGCGCGACAAGGAGCGCAAGCTGACGCAGAAGAAGCGCGAGCTCGAGGAGAACTGGCGCGCCGACCAGAACGCCGAGCAGGGCGAGGTCGGCGAGGAAGAGATCGCCGACATCGTCTCGATGTGGACGGGGATCCCGGTCTTCAAGCTGACCGAGGCCGAGACGCAGAAGCTCATCCGCATGGAGGACGAGCTGCACAAGCGCGTGATCGGTCAGGAGGAGGCCATCGTCGCCGTCTCCAAGTCGATCCGTCGCGCGCGCGCGGGCATCAAGGACCCGAAGCGCCCCACCGGCTCGTTCATCTTCCTCGGGCCGTCGGGTGTGGGCAAGACCGAGCTGGCGCGCACACTCGCCGAGTTCCTGTTCGGCGACGAGGACGCGATGATCCAGGTCGACATGTCGGAGTACATGGAGAAGCACTCCGTGTCCCGGCTCGTCGGCTCGCCCCCGGGCTACATCGGCTACGACGAGGGCGGCCAGCTCACTGAAGCCGTGCGCCGCAAGCCGTACTCGGTCGTCCTGCTCGACGAGATCGAGAAGGCGCACCCGGACGTGTTCAACATCCTCCTGCAGATCCTTGAGGACGGGCGCCTCACCGACGCGCAGGGCCGCAAGGTCGACTTCCGCAACACGATCGTGATCATGACCTCGAACATCGGGGCCGCCTCGATCTCGAAGAACCAGTCGCTCGGCTTCTCGATCGGCGACGAGTCCGGCCTGTCGTACGACGACATGAAGGACCGCGTGATGAGCGAGCTGCGCAAGGTCTTCCGGCCCGAGCTCCTCAACCGGATCGACGAGGTGATCGTCTTCCACAAGCTGACGCGCGAGGAGATCCTCGTGATCGTCGACCTGATGCTCCTGCGCCTGCGCGAGCAGATGAGCGAGCACGAGACCGGCGTCGAGCTGACCGCCGAGGCGAAGGAGCTCCTCGTCGACAAGGGCTACGACCCGACGATGGGCGCCCGGCCGCTTCGCCGCGCCATCCAGCGGTTCATCGAGGACCCGCTCGCCGACTTCGTGCTCGGCCGCGAGCTCACACCGGGCTCGACGATCCTCGTCGACCGCAAGCGCGACGCCGAGGACGAGGTCGACATCACGGTCATCCCGGGCGCACCGCCCGAGCCCGAGAAGGTCACCGTCCCGCCCGAAGAGCCGAAGGACGAGGCCGAGGGCGGCGACGAGGCCGCCGAGCCGGCCGAGTCCTAGCGCATCGACGTCGCGCGCCTGTCCATTCCGGTCCGGTCCGGGGTCAGACCCTAGACATGGCTGTCGCGACGGTCCTGGCGTGGTAGCGATCGTCCTACGCGGTGGAACCGCCCCATCCGGCACGGCTCGCCGTGACTCGTCCGGGGTCAGACCCTAGACACGGCCGGAGTAGACGCGCCCGGTCGGGACTACGGGGCGACGAACGTGGTTACGCGGCCGATCGCCGCATCGATCCGGCGGATGCGCCTCGTCTCGAGCTCCGATCCGCCGTGACCCCCGCGGGCTCGTCAACAGCGAGGCCGAGATCCGGCCCGGAGGCGCCGCGGCTCCGGCGGCCGTCAGCGCGAGCGCAGCCACGGAATACGGCGGCGATTCACGGCATCGTCGCGTCTACACCTTTCGCAGCCAATCGGTTCCGCACTCGGACGTAGGCTGGCGGCGTGCGCTTCATGCTTCGCCACCCGGCCCGCGCGGCCGTCTCGGGCGCGATCGCGATCGCGTTCTCAGGGATCCTCTACAAGGCCTCCCACGTCTCACCCGAGACCGGAGCGTTCTTCCGCTGCGCGTATGCGCTTCCCGCGCTCTGGTTGTTCGTCAGGCTCGAGGAACGGATGGTCGGCCCGCGACCGTGGCAGCTCCGGAAGTGGGCATGGCTCGCGGGCGCGTTCTTCGCCGCCGACCTGCTGCTCTGGCACCACTCGATCGAGGCCGTGGGCGCCGGCCTGGCCACGGTGCTCGGGAACACGCAGGTCGTGTTCGTCGGCCTGCTGGCTTGGGCGCTCTTCAGCGAGCGTCCTTCGAACCGCGCATTGGCCTCGATCCCGATCGCGATGGTCGGCGTCGTCCTGATCTCGGGTGTCCTCGAGGACGGCGCGTACGGCGACAACCCCGGCCTCGGCGTCGTGCTCGGCCTGCTCACCGGCGTCGCCTACTCGGGCTTCCTGCTCTCGCTCCGTTACGGAGCCGGCGAGCGGCAGCGCGTGGCCGGGCCCCTGTTCGACGCTACCCTCGCGTCGACTGCGCTGATCCTCCCCTGGGGCCTGGCGACCGGCGATCTCGACTTCACGCCCGGGCCTGAAGCGCAGGCGTGGCTGATCGGGCTCGCGCTGAGCTCCCAGGTGGTGGGCTGGCTGCTGATCACCGTGTCGCTGCCGCGCCTGCCCGCGGTGGTGACGTCGATCCTGCTCACGCTGCAGCCGGTCGCGACGGTCGTGCTCGCCGCGATCCTGATCGGCGAGAACCCGTCGCCGCTCCAGCTCCTCGGCGCTACGACGATTTTGAGCGGCCTGCTGATCGCGACCGTCGGCCGTCGAGCGACGGTCCCGCAGGCGGTCCCGGAACGCGCATGAACGCGCGGCCGGCCACGCTCGAGGACGTGCCGCAGATCGCGGCGGTGATGAACGAGCTCAGTCTCGCTCTCGACGGCAGCCTCGAGGTGAGCGAGGAGGAGCTCCGCCTCTGGTTCGCGGGACCGGACTTCGATGCGGCGAGCCATGCAGTCGTCGTGGTCGATGCCGACGGCTCGCTGGTCGGCTACGGCGACGTCGCGGCGTCCCACGAGGGCCGGCTGGTCTGGATCGACCCCTACGTGCGGCCGGGCGCGCCCGAGGGCGTCGGGGCCGTGCTCATCGACGAGCTCGAGCTGCGCGCCGAGGCGGGCTCGGTGCCCGGCGGCCGGATCAAGGCCTACGTGCCGGAGCGGGACGAGGTGCTCGCCGCGCTACTCCCGGCACGCGGCTACAGCATCGTCCGGCACTCGTTCCGTATGGAGATCGATCTCGGCTCGGAGCCCGCCGAGCCCGTCTGGCCGGAAGGGATCTCCGTGCGCACGTTCCGGCGCGGCGAGGACGATCGGCGGGTCTACGAGGTGCAGGAGGAGACGTTCGCGGATCAGTTCGAAGCCGAGCCGATGAGCTACGAGGAGTGGCGGCACTGGAGCTTCGGGCAGGCGTTCGACACCGACCTGTGGTTCCTCGCCGAGGAAGAGAGCGAGCTCGCGGGGATCCTGATCGCACGCCCCGAGCGCGGTGGCGACGAGACGGTCGGCTGGATCAGCGTGGTGGGCGTCCGACGTCCGTGGCGCCGTCGCGGGCTCGGTCGGGCGCTGCTGCTCCACGCCTTCCGCGAGTTGCGCGCGCGCGGCAAGCTGCGGGTCGGCCTCGGCGTCGACGGCTCGAACCCGACGGGCGCGGTGCGCCTCTACGAGGCGGTCGGCATGGAGGTCGCCAGGCGCAACGACCACTGGGAGAAGCGCCTGCCGTAACTCGGCACAGAATCGACACAGGCGCCGTCGTCCCGCGTTCCTAGGATGGGCCTGTGGCGAAAGCGTCCGTGAAGTTCGCGTGCACCGAGTGCGGTCAGTCGACCGCGCGCTGGCTCGGCAAGTGCCCGGGCTGCGCCTCGTTCGGGACGCTCGTCGAGGAGACAGGGCCGGCCGCCGCGTCCTCGTCTGGCCAGGCGCGCAGCCCGCTGAGGCTCGACGACGTCGAGATCGAGGCTGCGACGCGCATCCCTTCGGGGCTCGCGGAGCTCGACCGCGTTTTGGGCGGCGGCATCGTGCCCGCGTCGCTCGTGCTCGTCGGCGGCGAGCCGGGCGTCGGCAAGTCGACGCTGCTCCTCATGGCGCTGGCGTCGATCTCGCGCGACCGGCGGGCGCTGCTCGTGACCGGTGAGGAGTCGGCCGCCCAGGTGAAGCTCCGCGCCGAACGGCTAGGTGGCAGCGCCGACGTCGAGATCCTCGCCGAGACGTCGCTCGAGGTGATCTGCGCGACGCTCCAGACCGAGCGGCCCGACGTGTGCGTCATCGACTCCGTCCAGACGCTCTGGTCGAGTGAGGTCGGCTCGGCGCCCGGCTCGGTGGGCCAGGTGCGCGAGGCGGCGGCGAGGCTCCTCCGCGTTGCGAAGGAGAACGGCGTCGCGATGCTCCTCGTCGGCCACGTGACGAAGGACGGAGCGGTGGCCGGGCCGCGGGTGCTCGAGCACCTGGTCGACTGCGTGCTCCAGTTCGAGGGCGAGCGGTATCACGCACACCGGGTGCTGCGCGCCTCGAAGAACCGCTTCGGGTCGACGAACGAACTGGGTGTCTTCGAGATGACCGGCGCCGGGCTCGTCGGCGTCCCCAACCCGTCTGAGCTTTTCGGCCGCAGCGTCGACGGCGAGCCGGGTGCGGCCGTCGCCTGCGCCCTCGAGGGCACGAGGCCGCTGCTGCTCGAGGTGCAGGCACTGGTCTCGCCGACCGACCTCGCCATGCCCAGGCGAGTCGCAACCGGCGTCGATCCCAAGCGCCTGGCGATGATCGTCGCCGTCCTCGCTCGTCACGCCCGGGTCCCGCTCGGCCAGGCCGACGTCTTCGTCAACGTTGCCGGTGGCGTACGCATCGACGAGCCGGGAGCCGACCTTGCCGTCGCGCTGGCGATCGCGTCGGCGGCCCGCGGCGTGCCCGTTCAGCCGGCGACGGCGGCGTTCGGGGAGCTCGGCCTCACGGGCCGGCTTCGCCCCGCCGCCCAGGCGCGGCGGCGGCTCGAGGAGTGCGCGAAGCTCGGCATCCGCACGGTACTGGCGCCAACGGAGTCACCGAAGACGAAGGGCGTGCGCGTTGTCGAGGCGGACACGCTGCGCCGTGCGCTTGGCGCCGCGCTCGCCGAGGCGGCACGCGAAGCAGCGTAGGTCCGCTCTGAGCAGGGCTTTTTTGGAGGAGCACCCAAAATCCCTGGAAACGTGCCCTTTTTGCTATACTCGTACCTCACGCCGGCGGTTCGGTCACCCGCCGGCGCATTGGCGAAGAGAGTCGAGAATAGGGGAGGTCCGAGGCTTGTACAAAGTCGGTGACAAGGTCGTCTATCCGCATCACGGCGCCGGAACCGTCGTGAAGAAGGAGTCCCGTGAGGTGCTCGGCGAGAAGCGCGAATACCTCACGATCCAGATCCTTCACAACGACATGACAGTCAACGTTCCGTGCGAGAACGCGGAGAAGGTCGGTCTCCGCAAGGTGATCGACGAGAAGACCGTCGAGAAGGTCCTGCACTCACTGACGGGCGACGGCACCACGATGCCGAAGAACTGGAACCGTCGCTTCAAGCACAACCGGGACAAGATGAAGACCGGCGACATCTTCGAGCTCGCCGAGGTCGTCCGGAACCTCTCCCTCCGTGACCACGAGAAGGGCCTCTCCACCGGCGAGAAGCAGATGTTCGTGAAGGCCAAGAAGATCCTGGTCAGCGAGCTGATGTACGCCAAGGGCATGGACGAGGAGGAGACGGCCCTCTGGCTCGACGACGTCCTCGCCGACGTCGACGACGCTCCGAAGAGCTCGAGCTCGAAGAAGAAGACCGCGGTCGGCGTCTCCTAGCGCTTAGCGCCTCACGATGAGCGTCTGGGCCGTACTCGTCGCCGCGGGCCGCGGCGACAGACTCGGCCTGGACCGGCCGAAGGCCTTCGCGCCGCTGGGCGACGGCGTCCTGCTCGGAGTCCCGCTGCGGCGGCTGAACGACTCCGACTGGATCGAGGGGATCGTGACCGCCGCGCCGCCCGGCTGGGAGGAGCCGTCGATTCTCCTGGCGGAGGAGCTCACGTGCGAGAAGGCGTCGACGTCGGTGACCGGCGGGGAGACGCGAGCCGACTCCGTGCGCGCCGCGCTCGCGGACGTGCCGCAGGACGCTGCCGTCGTCCTCGTTCACGACGCGGCCAGGCCGCTCCTGAGCGATGGGGTGATCGAGCGCGTGCTCGCTCCGTTGTCAGAGGGCTGGGACGGCGTCGTTCCCGCCCTGCCCGTAAAGGACACCGTCAAGCGCGTTCGTGGCGTCGAGGTCGTGGAGACGCTGCCCCGGGACGACCTCGTCGCAGTGCAGACGCCGCAGGCGTTCGTCGCCGATGTGCTCAGAAACGCGATCGGCGGCGACGTCGCAGGCGCCACGGACTGCGCCTCGCTGGTCGAGGCGGCAGGCGGCCGCGTGCGCACGGTCGAGGGCGACCCAAAGCTGCTCAAGGTCACCGATGCGGCCGACCTGGAGCTGGTGTCCTCCTGGCTCTGAGAGCGGTCGTCTTCGACGCCGGCGAGACGCTCGTCGACGAGACCGGCGCCTGGCAGCGGGCCGCCGATCTTGCGGGAGTCCCGCGCTTCACCCTGATGGGAACCCTCGGCGGCCTGATCTCGCGGGGCGGGCACCACAGCCAGGTCTGGGAGCTGCTCGGCGTCGAGCAGCCCCACGCCGACTTCGAGCCGGCGGACTTCTACCCGGACGCACTCCCCTGCCTGGCGGGCATGCGCTCGCGCGGCCTGTGTGTGGGAGTGGTCGGCAACACCCCGGAGAGCTTCGAGCACGTCATCCGCGACCACGTCGACTTCGCCGGGTCCTCCGCTCGCTGGGGTGTCGAGAAGCCTGCCCCCGGCTTCTTCGAGCGTCTGGTCGTCGAGTCGGGGTTCACCCCCACCGAGGTCGCCTACGTCGGCGATCGCGTCGACAACGACGTGGAGCCGGCGCTCGCCCTTGGCCTGGTCGCGGTGCACGTACGCCGCGGGCCTTGGGGCTACCTGCACGAGCCTCCGCCGGCAGCGATCAGGATCCGCTCGCTCGACGAGCTTCCCGAGGCGCTCGGTGTCTGACTTTCGGGTCGGCATCGGCGTCGACGCGCACGGCTTCTCGGGTGCGACGAAGCTCGTGCTCGGCGGTGTCGAGCTCGAGGGCCCTGGCCTCGCGGGTCACTCCGACGGCGACGTGATCGCGCACGCGCTCATCGACGCACTGCTCGGCGCCGCGAACCTGGGCGACATCGGCTCGCTCTTCCCGTCCACGGAGGAGACGCCCGCCGGCGTCTCCTCGCTGGAGCTGCTCCGCGACGCCTACGGCCGCGTGCGCGCGTCCGGCTACGAGCTGGTGAACGCCGACTGTGTCCTCATCGGCGAGCGGCCGCGGATCGCCGACCACCGCGACGAGATGGCCCGGCGGCTCGCCGACGCGCTCGACGTGGACGCCGCCAGGATCTCGGTCCGCGCCACGACCACCGATCGCCTCGGCTTCACCGGGCGCGGTGAAGGGCTCGCCGCGCAGGCGGTCGCCCTGCTCGGGAGCACGTGAACCTCGTCCGGTACGCCGACCGCCCGGACCTGGTCGAGCGCCGGGACCTCTCCCAGCAGACCTTTCCGGAGTTCATGCACCACAACGAGCCGGGTGCGCGCTGGTGGCGCTTCCTGTACGACCGCTTCCCGGATTTCCAGCTCGCGCTGCTGGAAGACGAGACGCTCGTCGCCGAGGGCCACTCGCTGCCGGTGCCGTGGGACGGCTCGCCGGAGGATCTCCCCAGCGGCTGGAGCGAGGCGTTCGAGCGCGGGATGACCTCGGACCGGACGGCGACGGTGCTCTCCGCGCTGGCGATCAGCGTGCACCCGGAACAGCAGGGCCGCGGTCTTGCGGCCCGCATGCTCGAGGCGTTCCACGACGCCGCGCGGGCGGCGGGGCTCACCGACCTGATCGCGCCCGTGCGACCGACCTGGAAGGAGCGCTATCCGCTGATCCCGATCGAGCGGTACCAGGAGTGGCGGCGCGAGGACGGGAGCCACTTCGACCCGTGGCTCCGGATCCACGAGCGCGTCGGCGGAGAAATCATCGCGCCGGCGCCCGACTCGATGGAGCTCGTCGCTTCGGTCGCCGATTGGGAGGAGTGGACAGGGATGCGCTTCCCGGACGACGGCACCTATGTCTTTCCGGGAGGGTTGGCGCCGCTGGAAGTGCGCGAAGGGATCGGCCGGCACGTCGAGCCCAACGTCTGGGTTCGGCACCGGCTGTAGCCCGAGACTCCGGAACCAAGTTGCGCACCGTGCAACTTGGGAGAAGCGGCACAGAGTCGTGACACCTCGCGCATCTTTTCCCGGCACGCTCAGAGCGTGGCCGCGTCCGCAACCCTTTCCTCGACTTCCTCGCCGGCGCCGGGTCGAGGACGACCCATCGGCACCCGAGTGACACGGTGTCACTCGGGTGCCGCGTAGCAACAGGAGGTGTGTCCTGATGCAAGGCAAGAGTACTGGCCTACGCTGCGTCCTCCTGGCGTTGGTGGTACTGGCAGCGATCGCGTTCGGAGTGTCTGGTGCCAACGCAGACACGTCCCCGCGCGCGAGCGTGACGGACGGGCCGTGCCTGGGCCCGAAGACGGCTGTCTGTCGTTCTGCTCCGACGCGTACGACAATGATGCGGACGGGTTGATCGACTACCCGGCCGACCCGGGATGTTCCGGCCCGGAAGACAACGACGAGACCGACCCGCCGCCGCCACCGCCGCCCCCGCCGCCGCCGCCCCCGCCGCCCCCGCCCCCGCCGCCCCCGCCCCCGCCACCGCCCGACCCCGGTCTGGACGCCGAGCTCGAACCCGGCCCAGGAGGTCTGTGGGCTACAGGCGACGAGTACTACCTGAACAGGCGTTGTAAGACGTACCAGTTCGTACAGAAGTTCCGGCAGACGAACCTCTACGACGTGATCAGCTACGAGGGCGGCTTCAGGGTCTGCTATGTCCCCGGCGTCAAGATCCTGTCGGTCAACAACGTCTGGGGCGACTCAACCTGGACGTGCTGTCTGTGGGATTGGATGGGTAACGACCAGGGCTACCCGTACACACTGCTGTACTCGACCAAGCTGGCGGTGCGTTACCGTGGCTCGGCTCACATCTGCGTCCCCTTCAAAGGATGCGGCCCGCAGAAGCACCCCTGGGTGAACATCAACTTCTATCCCAACAACACCGTGACGAGGAGTTTCGGTGTCTCTTAGGACGATCGTCATCATCGTCCTGGCGATCGTTGTCTTCCTGACGATCCTGACATTCGTGCTCGGGAACACGTTGACCGCCGGATGAACCGAATCGGCAACGAGCGCGTCCTCGACAGGACGCGCTCCGCGCCGACTGCTTGCGGACGGTTCGGATCACGCAGCCGGCAGCGTGAACGAGATGCGGGCGCCGCCGCCGGGGCGGTTCTCGGCCCAGATCCGTCCGCCTTGCGCCTCGACGAGGCCTCGGGCTATCGCGAGGCCGAGCCCCGCGCCTCCGCGGGAGCGGGACCGATCGGCTCGCCAGAAGCGCTCGAACACGCGGACGAGCGCGTCGGGAGCGAAGCCCTCGCCCGTGTCCTCGACCGTAACCACGACCTCATCCGCGCGCGATCCGGCCAGCAACAGCCACGGAACCGTCGGACGGGGTGTGACGCAACGCGTTCGCGACGAGGTTGTAGAGCACGCGCTCGACTTTGTCCGGCGCGCAGCGGACGCGCAGGCCGTTGCCGTCGACCCGCGTCTCGAGTGTGATCCGCTGCGCGCTCGCCTGCGGCTGAAGCCCGCGCACCGCCGACTCCACCAGTCCCGTGAGCGGCGCGTCCTCGAGCTCGAGCGTGAGCGCACCGGCGTCGATCCGGGCGAGCTCGAAGAGGTCGTCGACGAGCATGCTCAGCGCCCGCACCTGCTCGCGCATCGCGGGGAGGTAGTCGGCCGGCTCGGCGAGGCCGTCCTCCAGCGCTTCGACCATCGCCTGCAGGGACGCGATCGGGGTGCGCAGGTCGTGGCTGGCCCAGGCGACGAGCTGACGCCGCACGTCGAACAGCTCCTCGAGCCGTCCCGCCATCTCGTTCGTCGCGTGCGCGAGCTGTCGCAGCTCGGCGGGGCCCGTCTCCGGCGCGCGCGCCGTGAGGTCGCCGCCGGCGAGCGAGGCCGAGGTCGCGCGCAGCCGCTCGACGGGCCGCGCGATCGCGCGCGCGACGAGGAGCGCTGCGACGAGCGCCACGGTGGACGACGCCGCCGCGGCCGCGAGCAGCACGACGTCGTGGCCGGAGTCGAACATCACCAGGCCGGACAGGACGACCGCCGCCAGCGGGAGCAACGTCGCCACGAGCGCGAGCCCCGCCAGCTGCAGGCGGAGTGTCGGCAAGCGCCGCAGCCCGATGGCAGCGACGATCCCCGCCGCGAGCGTGGCCAGCGCGACGACGAGCGCGAAGACGATCATCCGGTGAAGCGGTAGCCGACGCCCCAGACCGTCTCGAGGTAGCGCGGATGCGACGGGTCATCCTCGATCTTCTCGCGGAGCCGACGTACGTGGACCGTGACGGTGCCGGTGTCGAGCGCGGCCGAGTAGCCCCAGACGCGCTCCATCAGATGGTCACGCGAGAACACGCGCCGCGGGTTCGAGGCGAGGAAGTAGAGGAGGTCGAACTCCTTCGCAGTCAGCCGGAGGGCCCGGCCGTCCCGTGTCACCTCGCGCGCGCCGGCGTCGATCTCGATCCTGTCGAAGCCGAGGCGCTCGTCCCGCGGCCGCCGACGCGTGGAGCGGCGCAGCACCGCCCTCACCCGTACCGCGAGCTCGCGCGGCGAGAACGGCTTCGTCACGTAGTCGTCCGCGCCCAGCTCGAGCCCGACGATGCGGTCCGACTCCTCGCCTCGAGCGGTGAGCATGATCACCGGCACGTCGGAGCGGGAGCGGATCCAGCGGCAGAGGTCGAGGCCGTCGATGCCGGGGAGCATCAGATCCAGGACGACGAGGCTTGGCTCGTGCCGCTCGAGCAACTCGCGGGCGCGGATTCCGTCGGCCGCCTCGAGCGTCTCGTAGCCCTCGCGCCGCAGGTAGCGGACGACGACCTCACGGACGATCGGCTCGTCGTCGATCACGAGCACCGTGCTCATCGTGTGAATTCTCCAAAGCCGAGATTGCGAGGGGGTTAATTCGCCGTTCGTCAATGCCGCGGAAAGGTCTCGCAAGGCGCGGCGCCTAGGTTCGAGGTCTCCACGAACGACAGGAGAAACCCGATGAGGAGGCTGCTCATTCCGGCGCTCGTCGCCGCCTTCGTCCTGCCCGCGTCCGCGCCGGCGCGCGCCACGATGGCGCCGATCCGGCACTTCCCGAAGCAGCAGAAGACGCCCGGCTTCTACAAGGGAGGGACTGTCCGCTACCTCGACTTCGGCCCGATCAAGCTGCGACCGGGCAACAAGGTCGCGCCGATCTGGGTCTTCACGAACGGCGCCGACGGACAGCGAAACGTGATCGACGTCGCGCCGGGCGACGGCGGCTACACGCCGCTCTGGCGCGTCGTGATGGTGACGTGGACGGATGCCGCCACCCCGCGTGTGCTGCGATCGGCGGCGGAGGTCCGCCGTGCCGTCGCAGCCGGCGACGCCACGCTCGAGCGGACGAGCACGGTGGTCAACTGCCCGGTGGTCGGCTTCGGGCAGAAGCAGACGACCGGCTTCCATCGGGGCTCGACGATCGCCTATTACGACCTCGGGCCGGTGAAGCTCGCCCGCGGCAACAAGGTTGCGCCGATCTGGGCGGTGACGAACGGCGCCTCCGGCCAGAAGAACGTGATCGACGTCGTGCCCGGCCGCCCGGGTTACACGCCGCTCTGGCGCGTGAGCATGGTGACCTGGCGAACGACGCCTCGCCTGCTGAAGTCGGCCGCCGCCGTGCGGGCCGCTGCAGCGGCGGGCGACGTGACGATCCGCCGCACCGACACCGTGGTCAACTGCCCGGTGATCTAGCCGGGCAGGAAGACGAGACCGTCCTCCACATGCACGAGGCCGTCGCGCTCGAGCGAGGCGACGGCCTCGGCGTCGTCAGGCTGGCCTCCGTCGGCCGCGAGCCGGAGCGCCCGCGCGCGCCGCTGCCGGAACGAGCCTTCGAAGGGGGTCTGCTTGCGCAGCGGCTCGTAGCGGCGGCCGCGCGACGGACACTCCGCCGCGAGCGGACAGCTGCCGCAACGCGGCACGCGGGCGAGGCATACCGTCGCGCCGAGGTCGAAGAGGGCCTGCGCGCACTCGGGCCCGAAGGAGGCGCCGGTTCGCTCCTGGACGCGGCGAACGTTCGTGTCGACGGGGAGCACCGCCTCGCCGAACGCGAAGTTGCGGATCGCAGCGGCCGTGTAGGTGCCCACACCGGGCAGGTCGGTCAGGTCGTCCGGCCAGCCGTGCTCCGCCACGTGACGCGCCGCACGGTGGAGGTTGAGGGCGCGCCGGTTGTACCCGAGCCCCTGCCATTCGCGGATCGCGTCGGCCGGCGCGGCCGCCGCAAGGTCGGCCGCGGTGGGCCAGCGTTCGAGCCAGCGCAGGTAGCGCGGAATGACACGCTCGGCCTGCGTCTGCTGCAGCATCACCTCGCTGACGAGGATCGCGTAGGGATCTCGCGTCCGCCGCCAGGGCAGGTCGCGCCCGTCCCGCCGAACCAAGCCAGAAGCGCACCCTCCACCGGCCGAGCGTACCTACCGTGTCACACGGAGCCTGCTCTCTCGTCTCAGAGGGAAACCGAACTACGACATTGGAGGTGCACGATGAAGGTCTTTCTCGCGGGTGGCTCGGGAGTCGTCGGGAGCCACTTGATTCCACAGCTCATCGCACGCGGTCACGAGGTCGTTGCGACGACGACAAGACCGGAGCGGGCCGCCGCCGTCGAGGCCGCTGGCGCTCAAGCGGTCGTCGTCGACCTGCTCGACGGCGAGGCAGTCGCCGCCGCGGTCCAGGCAGCCGAGCCGGAGGTCGTCGTCCATCAGGCGACGGCGCTGTCGGGCCCGGTCTCGCTCCGCCGCTTCGACGCGGCGTTCGCGCTGACGAATCGCCTGCGCACGGAGGGGCTGGACAACCTGCTCGCCGCGGCCGTGGCCGCCGGCGCTCCGCGTTTCGTCGCGCAGAGCTACACGGGCTGGCCGAACGCGCGCAGCGGCGCGCTCGTGAAGACGGAGGCCGATCCTCTCGATCCGAATCCGCCCGCGGCCGCGCGCGAGTCGCTGGCCGCGATCCGGAAGCTCGAGGCGGCGGTGACCGGCTCAGACGGCGTCGCGGGCGTCGTGCTCCGGTACGGCTCGTTCTACGGGCCGGGCACCGGCCTCGGCGAGGGCGGGGAGCAGGTGGAGCTGATCCGCCGCCGGAAGCTGCCGCTGGTCGGAAGCGCCGCCGGCGTGTGGTCCTTCGTCCACATCGACGACGCCGCCTCGGCCACAGTGGCCGTGATCGAAGGTCGCGGCGGCGGCCTGTACAACGTCGTCGACGACGATCCGGCGCCCGTCGCCGAGTGGCTGCCGGCCCTGGCGCGGGCGCTCGGCGCGAAGCCGCCTCGGCACGTCCCTGTCTGGCTCGCACGCATGCTGATCGGCGAGCACGGCATCGCGATGATGACGGAGATGCGCGGCTCGTCGAACGAGAAGGCGAAGCGGGAGCTCGGCTGGCGCCCGGCCTGGCCGAGCTGGCGCGACGGGTTCGAGCACGGGCTTGCACCGGCCGCCGACGATCCACGCGCGAGGGCGGCTTGACCTCGATCGACGAAACGCTCTACACCGAGCTCCGGCCGCTGGTGTTCTCGATCGCCTACCGGATGCTCGGCAGCGCAAGCGAGGCGGAGGACGTCGTCCAGGAGTCGTTCCTCCGCCTCCACCGCGCGGCCGCCGAGGACGAGATCCACGCGCCGAAGGCGTACCTAGCGACTGTGGCGACCCGGCTGAGCATCGACCGCCTCCGCTCGGCCCAGCGCCGGCGGGAGCGCTACGTCGGCACGTGGCTGCCGGAGCCGGTCGTGGTCGACGAGGAGCTGGAGGCCGTCTTCGAGGCAGACCGTGCAGACTCGCTGTCGCTCGCGTTCCTCGTCCTGCTCGAGAGTCTCTCGCCGGTCGAGCGTGCGGTCTTCCTGCTGCGCGAGGTATTCGACTACGACTACGCCGAGATCGCGCGGATCGTGGACAAGCGCGAGGACAACGTCCGCCAGATCGCCGCCCGCGCCCGCCGGCACGTGGACGAGCGGAGGCCGCGCTTCGAGAGCTCGCGCGAGGAACGCGACCGGCTCGCCGAGCGGTTCTTCGCCGCCGCGGCAGCGAGTGATCGCGATGCGCTCGCGGAGCTGCTCGCCGCCGACACGGTCTTCTACGGCGACGGCGGCGGCAAGGTGCGCGGCGCGATCCTGCGGCCCGTCTTCGGACGCGACCGCGTGACGCGCCTCCTGCTCGGGTTCGCCCGCATCGGGAGCGAGCTCGACCTCCAGATGCGGCTGGCCGAGATCAACGGTCAGGCGGGGGCGGTGTTCTTCGACCAGGCCGGCTCGCCGTACTCGGTGCTCGCGCTCGACGTCGAGGGGGGCGAGATCACAGCGATCCGGTCGATCGTCAACCCGGACAAGCTGAAGCGGATCAGGAAGCTTCGGCGTCCATGACGCCGCAGCGTGGCTCGGTCTAGGCCTCGGCGCCGGCCAAAGCCGCTGCGGCCCAGCGCCGCTCCAAGACGGCGGCCAGGACGACCGAGAGCTCGAACAGCGCCACGAGCGGCGCGACCTCGAGCGCGAGCGAGACCGGATCCACGGTCGGCAGCAGGATCGCGAAGGCCACGAGCGCCACGTAGGCGAGGCGCCGGTTCCGCCGCAGGCGGGCTGCCGAGAGAGCCCCGACCCGCACCAGCCCGAGGATCGCGATCGGGAGCTGGAACGCGAGCCCGCTCGCGAGCAGCGTCAGCGCCGCGAACGAGTAGTAGTACGAGGCCCGGATCTGGATCTCGTACAGGTGCTCGTCGAAGCCGAGCAGGAAGGTCAGAGCTCTGGGCAGGACGATCGCGTACGCGAAGAGCACGCCCGCGCCGAAGAGTGACGTGGCGAGCACGGCGAACCAGCGGATTGCCCGCTGTGTGGACGGCGTCAGCGCCGGCGCAAAGAACGCCCAGAGCTGGCTCAGGAGCAGGGGGAGGGTCAGCGCCAGGGCGGCCAGCAGGCTGACCTTGACCGACGTTGTGAAGGGCTCCGTCACGCCGAGCGTCACCAGCTGCTTGCCCTCCGGGAGCGGACGGGCGAGCAGCTCGACGATCCGTCCGTGGACCGCGAAGGCGGCCACGAACGCGGGCACGAACGCCGCCAGACACAGCAAGAGCCGGTGGCGGAGCTCGCCGAGGTGATCGGCGAGCTCCACCGTCTGCTTGCTGCCCAGGCGCCGGGGCAGGACGCGCCGCAACACGTCAGGCCCGCGGCTCGCTCTCGACGGACGTCGGCTCCAGAGCCCGTTCGTCCGCTGTGGACACGGCGTCCTTGAAGTCGCGGAGCCCGTGACCGAGCTGGCGACCGAGCTCGGGCAGACGCTTGGGGCCGAAGACGACGAGCAGCACGACTAGCAGGACGAGCAGTTCCCAGATGCCGATTCCGAACGGCATCGCTAGACCGAGATGAACGGCTTCACGGCCGCAGTCGCCTGCGCCGCCGTGAGCGCCTTCGGGAACGCGGGCGCCGAGACGATTGTGTTCCCGGCGATGTTCGACAGCACGCTCAGGTGCCGCGACTCGTTCGCCCCGATGGTGGCGGCGACGCCCTTGAGCTCGTTCGACTTCAGCGCCGTCACCGCGCCGAGGTACGCGCCGACAAAGGCGGTCTCGAGTGCCTGACCGAGCTTGCCGATCGAGCTGCGCGAGCGGAACGACCCGCCCGGGTAGCCGAAGCGCAGGTTCTTCGGAGCAGCCGACTTCAGCACGCCGGCGAGCGCCTTGTAGTGCGCGCGCTCGTTCTCGCGGGCCGAAACCATGTAAGCGAGCTCGGCGCCCGAGATCTTCCGCGACCTGATCGCGCGGGTGTAGAAGTCGATCGCCAGCAGCTCGGCCGTCGCGGCCAGCTTGGCGATGTCGGCGTCTGTGGTCGTCGCGCCGAGCGCGGTGCCCTCGGCGAGCGCGAGCAGTGAGCCGCCTGCGACCAGAGCGAGGCCGCCCCTCGCCCCGTTGGCGAGGAAGGATGCGCGGGTGGTCTCCATGGGTGTTCCTCCTTGGAAGGGGCAGTTCTTGCGAGCGCCACCCATTCGTCGCGCGGGGCCCTTTCGGTTCGGAGGTAGATTCCTCGGCCAATGAAGAAGGTGCGTTTCGCCCCCAGCCCGACCGGCTCTTTGCACGTCGGCAACGCGCTGAGCGCGGTCGCGAACCGCGAGTTCGGCGATTGGATGCTCCTGCGCATCGACGACACCGACCCGGCGCGGAACGTCGAGGGCGGGGAGGAGGCGATCCTCCGGGACCTCGAGTGGCTCGGCGTCGAGTGGGACGAGGGCCCGGTCCGGCAGAGCGAGCGCGGCGAGCGGTACCGCGAGGCCGCCGCCCCGCTCGGCGAGCGTTTCGAGGGCACCACGCTCCTGCGCGAGGACGGCACGGCCACCTACCAGCTGGCGAGCGTCGTCGACGACGCGGACTTCGGCATCACGCACGTCATCCGCGGCAACGACCACCGGCCCAACGAAAGCATCCACCGGCGCCTGCACGAGGCGCTCGGGACGAAGCCGCCGGAGTATCTCCACCACGGCCTGATCCTCGGCGAGGACGGCCGGAAGCTCTCCAAGCGCGCACCGGGAGCGACCGTGGCTGCGCTGCGCGAGGAGGGGATCCCGGCAGCTGCCGTGCACGCCTATCTCGCGGAGCTCGGCATGCCCGCACACGACGTCCACTACGACCTCGCCAGGATCCGGCGGCTGTCGGTGAGCGCGATCGAGCGCATGACGCCGGACGAGCTCGCGCGCGAGGCCGACATCCCCGTGGAGCTCGTCCCCGCAGTCCGCGGGGCGCGGGATCTCGTCGAGGCCCGGGAGTACGCCAGGACGGTCTCCGAGCCCGACGCGGTGACGCTCGGGTCCGACGCGCGCCCGACGCTCGAGCGCTTCCGCGAGCTGCGCAGCGGCTGCGAACGGCGACCTCGACCACGAGGCGGCCCGGGCCATCGTCCGGGAGCTGAAGGCGGTCGGCGGCGACCTGAAGACCGTCCGGCTGGCGCTGACCGGCCGGGAGCGCGGGCCCGAGCTGGCCGCGGTGATCGCGGCGCTGCCCCGCGAGGAGACCCTCCGGAGGGTCGATGCGGCTCTATAACACGCTCACCCGCCAAGTCGACCCGCTGCCCGAGCCGCCCGGGCCGGTCCGGATGTACGTGTGCGGGCCGACCGTCTACGCCCGTGCGCACGTCGGCAACGCCGTGCCCTTCGTGCTCGGGATGTGGCTCCGCTCCTGGCTGCGCTCGCAGGGCTACGACGTGACGCTCGTCCACAACATCACGGACATCAACGACAAGATCTACGAGGCCGCGCCGGGAGCGAGCGCGGAGCTCGCCGAGCGGGCGACGCAGTGGTACCTCGAGGACACGGGCGCGTTCGGCCTGGGCATGCCCGACCATTTGCCGAAGGCGACCGAGTACGTCCGCGAGATCGTGAAGTTCATCGAAGCGTTGATCGAGGGCGGGCACGCGTACGCTGTCGACGGCGACGTCTACTTCCGGGTCGCCGGCTACCCGGACTACGGCCGCCTGTCCGGCCAGCGTCCCGACCAGGTCGAGGAGCAGGAGCCGAACCCGCTCAAGGAGGACCCGCGCGACTTCGCGCTCTGGAAGGCGAACAAGCCCGGCGAGGACACGTACTGGGACTCGCCGTGGGGGCTCGGTCGGCCGGGTTGGCATATCGAGTGCTCGGTCATGGCCGAGGAGCTGCTCGGCCCGGTGTTCGAGATCCACGGCGGCGGGCTCGACCTCGTATTCCCGCACCACGAGAACGAGATCGCACAGTCGCGCTCGCTCGGCCACGGCTTCGCCGACCTGTGGATGCACAACGGCCTGCTGCAGTTCACCGACGAGAAGATGTCGAAGTCGGTCGGCAACGTCGTCACGATCCGGGACGCGGTCGAGCGCTACGGCCCGGAGTCGCTGCTCGTCTTCTTCATGACCGGCCACTGGCGCAAGCCCCTCGACTTCTCCGAGGAGACGATGGCCGCCGCCGAAGCCCGTGCCGAGAGCTTCCGCGAGGTCTTCCGCAACCCGTCGGTGCCGGCTGCGGAGGGGGAATGGGAGCGTTTCGCGGCGGCGCTCGACGACGACTTCAACACACCCGACGCGCTCGCGATCATGCACGGCTGGCGCGACCACGACCTGCTTCGGCGCGGCCTGGACGTCTTCGGCCTCGCCTCGCTCGCCGATGTGTCGGAGGACGCGCCTGCGGACGTGATCGAGCTCGCCGAGCGTCGCCAGGAGGCGCGGAGCGCCGGCGACTTCGAGGCCGCCGATCGACTCCGCACGCAGGTCGCGGACGCCGGCTGGGAGCTGCGAGACGTGGCCGAAGCACCCGGTTACCGGCTCGTCCGCCGACGGTGACGCGCGAGCTCGTCTACGGCCGCCAACCGGTTCACGAGCTGGTTCGCGGCCCGCGCGAGGTGCTCGAGGTGTGGGCGAGCGAGCGCGCGCTGAAGGCGGAGGGGTGGCTGCGCGACACGCCCGGGCTGCGCGTGCACGTGAAGCCGGAACGCGCGCTCACGGCGGCGGCAGAGACCGCCGAGCACCAGGGCGTCGTCGCGTGGACGGAGCCGTACCGCTACGCGGAGGCCCACGAGCTCGCGGCGGGCGCGCGGCCGCTGCTGGTGTGCCTCGACCAGGTCACCGATCCCCACAACCTCGGCGCTGTGATCCGCTCGGCCGAGGGCGCCGGCGCGTCGGGCGTGGTCGTCCCCGCACACGGCTCGGCCCGCGTGACACCCGCGGTCGCGCGTGCCTCGGCGGGCGCGGTCGAGCACCTGCCGGTCGCGGTCGTGCCCAACCTCGCCCGCTACCTGGGCGAGATCAAGCGCGCCGACCTGTGGGTCTGGGCCGCAGTCGGCGATGCCGAGACGCCGATGTGGTCGGCCGACTTCACCGGCGGGACCGCACTGGTCTTCGGCGCCGAGGGCCGCGGCCTGCGGCCGCTCGTGCGCAAGACCTGCGACGCGGCGGTATCCATCCCGCTGGCGGGCCAGGTGGATTCGCTCAATGTGAGCGTCGCGGCCGGCGTGCTCCTTTACGAGGCGCGGCAGGCAGCGCGGATGCCTGACCCGGCGCGAAGCGCCTGTCCGCGAAGCGGACCAGGGGAGGGGGTTCCGGGGGAACCGGGAGGTTCCCGCCGGCGCTAGCGTTCTCGGAGTGCCTGACCCGACCCTCTACCTCTTCGACGGCTTCAACGTTCTTCGCGCGAGTGACCTCGACGACGTCGGCGCGCTCGTCGACCGCCTGGCCGGCTTCGTCGCACTTCGTGGGGCCCGCGGGGTCGTGGTGTTCGACGGCGGTGGGGAGGAGATCGAGGTGGGCCCGCTGTCGGTTCGCTTCGCGCCGCACGCCGACGAGCTGCTCGAGCGCCTAGCCGCCCAGCATCGCGCCGACGAGCGCGTGTGCCTCGTCTCGTCGGACTCCGCCATCCGGTCCGTGTCGGGACAGGAGGTGATGAAGCGGAGCTCGTCCGCCTTCGTGGAGGAGCTCCGCGAGGTGAAGCCTCCGCCGCCGGACCGGCGCTCGCGTCTGGGCGATCGGCTCGACGAGAGCACGCGCGAACAGCTCGAGCGTCTGCGCCGCGGCCGCGGCTAGGGGTCCGGTTGTCCGGGTCCTTTGCAAAGCTCTTGTAATCTCCGTGGTCCACTGCTACCTTCTGCTCAACTTGAGGGTGAGGGAGCGCCGTCACCGAGCCCTCGGCCAGCGTCCAGATTGCCCATAAGCAACCAGGGAGCCGCCATGACCGCCCGCGTAGCCCACGCGACCCGGCCCGCTCAGAAGGCTCAACGAGAGCTTGAGGATCTGCAGCTCGCGCTGAAGGCCCGAAACGGCGACGGCGCGGCGATGGATCAGCTGATTCGGCGCTACACGGGCTTCGTGCGCCTCAAGGCGAGCTCGTACTTCCTCGCCGGCGGCGACTCGGACGACCTGATCCAGGAGGGGCTGATCGGCCTCTACAAGGCGGTCCGCGACTACCGCTCCGACAAGGAGACCTCGTTCCGCAGCTTCGCCGAGCTCTGCGTCACGCGGCAGATCATCACGGCGATCAAGACGGCCACGCGCTTCAAGCACGCCCCGCTCAACACCTACGTGTCGTTCAGCCATACGCCGGCGGGCCAGGAGTCGGACGGCGACTGCACGCTCGGCGACGCGCTCCCCGGCCCCGGCGTCGACGAGCCGTCGGTCGTCGTGATCTCGACAGAGGAGCTCCAGAGCCTGGTCGGCTGCCTCGGCACCGGCCTGTCGACGCTCGAGTCCGACTCGCTGCGTCTCTACCTCGAAGGCTCCTCGTACGAGCAGATGGCCGAGGAGCTCGCCTGCGACACGAAGACGATCGACAACGCCCTCCAGCGGGTCAAGCGCAAGATCCTCCAGCACCAGGCCACGCGCCAGGTTCTGCAGTAGCACGCCCTTGACGGTCGGCGCGGCGCGGCGTAGCGTCGTTCGCTCCGCGATTCGTGCGCTTCCGCACGAGAGTCCGACTTCGGAGGAGCGCCATGACCAGTTGCCGCAGAGCGCTGTACGCGGGTATCGCTGCCGCTGTTCTCACCTCGGCCGGCGTCTATCCGGCGTATGCATACGTCTGCCATCCCGATCCGCCTGGTACGCGGTCGCTGACCGTCGGCGGCACAGTCGCGCGCTACAGCATGAACGGCGCCCGTGTGTCCGTGGATTACCGCGCCCGCGGCTCCTGCACGAGGGTGAGCTGGAGCGTTCGAAGTGGCGACGCCCGCTCGAGATCGATCGGCTGTGCCAAGCGCGCTCCGGCCGTTCGCACGGCGACACACGTCGGCGCCCGCCTTGTCACCATCCGCTCCGGCGCCGTCGACGAGCCCGATCGTCTGGTCGTGCGGAAGAACGGGCGCGTCGTGCGCGCATGGCCCCTCCCCGATCGCTTCCGAGCGCTCGACGCCTACGGAGACCTCGCCCTCCTCGGGACGAGAAACTCCCGCGAGACCTATGCCGTCCGGCTGAGCGACGGTCGAGCGGCGCTCGTGGCGCTCAATCATCGCGGCGATAGCCCGCAGATCGAAGCGCCCGGCATCGTCTACCAGGACAACGTGCTCAAGCGTCATGAGTCGGCGGCGCGGCGCGTCGTCAAGTTCGTCCCCATGCGCGCCGTCGAGCGAGCCGTCAATCGCGCGGGCAGGCCGCTGACGGTCGAGGGCGAGATCGCGGATCTGGCGATGGACGGCGCACGGGTCGCGATTGCCGTGCACGGTCTCGCGTCGCGAGTGCGATCGCGTGATGTTCTGGAACGTTCCCTGGCACTACGTCTCGCGGCTGACCGAGGAGGACGAGCTCACGTGTCGGCAGACGCATGGGCGGGGGCGGATCGGCCTCGTCGCCGTTGGCGGAATCGGAGCCGAGTGGGCGACGACCGTGGGCGCGACAGGGCGAGTCTTGTCGGCGACGATCGTCGACTGCGTTGAGCGAGTCATCGCCTCGGCTCGCGGCGGTCAATCGAGGCTCATGTCCCTGTCCGCCGACGGAGGCCTTCTCGCGTACGCCGTGTCCTACGGCGCCGGTGGAGTGATCGGCGCAGTCGGCCCGAGGATGCGCCCGACGACGATCAGCAAGCTGTCGAGCGCGCCGCTGTCCGTGAACGTCGACGCGGGCCGGATCGCAGTCCTCGCGGGCGATGGGAGCGTCGAGCTTCTTAGCGCGGCCGGCGAGCTACTGCAGAGCTTCGCAACGACGGCGCCGGTGGCAATCGCGCTCCGCGGCGACCGGCTGGTCGTGCTGACGCGCAACGCGCAGCTCCAGGTTTTCGACGCAGAGACGGGAGCGGTACTGGCCAGCTGGCGGGTGCCTCGCGGGCTGAACCCTGCGGTCGATGTGCACTTTGGGGTCGGAGTCGTCACAAAGGGCTCGATCGTGTTCGCCGTCGACCTCGACACCGGTCGCGTCGCGCGGCTTGCGCAGGCGCCCGGTCGAGTCCAGGCAGAGATCGAGGCGCCTGGAGTCGCGTACGGCTTCACGGCCGGCGGACGCGGCCATGTCCACTTCGTGCCGTTCAGCCGGATCGAGGCTGCGCTTCGATAACGCGTTTCTGCAGTACCCTGAGCGCTTCGGGCCGGAGTAGCTCAGCTGGTCAGAGCAGCGCTTTGTAATCAGCAGGCCGTCGGTTCGAATCCGACCTCCGGCTCTTCGCCGTCAGCGTTTGCTGCCCGCAGCGCGTCGGCTACCACGATTTGACCTCCTTCTCGATCCAGGCGAACCGTTTCGGGCACGCGTTGCCGACCTGGCCACGCTTCTTCACGGGGCTGCCCTTTCTCAGGACATCGGGCGCGGTGAAGTAGAGCGCGACGGACTCGGCCAGGTCCTCGTCCGGGTTCTTGTCGCCGTACGGCGTCGGAGGCGCCTCCGACGAGCCGTCCTTGCGGGTGTCGGTCGAGCGGGTCCAGTAGCCGATCTTCTTCCGGAAGTCCTCGACGAGGGCCCCGAAGACGGCATGCGCGATCTCGTGCACGGCGGTGAACTCGTCGGGATCCGGAATGGCGCGGGGGTGGTCCTTGAAGATCGCGATCGTGCCGTACTCGTGCAGGTACTGCCCTTCGGGGTTGTCGAGGTAGTGGCTCAGGCGGCCCATTCGGGTGACCTCCTGAGGCGTGGCTCGACGCTTGGACTTCGTGCGCGCCTTGCCGAGGAGCGGCGCGTAGTGCTTGAAGCCCACTTCGAGGTCCTTCAGGTCCAGATAGGTCCACGGCACGACGTCGATCTTCTCCACGTCATCCTTGGACACGCCCCGCTCGGTCTTGTCCTTCCGGACCGCGTTCCGAGACGCCAGCGAGTCGAAGGCAACTCCGTACGTGTCCTTGAGCAGCTTCAGGATCCGCTCGGCGTCCTTCGCCTCCGCGTCGGACGCGACCTCGACACGCTCTCCCTCGACCGTGACGACCTTCGGCTTCGTCTTGGTCTCCGGCTGGCGCGCGAGGATGTCGACGACGGCGCGATTGCCCGCGCTCCGCTGCAGTGCGAGCACGGCTGCCGCCTGCCCCATCCGGTCAGCATGTTCGGGAGTTGCCGGAGACGCGCCGCCGGACAGCCGCGTCTTCCGAGTGCGGCGGTGCATCGATCACGACACTAGTACGCGCCCATTGACGCGACAAGCGAGGCGACCGGCGTTTTCACCAGTCAGGCGTCGGCTCCAACGGCGGCCCGCGGCGCGGCACCGGCGCCGAGTGGATGATCGAAGTCGTCGTCTGGCCGTACGGCGTGAACAGGTCGAGCACGTCCTCGAGGTCGTCGATCGCGCGGAGGTGGAGCCGCATCAGGTAGCAGTCCTCGCCGGTGATCCGGTAGCACTCCGCCACCTCGGGCGTCTCGCGCGCCACCTCGGGGATCCGCTGCAGCTGCCCTGGCGCCGGCCGGATGCGGACGATCGCCGAGACCGGAAACCCGAGGGCTCGGGGATCGATCTCCGCGCGATAGCCGGCGATGATCCCGGCCCGCTCGAGCCGCTGGACGCGTTCGGCGACGGCTGGCGGAGACATCGAGAGGCGGCGTCCGAGCTCGGCCATGCCGAGACGGCCGTTCTCCTCCAGCTCCTTCAGGATTCGTAGGTTCACCTCGTCGAGAAGCTTCGCTTCGAAGGCTGCTGCGTCGCGAGTCCGTGCTATCCCGGCCATCTTGCCTCGAATCTCCGTCGATTTGGCATTCCATCATCGCAGGTCCGGCCGCACCATGTCGTGAGTGACGAGAACGGCCTCGATAGCGACGCAGCGAATGGCGACCACCCCGCCGGCGGCGTACTTCGTCGTCAGCGCGGTCTTCCACTACCTGGGGCCCTCGTTCGCGGTGCTCCTGTTCGTGCGCGTCGAGCCGCTCGGCGTCGCGTGGCTGCGCGTCGCCAGCGCCGGCGCGGTCTTCGCGCTCTGGCGCCGTCCCTGGCCGGCGCTGCGCTCGAGGCTCGTGGTCGCGCTCGGCGCCGTGCTCGCGGTCATGAACGCCTGCTTCTACATCGCGATCGACCGACTCCCGCTCGGAACGGTCGCCGCGATCGAGTTCCTGCCCGTGATCCTCCTGGCGGCGCTCGGTGTCCGCTCGCTGCGGAACCTCGCGGCCCTCCTACTCGCCGTCGCCGGCGTCTACGCGCTCGTCGACGTCCGGTTGGAGGGCGAGCCGGTCGGCGTCGCCTTCGCCTTCGCGAACGCCGCCCTGTTCGCCGCGTACATCGTCCTGGCCCATCGCGTCGCGCGCACGAGCGCGATCGACGGGCTCGCCGCGGCGATGCTCGTCGCATTGGTCGTCGCCACGCCGATCGGGCTCGCGAGCGCGGCGCCTGCCCTCGTCGACCCCGTTGCGCTCCTCGCCGGCATCGGGGTCGGCCTTGCCTCGTCCGTCATCCCGTACGTGTTCGACCAGCTGGCAATGGCGCGCCTGAGCCGAGCCGGCTACTCGCTGATGGTCTCGCTGCTGCCGGCGACGGCGACGGTGGTCGGTCTGCTCGTCCTCGCGCAGGTACCGACAGCGCCCGAGGTCGCGGGAGTCGCCCTGGTCGTTGCGGCGATGGCACTGCGGCGCGAACAGGAGACCCCCGGCTAGGGTCGAGTGATGGAGCAGGTCCGCCTCGGCAACACGGGGCTCTTCGTCTCCCGCGTCTGCCTGGGGATGATGAGCTTCTACAGCGGGACGCCGGGTCGTCCGTGGATGCTCGACGAGGAGGCCGCCGAGCCGATCGTCCGCGCCGCCGTGGAGGGCGGCGTCACCTTCTTCGACACCGCGGACGCGTACTCGCAGGGCGGGAGCGAGATCGTGACGGGCCGCCTGCTGCCCAAGTTCCTCTCGCGCGACGAGCTGGTCGTCGCGACCAAGGTGCGCTTCCAGATGACGCCCGGCCCGACCGGTCGCGGCCTCTCGCGCAAGCACGTCCTCTCTGCCATCGACGCGTCGCTGACGCGGCTCGGGCTGGACTACGTCGACCTCTACCAGATCCATCGCTGGGATCCGGACACGCCGATCGAGGAGACGATGGACGCGCTGAACGACGTCGTGCGCGCGGGGAAGGCGCGGTACATCGGCGCGAGCAGCATGTACGCCTGGCAGTTCGCCAAGGCGCAGCGCGCCGCCGAGCGCCGCGGCCTGACCGAGTTCGTCTCGATGCAGAACCACTACAACCTCCTCTACCGCGAGGAAGAGCGCGAGATGATCCCGCAGTGCATCGACCAGGGTGTCGGCGTCCTGCCCTGGAGCCCGCTCGCGCGCGGACGGCTCACCCGCCCGAGGGACGCCGACAGCACGACCCGCGCCGAGACCGATCCATTCGCGGAGCGCCTCTACGGCCGGCACGGGGACGACGAGGTCATCGACCGGGTGGCCGAGGTCGCCTCCGAGCGAGGCGTCTCTCCGGCGCAGGTCGCGCTCGCGTGGCTGCTGCAGAAGCCCGGGGTGACGGCGCCGATCGTCGGCACGAGCAAGCTCTCCCACCTCGAGGATGCGCTCGCCGCGGCCGAGCTGACGCTCTCGCAAGACGAGGTCGAACGGCTCGAGGAGCCGTACCAACCGCACCCCGTCCTCGGTCACGAGTGATGATGTCGCCGTGCCACGCGCACTGATCAACGGCGCCGAGCTGAACTACGAGCTGACGGGCGACGGCCCGGCGGTCGTCCTCGTGCACGAGGGCGTCTGCGACCTGCGCATGTGGGACGAGCTCGTGCCGGTCCTCGCCGCCGAGTTCACGGTGCTCCGCTACGACCTTCGCGGCTACGGCGAGTCGACGATCCCGCCGGGGCCCTTCTCGCAGGCGAAGGACTTGCTCGGCCTGCTCGACCACGTTGGGATCGACCGAGCCGCCCTGGTCGGCGTCTCCTACGGCGGACGGGTCACGCTCGACACGGCGTCGGTCGCTCCCGAGCGGGTGACGAAGCTGCTGCTCGTCTCGACGGGCCTCCGCGAGCACGAGTGGTCGCAGGCCGTCCAGGAGTTCGGCGACGAGGAGGAGCGCATGCTCGATGCGGGCGACATCGACGGCGCGACCGAGCTCAACGTCAAATTCTGGGTCGACGGCCCCGACCGCGGGCCTGACCCGGCTCGCGAGTCGGTGCGGGCACGAGTCCGCGAGATGCAGCGCCGCGCCTTCGAGATCCAGGTGCCGGCCTACGAGGCCCAGCAGCCGCCCGGGCCCGAGGATCCGATCGACCTCCGGCTCGGCGAGCTGTCCCAACCGACGCTGGTCGTCGTCGGCGACGCGGACGCGCCCGATTTCCTCGAGATCGGCGACCGGCTCGAGCGCGAGCTTCCGAACGCTCGCAAGGTCGTCCTGGAGGACACCGCGCACACGATCCCGCTGGAGCGTCCGGACGAGTTCCGCGAGCTGGCGCTCGAGTTCCTACGCCAGCGCGCGGGCTAGGTCGTCCCAGAGCTCGTCGACGTCCTCGAGCCCGACGCTCAGCCGGACGAGGCCGGGCGGCACACGGTCGCCCTCCCAGCGCGTCCGGGTCTCGAGCGTCGTCGTCGCGCCGCCGAGCGAGGTGGCGTTCTCGATCAGCCGCACGCGTTTCTCGACCGCGCGCGCCGCATCGGCGCCGCCGGCCACGTCGAACGACATCAGCCCGCCGAACCCGGGGTACCGAACGGTCTCGACGGCCTCGTGCCCCTCGAGCCGGCGGGCCAGCTCGGTGGCGTTCTCGGTGTGCCGCTCCATGCGGACGCGCAGCGTCTTGAGGCTGCGCAGCAGCAGCCAGGCCGGGTCGGGCGCGGCCACGATCCCCAGCCGTCCGCGGACCGACAGCAGCCGCTCGGCGTCCTCCTCGCGCCGGCACACGACGGCGCCGAGCAGGACGTCGTGGTGCCCGCCGAGGTACTTCGTCGCGCTGTGCAGGGCGAAGTCGGCTCCGTGCTCCAGCGGCCTGAGGTAGACGGGGGTCGAGGCAGTGGAGTCGACGACGACCGGCGCCGGGTGGGCGGCCGCGGCCTCGAGGTCGGGCAGCGTCAGGAGCGGATTGGACGGGGACTCGACGAGGACGAGGTCGGCGTGCTCGGGCGGCGGTCCGGTCTGGTCGAACTCGACGTAGCGCAGTCCCCAGCGCCCCAGGAGCTCGAGGGTGACTGCCGTCCCGTAGTAGGCGTCGCGCGTGAGGGCGACTGTCTGCCCGGGCTCGAGCAGCGTCAGCATCAGAGCGGTCGTGGCGCCGGCCCCGGAGGGGAAGAGCAGCGCCGCGCCGCCCTCGAGCTCTCCCAAGGCTGCCTCCGCCGCTGCGACCGTCGGCGAGCCGTACCGCTGGTAGAAGAATCGGCCGGGCTCGGCCTCGTCGTACGGCCAGATCGTCGAACGGTCGAGCGGCTCCACGAAGCGACCATAGACGGACGGCGTAACCTTGGGTTGTGCGATTCGCTGCAATCGCGTTCGCGCTCCTCGTGCTCGGCGTGGGCTCCGGACAGACGCCGTATGCCGGGCTGACCAGAGACGAGGCGGTGACGCTGTCACGCGAGGCCGCCGCATCGTTTCCGCAGCGCTCCGAGCCGTACGTCGACACCCTGCGGCGCGCCCAGCCCGTCGAGACGCTCGAGAGCAGCAACAGCCGCGGCGATCCGGCGTGGCTGACGATCTTCCGCTTCGTTGGCGAGTGGGAGCCCGACCAGGCGTGCGTCTGGGTTTGGGCCACGCCCTCCGGCCCCTGGCCGCAGGAGTTCGAGACCGTGCCGACGGTCGCCCGCGGGCGACGGACGCCGCTGCACGAACGCTGCGTCTCGGTTGCAACCGCGCACGGCTACGTCCACCCGGAGCAGACCGTGGGATCGGAGGAACCGCCGCCACGGGTCGCTCACCCACAGCCCGTGTCGCCCTTCGGGACACTCCCGCGCTTCGACTACCTCGACGAGTGGATCGAGCCCGACGCGGTGATGGGGTCGGACGAAGGTCTCCTCGTCCCGGCCTCGACGGCGCCGGGCACGTGGGGCCTGGCCGGCTTCCTGCTCGGCCCCGACGGGTTCGACACCGTTCCGGGCGGGACGATCTCGATCGCTCCCGCAACGCCCGCGTTGCTGCTCTCGAACGACACCGATCCTCCGCCTGGCGCGGTCAAGGCGGTGGCCGACGAGTTCGGCGCCTTCGCCTTCGTGAACATGCCCCGCACGCGCTGGGGCTACGTCGCGTACATCTCGGCCCCGGGTCACGCGCCGTTCGTCGAGGCGCTGGACGACGTCACGCAGGACCAGCTCTACCTAGGCGAGATCGCGCTCCAGAGCCCCGAGCCGCCCGGTTAGGCTCCGGTCGTGGCCGCGACCGACGACCGCACCGACTCGACGCAGGAGAAGCTCGAGAAGCTCGAGCGGCTGCAGGACGAAGCCGCCCACCAGGGCAGCGAGCGGGCGGTCGAGCGACAGCGCAGCCAGGGGAAGCTGCTCGCGCGCGAGCGGCTGGAGCTGCTGCTCGACCCGGGCTCTTTCGTCGAGCTGGATCGTTACGTGCGCCACCGCAACCCCTACTTCGACATGATGGAGAAGCGGCCGTACGGGGATGCGGTCGTGACCGGCTACGGCACGATCTTCGGCCGCAAGGTCTTTGTCTTCTCCCAGGACTTCACGATCTTCGGCGGCTCGCTGTCGGAGGCGTTCGCCGAGAAGATCTGCAAGGTCATGGACATGGCGGCGAAGTACGGCTGTCCGGTGATCGGCATCAACGACTCGGGCGGTGCGCGGATCCAGGAGGGCGTCGTCTCACTCGCGGGCTACGCGGAGATCTTCTGGCGCAACGTCCAGGCCTCCGGCGTCGTGCCGCAGATCAGCCTCGTGATGGGCCCGTGCGCCGGCGGCGCCGTTTACTCGCCCGTCATGACCGATTTCGTCTTCATGGTCGAGGACACCTCGTACATGTTCATCACGGGCCCCGACGTGGTGAAGACGGTGACGGGCGAGGAGGTCACCTTCGAGGAGCTCGGCGGCGCCACGACGCACGCCAGCAAGTCGGGCGTCGCGCACTTCGTCGCGCCGGACGAGAAGGCCTGTCTCGAGGACGCGCGCTACCTGCTGAGCTTCCTGCCGCAGAACAACCTCGACCCGCCGCCGTACTTCGAGCCCGCCGATCCGCCCGGCCGGGAGGATCCCGGGCTCGACACGCTCATCCCCGACCAGCCGACCAAGCCGTACGAGATGCGCGACGTCATCCACCGCGTCTTCGACGACGGCGAGTTTCTCGAGGTGCACGAGCACTGGGCAGAGAACATCGTCTGCGGCTTCGCCCGGCTTGGCGGCCACCCCGTCGGCGTCGTCGGTAACCAGCCGCACGCGCTCGCCGGCGTGCTCGACATCGACTCCTCGGTGAAGGCCGCCCGCTTCGTGCGCACGTGCGACGCGTTCAACATCCCGCTCGTGACCTTCGTCGACGTGCCGGGATTCCTGCCGGGCACGGACCAGGAGTGGCGCGGGATCATCCGCCACGGAGCAAAGCTGTTGTACGCGTACTGCGAAGCGACGGTGCCCAAGCTCGCGGTGATCACGCGCAAGGCGTACGGGGGCGCCTACGACGTCATGAGCTCGAAACACATCCGCGCCGACTTCAACTTCGCGTGGCCGACCGCCGAGGTCGCGGTCATGGGCCCGGAGGGCGCGGTCAACATCGTCTTCCGCAAGGAGCTGGAGGAGGCGGACGACCCCGATGCCCGTCGCGAGGAGCTGATCGCCGACTACCGCGCTCGCTTCGCCAACCCCTACGTGGCGGCGGAGCGGGGCTACGTGGACGAGGTGATCCCGCCGCGAAGGACGAGGCCGGTGCTCGTCGACGCGCTCGAGACGGCACTCACCAAGCGCGAGCCGCGCCCGGACCGCAAGCACGGCAACATCCCGCTGTAGCGGGCGCGGTTTCTTAGGAGGCGAGCGCGTCGGCCGTCAAGACCGGCGGCGTGAGCGCGAGCTCGTCCGCGAGGGCCAGGACGATCTCGGGATCGAATTGCGTGCCGGCGCAGCGCTGCAGCTCCTCGAGCGCCGCCTCCGCCGTCAGGCGCGAGCGGTAGACGCGGTCGGACGTCATCGCGTCGTACGCGTCGGCGACGAAAAGGATTCGCGCTCCGAGCGGGATCCGCGGGCCGCCGAGCCGGTCCGGATAGCCGGTGCCGTCCCAGCGCTCGTGGTGGTGCAGGACCCACTCGGCGACGGCGTCGACGCCGAGGCTCTCGAGCATCCGGAACCCGATCTGCGGATGGCGCTCGAGCACGAGCCGCTCCGGGTCGGTGAGGGGGCCGGGCTTGCGCAGGATCTCCTCGGGGATCGCAAGCTTGCCGAGGTCGTGCAGGCTGCCGGCGAGCCGCGTGAGCTCGACCTGCTCCTCGTCGAGCCCTAGGCGCTCCACCAGCCGCGCTGCGAGGTCGGCGACACGGCTCGAGTGGCTGCCCGTGTAGGTGTCGCGGAGATCGACGGCCTTGGCCAGGCTCGCTGCCGCACGGTAACGGGCGGCGCGATCCGGCCCGTGCGCGAGGCGACGCAGCTCGGCGAGCTCGACGACGTCGGGGCGGTAGACGTGCACGCGGTTGCGCCCGTGCTCCTTGGCCCAGTAGAGGGCGCTGTCCGCGAGGCGGATCAGCTCGTCCCGGTCGAGCGCCTGCTCGGGGAAGCTCGCGATCCCGGCGCTGACCGTCACCAACCCGACCACGTCGAGCTCGAGCCGGCCGATGCGATCGACGATCGCGCCGGCGACCGAGAGCGACTCCTGCGGATCGTGGTCCGGCAGGAGCAGCGCGAACTCGTCGCCGCCGAGCCGAAAGGCCTCGCCGTTCTGGCGGAGCTTCGAGGCGAGCTCGGCCAGCAGCCGATCGCCCTCCGGGTGGCCGAACAGGTCGTTGATCCGTTTGAAGTCGTCGATGTCCAGCAGGCAGAGCGTGAAGGGCGTTCCCGCTGCCTCCGCCTCGACGAGCTCGCGTTGGAGCCGGTCGTGGAAGTGGCGGTGGTTGCCGAGGCCCGTGAGCGGGTCGGTGAGGGCGAGACGCATGGCCCGGAGCGCGTGGTAGGTCGAGCGCTGGTACAGCGCGATGGCGAGCAGCGGGCCCACGAGCACCGCCGACAGGAGCGGTGCCCGTTGCCACAGGACGACGAGCATGACGGCGGCCGAGGCCATCAGCGCGAAGACCACGATCGTCCAGCGCAGGCTGGAGCGCATCAACGTGAGGAACGGGCGGCGCGTGCTGCGCGCAACGACCGCCGACATGAGCGCGAGGTTGACGGCGTACTGGACGCTGGCGGAGACGGCGACGGCGCCGACGACGGCGCCGGTTCCCGTGCTCTCCCCGCCGATGAGCGCGACGAACGGCGCCGCCGCCGCGGCTGCGAGCGCGAAGGAGCACGCGTTGTAGGCGATGCGAACGAGCGGGCGGTGCTCGAGCAGCTGCATGATCGCGGGGGCGGCGAACGCGACGAGCACGCCGGCCTCCCAGCCGAACAGGACGAGTGCGCTGGCTCCGAACACGAAAGACAGCGAGACGCCGCCGCTGTCCACGCCCTCGACGGGGACGGGGAAGCGGTTCGCAAGCGTCGAGGCCGCCAATAAGGCGGTGATCCCGAGCATCGCGGTCGCGTCGGGCGGCTCGAGTACGAACGCGACGGCTGCCGCAAAGACCGTCACGAGTCCGAGCGCGCAGACCGGCACTACGACGGTCAGCAGGCGCTTCGGCATGGCTCTCCCCTCAGACCAGCCGGTCTACCACTCCCAGTAGTAGGTGGGCGAGAAGAGATCTGACCAGCCGCCGGCGAGCGCGACCACGAGCAGCGCGATCAACGCCAGTAGCGAGAACAAACGCGGATTCCACTCCAACACTGCGGACCTCCCGAGGCGGTATCGGACCAAGCGATTGTTCCCCGGCGGGGTGCCCGGGCCATCACCCTAAAAGGTGATTCGGCGTTTTCCAGGCTGATTACCCGGTTCGAGGGAAGCCCCTGAAAATCAGGCCAAACCGGTCTCGGCGAGCGGCCGACGGCCCTCGCGAAGCGCTCCCGATACCGCCCGTCGAGCTTGGCTAGCGCGACGCCGTAGCGGACGAGTGCACCATCCAGCCGGCACGCCTGGTCACATGATCTTCTTCGGCCGGAGTCGGCGGGCCTTTAGGCTCCGATCCGTGGACGTCGAGATCGACCCGCGACCCGAAGACGGCGAGCGGCGTGCGCTCGAGCTCGCTCTCCGACGCTTACGCGAGGAGCGCCCGCCCGGGCCCTACGAAAGCCGCTGGCGCACAGCCGGGCTGCCCGCGAGGGAGGCGCTGCCGCCCTGGGTGCCCGGTTTCGCCCGCAGGAGCCCCGGCGCCAACCGCGCGTAGTCCAGGCCCGACACCCACGTCAGGATCAACGCCACGAGCAGGGCCCACCACGCGAACGCATCGTCGAACGCTCCTGCTGCCGCCAGCCCGCCCACGCCGGCCGCCACGGCCTGCGACCAGGTTTTGAGCTTGCCGAGGTCACGCGCCTGCAGGACGACGCCGCGCTCGAGCGCCGCCAGCCGGAGCCCGGAGACCAGGAACTCGCGCGCCACGATCGCGGCGACCATCCAGCCCGGGAACGGCGGCTCGATCAGGACGATCAGCACCGAGAGCACCAGCACCTTGTCCGCGATCGGGTCCAGGAGCGAGCCGAGCGCAGACGTCCGGCCGCTACGCCGCGCCAGCCGCCCGTCGAGCCAGTCCGTTGACATCGCGACCGCGAACAGAGCGGTCGCCCAGTAGTCGTGGTTGGCGAAGTCGACCACGTACAGGAGGACGATCACCGGTGCCGCACAGATGCGGGCGACGGTCAGCTGATCGGCAACGGTCATGCGCGGGGAGAATATGCGGCCGGTGGCCGTCTTCTCCAAGGTCCTAGTAGCGAACCGCGGCGAAATCGCCGTCCGGATCTTCCGGACGCTGCGCGAGCTCGGCGTCGGAACGGTCGCCGTCTACTCGGAGGCCGATCGGAATGCGCTGCACATCCGTCGCGCGGACGAGGCGTTCCTGATCGGCGCCGGCCCGGCCTCCGAGAGCTACCTCGTCGGCGAGCGCATCATCGAGACGGCTCTGCGCGCGGGCGCCGAAGCGATCCATCCGGGCTACGGCTTCCTCGCCGAGAACGCGGCGTTCGCTCGGGCGTGCGCCGAGGCGGGGATCGTCTGGATCGGGCCGCCGCCGGAGGCAATCGAGGTGATGGGCTCGAAGGTCTCGGCGCGCGATCGGATGCAGGCGGCCGGGGTGCCGATCATCCCGGGCACGACCGAGCCGGTGGATTCGGCCGACGAGGTGATCCGGCTTGGCGACGAGATCGGCTGGCCGATCGCCATCAAGGCCTCCGCCGGCGGCGGCGGCAAGGGCCTCAAGGTCGTCCGGACGGCCGAGGAGGCGGACCGGGCGTTCGAGTCGGCGCGCCGCGAGGGCGAGGCTTACTTCTCGGACGCTGCGGTCTACGTCGAGCGCTACCTCGAGGATCCCAGGCACGTCGAGGTGCAGGTCCTTGCCGATGCTCACGGCAACGTGATCCACCTCGGCGAGCGCGACTGCACGATCCAGCGACGCCACCAGAAGCTCGTCGAGGAGACGCCGTCGCCGGCAGTCGACGACGCTCTTCGAGCGAGGGTCGGCGAGATCGCGGTCGACGCTGCCCGTGCAGTGGGGTATCGCTCCGCCGGCACGATCGAGGGCCTCCTCTCGAGGGAGGGCGAGTACTTCTTCCTCGAGATGAATACCCGGATCCAGGTGGAGCACACCGTCACCGAGCTCGTCACAGGCCTCGACCTGGTGCGCGAGCAGGTGTTGATCGCGGCGGGTGAGCCGCTATGGCTGCGCCAGGAGGACGTCCGTTTGCATGGACACGCGTTCGAGTGCCGTATCAACGCCGAGGACGTCGCTCAAGGCTTCTTGCCCGCGCCGGGGCGGATCACGAGCTACCGGGAGCCGGGTGGGCCCGGCGTGCGCGTGGACTCGGGTGTCGAGGCGGGAAGCGAGATCAGCGGCCTCTACGACCCGATGATCGCGAAGCTCTGCGTACACGATGTCGACCGCGAGCGGGCGCGGCGGCGGATGCTGCGCGCTCTCGACGAGTACGAGATCGGCGGGATCACGACTCTCGTTGGCTTCCATCTCGCGCTGTTCGAGCATCCGTGCTTCGTCGGAGGCGAGACCTGCCATGGCGTCGTCGAGTCGGAAGAGCTGGCGCGACGTGCGCAGGAGTTGTCGGATCAGTTGTCTCATAGGACAACAACGATAGACACCGGCTCGGACGGCAGCCGCGGGCGCTCATCATCGGAGCACGTGGTGAGCGCCGAGGTCGACGGCCGCCGCTACGACGTGAGGCTTCTCGTACCCGAGCCGCCGCACGCGGAGCTCGCGCGGCGGCGGCGCGAGCGCGAGCGTGCCGGAGGCGGGCACGCCGCCGCCCGCGACGCCATCGTCAGTCCGATGCAGGGCACCGTTCTCTCGGTCGAGGTCGCCGAAGGAGACGAGGTCTCGCCGGGACAGGTCCTGTGCGTCGTCGAGGCCATGAAGATGGAGAACGAGATCACCGCACACCGCGCGGGCGTCGTGACGGAGCTCTCCGTAGGCGCGGGTGAGCCCGTCGCGACAGGGCAGGTGATCTGCGTGGTTCGCCAGGAGGGCGATGCCGCAAAGTAGGCCGTTCTGCGCCGACGAGTCGCGGGCACACGACGAGCCGCTCTACGCCACGGCCAGCCGGGTCGACCACTGGCTCCTCGTCGAGTACCGGTCGCTGTGGAGCCACGACGCGTTCGCGGGCAGCGGGCTCACCGAGCAGGTCAAGAACCACCTCCGCGAGCAGCAGGCCGCCCGGCCGCGAACGCGGCTGCTCTTCATCCGCAGCAGGCTGCGCCGCGGGGTCTCCGGCCTGGTCGCATATTCCGCCACCTCCCGCGAGACGCAGGTCGGGCTTCGGCGCGTCGACTTCGAGCACTACCACGACCTCACGCGCGTGGATCTCGCCGGTGGAGCCGGGGACCCGGTCGACCACCCGTTGCTGCTCGTGTGCACTCACGGCAAGCACGACCCGTGCTGTGCGCGCCACGGCCGGCCACTCTACGACGCGCTGGCGGACGAGGTCGACACAGACTGGGTGTGGCAGTCGACGCACGTGGGCGGAGATCGGTTTGCGGGCAACCTCGTGTGCCTGCCATACGGCCTCTACTACGGGCGCCTCGACGGTCCCGGCGCGGCCTCGGTCCTGGACGAGCTCCTCGCCGGGCGGATCGATGTCGACCCGTATCGCGGCCGCTCGTGCTACCCGTTCGCCGTCCAGGCGGCGGAGCGCGCGGTGAGGCTCGACACCGGGCTGCTCGGGCTCGACGACCTCAGGGTCGTGGCCGCACACCGGCAGGAGGACGGCGTCTGGACCGTGGCCCTCGCCGCTCGTGGCCGCGGCATCGAGGAGGTCGACGTACGCGAGCAGCTCGGCGAGCTCGTTCATCTGACGTGCAGCGCGGAGGAGCTCAGGCGGCCGCGGCGCTACGTCGTCACGGCCCGGCGGACCCGTTCGGGACCGTAAGCCGCAGCAGGCCTTCGCGAACCAGGCGCCGAACGAGCACGAGGCGACCCGCCTCGTCGAGGCTGCCCGGGAGGTCGGCTGCCGTGAACGGCCGGTCCGCCGCGACCACGAACTCGGCTTCGGCCGCGAGGCGCGACGGGAGGAGCAGTCGCTTGCCGTGGAAGGAGAGAGTGAGCGCCTCGCCCTCGGCCTCGAGCGCTGCAAGCGCGGTCGGACGCAGCTCCACCTCGGTCGAGGCGGTCAGCCCGTCAAGCGCGCGCAGCTGACTGACCTGCCCGTCGAGGACGGGCCGACGCCGCCGCTCGAGCCGCGCCTCCTTGCGGCGGGAGACGTCCCCCGCCGACGAGACTCGCTCGGCCAGCAGCTCCAGCAGCTCGGTCGGCGCGGGCTCTTCTCCGTCGACGGATCGCCGGAACGCCAGCTCTTCCTCCACCTCGCCGAGGGCGTCGTGGAAAGCGTCCAGCCAGGTGTAGACGTTGATCCCGACCGTGAGATGGAGCGAGTCGACCTCCGAGGTCCGGGCCTCGTGGAGCCAGCCTCGCGGGAGATAGAGGGTGTCGCCGGGGCCGAGAACCGTGTCGATCACCGGCGCGCCGGGGCCGCCAAGCTCGGGTTTGTAGCGCTGCTCCTTCAAGGGCAGGTCGAGCACCGGCTCGTAGACGAGCCAGCGCTTCTCGCCGGCGATCTGGAGGACGAACACGTCGTGCGTGTCGTGGTGGACCGCGAGCCCTTGCGAGCCGCGCGGGGTGTAGTACGCGTTCGCCTGCACCGCGTGGTCGAGTGCGCCCTCGAGGGCGCGGCAGAACGAGGCGGTCTCTGCCCGATTGAGGTGCAGTCCTTGGATCACGATCGTGGCGCCGGCCTCGAACTCGGCCAGCACGCGCTCGACATCCACGCTGCGCGAGAACGGCACCGGCCGCCAGGGCACGTCGACCGTGTAGTCGGCGACGTCGAGCTTGGCGCCCTCCTTGACCAGGCGAAAGGCGGGAAAGCGAATGCCCGTCTCGCACACCAGTCGCTCGACTTCCTGCTCGGAGAGCAGATCGTCGTAGCGGCCCGGCTGGTCTCTTCGGACCAGCAGCGGCCGGGTCTCCCAGTAGTCGGCTCGGAACTCGGCCGCGTCGGTCGGCTCGATGCAGCGTGCGAGCGCGGTTGCGCTCGCGGCGCTAGAACGCGTCGACCGTGTCGGCGTCGTCGCCTGAGTCTGAATCGGTCGTATCGGTGTCGTCCGAGTCGTCGCCGTCGGTGTCGGCGGTCGTGCTCGGGGCGGACGTCCAGGTCGGCTCGGTGACGAGCTCTTCGTCGGCGAGCGTTGTCGTGTCGTCGGCCATGGCTCTCCTTCCCTGTGTGGCTAGTCCCCGAGTCTACGGACCTGTCCAGCCGCTCGCGGAGGGAGACGAGGTTTCTCGTCATGCCTCCTTGACGCGCAACCCACGGGTTGCTATAAAGATGCGCAACCCTCAAGTTGCACAAGGAGGCGTGATGGCAATTCAGGACACGATCGAACGGCAGATGACGTTTCGCGTACCGCGACAGACTGTGTGGGCCGCGATCACCGAGCCCGACCAGATCGCGCGGTGGTTCGGCACCGGTGCCGAGCTCGACCTGCGCCCGGGGGGCGTAGGAACGTTGAGCTGGGAGAACCTAGGCGTCACCACGAGCATCACGGTCGAAGCCGTTGATCCTCCCAGCCGGTTCTCGTACCGCTGGCGGTCGAATCGCGAAGGACCGACGACCCTCGTCGAGTTCCGGCTCGAAGAGATTCCGAACGGCACTCGCCTCACCCTGGTCGAGTCCGGCTTTGCCCAGCTGGGCGACAGCTCCTGGCAAGGAAACGAGTACGGCTGGGACGAGGAGCTCGGCGACCTGCGGGCGTTCCTGCTCGAGAAAGCCGCAGCCTGAGGCGCGGGCTCGACGAGAGGGCGGGGGCGGTCTTCGCCGCCCTCGCCGACCCCACTCGGCGCCAGATCGCGCGGCTGCTCTCCGAGCGCGGCCCGTTGACCCAGACCGAGCTCGCCCGTTGCCTACCGGTGTCGCGGCAGGCAGTGGCCAAGCACCTGGCGGCGCTTGGAGCAGCCGGGCTCGTCGAACCGGCGCGCGCGGGACGGGAGGCGCCGTACCGGCTGACGCCCGCGCCGTTCGAGGCGGCCGCTTTGTGGATGGCGGCGCTCGGCGCCGAATGGGACCGGCGGCTGGAGTCGCTGCGTTCCCTGCTCGAGGGGCAGGGACCGCCTGGTTAGACTCCGCCGCCGGGATGGATCTCTACGAGCATCAGGGCAAGGAGCTCTTCCGCCGCTTCGGCATCCCCGTGTCGGACGGCCGTGTCGCGGAGACACCCGCGGAGGCTCGTGCGGCCGCCGAGGAGCTCGGCGGCCAGGTGGTCGTCAAGGCGCAGGTGCTCACAGGTGGCCGCGGCAAGGCCGGCGGGATCAAGCTCGCCGACGGCCCTGACGAGGCCGAGGCCAGGGCCGACGAAGTGCTCGGCCTCGACATCCGCGGCCACGTGGTGCGCCGGCTCTGGATCGAGAAGGCCTCGGACATCGAGAAGGAGTACTACCTCTCGATCACGTTCGACCGGGGGGCCAAGAAGCCGCTCTTCATGTTCACCAAGGAGGGCGGCGTGGACATCGAGGAGGTCGCGGCCGAGCGTCCCGACGCGCTCGTCCGGCTGCACGTCGACCCCCTCGTCGGCTTCCAGCCGTTCCATGCGCGGCGGCTCCTGTACGGCGCCCGCATCGACGACCCGAACGAGGGGAAGCAGATCGCGTCCATCGCCTCCCGCCTCTACGACGCGTTCGTCGGTACGGACGCGATGCTCTGCGAGATCAATCCGCTGATCGTGACGCCCACGGGCGAGGTCAAGGCGCTCGACTCGAAGTTCACCGTCGACGACAACGCGCTCTACAAGCACGCCGACATCGCCGAGATGCGCGATCTCTCCGCTGCCGACCCGCAGGAGGCTCTGGCACGTGAGAAGGGCGTCACGTACGTGAAGCTCGACGGCGAGGTCGGGATCCTCGGCAACGGTGCCGGTCTCGTCATGTCGACGCTGGACGTGATCGCCCTGGCCGGCGGCAAGCCGGCGAACTTCTGCGACCTCGGCGGCGGCGGTGACGCGCAGGGCGTCGTGGACGCGCTCGAGGTGATCACGACCGACCCGCAGGTCAGGTCGATCTTCTTCAACATCTTCGGCGGCATTACGCGCTGTGACGAGGTCGCGCGCGGGATCCTCCAGGCGCTCGGCCAGATGACGATCGAGCACCCGATCGTCGTCCGGCTGGACGGGACGAACGCGGAGGAGGGCCGCCGCCTGCTCTCCGAGGCAAGCCCGCCCAATCTGTACACCGAGCCTACGATGCTCGACGCCGCCAAGCGCGCGGTGGAGTTGGCCGCGTGAGCCAGGTCTGGGACGAGCGGGCCCAGCTGTACCGGGACAGTGAGGCGCATCGCGAGGGCGAAGACCTCGACCTGATCGTCGAGTGGGGCCTGGCTGCGCCGGGCCGCCGTGCGCTCGACGTCGCGACCGGTGGGGGCCATGTGGCCCGTCGGCTGCGTGACGCCGGTTTCGAGGTGACCAGCTCCGATCCCGCGCCGGCGATGGAGCCGGATGTGGTCTGTCGCGCCGAGGAGCTGCCGTTCGACGACGGCAGCTTCGACCTCGTGACCTGCCGCGTCGCGGCGCACCACTTCGAGGATGTGAGGCTGGCCGTCGCCGAGATGGCGCGCGTCAGCGCGGACGCGGTAATCGTCGCCGACAACCTCTATCTGGGCGAAAGCGTCGAGGAGGCCGAACGTCTGCGGGACTCGACGCACGTGCGCTGCTACTCCGTGGACGAGTGGCGAGGACTCCTCGAGGCCGCCGGCCTCGTGGTCGGCGACGCGCGTGTCCTGGACAAGGCGATCAAGCTCGAGCCGTGGTTGGAGCGGGCGGGGTGCAGCGGCGAAGCGGCGGCTCGGGTGCGGGCGCTCCTCGCAGACAGGATCGACGGCGACACACTCGTCCTGAGCCGTCTCGTGATCAGAGGGAGGAAGCGCTAGATGGCGATCATCGTCGACCGCGACACGAGGCTCGTGGTCCAGGGCCTCACCGGGAGCGAGGGCTCGTTCCACGGTACGAGGAACAGGGACTACGGCACTCACGTCGTCGCCGGCGTCACGCCCGGGAAGGGCGGTCAGGACGTGTCGGGAATCCCAGTGTTCGACACGGTCGCCGACGCTGTCGCCGAAACCGGCGCCAACACGACCATGGTCTTCGTACCGGCGCGCTTCGCTGCCGACGCGATCTACGAGGCCGTGGACGCGGGCATCGAAACCGTGGTCTGCATCGCCGAAGGTCTCCCGGCGCACGAGATGCTCGGCGTCTACAACTACATCCGGCCGCGAGGGATCACGATGATCGGGCCCAACTGCCCGGGCGCGCTTTCACCGGGGAAGGCGAACGTCGGGATCATCCCCGCCGAGATCTTCAGCGAAGGGTCGATCGGCCTCGTATCGCGGTCCGGGACGCTGACCTACCAGATCGGCCACGAGCTGACGCAGCTCGGGCTGGGTAACTCGACGATCGTCGGGATCGGCGGCGACCCGGTGGTCGGCTCGTCGTTCATCGACATCCTCGTGCGCTTCGAGGCCGACGACGAGACGGAGTACGTCGTCATGGTCGGCGAGATCGGCGGTGACGAGGAGGAGAAAGCCGCGGAGTTCATCGAGCGCGAGATGAGCAAGCCGGTGCTCGCGTACATCGCCGGTTTCACAGCGCCGCCCGGCAAGACGATGGGACACGCGGGCGCGATCATCTCCGGCTCCGCCGGGACCGCCGAGGGCAAGAAGAAGGCGCTGGAGGCGCGCGGTGTTCGTGTGGCGACTACGCCGACCGAGGTAGCAAGCCTCGTCGCCGAGGTCGCCGGTGTCAGGGCCTAGCCGCGACTCGCTCGATCGCTCGCGCCGCCGCTGGGGAAGACTTGCCACGAACTCGGCACGGTTTCGGCGCGTTCTCGTGCGCACATGGCCGCTAGGTTCCGCCCACCACCCACCCCCCACCCAATGAAGGGTGGGGATGCGCGCGCACGCGCGTCTAGCTGTTGAACGCCTGACCCGGCCCCGTCAGGCGACGGCTGCCGCCAGCTCGCGGCCGAGGTGGGTCGTCTGCTCGAGATCTTCGTGGACCAGGTTGCGGAGCATCGCCCGCGAAACGCCCACTTCCTCGAACGCACGTAGCCGATCGGCCACCACGTCGACCGTGCCGATCAGGTCGTCGGAGCTCAGGCCGCTGAGGACGTCCTCCGCCGACGCACTGGGCCGATAGATCTCGGCGTAGCGACCGACGTGCTCGCGCAGGTCGGCCTCGTCGGTCCCGACGATGCACGTGGTCATCATCGAGAGCGGCAGAGTGGCCGGGTCGCGTCCCGCGGCCTCGCAGGCGCGGTCGAGCGTCTCGCGGATCGTCCGGCACTCCTCCACGGTCGCCTTCGTCGTGTTGTACTCGTTCGCCCAGCGGACAGCCGGCCCGACCGTGCCGCGTTTCCCGGCGCCGCCGACGATTACCGGCGGATGCGGCTTCTGCACCGGCTTGGGCTGGATTTGGTCGTCCTGCGTCCACTGGCGCACGATCGTCTCGAGCTGCTCGGCGAGAATCGCGACACGCTCGCCGGCGGTGTGAAAGGGCAAGCCATACAGCTCGTGCTCCGGCTCGAACCAGCCCGCGCCGATCCCGAGCTCGACGCGTCCGCCGGAGATGTGGTCGACGGTCGCCACGCTCTTCGCGAGCACCGACGCCGCCCGGAAGGTGACCGGCGAGACGAGCGTCCCGAGTCGGATCCGCTCGGTGGACGCCGCGAGGCCTGCAAGCGTCGTCCAGGCGTCGAGCGAGCCGCCGTCGCCCGCCCGGGCAAGACCGAGGTAGTGGTCGGAGCGGAAGAGCGCCTCGATCCCGGCTTCCTCGGCGGTTCGTGCGAGCGCTACCCACTGCTCCCACGACACGCCCTCCTGGCCCTCGATCATCAGCGCGACCCGCACGGCGACGCACCATAACTGGCCATCTGGCCCCGGCCTGACGCCTCGGTAGACTCGCCCGCGTGGGTCAGATCTCCTTTGCGCGCGGCATCCCGGCACCCGAGCTGCTCCCCGTCGAGGAGCTCGCGGAGTGCGCCAAGGCGGCGCTGGAACGCGACGGCAGGACCATCCTCAACTACGGGCCCGCCGGCGGCTACGAGCCGCTTCGCGCCTGGATCGGCGAGCGGCACGGGGTCGACCCGGCGCGCGTCGTCCTCACCAACGGCTCGTTGCAGGGTCTCGCGTTCCTCGCTAGCCAGCTAGTGCCTCGCGGCCGCGTGCTCGTCGAAGTGCCGACCTACGACCGGCCGCTGAAGCTCCTGGCCGAGCTGCGTGCCGACGTCGCGGGCATCCCGGTGGACGACGAAGGGCTCGACGTCGACGCCGTCGAGGCGGAGCTCCGTCGGGGCCCGCATGCGTCGTTCCTCTACACGATCCCGACCTTCCAGAACCCGTCGGGCCGGTCGTTGTCGACCGAGCGCCGCCGGCGACTCGTGGAGCTCGCGCGCGAGCACGAGCTGCTGATCGTCGAGGACGACCCATACGGGCTCGTGCGCTACGAGGGAACCACGATGCCGACGCTCTTCGAGCTCGCGGACGGGGCGAACGTCGTCTACGGCTCGTCGTTCTCGAAGACGATCGCGCCCGGTGCGCGAGTGGGCTACCTCGTCCTGCCCGAGGGTCTCGTCGGTGACGTGACCGCGGCCGCGACGGCCACCTACATCACGCCGTCGCTCGTTCCCGAGGCGACGGTGCACGAGTTCCTGCGCCGCGGGCTCTTCGAGCCCAACCTCGAGCGCGTGCGCTCGGGCCTACGCCAGCGCCGCGACGCGATGCTCGCCGCGCTCGATCGCGACTTCGCCGGCGTGGCCCGGTGGACGAGGCCGGAAGGCGGCTACTTCCTCTGGCTCGAGCTGAGCGAGGACCTCGACGCCCGCGAGCTGCTTCGCCGCGCCGAGGAGGCCGGCGTGACCTACGTGCCGGGCGTCGACTTCGGCGGGCCGCCGAACAGCCTGCGCCTCGCGTTCAGCTTCGTGGACGTGTCCGCGATCTCAGACGGAATCGGCCGACTCGCGGCGCTCGTGCCGGCGTCGGCTTCGGCGTCGATATAGCTGGCTGAGCAGGAGCCCGGCGATCAGGCCGAGCACGAGGCTCAGCAGGATCGTCCAGAGCACTGACGTCCTCGCCGTCCCGAGCACGAAGTCGACGTGCACTTCGTCGTCGTTCTTGACCGCGAACGCGAAGAGATAGCCGCCGATCGACAACAGGCCCACCAGCACGAGCCAAAGCTTCGGCTGGAAGGTCTGGCTCGTCTCGCCGTCGCGCTCGTAGAAGCGCACGGCGGGAGTCTAGGCGGCGGCCGGAGCGGCCTCCGCGCGGGCGTTGGTCAATGGGATCAGGCGCGGCTGGCGCGGTGGGACGATCGCGCCGCGCCGGACGGCGCGGAAGGTCGGGCAGGGAGCCTCGAGGTTGAGTGCGCATACACCGGCTCGTCGGAAGTAGCAATCATTGCAGGATGGGTCGCCGCGGTTAGACATCGGTTGAATTTGCTCCAATCTCGAGGGGCTGGGCCACCGCGCGATCATAGGGCCTCTCGGCCGCTTTGAGAGTGCTCCCGCCGAACGAAAAATGCGGAATTTCCGGCTACTTTGTCCCTGGGGGCAACTATGCGCGGGACAGCGTTGCCAGGCTCTGCAACGCCTGTTGAAAACTCTTCACAGGGATGATGCGGAGACCGTGCGCGTACTTGCGCGCGGTGCGCGCGTTCTCCCCAGCCGGCACGAGGAAGACGTCGACGCCCGACCTGCGGACGCCGATTGTCTTCTGCTTCACGCCGCCGACAGGCGCCACCGATCCGTCGAGCTCGATCTCGCCCGTCGCGGCGACCTTCAGCCCGTGGTCGATGTCGTGGCCGAGCTCCTCGTAGACGTCCAGCGCGAACGCAAGGCCCGCGGACGGCCCGCCGACGTTGCCCAAGTCGATCTTGACGTCGAGCGGCAGCTTCACCGTGACCGCCGGGTCCACGAACACGCCCAGAACCGCTCGCTTCGGGTCGCGTGGGTCGGAGGTTGTCTTGATTCTCAGGGTCTTGCGGTCCGAGCCGCGGCGGACGGACACGCGAAGCTCGTCCCCCGGTTTGTGAGCCTGTACGAGCTCGAGGAGATCGGCGCGGTTGCGCACCGGCTTCCCGTCCACGCCGACGATCACGTCGCCCGGCTGCAGCTTGCCGATCGCGGGTGACCCGGTCACGAAACCGCTGACGAGGACGCCGACACCTTCGGTGCGGACCTTGTAGCCGAGCTGGCGCAACGCGACAGCGGCGGCGATCTGCTGTGAGCGGGTCATCGCGCGCAGCTCGCCCTGCCGCCGCTGCGACTCGCTCACGCCCGGCGGCACCAGCTCGTCGCCCGGCACGAGCGTGGCTCCGTCGTGGATGCTCGGGATCAGCCGCTCGAGCAGCGACGCCTTGCGGACGTCCACGGCGACGAAATAGATGCCGCCGCCATCCTTGGCCGGCTTCTCGCCCTGGACATCGACGAGCGGCGCCACCGAGCGTGCGTGGTCGGGCAGCAGGATGTAGTCGTTCGACGGCATGACGAACAGCGCTGCCGCGATACCGAGCAGCACGAGACCTGCCGCCGCGACCTTGAGCGGCGTAATCCTGCGCACCACTCGACCAGGATAGTTGCGATAGGCCCGGGTTCAGAGGAGCCCGCGCGTGAGCCCGCCGTCCACCGGAATCGTCGTCCCGGTCACGTAGCTCGCCCGCTCGGACGCCAGGAAGCAGACGACGTCTGCGAGCTCGCGTGGCGTGCCGAACCGCTTGAGCGGCACCTCGTTCATGCTGTCGGCGCGCGACCGCTGCTTGAAGCTCTCGGCGAGCCGCTCCGTGTCGATCCGGCCGGTCGCGATGTTGTTGACCGTGATCCCGTCCTCGCCCAGTTCTCGCGCGAGGCCCTTCGCCCACCCCAGCACGCCCGGACGGACGGCGTTCGACAGCGCGAGGTTCTCGATCGGCTCGCGGACCGAGCTCGACTCGATGTTGATGATCCGGCCGCCCTCGCTCTTGCGTAAGTAGCGCAGGCAGAGATTCGTGAGCCGGACCGCGGACACGAGCAGCAGCGACACGGCCGCCTCGAGGGACTCCTCGTCGAGATCGACGTGCGGCCCTCGGGGTGGGCCGCCGCTGTTGTTGACGAGGATGTCGACGCCGCCGAACGCCTCGACCGTCCGCTTCACGAGCCGCTCGCAGTCCTGAGGGTTCGTGACGTCCCCCCGGATGGCGAGGCCGCCGATCCGCTCCGCCTCTCGCTCGAGCACCTCGCGCCGTCGCGCGAACATCGCGACGTTGGCGCCCTCCTCGGCGAGTGCCTCGGCCACGGCCAGGCCGATTCCCTGCGAGGCGCCGCAGACGATGGCGGTACGTCCGCTGAGGCCTAGATCCATTGCGTCAGGGCGTACACGGCGACGAGGACGACGACGACGGCAATGCCGAATGCCAGCAGCAGATTGAGCGGATCCAACCAGCCGAAGCCGAACAGCGACTCCGTTCGCGGCCCCGGCAGCCAGCGGCGCGCGCGGGTCGCGTCCTTGACGCCCCAGCAGTCGGCGCACATCCCGTCCACAGTCTTCGTGACGCGGCCGCAGTGAGGGCAGGGGGCGCTGGGGGCGTCTTCCAGCCGCCGGCGCGCGCGTAGGTTGGCGCGCTCACGTCGCGAGGACGGCCACGACCTCCCGGACCGCATCGGCCGAAGCTTGCAGCATCCGCCGCTCGTCGTCCGAGAGCTCGACCTCGAGGATCTCCTCGATCCCTGCGGAGCCGAGCTTGACCGGCACGCCCATGTAGAGGTCGTCGATGCCGTACTCACCCTGAAGGTACGCGGTGCAGGCGAGGACGCGCTTCTCGTCCAGGCAGACCGAGTCGACCATCTGAGCCGCTGCCGCGCCCGGCGCGTACCACGCGGAGGTGCCGAGCAGCTTGACGATCTCGCCGCCCCCCACGGCGGTCCGCTCCACCATCGCCTGGATCCGCTCGGCCGAGACGAGCCTCGTGAGCGGCACGCCGCCGACGGTCGTCGCGGAGACGATCGGGACCATCTGGTCGCCGTGGCCGCCGAGGACGAGCGCCTGCACGTCCTTGAGCGAGGCCTTGGTCTCCATCGCGATGAACGTGCGGAAGCGCGCTGTGTCGAGGATCCCAGCCTGGCCGAAGACCCGCTCCCGGGGAAGGCTCGACGCCCGCCGCGCGACCTCGCACATGGCGTCGAGCGGGTTCGACACGACGATCAGGACGGCGTCGGGCGACGCGGCCATCGCCTGCTCGGTGACGGTCTTGACGATGGTCTCGTTCGTCGCGACGAGGTCGTCTCGGCTCATACCGGGCTGGCGGGGCAGACCGGCGGTGATCACGACGACATCGGAGCCCGCGGTCTCGTCGTAGGTGTTCGTGCCGAGCACGTTCGGCTCGTAGCCGAGGACCGGACCGGCCTGGTCGATGTCGAGGGCCTTGCCCTGCGGGAGCCCCTCCTTGATGTCGACGAGGACGACGTCGCAGTAGTCGCGTCGAGCGAGCTCTTGCGCACACGTCGCGCCGACGTTCCCCGCACCGACGACGGTGACCTTCCTACGCACGTGCCAGCACGTCCATCCGCTCGATCAGCGCGTCGGCGACGTCGCTCGTGCCGACCGCGGTGGGATCGTCGCGAGTGGGCTTCATGTCGTAGGTGACGCTGTCGCCGGCGCGGATCAGCTCGGTGATCGCGAGCTCGAGCCGCTCGGCGGCGACGGTCTCGCCGAGATGCCTCAGCATCAGCATTCCGGAGAGGATCTGCGCCAGCGGGTTGACCTTGTTCTGGCCGGTGTACTTCGGCGCCGAGCCGTGCGTGGGCTCGAAGATCGCGATGCCCTCGCCGAAGTTCGCACCGGGCGCTACGCCGAGCCCGCCGATCATTCCCGCGCAGAGATCGGAGACGACGTCTCCGTAGAGGTTCGGGCAGACGAGCACGTCGTACTCCTCGGGGCGCTGGACGAGCTGCATCGTCATGTTGTCCACGATCCGGTCGTCGAAGGCGATGTCGGGATTCTCGGCAGCGACCTCGCGGGCGACGCGCAGGAAGAGGCCGTCCGAGAACTTCATGATGTTGGCCTTGTGGACGGCCGTGACCTTCTTGCGGCCGTTCTTGCGCGCGTAGTCGAACGCGAACTCGACGATCCGTCTCGTGCCCGTCACCGAGATCGGCTTGATCGAGATCCCGGCGTCGTTGTGGCGGAACTTGCCGCCGTGGGCCTCGATCCAGTCGATCAGCTCCTTCGCCTCGTCCGACCCCTCCTCGTACTCGATCCCGGCGTACAGGTCCTCCGTGTTCTCGCGGACGAGCACGAGATCGACGTCGTCGAAGCGCGAGCGGACGCCCGGGTAGCTCTTGCAGGGGCGCACCTGCGCGTAGAGGTCCAGGGCCTTCCGCAGGCCGACGTTCACCGAGCGGAAGCCGCCGCCGATCGGCGTCGTGATCGGGCCCTTGAGGGCGACGCCGGTCTCGCGGATGGCGTCGAGCACGTGGTCGGGCAGCGGGTTGCCGTCGTTCTCCTCCATGACGTCGGTCCCGGCGTGCCGGACGTCCCAGTCGAACTCGACACCCGTGGCCTCGAGCACGCGCCGAGTCGCCTCGGTGAGCTCGGGGCCGGTGCCGTCGCCGGGGATGAGCGTGACCCTGTGTGCCACGGCGCGAGACCATACCGCCCCGCTTGGGAACCTCCCGGTTCCCTCAGACCCCCTCCACCGGTCCGCTCCGCGACAGGCTTCGCTCCTGTAAATTCGCCTTGAAGTGAGCGACTTCAAGCCAGGCCTCGAAGGAGTCGTCGCGGTCGAGACCGAGATCGCCGAGCCCGACCGTGAGGGCGGCTCGCTCCGCTACCGCGGTGTCGACATCGAGGAGCTCGTCGGCCACTACCCCTACGAGAACGTCTGGGGGCTGCTCGTCGACGACGACCTCGAGTCGAAGATGCCCGACCCCGAGCCGTACGAGCCGGCTCGGCTCACGGGCCGCGCGCCCGCCGACCTGCAGGCTGAGACTGCGCGCCTGGCGGGCGAGTGGAATCTCGGCAAGCTCAACGAGATCTCCGACGAGCAGGCCCGCACGGACCTCGGACGGCTGTCCGCACTGATGATGGAGATCGTCGCGCGCTCCGCAGCCGTCGCCGACGGCCGCGAGCCCGCGTCCGACGACGTCGTCGCCAAGGGAAGCACGGCGGCCGAGCGGTTTCTGCTCCGGTGGCGCGGCACCGCAGACCCGAAGCACGTCAAGGCGATCGACACCTACTGGATCTGCACGGCCGAGCACGGCCTGAACGCGTCCACGTTCGCCGCGCGTGTGACGGCCTCGACCGGCGCCGATTGCGGCGCCGCACTATCGTCGGCCGTCGGTGCGCTCTCCGGGCCGCTTCACGGCGGCGCGCCCGCGTACGTGAAGCCGATGCTCGAAGAGGTCGCCGCGATGGGAGACGCGGAGCGCTGGGTCCGCGAGGCGCTCGCGAGCAAGAAGCGGATCATGGGTTTCGGCCACCGCGTGTACCGCGCCGAGGACCCGCGCTCGCGGCTGCTCAAGCGCGTTGCGAAGGAGCTCGACGCCCCTAACATCGAGGTCGCCGAGGAGCTCGAGCAGGTCGCGCTCGCGGCGCTGCAGGAGCGCTCGCCCGACCGCGTCCTCGCGACGAACGTCGAGTACTACTCGGCGCTCGTCCTCGACGTGGCCGAGATCCCACCGCCGCTCGCGCCGGCGATGTTCGCGTGCTCGCGCGTCGCCGGCTGGTCTGCGCACATCCTCGAGCAGAAGCGGACCGGGCGGCTCTTCCGGCCCTCGGCCCGCTACGTCGGCCCCGCACCCCGGTCGCTTCAGCCCGCTTGACGCTCGCAGAGGCCGCTGCCGCTGCGGATGCTCTCGCCGGTAAGGGCGGCGCCGAGAGGGAGCTCGCCGATCTCCGCGCGCAGTGGGCGGACGAGCTGGAGGCCGCCGCTCGGGACGCCGACTACCGCCAGCGCGCCGTCGCCTACCGCGCGATCGGACAGTTCCGCTTCCGGCAAAAGCTCGAGCTGCTTCGGCGGGGCCTCGAGGACGAGAGCCCCGCCTGCCGCGGCTCCGCGCTCGTTTCGCTGGAGCTGCTGTCGCGCGGGCATCCGCGTCCGGTCAACGACGTGCGCCCGCTCCTGCACACGCTCGCCAACGCCGACGACAACGAGGCGGTGCGCCGACTCTCTGTCCTGTGTCTCAGGAACGGCTCGCCGCAGCGCGACACGATCGTCCTGCTCGAGCACCTGGCGGAGGACGACGACGAGGGCAGGGAGCTGCGCGCGACGGCGAAGCGCGTGGCCCAGGAGCTACGAAGACGCTCTCAGACCCGCTGAGGCGGGCTCAGGAGCGGCAACCGCAGATCTCGGTCAGGCGCCCGCACGAGGGGCAGTGGCGCTTCCGGCGCCGCCACTCCAGCATGCTCTTCTGCAGGCCGCTCTGGATCATGAGGTAGCCGATCCCCATGGTGACGATGGAGAGCGTCATTAGCTGCGGGTCGAGAGTCGTCATGTGATCTGGATTCTTGCATCGGCGTGTTCGCGTCAAACCTGAGAGTGGATCACTCAGGGCCGGCGCTTCGCGTGCGGATGAGCGGCGAAATAGGCATCGCGGCGGCGCCGATCGGTGACGTGCGTGTAGAGCTCGGTCGTGGCGAGGTCGGCGTGGCCGAGCATCTCCTGCACGCTGCGTAGGTCGGCTCCGCCCTCGAGCAGGTGCGTGGCGAACGAATGCCTGAGCAGGTGGGGATGGATGCGCTCCGGTTCCAGTCCAGCCTTGCCTGCGAGGGTGCGCAGGATCAGGAAGGCGCCCGCACGCGTCAGCGGCCCTCCCTTTGCGTTGAGGAAGAGCTCCGGCCGGTGCCGCCGGTCGAGGTGCAGGCGGCCGTGGGCCAGATAGCGGCGCAGAGCCTCCGCGGCCGGCCGGCCGATCGGGACGACGCGTTCCTTGCCGCCCTTGCCCACCGTCCGGACGAAGCGCTCGTCGAGGTCGACGGCGCCGCGCTCGAGCCCGACCGCCTCGCTCACGCGCAGGCCTGCGCCGTACAAGAGCTCAACGAGCGCGTGGTCGCGCATGGCTCGCGGCGTCGTGCCCTGCGCGGCTTCCACGAGCCGTTCGGCCTCGCCGGGTGAAAGCGTGCGCGGGAGCCGGCGTGTACGGCGCGGGAGGTCGAGCTCGGCGGCTGGGTTCTCCGCGCGCCCGTCGAGGAGCGATTGGTGTCGGAAGAAGGATCGGAGCGCGGCGGCTCGCCGCGCGATCGTCGTCGACGCGAGCCCCTGTGCGCGCAGCTCGGCGAGGTAGCGCTCGAGGTCGTCGGTGGTCGACTGCGCGACCGGCTTGCCAAGCCAGGACGACAACGACTCGAGGTCGCGCCGGTATGCCTCGACGGTGCGCGGCGCGAGCCGCGCTGCCGACACGGCCAGGAAGCCCTCGACCTCAGGATCGGGGATGCGAGCGGTCATAGACCTTCCGGAGACGTCTTCCGTCGACGTGCGAGTAGACCTGGGTCGTGGAGAGGGAGCTGTGCCCGAGCAGCTCCTGGATGACGCGCAGGTCCGCTCCGCCCTCGAGCAAATGCGTCGCGAACGCGTGGCGGAGGCGGTGAGGGTGGGGGACGAGCCGGCGGAGCGTGCTCGTGTCGAGCCGCCGGCCCCGGGTGGAGAGGAAGAGCGCATCCTCGGCGCTGCGGGCGAGCTCGGGACGAGCCTCGCGGACGTAGCGGCCGAGCCAGTGCGCCGCCTCTTCCCCGAGCGGCACGGTTCTCTCCTTGCCGCCCTTGCCGCGGACGTGGAGCAGCTCCTGCTCGAAGTCGACGTCGCGGAGGTCGAGGTCGATCGCCTCGCGGCTCCGCAGCCCCGCCGAGTAGACGAGCTCGATCAGGGCACGGTTGCGAAGCGACAGAGGACCCTCGCCGTCGAGCGCTTCGAGGATGCCTTCGACCTCGTCGGCCTTCGGCGCGTCGGGGAGCCGCCGCGGGCGACGTGGCCCGGCGACCGCGTCTGGCACCCGGGCGGCTCCGAGCGTGAAGCGGAGCAGCGAGCGCACGGCGGCGAGCCTACGAGCGATCGTGGCAGGAGCGAGCTTGCGCGGACGGCCGCGGCCGAGCTCCGCCGTGTAGTCGGCGAGCACGCGGGTGTCGACGTCGTCGAGCGCGAGATCGCGGGCCTCGAGCCAGTCCGCGAACGGGTCGAGATCGAACCGGTACGCACGGCGGGTCGCGTCCGAGAGCGACGGACTGGCGAGGAACCGCTCGATTGCCGAATGAGTGTCCACGACAGGCACGATTCGCGGCCGTGCGACGCTCGTCCTGCCTGCTGGCCTTACTCGCGCTCCTCGTCGCCGGCGACGCCGCGCGGGGTGCGGCCGACGCCGTGCGAGTTCCTCCAGGCTTCCGCGTCGACGTCTACGCGCGCGGGCTCGCGCACCCGACCGCGCTCGCCTGGGGGCCCAGCGGCGTGCTCTATGCGACGCAGGAGGGAGGCGCCGTCGTCCGCGTGAAGCCCCGGAAGGTGATCGCACGCGGCTTCGCGACGCCGCTCGGGCTCGCCTGGGGAGACGACGGTGCGCTCTTCGTCTCCGCGCGGGGAACGCTGTGGCGGGTCGCAGGCGGGAGCAGGCGCGCGCTCGTTCGCAACCTTCCGTACGGGCGCCACCAGCAGGACAACGTCGTCCTCCACGAAGGGCGCCTCTACTTCGGCAGCGGCTCGACCTGCGACGTCTGCCGGGAGAAGAGCAGGTACTCGGCGACCCTCCTGTCCGTGCGGCCGCGAGGCGGCGGCCTTCGGATCGTGTCGCGCGGCCTGCGTAACCCCTTCGGGCTCGCGGTCGACCCGGGCACGGGCAGGCTCTACGCCACGATCAACGAGCGCGACGAGCTCGGTCCCGGGGAGCCGGCCGACACCGTGGTGGAGATCCGGGACGGGCGGCTTTTCGGCTGGCCGGCCTGCTGGCCGAGCTACAAGCGGAAGCGGCTCATCGGCTCCTGCCGCGGCGTAACGCCGCCGCTCGCCTACCTGCAGCCGCACTCCTCCGCCGACGGCCTGACGGTGTATCGCGGCAACTCGTTCCCGGAGGGTTACCAGCGCAACTTGTTCGTGGCCGAATGGGGCGAGTACCTGTCCACGCGCCACGGTCGCAAGCTGACCCGGGTAGTGCTCCGGCCGGGCCGTCCCGCGGCGGTGTCCACCTTCGCGACGGGCTTCGACCACCCGATCGCGGTGACGGTCGACGCCGAAGGCGCGCTGCTCGTCGCCGACTACGGGCGCGGGGTCGTCTATCGGATCCAGGCTCGCGGGAATCGGTAAGGTCAAGTCCCCGATGGCGACCACGACCAGAGTGGAAGGCCGCGGCGGCCTCGAGGACGATGGGATCCAGACGGACGGCCGCGTCTTCGGCAATCCGACGACCTCGCAGCTCTATATGCACGCATTGGAGCGCGGCGACGGTCGCCTCGCCGAGGGCGGCCCGCTGGTCGTCGACACCGGTCGCTTCACCGGCCGCTCGCCGAAGGCGAAGTACGTCGTCCGCGAGGCTGGATCCGAAAACCGGATCTGGTGGGGCGACGTGAACCAGGAGATCTCCGAGGAGCACTTCGAGGGGCTGCGCGACAAGGTCGTCGGCCACTTCGAGACCCGGGACCTCTACGTCGTCGACGCGTTCGCCGGTGCCGACCCGGCCTACCGGCTCTCCGTGCGGGTGATCACGGTGAGCCCCTGGCATGCGCTCTTTGCGAAGACCCTGTTCATCGACCCGACCGAGGAGGAGCTCGAGGAATTCGAGCCCACCGCGCTCGTCCTGCACGCGCCCGAGGTCCAGGCCGACCCCGAGACGGACGGCACGCGCAGCAGCACCTTCGTCGTGCTGCACCCGACCCGTGCGGAGGTCGTGATCGGCGGCACCCGCTACGCGGGCGAGATCAAGAAGTCGATCTTCACGCTGATGAACGACAAGCTCCCGCTGGCGGGTGTGTTCCCCATGCACTGCTCCGCCAACGTCGGCGACGACGCGCGGGTAGCGGTGTTCTTCGGGCTCTCCGGAACGGGGAAGACGACGCTCTCGGCAGATCCCTCGCGGCACCTGATCGGCGACGACGAGCACGGCTGGGGCGAGGACGGCGTCTTCAACGTGGAGGGCGGCTGCTACGCCAAGATGATCCGCCTCTCCGCCGAGGCGGAGCCGCAGATCTTCGAGACCACACGCAGCTTCGGCACCGTCCTCGAGAACGTCACCATCGACGAGCGCGGCGTGCTCGATCTGGACGACGAGTCGAAGACCGAGAACACCCGCGGCGCCTACAAGCTGGAGCAGATCGACAACGCACTGCCGTCGAAGCGCGCCGGCCACCCGTCGTCGGTGGTCTTCCTCACGGCGGACGCGTTCGGCATCCTGCCGCCGATCGCGCGGCTGACCCGCGAGCAGGCGATGTTCTACTTCCTCTCGGGCTTCACGGCGAAGCTGGCCGGCACGGAGATCGGCGTGACGGAGCCGCAGCCGACCTTCTCCGCGTGCTTCGGCGCGCCCTTCCTCCCGCAGCCTCCGGCCGTGTACGCGCACATGCTCGGCGACAAGCTCGACGAGCACGGGTCGACGGTCTGGCTGGTGAACACCGGCTGGTCGGGCGGGCCGTTCGGCGAAGGGGAGCGGATGCCGATCGCTGCCACGCGGGCGATGCTCGCGGCAGCGCTCTCCGGCGAGCTCGACGGAGTCGAGTACCGCACCGACGAGCTGTTCGGGTTCGACGTCCCGGTCGCAGTGCCGGGGGTCGACTCGTCCCTGCTCGACCCGCGCTCGACCTGGCGGGACCCCGCCGCCTACGACGAGCGTGCTGAGGAGCTCGCGCAGATGTTCCGCGACAACTTCGCCACCTTCGCGGACGAGGCCGGCGAGGATGTAGCGGCCGCAGGGCCGCGCGTCTAGCTTCGCTCAGTCGCGGAGGAACGCAAGCACCGCCAGCGAGGAAGTCGTCGATCTCGAGCACGCGGTCCTTGAGCAAGTAGCGGAGCCCTCGGCGCGCTCCCTCGGCGCGAATCCGGGAGCCCCCCACGCAGGTCCGGTGTCCGCCCGGTTTCGGCGGGAGCCCTGCAGACCTAGCGTCTGAGGCGAATCCGAACGGCCCCGTCCGCTGGGTGCCTCAGCCGCAAAGCGCCACCTCCGTTGGCGCCTCGTGAGCCGGCGATGAGCCGGCCGTTGGGCCGCGGTCCGAACGTGGGGTCCAGAAGGAGGTGGACCCCATGACGAGGCAGTTCCTTATCTTCCTGGCAAGCGTCGCAGCCGCTCTGTCACTGGCCAACTTCGGCGGAGGGGGCGGGCCGTAAGCCGCACGCTTCGAACTCCACCGCCAGCTCGGGAAGCCCCTGTCGGGGCTTTCCGCGCGTGGTCAGGCAACTGCGAGCTGGGCGAGCATCGTCTGAGCCCGCTTCGCCGAGGCCACGTTCTCCTTGCGCGCAAAGAGCACCAGCGCCTCGTCGATTCGCTCGACGGCTTCCTTTTGCCGATTTCCATGTCGAAGCAGCTCTGCGAGCTCGAGCAGAACTTGGCCGTGGTCGCTGAGCGCGTCCGTGCGCTCGACGATGTCGAGTGCCGCGAGCACGAGCGGAAGGCCCGCCTCGACGTCGCCGTTCGCAGCCCGCACCCGCGCTGCTGCCGCTCGCCAGGAAAACTGCGCCGCGATGTCGCCGGCGGGAGCATGCTTCTCCGCCAGCGATGCCCACTCCCGAGCGTCGGCGTGCCGCTGCTGCTCGCACAGCGTGAGCGCCAGCTCCGACGCGACGGTCGACAGTGCGGCCCGGTCGTGGGCCCGCTCGAATATCTCGCAGCAGCTGCGGAACGTCTGCTCGGCCCGCTGCGGATCTCCGCTCAGGCGGTGAATCCGACCGCGGATGCGGCCGCTGTTGTTGGCCAGGGCATAGGTTTCGCCGAGCTCCCGGAGGATCGCCTCGCCCTCGTCGAGCGCTTCGAATGCCTCCTCGAACCGCTCGGCGAGCGCATGAAGACCGGCGAGGTAGACCAGCACGTGCGCGCGGCCGCTGCGCTCGCTCGTCTCCGCGAGAGCCTCCACGCAGCGCTCGACTGCCCTGGGCACCGGCATCGGCCCGTAGAAGAGCGCTGCCGCGAGCTCCGACAGGCAGCCGGAGTCGGACCATCCGGATCGCCGGTAGTGCACCAGCGCCCGCTCCGACGCCTCAAGCCACTCGGCGCACCGACCCTGCATGGCACCGCGCAGGTACCCGATCTGACGCCACGCGCGGCCCAGCGCGCGGTCGTCTCCAAGCTCATCGAACAGCGGAATCGCCTCGCGGGCCAGTCCCAGCAGCTCCTCGACGTCGGCGTCACGGTCGGTGAGGCTTCGCAGGTGAGCGAGCTCGACCCGGGCTCGCAGACCGAGAGCTCGGTTCTCGGCCTCGTCGGCAGCGTCGATCGCCTCGGTGAAGCTCCTCGCGCCGGCGTCGAGCTGGCCGAGCGAACGCTGAACGACGCCGAGCTCGCAGAGGACCTCGGCTCTCAGGGGCTCGTCGTCTGCGAGGAGCGGTGCTGCGCGGCCGAGCAGGTTCAGCGCCGCGGGTGAATCGGCTCGTTTGAACGCCCGGATTCCCGCCGCGGCGAGCCTCGTTCCGGCCCGTTGGGCGAGGCCCGGCAGCTTCGGATCCCTGGGTCGGAGCTCGGCGCGGTACCGGTGGGCCTGCTCCAGGTGGTAGCCGACGATCTCGTCCACCCCCTCCGTGCGTCGCTCGAGCCAGGCCGAATAGCGCTCGTGGAGATCCGCTCGGAGTTCCTTTGTGATGCCCGCGTAGGCGACGTCTCTGACGAGCGCGTGGTGGAAGCGATAGTCGGGCTCACGTTCGGCAACGGTGATCAACAGCCCTTTCCGGCGGAGCCCCGAGAGGCATTCGTGGACGCCGGCGACCTCGTCGGGGGGAGACAGATGAAGGACGGCTTCGAGGGAGAAGTCCTTGCCGGCCACGGCCGCTCGCTCGAGCACACCGCGCTCGTCGGAGTCGAGCCGGTCGAGCCGTCCGGCCAGCAGCGCTTCGACCGTGGGGGGCACCGAGCGAAGCGCGTCAGGGCCGACTTCGTCCACGTACGCCAGCAGCTGCTCGACGAAGAGCGGGTTGCCTTCGGCGGTCTCGACGACTCGGTTGCGCGGCTCCTCGCCAAGCTCGCCGGCGATCGCGCCGACAAGCTGTCCTGTCTCCTCGCGCGAGAGCCCCTCGAGCGCAATCGACTGGTGGCCGCCGCCCCAACCGGGCCGTTCCTCGACCAATTCGGGCCGCGCCAGGCAGAGCACGAGCAGCGGCGCCTCCGACACCCAGTCACCGAGGTACTCGACCAGATCGAGCAGCGTCGGCTCGGCCCAGTGGACGTCCTCCAGCACCACGATCAGCGGGCGCTCCACCGCCATCGTCTCGAGGAACCGCCGGACCGCCCAGAACACCTCTCCGGGAGTTCCTGCTCCTTCGGCTTCGCCGGTCAACTGCGCGATCTGGTGCGCGACGAGCTCGGCATGCTCGTCGCCCGTGAGCAGCAGTGCGACCTTCCTCTTGGTTCGCCGTGGGATCGCCTGACGCACGATCTCGGCGAGTGGGAGGTAGGTGGCTCCCTCTCCGTACGAGACGCAGCGCCCCGAAAGCGTGGTCGCCTCGCTTTGGAGCGCGTTCGTGAGCTCGGCCGCGAGGCGCGTCTTCCCGACACCGGCCTCGCCGAGCACAGTCACGACCCGGCTTCGACGTTCGTCTCGCACCTGGGTGTAGGCGGCGTGCAGCGACGCGAGCTCTTCCTCCCGATCGACGAGCGGCGCCGCGCCGAGCGGGCGGGCGATGTCGCCCACGCCGAGCAGTCGAAACGCACTGGTCCTTCCGAGCGGGCCGAGCTCGAGCGGCGGCACCGGTTCGGCCTCGACGACGTCGCGAAGCAGGCGGAAGGTCGTTTCCCCGAGCAGGATTTCGCCTGGCGCAGCGTGCTGCTGAAGCCGCATCGCGAGGTTGACCGCCTTCCCAGTCGCGAACGCCTCCCCGGAGCCGGGGTCGGCGACGAGCACCTCACCGGTGTTGACGCCGATCCTGAACTGGAGCTCGACGCCGTGTTCGGAGCCGAGCTCCGCGTTGAGGCCGGCGAGCGCGGTGCGGAGCTCGCTCGCGGCTCGGACCGCACGAAGCGCGTCGTCCTCGTGCGACGTCGGAATGCCGAAGGCAGCCATGGCCGCGTCGCCGATGAACTTCTCGACGATGCCGCCGTGGCGGTCGACTATCGACCTGACGGCCTCGAAGTAGCGACTCATGAGGCTCCGTAGAACCTCCGGGTCGAGCTGAACCCCGAGCTCGGTCGAGTCGACAATGTCGGCGAAGAGGAGCGTGACCGTCTTTCGTCGCTCGGGCTCCCGCTGCACCGGTGCCGCCCGAAGCTCCCGGTCGAGCGACGAGTCATGGCGCAGGATCGCCTGCTCGAGCTGCTGCAGCTCGGACGACGGGTCGATGCCGAGCTCCTCGACGAGCGTCTCGCGTGCCTGCCTGTAGGCCTCGAGCGCGTCCGCCTGGCGCCCGGAGCCGTAGAGCGCAAGCATGAGCTGACCGCGCGGACGCTCCCGTAGCGGATGCTCGGCGACGAACGCCTCCAGCTCCGCGACGAGGCGCGCGTGATGCCCGAGCTCCAGTTCGGCAGCGAACAGCTCCTCGCGCGCCCCCGTCCGGAGTTCGTCGAGCCGCGAGATCTCAGCCTGAGCGAACGACTCGAAGGCGAGGTCGGCCAGCGGCGGCCCGCGCCAGAGCGCCAGGGCTTCCCGCAACGCGCCGGCCCGTGTATCCGGGCGCTCCGACTCCAGCGCTGCGACCGCGAGCCGTTCGAAACGATGCGCGTCGACACGGTCACGATCGAGGACGAGCACGTAGCCGGGCGGGCGCGTGACGATCAGCTCCGGGCCGAGCGCCTTGCGCAGCTCCGAGACGAGGTTCTGGAGCGAGCCGAGCGCGGCCTTGGGCGGCTCGCCGCCCCAGAGCTCTTCGACGAGCCGGTCGGTGGAGACCACCTCGCCCGCGCGCAGGGCGAGCAGCGCAAGCAAGGCGCGTTGCTTCTGGCGTCGCAGCTCGAGGCGGCGATCGGAAACGCCGACCTCGAGCGGTCCGAGCAGGCGGACCTCGACGGTTGGCATAGGGCGTTTCTACACCCTCGTGGCGGGTGAGTACAGGCCGCGCGTGAGCCGCGTGTGAGTCGCGTGTGAGCGGTGCGGCTCAGCCTCACATGCATGCAACCACCCGAGACAGCGGACGGGACGCTGCTTGCGGCCGAGGCGGGCCGCTACCTGGCAGTGGTCGAGGCCTTTCGTCGAGAGGGCCACGAGCCTCACTGGGAAGCGGAGGGGTTCCGCAGCGCGCAGCACGCGCCGTCCTCGTCCGTGCCTTGGGTGGTGGCGCAACCCAGTGAGAGGAGAAACCCATGTTGAACCCGACGATCTCGGCGCGCGTCGCAATCGCCTTCCTTGCTGTCGCCGGTGCCTGTTGGCTGAGCGGTCCCGCGCGCGCCGCACCCGCCAACGACGCATTCTCGGCCGCCCAAACGCTGTCCGGTCGGCAGCTGTTCGTCTCGGGCAGCAACGACCAGGCCACGAAGGAGCCCGGTGAGCCGAACCACGCTGGCGAGGCCGGCGGTGCCTCGATCTGGTACGAGTGGACCGCCCCGGCCGCGGGTCGCACCACCGTGTCCACCTGTGCGACTCCAATGCTGGACACGGTCCTCGCGGTGTACACCGGCGCAGCCGTGGACGCGCTCACCCAGGTGGCCGCCAACGACAACGCCTGCGGCTCGCAGAGCAGGGTCACGTTCCAGGCGGCCGTCGGCGCGACATATCGAATCGCGGTCGACGGCGTGGGCGGCGACTCGGGTGACGTCGAGCTCGACCTTCGCCTCTCGCCCCCGAACGACGACTTCGACGACGCCGTCGGGGTCGCCGGTGACGCAGGGAGCAGTGCGGGGCTCACCACGGGCGCGTCGATGGAGGCGGACGAGCCGGATCATTTCGACGGGTACGGCTATTCGTCGGTCTGGTACAGGTGGACGGCCCCGTCGAGCGGTTGGGCGACGTTCGAGACCTGCGGGGCGAGCTATGACAGCGTGCTCGCTGTCTACACAGGCTCTCAGTTGGCGCAGCTCACCGAAGTCGCGAGCAACGACGATGCCTGCGGCCTGTCGAGCAGGGTCAGCTTCGAGGCGACGGCCGGGACGGTCTATTCCGTGGCAGTCGCCGGGTTCGAGGGCGCGACCGGTGAGTTCACTCTGGTCTGGAACCGGAACGCCCCGCCGCCCGAGCCCCCCTATGCGACTACCCATCCCAGTATCTCCGGCGTTCCACGCGACGGCGAAACCCTGTCGGCCTCGGACGGTGTCTGGGTCAGCGGCTTGCCCGTCACGCTCGCTCGTACATGGGGGCGCTGTGACCGCGACTTCGAGCGCTGCGAGCTCATTCCGGGCGCCGCGTCGAGCACGTACAGGCTCTCGAGCGGCGACGTGGGCTGGAGGTTCTTCGTCCGTGTGACGGCGACCAGCGCTGCGGGAACGACGGTCGAGTTCTCAGGCACCACGCCGCCGGTCGCGGCGGCACCGCCGATCAACGTGACGGTGCCGATGGTGAGTGGCCCGGCGCGCCCGGGCTCGATTCTGGTCACGACTGCGGGGGAGTGGAGCGGGACCGGGCCGCTGTCGCTGACCTACCAATGGCAGGCCTGTGACGCGGTCGAGGTCGTCTGCTCGGATCTTCCGGGCGAGGCGGCTCCGGTCATTCGCGTCACCGCCGCGCACCTGGGGAAACGGCTCCGAGTGGTGGTCACGGCGACCAACCCCGGCGGCTTGGCCGGTGCCACGTCGGATGCCACGTCGAGGGTTCGCACGGCCAGGCGCTGTGTCGTCCCCAACGTCAAGTCGAAGACGATGGCGGCGGCCCGCCGGGCGATTCGTCGCCGCGGCTGCGCTACCGGTCGGGTGCGGCGCGTCTACTCGGCCTCCGTCGCCCGCGGTCGGGTCGTCGCCCAGGCGCCTCGCGCGGGCGCCAGGCTCAGGGCCGGCGCCAAGGTCAGCCTCGTGCTGAGCCGAGGCAAGAAGCGCTGAGCACGGCGACCACCAGCAGGAGGGCGGCGCTTGCCGCTGCCCTCCTGCTCGCACTGAGCGCTCCGGCAGCGGCGGCGATCGCCCGGACTGTCCGCCGAGCGATCGCCGCCGCCAAGCGCTCTCACGCACAGTTTGTAACGACGCCTCACACGAAGTCGTTCAGGTAGCGTCCTTCGCAGTGGAAGCCGTACACGACGTGCTCGTCGTTGGTGCCGGCTGCGCCGGGATGCGCGCCGCAATCGAGGCACACGACTCGGGTGCCGACGTCGCGCTTCTCTCGAAGATCCACCCCGTCCGCAGCCACTCCGGGGCGGCCGAGGGCGGCATCAACGCAGCGCTCGGGAACGCGTCCGAGGACGACCCCGAGAAGCACACGTTCGACACCGTCAAAGGATCGGACTACCTCGGCGACCAGGACTCGATCGAGATCCTCTGCTGGGAGGCGCCCGACGACGTCTACCAGCTCGAAAACTGGGGCGCCGTCTTCTCGCGCACCGACGACGGCCGCATCGCCCAGCGGCCCTTCGGCGCCGCCGGCGAGCCCCGGACGGCCTACGCGGCGGACATCACCGGCCACGTGCTCGTCCACGTGCTCTACGAGCAGGTGATGAAGCGCGACATCCCGGCCTACGAGGAGTACTTCGCGTGGAAGCTCGTCGTCGACGACGACCGCTGCCAGGGCGTGATCGCCTGGGATGTGCTCAACGGCGGCATCAAGACGATCGGCGCCAAGACCGTCGTGCTCGCCACCGGCGGCGCCGGCCGCCTCTACGTCGGCACGACGAACGCCTATGCGTGCACCGGCGACGGGATGTCGCTCGCGCTCCAGGCGGGCGTGCCGCTCAAGGACATGGAGATGATGCAGTTCCATCCGACGACGCTGTCGCCGACGGGGATCCTGATCACGGAAGGGTGCCGCGGCGAGGGCGCGTACCTGCTCAACTCCGAGGGCGAGCGCTTCCTGAAGGACTACGCGCCGAATGCCATGGAGCTGGCGAGCCGCGACGTCATCTCGCGCGCCGAGCAGACCGAGATCGACGAGGGGCGTGGCGTGGACGGCAGCGTCCTCCTCGACCTGAGGCATCTCGGCGCCGAGCGGATCATCGAGCGCCTGCACGGGACGCGCGAGCTGTCGATGACCTACGCCCTGATCGACCCGATCCACGAGCCCATCCCGGTTCGGCCGGGAGCGCACTACCACATGGGCGGCGTTGACACGGACGTCTGGGGCCAGACGGAGCTGACCGGCCTCTACGCTGTCGGCGAGTGCGCATGCGTGTCGGTGCACGGCGCGAACCGGCTCGGCGGCAACGCGCTCATGGAGACGATCACCTACGGCCGCCGCGTCGGGCAGCACGCGGCCGACTGGGCGCTGACACACACGACGGTCGCGGTGCCCGAGTCCCAGCAGACGGACGCCGAGCGCGAGCTCAAGGCACTGCTCAAGCGGACGAAGGGCGAACGGCCCTGGGCGATCCGCGACGAGCTCGCATCCTCGATGCACGAGAACTTCGGCGTCTTCCGACGCGAGGACCAGATGAAGAAGCAGGGAAAGATCGTCGCCAAGCTGCGCGACCGCTACGAGAACGTGGTCGTCGAGGACAAGGGCACGCTCTTCAACAACGACGTCACCCAGGCGCTCGAGCTCGGCTTCCTGCTCGACCTTGCCGAGTGCATGATCCCCGCCGGCATCGAGCGCAAGGAGAGCCGGGGTGCCCATGCCCGGCCCCACGACTACCCCGACCGCGACGACGAGAACTACCTCAAGCACACGCTGACCCGCCTCGTCGACGGCAAGATCGAGCTCGACTGGAAGCCCGTCACCTTTACCAAGTACCTGCCACAGGAGAGGACCTACTAGGTGGACGTTGCTCTGAAGATCTGGCGCTACGACTCGCGCAGCGGCGAGCGCAAGCTCGAGGAGTTCGAGGTCGACGCTCCCGAGTGGGCGTGCCTGCTCGACGTGCTCGACATCATCAAGGACAAGCACGACGGGACGCTCGCATTCCGCAAGAGCTGCCGCATGATGATCTGCGGCTCGTGCGGGATGCGCATGGACGGCCGGGCGGTGCTCGCGTGCAAGGAGCGCATGCAGCCGATCGTGGAGGCCGGCCACGTGCCGGTCATCTCGGCGATGGGCAACCTGCCGATCGTGAAGGACCTCGTGGTCGACATGGGGCCCTTCTGGAACAAGATCCGCTCGGTCAAGCCGTGGCTCGATCCCGGCTACGACGAGATCTCCGAGAAGGAGCGGATCGTGTCGCAGCAGCAGATGAACGCGATCCAGAAGGAGTCGCTCTGCATCATGTGCGGCTGCTGCGTCAGCGAGTGCAACTCGATGGAGGCCGACCCCGCGTTCCTCGGGCCGGCCGCGCTGGCCAAGGGCTTCCGCTTCGTCGGCGACCCGCGCGAGGGCAACCAGGTCGAGCGCCTCGTGCAGTACAACGACGAGCACGGCATCTGGGACTGCACCCGATGCTACTTCTGCAACGAGCGCTGCCCGAAGGGCGTCGACCCACGCGATGCGATCGCGAAGCTCGGCGCCGAGTCGGTCGCGCAGGGGATCGACCACGACATGGGCGCGAAGCACGCCAAGTGGTTCGTCACCTCGGCGAAGACGACCGGGTGGCTCCGCGAGACCGAGCTCGTGCCGAAGACGCAGGGGATCGTGGCCGCGGTGAAGCAGACTGGCTTCGCGCTCGGCCTCGCACGCAAGGGCAAGGTGCCGCCGCCGTTCCCGCCGCACGTCGCCGCCCGGGTCGACGAAGCCCGCGCGCTCCACGACCTCGTCTTCGAGCAGGGCAAGCGCGGCGCCGAGGGAATCATCCAGATGGAGCGCGCGCTCGCCCGCGCGGAGCACGGCGACCACACGGACCCGCCGCCGGCGGACGGCTAGCGTGAAGAAGGTCGCCTACTACAAGGGCTGTCTCGCCGCGCTCTCGGCGAAGGAGCTCGACATCTCGACGAAGGCGCTCGCTCCCAAGGTCGGGCTGGAGCTGGACGAGCTCGACGCGGTCACGTGCTGCGGCGCCGGCGACATCCACGAGGCCGAGCCCGACTACTACCTCCACCTGAACGCACGCATCCTCGCCTATGCCGAGCAGACGGGCTCGGAGACGCTGATGACGGTTTGCAACGTCTGCACGCTCAACCTCCGGCAGGCGAACCTCGCGCTCAAGCACGACGAGGAGCTGCTCGCGCGCGTGAACCAGAACCTCGAGGCCGTCGGTGCGCCGCCGTACTCGGGGGCGGTGGAGGTCAAGCACCTGCTCTGGCTGATCGCAGAGGGCGACGGCTACGAGCGCCTGAAGGAAGCGGCGCACAAGGGCCTCAAGGGGCTCAAGGTGGCGCCGTTCTACGGCTGCCAGATCCTGCGGCCGTCGAAGGTGCTCGGCTTCGAGGATCCCGACAAGCCGCAGTCGCTCGAGGCGATCATCGAAGCCTGCGGCGGGGAGGCGATCGACTATCCCGCCAAGATCAAGTGCTGCGGGTTCCCGATCATCCAGGCGCGCGAGGACACCGCCCTGGCCGAGCTGATCCAGCCGCTCGAGCAGGCGTCCGAGGCAGGCGCCGACGCGATCGTCACACCGTGCCCGCTCTGCCACCTCTCGCTCGACGCGTGGCAGTCCAAGCTCAAGGCTGCCACGGGCAAGGACTTCCAGATGCCGATCCTGCACCTCTCGCAGCTGATCGGCGTCGCCGCCGGGCTCGAGGCCTCGGAGCTGCGCTTCAAGCGGCACGTGGTGTCGGTCGCGCCCGTTGACGAGAAGCTGAGCGTCTGATCAAGCCGCTTGCAGGCGCGGCGGCGGCCGCCATCGCCTGGGGCTGGTTCGAGGCCGGCTGGGTGCGACTGCGCACGCTCGACGTGCCGATTGCCGGGCTGCCGGCCAAGCTCGACGGCCTGCGGGTCGCGCACCTCTCCGACTTCCACCTCGGGCTCCCCTCGCGCGGCGGCGTCGCAGTGGAGCGCGCGGTCGAGTGGACGGCCAAGCGCCGGCCCGACCTCGTCTGCCTCACCGGCGACCTGCTCTCGCGTGGCTCCGGCGAGGAACGGCTGCGATTGCTGCTGGCGCGGTTGCCAGAGCCGTCCTTCGCGATCCTCGGCAACCACGATTTCGCGATCGCCCGCGACCCGTTCGCCGAGCGCACCGAGATGTCCGACCTCACGCCGGTGCGGCTGCTCTCGGACGAGAGCGAGGTGATCGAGCTGCATGGCAAGCGCGTCCGCGTGGCCGGTTCCGACCCGCGGGCGCGCTGGTCGCGCCGGCGCAAGCGCCCGCGCGAGCTCGCGGCCGACGACGCCGACCTCAGCATCCTCCTCTGCCACTTCCCGCAGGTCGTGGACGACCTTCCGGAGGGGGCCTTCGACCTCGTCCTGGCCGGGCACATGCACGACGGCCAGATCTGCATCCCCTACCCGGGCGGGAAGCTGCGGCTCGCGCATCCGACGGCGCGCTATACCAGCGGTGTGTACCGCCGGCCGGGCGGCGTCCTCCACGTCTCGCCGGGCCTGGGTACCACGTTCGTGCCGTTCCGCTTCTTCGCGCGACCGGAGGCGACCGAGCTCGTCCTTAGGAGGGCGGGTAGCAGCACGAGGCGCTGAGCCGCCCCGCATTTGCTACGCGCCCATAGACTCCGGGCGTGAGCGCTCGCGTCACGGGACTGACGGGCGCGACCCTCGTCACCGCGCCGGCCGTCTGCCACAGCTGCGTCTGGTGGCAGTCGCGCCGCAACGGCGTCATGAACAAGCGCCGCTGGATCGAGAAGGCCGAGGACGAGTGGGGCGCGTGGGGGACGGTCTACTACGACGACGACGGCAGGACGCTCGGCTCGATGCAGTACGCACCGGCGCCGTTGTTCCCGCGCGCACGTGAGCTGCCGGCCGGCCCGCCGTCGGACGACGCGGTGCTGATCACGTGCGCGTATCTCGTGGACGCGACCAAGCCGTGGGTGATGCAGTCGCTCTTCCTCTCGGCGATCGGGGATGCCCGCGACCAGCGCGCCGGGGCGCTGGAGACCTTCGCCTACCGCTACCTCGGCGAGGAGCCGTTCGCGCGCCGCTTCCAGCTGCACAAGACGATCTTCCCACGCGACTTCCTGGCCGACTTCGGCTTCCGTACCGTCCGCACTGCGGGGCGCGTCGAGCTGGTCCGTCTGGAGCTCGGCGGCCTCGAGCCCGTGGCCGAGGGCTCGCGCGCGAAGGTGATCCGGCTCGTCAAGGAGGCGTTCCAGCCGGCTCCCGTGCCGCAGCGGCCCTAGGTGTAGTTCCTGAGCACGTTGGTAAATCCGGGATCCGGATGAAGCTTCACGGGTGACGCGGCGCTCAGTTGGCGCGGTCGGCGGCAGCTGGCGGTGCGGGTGGTGGTGAGGGTTGGACGCCCGCGGCGGCCGGCCCATCTACAAGTGATTACACCGCCGCGCCGGCTTACGCTTCAGCGCTCAGGCGGCCAGCGCGTGCCGGCGCAGGAGCGTCTCGGCGATCTGGACGGCATTCAGGGCCGCGCCCTTGCGCAGGTTGTCGTTGACGGCCCAGAGCGCGAGCCCATTGGGCTCGGTCGGATCGCGTCGGATCCGGCCGACCAGCACCTCGTCCCGCCCGGCGGCCTCGCCGGGCGTCGGGTACTCCGCCAGCGCGACGTGCGGCGCCGCTTCCAGGACCGCGCGCGCGCGACCGGGCGAGAGCCGCTCCTCGGTCTCCACCCACACGGCCTGCGCGTGTCCGACGAGCACCGGCACGCGGACGCACGTCGCCTGGAGGGGCAGCCCGGACAGCCCGAGGATCTTCCGCGTCTCGGCCCTGAGCTTGTACTCCTCGTCGAACTCCTCGCCCTCGAGCTTCCAGTCCATGGCCAGGTCGGCCTGCATCGGTTCGGTCTTGCGGAGCCGCTCGATGCCGGCGTCGCCCGCGCCCGACATCGACTGGTAGGTGGCCAGGCGCACGCGCGCGAGGCCCGCTTCCTCGTGCAACGGCTTGAGCACGCACGAGAGCTGGATCGCCGAGCAGTTGGGGTTCGCGATGATGCCGCCGCCGTCGAGCGCGTCGTCGTTCACGCCGGCGACGACGAGCGGGATGCCCTCGCTCAGGCGGAACGCGTCCGACTTGTCGATGCAGGTGACGCCGGCCTCCGCGGTGGGCGGGACGAGCTCCGAGCTCGGGCCGGTGCCCACGGAGAAGAAGCAGAGGTCGAGGCCCGCGCCCGCGAGCGCCTCGGGCGTCGCCTCCAGGACGGTGAGCTCGCGCCCTGCGTAGCTGACGGCGGTGCCCGCCGACCGGGACGACGCAAACGGGACGACGTCCTCGAAACCGCGCTCGGCCAGCAGCTCGAGCGTGACGGTCCCGACCGCGCCGGTGGCGCCCACCACGCCGAGCCTAGGCATGCTGGCGCTCCGCGACCGGCGTGTCGAGCTCGAAGGCGTGGTGCAGCGCGGCGAGCGCGCGCTCGACCTCGTCGCGCGCGACGTAGCAGGAGATCTTGATCGGCGAGGTGGTCACGACCGGCGTGTCGAGCCCGAGGTCGGCGAGCGTCGAGAAGGTGCGCGCAGCAATCCCCGGATGGCTCTTCATGCCGGCCCCGATCACGCTCACCTTGCCGAGGTCCTCGCGCATCGACCACGTCGCGCCGAGCCCGTCGAGGGTGGCCGCGATCTGGCGGCCGTCGTCGTCGGGCGCCGAGAAGACGATCTCGTCGCCGGTGCGCACGATCGTGTCGACGTTCACGGCTGCGTCGGCCAGCGCGCCGAAGAGCGGCCCGGCGGCGACCCCGTCGACGGTGTAGAGCGACTCCTCGCGCGTGTGCGTGACCCCGGAGATCATCGCCTTCTCGAGCATCCGTTCGTCCTCCTCCCGGATCCATGTGCCCTCCTCGCCCGAAAAGGTGGAGCGCACGTGCACCTTCACGCCGTGGTTGCGCGCGAACTCGACCGAGCGCAGCTGGAGGACCTTAGCGCCGGATGCGGCCATCTCCAGCATCTCCTCGTAGGTGACGGCATGCAGCTTGCGGGCCTCGGGCACGACGCGCGGGTCGGCCGTGAAGACACCGTCGACGTCGGTGTAGATCTCGCAGGCATCGGCGCCGAGCGCAGCCGCGAGTGCGACGGCGGTCATGTCCGAGCCGCCGCGGCCGAGCGTCGTGACCTCGTACTCCGTGGACACGCCCTGGAAGCCGGCGACGAGCACGATGCGGTCCTCGTCGAGAGCCTCGTGGATCCGGCGGGCGCGGATCTCGACGATCTTCGCCTTGCCGTGGACGGTGTCCGTGACGATCCCGGCCTGCGAGCCCGTGAGCGAGATCGCCTGGTGGCCGAGGTCCTCGATCGCCATCTCGGCGAGGGCACAGGTGATCCGTTCGCCGACCGACACGAGCATGTCGAGGGCGCGCGGCTTGGGGCGGTCGGAGATCCGGTGGGCGAGGTCGAGCAGCTCGTCGGTCTGGTGCCCCATCGCCGAGAGCACGCCGACCACGCGGTTCCCCGCCTCGCGCGCGGCAGCGATCCGCCGCGCGACGTCCTTGAGCCGGTTGACGTCGCCGACAGAGGTGCCGCCGAACTTCATCACGACAGTCCCCGCGCTCGGCCGCGGCTCGGCGGGCTCGACGGCGGGGACGGGCTCGTAGGCGGTCTGCGACATGCCTCTCGATTCTAGGCCTGGGCTGCGCTTCCCCTAGAACTCGCGCCGGCCGGCGAGTGCGCGGCCGAGCGTGACCTCGTCCGCGTACTCGAGGTCGCCGCCGACCGGGAGGCCGCTTGCCAGGCGTGTGACCCGCACGAGACCGCGGAGGCGGTCGGCGAGATAGGAGGCGGTCGCCTCGCCGGTCATGTTGGGGTTGGTCGCGAGCACGACCTCCTCGACACCGTTCCGCTCGACACGTCCGAGCAGCCCGGCGATGCGAAGGTCGTCGGGCTCCACGCCGTCCAGCGGCGAGAGCGCGCCGCCGAGCACGTGGTAGAGCCCGCGGTACTCGTGCGTCCGCTCGACCGAGATCAGGTCGGCGGGCTGCTCCACGACGCAGATCACCGAGCGATCGCGGCGCGCGTCCCGGCAGATCTCGCACGTCTCCTCCTCGGTGAGGTTGCCGCACTCCGAGCAGAAGCGCACGCGCTCCTTGACCTCCTCGAGCGCGGCCGCAAGCGCGAGTGCCTCGTCCTTGGGCACGCGCAGGAGATGGAACGCGAGCCGCTGGGCGGTCCGGGTTCCCACTCCGGGCAGCCTTGTCAGCTGCGCGACGAGGTTCTCGACCGCAGGCGAAAACACCTGTCCATTCTGCCTACCTGGGTCGGACTAACCGGTTTCAGGTCCGCTTGGCAGCAGGCGCTGCTGCGCTACGCGGCAGTCCAGACGCCGCTCAGGAGCCCGTGCACCTGCGCCCAGCGGCTCGCCTCCGTCCGGTTCGAGACGCCGAGCTTCTTGTAGGTGTTGGAGAGGTGGAACTTGATCGTCTGCTCGGTGACCCAGAGCCGCTGAGCCACCTGCCCATTCGAGAGGCCCTCGGCGACCATGGTGAGGATCTCGAGCTCGCGGCTTGTGAGTCCCCAGGTCTCGCTCGGGTTTTCCGTCGCGCGGCGCTTCGGCGAGGGCGGGCCTCCACGAGCCGGCCAGGAAGAGCGAAGGCCCGAAGACCTGCCGCACCGCCGCTCCGAGGTCGTCCGGGTGTGCCGACTTCATGACGTAGGCCGCCGCGCCCGCCCGCATCGCCATGTCGATCGATTGCGGGTCTTCGCGCTCGGAGAGCACCAGCGTCCGCAGCGATTGCACGGCCTGGCGCGACCGTCGCATGAGTGTCAACGTATCGATGTCGCCGTTCTCGGGCCGGAGCTCGGTTACGAGCAAGTCGGGCCGTGCCCTTTCGACGAGTCGCAGCGCATGGCCTGTCGACGTGGCCTTTCCCACAAGCTTGATGTCGTTCCTCTGGAGAACGCCGTCGACTGCCTCCAACCAGGAGAAGCTGATCGTCGCAGATCACGGCCGTCCGCCGCAGTGCTTTGTCCATCGAAAGGGCCGCCTCTCGAAGTAAAGGGACGCTTGTCAAACGTCATAGCGGATTTTCCGGACTTTGTGAAGGGCGGAACCGGGTTCTTTCTCCAAGAATTTCCAACTTCCTCACGATCGCCAAGCCACCGACTCGAGGGCTTGTAGCGGCTTTGCGCGACACGGGCGCCCGCTCCAGGCGCCGAGAGACTAGGTTGGTTGACTCAAACCAATGGGGCGTCCATCATCAAGCGACATGACTCCGGGGACGACTGCGGTGGATGGACGGCCCCTGCGCCCGGGCGACGTCGTGGAGGTCCGGCCGCCGGCCGAGATTCTTGCGACCCTCGACGGCGAGGCGACGCTCGACGGCGTCCCGTACATGCCCGAGATGCTCGAGCACGTCGGCCGTCGTTTCACCGTGTCGCGCCGTGTGGAAAAGATCTGCGACACGATTGCGGCGACGGGCAGCCGACGGATGCGCGATACCGTCTACCTCGAGGACCTGCGCTGCAACGGGTCCGGGCACGGCGGCTGTCAGGCGGGCTGCCTGCTCTACTGGAAGGAGTCCTGGCTGCGCCGCGTGGACGACGGCGCCGACACCGCGCCGGCGGCCGAGGAGGGCCGCCCGGAGCTCGAGCGGCTCGCCGAGGCGGGCACCCGCACCGTACGCGAGCTCGACGGCGAGGAGCAGGAGGTCTGGCGCTGTCAGGCAACCGAGGCGTTCCGCGCGAGCGAGCCCCTGCCGACGCTTCGCGAGCCCGGGCAGTACGCGCGTGAGGTGCGCTCCGGCAACTACGGCCTGCTGCGTTTCCTTCGCGTCGCCGCACGTGGCGTCGTGATGGAGTTCGCGAGCCGTGTCGGCCTGCTCCGCCCGACGCCTTTGCACGGCGACGGCACCCAGCCGGACCGGGAGCCGCTCGACCTGCAGCCGGGCGACCTCGTGCGAGTGCGTCCGCCGGAGGAGATCGCGCCGACGCTCGATGCGGACGGGATCAATCGACGGCTTTCGTTCGACCGCGAGATGCTGCCCTTCTGCGGGCGCACCTACCGCGTCAAGGACCGGGTCCAGCGACTCATCGACGACCGCACCGGCCGCATGCTCAAGATCTCGCGCGACTGCGTCATCCTCGACGGCGTCGTCTGCTCGGGCGAGCGCAGCGTCGGCCGTTGGTTCTGCCCGCGCCAGATCTATCCCTACTGGCGCGAAGCATGGCTCGAGCGCGCGGACGAGCCCAGCTCAGGTGACAAGCCCGAGCTCAGCCGACACCGTCTCGAACTAAGCCGCGCGGAGGGCGTCGTTCACCGAGCGAGCACGCGGTGCCGGGCCGTGGCCGCGCGTGACCGGCCGCGTGAGATGACATCTCGAACCCAGAAGCGGCGGAGAGCGCGCTTGCACCGACGGCGCTGGGCTTCGCTGAGGTCCGCCTCGGTCACCAGCGCGAGGAGATCGTGATACAGCCGCCGAGCCGACGATTCGAGCCCGGTCGCGCGGGCGGGATCCAGCCGTCGCCGGAAGGCGGCTCGATCGGGAGCCGCCGGGTATGAGCGCGTGCGATTCGCCAACCGCCGGTCCACGTGCAGGATCGGGGCCATGAGCGCGAGCTCCGCACAGAGCAGCCAGTCGGTCTGCTCGGACGGTCGCAGACGTCGCGATCGCATCAGCGCGTCGCGGCGATACATGCCGTAGATCGGATCGTACTTCGCGTCCCCGGCGTGGAAGAACCAGAGCATGCGCTCGAAGCGTCGCGCTGGATCCTCCGACGTCGGGAACTCGCCCCGATACTCCTCGTACCTGCTGACTCCGTCCGCGTGAACCGTGAAATAGGTCGTCGCGCCGATAGCGTCGTCCCGCTCCTCCAGCGCACGCACGCACGCGCGAGAGACAGCCCGGCTCGAGCCAGTCGTCGGCGCTGATCCAGCGGAAGAACGTGCCTCGTGACTGCTCGAGCACGCGGTTCATGTTCTCGTGCGAGCCGATGTTTTCTGGATTCGCGCTCAGCCTGACTCGCGGGTCGGCCCGTGCGTACTCGGCGAGCAGCTCGGGCGTCCCGTCGTCGGAGACGTTGTCCGAGATGACGAGCTCGAGGTCGGTGAAATCCTGGGACAGCACCGAGTCGATGCACCGTCGCAGGACGTGCAGTCCGTTTCGGACCGCGAGCCCAACAGAGACAGTCGGTCGAGCCGTTCGTCACCGAGCCGTTTCCGCATCGCTGAGGAGCAGCGACGCTGACAGCGCCGAGTATGACCCAGAGCACGAAGGTCACCTGACTGAACGTGAGCGCGTCGAATGTGAGCATTCCTACGGCGAAGCCGACGATCGCCGCTGCGAATCCTGCCTCCAACCAGCCGTCGGGTCCCGCCCTCCGTCGCGATGCCCGTCCTAGGCGCGCCGCGGCTCTCGAAAAGAGCGCGATCCAGCCGATGACGCCGACAACGCCGGCCTCGAGCAGCAGACCCAGCCACTGGTTGTCGAGAATCGGGGCGTTTCGGAGCGGGTTGAAGAAGCCGGTCTGGCGTGTCCCGTAGCCCTCGCCGAGGAGCGGTTTCCGACTCGCTTCCTCGAGCATCGGCCTGATCAGACGAATGCGCCCGCCGGCGAGCAACGGATCTGCTTCCTTCGCGAGGCGTTCGTGCTCTGCCACGAGTCCGCCCGGGGGGAAGAAGAGGTTCTTCACCGTCGCGATGGAGCCGGGGAGCGCGAGCTTGACGACGACGACCAGCGGGCACCAGCAGTGGCACCAGTCGCTTGACGTCGTCGGGCTTGCAGCCGGAGGAGGACGAGCCCTGCGGCGGCGAGCACGAGCAGCGGCGTCCGCGAGACGCTCGCCATCACGCCGACCGCGATCACCCCCGTCGGGATGGCCCAGCGACGGCCGGCGTAGAAGGCCAGCGCCAGCGCCAGGGGCAACGAGACTGCGAGCAGCGTACCCAGCTCGATGGGGTGCGACGCCGATCCCACTGCACGGGTCAGACCCAGCCGCCCGGTCTCGACCGATCCGTTGAACCGGAACGGAAGAATCTCGGCCAGGCGATCGAAGGCGTTGAAGCCGGTTCGCTGTTCGACGATCGCGAGCGCAGCTACGACGGCGGTCCCCGTCACCAACACCTTCGTCAGCGCCTCGACCGAGCGCCGGGTCCGCACGACGGAGACGAACAGGTAGTAGACGAGCACGAAGCTGACGAAGAACGTGAGTGCCTTGAGCACAGCCGCCTGCAGCGGCAGGACGCGGCCTGGGTTCGCCGCAACCGATCCGAGAACCGCGAGCACGATGATTGCGATCGGGATGTCGAACGGGGTCCTTCGCAGGCGCACGGCAGGGTCGACGAGCAGTGCGGCCACCCAGCACAGGAGCACGATTGCGACGACGAGGCGATAAGGCTCGAGGTCGAAGGGCAGCTGGATCGGGATCGAGTACCTGCCGATCGGCACGAAGAGCACCACCCCGAGGACGAAGGCTGCGATCGCGGGCCAGCGCACGGCTTGATGCCACGCGACGACCGCCATGCCGAAGGCCACGGCGAGGGCGACGATCGCCGCGCCGCGGCCGACCAGAACCGATGCGGCGATGATCCCGAACCCGCCGATGAGGAGGACCAGAGAGTGGTCGAGCGCGACGGGGCTCGACGGTGCGGTATCCCCGGTCACGCGCACGAGGCCGCCCCGATGTCCACCGGCGTTCTACCGGTACCGGCAACGGTCGCAGCCGGCACGCACACGGTCAGCGTCGCCTGCGGGATGCTCATGGTGGACGAGCGCTGCCTAGCGCGAAATCGCTTCGGATCCGCCGTCATGCTCGTCGACCTCCGAGTCGGGCGACCGCACGACCGGTTTGCCGTTCGGCTCGGATTCCGAGACAGCGAAGACGTCAGGCGGACGCCGTTGCGGGTCCTGGACCGGGAACTCCGTCACCTGGCCGCCTTGCTGGCGAGAACGCCCTCGCTGCATGTTGTCGCGTATGAAGGCGGCGGCAAACGTCGCCGTCAACCCGGCGAGGAGGATCAGGATCGACTTCGACTTGCTCCGAGGCTGGATGAGCGTCGGCTCCGCCGCCTCCTTCACGACGCGGAGCTGCAAGCGGGCGGATTTCGGAATTTTCGCCGCGATCTGTTCCGCCGTCACGGCCGCGATGAACTGGTTCGTAGCGGCGACCGTCAGCCTCGTCGCTTCCGCCGGAGTCCTGCCGCTTGCCGTCAGCGTCAACAGCGGCGTCGGGCCGGCGTTGACGGCCGACGGAACCGCAGTAGCGGCGATGGGAAGCTTGCCGTTCGCGACGTCCTCGGGCTTCAAGAACCCGCGTGCCTCCAGCCGGCGGATGACGGAATCACTCGTCGCCAGCGCCGCGTAGTAGTCGACGAGGGTTGGGAAGCGGTCGGGCTGAGCAGACGGGCCCAGCGATCCCCGCAGCTCCGGGTGGTTGGCCTGGGAGAGCGCGAGCGTCGACCCGTTCGACCAGA
>CAVTZA010000015.1:0-9006 GCA_963739085.1 uncultured Actinomycetes bacterium | reverse complement strand
CTGTGTAGATGCATAATTCGTATACATGCGGACGAAGGTCTTGATCGCGGGCGCGGCCGGCCGCGACTTTCACAACTTCAACGTCGTCTATCGCGACCGCGACGAGTACGAAGTCGTCGCATTCACGGCGACGCAGATCCCCGACATCGCGGGCCGCGTCTATCCCCCTCTCCTGGCCGGCGAGCTCTATCCGGACGGGATCCCGATTCGTCCCGAGGGCGAGCTCACAGACCTGATCAGTGAGCACGAGATCGACGAGGTCGTCTTCGCGTACTCCGACGTGACGCACGAGCACGTGATGCACGTCGCCTCGAAGGCACTCGCCGCCGGCGCAGGCTTCCGCCTGCTGTCGCCGCACGACACCGCGCTCACCTCGTCGAAGCCGGTCGTCGCGATCTGCGCGGTGCGGACGGGCTCCGGCAAGAGCCAGACGACGCGCCGGGTCGCGCAGCTGCTGCGCGAAGACGGCAAGCGCGTGGCCGTCTTGCGCCACCCGATGCCGTACGGCGACCTGACGAAGCAGGTCGTCCAGCGCTTCGCGAGCTACGAGGATCTCAACGCGGCCGAGCCGACGATCGAAGAGCGCGAGGAGTACGAGCCGCACCTCGCCGAGGGGAACCTCGTCTTCGCCGGGATCGACTACGCGGCGATCCTCGAGGCCGCCGAGCAGGAGGCCGACGTGATCGTCTGGGACGGCGGCAACAACGACACGCCGTTCGTCCGGCCGAACCTCCACCTCGTCGTCGTCGACCCGCACCGCCCAGGCCACGAGCTTCGCTATCACCCGGGCGAGACGAACCTGCGCATGGCGCACGCCTGCGTCGTGAACAAGGTCGACAGCGCCGACCAGAGCGGGATCGACGCGGTCCTCCAGTCGATCCGCACGCATCAATCCCGAGGCCAAGATCGTCCTCGCCAACTCGCCCATCCTCGTCGAAGAGAACGGAACGAAGATCGCCGGCAAGCGCGTGCTCGCGATCGAGGACGGCCCGACGCTCACGCATGGAGAGATGACCTTCGGTGCCGCGGTCCTCGCAGCGAAGGCGAACGGCGCGGCCGAGCTCGTCGACCCGAAGCCTCACGCAGTGGGCTCGATCGCAGCGACGTTCGCCGAGTACCCGCACGTGAGCGGCCTGCTCCCGGCGATGGGCTACGGCCGCAAGCAGATGGACGACCTCGCCGAGACGATCAAGCGCTCCGACCCCGATCTCGTCCTGATCGGGACGCCGATCGATCTCCGCCGGCTGATCGACTTCGAGGTGCCTGCGCTCCGCGTCACCTATCGCCTGGAGGAGGTCGGCGAGCCGACGCTCGCGGACGTTCTCGGCGAGTACGGCCTGATCGGCGAGCACGCCGGCGTCGTGTGACTCTGGTCGTCGCTCTCGGGGGTAATGCCCTCGGGCGCGGGACGGCAGCCGAGCAGCTCGCGACGTTGCGTGACACCTGCGCGGTGCTGGCGCCGCTCGTTCGCGAGGGAGAGGTCGTCGTCACGCATGGGAACGGGCCTCAGGTCGGCAACGAGTTGCTCCGTCAGGAGCGCGCCGCCGACGAGGTCCCGCCGCTACCCCTCTATCTCGCGGTCGCCCAGACGCAGGCCGAGATCGGCGCGATGATCGAGGCGGAGCTCTCAGCGGCTGCCTCACGGCCCGTCGCGTGTCTCCTCACCCATGTCCACGTCGACCCCGACGATCCCGCGTTCGGCGACCCGACGAAGCCGATCGGGCCGTTCTACAGCGAGGCGGAGGCAGGCGCCCTCGGGCGCGACCGGGGCTGGCAGCTCGTCGAGGACTCGGGCCGGGGCTTCCGGCGGGTCGTGCCCTCGCCGCGCCCCCTCGACGTCGTCGAGCTCGAGTCGATCCGGGCGCTCGTCGCCACCGGCGCCATCGTCGTCGCGTGCGGCGGTGGTGGGATCCCGGTCGTCAGCCGGAACGGTCACCTGAAAGGCGTGGACGCCGTCATCGACAAGGACCGCGCTTCGACGCTGCTCGCAACCCGCCTCGGCGCCGACCGGCTCGTGATCCTCACCGAGGTGCCGGCCGTGTACCGCAACTACCGGAAGTCGAACCAGCAAGAGCTCCGCGAGCTCTCCGTCGCGGAAGCCGAGGAGCTCCTCCCCGGCCTCGCCGAGGGCTCGATGCGGCCAAAGGTCGAGTCGGCGATCGACTTCGCCCGCGCCGGCGGCGAGACGCTGATCACCTCGTTCGAGGCGCTCGACGAGGCGCTGGCCGGGGACGCAGGCACGACCATCCGCTGATTACGCAGAGCTGCGTTACGCATTTGAGCGTAATCCTTGTTACGCTCGAACCATGAACCCATTCCGTTACGGCGCGCTCGCGCTCGACGAGGCGTTCACGAACCGCGAGGACGAGATCCGCGAGCTCTCGAGGGACATCCTCAACGGCCAGGACGTCGTCGTCCTCGCCCCGCGGCGGTACGGGAAGACGTCTCTCGTCTGGCGCGTGATCCAGGACGTCGTCAAGAAGAAAGTCCTCGTCGCCCAGGTGAACCTGATGACGACACCCACGAAAGAGCGGCTGGCCGAGAAGCTCGCGGATGCGATCTACGAGAACGTCGCCTCCGCCCTCTTCCGCGCGCGCGAGCGGCTGCGCATCTTCGCCGACCTGCGCATCCGGCCGACTATCACGATCGACCCCGACACCGGGACTCCGACCTTCAGCTTCGACGCCGGTTACTCGCCGCAAGACGTCGACGCAACGCTCGAGCGCCTGCTCGAGCTTCCCGGCCAGCTGGCGGTCGAGCGCAGTCGCAAGGTGGCGCTCGTCTTCGACGAGTTCCAGGAAGTCGTCGACATCGACCCCGACCTCCCAAAGCTGATGCGTTCGGTCTTCCAGGAGCAGCCCGAGGTCGCACACGTCTACCTGGGCAGCAAGCGCCACATGATGGAGCGGATCTTCAACGACGAGAACGAGCCGTTCTGGCGCAGCGCGCGGCAGATGGAGCTCGGCGTGATCGATCCGCCCCGGTTCGAGAGCTACGTGACGACGAGCTTCGAGCGCACCGGGAAGCGGATCCGCCTCGAGACCGTGCAGGCGATCCTCGCGACGACCGGCGGACACCCCTACGCGACCCAGGAGCTGTGCTACTTCGTGTGGGAGGAGACCCGGCCAAGGCGTGCCGCCGGTGAGGCCGAGCTCGAGCAGGCGCTCGGCGACGTCCTGCGCGCCGAGCACGCGCATTTCGGGCTGATCTGGGACCAGTCACCGACCGCACAGCGGCTCGTCCTCCAGGCTCTGGCCGCCGAGCCGGGTCGCCCGCTGAGCGGTGACTATCGTCGCCGGCACAAGCTGCCGGGCACGTCGACGGTGCAGCGGGCACTCCAGGCACTCACAAGAGCCGAGCTCGTCAGTCGCTCCGACGGCGAGCACCGGATCGCCGAGCCGTTCCTGGCCGACTGGCTACGCAGACAAGCGTAACGCAGGCCGGCGTAAGTTAGTCGCGGGGGACGGCCTCGGGGGCCGACTCCGCGCGGGCGGCGCCCACGCTCGCGGCCGTCACACACGCTATCGCCAGCACCTGCAGGGGCGTGAGCCACTCACTGAGCAAGAGAGCGGCGGCAAGGGCAGCGGCGGCCGGTTCCAGGCTCATCAAGATGCCGAACACCCGGGTCGGCAGGGTGCGCAGCGCCACCATCTCGAGGCTGTACGGGACCACCGAGCTCAGCAGGCCGACCAGCGCCCCCAACACCAGCAGGCGAGGCTCGAGCAGCCGCTCGCCGGCCGTCACCACCGCGAACGGTGCGATCGCCAGCGTGGCGATGGTGCTGGCCACGGCCAGCCCCTCGACGCCGGCCCAGCGGCGCCCCGTGGCCGCCGTCGAGACGATGTACAGCGCCCAGCAGCCGCCGGCGAGGAGCGCCAGACCGAACCCGACGGCGTCGACCTTGGTTGGGCCGACACCGAACAGGGCGATGCCGAGGGCGGCCAGGCCCACCCACACCAAGTCGCGAGGCCGCCGGCTGCCGACCGCGGCCAGCAACAGCGGGCCCCAGAACTCGATGGCGACCGCCACACCGAGCGGGATGCGGGCGAACGACTCGTAGAACGCCCAGTTCATCGCGCCGAGCGCGAACCCCAGCGCCAGCACCGGCCGCCAGTCGAGAGCCGGCCGACCGCGCAGCCGCGGCCGGAAAAAGGCGAGCAGGATCACGGAGCTGGTGATCAGCCGGAGGAACACCATCCCCACCGGCGGAATCTCGTCGAACAGGTCTTTGGAGATCGCCGCACCGAACTGCACCGAGAGGATGCCGACCAGAACGAGCCAGACAGGAGAGAAGCGGGGCGTGGACACGCGGTTCACTCTAGGAGCCTGCTGAAGCGCCGAGACCGTGATGTTGGCTTGGTTCGGGCACATCACCGAACCGGCTGCGGGGGCCTGAGCGAACAAGCGGCGACCTAAGACCCGAAAGGAGCCGCATCTCAATGCGCAAACTGCCATTCATCGTCCTGGCGATCGCCGGTGCCGCGATCCTCGCCACGCTCACGCGTGACGCGAGACCGCAGGCGAGCCAGGCCTCGAGCCACCGGGAGGCACCGCTGATCTCGGAGGATCCGACTGCGGACAACACGGACCTCTACGCGTTCCGCAGCCCGGACAAGCCGAACACCCTCACCATCATCTCCAACTGGATCCCGGCTGAGGATCCGGCCGCCGGGCCGAACTACTACACGTTCTCGCCGCGAGCCCGGTACAACATCCACATCGACCGCACCGGCGACGGTCGGCCGGAGATCACCTACCGCTTCCGGTTCCGCTCGAAGAAGGGCCCGCTGTTCCTCGGCAACACGGAGCAGAGCTACACGGTCGAGAAGGTCGTGGGCGGGCGCTCCCAGATCGTCGCCCGCGGCATGACCCCGCCGAACAACATCGGCCCCCGCACGCTGAAGGGGAAGGACTACCGGCAGCTCGCCCTGTCGCGCGTCGCCGACATGTCCGACGGCGGCAAGGTCTTCGCCGGACAGCGTGACGACGCGTTCTACGCGGACATCGGCGCGATCTTCGACCTGCTCGCGATCCGCAAGGGCACGGGCGACCAGGGCGGCGGCAAGGACTTCTTCGCCGGCTATGCCGTCCATGCGATCGCGCTTCAGATCCCGATCTCGCAGGTGGACACGATGAGCCACGTGGTCGGCATCTGGTCGTCGACCGACCGGAAGGCCGTGAAGGTTCGCGGCGGCAAGGCCCGCACGCGCTGGGCACAGGTCTCGCGCCTCGGCAACCCGCTCGTGAACGAGGTGATCATCCCGACAGAGACGAAGGACCTGTGGAACCGGTGGACACCGGCGCGCGACAAGTACTTCGCTCGCTTCTACCGCACTCCGATCCTCGCCAAGGTGATGAACCAGCTCTACAACCTCGGCGTGCAGGAGAAGAACCGCAAGGACCTCGTCGCAGTGTTGCTGACGGGCGTGAACGAGCCGAAGCTGAACTACACCGGCCCGACGCTCGCCGACATGCTGCGGGTCAACCTGTCGATCCCGGTCACCCCGTCGAGCGACTTCAGCCGGCTGGGCGTGCTGGGCGGCGACCTGCAGGGGTTCCCGAACGGCCGCCGGCTCGGTGACGACGTCGTCGACATCGCAGAGCGCGCGGTCGCAGGCGCCCTCATCGGCAAGAAGGTGCCGCTCGGCGACGGCGTCGACGGCCCCGACCGCCAGCGACTGGGCGTCTTCCCGTACGAGGCCGACCCCGGCTCCGGCTTCGCGAACGAGAAGGGCAAGTAGACCGACGCATCGAGGAGGGCTCGCTCGGACGACCGGGCGGGCCCTCCGCGTCGATCGAACCGGAGCGCGCACTCGTGCGAACAACGCCAAACGAACCGGGGTCAGGGAGGAATCAGATGGCAGTTGCAGTTCCAAGGAAACGCACTCCGCTCATCGCTCTCATGGCGGTGACTGCCGGAGTTCTCGCGCTCGCATTCATGCTCACCAATGGCACCGGCCCGCAAAGTGCCGGCGCATCGAGCCACCGCGAGGCACCACTGATCAGCGAGGACCCGGCCGCGGACAACACGGACGTCTACGCATTCCGTAGTCCGGATCAGCCGGACACGGTCACGATCATGGCGAACTACATCCCGCTCGAAGAGCCGGCCGGCGGGCCGAACTTCAATGCCTTCGGCGAGGACGTCGCCTACAAGATCAACATCGACAACACGGCCGACGGCGAGGAGGACATCGTCTACGAGTTCCGCTTCCGCACGCAGACGCGGAACGGGGACACGTTCCTCTACAACACCGGCCCGATCGACACGATTTCCGACACGGACTGGAATCGACCCCAGTTCTACAGCCTGATCAGGCGTGACGGAAACCGTCGGACGAACCTCGGCCAGAACCTGCCGACCCCTCCGGTGAACATCGGCCCTCGCTCGACGCCGACGTACACCTCGTTGATGGCGGCGGCCGTGCAGGACCTCCCGCGTAACGGCGGGAAGGTCTTCGCGGGCCAGATCGACGATCCGTTCTTCGTCGATCTCGGGTCGATCTTCGACCTCGCCGGGTTGCGGCCGTTCAACACGCTCCACGTCCTTCCGCTGCCGACTGAGGACGGCGTGGACGGCGTCGGCGGCTTCAACACACACATGATCGCCCTCCAGGTCCCGATCGAGCAGCTGACCCGAGACGGCGAAGTGCACGAAGCAGGCGACCCCGAGGCAGTGCTCGGCATCTATGCGAGCGCGGCGCGGCCGCGGGTGCGCACCCTCCGCAGGAGCGGGCGTGTCGGCTACTCGGGCAGCGAGGTCCAGGTCTCGCGGCTCGCGAACCCGCTCGTGAACGAGGTCGTGATCCCGCTGGGCAGCAAGGACCGCTGGAACTCGCAGGACCCCGACGACGAAGAGGCTTTCGTCCAGGAGTACAGCGAGCCAGAGGTGACTCGGCTCGAGAACGCGCTCTATCCGGTCCTCGACAACGCTCCCGAGACTGGACGCGGCGACCTCGTCGCGATCCATCTCACCGGCGTCCCGGGGCTCAACTTCACCGGGAACGACAAGGCCGAGCTGCTGCGCCTGAACACGGGCATCCCGCCCAGCGCACCGGTCGGCCAGGGCAACCGGCTCGGCGTCCTCGCGGGCGACTTCGCCGGGTTCCCGAACGGCCGGCGGCTCGAGGACGACGTCACGGACATCGACCTGCGCGCCTTCGCGTGCGGCTACGGCCCGATCGTCGGCCCCCTGATCGAGGGCCTCGGTCAGTGCGCCGGAGACGCGAACCGATCGCCGAACAACCTGCTCGGCGACGGAGTGGACATGAACGATCGTCCGTTCAAGGTCAACTTCCCGTACGTCGCGGAGCCCCATCAGGGCTACGAGCACGTGCACCACGGCCCCACGGGAGGCTTCTAGGAGGCAGACGGCAACGGTGTGGGCCTGTTGCGGCGGGCCCACACCGGGCCTCCCTGGGGAAATGAAAATGAGACTCCTGATCGGGACCTGCACGGCGGTGGTGACCGCGCTCGTAATCCTTCTCGGCGCCGCGCTGAGGACCGATCCGGCTGCGGAGCCGGCGACACCTTCGGCGCCAACTGCCGTCGCCGAGCGAGCCTTCGCGGGCTTCTCGCCAGGAAACACCAGCGCGGAGATCCTGCGCCTTCGCGACGAGTCGCGACGAACGGGCAGCGCGACTTCGTATGCACTCCTCGGTCTCGCCTACCAGCAGCGTGCGCGAGAGACGGCCGACCCGAGCGACTACGCCCGCTCCGAGGGCGCATTGCGACGTGCCCTCGCCCGCGACCGTGCCAACCTCTACGCGCTCGGCGGCCTCGGCTCGCTCGCCCTCTCGCGCCATCGCTTCCGCGAGGCGCTTCTGCTCGGTCGCCGCGCGCAGCGCCTCTCACCTTCGACCGCCCGCACCTATGGCGTGATCGGCGATGCCCTCGTGGAGCTCGGGCGCTACAGGCAGGCCTTCCACGCCTACGACCGCATGGCCGTGCTCAAGCCGAGCCTGGCGGCCTACGCTCGCGTCTCACACGCCCGCGAGCTGCTCGGCGACAGGCGCGGCGCAATCTCCGCGATGCAACTCGCCGTCGATGCCGCGGGCGCACAGGCGGAGCCGCGCGCGTGGTCGCTCGTGCAGCTCGGCAAGCTCCGTTTCTCGGGTGGCCGACTCACAGCCGCGGCGCGCGACTACAGGTCCGCTCTCGCCGCCTTCCCCGGCTACGTGTACGCGCTCGACGCCCTCGCCCGGGTCGAGGTCGCACGAGGGCGCCTTGCCCGCGCAGCGTCGTTGCAGCGTCGAGCGGTCGAGCGGCAACCTTTGCCTGAGCACGTCGGCTTCCTCGGCGACCTGTACCGCGCGCAGAGCCGGACAAAGCTCGCGCGACAGCAATACGGCCTCGTCGGCGCGATCGAGCGGCTCCTCGTCGCCAACGGCGTCAAGACCGAGCTCGAAACCGCGCTCTTCGACGTCGACCACGGGCTCCGCCTCCGCGAATCGCTCGCGACCGCGCGCCGCGCGCACAGTGATCGTCCAAGCATCGAGGCCGACGACGTCCTGGCCTGGGCGTTGATCGGAACGGGCGCTGTGACGAAGCGCTTGTCTACTCCCGGCGCTCGCTGAGGCTCGGGACGCGCGACGCGCTGAAGTATTTCCACCGCGGGATGATCGAGCGCTGCCTCGGCGACGACGCGTCGGCGCGCGACTGGTTCTCCCGCGCGCTCCGCCTGAACCCCCATTTCTCGCTCCTCTGGAGCCCGGTTGCCAGGAGGTACGCATCGTGAAACGCCTCGCACTCCTCGTCGGCGTGCTCGCCGCGCTCGCCGTTCCCGCAGCGGCGCAGGCGCATCCGCTCGGGAACTTCACGGTCAACCGCTACAGCGCGATCGAGGCTTCCGGCGACCGCGTCTACGTGAAGTACATCCTCGACCTGGCCGAGATTCCCACGTACCAGGAAGGCGACCGCGCTCGCCGGCCCGGCTTCGCGAAGCAGATCGCGCGCGGCCTCGAGCTCGAGCTCGACGGGCGGCCGGCGGAGCTGAAGGCCGTCACC